>NZ_JBSRXO010000013.1:0-192910 GCF_054055695.1 Burkholderia sp. PvR073
GATGGTGCCCAGGAGAGGACTCGAACCTCCACGATGTTGCCACCGCTAGGACCTGAACCTAGTGCGTCTACCAATTCCGCCACCTGGGCACGTTTCGCTTGCTGCGATGCGAAGACCGCTATTGTAGCGTGTTCGAAGAAGCTGTCAACACAATTTGAGCGACGGCGATAAAAATATCGTGCGTTGCATGGGCGGGGCATCAGACTCCGATCGGCTCCGCACGCTTAGCCGTGAAATTCCAGCGCAGTGCATCGCCCGTGTCGACGCGGGCGGGCAGCAAGCCGGCTGCGAGGAACGTATCGGCGATCTTCTGCTGCTCACCGAAATTCTGCGTGACCACGGCGCGCACGAGATAGCTGCGTCGCGCGTTGGCGCGCTCGATCGTCTTCGCGTCGAGTCCCCAGATCGGCGCAAGGGTATCGGCGGCTTCCCGCTGATGCTCGCGCAGCCACGCGCCGGCCTGTGACAGACGGTCGAAGACGATCTGGATGACGTCGGGGCGCGCGGCGGCAAAGCTGCTCGACGCGAGGTAATAACGCTGGTACGAAGCAAGCCCGTTGCCGTCGGCCAGAATCCGCACGTCGGGGTTCGAGTCGACGGACGCGACATACGGATCCCACGTAATCCACGCATCGACGCTGCCGCGCTCGAACGCCGCGCGGCCATCCGCCGGTGTCAGGTAATGGATCGCGGCGTCGGTTGGGGCGAGCTTGGCGCGCGCGAGTGCGGCAAGCAGCAGATAGTGACTCCCGGCAGCCTTCGTGACGGCGATGCGCTTGGCTCTGAGATCGGCGAGCGTGCGCAGCGTGCTGTCGTTCTTGACGATGATGGCCTGCGCTTTGGGCGACGGCGCTTCCTGTGCGACGTACACGAACCGCGCATGCGCGGCCTGTGCGAAGACGGGAACCGTGTCGGCCACGTCGGCGCTGAAATCGATCGCGCCGACGTTGAGCGCTTCGGTCAGCGGCAAGCCGCTCGCGAATTCATGCCACGACACGCGCAGGCCCAGCGGCGCGAGCGACTGCTCGAGCGTGCCGCGCGTCTTGAGCAGCGTGATGAGCGTCGACGATTTCTGATAACCGATGCGCAGGGTGGATGGCGTGTTTTCGGCGTGCGTCCGGATGCCGGCGGCGCTCAGGCCGGCGGCCAGCATCGCCTGCGCGAATGCGCGGCGGTTCATCGACGTCATGGAGCGGGTTCCCCGTTGGGTTCGTTGAAAGCAACGCGGCTAACGTACCAACGGGAAGGGCAATCGATAACCGATTAATTCTGCTATCGATCGGAGTGACGGGCATATGGTGCGGCCAGTGCGCGTAAGGCAAGGCCGGAAATGAAAAAAGGCCGGCATAAGCCGACCTTTTCAAAAAACAGATGGTGCCCAGGAGAGGACTCGAACCTCCACGATGTTGCCACCGCTAGGACCTGAACCTAGTGCGTCTACCAATTCCGCCACCTGGGCACGTTTTGCAGTAGCTGCCTGCTGCAAAGAAGCGAAATTATAGCGCCCCAATTATCCGTGTCAACACATTTTTGCGATGCGCCGCGAACCGGCCGCCGCGGCGCCTGCACGCGGCATTCGCGGTTATTTGGCGACACTGTCGGATGATAGAATGATCCGCCGCCGTCACTATAGAACTGTCTGACGGACACTTCTATGTTGATGCCGTGCACCATCAGTCAACGCAACGAGAACAATCATCGACAAACCCTTGAGCAAATATCCGTACCCCATTCCGAGCCGTGAAGAAATTCTCGGCGTGCTGCGTACGAGCGACGCGCCGCTGGCCGCCAACGACATCGCCGAAGCGCTGTCGATCAAGCGCCAGGAACGCGAGGGGTTCTTCCGGCGTGTCGCCGCAATGGAACGCGACGGCCAGATCCGCCTCGACAAGCGCGGCCACTACCAGCTCACTCATCCGTCGAACTTCGTTGCCGGTCGCGTGCAAGGGCATCGCGACGGCTACGGCTTCGTGATCCGCGACGACGGCCAGGACGACCTGTTTTTGCCGAACGGCGAAATGCAGAAGGTGATGCACAACGACCGCGTGCTCGCGCGGATCGTCGGCTACGATCGCCGCGGTCGGCCGGAAGGCCATGTCGTCGAGGTCACCGAGCGCGCGAACAAGCGCGTGATCGGCCGCCTGCTCAACGAGAACGGCGCGCTGATCGTCGCGCCCGAAGACAAGCGCATCGGCCACGACATCCTGATCACGCAGAACGTGAAGAAGGCGAAGGTCGGGCAGGTCGTCGTCGTCGAACTGACCGACTTCCCGAGCCGCCACTCGCAACCGCTTGGCCGCGTCGTCGAAGTGCTCGGCGATATCGACGATCCGGGCATGGAAATCGAGATCGCCGTGCGCAAGTACGGCGTGCCGCACGAATTCGGCCAGCGGGCGCTCAATGATGCCGCCGCACTGCCGGACGCGGTACGTCCGACCGACCTGCGCTTCCGCGTCGATTTGCGCGACGTGCCGCTCGTGACGATCGACGGCGAGGACGCCCGCGACTTCGACGATGCCGTCTACTGCGAGCCGACCAAGGTCGGTCGCGGCGACGGCTACCGCCTGATCGTCGCGATCGCCGACGTGTCGCACTACGTGCAGCCGGGCAGCGGCCTCGACGCCGACGCGCTGGAGCGCAGCACGTCGGTCTATTTCCCGCGCCGCGTGATCCCGATGCTGCCGGAGAAGCTGTCGAACGGGCTGTGCTCGCTGAATCCGCAGGTCGACCGCTGCGTGCTCGTGTGCGACATGGTGATTACCGCGCGCGGCGAGATCAAGGCGTACCAGTTCTATCCGGCGGTCATCCATTCGGCCGCGCGCCTGACGTACACCGAAGTCGCGGCCGTGCTGTCGAACACGAAGGGGCCGGAGGCCGCGCGCCGCGCGGACCTGCTGCCGCACCTGCAGGACCTGTACGGCGTCTACAAGGCGCTGTTCGCCGCACGCCAGAAGCGCGGTGCGATCGACTTCGACACGACCGAGACGTACATCGTCTGCAACTCGCAGGGCAAGATCGAACAGATCGTGCCGCGTCAGCGCAACGATGCGCACAAGCTGATCGAGGAATGCATGCTGGCCGCGAACGTCTGCGCGGCCGACTTCCTGAAGCGCAACAAGCATGCGGGCCTGTACCGCGTGCACGCGGGGCCGACGCCGGAAAAGCTCGAGAACCTGCGCGCGTTCCTGCGCGGCATGGGCCTGTCGCTCGGCGGCGGCGAGAAGCCGCATGCGAGCGATTATGCGGCGCTGATGGCGCAGATTCGCGACCGGCCCGACGCGCAGATGCTGCAGCCGATGCTGCTGCGCTCGATGCAGCAGGCCGTCTACAGCCCGGACAACATCGGTCACTTCGGTCTCGCGTATGAGGCCTACGCGCACTTCACGAGCCCGATCCGCCGCTATCCCGACCTGCTCACGCACCGCGCGATCTACGCGATCCTGTCGGGCAAGAAGTACACGCCGAAGGCGCCGGACGGCTTCGAGCTGAACACCGCGCTGTCGCCGCGCGCCCGCGCGATGCAGCAGGCCGACGACGAAGCGCGCGGCCGTTCGCGCGTGAATACCGCGATCTGGGAAGAACTCGGCCTGCACTGCTCGGCGAACGAGCGGCGTGCCGACGAAGCGTCGCGCGACGTCGAGGCCTGGCTCAAGTGCTACTTCATGCGCGACAAGCTCGGCGAGGAATACGGCGGGATGGTGAACGGCGTCACGTCGTTCGGCATCTTCGTGCAGCTCGACACGCTGTTCATCGAAGGGCTCGTGCACGTCACGGAACTCGGCTCGGACTACTTCCAGTACGACGAGATCAAGAACGAGCTGCGCGGCGAGCGCACGGGCATCCGTTATCGCCTGTCGGATCGCGTGCGCGTGCAGGTGAGCCGCGTCGATCTCGATGCGCGCAAGATCGACTTCCGCCTCGTGCGCGACACGCCGGTGAAGGTGCCGCGTCCGGCACCGGCGCCGGCCGTCGTCGGCAACGGTAACGATCGCGGCGGCCCGCGTGTGCGCTCGTTGCCGCCGGTGGAGGAAGCCGCGCCGCGTCGCAAGCGGACGGCCAGCGCACCGACCGCCGCGGTGAACGACGCGCGTGCGGCGAAGAAGAAGGGCGGCGCGCCGGCGAAGACGGCCGCGAAGAAGACACACGCCCGCAAGAAGTATTGAGCGTTCGGGGCGGCGCACGCGCGCGCCCTTGCAGTATCGAGAGACGCCGCGTTCTACCGGTCACCGGCCGGCAACGCGGCGCTTTCCTTTTCCATGGATCGCGGCTGCGCACGTCGCGCGGCCGCACGTTTGATCGAAGGTTGTTCCAGTCATGTCACGTCTGAAGGTTCTTTACGGTTTTCATGCGGTGACCGCACGTTTGCGGCACGATGCATCGACGGTTGCGGAGGTGCTGTACGACCAGACGCGCCGCGACCGCCGCATGCAGGACTTCCTGCACACCGCGAAGGAAGCGGGCGTGCGGCTGATCGCGGCCGACGAAACCCGCCTGTGGGGCCTCGCGCATACCGAGCGCCACCAGGGCGTCGTCGCACGCGTCGAGGACGTTCCGCTCGCGCAGAACCTGTCCGAATTGCTCGACGGCATCCAGGGCCCGGCGCTTCTGCTGGTGCTCGACGGTGTCACCGATCCGCACAACCTGGGCGCATGCCTGCGTGTCGCCGATTCGGCAGGCGCGCATGCGGTGATCGCGCCGCGTGACCGCGCGGTCGGCTTGAACGCGACCGCGGCGAAAGTCGCGAGCGGCGCGGCCGACACGGTGCCGTACATCACGGTCACGAACCTCGCCCGCGCGCTGCGCGAGCTGAAGGAAGCGGGCGTATGGATCATCGGCACGTCGGACGACGCGTCGGCGACGCTGTACGACACGAAGCTCGACGGCCCCGTCGCCATCGTGATGGGCGCGGAAGGCGAAGGCATGCGCCGGCTTACGCGCGACACCTGCGACGACGTGATGAGCATCCCGATGGCCGGCAGCGTGGAAAGCCTGAACGTGTCGGTTGCAAGCGGCGTGTGCCTGTACGAAGCGGTGCGGCAGCGGCGCGTGAAGGGCTGATTCGCCGGCTGACTGACGGGCCGACTGACGGGCTGACGCACGCGGTCTCGCGCGATGCGCGGGCCGCCATGACCCGAACGACGCGTGCCGCGATTGTGCGCGGCACGCGGCCCCGGAACTCGCGAACCATGACCCTGATTCGCCTCGGCGCATCGTGCGCCATCCTTGGCCTGCTGGCCGCCTGCACGTCGCCGTCGCTGATCGAGCGCGGCGGCTACTACGCCGACACGAGCCTGCACGCGCGCGGCGCCGATGCGCGGATTCGCTTTCTCGTGATGCATTACACCGAAAGCGACGAACCGAAATCGCTACGCACGCTGACGGGCGATTCGGTCAGCGTGCACTACGTCGTGCCGCCGCAACCGCGCATCGAACACGGGATGCCGGTCGTCTATCAGCTCGTTCCTGAATCGAAGCGCGCATGGCATGCGGGCATCAGCGAATGGCAGGGCACGACCGAGCTCAATGCGGCGTCGATCGGCATCGAGAACGTGAATCGCGGCCCGCTCGATCCGCAAAACCTCACCTGGCAGCCGTATTCGCCCGCGCAGGTCGATGCGCTGATTCACCTGTCGAAGGATATCGTCGCGCGCTACGGGATTGCGCCGACGCGCGTGGTCGGACACAGCGATATCGCACCGCAACGCAAGATCGATCCCGGTCCGCTGTTCCCGTGGCATGCGCTCGCGCAAGCCGGCGTCGGCGCATGGCCGGACGATGCGACCGTGGCCGCGCGGCTCGACGGTCGCGATCCGCACGCGCTCGTCGACGTGCGCGAATTGCAGCTGAAGCTCGCGCGCTACGGTTACGACGTGCCGACCGACGGCGTGCTCGACGTGCGCACGCGACGCGTATTCGCCGCATTCCAGATGCACTTCCGGCCATCCGACTACGCGGGCAATCCGGACGCCGAGACCGACGCGATCGCACAGGCGCTGCTCGACAAGTATTTCCCCGCTGCGCCCGCCGGCAACGCGTCGGCCAACGGCACGCCGTGACCGTCGGCGTGGCCGGGGCCGACATCCGCGCGGAAAAAGCCCGGGGCGTCTTGCGAGTCCGGTAAACTGGCGGTTTTCCGCAATCCCGCTGTATTCCCACCTCATGACTCAAGACGAACTCAAACGCCTGGTCGGCCAGGCGGCCGCCGATTATGTGATCCAGAACGTGCCGGAAGGCGCCGTGATCGGCGTCGGCACCGGCTCGACCGCCAACTGCTTCATCGACGCGCTCGCGGCCGTCAAATCGCGCTATCGCGGTGCCGTGTCGAGCTCGCTCGCGACGACCGAACGCCTGAAATCGCACGGCATCAAGGTGTTCGACCTGAACGAGGTCGAGTCGCTGCAGGTGTATGTCGACGGGGCCGACGAGATTGACGCAAGCGGTGCAATGATCAAGGGCGGCGGCGGTGCGTTGACGCGCGAGAAGATCGTTGCGTCGGTGGCCGATACGTTCGTCTGCATCGCGGACGGCAGCAAGCGCGTGCCGATGCTCGGCGCATTCCCGCTGCCGATCGAGGTCGTGCCGATGGCGCGCACGGCGATCGGCCGGCGCGTGACCGCGCTCGGCGGCGTGCCGGTGCTGCGCGTGACGCAGGACGGCGCGCCGTACATCACCGACAACGGCAACGAGATCATCGACGTGAAGGGGCTGCAGATCGCCGATCCGCGCGGTTTCGAAGCGCAGGTCAACGCGTGGCCGGGCGTCGTGACGGTCGGCCTGTTCGCCGAGCGCGGCGCGAATCTGTGCCTGCTCGGCACGGCGAACGGCGTCGAGACGATCGTTTATCCCGGTTAATCAAAACTGAATGAGAAGCAGTCCGTAATGGCGTCAAGAAGCCGTAATGGATTGCATGTTTAAATCTTGTTGAAGTCCCGGCCCGGCAAGCGCAGCGCGCTTTCCGGGCTTTTTTTGAAGCCTTATAAATCACCTCTTCCAAAAGAGGGATAACCCTGTCAGGTGTTTACCAGATAGCGGAATATCCCCGAAATCATCAACTTATAGATCATAAGAACAGTCGTAACCAGGGCCGGCGGAACTGCGGAGCAGGTGTTCGCAAATCGACGCACGGGGAGGTGTCATGGAGCAGGGCAAAGACCGGTCACTGGTCGCCAAAGTGATGGATGGGCTTGTCGCGGGTATCGTCGAGGACAAGTACGGCGGCATTCTGCCGCCGCAGGACGTGCTGTCGAAAGAGTTCGACGTGAGCCGCACGGTGATGCGCGAAGCATTATCGATGTTGCTTGCGCGCGACATGCTCGACGTGCGTCCGAAAGTCGGTACGCGCGTTCGACCGATGCGCGACTGGCGCATGATCGATGAAGACGTCGTGAGTTGGCGGTTTCGTGCGAAACCGGATCCGCAATTCATGCGCGACGTCATCGAATTCCGGATGCTGATCGAACCGCGCGCGACCGCGCAGGCGGCGGTCCGTGCCACGGCCGTCGACATCGCGGGTATCCGTGAGGCGTTCGACGCGTTCAAGGTGTTGCAACCGGGCGACCCCGGCTACGACACGGCGGACGAACTGCTGCACACGCGGATCGTCCAGGCGAGCGGCAATCAGTTCTTCCAGCAGATGGCGGCGATCGTGCGCGGCGCGGTGCGGCTCGTGAATCCGCGCGTCGTGCAGAAGGATGGCGCGCACGACATCGCGGTCAAGGCGCATGCGCGCGTCGTCGATGCGATCGAACGTCGCGATCCGCGCGAAGCCGAAGCGGCATCGCTCGCCCTGATCGATTTCAGCGCCGACGAGATCTCGCGCGATTTCTCCGTCGACGTGCCCATGCGCGCCTGAATCCACCCGCGTCGCTCAGCCGTGAGCCGGCGAGCCGTTTATCATGACGGCCGGCCGGCAGCGTGTCGGCCACCGTCATACGAACGACACGGAAGATCCGGATGAACGACTTCGACAACCGCCCGGTGCGCTTCGGCATCGTCGGCGCAGGCAGCATCGCACGCCGTTTCGCGCAAAGCCTCGCTCACGTGCCGGGTGCCGTGCTCGCCGGCGTGTGGGCACGCCGCGCCGACGCGGCAGCCGCCTTCTGCGACAGCTGCGGCGGCACGCCCGCGGCCAGCCTCGACGCGCTCCTCGCGAGCGACATCGACGCGATCTACATCGCGACCCTCCACGACAGTCATGCGCAATACGCGCAGGCGGCGCTCGCCGCCGGCAAGGCCGTGCTGTGCGAAAAGCCGGCGACGCTGAACGCAGGGCAACTCGACGCGGTGCTGGACGCGGCGCGCGCTGCCGGACGGCTCTTCATGGAAGCGATGAAGCCGCCGTTCTTTCCGCTGTACCGGCAGTTGCGTGCGCACTTGCGTGACGATCCGATCGGCGAGATCCGGCTCGTGCGCGCGGGCTGCGCGTCGTCGTCGGTGCCGGACGATCATTCCGTCTATCGTCTCGATCGAGCCGGCGGCGCGCTGCTCGACATCGGGATCTACGAAGCGTTTCTCGCGGTCGACTGGCTCGGCGCCGCACGCGACGTGCAGACGCTCGGCCGTGTCGGCGCGACGGGCGTCGACGTCTTCGCGAGCCTGAACAGCCGCCACGCGAATGGCGGCATCGCGCAGCTCTTTTGCGGGCTCGACGTGATGGGACGCGGCGACGCGCTGATCGCCGCGGCGGGCGGGCACGTGACGATTCACGAGAAGTGGTGGAACCCCACGCGGGCGACGATCCGCTATGCCGACGGGCGTACCGTCGAACTCGATGCACCGTTCGACGGTGGCGGCCTGAACTACGAGACCGCGCATTTCTGCGACCTGCTGCGCGCGGGTGAACTGGAGAGCCCGATCATGACGCACGACCATTCACGACAGATGATCGCGATGACCGACGCGGCACGCGCGGCGCTCGGCGTGCGCTATTCGGGCGAGTAGGCGGGAAGGAAGGGGCCGGGCGCGCATCCGCGGCCCGGCGAGCGATGCAACGTGCTCAGCGCCGCGCTCAGTGCCGCGCGGGCAGCGACAGGCGCTTTTCGTACCAGCGCTGGACCCATTCGAGGATCTGGCACAGCACCCAGTAGACAGCGGCGGCGGCAAGGTACAGCGGCAACGGCTGATAGGTCGCCGCGATCACTTCCTGCGCGCTGCGCAGCAACTCGGTCACGGTGATCACGGACACGAGCGACGTGTCCTTGATCAGGCTGATCAGGCTGTTCGACAGGCTCGGCACCGCGATGCGCAGCGCCTGCGGGCCGATCACGTAGCGCAGCGTCTGCCCCCACGACAGCCCGAGGCTGTAGGCGGCCAGCCATTGGCCGCGCGCGATCCCGTTGATCGCGCCGCGCATGCTTTCGGACATGTAAGCGGCGACGTTCGCGGACAGCGCGATGACGCCGGCCGGCGTCGGATCGAGCGAGATGCCGAGGCTCGGCAATCCGTAATAAATCACGAAGATCTGCACGAGCAGCGGCGTGCCGCGCATCAGGCTCACATACGCGCGCGCGAGCCACGCGAGCGCGTTGACCCAGATGCGTTCGAAGCCTTCGAGCGGTTCGCTTTGCCGGATGCCCATCATCGCGAGCATGACGGCGCCGAGCAGGCCGAACACCATCGACAGCACGGCGAACTTGACGGTCAGTACGGCACCCTGGGCGAGCACCGGCAGCGATTGGACGAGCAGGGACGTTGTCGACATGGAATACGAAGCGAGTGCGTGCGCGAAAGCGCAATCATAAACCGGACCGATAAAACAAAGGGCGGCATCGTTTCGGATGCCGCCCATTCCGGCCCGCCGTCAGGCGGGAAACAGAGGCGTGCTTACTTGATCGGCTTCGTCACGTCGATGCCGAACCACTTGTCCGAGATCTTCGTGAACGTGCCGTCGGCCGCGAGTTGCGCCATGGCGTCGTCGATCGCCTTCTGGAACTTCGGGTTGCCCTTCTTGAACGGGATGCCCGACGGATTCGCCGAGCCGACGTTCGCGCCCGGACGCAGCGGCAGTTGCGAGTTCTTCGTCAGGTACGCGAGCATCAGGCGGTCGTTCAGTGCCGCGTCGAGACGGCCCGCCGCGAGGTCGCGCAGGTACTCGGGCGCGCCCGGGTACGTCTTCACGTCGATGCCGGGCACCGACTTCGCCATGTCCATGTAGTTCGTGCCGAGCGCGACGCCGAGCTTCTTGCCCTTCAGGTCGTCGAGCGACTTGAACTGGCGCGTATCGTCCTTGCGCTGGATCAGCTGCGCGGACGAGTACGTGTACGCCGGCGAGAAGTCGAGCGTTTCCTTGCGCTTGTCGGTGATGCCGACCTGGTTGGCGATCACGTCGAACTTGCCGGCCTGCAGGCCCGCGATGATGCCGCTCCATTCGGTCGTGACGAACTCGGCCTTCACGCCGAGCTTCGCGGCGACGGCCTTTGCGATGTCGACGTCGAAGCCGACGAGCTCGCCTTGCGGGTTCTTCGAGTTGAACGGCGGGAACGTGCCTTCGAGGCCGACGCGCAGCGTGCTGCGTTGCTTCACCTCATCGAGGAGGTCGGCCGCATGCGCGGTGGCGGCGGCGAACGACGTGCCGATCAGGCCGGCAACGAGCAGCTTCTTCAGCAGCGAAATTTTCATCGTGTGAGCTTCCTTGCCCCCGGCGGGGCGCTTGAGTCTGACAATGGGGTCGATCATAGCAAAAATGCAATCGACCACTAAATATCGTTTGTTTATGACTATATTACGCGGTGCGTTCGCGCGCGATGGCCTTCACGCATTCGGCCACGAGCGCGGGGCCGCGATAGATGAAGCCCGTATACAGCTGGACCAGCGATGCGCCGGCCGCGAGCTTCACGCGTGCGTCCTCGCCCGAGAAGATGCCGCCGACGCCGATGATCGGCACCGCGCTGCCGACTTCGGCATGCAGCTTGCGGATCACTTCGTTCGAGGCGTCGAACACCGGGCGGCCCGACAGGCCGCCGGCTTCGTCCGCATGCGGCAGGCCCTGCACGGCCGCGCGCGACAGCGTCGTGTTGGTGGCGATGACGGCTTCGATCTTGTGGCGCAGCAGCGTGTCGCCGATTTCCTTCACCTGTTCGTCGTCGAGATCGGGAGCGATCTTCAGCGCGAGCGGCACGAGCTTGCCGTGCAGGTCGGCGAGGCGCTGCTGCTTGTCCTTCAGCGCGGCGAGTAGCGCGTCGAGTTCGCCCGCGCCCTGCAACTGGCGCAGGTTCTTCGTATTCGGCGACGAAATGTTGATCGTCACGTAGCTCGCGAACGGGTACACGCGCTCGAGGCAGTAGAGATAGTCTTCCGCGGCGCGCTCGATCGGCGTGTCGGCGTTCTTGCCGATGTTCAGGCCGAGGATGCCGCGATAGCGGGCCGCCTGGACGTTCTTCACGAACTGGTCGACGCCGTGGTTGTTGAAGCCCATCCGGTTGATCAGCGCGTCGGCCTGCGGCAGGCGGAACATCCGCGGGCGCGGATTGCCCGGCTGCGGGCGTGGCGTGACGGTGCCGACCTCGATGAAGCCGAAGCCGAGCGACGCGAGGCCGTCGATGGCCGCGCCGTCCTTGTCGAGGCCGGCGGCGAGGCCGACCGGGTTGCGGAACGTGAGCCCCATCACGGTGCGGGGCGCATCGGGCACGCGCGCCGACAGCGCGCAGGCGAGGCCCGTGCGGCCGGCCGCGCCGAGCGCGCGCAGCGTGAGGTGGTGAGCGTCTTCCGCATCCATCTTGAACAGGGATGCGCGGGCCAGCGGATAGAGGGAACTGAACACGGGAATTGGGCGGACGGCCGGAATGAATGACAACCCGCTATTTTACCGGGAGTTGCGCGGCAAGGGCGGGCTTCGCTTCGCGCGCGCCGGCGGGGGCGCTTCTCGTGCGGTGCGGCGGCGCATGCACGGGCGGAAAGGGTGCCCGTTGCAGGCGCGAAGCCGCGCCGCGGGAGGGCCCGTCAACCCGACCCGGAATGTCCGCCCGGCAGCGGCGCGCGCGCCAGTGCCGCGTCGACCGGCGGCAGCTCGACACGATCGGGATCGAGTATTTTCCAGCGGCCGTCGAGCAACCCTTCGAGTGGATGGAAGTTCGCCTTGTAGGCCATCTTCGGGCTCTCGCGGATCCAGTAGCCGAGATACACGTACGGCAGGCCGAGGCTCTTCGCCTGTTCGATCTGCCACAGGATGTTGTAGGTCCCGTAGCTCGTGTGCTGGTCGTCGGGTTCGAAGAACGTGTAGACCGACGACAGTCCGTCGCCGAGGATGTCGATCATGCTGACCATGCGCAGCTTGCCCGGCTCGCCGCCCGGCGCGTCGAGGTCGCGGAATTCGACGAGGCGCGAATTGATCCGGCTCTGCAGCAGGAACTGCTCGTACTGGTCGCGGCTGTCGCGGTCCATGCCGCCGCCCGCGTGGCGCGCGGACTGGTAGCGCATGTAGAGCGCGTAGTGCTCCTCGTCGTAGTGCAGCGGCGAGACGGTCGCGACGAGCGCGCGGTGCCGCTTCCACATTCGGCGCTGCGTGCGCGACGGCGTGAACGCGCCGACCGGCACGCGCACCGGAACGCAGGCGCGGCAGCCGTCGCAGTACGGGCGATAGGTGAAGACGCCCGAGCGCCGGAAGCCGGCCTTTACGAGCTCGGTATAGATGTCGGAGTTGATCAGGTGGCTCGGCGTCGCGACTTGCGAGCGCGCGATGCGGCCGTCCAGATAGCTGCACGGATAGGGCGCCGTTGCATAGAATTGCAGCGCCGAAAGCGGTGAAAGCGGCAGCTCAGTCGGGTGAGTCATGGGCAGCTCTCGATGCAGGGAAGGAGTGCCGCGCTAGCGCTCGATCCCGGAGGGCGCCGCCGGTTCGGCGGGGCCCGTCAGCGCGGCGAGCACGCGCTTGTCGAACTGCCACGGAATCGGCGGTTCGGCCACCGCGCGGCGCACGTGAGCAACAAAGGCCTTGCGTGCGATCTCGCGGCCACCGAGCGACGCTAGATGCGACGTATTCTGCTGGCAGTCTATCATTTCCAGCCCCTGCTCGCGAAGGTGGGCGACCAGCGTCGCCAGCGCGATCTTCGACGCATCGGTGGCATCCGCGTACATCGACTCGCCGAAGAACATCCGTCCGAACGTAACCCCGTACAGACCGCCGATGCGGCGCCCGTCGTGCCACGTCTCGATGCTGTGCGCGTTGCCGGAGCGGTAGAGCGACGTATAGGCGTCGATGATCTCGGCGGTGATCCAGGTGCCGCGCTGCCCGCGGCGCGGCGCTTGCGCGCACGCGCGCATCACGCCCGCAAAGTCATGGTCGACGCGCACTTCCCACGCAGGTTCGCGCAGCACGCGCCTGAGCGTCTTGCGCAGCGACGGTGACACCTTGAATTCGGCCGGTGCGAGGATCATCCGCGGGTCGGGGCTCCACCACAGCACGGGCTGGCCGTCCGAATACCACGGGAAGATGCCGCGCAGGTAGGCCTCGATCAGGCGCGACGGCAGCAGGTCGGCACTCGCGGCGAGCAGTCCCGGCGCGCCGGTCGCGGGACCCAGTGCGCGTTCGACGGGCGGAAACGGATCGTCCGGGCCGAGCCAGGGGACCATGGGGCGCGCTCAGCCGTTGCGCAGCGAGCGGAAGATATCGCCGGTATGCACGCCGTAGTCGCCGGCGGCGCGATCGGCGAAGAAGAAGCGCAGGGTCTGGCTGACGGTCGGGAACGCGATTTCGTCCCACGGAATGTCGGCTTCGTCGAACAGTTTGACTTCGAGGCTTTCCTCGCCGGCCTCGTAAGCCGGATCGACGAGCCGCGCCAGGTAGAACAGGTGGACCTGATGCACGTGCGGCACGTTGAGCAGCGTGAACAGGTTCTGAATCTCGACACGCGCGCCGGCTTCCTCGAGCGTCTCGCGCGCGGCGGCCTCGGCCGTCGTCTCGCCCATTTCCATGAAGCCCGCCGGCAGCGTCCAAAACCCATAGCGCGGTTCGATCGCGCGGCGGCACAGCAGCACCTGATCGCCCCAGACCGGCACCGTGCCGACCACGTTACGCGGATTCTGGTAATGGATCGTGCCGCAGTGATCGCAAATGAAGCGCTCACGATTGTCGCCCGGTGGAATGCGCGCGATGACGTCGTGACCGCAGACGGAGCAGAATTTCATGTCGAGTGGAAGGGACGAGGTGAATGCGAGTGTATCACCGGGGCGGGGCATTCTCGAACGCGAGCGCATGGGCGCGGCGTGCCGCGCGAAGCGCAACCGCGATGCGCCGGATCGGGCGTGGAAAAACAAAAAGCCCGGCGTAGAGCCGGGCTTTTTGCATGAATCGGGACGTTGGTTGCGGGGGTAGGATTTGAACCTACGACCTTCGGGTTATGAGCCCGACGAGCTGCCAGACTGCTCCACCCCGCGTCCGTCGAAGAAGTGAATTATATGGAGTATCCCGAACGCATGCAAGCACTTTTTGACAATCGCGTTGCAGGCGCTCGTTGGCAGCTTGTGGGGCCGGTACGGCGGGCGCGTGCGCTAGAATCGAACGGTTTGCTCGTGTCGTTCATTCCTGCAGCGAAGCCGTGCGATTGCATCGGTGCCGTTGCAACGCTCACTACTGTTACTACTGCATCGACGGATTCATGGATATCGCTCACGATCTGCAATCGATCGGCGCGCAGGAACAGGCGCTCGTATTTCCCCATTTCGACCCGGCCCGCGCCTGGGCGCTCGGCAACCGGATGCATGCGCTCGCCACGGCGCGCGGTCACGCGATCGCGATCGACATCGTCACGTTCGGCCAGCCGCTGTTCTACGCGGCGCTCGCCGGCGCGACGCCCGACAACGCCGACTGGGTGCGCCGCAAGCGCAACGTCGTCGCGCATTTCCGCCGCAGTTCGTATGCGATCGGCCTGCGCATGCAGCAGGCCGGCGCGTCGCTCGCGGACAAGCACGGGCTGCCTATCTCCGACTATTCGCCGCATGGCGGTGCGTTTCCGCTGACCGTCGCGGGGGCCGGCGTGATCGGCTCGATCACCGCATCGGGGCTGCCGCAGCGCGCGGATCACGAGTTCGTCGTCGAAGCGCTGTGCGCCGAGCTCGGGCACGAGTACGCCGCGCTGGCGCTTTCGAGGAGCTGAGCGATGCAGCTTCCGGGTTACGCATGGCTCGCGATCGCGATCGTCGCGGAAGTGATCGGCACGTCCGCGCTGCGCGCGGCGGACGGCTTCACGCGCTTCTGGCCGTCGGCGCTCGTCGTGGTCGGTTACGGCATCGCGTTCTACTGTCTGTCGCTCACGCTGCGCACGATGCCGGTCGGCATCATCTATGCGGTGTGGTCGGGCGCCGGCATCGTGCTGATCACGCTTGTCGCGATGCTGCTCTATCGTCAGGTGCCGGACGTGCCGGCGGTGATCGGTCTCGGCCTGATCGTCGCGGGCGTCGTGGTGCTGAACCTGTTCTCGAAGATGCAGGCGCACTGAGCGTGCGCCCGCGATACGCCGGATGGCTCACATGACCGATTCCGCTTCCGTTTCCGATTCGGCTTCCGCCGAAGCCGCCCAGCCCGACGTGCGCGCGTATGTCGCGAACCGCATCGGCTATCTCGAACTGAACCGGCCGAAGGCGCTGAATGCGCTGTCGGTCGGGATGATCCGCCTGATGCAGCAGGCGCTCGATGCGTGGCGCGACGACGCCGACGTGGTGGCCGTCGTCGTGCACAGCCCGCATCCGCGCGCGTTCTGCGCGGGCGGCGACGTGCGCTTCTTCCACGACGCGTGGCAGCGCGGCGACCGCGATGCGATCGACATGTTCTTCATCGAGGAATACACGCTCAACCACACGATCTTCACCTATCCGAAACCGTACATCGCGCTGATGCACGGCGTCGTGATGGGCGGCGGCATGGGCATTTCGCAGGCCGCGCGGCATACGGGCGGGCTGCGCGTCGTCACCGATTCGACGAAGATGGCGATGCCCGAAACGCGCATCGGCCTGTTCCCGGACGTCGGGATGAGCTGGTTCCTCGCACGCACGCCGGGCGCGATCGGCCGCTACCTTGCCGTGACCGGCGCGTCGCTCGACGCGGCCGGCGCCCTGTATGCGCAGCTCGCCGACGTCTATCTGCCCGATGCCGCGCTGCCGGCGCTGCTCGATACGTTGCGCAGCACGCGCATCGACAGCGGCGCGCAGGCAGTCGCGTGCGTGGCCGACGCGGCTGCCGCGCACAAGGTCGTGCCGACGCCCGACACGTCGGCGCTGGCCGACGCGCGCGCCGGGATCGATCGGCATTTCGCGCAACCCGATATCGTCGCGATCCTCGCGTCGCTCGACGCCGAGCAGGATTGCGCGGCCGTCGACGGATGGGTCGAGAAGGCGACCCACGCGATGCGCAGCCAGTTGTCGCCGCTGTCGATGGCCGTGTCGCTCGAAGTCGTCGAACGGGCGCGTGGCGCGACGATGGCCGATTGCCTGCGGCGCGATCTCGACCTCACGCGCTCGACGTTCGCGCACGGCGACGTGATCGAAGGCGTGCGGGCGCTGATCGTCGACAAGGACCACCAGCCGGTCTGGCGCTTCAAGTCGGCCGCCGATATCGACCGGGCCGACGTGCTCGCGATGTTCGACAGCCCGTGGACGCCCGACACGCATCCGCTGCGCAACCTGAAGGACTGACGCGCGCGCTATCGACGTGAAAAGCAAAAAGGCCGCCTGCGCATGTGCAGGCGGCCTTTTCATTGGCGGATGCCGGTCGGGCTCGGCGGCGGTGGGCACGGGCCTCACCGCGAGACGTGCGTCAGTCGTCGCCGGCATCGTCCGACATGAACGCGCGCATGAACACGAGCGCGCCGAAGCCCCAGATCGCGTTCGCGGCGAACCCTGACGCGAGCACCGGCATCATGTTCCCCGACGGCCAGATTCCGCGCAGCGGATCGATCGCGAACACGCGGGCGGCCGTCAGCACGATGCCGCCGAACACCAGCGCGCCGATCCACGGCGCCTCGCGGTCCGGCGACACGCGCAGCAGCCACGCCATCGGGATGGCACAGCACGCGCTGATCAGCGCGTTCGCAACAAATTCAGGAATGCCGAGCGGTGCGAATGGTTGCGTGGAGAATCCGGCTGCGGCGATCAGGTCGGCCGTGTGCAGCAGCGCGAGCGTCGCTTCGCGAAAGAAGAGGGCGGCCAGGAAGCCGGACAGGAACGGCAGGATGACTTTCTGCATCGGTAAGTGCATTGCAGGCGCGGTTGGCCGGGGCCGTCCGCGCGAAGTTGTTCGGATTGGTGCGCCATTATAGGGCCCGGCCGCCGCGATATTCGCTGGAGCGTCGTGCTAATCACGAAAGCGGAAAACTTAAGCTCAAAAAAATCGTTCCAAAGCCCCGCACCGATCCATAGACTGATTTCCCAGAAACAGCCGTGCAATCGCGTACTCGCCCGCTGCACGGCCTGACCGGCGAGCCATCCCGATTCGAACGCACATCATGCATGCGTCGCTCATCCGCGACGCGAGCAGGGCCTCGTTTTATCCAGATTCCGGCAAGGACAGTCAAGCAGGAGCAGCAGATGAATGTTTTCTGGTTTATCCCCACGCACGGCGACAGCCGTTACCTCGGTACCGCCGAAGGCGCGCGCGCCGCGGATTACGATTACTTCAAGCAGATCGCCGTCGCGGCCGACACGCTCGGCTATGAAGGCGTGCTGCTGCCGACCGGCCGCTCCTGCGAGGATGCGTGGGTCGTCGCGTCGAGCCTGATTCCAGCGACGCAGCGCCTGAAGTTCCTGGTCGCCGTGCGCCCGGGCATCGCATCGCCCGGCCTCGCGGCGCGGATGGCCGCGACGTTCGACCGTCTGTCGGGCGGGCGCCTGCTGATCAACGTCGTGACGGGGGGCGACGCCGCCGAGCTCGAAGGCGACGGACTGTTCGCCGATCACGACACGCGCTACGAGATCACCGACGATTTCCTGCACATCTGGCGCGGGCTGCTCGCCGCATCGCACGACAACGGCGGGTTCGACTACATCGGCAAGCACCTTCAGTCGAAGGGCGGCAAGGCGCTTTATCCGCCCGTGCAGCGCCCGCATCCGCCGTTGTGGTTCGGCGGGTCGTCGCCGGCCGCGCACACGATCGCCGCGGATCACATCGACACCTACCTGACCTGGGGCGAGCCGCCCGAGGCCGTCGCGAAGAAGATCGCCGACATCCGCGCGCGCGCCGAATCGCGCGGCCGCAAGATCCGCTTCGGCATCCGCATGCACGTGATCGTGCGCGAGACCGGGGACGAAGCATGGCGCGATGCCGAGCGGCTCATCAGCCGTCTCGACGACGAGACGATCGCCCGCGCGCAGAAGGCATTCTCGAACATGGATTCGGAAGGCCAGCGCCGGATGGCCGCGCTGCACGGCGGCAAGCGTGGCGGCCGCGACGCGCTCGAGGTGTATCCGAACCTGTGGGCCGGTGTCGGGCTTGTCCGTGGCGGCGCCGGTACCGCGCTCGTCGGCAATCCCGAGCAGGTCGCGGAACGCATGCGCGAATACGCGGATCTCGGCATCGAAACGTTCATCCTGTCCGGCTATCCGCACCTCGAGGAGTCGTACCGTTTTGCCGAGCTCGTGTTCCCGCTGATCAAGGGCGAGGGCGCAAAGCGGCCGTCCGGCCCGCTGTCGGGCCCGTTCGGCGAGATCGTCGGCAACAACTACCTGCCCAAGGCGAGCCAGAGCTGAGCGAAGGAGGCCTGCAATGACAACGAAAACGTCGACGACGGGCGCCGTCGTGGCCGCACGCGCGTGGCGCGCAATCGCGCCGTGGCTCGTGCCGCTCGCGCTGCTGGTCGTGTGGGAGGTCGGCGCGCGCGTCGGCTGGCTGTCGACCCGCGTGCTGCCTGAGCCGGTGGCGGTCGTGCGCGCCGCATGGTCGCTCGTGACGTCGGGCGAAATGTGGGCGAATGTGAAGGTCAGTACCTGGCGCGCGCTGTTCGGTTTCGCGATCGGCGGCGGTGTCGGCCTGGCGCTGGGGCTTGCGACCGGCCTGTCGAAAGCGGCGGAGGTCGCGCTCGATTCGACGATCCAGATGATCCGCAACATCCCCGCGCTCGCGATGATTCCGCTCGTGATCCTGTGGTTCGGCATCGACGAGAAGGCGAAGCTGTTCCTCGTCGCGCTCGGCGTGTTCTTCCCTGTCTACATCAACACGTATCACGGGATCCGCTCGGTCGACGCAAACCTGATCGAGATGGCGAAGAGCTACGGCGTGCGTGGCTTCGCGCTGTACCGCGACGTGATCCTGCCCGGCGCGTTGCCGTCGATTCTCGTCGGCGTGCGCTTCGCGCTCGGGCTGATGTGGGTGATGCTGATCGTCGCGGAAACGATTTCCGCGCAGTCGGGCATCGGCTACATGACGATGAACGCGCGCGAATTCCTGCAAACCGATGTGGTGGTGGTCGGCATCCTGTTGTATGCGGTGCTCGGCAAGCTGGCCGACGTGCTGGCGAAATGGATCGAGCGCGTGACGCTGCGCTGGCACCCCGCTTATCAATCAGGAGCAAAGGCATGAATGCGACCACTTCGGCGGCCGCCTACGGCCCGCTCGCCGGCGCGGACCTCGAGGCCGAACTGGCGCAGGCGCGCGTGACGGACGCCGCCGCACGGGATGCGGCGATCGTCGATCGGGACGGCGGCGCATCCGTCGTTCCGCTCGCGCGGCGGCGCACCGGCAGCCCTGCGCCCGACGATGCGGTGACGCTGTCGGGCGTCAGCAAGCGCTTCGGCACGCGTACCGTGCTCGACAACGTCGAACTCGGCATCGCGCGCGGCAGCTTCGTCGCCATCGTCGGCCGTAGCGGCTGCGGGAAATCCACGCTGCTGCGCCTCGTCGCCGGGCTCGAGGTGCCGAGCAGCGGTGCGCTCGTGACGCGCGGCGAGGGCGGCGGCACGCTCGACACGCGGATCATGTACCAGGATGCGCGGTTGCTGCCGTGGAAGACCGTGCTGCAGAACGTGATGCTGGGCCTTGGGCGCGGCGCGCGCGATCGGGCCCGCGCGGTGCTCGACGAAGTCGGGCTGCTCGAGCGGGCGAACGACTGGCCCGCGCAGTTGTCGGGCGGCCAGCGGCAGCGCGTCGCGCTTGCCCGCGCGCTGGTGCACCGGCCGCAACTGCTGCTGCTCGACGAGCCGCTCGGCGCGCTCGACGCGCTGACCCGTATCGAGATGCATGCGCTGATCGAGCGGTTGTGGCGCGAACATCGGTTCACCGCGCTGCTCGTCACGCACGACGTGCAGGAAGCCGTCGCGCTGGGTGACCGCATCCTGCTGATCGAGCAGGGACGCGTCGCCCTCGATCAGCAGGTACCGCTCGATCGACCGCGTGCGCGCGCATCGGCCGCGTTCGCCGCGCTGGAGGACCGCGTGCTGCAACGCGTGCTCGCGGGCGGACCGGGTGGCGCCGATCAGGAGGCGGCGCTTGAAGTCGATCACGTACGACCGGTCGGGCAGATTCGCTGGGCCGTTTAAATCCGGGCGGCGCAGGCCGCCCGTTCTCAGACTTTTTTGTTCGGAGCGATCAACCCGATGAGCATCACTGCAATCAACGTGCGTAACCAGTTCAAGGGCAAGGTGAAGGAGATCATTCGCGGGCCGGTGGTGTCCGAGGTCGACGTCGAGACGCCGTTCGGCATCGTCACGTCGGTGATCACGACGCGTTCGGTCGACGAACTCGAGCTGAAGGTCGGCGCCGAAGTCGTCGCGCTCGTGAAGTCCACCGAAGTGTCGATCGCGCGCCTCTGAGCGCGGTTTGTATGCCGGCGCGGCGCGGGCGGTCTGACCGTGCGCGACGTACCGGCTTTCACGTCGCGCGTTTGCCTCGGTATTCGGCGTCCGGACGAAGTGCTAGGATGGAACGACACCGACGCCGGAGGCCAACGCATGACCCCCATCCTTTCTCCCGAAGCCATCGAGGCGCTGAAGTGGATCGACCAGTTCGGCGACACCCGGGCGGTCCCCGCCGCGTTCGACGATGTCGTCTATGCGTTGCTGAACGAAGGGCTGATCTACCAGGCGGCTGCCGACCGCGTCGATCTGACCGCCGACGGCAAATCAGTTTTGTCTAACGAATACGATTGAGCGCACGGCGCCGGCCGCCGAGGCGGCTTGGCGCTGCGTCGCCACGGAGCGAGCGATGGAACCGAGAGGCAGCGATCTCGGCGATTTCAGCGAGCCGTACCGCGGCTACGAGATCGAGGTGAAGACCGAGCAGGTGTGGGACGGCGAGCATGCGCACTACCGCGTGCTGCAAGGCGCGGCCGTGCGGATCGACTGGCGGCTCGTGAAGGTCGACGGGATACTGCTCACCGAACGGCGCGTGATCGAGCGCGTACTCGACGAGGCGCGGCGAGCCGTGGACGCCGAACTCGGCGAGGGCGGGCCGGTCTAGTCAACCTGCCGGGCTGGGCTGGGCTGGTCACGTTGCGGTAAAATGCCGGGTTGTTTCCCGCGCCGCTTGCTGCCCCGAATTCCATGTCCGCACCGTCCTCGCTTCCTCCCCGCCGCGTCTCAGTGGCGCCCATGCTCGACTGGACCGACCGTCATTGCCGGTCGTTCCATCGCACGCTGACGCGCGATACGTGGCTGTATACGGAAATGATCACCACGGGCGCGCTGCTGTTCGGCGACGCGCAGCGGCATCTCGCGTTCACGCCGAACGAATCGCCGGTCGCGCTGCAGTTGGGCGGCAGCGAACGGGACGATCTTGCGCGCGCCGCGAAACTCGGTGAGCAATGGGGCTACGACGAGATCAATCTGAATTGCGGCTGTCCGTCCGAGCGTGTGCAGCGGGGAGCGTTCGGCGCGTGCCTGATGAACGAGCCGCAGCTCGTCGCCGACTGCGTGAAGGCGATGCGCGATGCGGTCTCGGTGCCGGTCACGGTCAAGCACCGGATCGGCGTCGACGCGGTCGAGGATTATGCGTTCGTACGAGACTTCGTCGGCAAGGTGGCGGAAGCGGGCTGCGAGACGTTCGTCGTGCACGCGCGCAACGCGATCCTGAAGGGGCTGTCGCCGAAGGAGAACCGCGAGATCCCGCCGCTCAAGTACGACTATGCGTATCAACTGAAGCGCGATTTTCCATCGCTGGAGATCGTGATCAACGGCGGGATCAAGACGCTCGACGAAGTCGCGCAGCATCTCGAGCATGTCGACGGCGTGATGCTCGGCCGCGAGGCTTATCACAACCCGTATGTGCTCGCGGGCGTCGACGCGCGCTTCTATGGTTCGACCGCGGCGGTGCCGACGCGCGAAGAGGCCGAGGCGAAACTGATCGAATACTGCGCGGCGGAATTGAAGCGCGGCGCGTATCTCGGCGCGATTGTCCGGCACGCACTCGGGCTGTATCGCGGCGTCGCGGGTGCACGCGGCTGGCGTCGCGTGCTGTCGGACAACAAGAAGCTCGCGCGCGGCGATCTGGCCGTGTTCGACGAGGCGCGCACGCATCTGAACGACGCCATCGAAAATTTTGAAAAAAATGCTTTGCAAGACGGAAAAGTGTTCGTATAATCTTGTTCTTCGCTGCTGAACACGAACGAAACGAAACGGCGAAGAAACAAAGCAGTATCAGTGGTGGCTGTAGCTCAGTTGGTAGAGTCCAGGATTGTGATTCCTGTCGTCGTGGGTTCGAGTCCCATCAGCCACCCCAAAATTCTTGAACAAAACAGGCGCTTAGGCGCCTGTTTTGCTTTCCGCGGTATGAATTTCAGAATTCACGCCGTCGCGTCCGCTGATTCAATCTTCCATCGATCGTAATGCCGATACGTCGTTTCCGGATTCGCATGTGCCGCGAATTCGTGCACGTCGGCGTTTCGATTCCTGATCTTCGTCGTGATCGGCCATTTCCCGTCGCTGCGATGCGACGTTCTATTGAATGCTTCCTGGCGGGACAAAACGCGGATTGCGCCAAGCCTGCACGCCATCCACGATCAACTCCGGTATCCAGTTCTTGACCTGATAGAAAGCCGGCCTCTCCATTTCGATCAGCCAGCCGGCGGGCGCCAGAATGTCGTAGAGTCGCCCTTCGATGTGCTTCGAGTGAGTGCCGATCAGAACGTAGGCGACCTTCTCATTGAGGAGCGAGAGACACGATTCGATCAAGGCAGCCTCACCGCCCTGGATGTCGATATGCAAGAGATCGATGCGATCTCGATCGCCGATTGCCGATTGCCGACTCTAACGAGATCATCGGCAAGATGTCGTGACTGCCGTTTGCCACGGCCTCGTCTTGCTGCTCTTTGGTCGCGCCGAAAACCGGCTCAAGCCCCCAGCTGTGGCCGGCATGCTCCTGACGAGGGAAGAGGGCGCTTCCCGCGCTCGCGGCTGCAACGCCGCGATGCAGCGTATATTCGCGCTGCGCGAACCCGTTGCGGGCGAGTGCTTCTCGGGCGAATTCAAGATGGCCTTCGTCGCCCTCGATGCCTACGACATGCACCTTTCGGCCGGTACGTTTGGCGGCCATACCAGTGTTATTCATCCAGCAACCCCACCCGCAACCCAGCTCGATCATAGTGAATGTATCGGGGCGCGCCAATTCCACGGCGTGCAATGCGGAGGCCCATTCTGCAATATCGGCATGCCAGTTGGCCGGCAGCGGAAAATGATCCAGTTTGCCGCCCTGATCTGCAAGAAATGGCAGAATTTTCGGGTCCACCAGCACACCAAGCCAGTTCGTCTGGAATCCAGGCGTTGGCTTTCTGTCGTGTACTTCATGACGACGCATACATTCAAGCGCGTCAAAATTGGCGTAATAGGCAAAGAAGGGCGTGCCGCGAGTCGCCTCCACTTGATTTTCCAGATCGCGAATCCTCTGTTCGGCGACCAGAAGCGCTTCGGCCAGTGCGTTACGGTTATCGTGGAGCTTGCGAATTGGACCGATCGAGCGGCCAAGACTTTTCATCAAGGTCATTCCTTCCACTCCTGCGTCTCGTGCTAGGGCGACTGTTATCGTGGGATGCCGGCACGAGCACTTCTCGCCCGGCGGAAGTACGCAACAAGCTTTCAGTGGGATCAAGATGATGCGCCATAGCATAGCGATCGAAGGCTTCGGGCGCTAGTCGAGCCACCACGGATATTGGATGGCCAGCCTTCGGAAGTTGCCTCTAGCCGGTCCGGTGTGATGTGCGCGGTACTGCTGCGTCGATTCGAGTGGCGTTATTCCCCGGAGCGTTCGGCCCATTCGCTATTCGTTTCGGGTAATTCGCACGCAGCGTTTCGATACCGCGGCCGGTGCCGTTGCGTCATTCGAACGATGTCACCCAGGCAACGCTGCGTCATTTGCGAACTCGCCAAGCCAAACGATCGTCCTGGCACGCCCGTCACACGCAAATTGGCGGAATAAGCCAGTGACTTGGCGCAAGCCGCCAATGCTTAATATTCTTACATCGGTGTAATGTATCGATTCCTCGTGCCCTCGACTTTCCAGGGCCGTTCTGTCCTGGCGCCCCGGAAGGCGCCGGGGCATTTTTTTGCCAACTGCGGCGCCGTGCAACATCTAATGCATTTCGCGATGCAATCCGCCGTTGAAAACATCGCGACTGCTACACTTTTCCGGCCTCGATTACGCAACGGAAGCGACCCCAGCATGCCGGAACCCCGAACCATCACGCTGCGCAGTGCGACGTCACATGACGCAGCGCACATCGCGCGCTTGCACACGCTGAGCTGGCAGAACGCATATAGCCATATCCTGCCCGCGGCCTATCTGTCCGATGAGGTGCCGACGGAACACGCGACGCGGTGGCGACACTATTTCGACCGCAACGAAGCGGAATGGGGCCTCGTGCTGATCGCGGAATCGGATGGTGCGCCCATCGGTTTCGTGAGCGCCGAAAGATCGGTCGATCCGGCACTCGGCGTCCTGCTCGATTGCCTTCACGTCCTTCCCGCACATCACGGAAGCGGTATCGGCAAGCGCATGATCGAAGCCGTCCGCGCATGGACGCGAAATATCGGCGTGGACAAGGTTCATCTTTTGGTGCTCGAGGGCAACGTCCGCGCGATTGGCTTCTACGAGCACAACGGCTGGCGATTGGCGGCCGTCGAAACCAGCGTCATCGGCCGGACGGAAGTCGCCGACCGGATCTACGTGATCGAGGCCTGACGGCCTGTCGGCATCGCATCGAACGGCTACCCGCTGCACAACCCATTCCGCAATCGACCAAGCGTCCGTGCGTCACTCGCCGCAATACCGCACGAGCAGATCCGCCTCCGTCTCATGCACCTCGACCGGCAGGCTCTTCGCTCCCGCATACGCCAGATAGCGTGCGCGATGCTGACCGTTCCGGAACGACGCGACGCCGACTTTCGACAGGCCCGGGATGCCGAGCAGCGTCCGCGTTCTCATCTCGCGAAACGTGATGAAGGGCATATCGGGAATCCGCGGCTCGGCCGGGTCGAGGAATTCACGGATGCCGGCGGCCTTGCCGGGCGCCCAGTACTGAACCGCCGGCAGCACGTAGTCGGTCGTATCGCGATCGGCGCAGGCGAGCAGCTTCGTC
The DNA here is from genome assembly GCF_054055695.1 of Burkholderia sp. PvR073. Taxonomy (NCBI): domain Bacteria; kingdom Pseudomonadati; phylum Pseudomonadota; class Betaproteobacteria; order Burkholderiales; family Burkholderiaceae; genus Burkholderia; species Burkholderia sp. PvR073. The sequence continues at coordinate 25,485 of NZ_JBSRXO010000013.1, forward strand.
AGGTCGACTGTCACGACGCGATGCCGCGAGTCGTCGGATGCGAATACCCGCTTGAGATGCGTATAGGCATAGGCGGCGTGTCCCGGAAGCTGGATGATCCAGACATCGACGCCGTCATGTTGTGCCCGAGCGAGTGTCATTGTTTCCTTGGGTGGCGAAGCGATTTTTGTGGCGGGACGGTAGCAGCGCGGTCGCGGCTGCGGAGCCGGCAGATACCAATCGCGAAACATGATTTCACGAAAATCCGAAAAGAAAAATCGCTGATTCAAGGAAAAATGGAATCATGCGGTTTTGGCCATGCACGCGACATGCCAGAGGCCGCAGCGCGATATAAGAAATCGCCCGCATAAATCAAAAATCCGCACTCGAAATCATGAACAGAAGAACGCTGCTGACTGCAGGCGTGATCGTCGCTGCCCGGCACGCCTGTGTGCATGGCTCGGGGCATTCCGGTTGAAAGGGTGAGTTGCCGCACAGATGGTTGCACGGGCCACGATCACAATCTGATCGGTTGACCGTTCTACCCCGGCCCGGTCAACCGTTTCCCCGCTCGCTCGTGCAGGAGCGGGGCTTTTTGCCCGCCCGGCGCGTGCAAGCCGCGTCGGCGAAACCGGACAGGCGTTCGGCAGGCGGCGTTTCGCGCCCCCGGCATCCGTTCGCCTGATCCGCATGAATCGCTTTTCTCGTGCCTGAGCGGTCGCTTGGGCCCATCGCCGGTTACGGCCGGCGATGCCTCGGTCCCGGCGGCGCGCGTTCGCGCCGCCGGGATGCTTTTTGTCCCGAACCCGTCAAGGCCCGGTCGCCCGCAACACGCGTGTCGGCCGGATCAGCCGGCCTGCTCGACGCTGGTTTCCCAGCCGTCGTATTCGCCGCCGAGCGAGCGTACCTCGCGATTGATCTCGAGCGTATGGTGCGTGATGTCGGCCAGCACCATCGTGCCTTCGTGCGCAAACCGCACGGCCGATTTGCCGTCCTCGGTCGGTGCGACCGATTCGACCAGATAGCCTTTCGACTCGGCCCAGTCGGCGAACTGGTGCGCGTCGCTGGGCTCCGGGAAGTAGGCCCAGTGCATCACGCGCCGGCTCATGTCGCTCACGTCGCCTTTCTGCCGCAGCGCATCGAGCAGACGCATGTCGCGCATCAGTTGCCAGTCGTCGTCGGTCGGGTAGAGCGTGCGCCAGTACGTTTCCTTGTCCGGGTCGTCCTGGTAGGCGTACTGAAGTGCGTAGGTCGTCTGTTCGGCCAGCGAGTCGACGATGCCGGCTGCGGTTTCTTCGTCGAACGGCACGTAGAACAGGAAATCCTGGTTGCCATCGACCGTGACGCGGCCGACCTGCACGCCGTTTTTCGCGGTCACGGCTGCGTCCAGCAGATCCTCGATCTTCGTGAGCTCGGCGAACTCGTCACCGCTCGGCAGGCCCTCGGGCGTCGGATGCGCAAGCGTGACGCGTACGCTGAGCAGCGACGTGCGCGGATCGCTTTCGGCGATTTCCGCAAAGCTCTGATTGAAGCTGATGAAAGCCTGATGGTCGCCCATTCTGGCAGGGAAGGTTCCCCAGGCGTCGGTCATGTGTTTCTCCCGTGCACGATTGTCTGTTGACGGTTGCAAAGCGTCCCAATGTATCATCGAAAATCTCGCTGGCCGACGCCGCGCCGATGATTGCTGGCCCGGCTGGCCCGGCTGGCCCGATGGCAGTCGAATTCGCCTGCTATCGCGCGATCGTCGGCTTCCAGCGTCAGGCGTTCGCCCGGCCGCAACCGTTTCGAAGGAGATTCCGATGTCGATGTTCGCTGTGAATGGTGTCCGAATCGACGTGCTCAGTGCGCGTGTGACGCACGTGCGCTGGGCGGCCGTCAACCCGACGGATTGGTCGTGGGCGGCGACGCCGAGCGAGGCGTCGGTGGAGGAAGTGGCACACGCGCTTGCGGCGGGCAACGACGTTCATGCCGTGTTTGACGAAGCTGACGGAACGGCGGTGGGGCCGAAACTGAAGCGCGTGCTGTATCGCGACGCGTCGGCAGGGATCGAACTCGACATCGATGCGACGAACGAGTCGCGCACGCTGCGTGATCTTCCGCAGATCTGAACGGCGATCGGCCCGTGTTCCCGCGAGCCGCCCACAAATAAATCACGCTACGGAACACGAAACCATGCCCAGATACGCCATTGCCCCGTTGGGAGCCGCACTTTGTCTGATGCTCGCGGCCTGTCAGACCGAATCCATACAGCCGTCGCCCGAGACCGCATCGGCCGCGGTTCCGGCGTCGTCGCCGGCGACGCCGATTCGCGGAATCGGCCTCGCGCCGCACCTCGCGGCGCAGAGTCACTGGGCGGTCGGTCAATGCACGTCCAACGGCACGGTCAATGTGTGCAATTGACGGGAGCGGCCGAAACGGTGAGCGAAGCAAGCGAAACGAACGATTCCGGCTGGCATGTCGATCCGGTTGCGGGAACGGTGATCGGCGCATTGCCGGTGGTCCTGCCGGTCGACGGCCGCAGTTTCAGACGCAAGGCGATCCTCTGCGCGGTGCTGGCCGGGTTGGCCGCGTGCGGGTACGCGGCCGACCGGACGCTCTGGCCGGTGGCGGCGCTGGCCGCGGTGCTGGCCCTCGCGAGCGGCGCCTTCTTCTTCGTGTCGCGCCGCAAGATGGCGCTGCATATCGACGAAACCGGCTTCAGGCTGGTCGGTTCCGTGCGTGAAAAGCCGGTGACGCGGTGGCGCGATGTGACCGAGTTCGGGATGATCAGCGTCGCAGGCAACCGTTACATCGGCTACCAGTTCTCGGCGCACTCGCCGCGCACCAAGGTGCCCGACGGCGTGATGCTGCCGATCAACCGGTTCGCCGACCTTCCGCTCGATGCGGTTGCCGCGCTGCTCGAAGCGTGCCGCCGGCAGTTCGGCATGCCGGATGATCCCGTCGGCCGAACGGACTGATTCCGTGCGTCGTGCGTGATCTGGCCGGCCTGTCGCGCGCGATAAAAAAATCCCGGCATGCGTGTCGATTTCCGTCGAGCCCGTCCGTCGTAGCGTTGGAGACGTGCGCATCGTGCGTCCGTCCCGATTTCCGATACGACAACCGACTGAAGGAGCGACACCCATGGCCACGTCCGTCAACCCGATCCCGGAAGGAATGCGCACGCTGACGCCGCATCTGATCTGCGCCGGCGCAGCCGCAGCCATCGATTTCTACAAGCGTGCGTTCAACGCGACCGAACGGTTTCGCCTGCCGACCCCTGACGGCCGGCTCGCGCACGCGTGCCTCGCAATCGGCGATTCGACGCTGATGCTCGTGGATGAAATGCCGGAGCATGGCGCACTCGGACCGAAGGCGCTGAAAGGCACGTCGGTCTGCCTGCACCTGTACGTGCGGGACACCGACGCGGCGATCGCGCAGGCCGTCGCGGCCGGCGCAACGGTCACGATGCCGGCCGCCGACATGTTCTGGGGCGATCGCTATGGGCAAGTGGAGGACCCGTTCGGCCATCGCTGGTCGATCGCGACCCATCAGCGCGATCTGACGCCCGAGCAGATCGCGGAAGCGATGGCGAGCGCGCCGCCGTGCGGAAGCTGAGCGAGTTGGGCTGAGCGCGGCTCGCGGTTGCGGTTCCGGTTCCGGTTGCAGCGGCGCGCGGTTCGTCTTCGCTCACGCGCCGGCGGCCTTGTTGCGCTGGTTGTCCTCGGACCTGTGACGATCGGCTGAGTCGAGCAGGGCGGCCACCGTATGATGCCGCGCAGGTTCGTAAGCGGCGTGACCGACACTGAACCGGATCGCGTAGCCGCGTGCGTCGGCTGCGTCGCGCAGCGCGAGCGTCTGCGTGACGCGCACGACCGGCTCGCCGACGTCGGCCGGATCGGCGGCGCTCAACAGCACGACGATCCCTCGCTGCCGAGCCGGGCGAGTTCGCCGGCGCAGCGTTCGCGCGGCCGCGTGCGCCGACGGGCAGGCCGTTCGGCGCAGCGAGCGGCCTGCCTGCGTGGAAGCGGATGCCCGGCTGGCCCGTGACGAGCGGGTTGTCGTGGAAACGATCGTCATTGCGCGCATCCTGGATCACCGTCGTGTCGTTCGCGAGCCGCGCATGCGCCATGCGCGGAGAACGATGCAGGCGCTTCACGCGTGCACGAGATGAATTCGTGTCGGGTGCCTCAAGCTGTTCGGTGCGATGCCGTAAACAGGGCGAGTCAATCGTTCATCTATCGCACCATGGTCCGAATTCTGTACGCGGGTTATCTCGCGCTGGCGCTGTACCTGCTTTATCCGATGGTCCAGAACACGCTGACCTTCAGCACGGACTGCGTACTGCGCGCGCTGCCGGGCGGCAATCGCGATCTGCCGAAGTTTTCGTCAAGCGATGCGCATGCGCGGGCGAGCCGGTGTGTCGCGACCGCGCAAGTCGCGGAGCGATCGCCCGACATTCACTGATTTCATCGATGCCGCTGATCGCGGCGCTGTCATGCACGGTGTGCCGGCCATTCGGCCAGGTTGATCGGCGCGTCGTGCGCACCGATCATTGACGACATCACGAAGCGAATGCATGCAACGACATGCGTCGGCCGTGCCGCACGCGAATCGCGATCGCGTGCGTGCGATGTGTCAGTAAGACGAGCGGTACGGCGCGCCCTGGTCGAAGCGGCTTTGCCAATGCGCGAGGTAGCGCGACGCGAGCTGCGGATTGTTCCAGACCACGACGACGTTTTCGGAATTGCGGCTGGCTGCCGAAGCGCTGTAGTTGAACGAGCCGGTCTCGACATGTTCGGCATCGATCACGAGGTACTTGTCGTGATGGATGGCATAGGCGTCGATCGTGCGCGTCGGAATGCCCGCGTTGACGAGCAGGTTCAGCGCCTGCTTGCTGCTCTTGGCGCGATTGCCCTTGTCGTCCACGACGACCGCGACATTCACGCCGCGCCGCTTCGCGGCGAGCAGCGCGCGCGTGACGGGTGGCGACGTGAACGAGTAGGCGGCCACGCGAATCGAGGTGCGCGCGGTGCCGATCGCCTTCAGCACGAGCGCCTCGGCGCCGCCATCGGGCGAGAACGCCGATTCGACGGCCTGCGTGGCGGGTGCTTCATGGGTCGGCGTCGGCAGCAACTGCGCGATGAAGTCGATTGCCTGTTGCAGCAGCGATTCATTGTGCGTCTTGCCGAAGGCGGCGAAGGGTGTGGCAAGCAGGGAAGCGGCGAGGCAGGTGGCGGCGAGGCGTTTGCGCGACAACATCTTGGACAGCGAATGATTTTGAGACAGCGGGCCGTGAGTGTAACGCAGACACGGCGGCGCGGTCACGCCCGGATGCGAATGGAAGCGATGGCGTGATGGCGTGACGGCCTGCAGCGGTCGATGGGGCGGTGCTCATCATTCCGTGGGGTTTCCGCAGCGGCCGGATGGTCGCGCTGGTTGACGGAGGTCGATTGATCAGCGCGTGCGTGCGCAGGTGGAACGACAAGGTCCCGAATGAAGAAATACACGTGCGCGCTGGTGCAGGTTCAATGCGCTATGCGATTGATTAGATGGGAACAGCCCATCGAGCGCGGCAACGCGAATTCTCGGTAGGCTGAAACGCATGCAACTCGCATCCGCATGAGGACGCGCTGCGATGCGCGTGGCACGCGCGCTGCATCAGGCATCAGGCATCAGGCATCACGGCATCACGGCATCACGGCATCACGGCATCACGGCTCGATCGGCCCGGTCGCCGCAGGTGTGACCCATCCGGGGCCGGGCTCCGGCTGCACGTCGTGCGCATCGAGCGGCTCGCCGCATGCCGAGCACACCGCGACTGCATGCATCAGCTGACCACAGGTGTGATGGCGCAATTGCAGGGGCGGCCCCTGGCCGTCGTCCTTCCAGCGGTCGCCCCATGTCATCAGCGCGAGCAGGGCCGGATAAAGATCGAGGCCTTTTTTGGTCAACCGGTATTCGAAGCGCGGCGGGCGTTCCTGATACGCGCGCTTGACCAGCACGCCTTCGTCGACGAGGCGCGCGAGCCGCTCGGCCAGCACGTGGCGCGTGAGGCCCAGTTGCGTCTGGAACGCATCGAAGCGGCGGCAACCGAGAAAGGCGTTGCGCAGGATCAGCATGGTCCAGCGATCGCCGAGCACGGCGAGCGTGCGCGCGACCGAACAGTTCAGCGTACCGATGTCATCCCATTTCATCGTCGAGTCTCACGCGGCGGTTCATCAAAGAAGTGGGTTCGATTATAGAACTTACCTTCGACTGCAATGGGCGTCGGCTCGTTGACAAGCCCGAGACGGTTGTCAATAATGGGTTCCAATTTAGAACTTACTCGCGCGGCGACGCGCCATCAACCCGGAGACAACCCGATGAATCCGCTTTCCCTGTCCGGTCTCGATCTGCTGCGTGCCGCGGCGGCCGGAGACGTGCCGCTCGCGTCGATTTCCGAAACGATCCCGATGCGTCCGCTGGGCGTCGAGTTCGGCTATGTGAAGTTTTCGGCGCGGGCGGACGGCCGGCACCTGAATCCGCTCGGCGGCGTCCATGGCGGGTTCGCCGCGACGGTGCTCGATTCGGTCACGGGCTGCGCGGTGCATTCGATGCTCGACGCGGGCGTCGGCTACGGCACGGTCGACCTGCATGTGAAGATGCTGCGTCCCGTGCCGCGCGACGTCGACCTGATCGCCGAAGGGCGCGTGATTCACCTGTCGCGTTCGCTCGGCGTCGCGGAAGGCACGCTGAAGACGCCGGACGACAAGATCGTCGCGCACGCATCGGCGACCTGCTTCATTCAGCGGCCGCAGTGACGCACCGGGCGGCGGCGTGCCACCTCGGCCGTCCGACGTCACCCGAACGACGCACACGCGGAGGCGGCCACAATCCGCATGAGCGAGGGCGGCGCACATGCCGAAGGCCGCCTGTAAGCACGCGGCTCGGCTGTCTGAAGCGTTCCGTTCAATGTGATAGCGTTTCTGCTTTCCACTGACGTGACAGGAACAGCATGGAATACCGCACACTCGGCGATTCGGGCATCGAGGTCAGCCTGATCGGTCTCGGCACGATGACGTGGGGCGAGCAGAATTCGGAGCGCGACGCCCACGAGCAGATCGATTACGCGCTCGGGCAGGGCGTCACGCTGATCGACGCTGCGGAGATGTACCCGGTGCCGCCGAAGCCCGAAACCCAGGGCCGCACGGAGCAGTACATCGGCACCTGGCTCGCGCAGCATCGTGCGCAACGCGACCGGATCGTGCTCGCGACGAAGATCGCGGGCCCGGCGCGGCAGCCGCACAATCCGCGCCACATTCGCGGCGAAGGCAACCAGTTTGACCGCAAGAACCTGACCGAGGCGCTCGACGGCAGCCTCAAGCGTCTGCAGACCGACTATGTCGACCTGTACCAGCTGCACTGGCCCGATCGCAGCACGACGACGTTCGGCCGCTCCGCGTATCCGTGGGTCGACGATGCGTATACGGTACCGATCGAGGAAACGCTGGGCGTGCTCGCGGAATTCGTGAAGGCCGGCAAGGTCCGCGCGATCGGCGTGTCGAACGAAACGCCGTGGGGCGTCGCGCAATTCCTGCGCGCGGCAGAGAAGCTCGGGCTGCCGCGCGTCGCGAGCATCCAGAATCCGTACAGCCTGCTGAACCGGACGTTCGAGAACGGCCTGTCCGAGTTCACGCATCGCGATGGCGTCGGCCTGCTCGCCTATTCGCCGCTCGCATTCGGCTGGCTGTCCGGCAAGTACGAGAACGGCGCGCGTCCGGCCGGCGCGCGCATCACGCTGTTCGAGCGTTTCCAGCGCTACAGCAAGCCTCACGCCGTCGAAGCGACGTCGCGCTATGTCGCGCTCGCGAAGCGCCACGGGCTGTCGCCCGCGCAGCTTGCGCTCGCGTTCGTCAACAGCCGGCCGTTCGTACGCAGCAACCTGGTCGGCGCGACGTCGCTCGACCAGCTGAAGGAGAACATCGGCAGCATCGACGTGAAGCTGTCCGACGAGATCGTGGCCGAGATCGACGCGCTGCACGAACTGCAGCCGAACCCGGCGCCGTAAACGGCGAGCGGCCCGCGCGGCAGGCTTGCCGCGATGGGCCGCGTCCGACGCGCATCGCTGCGCGGTCGTTTCCTTTGCGCGCGGTTAGCGCATCCCGAGCCGCGTGCGCGCGACCAACAAGGCGACGAGACTCAGCACCGCGCAGCCCATCAGATACAGTGCGGGCGACAGCCGGTTGCCGGTCGCGCTGATCAGCCACGTGATCATGAACGGTGCGAAGCCGCCGAACAGCGTGACGCCGGTGTTGTAGCTGACCGCGAGACCGGTCGCGCGGGTCTGCGCCGGGAACAGCTCGGCCATCAGCGCCGGCAGCGCGCCGCAGTACGTCGCCTTCAGCAGGCCGATCCAGATCAGCGCGGCGAGCATCGTCGAGAACGACGCGTGATGCGTGAGCCACACGAACGTCGGCCAGACGGTCGCGAGCATCAGCACGGCGGCCGCGGCCATCACGCGGATCCGTCCGGTGCGATCGGACAGATGGCCGACGAGCGGCGTGACGAGCGTCAGCACGAAGCCGGTCGCGAGCGTCGCCGCGAAGCCCGTCGATGCCGGCAGCCCGAGCTGCTTGATCGCATACGTCGGCATGTACAGCACCATGTAGTTGATCGCGGTCGAGATCACGAGCACGCCGATCGACAGCAGCACGCGCATCTTCTGGTCCGCGAACAGCTCGCGCACGGGCGCTTCGGAGCGCGCCTGCGTCTTGAACTCGACCCCTTCGTCGACGTAGCGGCGGATGTAGAGGCCGATCGGACCGATCGCGAGCCCGAACAGAAACGGTACGCGCCAGCCCCAGCTTTCGAGTTGCGCGGTGCTCAGCGTCGACGTCAGCAGCGCGCCGAAGCCCGACGCGAGCAGCGTCGCGAGCCCCTGGCTCGCGAACTGCCAGCTCGACATGAAGCCGCGCCGCTGCGGCGCATGTTCGACGAGGAACGCGGTCGAGCTCGCGAATTCGCCGCCGGCCGAAAAGCCCTGCATCAGCCTCGACAGCATGATCCCGAGTGGTGCGAGGACGCCGATGGACGCGTAGGTCGGCATCAGTGCGATCAGCAGCGTGCCGACCATCATCATCCCGATCGACAGCAGCAGCGACGCCTTGCGGCCCGCGCGGTCCGCGTAGGCGCCGAGCACGAAGCCGCCGATCGGCCGGATCAGGTAGGACAGCCCGAACGTGCCGAGCGTGAGCAGCAGCGACGTCGCCTCGCTGGTCGCGGGGAAGAACAACTTGGCGATCGTCACCGCGAAAAAGCCGTAGACGATCAGGTCGAACCATTCGAGCGCATTGCCGATCGAGGCGGCGAAGATGATGCGCCGGATCTTCGCGGCGCTGGGGAGCGCGGCGTCCTGCGAGGTCAGGGTGGTCGTATTCATCGTGTGAGCAGGTCCCGAGAAAGGGGCGAAGCGCGTTACAGGGCGGCGCCGGCCGCGGCGGGTGCCGCGCGGCGAACGGGCGGCGCGGCGTCGCCGAGATCCCAGAAGAGGCCGGCCATCATCTGCAGTCCCTCGCGCACGACGCTCGCGAGCAGGTGCTCGTCGGGCGCGTGTTGCGAGCAGGCCGGATACGAGTGCGGCACCCACAGCGTCGGCAGCCCGAGCGTATCGGCGAACACTTCGTTCGGCAGCGTGCCGCCGAGATTCGGCAGGATCGCGGGCTTCTTGCCGGTCGTGCGCGCGAGCGACGCGACGGCCCAGCGGACCCACGGATCGTCCGGCGGCAGGCGCGTCGCCGGCGCGCCGCGTTCGACGTCGATCTCGACGTCGGCGAAGCCATGCGCATCGAGATGCGCGCGCAGGTGCGCATGCAGCGCTTGCCAGTCGGTGCCGACTACGAAACGCAGTTGGCAGTGCGCATACGCGACGGGCGGAATCGCATTGACCGGATGGTCGGGATTGCCGGCCTTGAACGCGAGGATCTCGAACGCGTTCCAGCCGAACACGCGCTCGGCGGCGGACAGGCCGGGCTCGCCCCAGTCGGCGTCGAGCGCCGGATCGCCGGGGCCGCCGCCGACGGACAGGTCGGCGAGGGCGGCGCGCACGGCGGCCGGGATCGGCGGCGGGCGCAGGCCCGCCACGCGGATCGCGCCGCGCGCGTCGACGAGGCTCGCGAGCGCGTTGGCGAGCACGGTCGCCGGGTTGCGCAGCAGGCCGCCCCAGTTGCCGGAGTGATGGCCGCCGTCGCGGGCGCGCAGGCTCAGCTTGAAGTTGACCGCGCCACGCGAGCCGAGGAACACGGTCGGGCGTTCGGCGGTGACGCGCGGCCCGTCGGACGCGATCAGCACGTCCGCCGCGAGCGCGTCGCGCTCCTGGCGGCACAGCGCGTCGAGGCCCGGCGAACCCGCTTCCTCGCCCATCTCGATCAGCAGTTTCGCGTTGAAGCCGAGCTCGCCGCCGCGCGCGTCGAGCACGCTCGCCAGCGCGGCCAGGTTGATCGTGTGCTGGCCCTTGTTGTCGGCGCTGCCGCGGCCGTACCAGCGATCGCCGTCGACGGTCAGCGTCCACGGCGACAGCGGCGCGCGCCATTGTGCGTCGTAGCCGCGCACGACGTCGCCGTGGCCGTAGATCAGGACGGTCGGCAGCGCGTCGTCCTCGTGGCGCGACGCGAGCAGAAACGGGCCGCCGCCGACGACGGGGTTCTCGACGATCCGCGACGTGAAGCCGAGGCGCGCGGCTTCCGGCGCGATCTCGTCGGTCAGGTAGGCGCGCAAGGCGGCACCCGCGCCGCTGTCCTGGCTTTCGGTGCGCAGGCCGACGCGGCGGCTCAGGGTTGTGAAGAAGGCGCCCGATTCGAACTGGTTCAGCGCGTGCTGGATGGCGGTGGTACGGCTCAAGACGTGTCTCCTTTGTCGGTTCTCCTGCGGGCGCGGCGCGCACGGCGGGGAGTGCGATCGATTCTAGGAAGCCGATTTTTTTGTCACAATGATCGAATTTCGAACATTTCGTTGCCGAAAAGGCAAAGCAAAGCGGCCCGGACGAGGGGCCCGGAGACAGAACGATGGCGGCTTTCCTGCATGGTCTTGCGCTGCGGTACTTCGTCGAAGTGGCGCGCACCGGGTCGATCAGCGACGCATCGGCGCGGCTGCACGTGGCCGTCTCGGCGATCAGCCGGCAGATCGCGAAGCTCGAGAGCGAGCTCGGCGCGCCGCTGTTCGAGCGCCGGCCGCGCGGGATGGCGCTGTCGGAGGCCGGCGAACGGCTGCTGGGCTTCGCGCAGCGCAGCCTGCTGGAGGCCGAGCACGTGATGAAGGAAATCGGCGGGCTGGAGGCGCTGCACGGCAGCCTGCTGAAGATCGCCTGCTCGGAAGGGTTCGCGATCGATTTCCTGCCGGGCGCGCTCGCGGGCTTCAAGGCGCGCCACCCGGGCGTCGACTTCTCGGTGTGGGTCGTGTCGCCGGCGGAGGCGACGCGGCGCGTGCGCGACGGCGACGCCGACATCGGGCTGACGTTCAGCCTGGCGCCGGAGCATGGCGTGCGCGTGGAGCACACGGAGCGTGCGCCGGTCTTCGCGCTCGTGCGGCGCGACCATCCGCTCGCGGCGCGCGACTCCGTGTCGCTCGCCGACGTCGCGCGGCACCCGCATGTGCTGCCGGAGGCCGGCACGACGGTGCGCCAGCTGATCGACATCGCGTGCGTGCTCGACGGGCTCATGCTCGAGCCGGAACTGACCAGCAACAACACCGCCGTGATGTACCGCTATGCGCAGCGTACCGGTGCGGTGATGTTCACGGGGCTGCTGTCGGTACGCGACCGCTTCGACTCGGACGGCTTCGTCGTCGTGCCCGTCACGAACCCGCAACTGCGCGAGCGCAGCATCCAGGTGCAGACCATGGCGGGGCGCGACCTGCCCGCGTCGGTACGTGCGTTTCGCGACCATCTGGTCGACGTGATGAGCGCCGCGTCGCCCCCGCCCGTTGCCGCGCGCGGCCCGGGACGCCCGGGCATGAGATAATCGCGAATCCGCCTTCCGTGCCCGTGCGGCTCACCGAGCCGCATCGCCCCTGTTCGACGCCAAATTGAAGAACCTGATTGTCACCCTCGATCGCGCCGGCGAGTTCGACGAGATCATCGACGTGCGCACGCCGCTCGAGTTCGCCGAGGACCATATCCCCGGCGCGCTGAACGCGCCCGTGCTCAGCAACGAGGAGCGTGTGATCGTCGGCACGATGTACCGTCAGGTGTCGCCGTACGAAGCGACGCGCGTCGGCGCGGCGATGGTCGCACGCAACATCGCGCGCCATCTCGACACTACGTTCGCCGACCGTCCGCGCAACTGGCGGCCGCTGATCTACTGCTGGCGCGGCGGCAAGCGCTCGGGCTCGATGACGACCTGGTTCAACCTGATCGGCTGGCAGGCGCGGCAGCTCGACGGCGGCTACAAGGCCTATCGCCGCTCGGTGTGCGCGACGCTCGACACGCTGCCCACGCGGTTCCGCTACATCGCGCTCGTCGGCCATACGGGCTGCGGCAAGACGCGGCTCTTGAACGCGCTGCGCGACGAAGGGGCGCAGACGCTCGATCTCGAGGCGCTCGCGTGCCACCGCGGCTCGCTGCTCGGCGCATTGCCGGGCGTGCCGCAGCCCGCGCAGAAGTCGTTCGATTCGGGCCTTGTCGGAACGCTGGAGCGTTTCGACCCCGCATGGCCCGTCTTCGTCGAATCGGAAAGCCGCAAGATCGGGCTCGTGCAGTTGCCGCTCGCGCTGATGGACGCGTTTCGCGCGGGGCCATGGGTGCAGGTCGAAGCCGAGCATGACGAACGCATCGCGTTTCTGCTCGAGGACTATGCGCATCTGTTCGACGAACCGGACGCGTTCAAGGCGCAGCTGGATCGACTGATCGGGCTGCACAGCCGGGAGGAGGTCGCGCGCTGGAACGCACTGATCGACGCGAACGCGCGCGCCGAACTGTTCCGCACGCTGATCGACAAGCATTACGATCCTGCGTATGCACGCACCTATCGTTCGTCGTACGACAAATCGAACCGCGTGCTGACGTTCACATTCCGGCCGAATGCGGCCGACGTGCGCCAGCAGGCGCGCGCGCTGCTCGACGCACTCGCGCGCTCCGGGCTCCCGGCGTCGCCCGTCGCCGGCGACGCAGCAGGATCCGACACCGACACAAACCAATCGACCACCACACGATGACGACCACACGCACCCAACCCAATCCGGCGCTCGGCTGGATGACCTTCCTGCTGATCGCAGTCGCGGGACTGTTCTACGTGAAATGGTTCCCGTACTACAACAAGGCATTCGTCGCCGCCGAGCATCATTCGATCGGCCAGTCGATCCTGATGGGCACGTCGGCGACCGCGCCCGAGCCGTCGCTGAAGGCGGCGCTCGACTACGCATGGGCATACGGCAAGGCGATCTGGCAGGCGATGGTGCTCGGCTTGCTGCTCGGTTCGGCCGTGCAGGCGCTGCTGCCCGCGCACTGGGTTGCACGCGTGCTCGGTCGCACGGGCTTCGGCAGTGTCGCCGCGGGCGGCCTGCTGTCGCTGCCCGGCATGATGTGCACGTGCTGCGCGGCACCGGTCGTCGCCGGCCTGCGCGCGCGGCATGCGTCGCCGGGCGGTGCGGTCGCGTTCTGGCTCGGCAACACGGTGCTGAATCCGGCCGCGCTGGTGTTCATGGGCTTCGTGCTCGGCTGGCACTGGAGCGCGCTGCGGCTCGTGCTCGGCATTGCGATGGTGTTCGGGATCGGCTATCTGCTGAACCGCATCGCGCGTCCCGAGGACCGCGGCATCGACGACGCGCAACTCGCTGCGCTGGTGGCCGGGCAGGCCGCGGCCGGCAATCCGTTCGTCCGCTGGATCAAGCTGCTCGCGCGCATGGCCGTGCGGCTCGTGCCCGAATACATCGTGCTCGTGCTGCTGCTCGGCGCGGCGCGCGCATGGCTGTTCCCGCATATCGGCCCGGACATCGGCAACCATCTCGGCTGGATCATCGCGTTCGCGGTCGCGGGCACGTTGTTCGTGATCCCGACGGCCGGTGAGGTGCCGATCATCCAGGCGATGCTGTCGCTCGGCATGGGCGTCGGCCCGGCCGCCGCGCTGCTGATGACGCTGCCGCCGATCAGCGTGCCGTCGCTCGCGATGCTCGCGCGTTCGTTCAAGCCGTACATGCTGGCGATCGTCACGGCCCTCGTCGTCGTGTTCGGGATCGCGAGCGGGCTGCTCGCGATCGCGTTCGGGTTCTGACGGCGACGCACGGGACGGCCAGCCGGCGCGCATGCCCGGCAGCCGGCGACCGGGCCTGCGGGATGGCCGCTGCGCCGCGCGCAGACCGATCCCGTCGCTTGATCGTCGTATTCATCCGGCGCCGCCGCTTCACGCATGCGGCGCCCTTTACAAGAAGCAAACAGGAAAACGCATGACCCAACCGAAGATTCATCCTCGACTCGAAAAGGCGCTGACGCGCGGCGATCTCGCGATCCGCCAGGCCAATTCCGCGCGGGCGACTGCCGTGCTGAACGCGCTCGGCACGATGATCATCGAGGCCTCCGCCACGATCGGCGTCGAGGCCAGCATCGAGATTCCGCAGGGCGACCGCATTTACGATCCGGTGAACGGCCTGTGGCCGCAGAAGATGCTGGTGTCGTTCGACGGCCCGGTCGACGAAGCCGACGCGGAAGAGCTGCGTGCGGTCTATCTGATCGCCGACGATCCGGGTACGCAATTCCGCGTCGAATGGCATCGTGCGGACGGCAAGCTCGGTCGCCAGGAAGGCGGCCCGCTGGCGACCGTCGCATTCCTGACCGACGTCGAGATTCCGTGGAGCGATGACGACGAGTAACGTCGTCTCAAAGTCTTCACATCGGGCCGGCGCCGCGCGCGCCGGCCGTCAGCGCATCATTCGCCGCCGGAACAGCCACGCGCAGACCACGAATCCGCCGATCGCATAGCCGGCGAGCACCGCGAGATGCAGGCCGACGTCCGTCGCCGGCCGGCCGAGCATCGCGGGCCGGATCAGTTCGACCGCGTTCGCGAGCGGCAGCACGTGCGCCGCGCGCTGGGCGATCGGCGGCAGCTGCGTGATCGGGAAGAACACGCCCGACAGCAGCAGCATCGGCGTCAGCACGAGCGTCTGATAGAACATGAAGAAGTCGTAGGACGGCGCGAGCGCCGTGACGATCATCGCGGTGCTCGCGAACGCGAGGCCGGCGAGCGCGATCACGGGCAGCGCCGCGAGCATCGACGGAAAGTGCGCATAGCCGAGCAGGCCCGCGACGAGCATGATCGCGACGCCCGACAACAGCGCCTTGCTCGCACCCCAGACAATCTCGCCGAGCACGATGTCGCCCAGCGAGAGCGGCGTGTGCATGATCGCTTCCCAGGTGCGCTGCACGTGCATCCGCGAGAAGCCCGAATACATCGACTCGAAGCTCGCGGACATCATCACGCTCGAACCGACCGTGCCGGCGGCGAGGAACGCGATATACGACACGCCGTCGACGTGGCCGAGCATCAGTCCGAGGCCGAACCCCAGCCCGAACAGGTAGATCATCGGATCGGCGAGATTGCCGAACAGTGAGGCGAGCGCGAGCTTGCGCCACACGAGGTAGTTGCGCCGCCATACGGCGATCCAGTTGGTCGCGTTCGCGGGCAGTGCGATCGCGAAGCGTGACTCGCGTGGCGGCGCGGACGGCGCGGCGGCGGAATAGTTGCGTGCGTCCATGATCGATCAGTCCTGCATTTCGCGGCCCGTGAGCCGCAGGAACACGTCTTCCAGATTGGCCGGACGATGCAGATAGCGCAACCCCGTGCGCCCCTTGAGTCGCGCACTGAGCGGCTCGGGATCGGTCACGTAGCAGAACAGCGTTTCGCCGCTGATCTCGGTGTGCTTCGCGAACGGCGCCAGCTCGTCGCGCAATGCGACCGGGTCGGGCCCGTAGATCTCGATCACGTCGCAGCCGATCTCGGACTCGATCAGCGCATGCGGCGCGCCTTCGGTGATCTTGCGGCCTTCCTCGATCACGCACAGCCGGTCGCACAGGCGTTCGGCTTCCTCCATGAAATGCGTGGTGATCAGGATCGTCTTGCCGCGCGCGAGCAGCGAGCGCAACCGCTCCCACATCAGGTGCCGCGCCTGCGGATCGAGGCCCGTCGTCGGCTCGTCGAGCACCAGCACGTCGGGATCGTTGACGAGCGCACGGGCGAGCGTCAGACGCCGCTTCGTCCCGCCCGACAGCTCGCCCACCTTTGCATCGGCCTTGTTTTCCAGCTTCGCGAATTCGAGCAGCGGCTGCACGAGCGCGCGCGCAGCCTGCGCCGACATCCCGAAATAGCGGCTGAACACGAGCAGGTTTTCGCGGACCGTGAAGTCCGGATCGAGGTTGTCGAACTGCGGGACGACACCGACGCGCCGGCGCGCATGCCGCGCGCGTGTCGGAACCGGTTCGCCGCACAGTGAAATGGCGCCCGCATCGGGATAGACGAGGCCGAGCAGCATCTTCAGCGTCGTGGTCTTGCCGGCGCCGTTCGGCCCGAGCAGGCCGTAGCATTCGCCGGCCTGCACGTGGAAGGAGAGGTCGTTGACGACGAGCTTGTCGCCATAGCGCTTTTCAACGTTCCGGAAATCGATCGGTGCAACGGACATGGGCAGGTTGTCGTTGTAAGCGGGCGCGGACGCGTTTCGCGGCCAGCCCGCGGGGCGTGCCGGCCGGCGAACGGATCGGGCGAATGCGTGTCACATGAGCATGACCGGGGCGAACGCACGTCGAGGGCACGAACGGGCCATTCTAGTGCATCGGCTGCGTCTCTTCAGCGCATGCCGGCGCGGCACGGTGCATGGGCGCACGGATCGTGCACCGCATCATCGCCGACGCTCCCCGCGTGGCGAATCAGCGTTTTCCATCCCTTGCGTCCTGAATTGCGGCGCACCATGATGAGTGCATAGGGCACGTAGTCGCGATAGGGAGGTTTCATGGCTAGCTACAACAAGATTCTGCTGTGCTACGACGGCACGCTCGAGGGACGCAAGGCATTGCGGTGCGGTGCCAATCTTGCGCTGGACCTGAAGGCGGAAACGCATTTGCTGTCGGTCGTCGACATGCGCTCGAGCATCGCGCAAAGCGCGGGGTTGCTGACCGACGTCGCGTGCGGCCGCTTCGAGGAAACCGCGCGCGAGATCCTGCAGGAAGGCGTGAACTGGCTGCGCGAGCGCGGCGTCCAGGCGGAAGGCCATTTCGCGTTCGGCTATCCGATCGACGAAATCGCGAATCTCGCGACGGAGTTGAAGGCCGACCTCGTCGTCGTCGGCCATCGGTGCCGCAGCGGGTTGTCGAGATGGTGGATGGGGTCGGGCAACACACAGCTGCTCGATCGCGTGAACTGCAGCATTCTGGTCGCGTGTTCGTCGGCCGAAGAGCAAAAGGCCGAGATGGCGCGCGAACGCGAAGCGGCCACCGCGAACGGCAAGTAACGCAGTGATCGCGTGAACGGCCGGATTGCCGGCGGTTCACGCGCGGTCGCGCGCAGTGCCGCAACAGCGGTATCGAACGCGACCGCCACTGCGATTGCTCAGGCGTGCAGGTCGATCGCGGACAGCTTCCACGAGAACAGGCCGAAGCGGCGGAAGACCGCCGCATAGCGCGTGCCGTCGGCGCTGCGCTGGTAGGTCACGACGAATTCATCGATATTCCGGTAGCCGGCACTCGTTTGCTGCTGATGACCCGTATCGCTCGGGCTCGCTGGTGCGGGCGCGGGCGCGGGTGCCGGTGCCGGCGCAGACGCAGCGGTGGCATTGCTGCCCGGCACGGGTGCGCTAGCCGGATTGGCCGGTGGCGCGGCCGGTGCGTTGCCGGGCGCACCGCCTGACGGCGGGCCCGACCATCCGGGGGGCCGCTCGCCCGGATTACCACGCGGCGGGATGCCGTTCATCAACGCCGCCACACCTTCCGGTGTCGCATAGGCATCGACCAGCGGGCCGATCAACGCAGATCCGATCAGCGCGCCAATCACCGCGAACGGATTGTCCTTCTTCACCGCGTCGATCCGGCGCATCAACTCTTCCGTGACCTGCTGCTTCAGGCTGATGCGCAGCGACGGAAAGTCGACATATTCGCTGACCGCTTGCGCATCGCGCGCGTCGATCGCCGATTTCAGGCGACCTAGCGCGACGTACGGTGACGCGTAGGCATAGCCGACCGCCGCCAGGACGGCGACGGCCAGCACGACAATCAGCAAGGGCTTGAGCCGCCACGCGCGGCCCGACGATCCAGTCACGATGCCTCCGGTGCGGACAGGTTCCGCAATCAGAGACCGCCGTGCGTGGACGATCGTTCCTCGTCGATGCAGCGATCGATCATCCGGCACACGGCATCGATCGTCCCGACCATGATCAGGCGCGACCGACCGTGATAGACGCGCACCGGCGCGCGGCGCGCCGGTTCCGCGTGATTCAGGCCGGCGTTCAGCGAGACCCGCGCGAATGCGGGAAGCGCCGACGGCAGCAGCGACGCCTGCCGTTCAACTGCGACTTCTTGGCTCACCACGGGCGCGGCCGCGGACAGCGGCGCACAGGGCGTGCGGCCGCGCAGGTGACGCAGGCGACCGAATTGACGGAAAGGCAGCAAACGGGAAAGGCGTTCCATGGTGTTCTCCTCAGCGAGACCGATTGTCAGAGTTCGCCCGAGCGGATCAGCCCGACGGCGATGCCTTCCAGCGCGAATTCCGCGCTGCCGGCCTTGACGAAGATGTTTTCGTAATCCGGGTTCTCCGCGATCAGCTCGAGGCCGCCGGGCCGGCGCATCAGGCGCTTGACCGTGACGTCGTCGCCCAGACGCGCGACGATGATCTGGCCGTCCTTCGCTTCCGTGCGCTTCTGCACGGCGAGGAGGTCGCCGTCGAGAATGCCGGCGTCGCGCATCGACAGGCCGCGCACCTTCAGCAGGTAGTCGGGCTTGCTCGTGAACAGCGCGGGATCGCACGCGTAATGCTGCGAGATGTGCTCCTGCGCGAGGATCGGGCTACCGGCCGCCACCCGGCCGACGAGCGGCAGCGACAGCTGCATCAGGCCGGCGTGCGGCAGCGTGAACTGGTGCGGCGCATCGTCGATGCCGAGCAGGCGAATGCCGCGCGACGCGCCGGCGGCCAGCTCGATCACGCCCTTGCGCGCCAGCGCACGGAGGTGTTCCTCGGCCGCGTTCGGCGAGCTGAAACCCAGCTCGGCCGCGATCTCGGCGCGCGTGGGCGGGAAACCGGAGCGCTCGATCGCCCGGCGAATCAAGTCGAACACTTGCTGCTGACGTGCGGTGAGTTTGGTCATGGCTTAACTGTATGGATAGACAGTGAGCTGTATTTTTATACAGTACTTCGCGAATTTCAAGTGTTACTTGAGGTTCGACGCGATCGCGCCGGTTCCGCTGCGATTTCGCGACGTCCGGACGCCGGTTTGTCTGCCGCAACCGTCCGCCCAGTCTGCGTTAGCACTTTTGAGTATTAAAAAATGAAGAACGATTATTTTTAATCATGTAACCCGTTCGCTAGACTGGCCCGACATCGCAACATCGACAACACTGGAGAACCAAGGATGGCGAAGCGCAACACGGGGCTGGTGGGCGGAGCGGGCCGCCTGATCGCAACACTCGCGCTGGGCGCGGCGGCGGCGCTGGGCGTCGTGACGCATGCCCAGGCCGATACGACGTTCCTGAACGTGTCGTACGACCCGACGCGCGAGCTGTATCAGGACTTCAACCAGGCGTTCGGCAAGGAGTGGAAGGTGAAGACGGGCGAGACGGTCAACTTCAAGCAGTCGCACGGCGGCTCGGGCGCGCAGGCGCGCTCGGTGCTCGACGGCCTGCAGGCCGACGTCGTCACGCTGGCGCTCGCCTACGACATCGACGCGCTCGCCAACAAGGGGCTGGTGAACAAGGACTGGCAGAAGCGCCTGCCGGACAACGCATCGCCGTACACGTCGACGATCGTGTTCCTCGTGCGCAAGGGCAACCCGAAAGGGATCAAGGACTGGGACGACCTCACCAAGCCGGGCATCTCGATCGTCACGCCGAACCCGAAGACCTCGGGCGGCGCGCGCTGGAACTACCTGGCCGCATGGTCGTATGCCGTGCACAAGCCGGGCGGTAACGAGCAGGGCGCGAAGGAATTCGTGACGAAGCTCTACAAGAATGCAGGCGTGCTCGATTCGGGCGCGCGTGGCGCGACGACGAGCTTCGTGCAGCGCGGGATCGGCGACGTGCTGATCGCGTGGGAGAACGAGGCGTTCCTGTCGATCAAGGAATTCGGCACCGACAAGTTCGAGATCGTCGTGCCGTCGGTGAGCATCCTGGCCGAGCCGCCCGTCGCGGTGGTCGACAAGGTGGTCGACAAGAAGGGCACGCGCAAGCTGGCGGAGGCCTACCTGAATTTCCTGTATAGCCCGCAGGGCCAGGAGATCGCGGCGCGCAACTACTACCGTCCGCGTTCGAAGAACGTGCCGGCGGAGCTGACGAAGCAGTTCCCGAAGCTGAAGCTGTACACGGTCGACGACACGTTCGGCGGCTGGACGAATGCGCAGAAGACGCATTTCGCGGACGGCGGCGTGTTCGACTCGATCTACAAGCCGCAGTAACGCGAACAGTCACGCCACGCAGCAAACCCATAACGACAGCGGCGCGCCACGACAGCGCGTCGCATCCCCGACAGCCGCCGGCGCGATTCCTCGTGCCGGCGTTTGCGTCGGACCCATGAGCAGCATCGACCCAGCAAGAGCATCCGATGACGACGTACACCTTTCGCAAGCCGAGCGCGCTGCCCGGCTTCGGCGTGACGCTCGGCATCACGGTGGCCTATTTGAGCCTCGTGGTGCTGATCCCGCTCGCCGCCACGTTCCTGAAGACCGCGACGCTGTCGTGGGACCAGTTCGTCACCGCCGTCACGTCGCCGCGCGTACTCGCGTCGTATCGGCTGACGTTTTCCGCCGCCCTGGGCGGCGCCTTGATCAACGCCGTGTTCGGCTTTCTCGTCGCGTGGGTGCTGGTGCGCTACCGGTTCCCGTTCAAGCGCCTCATCGACGCGATCGTCGATCTGCCGTTCGCATTGCCGACCTCGGTCGCGGGCATTTCGCTTGCAGCGGTCTACGCGACCAACGGCTGGGTCGGCCAGTATCTCGCGCCGTTCGGCATCAAGATCGCGTTCACGCCGGTCGGCGTGCTGGTGGCGCTGACCTTCATCGGGCTGCCGTTCGTCGTGCGCACCGTGCAGCCGGTGCTCGAGGATTTCGAGCGCGAGCAGGAGGAGGCCGCCGCGTGCCTCGGCGCATCGCGCTGGCTGACGTTCCGCCGCGTCGTGCTGCCGGCCGTGCTGCCGGCGCTGCTCACCGGCTTCGCGCTGGCGTTCGCGCGCGCGCTCGGCGAATACGGGTCGGTGATCTTCATCGCCGGCAACGTGCCGATGAAATCCGAGATCACGTCGCTGCTGATCATCACGAAGCTCGAGCAGTACGACTATGCGGGCGCGACCGCACTAGCGGTCGTGATGTTGGTCGTGTCGTTCCTGATGCTGCTCCTGATCAACACGCTGCAGTGGTATCTGCAGCGTCGTACGAGCAAGGGGGCGAGCGGCCCCGCGCCGTCGACCGCAACCATTGCCGCGACCGCCGCAGGAGGCCAGCAATGAGCCAGGAGTCCAGTGCCGTGCTGAACAACCCGTCCGCCGCGCGCGCGCGCGCCGCGAAACAGCCCGACCCCGTCAGCGAGTCGCGCGTCGTGCGCTGGCTGCTCACGGGCACCGCGCTGGCGTTCCTCGCGTTCTTCCTCGTCGTGCCGCTCGCCGCGGTGTTCTTCGAGGCGCTGCGCAAGGGCGTCGGCTTCTATCTCGAATCGCTCGCCGATCCGGACGCATGGTCGGCGATCAAGCTGACGCTGACGGTCGCCGTGATCGCGGTGCCGCTGAATCTCGTGTTCGGCGTGTGCGCGTCGTGGGCGATCGCGAAGTTCGAATTCCGCGGCAAGGCGTTGCTGACCACGCTGATCGACCTGCCGTTCTCCGTGTCGCCGGTGATCTCGGGCCTCGTCTACGTGCTGCTGTTCGGCGCGCAGGGCTGGCTCGGGCCGTGGCTGCAGGACCACGACGTGCAGATCATCTTCGCGGTGCCGGGCATCGTGCTCGCGACGATCTTCGTCACGTTCCCGTTCGTCGCGCGCGAGCTGATCCCGCTGATGCAGGCGCAGGGCACCGACGAGGAAGAGGCCGCGCGCGTGCTCGGCGCGTCGGGCTGGCAGATCTTCCGGCGCGTGACGCTGCCGAACGTGAAGTGGGGCCTGCTGTATGGCGTGATCCTGTGCAATGCGCGCGCGATGGGCGAGTTCGGTGCGGTGTCGGTCGTGTCCGGCCACATTCGCGGCGTAACCGACACGATGCCGCTGCACGTCGAGATCCTGTACAACGAATACAACTTCGCGGCGGCGTTCGCCGTGGCGTCGGTGCTGGCGCTGCTCGCGCTCGTCACGCTCGCGCTGAAGCTGCTCGCCGAGCGTCATCTCGCCGCCGAACTGGCCGGCGCACGCGATGACGTTCCCGCTCATGCCGGCCCCGTCGCCGCCATTTCGTCGAAATCGTAAAGAGGCAACCAGAATGGGTATCACTGTCCGTCACCTTCAGAAGCGCTTCGGCGATTTCACCGCCCTCGACAACGTGTCGCTCGACTTCCCCGCGGGCGAGCTCGTCGCGCTGCTCGGGCCGTCCGGCTGCGGCAAGACCACGCTGCTGCGCGTGATCGCGGGCCTCGAGCACGCGGACGCCGGCCAGGTCGTGCTGCAGGGGCTCGACGTCGCGTCGGTCGGCGCGCGCGATCGCCAGGTCGGCTTCGTGTTCCAGCATTACGCGCTGTTTCGCCACATGACCGTATTCGAGAACGTCGCGTTCGGGCTGCGCGTGAAGCCGCGCCGCGAGCGGCCGTCGGAAGCCGTGATCCGCGAGAAGGTGCACGAGCTGCTGAAGCTCGTGCAGCTCGACTGGCTCGCGCAGCGCTATCCGTCCGAGCTGTCGGGCGGCCAGCGCCAGCGGATCGCGCTCGCCCGCGCGCTCGCGGTCGAGCCGAAGGTGCTGCTGCTCGACGAGCCGTTCGGCGCGCTCGACGCGAAGGTGCGCAAGGAACTGCGCGGCTGGCTGCGGCGCCTGCACGACGATCTGCACATCTCGACGATCTTCGTCACGCACGACCAGGAAGAGGCGCTGGAAGTGGCCGACCGGATCGTCGTGCTGAACCGCGGGCACGTGGAGCAGGTCGGCAGCCCGCAGGACGTCTATGATCATCCGCAAAGCGCGTTCGTCTACGAATTCCTCGGCGCGGCGAACCGCCTGCCGGGCACGGTCGCCGGCCGTGGCTTCGTCGCCGAGGGCGCGGCGGCGCCGATCGCGGTCGATGCCGATTTCGCGGGCCCCGCGAACGCGTATGTGCGGCCGCACGACCTGCAGCTGTGGCCGGCCGGCGACGGTCATCGCGACGGCATCGCGGTGGACGTGCGCCGCGTGATCCCGCTCGGCGGCTCGGTGCGGGTCGAACTCGAGGCGCGCACGGGCGGCGCGCTCGAAGCGGAACTCGATCGCGACGCGTGGCGTGCGCTCGCGCTGCAGGTCGGCGACGGCGCGACGGCCGTGCCGCGCGCGGTCCGGGTATTTCCCGCACACTGACGTCCGAACCCGGTAAAGAGAAGAGGGCGGATACCGCTCCGGAGTGACATTCAAACAACGACAGCCTAAGAGGCATACCCATGAATTTTCAGCAATTGCGTTTCGTGCGCGAAGCCGTGCGTCAGAACATGAACCTGACGGAAGTCGCGAACGTGCTGTACACGTCGCAGTCGGGCGTGTCGAAGCAGATCAAGGATCTCGAGGACGAACTGGGCGTCGACATCTTCATCCGGCGCGGCAAGCGGCTCACGGGGCTCACGGAGCCCGGCAAGGCCGTGCACCAGCTGATCGAGCGGATGCTGCTCGACGCAGAGAACCTGCGCCGCGTCGCGCGCCAGTTCGCGGACCAGGACAGCGGCCACCTCGTCGTCGCGACCACGCACACGCAGGCGCGCTACGCACTGCCGAAGGTGATCCGGCAGTTCACCGACGTGTTCCCGAAGGTGCATCTCGCGCTGCGCCAGGGCAGCCCGCAGCAGATCGCGCAGATGATCCTGAACGGCGAAGCCGATCTCGGTATCTCGACCGAGGCGCTCGACCGCTATCCGGACATTGTGACGTTCCCGTGCTATTCGTGGCACCACACGGTTGTCGTGCCGAAGGGGCATCCGCTCGTCGGCCGCGAGAACCTGACGCTCGACGAAATCGCCGAGTATCCGATCATCACGTATGACCAGGACTTCACGGGCCGCTCGCACATCGACCAGGCGTTCACGCAGGCCGGCGCGGTGCCCGACGTCGTGCTGACCGCGATCGACGCGGACGTGATCAAGACCTACGTCGAGCTCGGAATGGGGATCGGCGTCGTCGCGGCGATGGCCTTCGATCCGCAGCGCGACACCGGGCTCGTCGCGCTCGACACGCAGCACCTGTTCGAGGCGAGCACGACGCGGGTCGGGCTGCGCAAGGGCGCGTTCCTGCGCGCGTATGCGTACCGGCTGATCGAGATGTTCGCGCCGCAGCTGAACGAAGCGGAAATCGCCGCGCAGCTGCGCGAAACGGTCTAACGGTGGGGCGATGGCGCGGCAAGCGCCCGCCGGACGTGCTGCGCGATGGCTGTCATGACGGCGGTTTCGCGTCGTCATGGCATCGTGTGCCCACGCATCGAACCTGCGATGGACGTCTTCGCTGACAATCCGGCTTGCCGCGAGCGGCGACCGTCACATATGCGCCGATTAAACAGAACAACAAGACGGCACATTCGAATGCCTTGCTCGACCCTCTCGAGCGGGCCACTTTCACAAAGATATGATTTAATCCGCCGGAGCGCGGATCGGCAAACCGCGTCGGCGCTGCTGCGCGGGCCGTTGCCGCTGGCGGCTCGGGCCTGCAGCGGCCAGCGCATCGCATCGCGCTGAATGAAATCGGAACAGTGCACACGTGGAAAACGCAAAGCGAATTCGATGGTCAAGCCGGATTCGACGAAGGCCGATCATTGAACCGAAAGCGGTTTCCTTCGCGATCGCGACGAAGCGGCGCCGCGGCCCCCGCTGTAACGCGCCGCAATCGGCACGCGTAATCGCGTGCTCCGAATAAACCCTTAAATATTGATCAGACGGGTTGCGCGTCGAACCGAAACGGTACAGCATAGCTTTCACTCCGCCGGCGTCCCGCCGGCGGTGGCGCGTCGACGACAGCGCGCGCCAGGCAGTCGGCCGTCTGCCCCGCTTCCATTCCTTGGTACCGACAAGCAGCATCGATGGCCAGTGTCCGGGTAGTGTGGCGCAAACGTTTGCTCGCATTAAAACAACACCAAACAACAATCCGGCCCAGCGGGCCAGTCGCCAGGAGATGTGTATGAATGTCCTCTTTCGCCGTCGCTTCCTGACCGCCGCGCTTGCCGCCGTCGCGGTCGCCGCCGCACCGGCCGTCCATGCGCAAGCGCCGGGCAAGCCGAAGGTCGCGCTCGTGATGAAGTCGCTCGCCAACGAGTTCTTCCTGACGATGGAAACCGGCGCGAAGGAATACCAGAAGCACAACGCCAGCCAGTTCGACCTGATCACGAACGGCATCAAGGACGAGACCGACACCGCGAACCAGATCCGCATCGTCGAGCAGATGATCGTGTCGAAGGTCGACGCGATCGTGCTCGCGCCGGCTGATTCGAAGGCGCTCGTGCCGGTCGTGAAGAAGGCGGTCGACGCGGGCATCATCGTCGTGAACATCGACAACCGGCTCGATCCGGACGTGCTGAAGTCGAAGAACCTCAACGTGCCGTTCGTCGGCCCCGACAACCGCAAGGGCGCGCGCAAGATCGGCGACTACCTCGCGAAGCGGCTGAAGGCGGGCGACCAGGTCGGCATCCTCGAAGGCGTGTCGACGACGACCAACGCGCAGCAGCGCACGGCCGGCTTCCAGGATGCGATGAAGGCGGGCGGGATGAAGGTCGTGTCGGTGCAGTCGGGCGAATGGGAGATCGACAAGGGCAATGCGGTTGCGTCCGCGATGCTCAACGAATACCCGAACCTGCGGGCGCTGCTGTGCGGCAACGACAACATGGCGATCGGCGCGGTGTCGGCCGTGCGGGCGGCGGGCAAGCAGGGCAAGGTGTTCGTGGTCGGCTACGACAACATCAACGCGATCAAGCCGATGCTGAAGGACGGCCGCGTGCTCGCGACCGCCGACCAGTACGCGGCGAAGCAGGCCGTGTTCGGCATCGACACGGCGCTCAAGGCGATTGCCGAGCATCGCAAGCAGGCCGACATGACCGGTGTGGTCGAGACGCCGGTGGATCTCGTGACGAAGTAACGCCGCCCCGACGCGGCCGCCACGCTCAAGAATCCGGGCCGGCGGCCGTTATATGGAGTGAGCGCGATCACGGCCACTGCATGCACATGCACTTGTGAGCGTCATACCCGCGCGTCGCGTGCGCGCGGCCGCAATCAGGATCGCGATGGAACCGACCTTCCAACCCTCCCGTTCAGCCGTTCCCGTGCTGTCCGTTTCCGGCGTGGGCAAGACCTACGCCGAACCGGTGCTCGCCGACGTCACGCTGACGCTCGCGTCGGGCGAGGCGCTCGCGCTGACGGGTGAGAACGGCGCAGGAAAGAGCACACTGTCGAAGATCATCGGCGGGCTCGTCGACCCGACGACCGGCACGATGCAGCTCGGCGGCCAGGCCTATGCGCCGGCGAGCCGCACGCAGGCCGAGGCACTCGGCGTGCGCATGGTGATGCAGGAGCTGAACCTGCTGCCGACGCTGACGATCGCCGAAAACCTGTTTCTGAACCGTCTGCCGCGACGCTTCGGCATCATCGACCGCGCGCGGCTGCATGACGACGCGCAGGCGGCGATGGCGCGTGTCGGGCTCGACGCGGTCGACCCCGACACGCCGGTTGGTGCGCTCGGTATCGGCCACCAGCAGATGGTCGAGATCGCGCGCAACCTGATCGGCGACTGCCGCGTGCTGATCCTCGACGAGCCGACCGCGATGCTGACCGCGCGCGAGGTTGAGCTGCTGTTCGAGCAGATCGACCGGTTGAAGGCGCACGGCGTGGCGATCGTCTACATCTCGCACCGGCTCGAGGAACTCGCGCGCGTCGCCGAGCGCGTCGCGGTGCTGCGCGACGGCCGCCTCGTGCACGTCGGCGAGATGGCCGCGACGACGTCGGACGGGCTCGTCACGCTGATGGTCGGACGCGAGATCGGCGAGCACATCGATCTCGGCCCGCGCCGGATCGGCGCGCCGCGACTCGCCGTGTCGGGCATGACGCGCGGCACGGCCGTGCAGGACGTGTCGCTCGAAGTGCGCTCGGGCGAAATCTTCGGCATCTCGGGGCTGATCGGCGCGGGGCGCACTGAATTGCTGCGGCTGATCTACGGCGCGGATATGCCGGATGCCGGGATGATCGCGGTGGGTGATCCGCTGAAGCCGGCGCGCATCGGATCGCCCGTCGATGCGGTGCGGCACGGCATCGCGCTGATCACCGAGGACCGCAAGGGCGAAGGGCTGCTGCTGTCGCAGTCGGTCACGTCGAACGTGTCGCTCGGCCAGCTCGAGCGGCTCGCGCGCGGCGGCATCGTCGATACGGCGCGCGAAACGGCGCTGGCCGAGCAACAGATCGACGCGTTGCGGATTCGCACACACGGCGCCGCGCAGGCGGTTGGTGAGCTGTCGGGCGGCAACCAGCAGAAGGTCGTGATCGGCCGCTGGCTCGCGCGCGACATGGGCGTGCTGCTGTTCGACGAGCCGACCCGCGGAATCGACGTCGGCGCCAAATTCGAGATCTACACGCTGATGGGCGCGCTTGCGCGCGAGGGCCGCGCGCTGGTGGTCGTCTCGAGCGACCTGCGCGAGCTGATGCTGATCTGCGACCGGATCGGCGTGATGTCGGCCGGCCGCATGACCGCCGTGTTCGAACGCGGCAACTGGACCCAGGATGCGCTGCTGGCCGCGGCGTTCGCCGGCTTCGGCCGCGAAGCGCTGCCGGAAGGCACGCGCCACCTGGATGCGCAAGCGGCGCCGCGCGCGGCTTCCGGTACTTCGACGACAGGACGACAGTAATGACCCAGCCTCCCGTATCCCCGAGCGACGCAGGCGCGCAGCAGGACGTGACCGGGCGCCGCGCGCGCACGCTGTCCGGCACGCGGCTCGGCCTGTCGAACTATCTCGGGCTCGCCGGTGCGCTCGCCGCGATGATCGCGCTGTTTTCGGTGCTGAGCTCGCATTTCCTGACCTACGATACGTTCAGTACGATCGCGAACCAGATCCCCGATCTCGTCGTGATGTCGGTCGGGATGACCTTCGTGCTGATCATCGCCGGCATCGACCTGTCGGTCGGCTCGGTGCTCGCGCTGGCCGCGTCGATGGTCAGCGTGGCCGCGCTGAAATGGCAGTGGGGGCCGCTGCCGGCCGCGCTGATCGGGATCGCGGTCGCGACCGTGACCGGCTCGCTGACCGGCGCGATCACGGTGGGCTGGCGGATTCCGTCGTTCATCGTGTCGCTGGGCGTGCTCGAGGCCGCGCGCGGCGTCGCCTACCAACTGACGAATTCGCGCACGGCGTACATCGGCGACGCGTTCGATTTCCTGTCGAACCCGATCGCGCTCGGCATCTCGCCGGCGTTCCTGATCGCGGTCGCGGTGATGATCGCGGCACAGTTCGTGCTCACGCGTACCGTGTTCGGGCGCTATCTCGTCGGGATCGGCACGAACGAGGAGGCCGTGCGGCTCGCCGGGGTTAACCCGCGGCCGTATAAAATCCTCGTATTCGCATTGATGGGCGCGCTCGCGGGGCTCGCGTCGCTGTTCCAGATCTCGCGGCTCGAGGCCGCCGACCCGAACGCGGGCGCGGGCCTCGAACTGCAGGTGATCGCGGCCGTCGTGATCGGCGGCACGAGCCTGATGGGCGGGCGCGGCTCGGTGATCAGCACGTTCTTCGGCGTGTTGATCATCTCCGTGCTGGCCGCGGGCCTGGCGCAGATCGGCGCGAACGAGCCGACCAAACGGATCATCACCGGGGCGGTGATCGTGGTGGCGGTCGTGCTCGATACGTATCGCAGCCGGCGCGCGCGCGCCCGGTAAGAACTACACAGAAAGCAGACCAGAGAGAAACGGGAAATGGCGACGATCAAGGATGTGGCGGCCATGGCGGGCGTGTCGTTTACGACCGTCTCGCACGTGGTGAACAATTCGCGGCCGGTGTCCGCGGACGTGCGTGCGAAGGTCGAGGGCGCAATCCGTGAGCTGAATTACGTGCCGTCGGCCGTGGCGCGCTCGCTCAAGGCGCGTTCGACGGCGACCATCGGACTCGTCGTGCCGAACAGTACGAATCCGTACTTCGCGGAGCTTGCGCGCGGCATCGAGGATCAGTGCGCGGCCAACGGCTATTGCGTGTTCTTCTGCAACTCGGACGACGATCCCGTGAAGCAGCGCAACTACTTGCGCGTGCTGCAGGAAAAGCGCATCGACGGGCTGATCGTCGCATCGGCCGGCGAGGACGCGGTGCTCGCGCAGACGCTCGCGCACGCGCATGCGCCGCTCGTCGTCGTCGACCGCAACATCGAGGGGCTCGCGGCCGACCTCGTGCAGATCGATCACGAACGCGGCGCGTACCTGGCGACGCGTCACCTGCTCGAACTCGGGCACGCGAAGATCGGCTGCATCACCGGGCCGACCGACACGGCCGTCAGCGCGATGCGCGTGCACGGCTTCATCCGCGCGATGGCCGAGCGCGGGATCGACATCGTGCCGGGCGCGATCGCGGAAAGCGATTTCTCGTGCCTCGGCGGCTATCACGCGGCGTCGCGGCTGTTCGAGTCGGTGCATCCGAGCGCGATTTTCGCGGGCAACGACCTGATGGGCGTCGGTGCGCTGCGCGCGGCGGCCGAGCGCGGGTTGCGCGTGCCGGACGACTGCTCGATCATCGGTTTCGACGACATCGAATTTTCCCGCTACACGTATCCGGCGCTGTCGACGGTCGGCCAGTCGGTGCGCGCGCTCGGCGAAATGGCCGCGCAGACGCTGATCGAGCGGATCGGCGGTGGCTCGACGGCCGCGCCGAGCCGTCGTCGCGTCGTGTCGCCGCGCCTCGTGCTGCGCGAATCGACGGCGATCTACCGCGAGCCGGCCACGCCCGGCGCTCGCGCATGACGGCGCGCACCGCGGGCGCCGGCCGCGTGACGGTGGTCGGCAGCCTCAACATGGATCTCGTCGTGCGGGCGCCACGGCTGCCGCTGCCTGGCGAAACGCTCGCCGGCCATGCGTACGCGCAGGCGGCGGGCGGCAAGGGCGGCAACCAGGCCGTCGCGGCCGCGCGGCTCGGCGCGCAGGTCACGATGATCGGCTGTGTCGGCGCGGACGCGCACGGCGCCGCGCTGCGGGCGGGCCTCGAGACCGAAGGCATCGATTGCGCGCGGCTCGCGACGAGCGCGGCGGCGTCGACCGGTGTCGCGCTGATCGTCGTCGACGACGCGAGCCAGAACACGATCGTGATCGTCGCGGGCGGCAACGGCGAAGTCACGCCCGAGACGGTGGCGCGGCACGAGTCCGCGCTGGCCGCGACCGACGTGCTGATCTGCCAGCTCGAGACGCCGCCGGACGCCGTGTTCGCGGCGCTGTCGGCCGGACGACGGCTCGGCCGCATCGTGGTGCTCAATCCGGCGCCGGCTGTCGCGCCGCTGCCGGACGGCTGGCTGCCGCTGGTCGATTACCTGATCCCGAACGAAGTCGAGGCCGCCGCGCTGACCGGACTGCCGGTGCGCAACCCGGCCGAGGCGGAAGTCGCGGCGCGTACGCTGCAGGCGGGCGGCGCGCGCAACGTGCTGATCACGCTCGGCGCGCGCGGCGTGCTGGCGCTGCCGGCCGACGGCGCGGCGCGCCACTATCCGGCGCCCGTCGTGCAGGCGATCGACACGACCGCGGCCGGCGATACCTTCATCGGCGGTTTCGCCGCGCGGCTCGCCGCGGGCGAGGACGTCGACACCGCGATCCGCTTCGCGCAACGCGCGGCGGCGCTGTCGGTCACGCGTGCGGGCGCGCAGCCGTCGATTCCCACCCTCGCCGAACTGGCCGAATAGGGCCAGGGCGCGCATCGTGGCCGGCGCCTGCGACAGCAGGCGGCCGGCCCTCTCTTCCTGGTCGGCCGGAACCCGACGTTCGCTCCGTCATTTCACGGCACGGGCCAGCGTGTTTCGCACCTATTATTCAGTTATCTGTAATAAACCGATCAATTGCGGAGAAAATTGACGTCAATACCATCAAGTTGTGCGGCGAACGGTCGTAAATGCATCGGGGCGAAACACTGTTTCGAAAAACGGGCCCGGCCCGTTCATGACGACGCAACACAGGAAGAATGATGGTGATCGGAAACCTGACGATACGTGCGCGCATCGGTCTGACGATGGCGTTTCTCGCGGTGCTGCTGGGGTTGATCGGCGTGCTCGGCGTGTACGGGATGACGCGCTCGAACGACGCGACGCGTGAAATCTTCACGAACCAGATGCCGAGCGCGGTCGACGTGGCCGTGTCGGAAATGTACGCGGCGCGCGAGCGCCTGGCGCTCGATCGCGCCGCGCTGCTGGCCGGCTCGGCCGACTCCGCCGCCGCGGTGGAGCGCAGCCGCGCGATGCGCGCGCAGTCCGACGCGTGGTGGCAAAAGTACCTCGCGCTGCCGCGCGGTGCGCAGGAAGACCGACTTGCGCAGGACGTCGCCGCGAAGCGGCAGGCGTTGCAGCGCGGCTGCGACGCGTTCGGAAGCGCGATCGCGACGGGCGACCACGACCGGATCGGCGAGGGCGCCAAGCAGCTCCAGATGCTGTACAACGAGCTTTCGGTCGCGGGCGAAGCGCTGCGCAATTTCCAGTTCACCGACGCGCAGGCGGGCTTCGACCACGCGGAATCGGTGTACGACACGCTGCGCGTGCTGTCGATCGTCGTGCTGGCGGCCGGCCTGGTCGCCGCGGTGCTGTCGTGGCTGACGCTCAGCCGTGCGATCGGCCGCCCGCTCGCGGACGCGCTCGCCCATTTCGACGCGATGGCCGCGGGTGACCTGCGCCGCTCGATCGTCGTGCATCGGCGCGACGAAATGGGCCAGCTCCTCGACGGCCTCGCGCGGATGCAGCGCGGCTTTGTCGACACGGTGCGCACCGTGCGCGGCGGCAGCGAGTCGATCGCGACCGCGGCCCGGCAGATCGCCGCCGGCAACATCGACCTGTCGTCGCGCACGGAAGAACAGGCAGCGGCGCTGCAGGAAACCGCGTCGAGCATGGAGCAACTGACCGGCACGGTGAAACAGAACGCGGACAATGCACGACAGGCAAGCTCGCTGGCCGCGAACGCGTCGGAGATTGCAAACAAGGGCAATACGGTGGTCGGCCAGGTGGTCGGCACGATGGGCGAGATCAACGACAGCTCCGCGAAGATCGCGGACATCATCGCGATCATCGAGGGAATCGCGTTCCAGACCAACATCCTGGCGCTGAACGCGGCCGTCGAAGCTGCGCGTGCCGGCGAGGAAGGGCGCGGCTTCGCGGTCGTCGCGGGCGAGGTGCGCAGCCTCGCGCAGCGTTCGTCGAGCGCGGCCAAGGAGATCAAGGCGCTGATCGACGCGTCGGTGGACCGCATCCGCACCGGGTCGACGCTGGTCGACGAGGCCGGGCGCACGATGAGCGACGTGATCGCCGCCGTGCAGCGCGTGACGGACATCATGGGCGAAATTGCCGCGGCGTCGGAGGAGCAGAGCGGCGGTATCGACCAGGTCGCGCGCGCGGTCGCGCAGATGGACGAAGTCACGCAGCAGAACGCCGCGCTCGTCGAGGAAGCGGCGGCCGCCGCGCAGTCGCTCGACGAACAGGCCGCGCGCCTGCGCGACACGGCGTCGGTATTCCGGATCGACGACGAAGCGGCGCGGCCGGCAGCCGCTCCCGCTGCACGTCAGGCGCCGCGCGCGATGCCCGCGCCGGCTGCCGTGCCGGTGAGCCCCGCACCGGCCGTGGCGCGCGACGATCGCGAGGCAGCGCCCAAGCGTGCGGCGCCGGTGCGCAAGCCGGCGAGCGCGTCCGCGGCGCCCGCGCCGGCCGCCGCGACTGCCGGCGGGGACGACTGGGAGACGTTCTGATTCGGGCGCGCCGCGCCTCTTTCCCCCGCATCTATCCCCATTTGGCAGCACACGACGCCCGCGACTTGCGGGCGTTGTCGTTTCGGCGACCGATGGAATGTGACAGCGCACATGAACGTTCGCATATCACCGCGCGTTGCATGTGCGCATCCGCGCTACGGGTATCTCCGGACGATGCGAAAAAAATTTGTAACGGTGCGCGCGGCGTGTCGTCGTAAACGTGCGCTCGAACGTCTAGTGATGAAGGGGGAGTGAAGGGCGCAGCGACGACGGAGGTGTCCAACGCGTGAGACGTTCCGATGCTGGACGAGACGTGGCGGATGCAGTTTCTGCGGCTCGGGAGATCAATTGTAAAGCGTCAAAATGCGTTGTCCAAGCGGTGTTGTGGAGAATGACGCACTTCATACGAAGAGTTCGTGAAAAAAAATAAGAAAGGGTTTAGGATGAATTCGAACGCGCTTGCTTCTGCGCAGTCATACGAAGGCAAGCACGTCTTCAGACTCAGGCGAGGGAGGTAGCATGGATATTTACAGCAGCTTCGCGAACCGCTTCGAAAAAACGCGAGAGGAAGAGCTCTCGCTGGAGGAGTACCTCGCGCTCTGCAAGAACGATCCGTCAGCGTATGCCACGGCAGGCGAACGCATGCTGGCTGCAATCGGGGAACCCGAACAAGTCGACACCCGCAACGAACCGCGCCTGTCGCGGATCTTTGCGAACAAGGTGATCAAGGTCTATCCCGCATTCCGTGAGTTCTACGGAATGGAGGAGGTGATCGAGCAGGTGGTCGCGTATTTCCGCCACGCTGCGCAAGGGCTTGAAGAGAAGAAGCAGATTCTCTACCTGCTTGGCCCGGTGGGCGGCGGCAAGTCGTCGATCGCCGAGCGTCTGAAGCAACTGATGGAGCGCGTGCCGTTCTATGCGCTGAAGGGCTCGCCCGTCAACGAATCGCCGCTCGGGCTGTTCGATTACGACGAGGACGGCCCGATCCTCGAGGAGCAATACGGCATTCCTCGCCGCTACCTGAAGAGCATCCTGAGTCCGTGGGCCGTCAAGCGCCTGCACGAATACAACGGTGACATCCGCCAGTTCCGCGTGGTGCGCCGTTACCCGTCGATCCTGCGTCAGGTCGGCATCGCGAAGACGGAGCCGGGCGACGAGAACAATCAGGATATTTCGTCGCTCGTCGGCAAGGTCGACATCCGCAAGCTCGAGCAGTACGCGCAGGACGATGCCGATGCGTACAGCTATTCGGGCGGCCTGTGCCTCGCGAACCAGGGGCTGCTCGAGTTCGTCGAAATGTTCAAGGCGCCGATCAAGGTGCTGCACCCGTTGCTCACCGCGACGCAGGAAGGCAACTTCAAGGGTACCGAAGGATTCGGCGCGATTCCGTTCGACGGGGTGATCCTCGCGCACTCGAACGAGTCGGAGTGGAAGGCGTTCCGCAACAACCGCAACAACGAGGCACTGCTCGACCGGATCTTCGTCGTGAAGGTGCCGTACTGCCTGCGCGTGTCGGAAGAGACGAAGATCTACGAGAAGCTGATCCGCAATTCGTCGCTGGCCGAAGCCGTATGCGCGCCGGGCACGCTGAAGATGATGTCGCAGTTCTCGGTGCTGTCGCGCCTGCACGAGCCGGAGAACTCGAGCTTGTTCTCGAAGATGCAGGTCTATGACGGCGAAAACCTGAAGGACACCGATCCAAAGGCGAAGTCGTATCAGGAGTATCGCGATTACGCGGGCGTGGACGAAGGGATGACGGGCGTGTCGACACGCTTCGCGTTCAAGATCCTGTCGCGCGTGTTCAACTTCGATTCGAGCGAGGTCGCGGCGAACCCCGTGCACCTGATGTACGTGCTCGAACAGCAGATCGAACGCGAGCAGTTCCCGCCGGAAACCGAGCAGAAGTACCTGTCCTTCGTGAAGGACGTGCTCGCGTCGCGCTACGCGGACTTCATCGGCAAGGAGATCCAGACGGCCTACCTCGAATCGTATTCGGAGTACGGGCAGAACATCTTCGACCGCTACGTCACCTATGCGGACTTCTGGATCCAGGACCAGGAATTCCGCGATCACGACACGGGCGAGAGCTTCGACCGCGCCGCGCTGAACGCGGAACTGGAGAAGATCGAGAAGCCGGCCGGGATCAGCAATCCGAAGGATTACCGCAACGAGATCGTGAACTTCGTGCTGCGCGCGCGGGCGGCGAACGCCGGGAAGAACCCCGTGTGGACGAGCTACGAGAAGTTGCGCGTCGTGATCGAGAAGAAGATGTTCTCGAATACCGAGGAACTGTTGCCGGTCATTTCGTTCAACGCGAAGGGCTCGGCGGAGGAGCAACGCAAGCATGAGGACTTTGTGAACCGGATGGTCGCGAAGGGCTATACGCCGAAGCAGGTGAGGCTGCTTTGCGACTGGTATCTGCGCGTGCGCAAGTCGTCATGACGCGCGCGGTACCGCGCCCGTGCGGTTCGTCCGTACGGGCGCCCTCAGAGGCGCCGCCCGCATGACGGCAGACGGCATGTGCGGCGAGCGTCCCGGCATATCGACTTTCGAGCGGGAGACCGGGAGTGCTTCATCAAATCATCGACCGCAGGCTGGCCGGCAAGAACAAGAGCATCGCCAACCGCGAACGCTTTCTGCGTCGCGTCAAGAACTACATTCGTCGTGCCGTCTCCGACGCGGTGCGCGACCGTAGCATCAAGGATATCCAGAGCACGCAAAGCATCACGATCCCGCGCAAGGACATCGCGGAGCCGAATTTCCGGCACGCGCCGGGCGGGCGTCGTGAATACGTGCACCCGGGCAACGAGGACTACGTCCGCGGCGACAAGATTCCGCGTCCGCAGGGCGGCTCGGGCGGCGGCGGCAGTCAGGCGAGCAACGAGGGCGAAGGGCAGGACGACTTCGTGTTCGAGCTGTCGCGCGACGAATTCATGCAGTACTTCTTCGACGATCTCGAACTGCCGCGCCTCGTAAAGACGCACCTGCTGACGGTGCCGAGCTGGAAGAACGTGCGCGCGGGCTGGTCGGCGGAAGGCACGCCGAACAACATCGACGTCGTGCGCTCGCTGCGGAGCGCGCTCGGCCGGCGCATCGCGCTCGGCTCGCCGCTCGTCAACGAGTTGCGCGAGCTCGAAGCCCAGCTCGAGGCGATGAAGATCGACCCCGAAGACCGTCGCGCCGAAATCGCGACGCTCGAGGCCGAGATCCATCACCTGAAAGGGCGGATCTGGCGGATCCCGTTCATCGATCCGTTCGATCTGCGCTACATCAATCGCGTGAAGCAGCCGCAGCCGTCGAGCCAGGCCGTGATGTTCTGCCTGATGGACGTGTCGGGTTCGATGGACGAGCAACGCAAGGATCTCGCGAAGCGCTTCTTCATCCTGTTGTACCTGTTCCTGAAGCGCAACTACGAGCGCATCGAGGTCGTGTTCATCCGTCACCACACGCGCGCCGAGGAAGTGGACGAGGACACCTTCTTCCATTCGACCGAAAGCGGCGGCACCGTCGTGTCCAGCGCGCTCGAGCTGATGCGCAAGGTGATGAACGAGCGCTACTCGCCGACCGAGTGGAACATCTACGGCGCGCAGGCGTCCGACGGCGACAACTGGACCGACGATTCGCCGAAGTGTCGCAAAATCCTGGAAGAGGATATCCTCACGAAGACGCGCTATTTCGCGTATATCCAGGTGGCCCCGGAAGAGCAGAACCTGTGGCTGGAGTACGCGCAGCTGGCGCTGTCGCAACCGCACCTCGCGATGAAGAAAGCCGAATCGGCTGCCGACATTTACCCGGTGTTTCGCGAATTGTTCGAAAAGCAGGTGGAAATGTCATGACGACCCGCCATCTGCACAACGAGTCGCGCGGCTATGCGCCGCGCCCTTCCGGCGACGACACGGCCGGCCCTGCCGCATCGCAGCAAAGCGGCCGGGTCGAACCGGCGCCGCCGGCCGCCGACTTGCCCGGCTCCGGGCAGAAGGAAGCGCGTATGAACGTTGCCGAACGCAAGCCGCTGCCGTGCCCGTCCGATTGGACGTTCGAACTGCTCGAGGAATACGACACGCACATCTCGCAGGTGGCCGAGCAATACGAGCTCGACATCTATCCGATCCAGCTCGAACTGATCAGCGCCGAGCAGATGATGGACGCGTACGCATCGGTCGGGATGCCGGTCAACTATCGCCACTGGTCGTTCGGCAAGCACTTCCTCGCGACCGAGAAGAGCTATCGCCGGGGCCAGATGGGCCTCGCGTACGAAATCGTCATCAACTCGAACCCGTGCATCGCGTATCTGATGGAAGAGAACACGATGACGATGCAGGCGCTCGTCATCGCGCACGCGGCGTACGGGCACAACTCCTTCTTCAAGGGCAACTACCTGTTCCGGCTGT
Source organism: Burkholderia sp. PvR073 (assembly GCF_054055695.1). NCBI lineage: Bacteria > Pseudomonadati > Pseudomonadota > Betaproteobacteria > Burkholderiales > Burkholderiaceae > Burkholderia > Burkholderia sp. PvR073. Next base: position 63,062 of record NZ_JBSRXO010000013.1, read on the forward strand.
GGACCGACGCGCACGCGATCATCGACTATCTCGTGTACGCGAAGAACTACGTCGCCGAATGCGAGGAGCGCTACGGCCTCGATCGCGTCGAGGAACTGCTCGATTCGTGCCATGCGCTGATGAACTATGGCGTCGACCGCTACAAGCGGCCGCAGAAACCGTCGCTGTCGAAGGAGGCCGCGCTGCGGCGCGAGCGCGAGGCGTATCTGCAGTCGCAGGTCAACGAGCTGTGGCGCACGCTGCCGGGCAAGAAGCCCGAGCAGATGGAGGAGCAGGAGGATCGCTATCCGCCGGAGCCGCAGGAGAACCTGCTGTATTTCGCGGAGAAGAACGCGCCGCTGCTCGAGCCGTGGGAGCGGGAAGTGATCCGCATCGTGCGCAAGATCGGCCAGTACTTCTATCCGCAGCGGCAGACGCAGGTGATGAACGAGGGTTGGGCGACGTTCTGGCACTACACGCTGCTGAACACGCTGTACAACCAGGGCAAGCTGGAAGACGGCTTCATGATGGAGTTCCTGCATTCGCACAGCAACGTGGTCTACCAGCCGCCCGTGACGAAGCCGTACTACAACGGGATCAACCCGTATGCGCTCGGTTTCTCGATGATGAGCGACATCCGCCGGATCTGCGAAGCGCCGACGGAAGAGGACTACAAGTGGTTTCCGGAGATCGCGGGCACCCCGTGGCTGCCGGCGATGCACTACGCGATGCGCAACTTCAAGGACGAGAGCTTCATCGCGCAGTACCTGTCGCCGAACCTGATCCGCGAGATGCGGCTGTTCTCGGTGCTCGACGACGACATGCGCGATTCGCTCGAGGTGTCGGCGATCCACGACGAGGCCGGTTATCAATACGTGCGGCAGGCGCTGTCGCGGCAGTACGACATCCATCATCGCGAGCCGAACATCCAGGTCTGGGCCGTGAACACGCGCGGCGACCGCAGCCTCACGCTGCGCCACTTCATGACCGACAACCGCCATCTGTCGAACGACAGCGAAGAAGTGCTCAAGCACATGGCGCGACTCTGGCAGTTCGACGTGTTCCTGGAAAGCGTCGACGAGGCCGGTACCGTGCGCAAGCGCTACGAGTGCCGCTACGTGCCGCCCGAGGTGCGTATCTGAATCGCGCGGGAAGAGCTTGCATCGGACGCCAGCCTGACGGCTGGCGTTTTCATATGACGAACAGGTGGCGCGAGAAAATTTTTCTACATCCGGACGAACCCGGAAAGCCTGTTACTTTACATTTCGCTAAAATCCCGTAGCGCCGTGCACCGGAACCGGTGCCACGTCGACCGCACGCGGCGGCCCCTGGTCGTCTCGCCTAGAAAGCACTAAAAGGAACAGACCAACCCATGGACGTCCAGACCGACCAAGCTGCGCTGTCCGCGCATGACACCCGGCGGCGCGTGTTCGCCATCGTCGGCGCCTCATCGGGCAACCTCGTCGAGTGGTTCGACTTCTACATCTACTCGTTCTGCGCGCTGTACTTCGCACCGGCGTTCTTCCCGAGCGGCAACACGACGACGCAGTTGCTGAACACGGCCGGCGTGTTCGCGGCCGGCTTCCTGATGCGTCCGATCGGCGGCTGGCTGTTCGGCCGCATCGCCGACCGTCACGGCCGCCGCGCGGCGATGATGATCTCGGTGCTGATGATGTGCGGCGGCTCGCTCGTGATCGCGGTCCTGCCGACCTATGCGCAGATCGGTGCGCTCGCGCCGGCGCTGCTGCTGGTCGCGCGCCTGTTCCAGGGGCTGTCGGTGGGCGGCGAATACGGCACGAGCGCGACCTACATGAGCGAGGTCGCGCTGAAGGGGCGGCGTGGCTTCTTCGCGTCGTTCCAGTACGTGACGCTGATCGGCGGCCAGCTGTGCGCGCTGCTCGTGCTCGTGATCCTGCAGCAGGCGCTGTCGACTGACGAACTGAAGGCGTGGGGCTGGCGCATTCCGTTCGTCTGCGGTGCGGCGGCCGCGCTGATCTCGCTGTACCTGCGCAAATCGCTCGACGAGACATCGACGAGCGCATCGCGCGACAAGAAGGATGCGGGCACGATTCGCGGCGTGTGGCAGCACAAGGGCGCATTCTTCACGGTGGTCGGCTTCACGGCCGGCGGCTCGCTGATCTTCTACACGTTCACGACGTACATGCAGAAGTACCTGGTGAACACGGCCGGCATGCATGCGAAGACGGCCAGCAACGTGATGACCGTCGCGCTGCTCGTCTACATGCTGATACAGCCGGTGTTCGGCGCGCTGTCCGACAAGATCGGCCGCCGCACGTCGATGATCCTGTTCGGCACGTTCGCGGTGATCGGCACGGTGCCGCTGATGCACACGCTGAAGACCGTGACGAGCCCGACGGCCGCGTTCGTGCTGATCACGATCGCGCTGGCGATCGTCAGCTTCTACACGTCGATCAGCGGCCTCATCAAGGCCGAGATGTTCCCGCCCGAAGTGCGCGCGATGGGCGTCGGCCTGTCGTATGCGGTCGCGAACGCGATCTTCGGCGGCTCCGCCGAGTACGTCGCGCTGTGGTTCAAGTCGATCGGCAGCGAGGAAACCTTCTACTGGTACGTGACGGCGCTGTGCGCGGTGTCGCTGATCGTGTCGTGGCGGATGCGCGACCCGAGCAAGGAAGGGTATCTGCGTCACGAGCCGTGATCGACGGGGCAACCCGGCTGCCGCTTCGAGCGGCATGAAACAACGAACGGCGCTCCGCCATGCAGGCGGCGCGCTGTTTTTTCATGGGCTGCGCGTTCGCATCGCCGCGTGCATGCTCATCGCGCGCCGCGCGATATCGATATTGCAATCGCTTGGTTGTCCGCCGCCGGCGATGCTTTTATTCTGAACCCGTAGTTCGTGTGACACCTCCTTGACTGGGATTCGCGCCCGCTGCGTGCAGCGGGCGTTTTTTTATTCCCGGTTCGCCGACCGGCCTCGTCACACACTCGTTGCTTGCGGGACGCGAAATATAATGGCGCTCGCGCGGCTCACGCGCGATAACCCATACCAAGATCCCGATGAGAGAACAACACCCTTCCAGGCCGTGGCTGACGATTCTGCTGGCCGTCGTCAATACCGTGATATTCGTGCTGATGTGGCGACAGGCGTCGTACGGTTCGCTATCGAACGCGCTGCTGCTCGACTGGGGCGCGAACTTCGCGCCGTACACGCTCACCGGGCAGCCGTGGCGGCTGCTGACCAGCGCATTCCTGCACGGCAGCTGGACACATCTCGCGCTGAACATGTACATGCTGGTCGTGCTCGGCACCGTGCTCGAACGCGCAGGTGGCACGCTCCGGTTCGGCGTCGCGTACCTTTTGTCCGCGCTCGGCGGCTCGCTGCTGAGCGCGCTCTGGCATGGCTATCACGAAGTCGGCAGCACCACCTTTGCGTTCGGCGTCGCGCTGGCGTCCAGCGGGATCCGGCCGGTCGTGAGTGTCGGTGCGTCTGGCGCGCTGATGGGACTGGCGGGCGCGGCCGCCGCATTCGTGCTGCGACACCGACGCGACAGCGGACGCGATGCGCCGGTCGCCATCAACCTCGGCGCGCTCGGGCAAGTGATCGCGATCAACCTGGTGTCGGGCTTCCTCATCTCCGGCATCGATCAGGCCGCGCATCTCGGCGGCGTAGTCGTCGGATTCATCGCCGGCTGGCTGATGTACGGGGCCGGCCGCTCGATGCGCGTCGCCGTGCCGCTCGTGCTCGCGGTGCTCGGCAGCGCGGCGATGTTGTTCGCGGCGCAGCGGGCGGGCAGTGAGGAACTGCAAGGCTGGCGTGACGCGACCCACCGCGACATCGAGCGCGACGCCGCGAAGCGCAAGGCGCAACAGCAGGCGGCCGCGATTGCCGAGCAGATCCGCGACGACGAGCAACATCGTCCGACGCCCGTGTCGGCCGAGCAGGCGTCAGGCACCGTCGTACCCGTCGGCAAGTGGCCGTACGCGATGGTGCTGGGCGCATCAGGCAAACGCCTGTACGTGACCGACAACGACCGGAACACGCTCGTCGTCGTCGACGTCGAGCGGCAGGCGGTCGTGCGCACGATCGCAGGCGAGCCGTTCGCGACGGGACTCGACGGCTGCCCAGGTAACATGTGCCGCGGCCGCGGCGCGAGCGGCGTGTACGTGAGCCCCGACGAGCGCTACGCGTATGTTGCGTCGATGCGCGAGAGCGGCCTCGCGCGCATCGACCTGAACAGCGGTGCGATCGTCGATGGCGTGACGCTCGGACGGTTCCCGCGCGCGATCGTCGCGTCCGCGTCCAACGACAGGCTGTACGTGCTGAACAGCGTCGACGACACGATTTCCGTCGTCAGTCTCGCGCACTGGCCGCAGGTCATCGCGACGCTGCGGCTCGGCGATCACGATGCATCGGGCGTGGAGTTTGGCCGTGCGCTGTCGATGTGGCTGTCGCCCGACGGTCGGCGGCTGTATGCGTATGCAATGCAGAAGGGCGCGATCGTCGCGTTTGATACGGCGACGAACGCGCCGGTAGAGACCTATCCGGTCGATTCGGATTTCATCCAGGCACAGCCTGGCGAGAAGGGCGCGGGCATCTGGATCTACAACAAGTCGTCGGTTCAGTGGCGAGATGCGTCGAGCCTTGCCGTACGCGACAGTTATCCGGTCTGCCAGGAGTCGATGCACAGCTTCGACGGCAGCGGCGACGGTTCGCTGATCGCCGTGACCGGCTATGACGACAAGCCGATGCGCGTGATCAAGACCGCCACGCGCCGCACCGTGGGCGAGTTTCCGGTCGCGGGCGGCGTGTCGCAGGTCCTCTTCGCGCCGGATCACAAGACGTTGTTCGCGCTCGGCGCAGCGGGCACGCTCTCGTTCCTGCGCATGGACCGTTCGCTCGATTACCTGCAGGACGGCGGTGACGGCGAGTTCCTGTGCGCAGCGTCCGCGGCCGGCACCGACGACGACGGTAGCGAATGACCGTGAGTGCGGGTGCGTGCCGCGCGAGCGCGCGTCATCACGAAACCCGCAGAGCAAAGCACCATTTGTTGGTTCGGAATCGCCGCACGCGCTGATACGTTAGCGGCTTCGCGACGACACACCACGTCGCGACGTTCCTCGAACCGGGCCGCCGCGCGATCCGCGGCGGCCTTCATAACAAATCAGGTCGTGCTCATGAAAATCCACACTCTCGCCACGTGGCTCGTCGGGGCCGCACTCGTCACGGCAGGCACGGTCGCGCACGCGGACCGGCTCGACGACATCAGGAAGGCCGGCGTGCTGCGCGTCGCGACCTTCGACAGCAATCCGCCGTTCGGCTATGTCGACGGCAAGAGCAATCACATCGTCGGCCTCGACGTCGACTATGCGAAGGCGCTGGCCGACAAGCTCGGCGTGAAGCTGCAACTGCAGCCGACCAACCCCGCGAACCGCATTCCGTTCCTGACCTCCGGCAAGGTCGACCTGGTGCTCGCGAACTTCACGATTACCGACGAGCGCGCGAAGCAGGTCGACTTCAGCATCCCGTACTTCTCGTCGGGCCAGCAGTTTCTCGCGAAGAAGGGCGTGCTGAAATCGGCCGACCAGTTGAACAGCCTGCGCGTCGGCGCGGACAAGGGCACGACGAACGAGATCACGCTGCGCGAGAAGTATCCGAAGGCGACGATCGTCGCGTACGACGACACGCCGTTCGCGTTCGCCGCGCTGCGCGCCGGCAACGTGCAGGCGATCACGCAGGACGGACCGAAGCTGATCGGCCTGCTCGCGAACGTGCCCGACAAGCAGAACTACGAGATTCCGGCGTTCACGATCTCGAACGACTACATGGGCGTCGGCGTGCCGAAGGGCGAGACGCGCCTGCTCGGCTTCGTGAACGACACGCTGAAGGGGCTCGAGGCGAACGGCCGCGCGGGACAGATCTACGACGCGTGGTTCGGGCCGGCGACGAAGACGCCGCTCACGCGCATCTTCCGGATCGGCGACCGGACCTGAATTGCGCGCCGGGTGCGCCACCTGCGCCGCGATCCGCCGCCGGCTGTGCCGGTCTGCGCGGGGCGCGGCGCCTTCCGCTTGCTTCCGTCTCCTTTCGCCTTTTTCGATCGCGCGCGTCGCGACCGCACACAACAGCATGCTCGGCTTGGCTCCCAAATATCTGTCCTGGCTCTGGCAGGGCTTCCTGCTCACGCTCGGCCTCGCGGCCGCGTCGGCACTCGCCGCGACCGTCGGCGGGCTGCTGCTCGCCGTCATGCGGCATGCACGCGGCAGGGCAGTGCGCACGGTAGCGGCCGGCTACGTCGTCGCGTTCCGCAATACGCCGCTGCTCGTGCAATTGCTGTTCTGGTACTTCGGCGTCGCGTCGTTGCTGCCCGATACGTGGATCACGTGGTTGAATACGCGCCATGAACTGAGCGCGGGCCCGCTCACGCTCGCGTGGCCGTCGTTCGAGTTCGTCGCCGGCTGGGTCGGCTTGAGCGCCTATACGGCCGCGTTCGTCGCCGAGGAATGCGAAGCCGGGCTGCGCGGCGTGCGCCGTGCGCAACACGACGCGGCCGCGGCGCTCGGCCTCACGCCGATGCAGTCGCTGCGCTACGTGGTGCTGCCGCAGGCCGTGCGCATCGCGCTGCCGCCTCTGTTCGGCCAATACATGAATCTCGTGAAGAACTCGTCGCTCGCGATGGCGATCGGCGTCGCCGAGCTGTCGTATGCGTCGCGGCAGGTCGAGACGGAGACATTCAAGACCTTTGCCGCGTTCGGTGTCGCGACCGTGCTGTACGTCGCCGCGGTGGCCGCGATCGAGGCCGGCGCCTACGCGGCCACGCAATGGCGCGACCGGCTCGCGGCGGGGCGTTGACGATGGATGTCTCGCTGCTGCTCGACAACCTGCCGTACCTGCTCGTCGGCGCGTTCCCGGACGGCCCGCTCGGCGGCGCCGCGCTGTCGCTCGTGCTGGCGATCGCGTCGGCTGTCGCGTCGGCGGGGCTGGGGGTGGCGCTCGGCGTCGCGATGGCGCTCGCGCGCGGCCCGCTGCGCGTGCTGCTGCTCGCGTTCATCGGCTTCTTTCGCGCGATTCCGGTGCTGATGCTGATCTTCTGGACGTACTTCCTGCTGCCGATGCTGCTGCACGTGGATGTGCCGGGGCTCGCGACGGTCGTGTGTGCGCTGGCGCTGATCGGTGGCGCGTATCTCGCGCATGCGGTGCATGCGGGCATCGTCGCGGCCGGCGACGGGCAATGGCAGGCCGGGCTGTCGCTCGGGCTCACGCGCTGGCAGACGGTGCGCTATGTGCTGCTGCCGCAGGCGATCCGGATCATGACGCCGTCGTTCGTCAACCAGTGGGTCGCGCTCGTGAAGGACACGTCGCTCGCATATATCGTGGGTGTGCCGGAACTGTCGTTCGTCGCGACGCAGGTGAACAACCGGCTGATGGTGTACCCGGCGCCGATCTTCCTGTTCGTCGCGGCGCTTTACCTGGTGCTGTGCACGTCGCTCGACGGCGCGGCACGCTGGCTGCTGTCACGTCGCCCGCGTGCGGCGCGCATCGCGCAGGCCGCGGCCGAACGCACGGAACCCGTGCGGTGACGGCGGGCCGCGTCGCTGCTGCGCGCGCGGCGACGGGCGTGGCGGTGTGCTTCGGCGCGTTGGCGCGTTGGCGTCAGGACGCGCTGTAGTGCGTATTGAAGACCGCGCGCAGCGTTGACGAGTCGGTCGCGAAGTCGCCCCACAGCGGGCCGTCGTTTTGCGCGAACGCGAACGGCGACGTATTGATCGACGCGAGGCGGAAGCGCCATTGCGCGGCTTCCTGGCGGAACGCGGTGAGCTGCATGTCGGACAGGCCCGTCTGCGCGTTCGCGAGCGTGACGAGCGGATCGACCGGATCGTTCGCGACGCGCACCTCGAAGTGCAGGTGCGGGCCGGTGGCCGCGCCGGTCATGCCGACCGAGCCGATGCGCTGGCCTTGTTTCACGGTTTCACCCGTCTTCAGCCCGCGCGCATACGCGGACAGATGGGCGTAGTAGGTCGAATAGCCGTCCGCGTGATCGACGATCACGTAGTGGCCATAGCCGCCCGGATCGGTGCCGACGAACGACACGACGCCATCGGCCGCCGCGTTGACGGGCGTGCCGGACGGCGCGGCGAGATCGACGCCCGTATGGAACGCCATCGCCTGCGACAGCGGGTGGACGCGTTCGCCGAAGAACGAGCTGATGCGCGTCCACTTGACGGGCATCGTGAACGCGGCCGCCTCGAGCGGCGCGCCGTCGAGCGTGTAGTACGCGCCGTGGTCGGCGCCCGGTGCGCGGAACCAGATCGCACCGAACGTGCGGCCCGCGACGCGCAGCTCGAGCGCGGTGAGGTGCGGCGTGCCGTTGTTCGTGTCGTACGCGACGCGGTAGTAGTCGCCGCGCTGCGCGCTGGCGCGCATCGCGACCTTGCCCGTGACGAGATCGCCGAGCTGGATGCGCACCTCGGGCGGCACGTCGAGACGGTTCAGCGTATCGGAGAGCGTGAGCTCGATGTCGCCGGCGCGCGTCCCGTGCTGGTTTTCGGGCGCCGCGAACTGGAACAGGCTCGCATAGCCGAGCATGTCGTTGCGGTGCGCGCTGAGTGGCGCGAACAGGCCGGGTTGCGCGCTGCGGTCGCTATGTTCGTTGAGTTCGTTGCGCTCGCCGAGCGTGCGCGCGAGCTCGCTCGTCACGAAATGCTGCGCGGTGGGAAACGGCGTGTCGGACAGCACGCGCTGCGGCAGCGCGGCCGTGCCCGAATCGACGGCGCCCGGCAGTTGCGAGACGGCGGGCAGCGCGGCGGCGAGACCGAAGGCGGCGAGGGCGCCGAGCACGGCGGCCGGCACGAGCGCGCGCACGAGGCGCTGCGCGCGCCCGGGCGCGAAAGCATCAGGAGTTGCGGCAGGCTTGACCAAAAGTGTCCACATCCAGGAAAACGGTTCAAAGAGGTGTGGGCAGGAGCCATCGGCGGCACATCCGTCGGGTGACGACGGGGCGGGCGACGGGCGTGCAACAAAACAGGCCCCGCCAGGGGCCTGTGTCGTTTCCGTTCGACCCAACTTGCGGGGTGCCCGCTTCGAACGGCGGCGTGAGCTTTCCGGGTCGAACCCGGATTATCACGAAGACGCTAAAGAAAGATGACAGCGTCAGTCTACCGATGTTCCGCGAAATGTTAAAAATTTTAAAGAGGGTCAGCGTATTCGTTTCGCACTGCGGTAAATCGGGTTAAATCAGCATTTATTGCGCGACTTTTCGTCAGACAGGCAATTTTTGCGTGCGCACGCGCAGTGCGCTGGAGGTCCTGACCGCGTCGAAACCGGCGTCGAGCATCGCTTCCGCGTCGTTCCACAGATTGCCGCGCAGGCGGTTGGTCCAGATCATCGACGCGAACACGCCTTCGAGCAGCGACACGAGATGGACGGCCGCGAGGTGCACGTCGAGATCGGCGGCGATTTCGCCGGCCGCGATCGCGCGGCGCAGCAGCGCCTTCGTGATGCGCAGCATCTGCAGCTCGAGCAGCATGCGGCGCCGCTGCAGCGCGCCGTTCTCCTCGCTCTGCTCGCACTTCGTATAGAGGATCACCAGCACGCGCTGCATCGGGCCCGGCTCTCCGCATTGCTGCAGGTAGTGCGACGCCGCGCGGCGCAGCGTGGCGAACGCGGGCAGGCTGTCGACCGCGTCGAAGCCTTCCGAGGTCCGTGCGAACGCGCGGTCGCACAGCGCGAGACACACTTCCATCTTGTTGCGGTAGTGGCCGTAGACGGCGCCCCGCGACATCCCGGCGGCCTCGGCGAGGTCCGCCATCGCGGTTTGCGCGACGCCTTTTTCGAGCAGGACGAGCTCGGCGGCGTCGAGGATCCGGTGCTTGATGGCGAGCGATTCTTCCCGGGTCTTGCGGGCCATGGCGTGAATTTCCTTACAGTTTGCTGTCGTTTTATTGAGACAGTATGGCGGTCGAATGGCAACCGCATGTATTTAATCAGTCGTGACTGATTATAATCGGCCACCCTGAGCCGCCGCATTGTATCGGCGGCGAACGATCCGAGGTCACACATGAATAACAAACGCTCCCTGGGGCGCCGCCTCCGGTTGGCGCCCGTCGCGCTCGCGGCCATGCTGGCCGTGGCCGGATGCGGAAAGGGCGACAAGGACAAGGCGCCGGAGGCCATTCAGAACGCGACGGTCGTGACGGTGCGTCCGACGGCCGTGCCGATGACCGTCGAATTGCCGGGCCGGCTCGACGCGTATCGGCAAGCGCAGGTGCGCGCACGGGTCGCGGGCATCGTCACCGCGCGGACTTACGAGGAAGGCCAGGAAGTGACGCAGGGCGCGGTGCTGTTCCGCATCGATCCCGCGCCGCTGAAGGCCGCGCGCGATGCCGCGCAGGGCGCGCTCGCGAAGGCGCAGGCCGCCGCGCTCGCGGCGAGCGACAAGCGCCGCCGTTACGACGACCTGGTGCGCGACCGCGCGGTCAGCGAGCGCGATCACACCGAGGCCGTTGCCGACGACACGCGGGCGAAGGCCGATGTCGCTTCCGCGAAGGCCGAACTCGCACGCGCGCAACTGCAGCTCGACTATGCGACCGTCACCGCGCCGATTTCGGGCCGCGCACGACGCGCGCTCGTCACCGAAGGCGCGCTCGTCGGCCAGGACCAGGCGACGCCGCTCACGACCGTCGAGCAGCTCGATCCGATCTACGTGAATTTCTCGCAGCCGGCGGCCGACGTCGACGCGTTGCGTCGCGCGGTGAAGAGCGGGCACGCGACGGGGATCGCGCAGCACGACGTCACGGTGACGCTGCGGCGCGCCGACGGCACCGCGTATCCACTGAAGGGCAAGCTGCTGTTCAGCGATCTCGCGGTCGATCCGACCACCGATACCGTCGCGATGCGCGCGCTGTTCCCCAACCCCGAGCGCGAGCTGCTGCCGGGCGCGTATGTGCGGATCGCGCTCGACGCGGCCGTCGACCAGCGGGCGATCCTCGTGCCGCGCGATGCGCTGCTGCGCACGGCCGAGCGCACGTCGGTGCGCGTGGTCGGCACGAACGGCAAGGTGAAGGACGTCGAGGTCGTCGCCGACCAGATGAGCGGACGCGACTGGCGCGTCACGCGCGGGCTGGCAGGCGGCGAGCGCGTGATCGTCGACAACGCCGCGCAGTTCGCGCCCGATACCGCCGTCAAGCCCGTCGAGCAGGCATCGCCGACGAAGGCCGCGTCACCCGCGGCCGCCCGTCAAACCTGACCGGTTCAATAGACCAACATGGCACGTTTCTTCATCGATCGCCCCGTCTTCGCGTGGGTGATCGCACTCTTCATCATGCTCGGCGGTGCGTTCGCGATCCGCGCGCTGCCCGTGGCGCAATACCCGGACATCGCGCCGCCCGTCGTCAGCATCTATGCAACGTACCCCGGCGCGTCCGCGCGGGTCGTCGAGGAATCGGTGACCGCGCTGATCGAGCGCGAAATGAACGGCGCGCCGGGGCTGCTGTATACGTCCGCGACGAGCAGCGCCGGGGCCGCGTCGCTGTACCTGACGTTCAAGCAGGGCGTCAACGCGGATCTCGCGGCCGTCGAAGTGCAGAACCGGCTGAAGACGGTCGAGGCGCGCCTGCCTGAACCGGTGCGGCGCGACGGCATCCAGGTCGAGAAGGCCGCGGACAACATCCAGCTCGTCGTGTCGCTGACGTCGGACGACGGCCGGATGACCGACGTGCAGCTCGGCGAATACGCGTCGGCGAACGTCGTGCAGGCGCTGCGCCGCGTCGACGGCGTCGGCAAGGTGCAGTTCTGGGGCGCCGAATACGCGATGCGGATCTGGCCCGACCCGGTGAAGCTGGCCGGTCACGGCCTCACCGCGTCGGACATCGCATCGGCCGTGCGCGCGCACAACGCGCGCGTGACGGTCGGCGACATCGGCCGCAGCGCGGTGCCGGACAGCGCGCCGATCGCGGCGACCGTGTTCGCCGATGCGCCGCTGAAGACGCCGGCCGATTTCGGCGCGATCGCGCTGCGCACGCAGCCGGACGGCTCCGCGCTCCACCTGCGCGACGTCGCGCGCATCGAGTTCGGCGGCAACGACTACAACTATCCGTCTTACGTGAACGGCAAGGTCGCGACCGGCATGGGCATCAAGCTCGCGCCGGGCTCGAACGCGGTGTCCACCGAGAAGCGCGTGCGCGCGACGATGGACGAGCTGTCCGCGTATTTCCCGCCGGGCGTGAAGTACCAGATCCCGTACGAGACGTCGTCGTTCGTGCGCGTGTCGATGAACAAGGTCGTCACGACGCTGATCGAGGCCGGCGTGCTGGTGTTCCTCGTGATGTTCCTGTTCATGCAGAACCTGCGCGCGACGCTGATTCCGACGCTCGTCGTGCCGGTCGCGCTCGCGGGCACGTTCGGCGTGATGTACGCGGCCGGCTTCTCGATCAACGTGCTGACGATGTTCGGGATGGTGCTCGCGATCGGCATCCTCGTCGACGATGCGATCGTCGTCGTCGAGAACGTCGAGCGGCTGATGGTCGAGGAGGGCCTCGCGCCCTACGACGCGACCGTCAAGGCGATGCAGCAGATCAGCGGCGCGATCATCGGGATCACCGTGGTGCTGACGTCGGTGTTCGTGCCGATGGCGTTCTTCGGCGGCGCGGTGGGCAACATCTACCGGCAGTTCGCGCTGTCGCTCGCGGTGTCGATCGGCTTCTCGGCGTTTCTCGCGCTGTCGCTCACGCCCGCGCTGTGCGCGACGCTGCTCAAGCCGGTGTCCGGCGACCATCACGAGAAGCGCGGCTTCTTCGGCTGGTTCAACGGTTTCGTCGCGCGTTCGACGCAGCGTTATGCGACGCGCGTCGGCGCGATGCTGAAGAAGCCGCTGCGCTGGCTGGTCGTGTACGGCGCGCTGACCGCGGCCGCGGCGCTAATGCTCACGCAATTGCCGAGCGCGTTCCTGCCCGACGAGGACCAGGGCAACTTCATGGTGATGGTGATCCGGCCGCAGGGCACGCCGCTCGCGGAAACGATGCAGAGCGTGCGCGAGGTCGAATCGTATATTCGCCGCGACGAGCCGGCCGCGTACACGTTCGCGCTCGGCGGCTTCAACCTGTACGGCGAAGGGCCGAACGGCGGGATGATCTTCGTCACGCTGAAGAACTGGAACGAACGCAAGGCCGAGCGCGATCACGTGCAGGCGATCGTCGCGCGCATCAACGAGCGCTTCGCGGGCACGGCGAACACCACGGTGTTCGCGATGAACTCGCCGGCGCTGCCCGATCTCGGCTCGACGAACGGCTTCGACTTCCGGCTGCAGAACCGCAGCGGGCTCGACTACGCCGCGTTCAGCGCCGCGCGCGAGCAACTGCTCGCGGCGGGCGGCAAGGATCCGGCGCTCACCGATGTGATGTTCGCCGGCACGCAGGACGCGCCGCAGCTGAAGCTCGATATCGATCGCGCGAAGGCGTCGGCGCTCGGCGTGTCGATGGACGAGATCAACACGACGCTCGCGGTGATGTTCGGCTCCGACTATATCGGCGACTTCATGCACGGCACGCAGGTGCGCCGCGTGATCGTGCAGGCCGACGGGCTGCACCGGCTCGATCCGGCCGACGTGAAGAAGCTGCGCGTGCGCAACGCGGGCGGCGAGATGGTGCCGCTCGCGGCGTTCGCGACGCTGCACTGGACGCTCGGGCCGCCGCAGCTCACGCGCTACAACGGCTATCCGTCGTTCACGATCAACGGCTCGGCCGCGCCCGGCCACAGCAGCGGCGAAGCGATGGCCGCGATCGAGCGGCTCGCCGCGAAGCTGCCGGCCGGCATCGGTCACGCGTGGTCGGGGCAGTCGTTCGAGGAGCGGCTGTCGGGCGCGCAGGCGCCGATGCTGTTCGCGCTGTCGGTGCTCGTCGTGTTCCTCGCGCTCGCGGCGCTGTACGAGAGCTGGTCGATCCCGTTCGCGGTGATGCTGGTCGTCCCGCTCGGCGTGATCGGCGCGGTGCTCGGCGTCACGCTGCGCGCAATGCCGAACGACATCTATTTCAAGGTGGGGCTGATCGCGACGATCGGGTTGTCCGCGAAGAACGCGATCCTGATCGTCGAGGTCGCGAAGGACCTGGTCGCGCAGCGCATGTCGCTCGTCGACGCCGCGCTCGAGGCCGCACGCCTGCGGCTGCGGCCGATCGTGATGACGTCGCTCGCGTTCGGCGTCGGCGTGCTGCCGCTCGCGTTCGCGTCGGGCGCCGCATCCGGCGCGCAGATGGCGATCGGCACCGGCGTGCTCGGCGGCATGATCACGGCGACGGTGCTCGCGGTGTTCCTCGTCCCGCTGTTTTTCGTGATCGTCGGCCGCCTGTTCGACGTCGGCCCGCGCCGGCGCGGCGGATCGCAGCCGGCGACGATGGAGGGTTCGCAGTGATGTTTGCATTGAAAGCATGCGCCGCACCGAGGCTTCAGCTCGCGCTGGCCGCGGCGCTCGCGCTCGCGGGCTGCTCGCTCGCGCCGCGTTACGAGCGGCCGGCGGCGCCGGTGCCGGCCAGCTATGCGACGGTCGATGCCGACACGCAGCAGGGTGCCGGGCCGGCTGCGGTGGCCGACGCCGCGCTGCTCGACGACTGGCGCGCGTATTTCACCGATCCGGCGCTGCAGGCGTGGATCAATGCCGCGCTCGCGAACAATCGCGACCTGCGGATCGCGGCCGGCCGGCTCGACGAAGCACGTGCGCTGTACGGCGTGCAGCGCGCGGACCTGATGCCGTCGGTCGACGCGAACCTCGGCTACGAACGCACGCGCCAGTACGATCCGGTCGTGCGCGAAAGCGCGGTGAGCGGGCTGTATCGCGCGGGTGTCGGCGTCAGCGCGTACGAGCTCGACCTGTTCGGCCGCGTGCGCAACCTGTCCGATGCGGCGCTCGCCGAGTATTTCGCGACGGCCGACGCGCAGCGCACGGTGCGCATCGGCGTGATTGCCGAAGTCGCGGGGGCGTACGTGTCGGAGCGATCGTTGCACGAGCAACTGGCGCTGGCACAGCGCACGCTCGACGCGCGCGAGCGCATCGCCGCGCTCACCCAGCGCCGCTACGCGGCCGGCACGAGCGACGCGATCGAACTGCGTTCGGCCGAGATGCTGGTCGCGTCCGCACGGGCATCGCAGGCCGCGCTGCAGCGCGAGCATGCGCAATCGGTGCGCGCGCTGCAATTGCTCGCCGGCGATTTCGCGCGCAACGTGCCTGCCGACGGCACCGCGCTCGACACGCTCGCGATCGCGCCGGTGGCGCCCGGCGCGCCGAGCGCGCTGCTCGAACGGCGGCCGGACATCCGGCAGGCCGAGTCGCGGCTCAAGGCCGCGAACGCGCAGATCGGCGCCGCGCGCGCGGCATTCTTCCCGCGCGTCGCGCTGACCACCGACTACGGCTCGGTCAGCGATGCGTTCTCGAGCCTGTTCGCGGGCGGCACGAGCGTATGGACGTTCGCGCCGCGCATCACGCTGCCGATTTTCGCGGGCGGTCGCAATCGCGCGAATCTCGACGTCGCGAATGCGCGCAAGCACATCGCGGTCGCCGAGTACGAGAAGACCGTGCAGACCGCGTTCCGCGAAGTGGCCGACGCATTCGCCGCGCGCGACTGGATCGATCGCCAGCTCGCCGCGCAGCAGGACGTCTACGCGGCCGACGGCGCGCGCCTGAAACTCGCCGAGCGCCGCTATGCGGGCGGCGTCGCGACGTATCTCGAACTGCTCGACGCGCAGCGTAGCACGTACGAGTCCGGGCATGAGCTGATCCGGCTCAAGGCGCTGCGGCTCGCGAATGCGATTGCGCTGTATCGCGCGCTGGGCGGTGGCTGGGCGCCGGCCACGGCAGGCGAAGCTGCCGCGTGATGGCTTGACCGGGGCCGGCCAGGTGGCGGCGGCGCATTGCGATGCGTTGCCGCTGTCCCGGTCGGTGTTACTACTGTCGGGTCACCGACCGCGATCGACGATGCGTGCATGCGCGCGTCGTCGACTCCGTTTTTCCTCCACGCAGTCGGGTTGAAGGGCCGCCTTCCACTCGACTCGCATCCCGGCGACCGATCGTGTCGCCGCCGGCCTCCGATCGCGCCGGACTTCCTCCTGATTCGACTCCATCCAGTGCCGCGCATGTCGTCCTGGCGCACGGCTTTATGCGTCGCTTTAATCCCGGGTTGACGATTCGATTAATTCGCGCATTGGGAACAATAAGGGGCGACAAAGTGTCGCGGTAAAACGTTTGTGCGAATTTCGCAATCGTTTGCGCGAAAGTTTCGCGGTGTTGAATATCGACCGTTAATTTCCTGTCAGTTGAAAATCGTCGAATGTTTTCGTTGCGATCGGACAACGGTGGCGGGATCGGACAGAGTTTTGTCATTTCGTATCCGGTATCTGGAAAGTCCTTGTCCAGCAAGGAGAAGCGGGGATATTTCAATCCAGAAAAGGAATTGTCTTTAATTTTCAGTCGGTTCCGGAAACTAAAAAAGGACTGCGGACGAAAATGTTGGGATTGAGAATCGGCGGGAAGTAGTCGGTTTAAAAATACGTAAAACGAAGATTGTCATTGAGATTTGACAATGATTTACAGAATTCTTTCACCCGTATCTCGATAATGCCGCCTCGTGACGGACGGGAGCCAACCACATGCTGCCTTTTGTATCCGCCACGTCGTCTGTTCCCTTTGCAATTCTCACGGAAAACGTCATGAAAAAATCCCTCCTGAGCGCGGTCGCACTCGCAGCCCTGTCCACCTCGGCCTTCGCAGCGGGCACCGGCACGATCAACTTCACGGGCGAGATCGTCGCGGGCGCATGCGGCATCGATTCGAACTCCGTCAACCAGACCGTGCAGCTCGGCAAGGTGCCGACCAACAAGTTCAAGCAAGCCGGCGACAAGTCGGACGCGGTGTCGTTCGACATCAAGCTGACGGACTGCGACACCAGCATCGCGCAGAACGCGTACTTCACGTTCACGGGCACGTCGAGCGCGGGCCAGCCGAAGCTGCTCGCGACGATCGGTTCGGCAACCAATGTGGGCATCCGCCTGCAGGCCGCGTCGGGTGAATACCTCGACAACGGCGCCGAACAGAAGGCGCCGACCCTGCTGCAAAACGGCACGAACGTCGCACGCTTCGCGGCGATGTACGAAGCCACGGCCGCCGGCGTGACGCCGGGTACGGCCGACGGCGTCGCGAACTTCACGGTCCGCTACCAGTAAGCGGCCGTGCCGGAGAAGGGGTGTGCACACCCCTTCTCCGTCTTCCTTGCCTTCACGTCTCTACTTCCTCGGATTTCCGGTAGCGCCGCGTGCGAATCAGACATTCCTTCCTTTGCGTCTCCGTGCTGGTCGTCGGCAGCCCGAGCCATGCGACGGAATTCAATTCGTCGTTCCTCGACATCGACGGCACCAGCAATGTCGACCTGTCGCAGTTCTCGCAGCCCGACTTCACGCTGCCGGGCGAGTACATGCTCGACGTGCAGGTCAACGACCTGTTCTACGGGCTCCAGGCGATCCAGTTCATCGCACTCGATGCATCGGGCGCGGGCAAGCCGTGCCTGCCGCCGGAACTCGTCGCGCGGTTCGGGCTGAAGCCGTCGCTCGCGAAGGACCTGCCGCGCTTGCAGGGCGGACGTTGCGTCGATCTCGGCGCGATCGAGGGCGCGACCGTGCGTTACCTGAAGAGCGACGGACGGCTGAAGATCACGATTCCGCAGGCCGCGCTCGAATTCACCGATTCGACCTACCTGCCGCCGTCGAGCTGGTCCGACGGGATTCCGGGCGTGATGCTCGACTATCGCGTGATCGCGAACACGAACCGCAACTTCGGTTCGGACGGCGGACAGACGAATTCGATCCAGGCCTACGGAACGATCGGCGCGAACTGGGATGCATGGCGCTTTCGCGGCGACTACCAGGCGCAGTCGAACGTGGGCAACACGGCCTACGCGGACCGCACGTTCCGCTTCAGCCGGCTTTATGCGTTTCGCGCGCTGCCGTCGATCCAGTCGACGGTGACGTTCGGCGACGACTACCTGAGCTCGGACATTTTTGACACGTTCGCGCTGACGGGGGCGTCGATCCGCAGCGACGATCGCATGCTGCCGCCTTCGCTGCGCGGCTATGCGCCGCTGATCTCGGGCGTCGCGCGCACCAACGCGACCGTGACCGTGTCGCAGGCGGGCCGCGTGCTGTACGTGACGCGCGTGTCGCCGGGTGCGTTCGCGCTGCAGAACATCAACACGAGCGTGCAGGGCACGCTCGACGTCACGGTCGACGAGGAAGACGGCAGCGTGCAGCGCTTCCAGGTGACGACGGCCGCCGTGCCGTTCCTCGCCCGTACCGGACAGCTGCGCTACAAGGCCGCCATCGGCAAGCCGCGGCAATTCGGCGGCGCCGGCATCACGCCGTTCTTCGGGTTCGGCGAGGCCGCGTATGGGTTGCCGTTCGACATCACGTTGTACGGCGGCTTCATCGCAGCCTCCGGCTATACGTCGATCGCACTGGGCGTCGGCCGCGATTTCGGCACGTTCGGCGCGGTATCGGCCGATGTCACGCATGCGCGTGCGCACCTGTGGTGGAACGGCGCGACGCGCAACGGCAACTCGTATCGCATCAATTATTCGAAGCACTTCGACGGCCTCGACGCGGACGTGCGCTTCTTCGGCTATCGCTTCTCCGAACGCGAGTACACGAACTTCGCGCAGTTCTCGGGCGACCCGACCGCATACGGTCTCGCCAACAGCAAGCAACGCTACTCGGCGACGATGTCGAAGCGCTTCGGCGACACGTCGACCTATTTCTCGTACGACCAGACGACCTACTGGGCCCGCGCGTCGGAGCAGCGCGTCGGCCTCACGCTCACGCGCGCGTTCTCGATCGGCGTATTGCGCAACCTGAACGTCAGCGTGTCGGCGTTCCGCACGCAAAGCGCGGGCGCGAGCGGCAACCAGTTCTCGGTGACCGCGACGCTGCCGCTCGGCGGCCGCCACACGGTCACGTCGAACCTGACGACGGGCAGCGGCAGCACGAGCGCGAACGCGGGCTACATCTACGACGATCCGGCCGGCCGCACGTACCAGATCAACGCGGGCGCGACCGACGGCCGCGCGTCGGCGAACGCGAGCTTCCGCCAGCGCACGTCGACCTACCAGCTGAGCGCGCAGGCGTCGACGCTCGCCAACGCGTATGCGGCCGCGTCGCTCGAAGTCGACGGCTCGCTCGTCGCGACGCAGTACGGCGTGTCCGCGCATGCGAACGGCAACGCGGGCGATACGCGCTTGCTGGTATCGACCGACGGCGTGCCCGACGTGCCGCTGTCCGGCACGCTCACGCATACCGACTCGCGCGGCTATGCGGTGCTCGACGGGATCTCGCCGTACAACGTGTACGACGCGACCGTCAACGTCGAGAAGCTGCCGCTCGAGGTACAGGTGTCGAACCCGATCCAGCGCATGGTGCTGACCGACGGCGCGATCGGTTTCGTGAAGTTCTCCGCCGCGCGCGGCAGCAACCTGTACCTGACGCTGACCGATGCGGGCGGCAAGCCGCTGCCGTTCGGCGCATCCGTGCAGGACGCGGCGAACGGCAAGGAGCTCGGCATCGTTGGCGAAGCCGGCGCCGCGTTCCTGACCCAGGTGCAGCCGAAATCCGCGCTGGTGGTGCGTGCAGGCGAACGCACGCTCTGCGCGGTGAACGCACTGCCGAACCAGCTTCAACTCGAAGGCACGCCGATTCCGGTGACGTGCCAGCCGCCCGGCGAGTCGCATGCAGCGGCCGCACGGGTCGACCGATGATTTCACGGATCCCGCATGAACCCTGTTTTCTCTCTTTCCTTCCCGCGCCGCGCATCGTGCATGCTGGCCGTGGCCAGCGCGCTGCTCGCAAGCGCCGCGCACGCGGCGATCGTGCCGGACCGCACACGCGTGATCTTCAACGAAGGCGAACCGGCCGCGATCGTCACGATCACCAACAAGAGCACGACGTATCCGTATCTCGTGCAGTCGTGGCTCGAGGACACGCGCGGCAACAAGATCACGTCGCCGCTGATGGTCGTGCCGCCGCTGCAGCGCGTCGAGGCGAACGAGCGCAACGTGCTGCGCATCGCGAAGCTGCCGGGGGCCGCGCTGCCGGCCGATCGCGAATCGGTGTTCTATCTGAACATCCGCGAAGTGCCGCCGAAGACCGATACGCCGAACACGCTACAGATCGCGCTGCATACGCAGATGAAGCTGTTCTATCGGCCGAAGGGCGTGCAGCCGGCGCGTGACGAGGACTGGACGTTGCCGATGACGCTGCGCGTCGACGCGGCCGCGCACCGGCTCGTGTTCGACAATCCGACGCCGTACCACGTGACGGTGGTCGACGTGACGGCGGGCGCGCAGAAGACGCCGGTGCCGATCGAGCCCGTGATGGTGGGCCCGATGAGCACGGCCGACGTGCCGTTCAAGGTCGCGACGCCGTCGACGCTGTTCATCACGCATATCGACGATTACGGCGGCCAGGTGGCGGTCGAATATGCGTGTGATGCGGGGGCTTGCAAGAGCGTGAAGCGATGAGCGGCGCAATGCATGAACGGCCCATGCCGGCGCAATGGTTGCGCTGGATCGTGCTCGCATTGCTGGTCGTGGCGGCGCAGCCCGCGTGGGCGTTGCGGTGCCTGACCAACAGCGGCGCGACCTCGCTGACCGAGCCGATCGGCGGCGTGGCGTCGTATCCGACCGATGCGCCGGACGGTTACGTGATCTGGGTCTCTCCGGTGCGCACGACGTCGGGGTATTGCTACAAGGACCTCGGTGACGCCGGCAGCCTGAAAGTCGTCGACAACATCTATTTCTACGCGAACCCGAATCGCACGGACCCGGCCGCATGGGGGCTCGAGATCGGCATCCGCTACCGGGGCATCGACTATTTCGACAAGACGAGCAATCGCGGCGGCGGCGTGTTTACCGGCTATTCGGTGCCGCCGTGCAGCAGATACGATTTCGATCGCGGGCGTTGTCAGCAGACCCGAATCAGCATCGACTATCAGGTCGTCGTGCGCAAGAAGGGCAACTGGGTCCAGCCGCCGAGCGATATCTACACGGTCTTCCAGTTCGACGGCGAGTTCGGGCTGAATGCGTACAACCCGAGCTTCCAGTACCGGTTGAGCGGCCTGCGCAACCTCAAGCCGACGCCGTGTTTCGTCGACGTGCTCGTCACGCCCGAACCGGGCGTTGTCAACTTCGGACAGGTGCAGGCGGCGGGTAACGGCTTCATGCCGGCGGTGCCGCGCAAGCGGTTCTCGTTGTCATTGACCAAGAAATGCAACGTCGCGGTGCGGGTCGACGGGTATTTCGAAACGAGCTTTCCGGTTCAGAACGGGTTGCTGGTGCCGGCGAAGGACAGCAATTTCGGTATTGGCATCGAGGACAGCCAGGGCAAGGCCATTCCGTTCAATCAGCAGTTCACACTGGCGCAGTTCGCGTCCAACGTGATGAATCAAAGCGTGTTGATGGACGCGGTGCTGAAATCGTTCGGTCCGCCGAAGATCGGGCGATTCGATGCGACCGCAACGATCCGGTTGTTCATCTACTGACGTGACGTGCCACCTGCACGCGATGAAAAAAGCGCCGGCATGCCGGCGCTTCTTGCTCAACCGCGCGGTGCGATGCTCAACGCACCCAGCGGCACACCTTGTGATGGTGATGCTCGAAGTGGCACACGCGGTGCGGATGCGCTTCGGCGATGGCCGGCACGAGCACGGCGGCGGCAACGGCCGCGGCGGTCAGGGTTTTCAGTAGCGTCTTCATGTCGAGGTCCTGTCGTTCGGTGTCGGGGCACGGGAGGGGAAGGCATTACCACTGCGGGCGCTGGTCGTCGCGGCGCTCGTCCCTGCGATCGTCACGGCGCTCGTCGCGACGGTCGTCCCGGCGATCGTCATAACCGCGCGGATGCCGCGCTTCCCAGTCGTGGCGCTCCCAGTAGCGTTGTCCGTCCCAGTAGCGATCGCCATGCCAGCCGATCGTCACTTCAGCCGGGCCAGGGTAGGCGACGCAACCGGTCAGCATCACGCTCGACAGCGCGCCAACCATGACAGCGGATAACACGATGGATTTCATGTCGTTCTCCCTTGGAAACAGCAATTCGATCGTACGAGCCCCCAAAATTTCGCGTGGTAATAAGTTGCTACGGCACATGACAGCCGTAGGCTTTTAGTCAAACCGATGAAAGCTTGTGCCATCGCCATCCACGCGGTGTGCGTCGCGCGATCGCGCCGTGCGCGCGGCACGGTGGCGTGCACGGCATGGATGCGGGGCCGCTTCCGGCATCGGGCCTCTTCCTTTCACGCGGAAAGCTAGCTGAATGCAGCGGCATCCGTGACTCCCGGTCCGTCCGCCAAAACGCCGATCCCATCGATTGATCAGACAAATCCGGAGAACCGAAAGGGGTATTTGGTAATCGGATTGAGAATGATTTGCGTTTACGTTAAATTGTCTTATCTCGGAATTCGACGGAGCAGATCGATGGCAATGGCGGAAGTGCTCGAACGCCCGGCAGCGGCAACGGCGAACCCGTTCCTCGGCGGTTATCCGGACCTGCCGTCGCGCCCCGCGCCGCGTGCGCGTCGTGCCGCGGAGCCGCATGCGCAGGGCGCGCTGCTCGACGTGCTGATTGCCCATCGCGCGATGCTCGTCAACGTTGCGCGCGGCTTCGTCGGCTGCGCGAGCCGCGCCGAGGACGTCGTCCACGACGTATTCGTGAAGCTCGTCGAATTCCCGAACCAGGACGCGGTGCGCCAGCCGGTCGCGTACGTGACGCGGATGGTGCGCAACGCATCGATCGACGCGTGCCGCCGGCAAAGCCTCGAGAACGTCTATCACACGGAAGAGGACGACGGCTTCGACGTGCCGTCGCCGGAACCGACGCCCGAGGCCGCGCTGATGACGCGCGACACGCTGCGCCGCGTGTGGGCCGCGCTCGACGACCTGCCGGCGCGCAGCCGCGCGGCGTTCGAGATGGTGCGGCTGCGCGAGGAGACGCTGCAGACCGCGGCGCGCGCGTTGAACGTGTCGCAGACGCTGGTGCATTTCATGGTGCGCGACGCGGAGCGGCACTGCGCGGAGTGTCTCGACGCGTGCCATCGCGGCGTCGCGTGTCCGGTGTTTCTCGGCGGTCGCGCGCGGCGCCGGTAAAAAATCGCGCCGGCCAATCGTCTTCAAGACAGGAGCGGCCGATTCGACAGTTCGCCGCTTCGCTTCCTTCAACCGTCTCCCGCTTTTTTCCGATCATGACGCAAGCCACGACGCCTTCCGCCGACACCGACGACCTGGTCTACACGGTCGTCATCAACGACGAAGAACAGTATTCGATCTGGCCGACGTTCCGGCCCGTGCCGGCCGGCTGGCGCGAGGTCGGCGTGCGCGGCCCGAAGGCCGACTGCCTCGCGCACATCGAGACGGTCTGGACCGACATGCGCCCCGCGAGCCTGCGCCGCGCGATGGACGGCGAGCGCGCGACGCGCGCGTCGTGACCCGTTGCGCCGCGCTGGCGGCGCGCCACCTGAAGAGGACGTTGCATGACCCTGCTTTCGTTGCCGACGCTCGACGACCTGCGTATCGAGCCGGGGCTGCCCACCGTCGTGTCGCCGCGCAGCGCCGACGGCATGTCGATCGACGAAGTCGCGCCGCTGGCGCGTGCCATCGCGGCCGACACGCTCGAACGGGCGGGCGGTGTGCTGTTCACGGGCTTTCACGTGCCGTCGATCGATGCGTTCCAGCAGTTCGCGGCATCGTTCGGCGATCCGCTGATCGGCTATGAATACGCGTCGACGCCGCGCAGCCAGGTCGAAGGCGCCGTCTACACGTCGACCGAATACCCGCCGCACCGCGCGATTCCGCTGCACAACGAGCAGTCGTACACACGCGAGTGGCCGCTGCGGATCTGGTTCCATTGCGCGCTCGCGGCGCCGAAGGGCGGGGCGACGCCGATTGCCGACAGCCGCGCGGTCTATCGCGCGCTCGATCCGGCGCTCGTCGCGCGCTTCGAGCAGCGCGAGCTGCTGTACGTGCGCAATTTCGGCCAGGGGCTCGACCTGCCGTGGCAGCAGTCGTTCGGCACCGACGAGCCGGCCGAGGTCGAGCGGATGTGCGCGGCGCGCGGGATCGAATGCACCTGGCGCACCGACGACGACGGCGAACTGCTGCTGCGCACACGCGAACGCTGCCAGGCCGTCGCGCGCCATCCGCGCACCGGCGACCGGGTGTGGTTCAACCAGGCAAACCTGTTTCACCTGTCCGCGCTCGACGACGACATGCAGGAAGCGCTCGTCGATGCGGTCGGGCTCGAGAACGTGCCGCGCAACGTGTACTACGGCGACGGCGCGCCGCTCGAGGCCGACGCGCTCGCGGAAATCCGCGGGGTGCTCGAGCGCCAGCGCATCGTGTTCCCGTGGCGCACGGGCGACGTGCTGATGCTCGACAACATGCTGACCGCGCATGCGCGCGATCCGTTCGAAGGGCCGCGCAAGGTGGTCGTGGCGATGGCGCAGAGCTACACGGTCCCGCGCGCGACCGAACGGAGGACCGATGACGCGTAGTACCGCCGCGCTTGCCGCGCGCGGATTGACGGTGGGTTATCGCGACCATGTCGTGATCGACGGGCTGGACCTGTCGATCGCGGCCGGCCGCGTAACGGCGCTGTGCGGCCCGAACGGCTGCGGCAAGAGCACGCTGCTGCGTACGCTCGCGGGCCTGCAGCCCGCGCGTGCGGGTCACGTCGACGTGAACGGCCGGCCGCTCGCGTCGTTTCGCCGTCGCGCGCTCGCGCGCGAGCTCACGATGCTCGCGCAGTTCAACCAGATCCCGTCGGGGCTGACCGTGCGCGAGCTCGTCGCGTACGGACGCTACGCGTATGGCGGCTTCCTGCGCGGGCTGTCGCGTGCCGACCATGCGGCGATCGACGAGGCGCTCGACACAAGCGGCCTCGCCGGCGATGCCGAGCGTGACGTCGGCGCGCTGTCGGGCGGCGAGCGCCAGCGTGCGTGGATCGCGATGGCGCTCGCGCAGCAGGCGCCGATCGTGCTGCTCGACGAGCCGACGACCTATCTCGACATCCATCACCAGCTCGACATCCTCGACGCGCTGCGCGCGCTGAACCGCGCGCGCGGGCTGACGATCGTGTGGGTCCTGCACGACCTGAACCAGGCGGCCGCGTACAGCGACGAGATCGTGCTGATGCGGGCCGGCCGCCTCGTCGCGCAGGGTTCGCCCGACGCGATGCTGGAGCCGGCGCAGTTGCGCGCCGCGTTCGGCGTCGACATGCTGAAGCTCGCGCATCCCCAGACGGGCGCGCCGATGTGCGTGCCGGCCTACGGGCCGCCGGCGTCCGGCACGCCGCACGCGTTCGAGCACGCGGTCGACCGGGATATCGCCGTATGACGACGGTCGCGGTGCGCAAGCGGCTCGCGGCGAGCGGGCAGCGCACGGTATCCGGCCGCCGCGCCGGTGCGATCGCGCTCGGCCTCGTCGTGCTGATCGCCGTGCTGGCGGTGCTGCGCGTCGCGCCGGACCTGCGCGTGTGGTGGGGCGCCGTGCCGGGCAGCGACGCCGCCGCGCTCGCGGGCGTGTTCCTGTTCGATCTCAACCTGCCGCGCGTCGCGGCCGCGCTCGTCGCGGGCGGCTGTCTCGGCATTGCGGGCGCGCTGTTCCAGTCGCTCACGCGCAACCCGCTCGCGTCGCCCGACCTGCTCGGCGTGACGGGCGGCGCGCAGCTCGGCCTGCTCGCGGCGATGCTGGTGCCGGCGCTCGCCGGGGTCGCATCGGTGCCGCTGCTGTTCGTCTGCGGACTGATCGCCGCCGCATGCGCGATCGTCGCGGCCGGCGGCTGGCGCGCGACGCCGCTGAGGCTCGTGCTCGCGGGCAGCGTCTGCATGCTGCTGTTCGCGGCGCTGTCGACGCTCGTGCTCGCGTTCTTCGAGCAGAACATCGCAGGCGCCGCGCTGTGGACCAACGGTAGTCTCTATCAACCAGGCGCGACCGGGCTCGCGCTCGCCGCGCGCTGGCTCGTTGTGCCGCTGGTCGCGCTGCCGTTCGTGATCCGGCCGCTGAATCCGCTCGCGCTCGGCGACGAGGCGGCGGCCGCGGCCGGCGTGCGTGTCGATGCGACGCGGCTCGCCGCGACGATCGTCGCGGTCGCGTTCACGAGCGTCGCGGTCAGTATCGCGGGCCCGCTGTCGTACGTCGGGCTCGTCGCGCCGAACCTGCTGCGCCAGGTGCGCGGGGCCCGCGCGGCGCGGCTCGGCGTACTGGTGCCGCTGTCGGCGCTCGCGGGCGGTGCGCTCGTGCTGGTCACCGACAGCGCGGTGCTCGCGTCGGGCCTCGACGCGACGCTGTCGACGGGTGTCGCGATCGCGCTCGTCGGCACGCCGCTGATGCTCGCGATGATCCGGCGCGGCGCCGCGTGGTCGGGTGTGCTGCATGCGCAAGCCGAACGCGCGGCCGGCAGCGGCTCGACGCGCTTGGTCGGCTGGCTCGAAGGGCTCGGCTGGCCGCTGCGCACCGTGCTGTTCGTCGCGGCTGGCGTGCTCGCGGTGTTCGTCGGCGTGTCGGCCGGCCCCGAATGGTTGTCGCCCGCGCGCTGGTCCGCCGCGCTGTCGGGCCACGATGCGCTCGCGCGGATGCTGATCGACCTGCGCATGCCGCGGCTGCTGTGCGCGCTCCTCGCGGGCGCACTGCTGGCCGTGAGCGGCGTCGCGATGCAGAGCGTCGTGCGCAACCCGCTCGCCGGCCCCGAAGTGCTCGGCGTCACGCAGGGCGCGGGGCTCGTCACGTTGTTCGCGTTGTCGACGTGGCCGCTGATGGGCCACGTGACGCTCGCAGTAGCCGCATTGACCGGCGGTGCGCTGTCGCTCGCGATCACGCTCGTGCTGAATCATCGACATCGTTACGCACCGCTCGCGGTCGCGCTGACCGGCATCGCGATCGGCGCGCTGTGGACCACGCTCGCGCAATGGCTGATCACGCAGGAAAGCGTGCAGCCCGCGCGCTTCGTCGTCTGGCTCGTCGGCGGTACCTACGGCCGCAGCTGGGGCGAGGTGTCGATGCTGCTGCCGTGGTGCGTGCTCGCGGTCCCCGTATTCGCCTGGCTCGCGCGGCCGCTCGACATGTTCGCGCTCGGCGACGACCAGGCGGCCGCGCTCGGCCTGCCGGTCGCCGCGTTGCGGCCGCTCGCGCTGACGATCGCGACGCTGGCGGCTTGCGCGGCCGTCGCGGCCGTTGGGCCGGTCGGCTTCATCGGGCTGATGGCGCCGCACGTCGCGACGATGCTCGGCGCACGCCGGCATCGCACGCGGCTGTGGCTCGCGGCCGCCTGCGGTGCGCTGATCCTCGGCCTGGCCGATCTGGCGGCCCGCACGGTCGTCGCGCCGCGCGAAGTGCCGGCCGGCGTGCTGACCGCGCTGATCGGCGCGCCGTACCTGCTCGGGCTGCTGATCGTCGAGGGGCGCCGCGCTCGGCGCATGGGGCGATGACACCGGCGCTCGACGGCGCATGCGCCACGCGCTTCTCCGCGTTCGCGCCGGAACCGTTCGCCGAGCATCTCGACGTCGTATGGCTCGGGATGCCCGACGACACGCACGCGCCGGGCCGGATCGTCGTGCCCGTGAGCGCGCTGCCCGAGCATCGCGACGCGGTGCTCGACGCGATGGTCCGCCACTACGGCGGCGATCCGGCGCAGCATGCGCGCGCGCTGATGTCGCAATGGAGCAAGTACTACTTCGGCCGCGCGGCGCCCGCCGGCGTGGTTGCCGCGCTGACGCTCGGCCGGCCGCTCGACATGGCGCCGGAACGCACGTTCGTCGCGCTCGACGACGGGATGCCGGCCGCGTTGTATTTCGCGCCGGACGCGCTCGGCGCGCCGTGCAGCGATCCCGCGCCGCGCTATGCGGGGCTCGTCGCGCATCTCGGCGCGGTGATCGACCTGCTCGCGGCAATGGGCCGCGTCACGCCGCGCGTGCTGTGGAGCAACGCGGGCAACCTGCTCGACTATCTGCTCGACACGTACCGGTCGCTGCCGTGCGCGGCGGATCCCGTTCGGGATGCGGACTGGCTGTTCGGCGCGTCCTGCGTGCGCGGCGAGTCGAATCCGCTGCGCCTGCCGGTGCGCGATGCCGTGCCGCGCTCGCCGCTGCTGCCGACACCATTTCGCGCGCGCCGCGTGTGCTGCCTGCGCTATGAAATTCCTGGAGAAACGCAACTGTGTGGAAGCTGCCCCCTGCTATTGACGATGGACGACGCGGCGCTGACCGGGCAGGACGCGATCCGGTGACGCGTGCCGGCCGCCGCCATGCGCTCGGCGCACTGGCCGCGCTCGGCGCCGCGTGCTGCGGCGCGCTGGTTGCACCGGCCGTCGCGCTCGCTGACGACGCGCACGGCGGGCCGGGCAGCACGGCCTCGCCACCGGGCCACTCGCTTGCCGGCAACCCCGTCGTATCGCAGGCGAGCGCGACGATGCCCGTGCGGCCGCAACGGGTGGTCGCGCTCGACTTCATGTTCGCGGAAAGCGTGATCGCGCTCGACCTCGTGCCGGTCGGCATGGCCGATACGGCGTTCTATCCGGGCTGGCTCGGCTACGGGAGCGACCGGCTCGCGCACGTGACCGACATCGGCTCGCGCCAGGAGCCGGGGCTCGAGGCGATCGCCGCGGTGAAGCCCGATCTCATCATCGGCGTCGGCTTCCGGCATGCGCCGATCTTCGCCGCGCTCGACCGGATCGCGCCGACGATCCTGTTCCAGTTCAGCCCGAACGTGTCGGAAGACGGCGTGCCCGTCACGCAGCTCGACTGGATGCGGGAGATCTTCCGGACGATCGGCGCCGTCACCGGGCGCGACGCGCGCGCGAAAGCGGTCGACGCGCAACTCGACGCGGGAATCTCCCGCAATGCGGCGCGGCTCAGCGCGGCCGGGCGCAGCGGTGAACGCATCGCACTGCTGCAGGATCTCGGTCTGCCCGACCGCTACTGGGCCTATACGGGCAACAGCACGTCGGCGGGGCTGGCGCGCGCGCTCGGGCTCGAGCCGTGGCCGCGGAAGCCGACGCGGGAAGGCACGCTCTACGTGACGTCCGCCGATTTGCTCCGGCAACGCGATCTCGCGGTGCTGTTCGTCACCGCAACGGGGATGGACGTGCCGCTGTCGTCGAAACTCGATTCGCCGGTGTGGCGTTTCGTGCCCGCGCTGCGCGACCATCGGATCGCGCTCATCGAGCGCAATATCTGGGGGTTTGGCGGGCCGATGTCGGCGCTCAAGCTGGCCGACGTGATGACCGATACGATGCTGAAGCTGCCGGCCGTCGTGCGTTGAACGGCAGCAGCGCATCGTGAGCGGGCGGGGTGGTGTGGTCGGGAAACCGCGTTGCCGTCCGCATGCCGCCCGAACGGGCTGCAACATCCCGTGGCGTCACGCGTATGCAGGCACGCCGGACAACATTTCCTTCTGAATTTTCCGAATCTTCGATCCTTCCAACCGGACGCCGCCAGCGCGCCGCAATCGCTGCGCGCAGGCGGCCGGTGTTCACACCATGCTTACGCGCTCAGCGCATCGACACCCGCTTGGGCGCGTGAGCGCGCGGGCGTCGTGTCGCTGACGATCTGACCGTTGTCGAGCTTCAGCAGGCGATCGGCGAGATCGAAATAGCGGTCGTCGTGCGTGATCACGATCACGGCCTTGCCGCGTGCGCGCAGCTCCGGCAACAGCTGCTCGTAGAACACGGCCTTGAACGACGGATCCTGGTCGGCCGCCCATTCGTCGAACAGGTAGAACGGGCGGTCTTCCAGATACGCGACGACGAGCGCGAGCCGCTTGCGCTGCCCGGTCGACAGCGCACGGTTCGAGAACGCGCCGTCGACAACCTTCACCTTGTGATCGAGCGCGAGCTTCGCGACCAGCGCGTTCGCGCGCGCATCGGCCTGCGTGCGCGCCGGGTCGTCCGGATCGACGATGCCGAGCAGCGCATCGAACAGGTGGAAGTCGTTGAACACCGCGCTGAAGCGCTGCCGGTACGCGGCGCGCTCGCGCCAGCCGATCGTGCGGCCGTCGACCTCGATCGTGCCTTCCTCCGGCTCGTAGAGTCCGGTCAGCACCTTGGCGAGCGTCGTCTTGCCGCTGCCGTTGCCGCCGACGATGAACACGAGCTCGCCCGGCCGAATCGTCAGGTTGATCGGCCCGATGCGGAACATCCGCTCGTCGCGCTCGTGGAAGTACGCATGCGTGACGCCGCGCAGCGTGACGGCGCCGGCCGGCGGCACATCGGGCGCGTCGCTGGCGGGCGGCACCGTGCGCAGCGCGCCGAACTCGGCCATCACGCCTTCGATGCGCCCGAGCGACACGCGTGCCGCGTTGACGGTCGGCAGGTTGTTCAGCAGCCCGTCGAGCGGCACCAGCATGAACAGGAACACGACGACGTAGCCGGCCGCCGTACCGGCATCGGCATGCACGCCCAGCTGCGGCCAGAACGCGGCCGCGCCGAGGAACACGTAGAACAGGAAGATGATCCAGCCCACGCCGACCGCATACGCGCTGAACGCGCGGCGGCGGTGGTCGCGCACCTCGCCGATCGCGGCGCCGAGCTGGCCGTCGACGAACTGGCGCGCGCGCGCGTCGTGCAGCTTCAGCTCCTTCGCGCCGGAGAACAGCGAGCCGAGATAGCCGAACAGGCGGTCCTGCGCCTGGCCGGCCGCTTCGAGCGACGCGATCGCGCGGCGATCGCCGGTGTGATAGCCGAGCGAGCCCGCGACGATCGCGGTCAGCGCGAGCAGGCACACGGGCCACGACAGCCACGCGAGATAGCCGAGGCAGCCGAACACGATCGAGCCGTGCATCACCAGGTTCGGCAGCGCGAAGAACAGCATCGACACGTTGGTCGCGTCGTCGGTCAGCACCGACTGCACGGGCGCCGCGCCGATCCGCTCGATGTCGCGCAGCTCGGCCGCGCCGACGCGCCGCGCGAGATGCACGCGCAGCCGCGCCATCGTGTCCTGTGAGAGCCGGGCGAACAGCGTGCCCGACACGATGCGCGTGACGAGCGCGATCACCGCGCACAGCGCGAAGCGCCACGCGAGCGACGCATCGGCCGCGCCGGGCTGCGCGAGCGCGCGGTTCAGCGTCGCGACGAGCAGCACGCTCGCGACGCCGTTGAGCACGCAGGCGACGAGCGCCAGTGCGAGCGACGCGCGGCTTTCGCGCAGCAGCGCGAGGATCAGGCGGGCCGCGGGGCGGCCGGGGGAGGCGTCGAGGGACGGCGGGGAAGAAGGCTCGTGGGCGGCTGTCATCGGCAACGTCGGTAAATGAAGGGCAAGCAAACCAGGCGGAAACGGCAAGACTGACGCGAAAGCAGCGCGCGGGCCGGGCCCGGTTGCGGCTTTCCTTCCTGATAGACGAACGGGCCGCGCAAATATTTAGCCGTATCGTCAAAAAATGCATCAGTTCGGACTTTGCACGCAAAACGGTAAAAAACCGGCCGCGCCGTTCGTCACACCAGTGAAGCCGCCCCTTGCGGCCCCGAGACTTGGCCGAAGCGGCCGGACCGAAGGACTTCACGCACATGACGAGTTTCCCGACTGCGTTGCACCACCGAATTCGCGAACTGGCGCGCCGTGCGCCCGACGCGCCCGCGCTCGCCGCGCCTTTCCAGAACGACCTGCGCCTGTCGCGCGGCGCGCTCGACGCGCGTGCGTCGCACCTGGCCCGTCAACTGCGCGCGGCCGGGGTCGGCGCGGAAGTGCGGGTCGGCGTCTGCGTCGAACGCTCGTGCGAGCTGTTCGTCGCGCTGCTGGCCGTGCTGAAGGCGGGCGGCGTGTTCGTGCCGCTCGATCCGCGTCATCCGGCCGCGCGCCTCGACTGGATCGTCCGCGATGCGCAGCTGCGTCACGGGATCGTCGATGCAGCGGGCCGCGCGGCGCTCGGCGCACCGTTCGAACACGCGTTCGACGCGATGTCGGCCGCCGGTGACGGCGCGGATGCCGCCGCGTTCGCCGACGACGAAGACGTGCCGGTGCATCCGCGCGCGGCCGCCTACATGATCTATACGTCGGGCTCGACCGGCACGCCGAAGGCGGTGGTCGTCGAGCACGGGCCGCTCGCCGCGCATTGCGACGCGCTCGCGGCCGCGTTGCCGATCGAAGGCGGCGACCGCCTGCTGCATTTCGCGTCGGTCAATTTCGACGCCGCGCACGAATGCTGGCTCGCGCCGCTCGCGGTCGGCGCGAGCGTGACGATTGCGCCGCCGCAGCCGTTCGCGCCGGATGCCGCCCATGCGCTGATGGTGCGCGAATCGGTGAGCGTCGCCGCGTTTCCGCCGGCCTACCTGCGCGAATTCGCGGCGCACGCCGCGCGCGACGGCGTGCCGCCGGCCCTGCGCGTGCTCGCGTTCGGCGGCGAAGCGCTGCCGCAGCAGGCATTCGAATTCGTGCGCCGCACCTTCCCGTCGGTGCGCCTGATCAACGGTTACGGGCCGACTGAGGCCGTGATCTCGCCGATGCTGTGGCCGGTCGAGCCGGGCGACACGCCCGAGCTGGCCGCCAACGATGCGTATGCGTCGCTGCCGATCGGCCGCGTGATCGGTCCGCGTGTCGCGCGTATCGATGGCGACGAGGCCGGCGAGTCGGGCGAGGGCGGCGAGTTGCTCCTCGGCGGCGTGTGCATCGCGCGCGGCTATCACGGCCGCCCGGCGCTGACGGCCGAACGCTTCATTCCCGATGCGCACGGCGAGCCCGGTGCGCGCGTGTACCGCACCGGCGACCTCGCGCGCCTGCGCGCCGACGGGGCATTCGATTATCTCGGCCGTCTCGACGACCAGGTCCAGGTGCGCGGCGTGCGCGTGGAGCCCGCGGAAATCGCCGCGTGCCTGCGCACGCATCCGGCGGTGGCCGACGCGGCCGTGATCGCCGAAACCGGCAACGGGCCGACGCGGCTGATCGCGTGCGTCGCGCTGCGCGCGGCCGCCGACGATGCCGCGCTGAAGGCGCACGTGGGCGCGCAGTTGCCCGCCGCGTGGCAGCCGCACCGGTTCGTGCGCTGCGCTGGGCTGCCGTATACGCTGAACGGCAAGATCGACCGTGCCGCGCTGCGCGAGCGTATTGCCGCCGCGCGCGACACCGAACAACAGGCGGGCGACGCACCGCGCACGCCGACCGAAGCGCAGATCGCCGGCTTCTGGCAGACGCTGCTCGGCCTCGATGCGACGCCGTCGCGCGACGACCGCTTCTTCGCACTGGGCGCCGATTCGCTCGCCGCGATGCAACTGCAGGCCGCGATTCGCGCCGCGTTGCGCGTGAACCTGCGGCTCGACTCGCTGTTCGCCGATCCGACGCTGGCTGAACTCGCCGCGCACGTCGATCGCGCGGAACGCGAAACGGGCGAACCGCTGGCCGCGATCGCCGCGCGCCGTGTGCCGGCCGATCTGGATGTGCCGCACGTCGATCGCGCGGCATCGCTCGCCCAGCAACGCTTCTGGGTACTCGCGCAAACGCGCGACGCAAGCGCTGCCTATCACATTGCCGCGCACTGGACAATTGACGGCGCGCTCGACCGCGCGGCACTGCAGCGCGCGCTCGATCACGTGATCGAGCGGCACGACGCGTGGCGCACGACGCTCGTCGACAACGACGACGGCATCGTGATGCAGCGCATCCATGCACACCTGCCGGTGGCGATCACGACGCTCGACCTGCGCGAGCAACCGCCGGCGGCACGCGACGCGGAAGCCGCCCGCATTGCCGAGCGCGACGCGGGCGCGCCGTTCGATCTGTCGCGCGGGCCGCTGCTGCGCGCGACGCTCGTCGTGCTCGCCGACGAGCGCCACCGGCTGCTGCTGACCGCGCACCACGCGATTACCGACGGCTGGAGCTCGCGCTGCGCATTCGACGAGCTGTCGGCCGCGTACCGCGCATACGCACAAGGCCGCGAGCCGTCGTTGCCCGAACTGCCGATCCAGTACGCCGACTACGCGGACTGGCAGCGCGACATGCTCGCCGGCGGCGAAGGCGAGCGTCAGCTCGACTACTGGCGCGGCGCATTGCGCGACGTGCCGGGCCCGCTCGCGCTGCCGGTCGACCGCCAGCCGGGCGCGACGCGCACGCTGCAGGGCGCACGCGTGTCGGTCCGCCTGCCCGACGCGGCGGCGGCCGACGTGCGGTGTCTTGCGCGCGACGCGCAGGCCACGGTCTTCACGGTGCTGCTGGCCGCGCTCGACGCATGGCTGTCGCGCCTGACCGGCGAGACGGACGTGGTCGTCGCGGTGCCGGTCGCGCATCGTCAGCGCCCGGAGACGCGCGCGCTGCTCGGCCTGTTCCTGAATACGGTCGCGCTGCGCGTGCGCGTGGCGCCGACGCTGCCGTTCCGCGCGCTGGTCGACGCGGCACGCACGGCGGCACTCGACGCGGTCGCGCACCAGGACGTGCCGTTCGAGCGCGTCGTCGATGCGGTGAAGCCGCCCGTCAAGCGCGGCGACGAATGGCTGCGCGTGAAATTCGCGCAGCAGTTCGATGCGCGGCACGACAGCGTGCTGCCGGGCGCGACCGCGGTGGCGACGCCGGGCCCCGATCTCGCCGCGCGCTTCGATTTCGCGCTGGACTTCACCGACGACGCGAATGGGATCGAACTCGTCGCCGCCTACGCGACCGACTGCATCGACGCCGATACCGCGCGCGCATGGCTCGACAGCTATGCGGCGCTGCTCGCGTGCGCCGCACATGAACCGCAATGCGCGACGGCCGCGCTGCCGTGCGATGCGTCGCCGGCGACGCGCCAGCCGCGCGACGGCCGTGCGCTGAGCGTCGAACACGCCGACATCGTCGCCGCATTCGCGCGGCAGGCGGCCGCCTATCCGCATCGCGTCGCGTTGGCCGATGCGTCGGCGTCACTGACGTTCGCCGAACTCGACGACGCGTCGAACCGCATCGCGCACGCACTGAAGCTGCAGGGCGTGACGGCCGAAGCGCCCGTCATCGTCTGCATCGAGCGTTCGGCCCGCTTCGTCGTCGGCCTGCTCGGCGCGCTGAAGGCCGGCGCGCTGGCCGTGCTGCTCGACCCGGCGCAGCCGGCCGCGCGCCTGGCGGCCGCGGCCGCCGATTGCGGCGCACGCCGGGCGCTCGTCGCGGATGTGGCCGCGTGGCCGGCCGGCATCGACGCCCAGCCGCTCGAGGTCGACACGCTCGCGCAGGACGCGACGCTCGCCCATGCGGCCGGCGTGCGCGTCGCACCGCATCCGGAACAGGGCGCCTATCTGATCTATACGTCGGGCTCGACCGGCACGCCGAAGGGCGTCGTCGTGTCGCACGGCGCACTGGCCGATTACGTGCAGGGGATGCTCGATGAACTCGCGTTCGCGCCGGACGCATCGTTCGCGATGGTGTCGACCGTCGCCGCGGACCTCGGCCACACGACGCTGTTCGGCGCACTGTGCGCGGGCCGCACGCTGCATCTGCTGCCGGCCGCGTGCGCGTTCGATCCGGACCTGTTCGCGCAGGAAATGCGTCGCCGCGACGTCGGCGTGCTGAAGATCGTGCCGAGCCATCTGCAGGCGCTGCTCGACGCGCGCGTGCCGGCCGACGTGCTGCCGCGCCACGCGCTCGTGACCGGCGGCGAAACGCTGACGTGGGCGCTCGTTGCGCGCCTGGCCGCGCTCGCGCCGGCCTGCCGCGTGATCAACCATTACGGGCCGACCGAAGCGACCGTCGGCGCGATTGCATGCGACACCGCGTCGATCGCGGCCGATACGCGCGATCCGGCGAGCGGCGTGCCGCTCGGCCTGCCGCTGCCGAATGCGCGCGCGCTGGTGCTGGACGCGTTCGGCGCGTGCGTGCCGGCCGGTGCGACGGGCGAGCTGTATCTGGGCGGGCCGGGCGTGGCGCGCGGCTACCTGAACCGGCCGGCGCAGACCGCCGAGCGCTTCGTGCCCGATCCGTTCACGCCCGGTGCGCGCCTGTATCGCACCGGCGACCGCGTGCGTCTGCGCACGGACGGCCGTCTCGCGTTCCTCGGCCGCATCGACGATCAAGTGAAGATTCGGGGCTATCGCGTCGAGCCGGGCGAGGTGAGCGCGGCGGTGCGCGCGGCCGGCCCGATCGCGCAGGCCGAGACGCTCGCGATCGAGCACGACGGCCGCCTGCGGCTCGCGACGTTCGTCGTGATGCGCGACGGCGCGGCATTCGACGAGGCCGCCGTGCGCGCGGCGCTCGGCGCGACGCTGCCCGACTACATGGTGCCCGCGCAATTCGTCGCGCTCGCCGGCCTGCCGGTGACCGCGAACGGCAAGATCGATCGCGCGGCGCTGCGCGAACGGGCGGCCGCGCCGGTGGCGACGGCTTCCGGCGACGCGCCGCGGGGCCCGGTCGAGACGGCGCTCGCCGAAGTCTGGCAAGCGGTGCTGAAGGCGCCGCACGTCGGTCGCGACGACAACTTCTTCGAACTCGGCGGCGACTCGATCCTCGTGCTGCAGGTGATCGCGCGCGCCCGCAAGCGCGGCGTGCGCTTCACGCCGAAGCAGCTGTTCGATGGCCCGACGGTCGCCGAACTCGCACGCATCGCGAAGACCGGGGACGCCGCTGCTGCAATGACGACCACGCCGGCGCCGGCGCAGTCCGCACCCGCTGCCGCGGCGATCCTGACGCCCGCGCAGCAGCGCTTCTTCGCGCTCGACGTGCCGCATCCAGGCCACTGGAACCAGTCGGTCGCGTTCGACGTGCGCGGCCCGTTCGACGCCGATGCCTTCGCGCGTGCGTTCGATGCGTTGCTGACCCATCACGACGCATTCCGTCAGCGCTTCGCGCGCGGCGTGGACGGCAAGTGGCACGCGAGCGATGCGGCGAAGCCGTACGACGCGCTGCCGTTCGTCGAAGTCGCCGCCCGCGACGAAGCCGACGCACTGGCGCGCTTCGACGCGTTGCAGTGCCGCCTCGACCTTGGCCGCGGGCCGCTCGCCTGCGCCTGTGCGGCGCGGCTGCCGGACGGTTCGACGCAACTGTATCTGGCGATCCACCATGCGATCGTCGACGGCGTGTCGTGGCGCATCCTGCTCGACGACCTGGACGCCGCGTATCGCGCCGCATGCGAGGGCGTGCCGGCTCGCCTGTCGCTGCCGGGCCTGCGCGCGGATGCATGGGCCGCCCGCCTGGCGCGTGCCGCGACGCAGCCCGCATCGCCGTTCGCTGCTGAAACCGCATACTGGGCCGGCATGGCCCACGGCGACGACCTCGTGCCCGATCATCCCGACGCACCGGCGACGAACGCCGATGCGGCCGTGGTCGTGCAGACGATCGACGCGGCATTGACCCGCGCCGCGCTGACCGACGCCCACGCCGCGTATCGCACGCAGACGATCGAACTGCTGGGCGCGGCGCTCGCCCTGGCGCTGGCCGGTGCCGGCGGCGCCGCGTCGTGCCGCGTCGAACTCGAAGGACATGGCCGCGAGGCGCTGTTCGACGATGCGGACGCGAGCCGCACGATCGGCTGGCTGACGAGCCACTATCCGGTGACGCTGCCGGTCGAAGCCACCGCGCGCGACACGCTGTGCGCGGTCAAGGATGCGTTGCGCGCGGTGCCGCACAAGGGGCTCGGCTTCGGCGTGCTCGCGCACTACGGCGATGCGGCGACGCGTGCGGCGCTGGCCGCCGTGCCGCGTCCGCGCGTCACGTTCAACTATCTCGGCCAGTTCGACGCGCCGCGCGACGCGACGCTCGTGCCGCGCTTCGGCGGCACCGGCATCGAGCGCGACCGCCAAGGCCCGCTCGGCAACACGCTCGCGATCCATGCGTACCTCGATACCGATCGCGACGGCGCACGCACGCTGAAGGTTCACTGGGTCTACGGCGCGCCGCAGTTCGAGCGCGCGACGATCGACGCATTCACGGCGCGCTTTGCCGCCGCACTGCGCGAACTCGCCGATGCCTGCGCGTCGCGGGTCGCGCATCGCGGCGGCGGCGCGACGCCGGGCGATTTCCCGCTTGCGCAGGCCGCCGGCCTCACGCAGGCCGCGATCGAACGCGCGCCGCTCGACTGGCGCACGATCGACGACGTGTATCCGCTGTCGCCGATGCAGCAGGGGATCCTGTTCCATGCGCTGTTCGCGCCCGGTCACGCCAGCTACGTGAACCAGCTCGTCGCGACCGCGACGGCGCTCGACGCCGACCGGCTCGCGGCCGCGTTCGGTGCCTCCGTCGCGCGCCACGACATCCTCCGCACCAGCGTGATGGCCGACGAGGCCGCGCCGCTGCAATGCGTGCATCGCCATGCGCAAATGCCGGTCGAGCAGCTCGACTGGCGCACGCGCGGCGACACGCTCGACGCCGATTTCGACGCGTGGCTCGCGGCTGACCGCGCCCGCGGTTTCGACTGGCGCGAGCCGCCGCTGATGCGGCTCACGCTGATCCGCGTGACGGACGACGCGTGGCGCGTCGTCTGGACGCGTCACCACGTGCTGCTCGACGGCTGGAGCACCGCGCGGCTGCTCGCGGACGTGCTGCGCGACTATCGCGACCCCGATGCGGTGTCGCCGTTCGCGAGCCGCCCGGCGCTGCGCTATCGCGACTTCATCGCGTGGCTCGGCACCCGCGATCGCGCCGCGGACGAACGCTTCTGGACCGACCGGCTCGCGCGGCTCGACGCGCCGACGCTGATCGCCGAACGCGTGGCCGATCGCGCCGACGCCGAGATGGTCACGTGGCGCGCGACGATCGACGCGGATGCGATGACGCTCATCGCACAAACGGCGCGTGCGCTGAAGCTGACCGTCAACACGCTGGTGCAGGGCGCGTGGGCGCTCGCGCTGCAGCGCATGACGCACCAGCCGGCCGTCGCGTTCGGCGCGACCGTCGCGGGCCGTCCCGATGCGCTCGCGGACGTCGACACGGTG
This sequence comes from Burkholderia sp. PvR073, assembly GCF_054055695.1. Taxonomy (NCBI): domain Bacteria; kingdom Pseudomonadati; phylum Pseudomonadota; class Betaproteobacteria; order Burkholderiales; family Burkholderiaceae; genus Burkholderia; species Burkholderia sp. PvR073. Next base: position 101,886 of record NZ_JBSRXO010000013.1, read on the forward strand.
CTCGGCCTCTTCATCAACACGCTGCCGGTGATCACGGCGCCGGCGCCGCAGCAGCGCGCGGCCGACTGGCTGCAGGCGCTGCAACGCGAGAACGCGGCCGCCGCCGAGCATGCGCACACGCCGCTTGCCGATATCCAGCGCTGGGCGCGCGGCGCCGGCGGCGCCCTGTTCGACACGCTGGTCGTATTCGAGAACTATCCGGTCGACGAGACGGTGCGCGACGCCGATCCGCGTGCGCTCGCGCTGAGCGACGTGCGCAGCATCGAAGCGACCGATTTCGCGCTGACGCTCGTGATCGAGAGCGGTGCCGAGCTGACGATCGACTACGGCTACGACACCGCGCGCGTCGATGCGCACCAGGTCGAGACCTGGCACCGCGCGTTCGCATGCGCGCTCGACGCGTTGTCCCGCACGCCGGATGCGCTGCTCGGCACGCTGTCGATCGCCGACGACGCGGCGCGCGCCGCACTGGCGCGCGCGCAGGACACCGCGCGGACGTGGCCGCACGCGCAACGGCAGCCGCTGCATCTGCAATTCGCGGCCGCCGCACAGGCCACGCCCGATGCGATCGCGCTCGAATATGCCGATGCCGACGGCGCCGTGCAACGCGCGACCTATCGCGAACTCGACCTGAACACGACGCGCGTCGCCGCCGCATTGCGCCGGCGCGGCGTGCGGCCCGATACGCCCGTGGCGTTGTGCGTCGAGCGCTCGTTCGACATGGTGACGGCGCTCGTCGGCGTGTTGAAGGCCGGCGCGGCGTACCTGCCGGTCGATCCCGACTATCCGGCCGAGCGCATCGCGTACTTGTTGCGCGATGCGCGGCCGGCGGTCGCGATCACGCAGGCTCATCTGCGCGAGCAGGTGGAGGCCGCGCTCGGCGACGACGCGACGACGCAGCTGCTGACGGTGGCCGATCTGCTCGCCGACGAAGCGAACGAAGCAGGCGAAGCGAACGAAGCCGCCGCCGACGTCGCGACCGACATCGACGACGCCCGGCTCGCGTACCTGATCTATACGTCCGGCTCGACCGGCAAGCCGAAGGGCGCCGGCAACTCGCACGGCGCGCTCGCGAACCGGATCGCGTGGATGCAGCACGCGTACCGGCTCACGCGCGACGATGTCGTGCTGCACAAGACGCCGTTCGGCTTCGACGTGTCGGTATGGGAATTCGTGTGGCCGCTCGCGATCGGCGCGAAGCTCGCGATCGCCGCGCCCGGCGACCACCGCGATCCGGCCCGCCTCGCGGCCGCGATCCATGCGCACGGCGTGACGGTGCTGCACTTCGTGCCGTCGATGCTGGCCGCGTTCGCCGCGTATCTGGACGATTTCTCGGCCGCCGCGCAATGCGACAGCGTGCGCCTGATCGTCGCGAGCGGCGAAGCGCTCGCGCCCGAACTCGTCGCGAAGGTCGCACGGCTCTTGCCGAACGCGACGCTCGTGAACCTGTACGGGCCGACGGAAGCCGCGATCGACGTGTCGCACTGGACCTGCGGCCCTGACGACGCGAGCGCCGTCGCGGTGCCGATCGGCCATCCGATCGCGAACCTGCAGTTGCACGTGCTCGACGCGGCATGGCAGCCGGTGCCGGCCGGCGCGACCGGCGAACTGTATCTGGCGGGCGCGGGCCTCGCGCGCGGCTATCTCGGCCGCCCCGGGCTGACCGCCGAGCGCTTCGTGCCCGATCCGTTCGTGCCGGGCGCGCGCATGTATCGCACCGGTGACCTCGCACGGCGCCGCGCCGATGGCGCACTCGACTATCTCGGCCGCGTCGACACGCAGGTGAAGCTGCGCGGCCAGCGGATCGAGCCCGGTGAAATCGAGGCGCTGCTGCGCATGGCGCCGGGCGTGCACGACGCGGTCGTGATCGTGCGCGACGAGCAACTGATCGGCTATGTCGCACGCGGCGACGCGGCGTCGCTCGACCGGGCGGCACTGCTGGATTCGCTGCGCGCGCAGTTGCCGGCGTACATGGTGCCGTCGCAGCTGATCGAGCTCGACGCGCTGCCGGTCACGCCGAACGGCAAGTGCGACCGCCATGCGTTGCCGGCGCCGGTGCGCGAGTCGGCCGCGGCCGTCGAACTCGCGACCGACACGGAGCGCGCGCTCGCCGCGATCTGGCAGCGCGTGCTGCATGTGGACGCGATCGGCCGCGACGACGATTTCTTCCTGCTCGGCGGCCACTCGCTGCTCGCGACGCAGGCCCATGCGCAGGCGAACCTGCACTGGGGTCTCGCGCTGCCGCTGCGCACGCTCTTCGACACCCGCACGCTCGCACGCTGCGCGGATGCGATCGACGCAGCCTGCGCGGCACGGGGCGAGACCGACGCGGCGAGCGCGATCGATGCGCTGCTCGGCGAACTGGAAACCCAATAAGGACGACGGATGACGAAGGTTCAACCCGACTGGCTCGCGCTCGCGACGCGTTTCGCGCAACTGCCCGACGCGCAGCGCGCGGTGTTCATCGACAAGCTCGGCGCGGCCGGCATCGATTTCCGCGTGCTGCCGATCCCGCCGCGCACGCCGCGCGGCGATCGCGTGCCGGCGTCGTTCGCGCAGACGCGGCTGTGGCTGCACGCCCGGCTGATCGACGCGCCGGACGCATATCACATCACCGAGCGGCTCGCGCTGACGGGCCCGCTCGACGCGCACGCGCTGCGGCTCGCGTGCGATGCGCTGATCGCGCGCCATGAAGCGCTGCGTACGACCCTCGACGAAGCGGAGGACGGCGTCGCGCAGACGATTCATCCGCCGCTGCGCTGCCCGTGGCGCGAGACCGATCTCGACGCGCTGCCCGATGCGCAGCGCGTCGCGCGCGCCGAAAGCGTCGCCGCGGCCGACGAAGCCGCGGCGTTCGATCTCGGCGCGGCGCCGCTCGTGCGCGCACACCTGATCCGCTTCGACGCGACGCATCACTGGCTCGCGCTGACCGTGCATCACATCGTGTCGGATGGCTGGTCGTCGGGCGTGATGCTGGACGAGCTCGCGGCGTTCTATCGCGCGTATGCGTCGGGCCAGCCGGTGCCGCTCGCGCCGCTGCCGATCCAGTACGCGGACTATGCGTTGTGGCAGCGCCGCTGGCTCGATGCCGGCGAGCGCGATCGCCAACTGGCGTTCTGGCGCGAACGGCTCGATCCGCAGCGCGGCGTGCTCACGCTGCCCGGTGCGGCCGCGCGGCCCGCGCGCCGCAGCGCGCGCGGCGCACGCCATGTGTTTTCGCTCGACGCCCGTATCGGTGCACGGCTGCGTGCCTTCGCGGCCGCATCGGGTGCGACGCCGTTCGCGGTGCTGCTCGCGGCGCTCGACGCGCTGCTCGCGCGTGCGACCGGCGATGCGCGGATTTGCATCGGCGTACCGGCCGCGAACCGCGAGCGCGCGGAAACGGCCGGCCTGATCGGCTTCTTCGTCAACACGCTCGCGATCGACGTCGACGTGCCGGCACACGGTGATTTCTCGTCGCTGGTCGCGCGCACGCAGCGCGCGCTCGTCGATGCGCAGATGCACCAGGATGTGCCGTTCGAGCAGGTGGTCGACGCGCTTGGCGTGCCGCGCAGCGCCAGCCACCATCCGCTGTTCCAGGTGATGGCCGCATACGGCGAGCGCCGCGCGCTGCCGGCGCTCGGCGCGGCGTCGGCCGCATTGCTGCCGTCCGGCACGCCGTCCGCGAAATTCGACCTGACGCTTGCCGTCGAGGCGACGCCCGATGGCACGTTCGACGCTGCGTTCATCTACGCGCTCGACCTGTTCGATGCGGACGCGATCGAGCGGCTCGCCGCACGCTTCGTCACGCTGCTCGGCGACGCGCTCGCTCGCCCCGAGTTGCCGATCGGCGATCTCGACTGGCTGCCGGCCGATGAACGCGCGCAACTCTTCGCGTGGAATGCACCGGCAGGCGCGGCCGAAGCCGAGCCGTTCGTGCCGGTGCACGCGCGCATCGCCGCGCATGCGAAGGCACGGCCCGACGCACGCGGCGTCGCCGACATCGATCGCGCGCTGACGCGCGGCGAGGTCGACGTGCGCGCGGCACGCATCGCGCGCAATCTCGTCGCGGCCGGCGTGCGGCCCGAGATGCGCGTCGGCGTCGCGCTGCAGCGTTCGGTCGACCTGCTGGTCGCGCTGATCGCGGTGCTGAAGTCGGGCGCCGCGTTCGTGCCGCTCGATCCGGCTCATCCGCGCGAACGGCTCGCCCAGATCGTCGGCGATGCGGGCATCGCGCACGTGCTGACCGACGGCGCGAGCGTCGCCTCGCTGCCCGAGTTGCCGGCACTGCGCATCTGGCGCGCGGACGAAGTCGACGCGCTCGACGAGGCCGCTGACGTCGCGCTGCCGGACGTGCTGCCCGGCCATGCGGCGTATGCGATCTACACGTCGGGCTCGACCGGCAAGCCGAAGGGCGTGATCGTCGATCACGCGGCGTTCGCACGGCATTGCGTAGCGATTGCCGAGCGCTACGGCGCGGGTGAGAACGACGTGTTCCTGCTGTTCCAGTCGGTCAACTTCGACGGCGCGCACGAAGGCTGGTTTTCTCAATACCTGTCGGGTGCCGCCGTGTCGGTGACGGCCGACGTGCTGTGGCCGCCCGCGCAGACCTGCGCGATGATGGTCCGCGACGGCGTGACGATGACCTACGTGCCGCCCGGCTGCGCGGCTCAGCTCGCCGAATGGGCGCTCGCGCACGGGGCGCCGCCGACGCTGCGCTCGCTGACCGTCGGCGGCGAAGCGACGTCACGCGAAGCGTTCGCGATGCTGCGCCGCGCGATGCCGAACGTGCGCGTGGTCAACGGCTACGGCCCGACCGAAACCGTGATCACGCCGACGCTGTGGATGTTCCGTCCCGGCGACGATCTCGCGAAGCTGGGTGACGCTGCGTATCTGCCGATCGGCACGCTGGTCGGCGCGCGCACCGCGCACGTGCTCGACGAGCGGCTGCATCCGCTGCCGGTCGGCGTGATCGGCGAACTCTACCTGGGCGGCGAGGGGATCGGCGTCGCACGCGGCTACCTCGATCGTCCCGCGCTGACGGCCGAGCGTTTCGTGCCGGATCCGTACGGCGCGCCGGGTGCGCGCCTGTACCGCACGGGCGATCTCGTGCGACGCCGCGCGGACGGCGTGTTCGACTTCATCGGCCGCGTCGATCACCAGGTGAAGCTGCGCGGGCTGCGCATCGAACTCGGCGAGATCGAGGCCCAGCTGGCCGCGCACGACGCGGTGCGCGAAGCATGCGCGGTCGTGCACGGGCAGGGCGCGCACGCGCAGCTCGTCGCGTACGTCGAACTGAGCGCCGATGCGCAGGCCGCCGCCCAGCCGGTCGAGGCCGCGACCCTCGATGCGCACTTGCGCCGCACGCTGCCCGACTACATGGTGCCCGCGCAGCTGATCGTGCTCGACGCGCTGCCGCGCAACGCGAACAGCAAGGTCGACCGTGCGCGGCTGCCGGCCCCGGTGCGCGTCGAACGCACCTACGAAGCGCCGCACGACGGCGACGAGACCGCGCTCGCGGCGATCTGGCGCGACGTGCTGAACGTCGAACGCGTCGGCCGCGGCGATCACTTCTTCGAACTCGGCGGCCATTCGCTGGCGGCGGTGCGCGTCGCGACGCGCGTCGCCGAGCGGCTCGGCCGCGACGTGCCGGTGCGGGCGCTGTTCGAAGCGCCGGTGCTCACGCAATACGCGCGCCAGGTGGCCGACGCGCCGCGCGCCGCGCACGCCGGCGCCGCGGCGCCGGGCGTCGCGGTGGTCAAACCCGATGCGCATGGCGTGTGGCCGCTGTCGCCCGCGCAACTCGGCCTGTGGTTCCTGTGGCGCGCGCAGCCGGACAGCGCCGCGTACAACATTCCGGTCGCGCTGCGCGTGCGCGGTCCGCTCGACGTCGCTGCGCTGCGCGCGGCGTTTTCGGCGGCGGCGGCCGCGCATCCGGCGCTGCGCGCACGGCTCGTCGCGCGCGACGGCATGCTGCCGGGCCAGCGCATCGACGCCGCGGCGCCCGTCGCGCTGCCGCTCGTCGACCTGTCCGCGCAGCCCGACGTGCTCGCCCGCGCGGCGGCGCTGACCGACGCCGATGCGCTCGCGCCGTTCGATCTCGCGGCCGACGCGCCATTGTGGCGCGCACGCGTGCTGCGGCTCGGCGCGGACGATCACGTGCTGTCGGTGACGATCCATCACATCGTGTCGGATGGCGAATCGATCGAGCTGTGGCTCGACGCGGTGCGTGCGGGATATGTCGCGCTCGTGCGGGGCGACGCTTCGGCAGCGGCGGCACAGGCACCGGCAGCGTCAACGACGGAAAACACGTCGCTCGTGCTGCCCGCGCCGTGCCATCCCGCCCGCGTCGCGTACTGGCGCGACGCGCTGGCCGACCTGCCGTCGTCCGTGCTGCCCCAGCGCGCAAACGCGCCGGCCGTCCCGCAATGGCGTGCGGCGCGCATCGCGTTCGCGTTCGACGCGGCGCTGATCCGTGCCGCTCGCGACGCCGCGTCGGCCGCGCACGCGACGTTGCCGATGCTGCTGCACGCGGCGCTCAACACCGCGCTGTTCCGCGTGACCGGCGCGGCCGACCAGCCGGTCGGCGTACTCGCGTCGACGCGTGAGCTGACGGGCGACGCGGCGCGCGATGCGCTCGGTCTGTTCATCAATTCCGTGGTCGTGCGCACGCGGCTCGATGTGGCGGCCAGCCGCACGGACGTGCTCGCGCAGGTGCGCGATACGGCGCTCGCCGCGTATGCGCATGCCGACGCGCCGTTCGCCGACGTCGTCGCGGCGCTGCGCGCGCCGCGTGCCGTGCACGCCAATCCGCTGTTCCAGGTGATGTTCAACTACCTGCGCCCGACCGGCGCCGCCGCGCGCGACTGGGGCGGCCTGTCGCTCGCGGAATTCGACGACGTGCGCCATCGCGTGGTGTTCACGCTGGAGCTGGACGTCGTCGAGCATCCGGACGGGCGCGTGAGCGCCGCGTTCTCGTATGCGGACGAACTGCTCGACGGCCGCTTCGTTGACGCGCTCGTCGACCTCTATCACGACGAAGTCGCGCGTTTTGCCGGTGCGCCGGAAGCGGCGCTCGGGGTGCCCGATGCGCTGTTCGCCGCGCAGGCGACCGCGGCCGCGCCGCGCGTCACGGCGTCGAGCGACGTCGCGTCGAACGCGGCAGCCGCGCTCGCCGCGCTGTGGTCGGACACGTTCGCGACGGCCGCGCCCGGACCCGACGCCGACCTGTTCGAGGCCGGCGCGACGTCGTTCGACGTCGTGCGCTTCGTCGACGCGGCCGGCCGCGCCGGTCATGCGCTGACGGTAGCCGACGTGTTCGCGTCGCCGACGCTCGCGGCGCTCGGTGCGCGTGTCGAGGCCTCCGCCGAAACGGAGCAGGAGGTGCGTGATGCTGGCTGAAGTGCGTCCGGACGGATTCACGATGCCCGACACCTGTCGTCTCGCGTTCGCGGACGGCCTGTTCGCCGTGCGTGACGACGCGGAGATCCGCGTCGCGCAGGGCGACGGCATCGGCGCGCAGTTGCTGCGCGCGCAACTCGCGGACGACGGCACGCTGCGCCTCGTCGCGTACAACCATCGCGCGGCGCCGGCCGACCAGCGCCGTGCGCTGCTGGCCGCGCTCGCCGCCGCGTTTTCCGACGACGTGCGCCGCGCGGCGATCCGGCTCGACCCGGCCGCGTGGCCGGCGGTCGCGCGCGATGCGCTGCGCGCGAGCGGCGTGCTCGCCGACGGCGGCCTGTGCATGCGCGAAGGCTGGGCGCAGCAGGCCGATCTGTGGCGCGTCGGCACGCCGCTGCCATGCGCGACGCTGCCGATGCTGACCGACGGCCGGCGTCATCCGCGCCGGCCGCCCGCGCCGCGCGGCGACGTGTATGCGCGCGACCTGCCGGCGCTCGGCATGCGCTTCACGTTGCGCGGCTGGCAACCAGGCGAGGACGCCGCACGCGTCGCGCACTGGTTCGACGAGCCGCGCGTGCGCGACGGCTGGCCGGGCGCGCAGCCCGGCGCCCACGGCACGGCGCCCGACGCCGATCCGCACGTCACGCCGCTCGTCGGCTGCTTCGACGGCGAACCGTTCGCGTATATCGAGGCGTTCTGGCTGAAGGAAGACCCGCTCGCGCCGCACGTCGGCGCGCGCGACTACGACCGCGGGCTGCGGATGCTGGTCGGCGAGTCGCGCTGGCGCGGCCCGCATTGCGTGGCCGGCTGGCTGCCGTCCGTCGTGCATTACCTGTTTCTCGACGACCCGCGCACCGAAGCGGTCGGCTGCGCGGTCCCGGCCGGCCGCGCGCGGGTCGTCGACACCCTCGCGCGGCATGGCTTCGCGCGGCAGCGCCGTCTGGCGCTCGCCGACGCACAGCCGCTGTGGATGCGCACGCTGCGCGAGACCTTCTTTTCCGGCCGTCACGTCTGACGGGCCGGTTTCACCGACAAGGGAGCTGAGAGACATGCAGAGAGAAACCGTATTCGACCTGATCGGCGTCGGCTTCGGGCCGTCGAATCTGGCGCTGGCCATCCGTCTGGAGGAGCGGCGTGCGGCGCGCCCGCTCGCCCATTGCTTCATCGAACGACAGCCGGAATTCGGCTGGCACCGCGGCATGCTGCTCGACGACTGCCGGATGCAGATCTCGTTTCTGAAGGATCTCGTCACGATGCGCGATCCGAAGAGCCGCTACACGTTCATCAACTATCTGTTCGAACGCGGCCGGCTGAACGAATTCGTCAATCTGAAGAACTTCTATCCGACCCGCGTCGAATTCCACGACTACCTGAGCTGGGTCGCCGACGCGTTCGACGAGCACGTCCATTACAGCGAGACCGTCATGGCGATCGAGCCCGTGCGCGGCGACGGCGCGCGGATCGACGCGCTGCGCGTGCTGTCGCGCGACGCGACCGGCCGCGAGCGCCAGCGCGTGACGCGTGCGCTGTCGGTCGGCGTCGGCGGCACGCCGGCGGTGCCGGATGCGTTCGCCGCGCTCGGCCGCGATCGTGTGATCCATTCGTCGTCGTACCTGACCGACATCGACCGGCTGGTCGCCGCGCCGGACGGCGAACGCCGCCGCGTCGCGGTGATCGGCGCGGGGCAGAGCGCGGCCGAGGTGTTCATCGACCTCGCGCGCCGCTTCCCGCATGTCGACGCGAACCTCGTGATGCGCGCGGGCGCGTTGAAGCCGGCCGACGACAGTCCGTTCGTCAACGAGATCTTCAGCCCCGAGTTCACCGACGTCGTCTACGCGCAGCCGCACGATGCACGCCGCGCGCTGCTCGAGCGCTACCGCGACACCAACTACGCGGTGGTCGACCGGCCGCTGATCGAGCAGATCTACGAAATGCTGTACCTGCAGCGCATCGACGGCACGCCGCGCCATGCGCTGCTCGCGAACAGCGCGATCGAAGCCGCGGTGCGCACCGCCGACGGCCGCATCGAGCTGACGCTGCGCGACCGGATGAACGGCGCGACGCGCGTCGAACGCTTCGACGCGCTCGTGCTCGCGACCGGCTATCGCCGCGACACGCATTCGGCGCTGCTCGAAGGGCTCGCGCCGCACCTCGGCGACGCGCTCACGCGCGGCGACGTCACGCGCGACTACCTGCTCGCGACGCCCGAGCACTTCGCGCCGCGCATCTACCTGCAAGGCTGCTGCGAAGACAGCCACGGCCTGTCCGACACGCTGCTGTCGGTGCTGGCACGCCGCGCGGACGAGATCTGCGCGTCGCTCGAGGACGGGATCGCGCCCGCCCATGATGATGGCGCGGCCCGGGCACTGCATGAACAACGACATCAAAACGGGGCGAGCGCGGGCCGCATGGCTTTCGCTCTTTGACAAAGGCGCGGTCGGAGACCGCATCAAAAAAGTGGAGCAGAGAAAGATGGAGTGGGCAACAGGCACGCGTTTGCGTGCGATCGCGGCCGCGGCGAGCGTGACGTTCGGGATGGCGGCAGGGCACGCATTCGCGCAGACGGCACCGGCCGTGAACGCAGGCGCCGCGACGTCGGCCGACAGTGCGCGCAACGGTGCGGCGGCGAGTGCGGGGGCCAGCGCGCAGAACGGTTCGTCGACCGGTTCGTCGACCAACGCGCCGAACGGCCCGGCGACCGGCACGCTGCCGGCGATCAACGTCAACGCGGGCTCGGAAGGCGACGGCACGGTCGGTCTCGTCGCGAAGCGCAGCAGGACCGGCACCAAGACCGATACGTCGATCAATGAAATTCCGCAGACGATCAACGTCGTCACCGCGCAGCAGATCGAGATGACCGGCGCGACCGACGTGAACGCGGCGCTGCGCTACGTGCCGGGCTTCTCGTCGTACGGCTCGGACAACCGTTCCGACTGGTACGCGGCGCTGCGCGGCTTCACGCCGACGGCCTACGTGAACGGCCTGCAGGTGCCGAACACGCTGAACCTGTCGAGCTGGCGCGTCGATCCGTACATGATCGACAGCATCACCGTGCTGCGCGGGCCGACGTCGGTGCTGTACGGCGCGGGCGACCCCGGCGCGATCATCGACGTGCAGACCAAGACGGCCGACGGCGAGCGCGTGCGCGAAGCCGGCGTGCAGTTCGGCAACTATGCGCGCAAGCAGTTCATGATCGACGTCGGCGACAAGCTCGACGCGGACGGCAAGTACGCGTACCGGTTCGTCGGCGTCGCGCGTGACGGCAACGCGCTGACGGGCCCGAACAACGACCAGCGCGTCGCGCTCGCGCCGTCGTTCCGCTGGCGCCCCGACGCCGATACGTCGCTGACGCTGTCGGCCACGTACCTGCAGGACTGGGGCGACATCTCGTCGAACTTCCTGCCGGCGCAAGGCACGGTGCTGCCGAACCCGAACGGGCAGCTCGACAAGGACGTCTACGGCGGCGACCCGAATTTCAACTACTACCGCAAGAAGCAGTGGTCGCTCGGCTATCAGTTCGAGCGCAACCTGAACTCGATGTGGACGTTCCGGCAGAACGTGCGCTGGATGCACCTGTCGCTCGACAACGGTTCGGTGTTCGGCGCGGGCTTGGCGGACGGCAGCCTGACCGACATCAACCGCTGGGCCGGCGTGTTCCAGACGAACTACAGCCGCTTCGACATCGACAACAACCTGCAGGGCCGCTTCGGCACCGGGCCGCTCGAGCACACGCTGCTGCTCGGCTTCCAGTACAACCGGCAGACGGCGACCGACAGCGAATGGCTGGCCGCCGCGCCGACGCTGAACATCTACAACCCGGTCTACACGCCGGTCACGCTGTCCGTGTTCTCGCCGCCGAACACCACGTACCGTACCAACACGTACACGACGATGAACACGTTCGGGCTGTACGTGCAGGACCAGGTCAAGTGGAACCGCTGGACGCTGACGCTCGGCGGCCGCGAGGACTGGGTCAACCAGCGGCTGGACGACCGCGAGGGCGGCACGCAGTCGAAGGCCGACATCACGGCGTTCACCGGCCGCGTGGGCCTCACGTACCAGGGCGACTACGGGCTGTCGCCGTACATCAGCTACGCGACGTCGTTCAACCCGGTGATCGGCGTGAACCTGTACGGCGGCGGCCTGCCGCAGCCCACGCGCGGCAAGCAGATCGAGGCTGGCCTGCGCTGGCAGCCGCCCGGCAAGAACATGATGCTGAGCGCGGCGATCTACCAGATCAACCAGACCAACGTGCTCACGCCGACGCCGCTGAATCTCGATCCGGCCGGCACGACGTCGATCCAGACCGGCGAAGTGCGCTCACGCGGGATCGAACTGAACGCGACCGGCAAGCTCACGCGGAACCTGTCGCTGATCGCGTCCTACGTGTACCAGGACGTGAAGAACGTGAAGGCCAACGACGCATCGCTGAACAACTGGCCGGTCGACATTCCGCGGCCGCGCCAGATGGCGTCGCTGTGGGCCGACTGGACGTGGCACACGGGGCCGCTCACGGGCTTCGGCCTGGGCGGCGGCGTGCGTTACCAGAGTGCATCGGCCGGTGCGGCGGACAACTCGCTGACGGTATCGAGCTACACGCTGTTCGATGCGGGCGTGCATTACGACACGCGCAACTGGCGCTTTGCCGTGAACGGGACGAACCTGTTCAACCGCCACTACATCAGCGGTTGCCAGTCGACGAGCGTGTGCATTTTCGGTACCGACCGTACGGTGCTCGCCACCGCGAAATACAACTGGTGACGCCGCGCGCCGCGGCGCGCCGGCCGGCCTTCGGGCCGGTGCGGGCGGGTCGCGGCGCCGTCGTCCGCTTTTTCCACGACGCCTCCATGCCGAAGAAAAATCTCGTCTACATCCAGTCGCTGCGCAACGGCGCGGCCGATCGCGCCGGCCAGCCGGTCGCTTACCAGGGCGGCACGCGCTACATGAAGGCGCCGCTCGAATTCCTCGTCGAGCGCCTGAACGACTCGCCGCTCGGCGAGCGCTACACGCTCAAGGGCGTGATCGTCGACGACGACGAAGGGTCGCCCGTCGATCGCGCGAAGGTCGCCGACTACGGGTTCGCGCGCACGCCGGGCCGCCCGTGGATCCTGCCCGACGGGCTGACCGTGCAGGGCCGCCCGGTCGACGAACTGTTCTGCACGATCGCGTCGACGTACCGCCGGCTGCCGCGCGACGCGCGCGAGCGCGTGACGGGCAAGCAGGCGTTCGAGCGCCGCCTGCTCGAACGCCTGCTCGAACTCGACGCCGACGTGGTCGTGCTCGACGGGCTGCTCGTGATCCTCGACGAGCTCGTGCGTCCCGGCGCGCGCTTTCACCGCCGCATCGCGAACATCCACCCCGGCATCACGGCCGACGATTCGCCGTACCAGCGGCGCGGCGCGTGGGCGACGCTCGATGCGCTGCACGGCGCGCGCGGCGAACGGGTCGACTGGGCGAGCGGCGCGACGTCGCGCGTCGCTCCGGTGACGATGACGGGCGCATCGTTCCACTACGTCGACAACGGCATCGATTCCGGCGAGGTGATCTGCGACGTGCTCGACACGCCGATCGCGCCGGACGACACGATTCTCGAACTGCGCTGGAACAACTTCCAGCGCAGCCTGTTTCCGGCGCTCGAGCGGGGGCTGCACGTCCTCGCCGACCGCCACGACGCGGGAGTACTGTGATGGAAGACACGCTCACGAAACCGGCCGGCACGGCGGACGCCGTCGAAGGCGAGGTGGCCGCGGCGCTCGACGGCGCCGCGCCCGCGCATGCGGCGGCTGCCGCCGAGCGCACGCTCGACGCGTGGCGGCCCGACGATGCGCCGGCCGCGCTGCTCGCGGAATTCGTCGCCCTGTTCAACACGGACACGCGGCACGACGCGGCGACGGTATCGGTGCCGCTCGGCGGCGCCGAGCCGGCGGCCGTCGCGTCGTACGTCGAGCGCGCGGTGCGCGAGGGCGTGATTGACGGCGCGCAGGTCGTGGGCGACCGGCTGCGGCTGAGCACATCGCGCGCGACGTTCTGGCAGAACCCGCGGCCGTGGCTGAAGGCGCCTGCATCGGGCGGGATGCCGCTGCGCTATGCGATCACGAACGGCCACCGGCATCCGGTGCGGCCGCCGTCGCCGGCCGGCGAGATCTATGCGCGCTACATGCCGCAGGTCGGGATGACGTTCAGCCTGCGCACCGTCGACATCGACGAACATGCGCAGTTGTTCAGCGACTGGATGAACCTCGATCGCGTCGCGCATTTCTGGGATCAGCGCGGCACGCGCGACGAGCACGCCGCGTATCTCGCGGAGCGGCTCGCCGATCCGCACATGCATCCGATGATCGGCTATTTCGACGATATGCCGTTCGGCTATTTCGAGTTCTACTGGGCGAAGGAGGATCGCCTCGCGCCGTTCTACGACGCGCACGACTACGATCGCGGGCTGCATCTGCTGATCGGCGACTCGCGCTTCCAGAGCGCGGGCAAGCTGCATGCATGGTGGAGCGGGGTGCTGCACTACATGTTCGTCGACGAACCGCGCACGCAGCGGCTCGTCGGCGAGCCGCGCGTCGATCACGTGCGGCATATCGCGTACATGCATCGGCTCGGCTTCTACACGCTGAAGGAGTTCGACTTTCCGCACAAGCGCGCGGCGCTCACCGTGATGGAGCGCGAGACATTCTTCGACACTTTCCGGTTGCCGTGATGGGACGGGGGCGCGAAGCGTCGATGCGTCGATGCGTCAATTCGCAAGCGACGACGTTTCGCGCGGCTTGAAGGGCCGCCGACATCGGCCGTTCGGGATATGGATCGGGCGGGCGGCATGAGGAAGAATGGATTGCATCCTCATCACGGACAGGTCCCGCCGACATGGCAAGCACACCCGCGATAGCATCGGGCGCGATCCCCGGAGCACGTTCCCTAACGTTGACATATGTCAGCATATGCCTAGAATGGGCGCATCGTACTCCTGTGGAGTGGCTCATGCGCACCGTTTCCATTTTCAAGAACGCCCGTAACCAGGCAATCCGCATCCCGAAGGACATGGAGTTCGAGGGTGTGACGGAACTCGAGATCCGCCGCGAGGGCGACACGTTGCTGCTGCGTCCGGTGCGGCCGACGTGGCTGTCGTTCGCGAGTGAACCACGGGCCGATGCCGACTTCCTCGTCGAGCGCCCGACGGTCGTCGAACTTGGTCGTTTCGACCTGCCCGGCGCCGATGACGATGCACCGACGGAGTCGAACCGGTGACGACGCTCTACATGCTCGATACGAACATCTGTTCGTTCATCATGCGCGAGCGGCCATCCGCGGTGTTGTCCCGGTTGCAGTCGTGCGTCAATGCGCAGCACCGGATCGTCGTGTCGGCGATCACCTATGCCGAAATGCGGTTCGGCGCAGTCGGCAGAAAGGCGTCGCCGAAGCATGCGGAACTCGTGACGGCCTTTGTCTCGCGGCTGGATGGCGTGCTGTCGTGGGACACCGCGGCAGTCGATGCAACGGCCGCGATTCGCGTCGACCTTGCCGCACGTGGCACGCCGATCGGCGCGAACGACGCGTCGATCGCCGGTCACGCGATCGCGGCCGGTGCCGTGCTTGTAACGAACAACAGTCGCGAATTCAGCCGTGTCGCGGGGTTGTCGCTCGAAGACTGGGCAGCCTCGGCCTAGGGTGGCGAATGCACGATGTCGTTACTGTCGCGCGGCAGCACGTCACGCGCGAGGAACGGGCGGTTCCGAGAGGAAAGCCCTGCGGAACGCGTCGAGATACCGGTCGGCGTCATCGTTGAATTCGCCGGGCAACAGCGCGAACGCGCGGGCCTGCAGGTCCTGCGCGAGGGTTGCGTAAACCGCTTCGTCCGATAACAGCGCGCGGATCGCATCGTGCGTTTGCGGCGAAGCAATCCGCTTCGCATCGCGCGCGAGCAACCCGGCGGCCGCCAACTCCGGCTGGAAACCGTGCCGTTCGAGCAGATCGGGCGCGACGTCCCAGATGCGCTCGCGATTGCCCGCGTCGTGAAAATGCGTGAGCAGGAACAGCAGGTCGTACGCGTCGCTGTTCTGGCGCGCGCGCCGATCCTTCCACGCGAGCAACTTCAGCAGCGCGAGCGCCGGCAGGCTCGCCACCGGCACCGCGATATCGGCGCCGATCGACACGGCCAGCGCCGTATCGACCGCCTCCTGAAAGCCCAGCACGTTCAGCACGAACTCGCCGCGCGGCGGCCACGCGATTTCGCCTGGCGGTGCTTCGAGCGGCCCGAACGGCACGAGATCGAGCTCCGTGCGAAATCCCCGCGTCCCGCTGTCGAACAGCAGTTTCTGCTGATGCTTCGGTGCGCGCGCGAATTGCCCGGTCGCGACGAGCGCATCGACGAGCCGCTCGTGAAACGGCCAGCTCACCGCGCACACCGCGACGTCGACGTCCCGCGTCGCTCGCACCGGCCGGATGCCGTGGACATGCCACATCAGGATGTCGCGCGCGGTTGCGCCGGCGACGACGAATGCCGTGTCGAGTTGCACGCAGGTCTTGCCGACCGCCTGCAGCAGCGCGGCCGCCGCCGGCTCGAGCGGCCGGCGCGCGTCGACTTCAAGCGGGCGGGTGGGCAAGGTATCGGTCATGGATGTGTTCAGCGGCGGCGAGATTGCGGCTGTCTCCGGACGAGACGAGATCCGCGTAGATCAGCAGCGGCGGCACGAGCGGCACGTCCTGCTCGCGCCAGTCGAGCGCCGGTGACGGCGGCCAGAACGCTTCGAGCAGTTCGACGTCGCCGCGCTCGTCCGGGCGCAGGCGCGCCTGGAGCAGCAGGCGGTTCGACACGGTGCCGTGCGTATAGACGGTGATCACAGCTGGCTTCAGGTCGTGCGTCAGCAGGTCGGCCGCCGGTTCGCCGCCGAGCCGCGCATCGAATGCCGCGAAATCGAAGTCGCGCCACCAGTCGGGCGTGACGGCGGCAAACCGCCGGGCCGGCAGTTTCGCGCGCAGGCGGCTCGGATACAGCGCGACCCATTCCTGCACGAAGCGCGGCCAGTCGGGCATCAGGCGCTCGCCATTGCGCCGCTGCGCGACGAGGCCGCGCGCGAGCAGGTCGTCCATTGCGAGATTGACCGTGCCGAGCGCGACGCCCGACGCGGCGGCGATCGCCCGGTATGGTTGCGCGACGAGGCCCGGCTGCGTCGCGAGCGCGAACATCACGGCGAGCCCCTTGGGCGTCGTCGCGCGCGACGCCTGCCGGCGCGGCGTGCGGGCCGGTTTCGGCCGGCCGCAGATCAGCACGGTCGCCTCCGGCAGGATCAGGCTCGCGTTGCCGGCGGTATCGAGAAACGGGATGCCTTGATCGGTCAGGTGCGCGGCCAGCTCGGCCGACACATACGGCGCGACCAGCATCAGCTGCCGCTCGCCGGGCAGCGGGGCGGCGCCGCGCCGACGCAGCGCCGCGCGGGCCTCCTGCACCGATTCGACACCGACGGTCACGGCGGCGGGCATCTCGAAGGTCTGCCCGCCGATGCCGAAGCGGATCATCGCGTCGGCATACGCGCGGGATGCGGCCGGCACGCGCACCGGCCGTGCGTTGAAGCGTCGGGTCGCGCGTTCGAACGCAGCGCAGGCTTCGTCGAGCACGTGCTGTTCCGCTATCGACAGGGTGGCGTTCTCGGGCATCGGGAGGAATCGCTTGTTCACTTTTCCGTCAGCGTACACAAAAAATGTACAGCCGTCAAAAAATGAACAAGAACGCTCAACTCTTTGATGTGACGGAATTATTCCGGAATGTCTAACGGCAATCAACACACCTTCCCACCTGAGAAATCGAGACCGTACACCCAGTGTCGCGAATCCGGCTCAGGCGCGGCAGTCGCCCGGATGGTCGGTTTCCGCCGACGGACGATTTCTCACGCGCTGAGATGATCGACCAGCAACTCCAGGTTGTCGCCGCGACGACTTTCTGTCTGTTCGGTTGCCGCTCAACGGACTATCCTTGCCTGCACATTCCCCACTGAACCCAGGAGACGACACTGTGACGCACAGCGTGATCCCCGCAGGCCTCGCCGACGAAATGATCGAGATCCGGCACCGCATTCACGCCCACCCCGAACTGGGCTTCGAGGAATTCGCGACGAGCGACCTCGTTGCCGAGCAGTTGCAGGCATGGGGCTATACGGTGTACCGCGGGCTCGGCGGCACGGGCGTGGTCGCGCAGCTGAAGGTCGGCAACGGCACGCAGCGCCTCGGCCTGCGCGCCGACATGGACGCGCTGCCGATCCACGAGTCGACCGGCCTGCCATACCAGAGCACGATCCCCGGCAAGATGCATGCGTGCGGCCACGACGGCCACACGGCGATGCTGCTCGCGGCCGCGAAGCACCTGGCGCGCGAGCGGCGCTTTTCCGGCACGCTGAACCTGATTTTCCAGCCGGCCGAGGAAGGGCTTGGCGGCGCGAAGAAAATGCTCGACGACGGACTGTTCGAGCAGTTCCCGTGCGACGCGATCTTCGCGATGCACAACATGCCGGGCTTCCCGACGGGCAAGTTCGGCTTCCTGCCGGGGCCGTTCATGGCGTCGTCGGATACCGTGATCGTCGACGTGCAGGGGCGCGGCGGCCACGGCGCGGTGCCGCACAAGGCGATCGATTCGGTCGTCGTGTGCGCGCAGATCGTCATCGCGCTGCAGACGATCGTGTCGCGCAACGTGTCGCCGCTCGACATGGCGATCGTCACGGTCGGTGCGATCCACGCGGGCGACGCGCCGAACGTGATCCCCGATCGCGCACAGATGCGCCTGTCCGTGCGCGCGCTGAAGCCCGAGGTGCGCGACCTGCTCGAGACGCGCATCAAGGAAGTCATTCATGCGCAGGCGGCTGTGTTCGGCGCGACCGCGACGATCGACTACCAGCGCCGCTACCCGGTGCTCGTCAACGATGCGCAGATGACCACGTTCGCACGCGGCGTCGCGCGCGAATGGGTGGGCGAAGCGAATCTGATCGACGAGATGGTGCCGCTCACCGGCAGCGAGGATTTCGCGTTCCTGCTCGAGAAGCGGCCGGGCTGCTACCTGATCATCGGCAACGGTGACGGCGAGGGCGGCTGCATGGTGCACAACCCCGGCTACGACTTCAACGACGCGGTACTGCCGACCGGCGCGTCGTACTGGGTCAAGCTGGCCGAGACGTTTCTGGTGTGACGGTGAATGCGGGGGTGGGGCCGTCTCGGTTCAATCGCGGCTCGTGCCGAACCAGAACCCATCCCCGCTGAACAACGCCACCGCCGCATCCGGATTCGACGGCCAGTACATGTGCATGTACGTCGCGACGATCGAGCCCGTGCGATACACGGCTTCGCCGCTGCCGGGTTCCCCGTCGGGCCGGGCGGCGGCCGCCACCGGCGCCAGCGGCGTGTCGAGCCGCGAATAATGAAACGTATGACCGCGCATCGGCCCGCTGCGCGTGTCCAGCTGCTGCATGCCGAGCGCCGCGAACCGGCGCTGCATCGTCGCATGGCCTGACAGCAGCCCGAGCATCGATGTCGTCGCGCCTTCCACGTCGGTCAGCGACTCGCACAGATACACCATTCCCCCGCATTCGGCGACGATCGGCCGGCCGGCCGCCGCGTGTGCGCGAATCGTCCGCGCGGCCACGGCATTCGCCGCGAGCGTCGCTGCATGCAGTTCCGGATAGCCGCCCGGCAGGAACAGCGCGTCGCACGCGTCGGGCACGGGTTCGTCGGCAAGCGGCGAAAATAACCGCAACTGCGCACCGAGCGCATCGAGCAGCGCGAGATTGGCCGGATAGATGAACGAGAACGCCGCGTCGCGCGCGATCGCGATTCGCTTGCCGGCGAGCGCGCGCGGCAGCGGGGCGCGGGCCGCCGGTTCCGCGAACGAGACGGCAGGCGGCAATTCGGCGAGCGCCGTCTGCGCGAGCACGTCGGCCGCACGGTCGAGCCGCGCGTCGAGATCGCCGATGTCGGCCGGCTGGTGCAGGCCGAGATGCCGTTCCGGCAGCGCGATGCCCGCATCGGCCGGCACGTGCCCGAGCCAGCGCAAGTCGTCCGGCAGCGCCTGCCGCAACAGCTCCGCGTGTCGCGGCGACCCGACGCGGTTCGCGAGCACGCCGTGGAACGGCACCTCCGGCCGGAACCGCGCGAGCCCGAACGCAATCGCCGCGAACGTCTGCGCCATCGCCTTCGCGGATATCACCGCGACGACCGGCACGCCGAACGCGGCCGCGAGATCGGCGCTGCTCGGCGTGCCGTCGAACAGCCCCATCACACCTTCGATCAGGATCAGGTCCGCGTCGCGCGCGGCATCGGCGAGCAGCGCGCGGCAGCCGGCTTCACCGACCATCCCGAGGTCGAGCACGTGCACGGGCGCGCCGCTCGCGCGTTCGAGCAGCATCGGATCGAGAAAATCCGGCCCGGTCTTGAACACGCGCACGCGCCGGCCGAGCCGGCGGTGCAGCCGCGCGAGGCCGGCCGTCACCGACGTCTTGCCCTGGCCGGACGCGGGCGCGCTGACGAACAGCGCGGGGCAGGCCGGCATCGCTCAGAACTCCACGCCGGGCTGTGCCTTCACGCCTTGTTCCTTGTACGGATGCTTGACGAGCCGCATTTCCGTGACGAGGTCGGCCGCATCGATCAGTGCATCGGGCGCATGCCGGCCCGTGACGACGACGTGCACCGAATCCGGCCGCGCGACGAGCGTCGCGAGCACTTCGTCGAGCGGCAGGTATTCGTACTTCAGCACGGTGTTCAGCTCGTCGAGGATCACCATCCGGTACTCGCCGCTTTCGATCATCCGGCGCGCCTCGTCCCAGCCCTTGCGCGCGGTTGCGACGTCGGCGTCGCGGTTCTGCGTATTCCACGTATAGCCGTCGCCCATCGTCACGAAGTCGCATTGCGCGACCGCGCCGAGGAAGTCGCGCTCGGACGTGTGCAGCGCGCCCTTGATGAACTGCACGACGCCGAGCCGCATGCCATGGCCGAGCACGCGCACGGCCATGCCGAAGGCGGCCGTGCTCTTGCCCTTGCCGTTGCCGGTGTTGACGATCAGCAGGCCCTTTTCCTGGGTGGCGGCAGCCTGCTTCTTTTCATGGCCGGCGCGGCGGCGTTCGGCCATCCGCTGATGGGATTCGGCATCGGTCTTCATCGGGAATCGTCCTGTCGAAAGCGAAACAAAGGGTTCAGAGCGGGCCGGCGAGCGCGACCGTCACGCCGTCCCGGCTGGATTTGGGGCCGAGCAGCCGGCCATGCGGCGCCGCGAGTTGCGCGCATGGCTCGGCCACGCCCGCGACGCCGAAACGCGCCAGCGCGGCAGCCGACGGGCCGCTCAATGCCGGTGCGGGGCAATGCGCGAGCTGTGCCGCGTCGAACGCGACGAGCGGCCAGCCGCGCCGCGCGCACAGCGTGCGCAGCGACCGGGCACGCGCCTTGTCGGCGAGCGTCGCGACGACGGCTGGCTCGGCGCCCGGGTGGCTTGCCAGCGCCGCGCGGATCGCGGCATCGAGTTGCGCGGCCGTCACGCCCGCGCGGAAACCGACGCCGAGCGCGACGCGCATCATGCGCGTCCGCCAAGCGCCGCGCGCACCGCGGGATCGTCGGCGAGCGCCGCGACGCGGCCGATCACGACGATCGCGGGCGAACCGATACCGGTCGCGCCCACGCGCTCGACGATCGTGTCGAGCGTCGCGAGCACGTGCCGCTGTCCGTCACGCGTCGCGTTCTCGATCACCGCGCACGGCGTGTCGCCGGCCACGCCGCCATCACGCAGCGCGGCCGCGATCGCGTCGAGCCGGCGAATACCCATGTAGATCACGATCGTCATCCGCGTCGCGGCCAGCGCGCGCCAGTCGGGTTCGTCCGCGCCCGCGCCGTGGCCCGTGACGAAGATCACGCCCTGCGCGTCGCCGCGATGCGTGACCGGAATGCCGAGCGCGGCCGGGGCGGCGATACCGGCCGTGATGCCGTTCACGATCTCGACCGGGAACCCGGCCGCGCCGAGCGCGAGCAATTCCTCGCCGCCGCGGCCGAACACGAACGGATCGCCGCCCTTGAGCCGCGCGACGCTGCGGCCCGCGCGCAGATGCGCGAGCATCGCGGCGACGATCGTTTCCTGCGGCGTCGACGCATGGCCGCCGCGCTTGCCGACGTGCTCGATCAGTGCGTCGGGGCGCGCGTGGCGCAGCACGTCGGGGTTCACGAGATCGTCGACGAGCAGCACGTCGGCCGCGGCGATCGCGCGCACGGCCTTCAGCGTGAGCAGATCGGCGTCGCCGGGGCCGGCGCCGACGAGCCATGCGCGGCTCATCGGGCGCGGCACGGCGCGCACCGTGTCGTGGCAGTGGAAAGGGGACAGCGAGCGGCACATCGGCGGCCGGCGGACAGGCAATGCATGACGGATCGAGCGAAGCCCGCGCGAGCGCGGGCGGAAAGCGCACCCCATCCGTCCCCCGCGGATCGGGCGTTCGGCGAGCAGCGGGCTCGCCCCTTGCGTCGGCCGGTATCCGGGCTGGCCGCTTGCCAGGCCGCAGCCTTCCCGCCCGCTGAAGGGCAGTGGCATCGCGGGCAGCCTGGGCGCGTGCGGGGAACCGCGACGCGCGGGCGGCGTACCGTTGCGGGGACAGCACAGGCCGGGCGGACTTCCGCCTCCTGTTTCCCGTTTAACTGCGTGCGCCGGAGGAGCGCGCGCGAGCACCGAACGCGGCGCATACGATAGCACAGCGTGTATCGGGCGCGGGGCCGGCGAATCGCGCCCGCATCCGTTCGCGACCCGATCCGGGGGCGATGCATTGCGCAGTCGTAAATTGGTGTGCAATTATCTGGCCAGAGTCACAAGCAAGGCTCAGTTTCGGGCTGCCGGTCGCACGAGCCTGACGAAATCCATACCAAAATCGGCTCGCTCTGCCGGACCTGCAGGGCGATGGCCACTACATCGCGAAGTGCCGCGCCTATGGCGAACGTACGCAGATGGACAACCTCCAGCGGGGCCGGCCATGCGCTCGCGATCGGCATGCTGGTCGTTTCGGCCGGATTGGCGCTGGGAGCCTGGCCGCATGTCACGAAGGCCGTGCTGGCGCAATCGGTTGCCGGGCTGGGGACGCAAGTCGTGCAGCAGATCGACGTTGTGTTCGATTCGGCGGCCACGACGCTTGCCGACTTGGACGCATCGCCGTACGCGGACTGCTCGCCGCAGGATCTGCGCCTGTTGCGATCGGCTTCCGTCCGGTCGAAGTACGTCAAGGACGTCGGACGCCTGTCGGGCGCCGATCTGCTCTGCATGACGATGCTCGGCGTGCTGCCGAGGCCCTTTTCCCCGAAGCAGCAGCCATTCCGGCTGACCGACGCGATGTCGGCCTTCTGGACCGTTCCGTTGTTGTCGAGCCCTGGGACGCTGGGGCTCGTGGTCACGGGAAGGAGGACGAACCTGCTGATGGATCTGGACGCCTTCAGGGTACTGCCGCCGCCGTCAGATCTGCACTACGTGATCGGGCTCAGGGGCCGCCCGGCCGCGCTCGTCATCGGACTCGCCAAGGGCGGCGTCCCGGAGTACGTCGATGCCGGCCTGGTGCCGGGGTTTCGGGACGGCAAATCATTCTGCTCGGCCCGGGTGCCGCTGTGCACCATCGTCGTCGCGACGCCGCGAGCGCTGGCGAGCGCCAGTCGGCGCGCTGCCTGGCTGCTGGGGATCGCCGGCGGCGCGGCGGGCTGCTGTCTGGGGCTCGGGGCGCTGATGCTGCACCGACGCTGGGCCGCGCTTCCGGCGCAGATACGGCGAGCGCTGGCAAACGGACAATTTGTCATGCGCTATCAGCCGATCGTCGCGCCCGGCGCGTCATCGCGGATCGTCTCCGCCGAAGCGCTGATCCGCTGGATCGACGGGCCAGCCGCCCCGGACGTGTTCATTGCCGAGGCGGAACGCGCCGGAATGATCGTCGACGTCACGGCCTTCGTCGTGCGCACGGTCCTGCGGGAGATGCGCGTGCTGTTCGACGGCGAGCCGGACTTTCGCGTAACCATCAACGTCAGCGCTCCCGAGTTGCTGGACGGCAGCCTGATGGCGACGCTGGACAGTTGCTGGCCAGCCGGATTGTCGCGCGAGCATGTCGGTTTCGAACTGACTGAGCGGTCGACCGTGGAACTGCCGGAGATTCTGCCGGCGCTTCGGCAATTGCGCGACCTCGGGCATCCCGTCTACATCGACGATTTTGGCACGGGCTACTCCAGCCTGAGCCTGCTGCAGCATCTTCCGATCGACTACATCAAGGTCGACCGTTCGCTGCTGCCGGCCGCGCCGCAGCATGACGGCACGTCGATCATTCCGGAGATCCTGGCGATTGCCCGTCGGCTCGGGGTCGGCCTGGTCTTTGAGGGTGTCGAGACCCGTGAGCAGGCGCACATGCTCGACATCCAGGGGCAGTCGATCGGGGCACAGGGCTGGTATTTCGGGCGTCCCGATACAGTGGAAGCGCTGCAGAAGGCGATCGCGGAGCAGCCGCTGCGAACAGGCTGAGCATCCGGACCGAAAAGCCGGCCGCGACGCGCGCCCGCATTGGCACGCGGGCCGCCACCTTGACGCTCCCCGCACCGCCGCCTACACTCGCACGCGTTTTGGTGCTCGCGCGCGCTCCTCCGGCGCGCGCAGTTAAACGGGAAACAGGGAGCCTGCCTGCGCCGCAGTCGAGCCAACCTGTGCTGCCCCCGCAACGGTAAGCGAACGCGTCGCGCCCAGCGCGACGCAGCGCCGCTTCGCCGCATGCCTGCCGCATGCGGACGACCGCCACTGGATGCCGCGCATCCGGGAAGGCGAAGCGGCGTGTTCGTCAGCCCGGATACCGGCCGAAACGTTGGGGTTCAGCGCCGCGGGGAGGCGGCGCATCGTCCACGGCCGCAGCATGCCCGACGCCCGAGCGTTTCCCGCTTCCTCCGCCGATCCGCCCGCCGCCGCACGCGCGCCGTGCCGGGCCGGCGCGATGAACGGCAGGCGGCGCGGGCAGGGCCGGCGGCAGCCGTGTTGGCATTGACCATGCCGACCGTTCACAAGGAAGCGTCATGTCCGATTCGTCGTTCCGTGCGTCGTGCGGCCGTCCGTCCGGACTGCGCCGCGCCATCCCCGCGATCCACCCGACGACATGCCGCGCTGCATTCGACGCGACGATCCCGGCCTGATTCCATTTTCGCCACAGGACCTACCATGACCCTACGCAAGCTTCCCGTCACGATCGTCACGGGCTTTCTCGGCAGCGGCAAGACCACGCTGATGCGCCACATCCTGCAGCACGCCGAAGGCCGCCGCATCGCGGTGATCGTCAACGAATTCGGCGAGCTCGGCATCGACGGCGAAATCCTCAAGGGCTGCGGCATCGGCTGCGACGATACCGACGGCGCGCAGGGGGAAACATCGGGCCAGCTGTACGAACTTGCGAACGGCTGCCTGTGCTGCACCGTGCAGGAAGAGTTCTATCCGGTGATGGAAGCGCTCGTCGAGCGCCGCGCCGACATCGACCACGTGCTGATCGAGACGTCGGGCCTCGCGCTGCCGAAGCCGCTCGTGCAGGCCTTCAACTGGCCGACGATCCGCAACAGCTTCACGGTCGATGCGGTCGTGACCGTCGTCGACGGGCCGGCCGCCGCCAGCGGCCAGTTCGCCGAGAACCCGCAGGCCGTCGACGCGCAGCGCCGCGCCGATCCGAACCTCGACCACGAATCGCCGCTGCACGAACTGTTCGCCGACCAGCTGTCGTCCGCCGATCTCGTGATCGTGAACAAGGCCGACCTGGTCGCCGACGCGCAGTTCGCCGAAGTCGAAGCCGCGATCCGCGAAGAGATCCCGCCGCAGGTGAAGATCGTGCGCGCGACGCGCGGCGAACTGGATCTCGCGATGCTGCTCGGGCTCCAATCGGCGTCGGAGGAAACGATCCACCTGCGGCACGACCATCACGGCTCGGCCGACGACGGCGATCACGACCACCATCACGACGATTTCGATTCGGTGGTGGTGTCGGGCGACGCAGGCTCGCGCGAAGCGACGATCGCCGCGCTGCAGCGCGTCGTCGAGACGCACACGATCTACCGCGCGAAAGGCTTCGCGGCGCTGCCCGATGCGCCGATGCGGCTCGTGATCCAGGGTGTCGGCCGCCGCTTCGACAGCTATTTCGACCGTCGCTGGCAGGACGGCGAAACGCGCGCGAGCCGCTTCGTGCTGATCGGCGAGGATCTCGACGCGGCCGAACTGCAGCGCGCGTTCGAGGCCGCGTGCGCGGCCCAGACGCAGCAGGCGTAACGCGCGATGCATCTGCTGCGCACCACGCCGGGCGGCTTCGTCGACGATACGCAGGGCGTCGTCCGGATCGACCAGCAACCGGCCGACATCGTGATCCTGAGTTCGGCCGATACGACCTTGTCGCTGCTGGCCAGCGTCGTGCCGAAGCTGCCGGCCGGCTTTCCGAGCGTGCGGCTCGCGAACGTCACGTTCCTGCGACAGCCGGCGTCGGTCGATTTCTATGTCGACGACGTGCTGCGTCATGCGAAGACGGTCGTGATCGATCATCTCGGCGGCGAAGCGTACTGGCCGTACGGGATCGAACAGGCCGTGTCGCTCGCGTCCAAGCGCAAGCAGCAGCTCGCGATGTTCTCGGGCGACCTGCAGGAAGACCCGAACCTCGTCGCGAAGAGCACGGTCGCGCCGGCGCTGTGCCGGCTGTGGTGGCGCTACCTGCGCGACGGCGGGATGCACAACGCCGAAGCGCTGCTGCGCAGCATCGCATTCCATACGCTCGGCTTCGGCGACGAACCCGAGCCGCCGCGCCCGCTGCCGGCCGCCGCGCTGTATCACCCGGCGCGCGACCCGGCGAGCGTCGACGACTGGCGCGCGCGCTGGACGCCCGGCGCGCCCGTGGTCGCGATCCTGTTCTATCGCGCGCACTGGCAGGCCGCGAACACGGCCGTGTTCGACGCGCTGGCCGATGCGCTCGTGCACGAAGGGCTCAATCCGCTGCCGATCGCGGTCACGTCGCTGAAGGACGCGGTGAGCCGCGAGGTCATCACGCAGCTCTGCGACACGCACGGCGTCGCGCTCGTGCTGAACACCACGGCCTTCGCGGCCGGCGCGATCGACAGCCCCGAGCCCGACGTACTCGCCGGCGACGCGCCGGTGCTGCAGGTGATCCTGTCCGGCGGCAACCGCGACGCATGGGTGGCCGACAACCAGGGGCTGCACGCGCGCGACATCGCGATGCACATCGCGTTGCCTGAAGTGGACGGGCGCATCGTCACGCGCGCGGTGAGCTTCAAGGGGCTCGCGTATCGGTGTCCGCACACCGAAGTCGACGTCGTGCGCTACCAGCCGGACGCCGAACGCATCGCGTTCGTCGCGGCGCTCGCGCGCGGCTGGTGCCGGCTGCGCACGCTCGACAACGCCGACAAGCGCATCGCGCTGATTCTCGCGAACTATCCGCAAAGCGAAGGGCGGATCGGCAACGGCGTCGGGCTCGATACGCCGGCGTCCGCGCTGCGCGTGCTCGCGGCGCTGCGTGACGCGGGCTATGCCGTGGCCGACCTGCCGGCCGACGGCGACGCGCTGATCGCGCGGCTCACCGAAGGCGTGACCAACGACCCGGCCGTGCGCGCACTGCGCCCCGCGTTCCAGAGTTTCGCGCTGGCCGACTACGTCGCGCATTTCGCGCGGCTGCCGGCCGCCGTGCGCGATGCGCTGAACGAGCGCTGGGGGCCGCCCGACACGGACCCGACGCTGCGCCAGGGGCGCTTCCCGATCGCCGGCTGGCGCGCGGGCAACGTGTTCGTCGGCATCCAGCCGTCGCGTTCGCGCGGCGAAAACGACTATGCGAGCTACCACGACGCGGACCTCGTGCCGCCGCACGCGTACCTCGCGTTCTATTTCTGGCTGCGCGATGCGTTCGGCATCGACGCGGTCATTCACCTCGGCAAGCACGGCAACCTCGAATGGCTGCCGGGCAAGAGCGTCGCGCTGTCCGACGCGTGCTGGCCGGACCTGACGCTCGGGCCGCTGCCGCACCTGTATCCGTTCATCGTCAACGATCCGGGCGAGGGCAGTCAGGCGAAGCGTCGCGCGCAGGCCGTGATCATCGATCACCTGATGCCGCCGCTCACGCGCGCGGAAAACTACGGCCCGCTGCAGGATCTCGAACGGCAGGTCGACGAGTACTACGAAGCGCTGATGGTCGATGCGCGGCGCGCGAAGCTGCTGCGCAAGACGATCCTCGCGACGATCGCCGAACACCGGCTGCATGACGAGCTGAGCGTGTCGCCGCCGCGCGACGCCGGCGACGAGGATGCGCTGCTCACGCGCGTCGACGCATGGCTGTGCGAATTGAAGGAAGCGCAGATTCGCGACGGGCTGCACGTGTTCGGCGCGTCGCCGATCGACCGTCAGCGGCGCGATACGCTGCTCGCGCTCGCACGCTTTCCGGTCGGCGACGGCAAGGGCGAACGCGCGGGGCTGATCGCCGCGCTCGCGCGCGATCTCGCGCTCGGCGACGATTTCGATCCGCTCGCGGCCGACTGGGCCGCGCCGTGGACGGGCCCGCGGCCGGCCGTGCTGCAGGCGCTCGACGCGTCGCCGTGGCGCCATGCGGGCGATACGCGCGAGCGGCTCGAGCGGCTCGCGCAGCAGTGGCTCGACGGACTGTGCGCGGCCCCCTCTGTCGACCGCAGCCTCGACATCCCGCCACCCGGCGACTGGCCGCACACGCTCGCCGTGATCAACCGTGCGCGTGCGACGCTGCTGCCCGCGCTCGACGCGTGCGGTGGCGAGGAACTGCGCCAGCTGCTGCGCGGGCTCGACGGCCGCTTCGTGCCGCCGGGGCCGAGCGGCTCGCCGTCGCGCGGCCGTCCCGACGTGCTGCCGACGGGCCGCAACTTCTATTCGGTCGATACGCGTGCGGTGCCGACGCAGGCTGCGTGGTCGCTCGGCCTGAAATCCGCGCAGCAGCTGATCGAACGCCATCTGCAGGATCACGGCGACTATCCGCGCGCGATCGGGCTGTCGGTCTGGGGCACGGCCACGATGCGCACCGGCGGCGACGATATCGCGCAGGCGTTCGCGCTCATCGGCGTGCGGCCGAAATGGGCGCACGGCAGTCATCGCGTGACCGACTTCGAGATCCTGCCGATCGAGATCTTCGACCGGCCGCGCATCGACGTGACGCTGCGCGTGTCGGGCTTCTTCCGCGACGCGTTCCCGAACCTGATGCACCTGTTCGACGCGGCCGTGCAGGCCGTCGCCGCGCTCGACGAGCCCGAGGCGCTGAACCCGATCCGTGCGCGCATCGAGCGCGAACGCGCGACCTGGATCGAGCGGGGCGTGGCGCCCGACGAAGCGCGACGCCGCGCCGGCTGGCGCGTGTTCGGCGCGCGGCCGGGCAGCTACGGCGCGGGCCTGCAGGACATGATCGACCAGCGCCGCTGGCAGACCGACGCCGATCTCGCCGACGCGTACCGCCAGTGGGGCGGCCATGCGTACGCGCAGAACAGCGCGGGCGACGCGGCTCCCGACGTGTTCGGCGAGCGGCTCGCGACGATCGACGTCGTCGTGCAGAACCAGGACAGCCGCGAACACGACATCCTCGACTCGAACGACTACTACCAGTTCCAGGGCGGGATGACGGCGGCCGTGCGCCACCTGTCCGGCCAGCAGCCGAGCATCTACCACGGCGACCACGCGAACCCGGTCGCGCCGAAGATGCGCACGCTGCGCGAGGAGATCGCGCGCGTGATCCGCTCGCGCGTCGTCAACCCGAAATGGCTCGACGGCGTGAAGCGTCACGGCTACAAGGGCGCGGCCGAAATGGCCGCGACCGTCGACTACCTGTACGGCTATGACGCGACCGCACGCGTGCTGTCGGACCACCAGTACGCGCTCGTCGCAGACGCGTACCTGTTCGACGACGACACGCGCGCGTTCCTCGAACGACACAACCCGAAGGCGCTGCACGGCATCTGCGAACGCTTCGTCGAAGCGATGCAGCGCGGGCTGTGGCAGCAGCCGGGTGACTATCGCGAGCGGATCGAAGCGGTCTGGCTCGACAGCGAACAACTCCAGGAAGGAGGACGGCAATGACCGATCCGACGACGCCCCGCGCCCGCGCGGTGTTCCCGTTCGCGGCGCTGGTCGCGCAGCAACCGTTGCAGCAGGCGCTGCTGCTCGCCGCGATCGACCCGTCGCTCGGCGGCGTGCTCGTCAGCGGGCCGCGCGGCACCGCGAAATCGACCGCCGCGCGCGCGCTGGCGGAATTGCTGCCCGAAGGCGAATTCGTCACGCTGCCGCTGTCGGCGAGCGACGAACAGGTCACCGGCACGCTCGATCTCGCCCATGCGCTCGCCGCCAACGGCGTGCGCTTCCGGCCGGGCCTGCTCGCCCGCGCGCATCGCGGCGTGCTGTACGTCGACGAAGTGAACCTGCTCGCCGACGGGCTCGTCGATACGCTGCTCGACGTCGCCGCGAGCGGCGTGAACGTGGTCGAGCGCGATGGCGTGTCGCACGCGCACGATGCGCGTTTCGTGCTGGTCGGCACGATGAATCCCGAGGAAGGCGAACTGCGCCCGCAACTGCTCGACCGCTTCGGGCTGATGGTCGAGCTCGAGAACTGCTTCGACGCCGCGCAGCGCGAACGGATCGTGAAGGCGCGCCTCGCGTTCGATCTCGATCCGGACGCGTTTCGTGCGCGTCACGCAAGCGCACAGCGAGCACTCGGCGACGGGATTCACGCGGCGCGGGCCCGGCTGTCGACGCTGGATTTCGACGATGCGGTTCACGCACGCGTGAGCGCGCTGTGCATCGACGCGGCCGTCGACGGCCTGCGCGCCGACCTCGTGATGCTGCGCGCCGCGCGCGCGCTCGCGGCGCTGGAGCAGGCCGACGCAGTGACGGTGTCGCATGTCGAACGCGTGGCCGACGCGGTGCTGCGGCATCGGCGTCATGCGGGCACGCCGCCGTCGTCGGGCGCGTCGCCATCGCGCCGCGACGGCGAGCACGACCGCGACGGGCGTTCGCCACCGGACACGCGCCGGCAGCCCGACGATCAACCGGGCGCGGCACGCAACGATGCGACGGCGTCGCAAGGCGAGTGGGGCTACCTGCCGCCCGAACCGGCCGGACTGCGCGACGTGAAAAGCGTGGTGCCGCTGCCGCTAAAAAAACGCTGAGCCATCGAGCCGACGCCGCCGCGAACGCCGTTCGCGGTCCTCGATGGCAGCCAGGCGCCGCTGCGCGCGTGCCGGGGACGGCACGCGCCGGCACGGCCATTGCGTGGCCGGCGACGCTCGCCGCGAAGCGCGGCGGCCCGCTGCACGCCGGCCATCTGCGTTTTCGCAAACAGGCCGGCGCCCCGCGCGCACTCCATTGCTTCGTGCTCGACTGTTCGGCGTCGATGCTGTCGCACGAACGGCTCGCGCTCGCGAAAGGGTTGATCGTCGCGTACTTCGACCAGGCCGCGCGCGACCGGGTGGAAACCGCGCTGATCTGCTTCGGCGGCAACGGCGCCGCACAACGTTTCGGACCGGCCGTGCCGCGCTGGTGGAACGCGCGCTGGCTCGAGCCGGTGGACGGCGGCGGCGGTACGCCGCTCGCGGACGGCATCGCGGCCGCCGCGCAATTGCTCGCGCGCGCGGCATGCCGTACGCCGGACCAGCAGCGTTGGCTATGGGTGCTGTCCGATGGGCGCACGCGCGAAACGCCACCGAAGCCGGCCGCCGCCGATCACGTCGTGTTCGTCGATTTCGATGACGCGGCCGTGCGGATCGGGCAGGGCAGGCGGCTCGCCGACGCATGGGGCGCGCAATGGACGACGGCCGCGTCGCTGTGCCCCGGGCTGACCGGCTAACCGACTGATGGCGGCAGCCGCCGCGCGGGACGATCGCCGGCGCTGCGCTATGATCGCGGTTTCTGCTTACCGGAATGTCTGCCATGCAAGTACTCGTCGATGCCGACGCGTGTCCCGCCGTCATCAAGGACATGCTGTTTCGCGCCGCGCGTCGTGCCGAGATCTGCGTGACGCTGGTCGCGAACCAGTTCCTGCGTACGCCGCCGTCGCCGTTCATCAAGGCGGTGCAGGTGCCGGCCGGCTTCGACGTGGCCGACGCGCGGATCGTCGAGCTCGCACAAGCCGGCGATCTCGTGATCACCGCCGACATCCCGCTGGCCGCGGCCGTCCTCGACAAGGGTGCGCATGCGCTCGACCCGCGCGGCAACTGGTTCAGCCGCGAGAACATCGAGGAACGCCTGTCGACGCGCGCGATGATGGATCAACTGCGCAGTTCGGGCGTCGACACGGGCGGCCCGGCCCCGTTCAGCGCACGCGACGGCAAGGCGTTCGCGTCGCAGCTCGACCGCTTCCTGGCGCGCCACGGCAAGCCCTGACGCCCCAAGGCACCGGTCGTGCGGCGTGTGATGCGTCACCGGTTTCGCGTCGAATCGTCGGCTGCGGCAGAATACGGATTCGCGCCGACATCGATATCGTGGCGCGAACGAACCACCGGAGAGCATGGATGTCACCCACCCAACTTCTCGTTCCGACGTTGACCCAGATGCTGCGCGCGCAATCCGCGTGGCTCGACAAGGCCGTGGCGCACCGGCAGGCCGCCGGCGACGCACCCGATGCGCTGCTGACGCTCAAGCTCGCGCCCGACATGTATCCGCTCGCCGCACAGGTGCGGTTCTCGTGCTTCCAGGCGATGGAACCCGTCTACCGGCTGCGCGGCGAACCGCTGCCGGATGCGCTGCTCGCGCTGCGCGAAGCCGGCTGGCACGCCGATGCGCAGCCGGGCACGGTGAGCGACGCGCAAGGGATCCTCTCCGGCACGATCGCATTCCTCGGCGAACTCGCGCCCGACGCGCTCGATGGCGGCGCCGCGCGGCCGATCGCCCTCGAGCTGCCGAACGGCACCGCGTTCGACATGACGGGCGAGCAGTACGTGCGCGACTGGGCGCTGCCGCAGTTCTACTTTCACGCGATCGCCGCATACGCGATCCTGCGCCATTACGGCGTCGAGCTCGGCAAGGCCGACTACGTGCCGCACATGCTGGCGTACGTGCGGCCCGACACGATTCCGCAGGGATGACCGGACGAGCCGGCCGCGGCGCGCCGGCATGACGCGGGCGCTCTTCATCTGCAGCCGCAACCGGCTGCGCAGCCCGACCGCCGAGGCGGTGTTCGCGGCATTGCCGGGTGTCGAAACCGACTCCGCGGGACTCGCGCCCGACGCCGACACGCAAGTGTCCATCGAGCAGCTCGAATGGGCCGAGATCGTGTTCGTGATGGAACGCGCGCACAAGGCGAGACTGTCCGCCCGGTTCGGCGCCCGACTGAAGCACAAGAAGATCGTCTGCCTCGACATTCCCGACCGCTATACGTACATGCAGCCCGAGCTGATCGCGCTGCTCGAACGCAAGGCCGGGCCGTTGCTGCGCGCGTGACCGGCGCGGGCCGGTTCAGCGCAGACGAAGCGGGCCATCCGCGAGCGGGGAAAAGCGGTCGAGGTGCAGCAGTTCGATGATCTTGCGGGTCGGCACGCTCGCGCGCAGCGTCTCGAGGCGTTCGACGTCGAACCACTTGCAGCGCGCGATCTCGTTGCTCGCGCGCGGGATCAGATGTTTCGGCACCTCGGCCACGAACACGTGGTGCAGCTTCGTGAGACCGCCGAACTGCACCGCATAGTCGAGTGCGAGCCCTTCGAGCCGCGTTTCCTCCGCCAGCTCCCGCTGCGCGGCCTCGAGCGGTGTCTCGCCGCGCCGGATCGTGCCGCCCGGCAGCGTCCAGCGCGCCGCGGTGCGCGCGACCAGCAGCACGCTGCTGCGCTGGCGGCACACGATCGTGGCGCGCTCCTTGATGCTGGCGACGGTATCCGGCCCGGTATTCATGTTCGGCAAAACAGGTACTGAATCGTGGAGTGAAATGCCCGTCGACCGGCGTTGCCGGCCAGTCGCCCGATGGTCGGGCACGACGGCATGCAAAGCCGCCGCGCCGATCATACCGGCCGTACGTGACAGTTCCGTGCGTTGCCGCGCGCCACGCGCATCGCGTCACGCGTGCGTGTAAATCACCGGGCGTGCCGGCTTCCCGGACTGCCCGTGGCGCCGCTTGTGCAGAGCACGCCGGTGGTGCGGTGGCGTCACATGCCGACGCGCGGGCGCGGGCCGTGCCGCCGGCGCGGCGGCACGCGGCTGTAATTGTCCCTCGCCAAAATGGAAGGTCTGGGTTTGCGCGCGGGCGACGCCCAACGTCGACGCGAGCACGAGGGCCGCGAGCAGCATGCGTTTCATGAAATTTCCGCCTTGGTTCGGATGAGCACCGTCCGCAGCTTAGCGAACGGCGGCCCGGCGCCGCAACCGGAGCGCGTTCGGCATCGTCCCCAGGGCTGCCGCATTCTCCACAGGCTTACCGGCGTATATCCGGCTTGACAATAAAATTCTCCGGTGTGAATATAAATTCACACACAAGAATTATTATTCGAGCCAGGAAAACCGCGCCGCAGGGTCGGCATGGCGGAACCGGCGGTCCGAACAACCGGAAGCAGGAGCGAGACGCATGGCGGAGCTGGAGCAGCAGGGCGCGTTGGCGGGGTTGCGCATCATCGATCTGTCGCGGGTGCTGGGCGGCCCGTACGCGACACAGATTCTCGCCGACCATGGCGCGGAGGTGATCAAGGTCGAACCGCCGTCGGGCGACGAGACGCGCACCTGGGGCCCGCCGTTCGACGGCGACACCGCGTCGTATTTCCTCGGCGTGAACCGCAACAAGCTCGGCATCACGCTCGACCTGACGAAGCCTGATGATCGCGAGCGGCTGCTCGCGTTGCTCGAGCACGCGGACGCGCTGGTCGAGAACTTCAAGATCGGCACGATGGAGCGCTGGGGGCTTGGTTTCGACGCGCTGCATGCGCGCTTTCCGCGCCTCGTCCATTGCCGCGTGTCGGGCTTCGGCGCGGACGGCCCGCTCGGCGGGCTGCCCGGCTACGACGCGGCCGTGCAGGCGCTGGCCGGGCTGATGAGCGTGAACGGCGAAGCAGGGGGCGCGCCGCTGCGCGTCGGCGTGCCGATCGTCGATCTCGTCACCGGGCTGAACGCGGCGCTCGGCGTGCTGATGGCGCTGCGCGAACGCGATGCGAGCGGGCGCGGCCAGTTCGTCGAATCCACGCTGTTCGACTGCGCGCTGTCGATCCTGCATCCGCATACGCCGAATTTCTTCCATTCCGGGAAGGCGCCGGTGCGCACCGGCAACGCGCATCCGAACATCACGCCGTACGACAGCTTTCCGACCGCGAGCGTCGACATCTTTCTCGCGGTCGGCAACAACGGGCAGTTCGCCGCGCTGTGCGACGTGCTCGGCACGCGCGACTGGCCCGACGACCCGCGCTTCGCCGACAACCGCGCGCGCAGCGCGAACCGCTCCGCATTGCGCACGCTGCTCGAAACGGCGCTGGCCGCACACGACGGCGCGGCGCTCGCCGAACAGCTGATGCGCCGCGGCGTGCCGTGCGCGCCCGTGCTGGGGCTGGATGCGGCGCTCGACCATCCGCACGTCGCGCATCGACGGATGAAGGTCGAACTGGGCCGGCATCGCGGCATCGCGTCGCCGATCAAGCTCGGCCGCACGCCGGCCTCGTACCGGCGGCCGCCGCCCGCGCTGAACGAACATGCGGCGCAGGTGTTTGCCGACGCGCAACGAGACGACGCCGGCAAGCACGGCGACTGACACGCATCGCGGCCGGCGGCCGAGCGGTGGCGTTGCACGCCGCCGCACGGCCTCACGCCGCTTCGGACATCACGCCGCGCCGCGCCCGACGCGCGCCGGCGCCAGAGGAGACACATCATGCTCGCATGGATCGGCGCGATCGCGATCGTCGCGCTGTTCGGCCTGATCATCACGAAACGGCTGTCGCCGCTCGTCGCATTGATCGTCGTGCCGGTGGCCGCGTCGCTCGCGGCCGGCTTCGGACTCTCGACCGGCAAGTTCATCGTGCACGGCGTGCAGAACATCGGCCCGATCGCCGGCATGTTCGTTTTTGCGATTCTATTTTTCGGAATCCTCACCGATGCGGGGATGCTCGACCCGATCATCGCGGGCGTGCTGCGCGTGATCGGCTGCCATCCGCCGCGCATCGTGATGGGCTCGGCGCTGCTCGCGCTGCTGATCCATCTGGACGGCTCGGGCGCCGTCACGTTTCTCGTCACGCTGCCCGCGATGATGCCGCTCTATACGCGGCTCGGGATGGATCGGCGAATTCTCGCGTGCGTCGCGTCGATGGCGGCCGGCGTCAACTTCCTGCCGTGGGTCGGGCCGATGCTGCGCGCGTCCGCGGCGCTGCATATTCCCGGCTCGGCCATCTTCATGCCGATGATCCCCGTGCAGATCGTCGGGCTCGTGTTCGTGTTCGGCACCGCCTACGTGCTCGGTGTGCGCGAGGCGAAGCGGCTCGGGCTCGATCGCGCCGGCGCGGCGTCGCTCGCGATCGCGCCGCGCGAGCTGACCGACGCCGAACGCGCGCTGCGCCGGCCCGGGCGCTTCCGGATCAACCTGGCGCTGACGC
The DNA here is from genome assembly GCF_054055695.1 of Burkholderia sp. PvR073. NCBI lineage: Bacteria > Pseudomonadati > Pseudomonadota > Betaproteobacteria > Burkholderiales > Burkholderiaceae > Burkholderia > Burkholderia sp. PvR073. The sequence goes on from NZ_JBSRXO010000013.1 coordinate 137,814, forward strand.
TCGTCGTGCTCGGCACGCTGGTGTCGGGCATCGTCGACCCGATAGTGATGTTCATGCTCGGCACGGTCGCCGCGCTCGTCATCAACTATCCGGACGTGCAGGCGCAGCGCGAGCGGATCGACGCGCATGCGAAGGCCGCGCTGATGATGGCGAGCGTGCTGCTCGCGGCCGGCGCGTTCACGGGAATCATGTCCGGCACCGGGATGCTGAAGGCGATGGCCGAGGTCGTCGTCGCGCACGTGCCGGTCGAACATGCGCGCCACATGCCGTTCGTGCTCGGCCTGCTGTCGATGCCGCTCAGCCTGCTGTTCGATCCCGATTCGTTCTACTTCGGCGTGCTGCCGGTGCTCGCGGAAAGCGGGAAGCTGCTCGGCGTGCCGCCGATCCAGATGGCGCAGGCCGCGCTGCTCGGCCAGATGACGACCGGTTTCCCGGTCAGCCCGCTCACGCCGGCGACGTTCCTGATCGTCGGCCTGACCGGCGTCGAGCTGGCCGAGCACCAGAAATTCACGATTCCGTTCCTGTTCGCCGCCACCGTGCTGATGGTGTTCGCCGCGGTGATCGTGGGCGTGTTTCCGTTGTGAGCGCGCCGGACGTGCCGCTTCGCGCCGATGTTCCGGTGGGCCATCCCGCAAAGGGACGTTTTTCGACGCGCAAGCCCTCGCGCCATCCGGCGTGTTGCTGAGAGCGGCGCGGCCGCTCGCCTATTTCCAGGAGAGCAATCCATGCAGTTCGACCTGACCGACGACCAGCGCGCGATCGAAAGCGCGATCGAGAAAATCTGCGAACGCTTCGGCGACGACTACTGGCTCGAACGCGATCGCGCGGGCGGGTTTCCGTCCGACTTTCACGCGGCGCTCGCCGAGGCCGGCTGGCTCGGCATCGCGATGGACCCGGCCCACGGCGGCGCCGGTCTCGGGATGACCGAGGCCGCGCTGATGATGCGCACGATCAGCGCGTCGGGTGCGGGCCTGTCGGGCGCATCGGCCGTCCACATGAACATCTTCGGGCTGAACCCGGTGCAGGTGTTCGGCAACGACGCGCAGAAGGCGCGCTTCCTGCCGCCGCTGATCGCCGGGCGCGACAAGGCCTGCTTCGCGGTGACCGAGCCCGACGCGGGCCTCGACACCACGCACCTGAGCACGCAGGCGCGCCGCGACGGCGACCACTACGTGCTGAGCGGGCGCAAGATCTGGATCTCGACCGCGCAGGTCGCGAACAAGATGTTGATCATCGCGCGCACGACGCCGCTCGACGCGGTTGCGAAGCCGACTGACGGGCTCAGCCTGTTCTATACCGACCTCGACCGGTCGTGCGTCGAGGTGCGCGAGATCGAGAAGATGGGCCGCAAGGCCGTCGATTCGAACATGCTGTTCATCGACAACCTGCGCGTGCCGCGCGAGGACCTGATCGGCAACGAGGGCGATGGCTTCCGTTATCTGCTGCACGGGCTGAACCCCGAGCGGATCCTGATCGCCGCCGAGGCGATCGGCCTCGGGCAGGCCGCGCTGCGGCGCGCGACGCAGTATGCGTGCGAGCGCGTCGTGTTCGGCCGGCCGATCGGGCAGAACCAGTCGATCCAGCATCCGCTCGCGCAGGCGTGGATGCAGCTCGAGGCCGCGTGGCTGATGGTGATGAAGGCCGCGACGCGCTACGACGCGGGGCAGTCGTGCGGGGCGGAGGCGAACGCCGCGAAGTACCTCGGCGCGGAAGCCGCGTTCCAGGCGTGCCAGACGGCGATCGCGACGCACGGCGGGATGGGCTATGCGAAGGAATACCATGTCGAGCGCTACCTGCGCGAGTGTATGATTCCGAGGCTCGCGCCCGTGAGTCCGCAACTGATCCTGTGCTACATCGCGGAGAAGGTGCTCGGGCTGCCGAAGTCGTACTGATCGTACCGGCCCGGCGGCTCGCCCGGCGCGCGGCTTCCCGTTCCGAATCAAGCGCTCGTCATGGACGTCAAACTCGTTGCCCGCACGCTCGACCTGTTCGAGCTGTTCGCCGCCGAACGGCGGCCGCTGCCGCTCACCGAGCTCGCGCGCCTGCTCAATGTGCCGGCGTCAAGCTGTCTGGCAATGGCGCGCACGCTCGTGAGCCGCGGCTATCTGTACGAGGTGCGCAAGCGCGGCGGCTATTACCCGACGCGGCGCCTGCAGACGATCGCCGCCGCGATCGATGCGACCGATCCAGTCGTCGACATCGTGCATCCGCATCTCGTCGCGCTGCGCGATGCGAGCCGCGAGACGGCCGTGCTCGGCAAGATCCAGGGCGCGTCGGTCACGTATCTCGACGTCGTCGAATCCGAGCAGGCGATCCGCTATACGCGCGAGCCGGGCGAGCTGCGCCCGCTACATGCGAACTCGATCGGCAAGGCGATCTTCGCGGAACTCGCGAGCGATGCGCAGCAGGCGCTCGGCGCACAGCTGTCATTCGAGCGCTTCACCGACGCGAGCGTCGCGGACCTGCCGGCGCTCGTCGCACAAACCGCGCGGTTTCGCGAACTCGGCTGGGCCGAGAACTTCGGCGAAAGCGCGCCCGAGCTGTCGGCGATCGCGGTCGCGCTGACGCTCGACGGCGACTGGTACGGGCTGTCGGTCGTCGGCCCGACCGAGCGGATCCGCCAGCATCGCGACACGCATGCGGCGCTGCTGGTCGACGCGAAGACGCGGTTGCTGGCCGAGCAGGGGCGCGGGTAGCAAGAGCCGCGAAGCAGGGCGCAGCGCCTGCTTCGGCGGCCGTTCGCCGCTGCGCCGGACAGCGCCCCGGGGAACGGCCGCGGCCGGCCTGTCATGCGCCGGCGCGTCACGACTTCACGACGTCACGACTTCACCCACACGCCGCCGGCGCTCGGATTGTCGCCTTGCGTCCACCATTTCGCGCAGTATTTCGCGCCCTGATACATCACGCACGTGCCGCCCTGATACGCATTCGTTGCCGACCACGTCGCCGTGCCGCCGCCGATCGCTTTCCACACGCTCGCCTGGCCCGGCACGTCGCCCTGCGTCCACCATTGCGCCTGATACGTCGTGCCCTGATAGGTGACCGTCGCGCCGGCCGTATAGACCTGGCCGGCCGACCAGGGCGCGCCGGGCTGCGGCGTTCCGCCGTTCGAGCCGCCTCCATAGTTCGGGTCCTGCGTGACGCCTGTGCCCCACTTGCCGTCGAGCTTGCGGAAGATCGACGCGAACGCGTACGGCTGCTGCGCGATGCCCGAGCAGGTCGGCGACACATACGCGCCGTTGTTCGGGCACGGCTGGTCGCGGCCCACCGACCAGTTGCCGAAGAAACCGTAACCGTTGTTGATCGCCGTATTCAGCACGCTCTGCGCATTGGCGAGCGTGAAGGTTTCGCCCTGCACGTCGTTCATCCCGATCATCGGCGTGACACCGACCATCTGCCATAGTTGCGCGCCGGTCTTCGGCTGGCCGGCCGACTTGAACGCCGTGTCGAGCTGCGCGTAGAGCGCCTGCGCGGCGCTGATTGCCGCCGCGCCCATGTCGATGTTCGCGGGGCCGTAATCCATCGTCATCAGGTTCACGGCGTCGAACGCGACCTTGTTCGCGATGGCCGCGGTCACGACGTTCACGCCATCCTGCGTGAGCCCGGTCGGCATCGTCGGCAGCGTCAGCGTGACGTGCAGCGGCCGGCCTTTCGCCGCGTAGTCGGACTGCAACTGCGCGAGCGCCTGGAAGTTGCGGGCGACGGCGGCGCTGTCCTGCTGCGATGCACCCTCGATGTCGAAGTCGACATGCGTGAGGCCGTAGGTGTCGATTACGGTCTGATAGGCCGTCTTCAGCGCGGGGACGGTCGAGCATGCCTGCATCAGCGGCGTGCCGTTCGCGCCGCCGAACGAGACCGCGATCTCGCCGCCTTTCGCGCGATAGCTCGCGATCGACGTCGACAGCGACGCGAGCAGATCGCCGCTCGCACCGTTGCCGATCGGCTGCACGCCGCCCCAGGACGGCGCACAGCCGCTGCCCGCGATCACAAATGCGAGCGTGAACTGCTGGATGCCTTGCTGGACGCCGATCCGGTCGACGAGCGGCGTCGGGTAGAGCGTCACGTCGACGAACGGCGCATAGACGCCGGCGCCATGGGACACGCTCGCGACGGCGAGCAGGCAGCCCGCGACGAGCACGCGTGGATTGAAGCGCGGCAACACGTTGTTGTTCATTGTTTTCTCCAAGTGGAAGAGGGATACGCTGGCCCGCGTATCGCCGCCGGGCGGGCGGCTGAGCATGCCTGCCCGGCGGCATGCACATCTTGAAGTATTAGCTCCGAACAATGAACAGTTGCGCGTTAGTTTTATTATTGCATCACGTAGGATTAACAATTCTGCCGATTCGAGCACATATCGAAACGTAAAGCGGGCGATTTGTCCGCTTGATCGCGCGTTGAAGTGGAAGCGCCGGACGCGCGACCCGTGCCCACGGGGCACGGCCGACGCGTGCATGGACGAGTCAGCGCACCGGCAACGACGGCCGGCATGCTGGGCACGGGCGCGCCGCGATGTGCGCAGCGGCTTTCAGCGATACCAGCGCGGCGTATAGACCCACTCGCGGCCGTCGCCGATCGCGAATCGCCGCGTCGTCGACGAACCGACGATCACCATCGTGCGCATGTCCACCTGGTCGCTGCGCAGCGCGCCGAGCGTCGTCGTCGCGAGCGTCGCGCCCGGCCGGCCGATATCGCGGCCGAGCACGACGACCGTGTCGGCCGCGCGGTGTGCGCGCACGACGTCGAGCGCACGATCGAGCTGCCACGGTCGCGCACGCGAGATCGGGTTGTAGAACGCCATCACGAGATCGGCTTGCGCCGCATGCCGCAGGCGTGTCTCGATCACGTCCCACGGCTTCAGGTTGTCCGACAGCGAGATCGCACAGAAATCGTGGCCGAGCGGTGCGCCGGCCTGCGCGGCGGTCGCGAGCGACGCCGATACGCCGGGTTCGACCCGCAGCTCGACCGCGGCCCAGCGCGGGTCGCGCGCTTCGTCAAGCGCCTCCAGCACGGCCGCGGCCATCGCGAACACGCCCGGATCGCCCGACGACACGACCGCGACGCGCCGGCCCTCGGCCGCCAGTTCGAACGCATGGCGCGCACGCTGCATTTCCTCGCGATTGTCGGTGCCGTGTACGCGCTGGTCCGCGCGGAACGGGCCGGCCATCGTCACGTAGGTCGTATAGCCGAGGATATCGGTCGCTTCCGCGAGCGCGCCGCGCGCGGCGGGCGTGAGCCACGCCGCATCGCCCGGGCCGAGGCCCAACACCGTCAGGCGGCCGCGCGCCCGGCCGAGCGCGGCGGGATCGACGGGTTGCGCCGCGACCGCGCAGGCGAGGCCGTCGGACGTTGCGCGCAGCGTGTGCGCGACACGCAATGTGCTGCCGAGCAGTGCGGCGGCATCGGTGTCGCCTTCGCCTTTGCCTTCGCCTTTGCTTTCGACATCGCCGAAGCGCAGCGGCACGCCCAGCGTGTGCGCCGCCGCTTCGACCCGCGCATCGCCGAGCAACGTCGCCGGCGCGACGAGCGCGGCGAGCGCCAGCCGCGCGAGGCCGTGTGCATCGAGCAGCGCCTCGATGCGTTCGGCGAGCGATGGCGATGCGTCGGCCGGCACGCCGCGCGCGTCGATGCCGACCACCACGCTGCGCGGATGGATCACGAGTTCGTCGCGCGCGCCGCGCCACGCATCGGGCGTCACGCGGATCGCATGCGCGGCCGCGTCGTCGCGCGGCAGCGCGACGTCGTCGAGCCACGACGCCGCGCCGTCGACGCGCGTGGCCGCGCCCGCGAGCAGGTCGGACACGAAGCGCTTGCCTTGCTGCAGATCGGCGAGCGCATAGCCGTCGGGCGGGTTGAGCATGCACGCGCCGAAGCGCAGTTCGCCGCTCGTCGTGATCGCCGGCGCGACGCCGAGGCATTCGGCGATTTCGCGCGCGATCAGGTTCACGCCCGTCAAACCGCCGAGCAGCGGCACGACCGCCGAGCCGTCTTCCGCGACCGCGAGCACCGGCGGCTCGACACCCTTGTCGGCCAGCGCGGGCGCGACGCAGCGAATCACGATGCCGGCCGCGCACAGCGCGACGATCGGCAGGCCGCGCGCGTAAAGCGCGCGCAGGTGCGCGCCGAGTTCGTCGAACGGCACGTCGGCCTCGACGCGAGATGCGAGACCATGCACGCGAGAGCCCGGATAACGCGCCTGGATGCGCCGCGCGGTGTCGAGCGCGCCTGCGCCGAGAATCACGATCGCGGGCGGAGTCGTCATCCTTGCCATTTTTCCCCCGGCACGACGAGCAGCGAGAAATACGGCGACGCCATCGGATCGACTTCGTCGAGCGGCACGATGCGCTGGGCCGCCATCGTCGCGCGCTCGACGTACAGCGCGCGCTTCGCGAGCCCGAGTTCGTCGAGCACGCGCCGCACCTTGTCGACGTTGCGGCCGAGCTTCATCACGACGGCCGCGTCGGCTTGCGCGAGCCGCACGCGCAATTCGTCCTCCGGCAGCACGCCGGACAGCACCGACAGGCTCTGGTTGCGATAGACGAGCGGCTGGCCGAGCACGGCCGTGCCGCCGAGCATCGCGCACACGCCAGGGATCACTTCGGTGTCGTAGCGCGTCGCGAGGCGATCGTGCAGGTACATGTACGACCCGTAGAAGAACGGATCGCCTTCGCAGATCACCGCGACGTCGCGCCCGGCGTCGAGATGCGCCGCGACGATCTCGGCGGCCGTGTCGTAGAAGTCGGCGATCACCGTCTCGTAGCAGAGCGGCGGCGGCAGCGCCTCGGTCGTCACCGGATAGACGAGCGGCAGTTGCGTCTGCGCGTCGAGCAGGTGCGCTTCGACGATCCCGTACGCATTGCCTTTCTTGCCCTTCGCGACGAAATACGCGACCACCGGCGCGGCCTGCAGCACCCGCAGCGCCTTGATCGTCATCAGTTCAGGATCGCCGGGGCCGACGCCGACCCCGAACAGGCGTCCGCGCGGGGCCGTCATTCGGCCTCCGTCGCGAGTGCGTTGACGGCGGCGGCCGCCATCGCGCTGCCGCCGCGCCGGCCGAGCAGCGTGACGTAGGGCACGCCGCGGCTGTGCGCGTCGAGCATCGCCTTCGATTCGGCCGCGCCGATGAAGCCGACCGGAAAGCCGAGGATCAGCGCGGGGCGTGGCGCGCCGGCGTCGATCATGTCGAGCAGGTGGAACAGCGCGGTCGGCGCATTGCCGATCACGACGACGCTGCCGGCCAGATGCGGGCGCCACAGTTCGAGCGCCGCGGCCGAACGCGTGTTGCCGAGATGCCGCGCGAGGTCGGGCACTTCCGGTTCGCCGAGCGTGCAGATCACGCGATTGCCGGCCGGCAGACGCGCGCGCGTAATGCCTTCGGCGACCATCCGCGCGTCGCACAGGATCGGCGCGCCGGCCGCGAGCGCCGTGCGGCCCGCCGTGCCGGCGCCGGCCGAGAAGCGCAGGTCGTAGACGACATCGACCATCCCGCACGCGTGGATCACGCGCACCGCGAGTTTCTCGAGATCGGGCGGAACCTGCGACAGGTCGGCCTCGGCGCGGATCGTCGCGAACGACTGGCGGTAGATTTCCTGCCCGTCGCGAATGTAGTCAAGCATTAGTGGTGTCCTAGGGTCTGTTTGCATATGGAACGTGCATGCGTTGCCACGAGAACGGCCGCTCGCGAGGCGCGCGACGCCGCGAATACTGACGTATTCGCAAGGAGCGCAACGTGGCGAGCGGCCGTTCTCGTGGCAACCCCAAATTAAAAAACCATTCCAGGGGAATGCCCGAAATCGCCCGTATGGCGGCGTCGCTCGTCACTTGTCCCCCAAGGGGACTTCCTTCGGGGCGTTTGGCTCGGCCAAACGGCGCTCCTCACTTCTTGCCCTACGAGCGATTTCGGGCATTCGCATGTACGTTCCATATGTAAACAGACCCTAGCTGCGCCGCGTGCCCGTCAATCGGGCCGCGGCCTGGTCAATCGTCAGATGGCGCGCGAGCGGGGCGCCGAGGCCCGCGGCGGCGTCGCGCCGGTAAAGGTCGTAGTGTGCGGGCGCAACCGCGACGAGCGTGTACGTCGCGGGATGCGGCAGCGCGCAGTGGCGCTCGCAGCCGGTCAGGTGCACGTCGACCGGATGGCCGACGCGCGCGGCCAGCGCGAGCGCATCGTGTTTCGTATCGGCGCGCGCCTTCGCGCAGCCCGCGCTGCCGGTGCAGGCAACCAGCGCCGCCAGCGGGTCGGATGTCGTGCACACGAGACCGAGCGACGCGAGCGCATCGAGCACGGCCGGCGCGCGTTCGCGCCGCACGCCATGCACGAACACGCCTTGCCACGGCGTCATCGACAGCGTGGCGTCGCCTTCGGCCTCGGCAAGTGCCGCGAGCCGTTCCAGTTGCGTCGCGTCGAGCCGGCCGAGCACGAATTGCGCGCCGACGCTCCAGCGCGCCGCGTCGAGCGACGGTCGCGCGCCGAAACGCAGCGTGGCATCCGCGCGCATGCGCCGCCAGCCGGCCAATGCGGGATCGGTCTCGAGCGGGAAGGGGGCGTAGTGCCGCGCGCGCTCGCGCAACGCGCGTTCGCCGCCGGTCGCGAGCAACGCGCGCATCCGCGTGACGTCGGCCGGCGCAAGATCGAGGAAGGCGAGCAGCAACGCGCGCACCAGCGCAACGGCCTGGTCGGGCGCCACGTCGAACGAAGCGGGCGAATCGTCGGACGAGACCGGCGGACAGCCGGCCAGGCCCGCGGCGATGCGCAGCGCGCCGTCGCCGCGACGCCGCGCGGCAAGCCAGATGTCGTGCGGATGATCGAGCGCCGCGACCGATTCGCCGCCGTCGAGCTGGATCGAGAATTTCGGCGACAGTTCGCCGCGGCGCGGCTCGTGGGTCAGCATGTCGAGCAACGGCAGCGCGAGTGCGCGGCTGTCGAGCAGCGCGGCGGGATCGAGCCCGGCGAGCGGGCTGAGCATCAGGTTGCGGACGTCGTCGCTCGCGGCGAGCGCGGCCCTGTCGTCGGTGGCATCGGTGGCATCGGTGGCATCGGCGGCTGCGGCTGCGCTCGTGCGCGGGCCGAGGCCCGCGTCGAGCAATGCACCGGCCAGCGGATCGCCCGCGCCGTCGCGAATGCCGCGCAGCTGGAGATTCGCGCGATTGGTCGCGTCGATCGCACCGGAGCCGTAGCTGCGCGCCGCGGCAGCGATCGCACGCGCCTGCCGCGCGTCGAGCCGCCCGCCCGGCAGCTTGATCCGGCACAGCCCGCCGTCGGCGGCCGCGACGACGCGCACGAGCCCCGGGCACGCCGACGGGCGCACGACGGGCAACGCAGGAATCGAAACGGGGGCGGAACTCAACGGGATACCGGGGCAGTGTGGCGCCGCGGCCAACGCATCGGTACACCCCGCCCGACGCCGACTGGCACGCACGCACTTTCAGGCCGGCAGGTCTCCTGGCTGACAGGTCGGCGCCGGCTCCCGGCCTTCCCGGTGAAACCAGTGGCATGAGGGGGGAGATCGGCTCGCTGTCTACAGTTGCGGGGGCAGCCACAGCGGCGCGATGCGCGCCCTGTGTTCCCTCTTCGGCCCCGAAGGGCACCGGCGAACGAACGGCCGTAGGATACCCGATTTCACCGGCGCTTCGCGACCGTCGAGCGGGCGCCATGACCGAAGCGAAACGCGGCCCGGCGCGGGCAGTCCCGCAGATGAAACGTGCGGTGGAACACGGTACCATGCCGACTTTCGCAACGCGGACGGCCGCACCGGCGTCTTCACGGCCGGCGTGCGGCGACTCGATGGAATCGGACGATGGGGAAGGGTGCATGACGGCGTGGCTGACGGTAGTGGGCATCGGCGACGACGGTTACGCGGGGCTCGGACGCAGCGCGCGGCGCGCGCTGCTCGACGCCACGCGGATCGTCGGCGCGAAGCGGCACCTCGACATGCTGCCCGCGCGGCTGCGGGCCGCGCGCGAGCCATGGCCGTCGCCGTTCGACGTGTCGGGCCTGCTCGCGCGGCGCGATGCGCCCGTCTGCGTGCTGGCAAGCGGCGACCCGATGCTGTTCGGCGTCGGCGCCACGCTCGCGCGCGAGCTCTCCCCTGACGAATGGCGCGTGCTGCCCGCCCCGTCGTCGCTGTCGCTGGCGGCCGCACGGCTCGGCTGGGCGCTGCAGGACGTCGGCGCGGTGTCGCTCGTCGGCCGGCCACTCGCGACGCTGGTGCGCCACCTGCTGCCGGGCCGGCGCCTGTTCGTGCTGAGCGCCGACGGCCGCACGCCGGCCACGGTCGCCGCCGAACTCACGGCGCGCGGCTTCGGCCCGACCCGCATCAGCGTGTTCGAGCATCTCGGCGGCCCGCTCGAGCGGCGTCTCGACGGCCTCGCGCAAGACTGGCCCATCGCCGAAACCGCCGCGCTCAACCTGATCGCGCTCGACTGCCGGGCCGGCCCCGATGCGCCGCGCCGCGCGCTCACGCCCGGCCTGCCCGACGACGCGTACCGCCACGACGGCCAGCTCACCAAGCGCGACATGCGTGCGTTGACGCTCGGGCGCCTCGCGCCCGCACCGGGCGAACTGTTGTGGGACGTCGGCGCGGGCAGCGGCTCGATCGGCATCGAATGGATGCGCGCGCATCCGTCGTGCCAGGCGATCGCGATCGAGTCGCATGCGGAGCGTCAACGCTTCATCGAGCACAACCGCGACGCGCTCGGCGTGCCGGGGCTACAACTCGTCGGGGGGCGCGCGCCCGACGCGCTCGCGGGGCTCGCCGCGCCCGACGCGATCTTCATCGGCGGCGGCGCGAGCGCGCCCGGCGTGCTCGATGCGTGCTGGTCGGCGCTGAAGCCCGGCGGCCGGCTCGTCGCGAATGCGGTCACGCTGCAGGGCGAGCTGGCGCTCGCGGCCTGGCGCGACGCCCATGGCGGCACGCTCACGCGCGTGTCGCTCGCGCATGCCGAGCCGCTCGGCCGCTTCGACACGTGGCGGCAGCCGTTGCCGGTCACGCTGTATGACGGGCGCAAGCCCGATCCCACGGCAGCGGAATTCGCGGGCCCCGCGTAATGCGCGACGAAACCCCCGAACAACCGGCGCCGCTGCGGTTCGGCTATACGACCGGCAGTTGCGCGACCGCGACGTCGCTTGCCGCCGCGCGCCTGCTGCTCGCGGGCCACGCGGACGATGCGGTCGAGATCGTGTTGCCGAAGGGGCAGCGCGTGATGATGCGGCTCGAGTTCTGCCGGACCACCGCCGACGGCGCCGAGGCCGGCACCGTCAAGGACGCCGGCGACGATCCGGACGTCACGCACGGTGCGCTGGTGTTCGCGCGCGTCGCGCTGTCCGCCGCTCCCGGCGTGCGTTTTCATGCAGGGCCGGGGGTCGGCACGGTCACGCGCGCGGGACTCACGCTGCCGGTCGGCGAACCGGCAATCAATCCGGTGCCGCGCCAGATGATGACCACCCACCTCGACGCGCTCGCGGCCGAATATGGTTACGCAGGCGGCTTCGACGTGACGATCGGCGTCGAGGGCGGCGAGGCGCTCGCACTGAAGACGATGAACCCGCGCCTGGGCATCGTCGGCGGATTGTCGATCCTCGGCACGACCGGCATCGTGCGGCCGTTCTCGTGCTCGGCGTACATCGCGTCGATCCACCAGGGCATCGACGTCGCACGCGCGAACGGCGTCGCGCACATCGCCGCGTGCACCGGCAACACGAGCGAGGATGCGATGCGCGCGCACTACGGCCTGCCCGACATGGCGCTGATCGAAATGGGCGATTTCGCGGGCGCGGTGCTCAAGCACCTGCGCCGTGCGCCGGTCGCCCGCCTGTCGATGTGCGGCGGCTTCGGCAAGCTCAGCAAGCTCGCGGCCGGCCATCTCGACCTGCACAGCCGCCATTCGAGCATCGACCTGCCGCTGCTCGCGCAGTGGGCGGCCGAGGCCGGTGCAAGCGATGCGCTGCAGGCCGCGATGCGCGCGGCGAATACCAGCCAGGAAGCGCTGAAGCTCGCGCATGCGGACGGCGTGCCGCTCGGCGACCTCGTCTGTGCGCACGCGCTGCGGGTCGCGCGCGACATCGTGCCGGCATCGGTGGCCGTGGAGATGTTCGCGATCGACCGGCAGGGCCGTTTCGTCGGACGTGCACGATGAGCGTGCGCATCCTGCTCCTCGGCGGCACCGGCGACGCGCTGACGATCGCGCGCGCGCTCGGCCCGCGACACGTCTATAGCCTCGCGGGCCTCGGCAAGGTGCCCGACGACCTGCGCTGCGACGTGCGTGTCGGCGGGTTCGGCGGAGCGGCAGGGCTTGCCGCCTATCTGCGCGGCGCCGGCATCGGTCTCGTGATCGACGCGACGCATCCGTATGCCGCGCAAATCAGCGCGAACGCGGTCGCCGCCGCGCACGACGCGGGCGTGCCGCTGTGGGCGCTGCGCCGCGCGCCGTGGACGCCAGGGCCCGGCGACGACTGGCGGATGGTCGACGACTGGGCCGGGATCGAGGCCGCGCTCGCGCCGTTCCGGCGGCCGCTGTTCACGCTCGGGCGCGAACCGCTGGCGCATCTCGACGAGATCCCGCCCCACCAGTTCTGGCTGGTGCGCTGCCTCGATGCGCATCCCGGCAACGCGCGCGCGCAGATCGTCGCGACGCGCGGGCCGTTCACGCTCGACGGCGAACGCGCGCTGTTCGCGCTTGCGGGCATCGACGTCGTCGTCAGCAAGAACAGCGGCGGCGCCGCGACCGAGGCCAAGCTCGAGGTCGCGCGCGAACGACGGCTGCCGGTCGTGATGCTGCGCCGGCCGCCGCTCCCCGACGCCGATCGCGCGTTCGACTCGGCCGCCGCGCTGCTCGAGGCGCTCGATCCGGCCGCGCGCACGTGATGCCGCGCGACCGGCTGCCCAATGAATGAATGGATGGAGATTTCTGGATGACGGTGTATTTCATCGGCGCGGGCCCTGGCGACCCCGAACTGATCACGGTGAAGGGCCAGCGCCTCGTGCGCACGTGCCCGGTGATCCTGTATGCGGGCTCGCTCGTGCCGCCGGCCGTGCTCGACGGCCATCGCGCGGAGCAGGTCGTCAATACCGCCGAGCTCGATCTCGATGCGATCGTCGCGCTGCTCGCCGATGCGCATGCGAAAGGGCAGGACATCGCGCGCGTGCATTCGGGCGATCCGTCGCTGTACGGGGCGATCGGCGAACAGATCCGCCGGCTGAAAGCGCTCGGGATTCCGTATGAAATCGTGCCGGGCGTGACGGCCACGGCCGCGTGCGCGGCGACGCTCGGCGTCGAGCTGACGCTGCCCGGTGTCGCGCAGACGGTGATCCTCACGCGCTTCGCGGGCAAGACGACGATGCCGGAAGGCGAAGCGCTCGGCGCGCTCGCCGCGCACCGCGCGACGCTCGCGATCCATCTCGGCGTGCGCCATCTCGCGCGGATCGTCGACGAAGTGCTGCCGCACTACGGACCCGACTGCCCGGTCGCGGTGATCTATCGCGCGAGCTGGCCCGACGAGGAACGCGTGCCCGGCACGCTGGCCGACATCGTCGGCAAGGTGCAGGGCACGCGGATCGAACGCACCGCGCTGATTCTGGTCGGGCGCGTGCTCGACGCGGAAGGGTTCGCGGATTCGACGCTGTATGCAAGCGGCAGCTGATTGCGCGTAAGCGAAACGCGATGCGCGCCGAGGCACACTCTCTACGCACGCGCGACGCGCCGAGCAAGCTGCGGCGCGAAACCCGCCGCCAGCGCGAACAGCACGACACACAGGCAAGCCATCGCGACCCACGCAGGCGACAGATCCGCGAGATGCTGGCGCACGACGCCCGCCGCGAACGGAAACAGCCCCGCGACCAGATAGCCGACGCCCTGCACGAACCCCGTCAACGATGCGGCATCGGCCGGCGTCGCCGCATGATCGACCGTGACGATCAGCGACAGCGGAAACAGCGCGCCGATGCCCGCACCCAGCAGCAGCGCGGCCGGCAACGCAAGCGCCTGCGGCGCGGCCAGCATCACCAGCAGCCCCGCCAGTAGCGACGCGATCGCCGCGTGCAGCGCCGGCCGGCGATCGGGCAGGCGGTCGATCGTTGCGGAGATCGTCAGCCCCGCGACGACTTCCGCGAGTGTCACGCCGCCGAGCAGGCTGCCGGCCGCGGTCGGCGACCAGCCGAGCCGCATGTAGTACGGCGGCAGCCACGCCAGCACGAGCGTGTAGGCGCCCGTCGCGATCCCGAAGAACACCGCGAGCCGCCATGCGCGCGGCGAGCGCGACGGTCGCGCATGCGCAGCCGATGTCGCGGCCGACGCCGGCATCGCCCCGGACGCCGGCGCGTGGTCGCCACGACTGGCCAGCGGCCACGCCAGCGCCGCAATGGCGGCCGGCAGCGTCCAGCCCGCGAGCGCGACGAGCCAGCTCCAGTGGGCCGCGGCGAACGGCGCGACGACGCTCGCGAGCACCGCGCCGCCCATGATCGACGTCGAATAGACGCCCATCGCGCCACCGATCCGCGTCGCGAAATGTGCCTTCACGAACCCCGGCAGCAACGCCTGCACCATGGCGATCCCGATGCCCGCGCAGCATGCGCTCGCCAGCAGCAGCCACGCGTGCTGTGCGCCGATGCGCGACGCGCAGGCGAACCCGATCAGCACGACGCCGAGCCACACGCCGCGAGCAATTCCCGTCACGCGCTGCAGCCGCCGCGCGCTCAGCGCGCCCAGGCCCATCAGCAGGATCGGGATCGTGGTCAGCAGGCTCGCCGCGCCGTCGCCGATGCCGGTCGCGCGCTGGATCATGTCGAGCAGCGGACCGATCGCGGCCAGCGCCGGCCGCAGGTTCAGTCCGACCAGCACGATGGCGGCAAGCCGCCATCCCGGGGAAGTGCAGCGATTCATCAGAATTTGCTCCGAGAAACCCCGCCATTTCCCCCAAGGGGACTTCCTTCGGGGCGGATGGCGGGAAGGAAAGGAGTGCTGTTGACAGGCAGCTTCTTCCACGGGTTAGGATCACCGGCATGATTCTTGTCTACCGCTACCGCGTGAAGTCGCTCAACGGACTGCTCAACAAGCAGAGCCGTGCGGTGAACTACGTCTGGAAATTCTGCAACGACACGCAGAAGCACGCGCTCAAGTGGAGCAAGAAATGGCCGACGGGTTTCGATCTGAACGTGCTGACGACGGGGAGCAGCAAGGCGCTCGGCATCCACTCCGGCACGATCAACGCGACGTGCGAGCAATATGCGAAGTCGCGCAGTCAGCACCGTCGGCCCTACCTGCGCTATCGCGGCAGGAAATCGCTGGGCTGGGTGCCGCTGAAGGGGCGTGACCTGAAGCGCGAGGGTGACGCGTTCCGTTTCGCCGGCAACACGTTTCGAGTGTTCAACAGCAGGCCGCTTCCCGAAGGCAAGATCAAGGACGGGACCAACTTTGCGCAGGATGCACGCGGCAACTGGTTTCTCAACATCGCGATTGAGATGCCGGATGTTCAGGCCCGCCCGATCCATTCCGGTGTCGGCATCGATCTCGGCTTGAAAGACTTCGCCACACTTTCGACCGGCGAGAAGCTGCGCAATGACCGATTCGGCCGACGCGCGGCGGAGAAACTGGCGAAAGCTCAACGGGCGCGCAAGCACAAGCGGCATATCGCGAAGTTGCACGCCAAGGTCGCGAATACCCGCGCCGATTTTCAGCACAAGCTCGCGCTCGATCTGGTGCGGCGCTTCGATTACCTCGCGGTCGGCAACGTGTCGGCCGCGAAGCTCGCCAGAACCAGGATGGCGAAGAGCGTCTACGACGCATCCTGGTCGTCCTTCCGAAACATGCTCCGCTATAAAGCGATGGCGCACGGGGCCACGTTCGAGGAAGTCGACGAAAGCGGTTCTACCCAGTCCTGTTCGTCGTGCGGATCGAAAGACAGCACGACGCGGCCGAAAGGTATCGCGGGACTGCGAATGAGAGAGTGGGCCTGCGATGGCTGTGGTGTCGTGCATGATCGAGATACCAACGCTGCGCTGAATATTCTCCGATACGGACGTGCATCGCCAGGTGTGGGAATCACCTGCCTTTAGGCGGGTGAGGACGTCAAGGAAGGCCCTCGATATCGGTGCGCGACATCTCCATCGGCGTGTCGTGCGTTTTCATGTAAAGTATCTCGACATCAAGATAAATCGACATTTATCTCGACGTCAAGATAACTGGTGAGCCGAGGAGGGTTAATGGATCGAGCCGCGCATGCGCTCGCGCAATGGCGCGTCGAGCGCCCGGATCTGGATGCGTCGCCGATGCTCGTGATGGGACGGCTGCAGGAGGCCGCGCTCGTGATCGCGCGCGACGGTCTCAATCCGCTGTTCGCGCGCTACGGGATGCAGCCGGGAGAATTCGACGTGCTGGCGACGCTGCGGCGCAGCGGCGCGCCGTTCGCGCTGACGCCGACCGCGCTGTACGACGCGCTGATGATGTCGTCGGGCGGGATGACCGCACGGATCGACCGGCTGCACAAGGCCGGCTGGGTCGAGCGCCGGCCGAATCCGGCCGACGGCCGCGGCACGCTCGTCGCGCTGACGGACGCCGGCCGCGCGCTGATCGACGAGGCGGTGGTCGCGCACGTCGACAATCAGCGCGCGATGCTGGCCGTGCTGTCGCAGGCCGAGCAGACGCAGTTGTCGGCGCTGCTGGAAAAGCTGCTGGCGGGATTGGAAGAAGGGGCGTCGGCGCCGGCAGAAAAGCAGCGCCGCGGCTCGTCACGCTGAACGCGACGCGCGGAAAGCAGGAACGGAGAAACGCAGAAACGCAGAAAGGAAACCGGCAAACCGCCCGCCGCGCGAGGCGGCGGGCCGGACAGGCAGCGGGCCGCACCCGGTGCGTCCGCCGCGCGGATCAGCCGCGTGCCGGGATAGTGAGCCCGCGCGCGACGGCCGGACGCGCGACGAAGGCTTCGAGCGCCCGCGCGACATGGCGGAACTCACCGAAGCCGACGAGATCGCCCGCTTCGTAGAACCCGACCAGGTTGCGCACCCACGGGAAGATCGAGATATCGGCGATCGTGTACGTATCGCCCATCATCCATTTGCGGTTCGCGAGATGCGCGTCGAGCACGGCGAGCAGGCGCTTCGATTCGGCGGCGTAGCGGTCGCGCGGGCGCTTGTCCTCGTAGTCGCGGCCGGCGAACTTGTGGAAGAAACCGACCTGGCCGAACATCGGGCCGATGCCGCCCATCTGGAACATCACCCACTGGATCGTCTCGTAGCGGCCCGCGGCGTCCTTCGGCATCAGCTGGCCCGTCTTGTCGGCGAGATAGATCAGGATCGCGCCCGATTCGAACAGCGGCAGCGGCCGGCCGTCGGGGCCGTTCGGATCGATGATCGCCGGGATCTTGTTGTTCGGGTTCAGCGACAGGAATTCGGGCGACAACTGGTCGTCCGTGTCGAAGCGCACGAGGTGCGGCTCGTACGGCAGGCCGGTCTCCTCGAGCATGATCGACACCTTGACGCCGTTGGGCGTCGGCAGCGAGTACAGCTGGAGACGGTCGGGATGCTGGGCCGGCCATTTTTTCGTGATCGGGAAGGCGGACAGGTCGGGCATGAAGGTTCGCTCGTCAACGTGGAGGATCCGCGATCCGCCGGCCGGCCGTGCGTCGCGGAGCGCCCCCGGCACGGCGGCAGGGGCGGGACGAGCACATCGGCAAGCGGGCGGGGCGCGCCGAAAACGCCCACTGTAGCCGATCCCCGCGATCGCTGCAGACAGCGGTCGCGCGTCGCGCGCGAGCGCCGCCGCGCGTCACTTCGTCGTCAGAAGTTGTGCCGCAGCCCGACCATCGCGGCCGTCGTGCCGACCCCGGGCGCGACCGGCTGCCCGTACACCAGCATCTGGTCCATCGTGCCGCGGTTGTTCACGTGGCCGGCCTGCGCATAGACCATCGTCCGCTTCGACAGGCTGTAGTCGGCCGTGAGCACGACGGCCGTCGACCGGTTCGCGGAGCGGTTGCGGTCCTTCAGGTAGTACACGGCGGAGGCGACCTGCAGCGCGGGCGTGAAGCGATAGCCGACACCGGCCGACAGCATGTCGAGGTTCACCCGGTCCGCATGCGCGGGATTCCGGCCGTTGCCATACGACGCCGACACCGAGAAATCGCGGATCGTGTATTTCGCGCCGACGTAGACGAAGCGGTTGTTGTCGACGCCGGTCGGCGCGACACCCGGTGCCGGATTCGTGTCGTGGCCGTTGTAGTAGACGGCCGATGCATTGAGCCCGTAGTTCGAATACCTGAGCACGACCGATTCGCGCGTGCCGCCCTGAAACTGTCCGGCGACGCCGCCGGGTGCGTATTCGAGCGCGAGCGACACGCCCGCGAACGTCGGCGACTGATACACGAGCGCATTGCTGTCGTACAGCGCGCCGATCGCGCCGTTGGTGCTCGTCGCCGGCCAGCCGGCCGAGGTGTTCAGGCCGAGCCATGCGGTCAGCACGCTGCCGAAGAACTGCGCGTTGCGCACGTCGGTGTCGGCCATCGCGTAGATCATCGGCACGATCTGGCGGCCGGCCGTCACCGTGCCGAACGGCCCCGATACGCCGAGCGACGCAATCTGGTTGAAGATCGCGACGGCGCCCGGCGTGTCGCTCAGCTGGAGCCGGCCGGTGCCGCTGTCGAACGAACCCTGCAGCTTGAAGTTGACCTTGTAGCCGCCGCCGAGGTCCTCGCTGCCCTTGATGCCCCAGAAGCTCGAGTAGATGCCGCCGTCCTTCATCCGGAACACCTTGCCGGTGTTCGGCGCGCTCGGGCTGAACGAAGCGGCCGACGTGCTCTGGTACAGCAGGCCCGTGTCGACCACGCCGTACAACGTGACGGAGGATTGCGCATGCGCGAGCGCCGAACAGCCGGCAAGCGCCGCGAGCGCGGCCAGTTTCGTCTTCATCGAAGTCTCCAGGATCGTAATGGACCCCGCACGGGATCGAGCCCGGGCGGGTAAAGCGAGTGAAACGGGGAAGCATCGAGGCAGGCGGGAAGGCGCGCGAGGCGACGCCGGTGCGAGCCGTGCGGAAAGACTACGCAACGGCGCGCGGCCGCTCCCCCCCATGCGCGGGGGGCAGGGTCGCGGAGAATCTAGAGGGGACTGGCGCCGATGCCGCCGTCAATAGCCGCAGGCGCAACAGCCGGCAACGCCGGCCTACGCAGCGATCAAGGCGCGCTTTCGAGCAACCCGAGCACCAGCGCGCGGCGCACGACGTGCTTGCGCGAGCTGGCGTCGAGCTTGCCGAACAGGTTCTTCAGGTGCCACTTCACGGTTTCCTCGCCGACGGCGAGCGCCACCGCGATCTCCTTGTTCGACAGGCTGCGCGCGAGCAGCTCGAGAATCGCGCGCTCCTTGGGCGTCAACACGACGCTCGGCACCGCGCGCGGGCTGGCCGTGCTGCGCGGCGCGGGCGGCACGATGCGCGGCTGCGGTTGCGCGGACCTTGCCGGACCATCGCGCTCGATCGCCTCGTCGCCGATGCGGCGCGCCCAGTCGGCGACGGCCGGATGCGTGTCGGCGAGCGTGCGCGTCAGGCCGAACATGTCCGCGAGGTTCATCGCCTCGTCGAGCCGCGCGCGGCCGCCGTGCCCCGACTGTTCGAGCGCGAACGCGCCGAGCGCCATGATCTCGATGCGCGCGCCCCCCATGCTCATCTCCCGGGCCAGCACGGCCGCTTCGTCGAGCGCCGCGCAGGCATCGTCCCAGCGGCGCGCGGCAAGCGCGGCGCCCGCATGCGCGATCGCCTGCAGCAGCACGACGGGGCGCCGCCACAGCGGGCCGTGCGACGGAAACTCCGCCGCGGCGATCGCATCGATCCGCTCGACGAGCGCATGGCAGGTCGCCTCGCGATAGCGCGCCGCGTGAATGCGCACCTGCTCGGCGAGACTCGCCACCGACAGCCGCGGCAGCCGGCGCGCGACGCCCATCGCGTCGAGCGCCTCGAGCAGGTCGATCGCGCGATGCTCGACGCCGCGCAGCAGCGCGATGCGCGCGGCCGTCCGATAGCCGAGCAGCACGGTGTCGGGTGTGCCCGCGTGCTCGAGCACGTCGAGCCGGTTCGCGAGCAGCGCGGCGGCCTGATCGACGCGATCGGCCTCGTATGCGATCGCCGCGCACATCGCCGCGAGCATGCAGGTCAGCGGATGGCGGCGCCCGAGGTCGGCTTCCGCGCGCGCGAGTGCCGGCGACAACGCGTCGTCCGCGAGCCGGATCTGGCCTTCGCACAGGTAGCTCAGGCCGGTGATCAGCTCGCCCCAGCGCGCGACGTAGCCGAACCCGGCAGCCGTCCCGCCGCGCGGCGCGGCCTGCTGGTAGCGGCGCGCCTGCGCCGGCTCGCCGACGATGATCGCGCGTGCCGACAGGCGGTTCGCATGCATCTGCGCGAGCCACGTCGCCGCGGGCGGCGTGAAGTCGGCCCACGGCTCGAACAGCTCGACGAAACGGTCGATTTCGTCCGCGTAATAAGCCGCCGCGCTGAGGATCAGCGCACATTCGTAGCGCATCGCGGCCGGCGTGCCGGCGTCGGCGAGGATGCCGGCGATCTGGCGCTGCGCCTCGACGTGACGCTCGCCGAGCGCCAGCGCCCAGGCGACCGCGATCCGCAGCGTCGGACGCTTGTCGAGTTCCGCATCGGGCAGCAGCGCGAGCCAGTCGAGCACGTCGTTGATTCGGCCCTGCTTGATCGCATCCTCGAGGCAGCGCTGCGCGAGCGCGTACGCGGTCTCGACCTGGCCGGCCGCATACGCATGGCGCGCGGCTTCCTCCGTCATCCCGTGCGCATCGAGCCACGCGGCCGCGCGTCCATGCAGCGCGCTGCGCGCCGCGGCCGGGCCCGCCGCCAGGCGGTCGCGCAGCGTATCGCGCACCAGCGGATGCAGCCGGCACCAGTCGGAGTCATCCGACGCGATGAACAGCGGCGTATCGCGCGCGAGCCGCGCGAGCCGGTCGGGCGCATCCGCATCGTCGAGCAGCGCGGCGCACAGCGACGGATGCAGGCGGTCGGCGATGCTCGTGCGCGTCAGGAACGCGGTGTCGTCGGCGGACAGGTTCGCGAGCAGCAGCTCGACGAGCCGGTCGCGGGTGCCGTCCATGCGCGCGGCGAGCGCGTCGACCGCCTGGCGCGGATCGGCCGAGCGCGCCATCGCGGCCATCGCGAGCTGCAGCCCGAGCGGCCAGCCGTCGACACGCTCGAACAGCCGCGCGCATGCATCGGCGTCGACCCGCTGCGCGAAGCGCGCACCGACCAGCGCGATCGTCTCGTCGAGCGTGAAGCGCAGCCATTCGGGGCCCGCGAGCGTGCATTGCCCGCCGGCGAGCAGGTCGCCGGCCGCGCGATCGAGGCCGCGCCGGCCCGCGACGATCACACGCAGGTTCTGCGGTGCGTTGTGCAGCACATAGGTCAGCGCGTCGAGGCCGGCGGCCGGCAACCGCTCCGCGTCGTCGACGATCAACAGCGCGTCGATCGACAGTTGCGCGACTTCCGCCAGCCACGCGGTCAACCCCTCCAGCGCGCGCGCCGCGCCGCCCGCAATCAGGCGCCCGAAGCCGGGCCGCGCGCAACCGGTGCGCACCGCCTGCACGAGCCCCTGCAGCAGGCGCGGCGCGTCGTCGCGCTCGTCGGCGGACAGCCACACGACCGCGCGGCCGAGCGCGAGCGATTCGCGGCGCCATTGCGCGAGCAGCGACGTCTTGCCGTATCCGGCCGGCGCCTGCACGAGCATCACGGGCCGGGCGTCGAACGCCGGCGCGGCGAGGCTCAGCCGCGCACGCGCGAGCAACTGCGCCGGCACGCGCGGCGCGGTCGTCTTCAGCACGAGTTCGGTGGGGGGCGCGTCGGCGCGATCGGGTGGGTGGGCCATCGGGGCAGCAGTGGGATTCCGGCGATGCCGTGCGGGCCAGCGTCCGGGGTGGGCGTGGGGGGAAGGATCGGTCGAACCGCGCTCGCGCGTCAATCCCCCCCGCGACGAGTGGGGCCGCGCCGCGGCGTGGTCGATAGCATGGGTTCCGAAGCGTGACGAGCGCAACTGAATGAATGCAATTTACCCCAGCAACGAGGAGCGGACCATGAACATCGTATCGACCGGCGCGCGACACAGCGTGCCGAGCGCCGGATAAGCGGAGCGGCACGATGTATCGCCATCTGCTCGTGACGGTCGACGGCGTGCCCGGCGGCATCGACGCGATCGGCCATGCGCTGGAACTGGCGCGTGCGGTCGGCGCACGGGTCACGTTCGTGCTGTCGGGCACCGTGCCGGACTCGCGTTTATCCGGAGCGCGGATGCCGCGACACGATGCGAAAGTGGAAGCCGCCGCGCGGGCGCAGGGCCTGTCCCATGCGATCGCGGGGGCCGGCCATCCGGGGGCCGGCCATCCGAGTGCCGGCGACACGTCGCCCGCCACGCTCGCCGCCGAGCTCGGCTGCGACCTGATCGGCGTGGCGGCGCTGCCGCACGACGCCGATGCCGCGGCAGCCGCGCAACGGCGGGGCCTGCTCGCGACGAGCGACGTGCCGGTGCTCGTGTGCCCGGCGCGGCATGGGCCGGCCGAGGCGCGCGTGATGGCCCGCTGTCTCGCCGCGCATCGTGCGCTCGGCGAGCGGTTGGGGGCGCTGATGATGGCGAGCGAAGGCCCCGACGCTGCCGTGCGGCCGACGGCCGATGCGCCCGGCACGCTGGCGGCGCTGGAATCGCTCGCGGCGCTGCAGAACGCACGCTTCGGCACCTGCGCCGAAGCCCGTCTCTGCGCGGCATTGCGCATGCGGGCGCAGAGCACCACGGCCGAACTCGACGAGCTCGATCGCCAGCGGCGCCGCGATGCGCACGCGCTCGACGCGCTGGCGCGGCTTGCCGCCGACGGGTTGCCGTCGAGCGCGTTCGATGCCGCGCTCGCCGTCTATGCGCGTGGCGCATTCGAGCAGATGGGACGCATGGAAGGCGTGATTTTCCCGGCCGCGCGGCGCTATCTGGTCGACGCCGACTGGAACGAACTGGACGCGCCCCCGGCGAGCGGCGCAAGCGCGACGCCACCGGGCGCGGACGAACCCGACGATGCGTGACACGCATCCGACTGAATACCTACGGAGAACAACATGGCACATGCAGTGCGATTCCACGAAACCGGCGGCCCCGACGTGCTGCGCTGGGAAGAAGTCGACGTCGGCGATCCGGGCCCCGGCCAGGTGCGCCTGCGGCACGAGGCGGTCGGCCTGAACTTCGCCGACACGTATTTCCGCAGCGGCCTGTATCCGGTTGCGCTGCCGGCCGGCATCGGCGTCGAGGCGGCCGGCGTGGTCGAGGCCGTCGGTCCCGGCGTGACGAACGTCGCCGTGGGCGACCGCGTGACCTACACCGGCTTCCTGAACACGCTCGGCGCGTACAGCACCGAGCGGCTGATCGCGGCCGCGCCCCTCGTCCGGCTGCCGGCCGGCATCGCATGCGAAACGGCCGCGGCGATGACGATGCGCGGGCTCACGTCGGCCTACCTGCTGCGCCGCATCCATGCGTTCGCGCCGGGCGACACGATCCTGCTGCATGCGGCAGCGGGCGGCGTCGGACTGATCGTGTCGCAATGGGCGAAGCTGCTCGGGCTCACGGTGATCGGCACCGTGTCGAGCGAACACAAGGCGGCGGTCGCCCGCGCGCACGGCTGCGACCACACGATCGACTACAGCCGCGAGGATGTCGCGAAACGCGTGCGCGAACTGACCGGCGGCGCCGGCGTCGACGTCGTGTTCGACAGCGTCGGCAAGGACACCTTCGAAGGCTCGCTCGATTCGCTGAAGCGGCGCGGGCTGATGGTCTGCGTCGGCACCGCATCGGGCCCGATCCCGCCGTTCGATCCGCAGCGCCTCGCGATGAAGGGCTCGCTGTACCTGACGCGCCCGGCGCTGGCCGACTACATCGCCGATCCGGCCGAGAAGAACGACCTGGCCGGCGAACTGTTCGCGCATGTCGCGGCCGGCCGCATCCGGATCGGGATCAACCAGCGCTATGCGCTGCAGGACGCGGCGCAGGCGCACCGCGACCTCGAGTCGCGCAAGACGACCGGCTCGTCGGTATTCATCGTCTGAGGAGACGCGCATGCGAGTCGAACCCCTGACCTGTGCGATCGGCGCGGAACTGCTGGACGTGAGCCTCGCCGATGCCGTGCACGACGACGGCCTGTTCGCCGAAATCCGCACGCAGTTGCTGCGCCATCGCGTGCTGTTCCTGCGTGACCAGGACATCACGCGTGCCGAGCATGTCGCGTTCGCGCGCCGCTTCGGCGAACTCGAGGATCACCCGGTCGCCGGCAGCGACCCCGAGCATCCGGGGCTCGTGCGGATCTACAAGTCGCCCGACCAGCCGAACGACCGCTACGAGAATGCGTGGCACAGCGATGCGAGCTGGCGCGTGGCGCCGCCGTTCGGCTGTGTGCTGCGCTGCATCGACGGTCCGCCGGTTGGCGGCGACACGATGTGGGCGAACATGGTGCTCGCGTACGAGAACCTGCCGGACCACGTGAAGCAGCAGATCGCGGACTTGCGCGCACGCCACAGCATCGAGGCGAGCTTCGGCGCGGCGATGCCGATCGACAAGCGCCTCGCGTTGAAGGCGCAGTATCCGGATGCCGAGCATCCGGTCGTGCGCACGCATCCCGAAACGGGCGAGAAGGTGCTGTACGTGAATGCGTTCACGACACATTTCACCAACTTCCACACACCGGGGCGCGTGCGCTTCGGGCAGGACGCGAACCCCGGCGCCGGCCAGCTGCTGCACTACCTGATCAGCCAGGCGGCGATCCCCGAATACCAGGTGCGCTGGCGCTGGAAGAAGAACAGCGTCGCGATCTGGGACAACCGCGCCACCCAGCATTACGCAGTAATGGACTACCCGCCGTGCGTGCGCCGGATGGAGCGCGCGGGCATCGTCGGCGACGTGCCGTTTTGAGCACGCGCGCACCGTAACCGATCCGCAACCGATACAACGCGCCGGGCTCGCCGCCCGGCACGGCGGGATACGCACGCCCGTACACCCGAAACACAACGATTTCCACTGGAGGACGACATGCAATTTTTCGACGATTCGCTGCACCCGGAAAACCAGGACAAGGTAGTCATCACGGTCGCGCCGTACGGCCCCGAATGGATGCCCGCCGATTTTCCGGAAGACATTCCGGTGACGATGGACGAGCACGTGCAGAAGGCCGTCGACTGCTACAACGCGGGCGCGACGGTACTGCACATGCATGTGCGCGAACTCGACGGCCACGGCAGCAAGCGGCTGTCGAAGTTCAACGAACTGCTCGGCCGGCTGCGCGAGGCGGTGCCCGACATGATCCTGCAGGTCGGCGGCTCGATCTCGTTCGCACCGGAAGGCGAGGGCGCCGATGCGAAATGGCTGTCCGACGACACGCGCCACATGCTCGCCGAGCTGACGCCGAAGCCCGACCAGGTGACGGTCGCGATCAACACCGTGCAGATGAACATCACCGAGCTGATGAACCGCCAGGACATCGCCGGCACGTCGCTGAACGAACCCGCGCTGTGGGACGCGTACCGCGAGATGACGGTGCCGGCCGGCCCCGGCTGGGTCGACGAACACCTGCGCCGGCTGCAGGCGGCCGGCATCCAGCCGCATTTCCAGCTCACCGGCATGCATGCGCTCGAGACGCTCGAACGGATCATCCGCCGCGGCGTCTATCGCGGCCCGCTGAACGTCACGTGGGTCGGCATCGGCGGCGGCTTCGACGGCCCCAATCCGTACAACTTCATGGAATTCGTGCGGCGTTGCCCGGACGGCGCGTGCATCACGTTCGAATCGCTGATGAAGAACGTGCTGCCGATCAACACCGTCGCGATGGCGCTGGGCCTGCATCCGCGCTGCGGGATCGAGGACACGATCATCGACCAGAAGGGCAACCGGATGACGTCGGTGCAGCAGGTCGAGCAGTGCGTGCGGATTGCGCGCGAACTCGGCCGCGACATCGCGACCGGCAAGGAGGCGAAGGCGATCTACAAGATCGGTGTGCAGTACGACGGCATCGACGAGACGCTCGCGCAGCTCGGGATGGCGCCGAACCGCCGGCCGGGCCAGGCGAGCGTGCCGCTGCGCGCGGCCTGACGCGCCGCGCATCCGGGCGGCCTGCGAACGCCGCCCGCCGATCGATGTGGCGCGGCACCCACCCTCGCGCCGGGCGCGAGGCAAGCTCCGCTTGACGGAGCGGGGCCGCGCAAGCCGCGCCGGCGCGTTGCCGCACCGGTGCCGGAGGAGACACGCATGCTGATTCATCACGTCGAGCCGTCGCTGCAGGAGGCGGCCGCCACCGGCCGGCGCGCACCGGCCTATGCCTGGCTCGTGTTCGGGCTGACCGTCGGCCTGCTGCTGTCGGACTACATGTCGCGGCAGGTGCTCAACGCCGTGTTTCCGCTGCTCAAGCATGCGTGGGGGTTGTCGGACACGCAGCTCGGCTCGCTGTCCGGTGTCGTCGCACTGCTGGTCGGGCTGCTGACGTTTCCGTTGTCGGTGCTCGCCGACCGCTTCGGGCGCGTGCGCAGCATCGTGCTGATGGCCGCGCTGTGGAGCGTCGCGACGCTCGGCTGCGCGCTGTCCACCAATTACGCCGAAATGCTCGTCGCGCGCGGCCTCGTCGGGCTCGGCGAAGCCGCGTACGGCAGCGTCGGCGTTGCACTGATCCTCAGCATCTTTCCGGCCCGCCTGCGCGCGACGCTGACCGGCGCGTTCATGGCCGGCGGCGCATTCGGCTCCGTGTTCGGGATGGCGCTCGGCGGGCTGGTCGGCGCGCATCTCGGCTGGCGCTGGTCGTTCGGCGTGATGGCCGCGCTCGGCATCGTGCTTCTTGTCGCGTACCGCGGCGTCGTCACCGAACGGCGGCTCGCGGCGTGCCGCGTCGAACCGTGCCGGCCCCATCCCGATGCGCCGCGCGACCTGCGCGGCAGCGCGCGCGTGCTGATGTCGGGGCTGTTCGCGTCGCGTTCGGTGATCTGCGCGTATGTCGGCAGCGGGCTGCACCTGTTCGTGCCCGGCGCGCTGTTCGCGTGGCTGCCGAGCTATCTGAACCGCTATTACGCGATGGCGCCCGACCGCGCCGCCGTGCTCGCAGCCGGCTTCGTGCTGCTGTCGGGCGTCGGGATGGTCGGCTGCGGGATCGTCACCGATCGCGTCGGGCGTGCCGACGGCGCGAACAAATGGCTGACCGCGATCGCGTATTGCGTGCTGACGGGCGTGTGCCTCGCGATCGCGTTCCGGCTGCCGCCCGGTCCGCTGCAGCTCGCGCTGATCTGCGCGGGCATGCTGGTCGGCGCGGGGGCGTCCGGCGCCTCGGGCGCGATGGTCGCGAACCTGACGCCGGCCGCGATCCATGCGTCGGCGTTCGCGACGCTCACGCTCGCCAACAACCTGCTCGGCATGGCGCCGGGCCCGCTGCTGACGGGGTGGGTCGCCGATCGCGCCGGTCTCGTCGGCGCACTGCAATGGATTCCCGCCGTGCCGCTGGCGGCCGCCGTGCTGTTCGCGATCGGACGCGCGAGCTACTCGGCCGATATCGCGCGCGTCGAACGCGAACGGCGCGCATCCCGTCTTTCCTGAACCTTCCTGAACCGAACCCTCCCGGAGACTGCATGACCCTCGCGACCGCACCCACCATCCTGATCGTGCCCGGCTTGCGCGATCACGTCGAAGACCACTGGCAGACGCATCTGCAACGACGCCTGCCGAACGCGCGCGCCGTCGCGCCGCTCGAAGCCGACAAGCTGAGCCGAGCCGCGCGCGTCGCGGCGCTCGATGCGGCGCTGGCCGCGATCGACGGCCCCGTGATTCTCGTCGCGCACAGCGCGGGCGTGATGATCGTCGTGCATTGGGCGCTGCAGGCCACGCGTGCGATCGACGGCGCGCTGCTCGCCGCGCCGGCCGATCTCGATACGCCGATGCCCGCAGGCTATCCGGCGCCCGATGCGATCGACGCGCATGGCTGGACGCCGGTGCCGACCCAGCCGCTGCCGTTTCCGAGCATCGTAGCCGCGAGCCGCAACGATCCGCTTGCGCGCTTCGAACGCACCGAGGCGTTCGCGGCGGGGTGGGGCAGCAAGCTCGTCGATCTCGGCGAGGTCGGCCACCTGAACCCAGCGTCGGGATATGGCGAGTGGCATGACGCGGAGCGGCTGATCGGGGAGGTGATCGCGCTCCGTGCGGCCTGAGCGGCCTGAGCGCGCACAACGCATCGCAACACGGCGCGCGGGATTTCATGCCTGCGCGTCCCCGTGAACCGATTCCATTTCAGCGTCGATTGATATACGACGTCCTAACACGCAGTTTGTCCGTTGCACCGTCGCGCCGCGAAATCGGTCAATCAGCCAATCGTTGGCGAACGGAAGGTTTTTGTCAGGGAAAGTCCCGCCCCGCGCCGCTCGGTTTTTTGTTGACCGACATCGTATAACGCCGTCATGATTCCCCGAAAGAAAGGTCCCATCCACCGACCGAAGCGAGGAGACATGAACACCACCACGATCGCGCGCCGTGTCCGCCGGATCACCCTGGCGCTGGGCCTGACGCTGTCGGCCGCGGCCGCCGTCGCGGCCCCCGTGTCGCTGAATGTCGTCGACGTCGCGGGCAACCTGCAGCTCACGCGGGGTGCCATCGAGGCGTTCAGGGAGAAGAACCCGAATCTCGTGTCGAACGTCACGTTCACGAACGCGCCCGCGCCGCAACTGCCGGGCAAGATCAAGGCGATGCAGGCGGCGGGGCGCTCCGACATCGACCTCGTGCTGACGGGCACCGATGCACTGGCCGCCGGCATCGAGCAGAACCTGTGGATGAAGCTGCTGCCCGACAACGCGGGCGCTTTCCCCGGCGTGCTCGACAAGTACGCGCCCGGCCCGCGCAAGATGCAGGATGTCGCGCAGGGCTTCGGCCTCGAAGTCACCTACATGCCGGCCGGCCCGCTGCTCGAATACAACCCGGCGAAGGTCAGCGATCCGCCGAAGACGCCCGCCCAACTGCTCGCGTGGTGCAAGGCGCATCCGAACAAGCTGATCTACGCGCGCCCGGCGAACTCGGGCCCCGGCCGCACGTTCCTGATGGGGCTGCCGTACGTGCTGGGCGACAAGAACCCGCAGGATCCGATCAACGGCTGGGACAAGACCTGGGCGTTCCTGAAGCAACTCAACGACTGCGTCCCGTATTACCCGGGCGGCACGTCGGCCGTGATGAAGGAGCTCGGCGAGGGCACGCGCGACATGACCGTGACCGTCACCGGCTGGGACCTCAACCCGCGCGCGCTCGGCATCGTGCCGGCCGACTTCCGGATCCAGGCGTTCGACGACATGACGTGGGTCAACGACGCGCACTACATGGTGATCCCGAAGGGCGTGCCGAAGGAGAAGCTCGACGTGCTGTTCAAACTGATGAACTTCCTGCTCGAACCGGCGCAGCAGGCGATGACCTACGACGACGGCTACTTCTATCCGGGCCCGGCGGTGAAGGGCGTGACGCTCGAGATGGCGCCCGCGCACAGCCAGGAGGTGATCAGGAAGTTCGGCCGCCCCGAGTACGCGAAGCTGCTCGCGGATCGTCCGCACGTGCAGCCGCTCAATGCGCAGGCGATGGTCGCCGCGTTCCAGAAGTGGGACCGCGAGATCGGTTCGCAGAAGTCGAAATGACGCATGAACCCGCGGGCGCTGCGGCGCCCGCGCCGACGGAGTTCGCGTAATGAAGCACAGTTTCGAACGGTTGCGGCTCGACGGCGTGTGTCGCAGCTTCACCAATGCGGAGGGGGCGCAGGTCGCCGCACTGGACGGGCTCGATCTCGACATCCGGCGCGGCGAGTTCATCGCGCTGCTCGGCCCGTCGGGCTGCGGCAAGTCGACCGCGCTGAACTGCATCGCCGGGCTGCAGCCGCTCACGCGCGGCGGCATCTGGCTCGACGACACGCGCATCGACGTGCTGCCGCCCGAGCGCCGCGGCTTCGGGATGGTGTTCCAGAACTACGCTCTGTTTCCGCACATGTCGGTGCTCGACAACGTCGGCTTCGGGCTGAAGATGCGCGGCGTGCCGAAGCAGGAAACGCGGCGGCGCGCGCAGCAGGCGCTCGAACTCGTGCAGCTCGTCGGCCACGAGGGCAAGCTGCCCGGGCAGCTGTCGGGCGGGCAGCAGCAGCGCGTCGCGATCGCGCGCGCGATCGTCATCGAGCCGCCGCTGGTGCTGATGGACGAGCCGCTGTCGAACCTCGACACGAAGCTGCGCATCGAGATGCGCGCCGAGATCCGCCGCATCCACACGCAGCTCGAACGCGCGACGATCTACGTGACGCACGACCAGGACGAGGCGCTGTCGATGGCCGACCGGATCGTCGTGATGAAGGAGGGCGTCGTGCAGCAGGTCGCGTCGCCGAAGGACGTGTACACGCGCCCGCACAACCTGCACGTCGCGCGCTTCATGGGCTATCGCAACGTGCTGCCGTGTACGCTCGAAGGGATGGCCGGCGACTACGTGAACGTCGCCGCCGCCGGCGTGCGCATCACCGGCGTGCCGATGGTCGGCTTCGACGGCAAGGACGTCGTGGTCGCGCTGCGTCCCGACGACATCGAGCGTGCGGAAGCCGGCGCCGACAACGCGTTCGATGCGACCGTCGAAACGGTCGAGTATGGCGGCCGCGATTCGCTGATCCGTGCGATCACGCCGTTCGGCTCGATCTGGGCGCGGGTCGCCGGCGAATTCGTGGAAGGCGAGCGGTTGCGGCTGCGGGTGGCGCCGGCCCGCACGCTCGTCTATGCGGGAGACGTGCAATGAACGGCCGCTGCGCCGCGTGCGCGGCAGCGCGCCGGCGGGAGGCCGCATGAGCACGCTCGCGACCGGCGGCACGCCGCGCGACGCGAAGGCGTGGCTCGTCACGCCCGCGCTCGCGTTCATCGTCGCGCTGTTCATCTATCCGTTCGCCTATGGCCTCGTGCTGTCGTTCCAGCCGATGAACGGCGGCGGCGCGCTCGCGAACTACGTGCAGTTCTTCACCGACACCGCGATGTGGCCGACCGTGCTCGTCACGCTGAAGCTCGCGGTGCCGGCGACGCTGATCAACGTCGGCATCTCGGTGCCGGTCGCGTTCGCGCTGCGCCGCAACTCGCCATATCAGAAGTTCGTCACCACGCTGCTCGTGATTCCGGTCACGCTTGGCACGGTGCTCGTCGCCGACGGGATGCTCACCTACTTCGGCCCGAACGGCTGGTTCCCGCAAGCGCTGCAGGGGCTGCACCTGTACACGGACGAAGTGCGCCTCACGCACAACTACTGGGGCGTGCTGCTGTCGCTGATCGTGTCGGGCTTTCCGTTCGCGTTCCTGCTGATGCTGTCGTACATCAGCGGCATCGACCCGACGCTCGCGCGCGCCGCGGCCACGCTCGGCGCAAACCCGTGGCAGCAGTTCCGGCGGATCTACCTGCCGCTGCTCGTGCCGGGGCTCACGATGGCCGCGTGCCTGTCGTTCGTGCAGGCGTTCTCGGTGTTCCCGTCGGCCGTGCTGCTCGGTGCGCCGGCCGGGCCGACGCGCGTGATCTCGATCGCGGCCGCCGAAGCCGCGTTCGAGAGCTACGACTATTCGCTCGCGTCGGCGATCGCGATCGTGATGGGCTTCGTGCAGCTGCTGGTGGTCGCGTCGATGCTCGGCGCGCGCCGCTTCTTCTATACGGGGCCGGTGACTGGGGGCAAGGGCTGATGGCGACCGACAATCATGCCGCGCCGGCCTGGCCGCCGAAGCAGGACGCGCCCGATGCCCGCCCCGTCAACGCGAGGACACCGCAGAAGATGAGAAGCAACCTCGCCGGCCGGGCATGGAAAGCCCTCGTGTGGGGGCTGATGGCGTTCTTCCTGCTGAACGTGATGCTGCTGATCGCGACCGTCGCGGTGAACTCGGTCGCGACGCGCTGGTTCGGCACGCCGCTGCCGCAGGGCTTCACGCTGCACTGGTACGCGAAGGCGTGGGAAGACTTCCAGCTCGCGAGCGTGCTGTGGGTGACGGTCGAAGTCGTCGGCGCGGTCGTGCTGCTGTCGGTCGCGCTCGGCGTGCCGGCCGCCTATGCGCTCGCGCGTGTGCAGTTCCGCGGCAAGCGCTTCGCGCTGCTGGTGTTTCTGCTGCCGCTGATGGTGCCGCCCGTCACCTACGGGATCCCGATGGCGACCGTGATGTACAAGGTCGGGCTCGCCGGCACGCTGCCGGGCGTGATCCTCGCGAACCTCGTGCCGGCGCTGCCGTTCGTGATCCTCGTGATGACGCCGTTCATCGAGCAGATCGACCCGAATCTCGAGGCCGCCGCGCGCATCTTCGGCGCGAACACGTGGCGCTATTTCCGCTACGTGCTGCTGCCGCTGCTGGTGCCTGGCATGCTCGCGGCCGCGCTGCTCGTGCTCGTGCGCACGATCGGGATGTTCGAGCTGACGTTCTTCACCGCCGGCCCGAGCACGCAGACGCTCGTCGTCGCGCTGTATTACGCGGTGTTCTCGACCGGCGTGCGCGCGCCGCAGTCGATCGACGCGATGGCGATGATCTACATGGCCATCACGCTGGTGTGGGTCGTGATCGCGCTGCAGTTCGTGAGCCCGACGCAGCTCGTCAGCCGCGTGAAGCAGGAGCGGCAGTAAGCGCGACGGAAAGCGGCGGGGCAGTGACGCGCGTGCCGTGTCGTACCCTTCGGGCCGTCCGCGCTTGCGCAAGCCTGCGTGCAATTCGTTACAAATGGATACCGCGAACGACGCGCCGACGTTGCAGACTACGCAGCGTACCGGCCCGGCGATGCGTTCACTGGCATCGCCGCATGCCGCCCGACGCTCACCCGACCCACGGAGTTCCATGAAGTTTCCCACGCTGCTGACGCTCGGCTGTGCCGCCACGCTGCTGGCCGCCTGCAACCTGCTCCACGACGGTCCCGGATCGAGCAACGTCGACGCCGCGGTGCGACGCGCGCTCGAAGCGGAAAACCACGGCGGCCTGAACGCGCTGTTCGGCCAGCCGCTGCCCGTGTCGGCCGACGTGATTTCCGCGAAGCCCGACGGCGACTGCAGGAAGGTCCGCGAACGCACCTACACGTGCGATGTCGTGGTCACGTGGCGCAACACCGATTACGCGCCGTCGCGAGCGAACCTGACCTTCGTGCAGGCCGCCGATGGGTCGTGGCAGACCTCGGGCGTCGACGCCGCCATCGCGACCGGCACCGCCAAATCGCTGATCGACAAGATCGGCAAGGGATGGCCCGGCAACGCGGCCAGCGGCGCATCGGCGCCGCAGTAAGTCGTCCATCGCGCCTTCTGGCCTTCTATCGAATTTTCCGATTCTCCAGCACGACGGCCGTCGGCCCTCGTTCCAGCGGTTCGAGCACACCTCGCTGCACGGCCGGGCAGGCGTCGGCGCGGGGCATCTCGGCATTCACCCGGCTCCGCTCCGGGCCGTCGACGTGGCGCAATCGCACGGTCGGACTTGAACGGCGGCGGGAATCGACGAAAAGAGGGTACGACCTGAGTGATGGACGGTATGCCGACAGAGATATAGGGAAAACCCTTATTCTTCGTTATAATGTCGGCCTAGAAGAAAGGTCGAACCATGCCAGAACGTTTCCAACCCCTTGAAAAATTTGTGTTTTCCCTGGTCGTGATGTCCGCGGTCGTCTGCTCCGCCTTCCTTGCGTACGAGCGTCACCCCGAGATCAAGATCGCGCTGCACGAAGGCGAAGCGCTGATGCGCGAAAGCGCCAAGTATTCGGTCATCTGCTCGCCGTCCAAGGTCGATCCTTGCGTCGAGATGTCCGCTTACTGAAGCCTGCCCGTCCGCTGACGGCTCCCCGCTGATTCCCGCCGACGCGCGGCCGATGGCCGACACGCGTCGGCGGCGCGCATCGCGCACACGCGCGCACCGATTCGGGCCGCGTGTCGTCTGAACACCGTCTCCCCGATTGTCCGATCCTGCTGCGGCGAGTTGTCTGCAACGCGGCGTCACGTCTTCCTGTCTATGCGCGGCCGATGGCCGACACGCGCTGGCGGCGCGCATCGCGCACCGTGCGCACCGGTCCGGCTCGCGCGTCGCCTGAACACCGTCTCCCCGATTGTCCGATCCCGCTGCGGCGAGCTGTCCGCAACGCGGCGTCACGTCTCCCTGTCTTCATGTCCCCCGGAGCCGGCGCGGCGCTGCCGACGCCACGCAGCACACTGCCGAGCGTCGCCTTCGTGCCTTCCGAGCTCAACCCGCCATCACCACATGCCGCGGCTCGCCGCGCGCAAACGCCGCGACGTTGTCGACGAGCTGGTCGGCCAGCGCCTGCATCGCCTCGTCGCTCGCCCACGCGACATGCGGCGTCAGGATGAACGCCGGATGCGACAGGATCGCGTGGAACGGATGCGCGGCCGGCAGCGGCTCCTGCGTGAGCACGTCGAAGCCCGCGCCCGCGATTTGCCCCGACTGCAGCGCGTCGACGAGCGCGCCTTCATCCACGAGGCCGCCGCGCGCGGTGTTGATCAGCAGCGGCCGGCGTGCCATCCGCGCGAAGGCGGCCGCGTCGATCAGGTTCCGCGTCGCCGGCGTGAGCGGGCAGTGCAGCGTGATCACGTCGCTGTTGCGCAGCAGCGTGTCGAGCGGCACATGGTCGCCGCCCCGGGCGTCGCCGTGCGCGGCGAACAGCACACGCATGCCGAGCGCGCGGGCGAGGGCGGCCACCGCGCGGCCGAGCACGCCGGCGCCGACGATGCCGAGCGTCGCGCCGGCCAGGTCGCGGATCGGATGATCGAAGAAGCAGAACTGTCCGCTGTCGAGCCAGCGTCCCGCGCGCACCGAGTCGCGATACGCGACGAGGCTGCGCCGCAGCGCGAAGATCAGCGCGAACGTGTGCTCCGGCACCGTGCGCGCCGCATACCCGCGAATGTTGCTGACGACGATGCCGCGCGTCGCGCAGGCATCGAGATCGACGATGTCGGTGCCCGTCGCGGCGATCGCGACCATCCGCACACGCGGCGCATCGTCGAGCACCGCCGCGCCGAGCCGGACCTTGTTGGTCACGACGACGTCCGCGTCGCCGATGCGCGCGGCCACTTCGTGCGCGGCCGTCCGTTCGAAGGTCTGGAGGCCGTGCGGAAACGGGAACGGCTTCAGCACGGTCCGCGGCGACAGCGTCGCGCGGTCCAGAAACACGATCTTCGCGGGAGAGGAGCTGGAAAACATGGCGGGTCTCGCTGACGGGCGCCCGGCGGGCACGCAACGGTAACGATTCTGCCAACAGCGCGCGTGATCGGGCTTGAGCATTGCGCGAGTGCGCTTTCCCGCGCGGAAAGGCAGCGCGGCGTTCTCCCGGTCCTACGCGCCGTGTGCCTTTCCGTTCGGGAAAGGCTGGTTGAGCATCGATCGATTTTCGCCGGGCGCGAACGCCGTCATGATCGCCGTCATCGACAACACGATTTCATCGGAGACAGTCATGACGCGACCCCTGGACGGTATCCGCGTGCTGGAACTCGGCCAACTGATCGCCGGGCCGTTCGCGGGCCGGATGCTCGCCGAATTCGGCGCGGACGTGATCAAGGTCGAGCCGCCCGGCGTCGGCGACCCGCTGCGCAAATGGCGGCTGCTGCACGACGGCACGTCGGTCTGGTGGGCCGCGCAGTCGCGCAACAAGACGTCGCTCACGCTCGACCTGCGCACGCCCGAAGGGCAGGACGTCGTGCGCCGACTCGTCGCCGAGACCGACGTGCTGATCGAGAACTTCCGGCCCGGCACGCTCGAAGGCTGGGGGCTCGGCTGGGAGACGCTGTCCGCGATCAACCCGGGGCTCGTGATGCTGCGCGTGTCGGGCTTCGGGCAGACCGGCCCGTATCGCGACCGGCCCGGCTTCGGCGTGATCGCCGAGGCAATGGGCGGCCTGCGCCACCTGACCGGCGAACCGGGCCGCACGCCGGTGCGCGTCGGCGTGTCGCTCGGCGATTCGCTGTCGGCGCTGCACGGCGTGATCGGCATCCTGCTCGCGCTGCGGCATCGCGAGCAGCAGGGCGGCAACGGGCAGGTCGTCGACGTCGCGCTGTACGAATCCGTCTTCAACATGATGGAAAGCCTGCTGCCCGAATACTCGGCATTCGGCGCGGTGCGCGAGGCGGCCGGTAGCAGCCTGCCCGGCATCGCGCCGACCAACGCGTACCGTTGCCGCGACGGCAGGTACGCACTGATCGCCGGCAACGGCGACAGCATCTTCCGGCGCCTGATGGAGCTGATCGGGCGTCCCGACCTCGGCCGCGACCCGGCGCTCGCGCACAACGACGGGCGCGTCGCGCAGGTCGCGCGCATCGACGCGGCGATCGGCGAATGGAGCGCGCTGCACGACCTCGACGACGTGCTCGCCGCGCTGAACGACGCGCGCATCCCGTCCGGGCGCATCTACGACGTCGCGGACATCGCGGCCGATCCGCATTACCGCGCCCGCGACATGATCGTCGACGCCGCGCTGCCCGACGGCACGCCCGTGCTCGTGCCGGGCATCGTGCCGAAACTCGGCGCGACGCCGGGGCGCATCGAGCGTCCCGCACCCGCGCTCGGCGCCGATACCGACGCGGTACTCGAATCGATCGGCATCGATACCGCGACGCGCGACGCCTGGCGCACGCGCGGCGTGATCTGAACCGGCCAGCGGAGCGACGACATGAGCAAGCCCCCCCAACGACTCTACATCCACGAAGTCGCGACACGCGACGGTTTCCAGAATGAAGCGGCGTTCGTCGACACCGACGACAAGATCGCGCTCGTCGACGCATTGAGCGCCTGCGGTTACGCGAAGATCGAGGTCACGTCGTTCACGTCGCCGAAGGCGATCCCCGCGCTGCGCGACGCGGAGGCCGTGATGCACGGCATCGTGCGCGCGCCGGGCGTCGTCTATACGGTGCTCGTGCCGAACGTGCGCGGCGCGCAGCGCGCGCTGTCGTGCGGCGTCGACGCGGTGAACCTCGTGATGTCGATGAGCGAGAGCCACAACCGCGCGAACCTGCGGATGACCCGCGAGCAGTCGTTCGCCCAGCTGCGCGACGTGATCGACGCGGTGCGCGGCACCGGCGTCGCGATCAACGTGTCGCTGTCGACCGCGATGGGGTGTCCGATGGAAGGCGACGTGCGTGACGAAACCGTGCTCGCGTGGATGCAGCGCTTCGCGGATCTCGGCGTGCACGGCTTCACGCTGTGCGACACGACCGGCATGGCGTATCCGTCGCAGGTGCGCGCGCTGGCCGAACGCGCGCGCGAGCGCTTCGGCGCGCTGCAGCTCACGCTGCACTTTCACAACACGCGCGGGATGGCGCTCGCGAACACGCTCGCCGCGCTCGACGCCGGCATCGACCGCTTCGACGCGTCGCTCGGCGGGCTCGGCGGCTGTCCGTACGCGCCGGGCGCGACCGGCAACGCATGCACCGAGGAGCTCGTGCACATGCTCGCGCTCGACGGCTACGATACCGGCATCGACCTCGCGGCCGTGCTCGCCGCGGCCGCACGGCTGCCCGCGCTGATCGGGCATGACGTGCCGAGCCAGATCCTGAAGGCAGGCCGCCGCTCGGACCTGCATCCGGCACCGCGCGCCGAAGCCGGCGACATGCCGGCGCAGCGGGCTTTTTCGTGAACAGTCGTCAACAGGAGCGAATCACATGGCGCTGATCGACCACCTCGACCATCTCGTCCTGACTTGCGTCGATCCGGAGCGGACGAAGCATTTCTATACTGAAGTGCTCGGGATGCAACTCGAAACCTTCGGCGCGGGCCGGCTCGCGTTCCGCTTCGGCAATCAGAAGATCAACCTGCACGTGCGCGGCGCGGAGTTCGAGCCGAAGGCGCACGTGCCGGTGCCCGGCGCGCTCGATCTGTGCTTCATCGCGTCGGTGCCGCTCGACGACGTGATCGCGCATCTGCAACGCGTCGAATGGCCGATCGTCGAAGGGCCCGTCGAACGCACCGGGGCGACGCAGAAGATTCGGTCGGTGTACGTGCGCGACCCGGACCTGAACCTGATCGAGATCTCCGAATTGATCTGAGCGGTGCTCGTCGTGCGCTTCATCGTGCCGCTTTGTCGTACTGCTTAGTCGTGCCGGTCCGCCCGTTTGCTCGCGGGCCGGCACGACGTGCCCGCCAAGCGGCAGTCCTCCGCCGAAAGCGGACAAGCGCACGCCGCAGCCGCCGATTCCGGATAGCCGGCCCCGGTCACGCTGCGGATAATGTGCAACGGCGCCGGCCCGTCCGGCGCCTGCGCCGCGGGCACCGCGAATCCCGCGTAATCCGCCTATCCGCGTATTCGCCTATCCGACCGGACGCTTCCCGAATGACGATCCTCTATCGCGGCATGGACCGCGCGGCGCTCGACGCCGCCTACCTCAACACGAAGGCCGTTGCCGATTTCCCGGCCGTGCTCGCATCGTGCCAGGCGCGCAGCAGGGCGCTTTACGACGCGACGCCCGGGCAGCGCGACCTGCGTTACGGCGCGCGCCCCGCGCAGCGCTTCGACTGGTTGCGCTGCGGCCGGCCCGACGCGCCGCTGTTCGTGTTCATTCACGGCGGCTACTGGCAGCACTGCGCGAAAGAGGATTTCGCGTACGCGGCCGCCGGGCCGCTCGCGCGCGGCTTCGACGTCGTGCTCGCGGAATACACGCTTGCCCCGGCCGCATCGATGACCGACATCGTCGGCGAGATCGGCACGTTGCTCGACTACCTCTCGACCGATCCCGACGGCATCGGCACCGCACCGCGGCCGATCCACCTGAGCGGTCATTCGGCGGGCGGCCACCTGACTGCCGTGTATCGCGCACATCCGGCCGTCGTGTCGGCGCTCGCGATCAGCCCGCTCGTCGATCTCGAACCGATCTCGCTGTGCGTGCTCGACGAGAGGCTGCAGCTCACCGCGCACGAAATCGCCGCGTACAGCCCGCTGCGTCATATCGGGCCCGGCGCGCCGACCGTCGTCGCGGTCGGCGTGGCCGAGTTGCCGGAGCTCGTGCGCCAGGCCCACGAATACGCGCACGCATGCGAGGCGGCCGGCGAGCGGATCGCGCGCGCCTGGCTGCCCGGCATGCAGCACTTCACGGTGCTCGACGATCTCGCGACACCCGACAGCGCGATGCTCGCCGCGTTGCAGGCAGTCGCGCCGCGCTGAGCGCGCCGTATTGCACCGATTCGCACGAATTCGCATCGATTCGCGCCGCGCGCGGCCGGGCGTATGATCGGCATCAGGCCGGGCCGGCGTCGTTCGTCCACGCAGCATGGCTTTCCCCAGGACCTCATCATGGTGAACCCGCTTCATTTCGATCTGCAGTCGCTGCGCGTGTTCGCGCTCGTCGCCGAGCACGGCAGCCTGACCAAGGCGGCCGAACACGGCCAGCTCACGCTGTCCGCGGTCAGCAAGCGAATCGCCGAGCTCGAGAGCGTGACCGGCAGCGCGCTGTTCGTGCGGCATGCGCGCGGCGTCGAGCTGACGCCGGCGGGCCGCGCACTGCTCGACCATGCGGCAAAGGTCATCGAGCAAGTCAACCGGATGGCGCACGAGATGAGCGACTACGTCGCCGGCGTGCGCGGCCACATTCACGTGTGGACCAACACGTCGGCCATCGTCCAGTTCCTGCCGGCCGATCTCGCCGCGTTCCTCACCGACAACCCCGGCATCAAGGTCAGTCTCGAGGAGCGGCTGAGCCACGAGATCGTCGACGCGCTCGGGTCCGGCAAGGCCGATCTCGGCGTGTTCGCGGACAACGTGCCCGCACCCGGCATCGAACGCCGGCTGTACCGGCGCGACGAGCTCGTGCTGCTCGTGCCGCGCGGGCATCGCTTCGCCGCGCACGACAGCATCCGCTTCGCGGATACGCTCGATGAAGACTACGTCGGCCTGAGCGACGGCAGCTCGCTGCTCGCGCGGATGACCGACGCCGCGTTCGCGGCCGAGCGCTCGCTGAAGCTGCGCATCCAGGTATCGAATTTCGACGGTGTGAGCCGGATGATCGAGGCCGGGCTCGGGATCGGCGTGCTGCCGCGCGACGCGGTGACCGGCGAGCGCGCGGCGCGGCTCGGGGTCGTGAAGCTCGACGACGCGTGGGCGACGCGCACGCTGTGGGTCGGCGTGAAGGCCGGCACCGTGCTGACCACCGACATCGCGAAGCTGTTCGATTTCATGTCGGCACGCTGAACGAGCGGAACGCGCCGCACGCGCGATGCACGCCGGGGCACGCATGCGCACGCCCCGGACAGCGCGTCGCGTCATACCGGGTTGATGTCGTCCTGGCTGCGCCGCGTGGTCAGCGGCCCGAGCACGCGCAACGTGACGGCAACGATGCCGAGCGCGACCGATATCACGCCGAACATCGCA
Organism: Burkholderia sp. PvR073; assembly: GCF_054055695.1. Classification (NCBI taxonomy): domain Bacteria; kingdom Pseudomonadati; phylum Pseudomonadota; class Betaproteobacteria; order Burkholderiales; family Burkholderiaceae; genus Burkholderia; species Burkholderia sp. PvR073. Next base: position 178,140 of record NZ_JBSRXO010000013.1, read on the forward strand.
CCCGCGCCGTGTGCGACCAGCACCGGTAGCAGCACGAACGGCAGCGCGCCGCTGACGATGCGCGACAGTGCGTACGTGCTGCCTATCGCGGTCGAGCGTACACGCGCCGGGAAAATCTCCGCCTGGTACACGTGATAGGCGTTGCTGAACACGTTCGACGCGCAGGTCGTCAGGAAACCGAAGCAGACGATCAGCGTCGTATTGCCCGAATACGCGAAGCACAGCCCGAACGCGGCGATCGACAGGATCGACACGATCACGAGCGTGCGCCGCTCGATCCAGTTCAACAACGGAATCGACAGCAGCGAGCCGATCGGATAACCGATGAACGACAGCGCAATGAACAGCGTGCTGTCCGTCACGTCGAAACCGCGGCTCTTGACGACCGTGCCCGCGAGCGTGCCGAAGCCGTAATAGCCGAAGCCCTGGAACAGGTGGAACACCGCGAGCATCAGGTAGCGCGCACCGTAGGGCCGGCGGCGCAGCAGCGCGATGCGCTCGCCGAGACTCAGCGGTCGCTGCGGTTCGGCCGACGCCGCGAACTGCTCGGGCACGCGCACGCCGGCGCTGTCCGCGAAGCGCCGCGCCGCGGCATGCGCCTCCGCCGTGCGGCCCTGCGCGAGCAGCCAGCGCGGACTCTCCGGCAGCCGGTGCTGGATCAGCAGCACGTATACGGCGCCGAGGCTGCCGATCGCGAGGATGATGCGCCAGCCGGCCACGCCCGCGATGTGAAGCGGGTTCAACCAGAGCGCGAGGAAGCCGACCAGCGGCACCGCGACGTATGAAGTCGTATAGGCCCACGCGGCGAGCCGCCCGCGTTTTTCCCTCGGCAGGATTTCCGACAGGAAGCTGTCGGCGACCGGGTAGATCGCGCCGACACCGATGCCCGTCAGGAATCAGCATGCCACCAGCATGTCGGCATTCACCGAGAACGCGCCGATCAGCGAAAACGCGCTGTACCAGACGAGCGTCATCAGGAATGCCTTGCGCCGGCCGATGCGGTCCGCGAGGCTGCCGAGACACATCGCGCCGACGAACATCCCGATGAATGCCGATGCCAGCAGCAGCTTGAAATCGGCGCTTTGCCGGCTCAGCCCGTATTCGTTCTGCAACGCGGAAGCGATCGTGCTGACGAGGAAGATCTCGTACATGTCGAAGAACAGCCCGATGCCGATCACCCAGACGACGAACCGGTGCAGCGCGCCGACCGGCAGGTCGTCCATGAATTCGCCGAGCGTGATGCCGCGGGCGGGCAGGGCCGTCGCATCGGCGCCGGCCCGGGCCGCGGGCGGTAGGGCGGACGCGGGATCTCCTGCAGTGCCGCCAAGGTCGAGGGATTGGCTGTTCATCGTGTCTCCTGATTATCGATTTGCCGTGGCGCGACGCCCGGCCATTCGCGGCCGGCGTTGCGGGCCCGGTCGCACGACGCGACGCACGTGCCCGCCAGGCCCGTGAAAGGCCGGATGCGCGGGTGACGCCGATCGTCCGAAACATGGTGGGCGAATTTGCGCGGCGCGATAATTGCGGATGCCTCAAGCATCCTTTCCTACGCAGAAAGGCTGCGGAACGCCCGCGGGACGGGCGTCGGACGGTGCGGCGGCCGCTGCGGGAACACGAGGGCAGGGAAAACCATGGGTGAAGTGGCGCGTGTCTGGCGTTCCGTGATGCCGTAGCGCGCGGTTCGGTGTCGGCCAGATCGGCCGACGTCGCACAACGGAGCCGCGGGCCTGGCTCCCGCGTTCGTCGGCGTCCGTCGATCGATGGAACGCATCGGGCGAGCACGTTGCCGGTCATCGCGACGCGCACGGATCGGAACGTCCGGCCGTCGCGGTCGCACCGGCATGGACCGCGGCGTCGCCCCGTTCATCCCGGACCGTATCAGACGCAACAGCCTGCAACCCTGCCGCCAGGTCGGGCGCGATGCCGAGTTGCGCGGCCGCTTGCTCGCGCGGGCCGAAGGTGCGGACGTCGACGCCGGCGATCTGCTGGAACAGCACGAGCGCGCTCAGGTAAGCGCCCGGCACGCCCGGATGCAGATAATCGGGTCGCGAGATCGGCGGGTCGTTCTGCGCATGCATGCCGTACCACAGCAGCGGCGCGCCGGACGGCACATACGGGTCGGGATCGGCAACACCGGTCGCCCATGCACGCTGCCACGCGCGGCCGACCGGCGCGACCGCGGCGATCGACGGATCGGTGCGGCGCGCGCGATCAAAAGCATCGCGATACGCGGCGACGATCTCGGCGAGACGCTCGACGTAGCGTGCATGAAAACCGTCGCTGCCCGGCTCGCCCGCGAGCGCTTTCGCGAGATCGGCGCGCGGCCAGGTTTCATACAGATAGACACGCGCTTGCGGCGCCGCCGCACGAATGCCGCGCGCCAGCTTCGCGACGCTCGCGCAGAAACCGGCCGGATCGCTCGCGCGGCTGTGCGTGAGTGCGAACGGCAGCGGCTTGACGCTCAGTTCCTGCAGGACGACCACATCCCACGCGGGCCGATCGATCACGTCCGATGCAACGCGGTCATGTTTCGCGAGACTCGTCGCCGACATCGCCTCGAGGTGCACGTCGTAGTCGAGCCCGGCTTCGACGGCAAGGCGCGCGAAGATACCCGGAATTCCGCCCCACGGGCCCGGTTCGCGTTCCGCGCGGGCATCGGTCCGCCCGAAGTTTTCGTCGACGACCTCTGCGGGGCCGGCGACGCCCTGGCCGCCGGTGCGCATTGCGCCGTACGAACGCACGGGCGCGTAACGGCCGTGTGTGAGGCTGTCGCCGACGAACAGGATGCGCTGCGGGACGTGGGCCGCCGGCACGTCCGCGGCAAAGGCGGCCGTCACCGGCCCGGCGACCAGCAACGCGGCGATGCACGTCAGCGCGCAACGCGTGACCAGGCAAAGGAACGAGGGTACGGCAGGCATGTCGGTCATCTCGGGGTTCCGGAAGGACGCGTGGCCGCAGTATTTCACGAAGCGGCGCGACGGGGCATCTGCCGTTCGGCAGACTTGGAGGCGGTTTCCCGGTCCGCTATCCTGAGCGCTGGATTTCTGAAACGCCGGCCCGCCGGCCCCCCCCCGCGTGCCACCCGCGGCACGCTCCCCGTTTGCGTTCGCGCCGCCCACAGGAGACGCACGACATGATTCCCTCGACCGACAACCGGACGCTGTTGCGCACGCTCGGCATCCGCACCCCGATCATCCAGGCGCCGATGGCCGGCGTCAGCACGCCCGCGCTGGCGGCAGCCGTGTCGAACGCGGGCGGGCTCGGCTCGCTCGGCGTCGGCGCGACGAACGCCGACGGCGCGCGCAAGATGATCCGCGACACGCGCGCGCTCACCGACCGGCCGTTCAACATCAACCTGTTCTGCCACCAGCCGGCCCGTGCCGACGCTGCCGTCGAACGCGCGTGGCTCGACTGGCTCGCGCCCGCATTCCACGAACAGGGCGCGACGCCGCCGGCGTCGCTGTCGGAGATCTATACGAGCTTCGTCGCGGACGATGCGATGCTCGCGATGCTGGTCGAGGAAAAACCGGCCGTCGTGAGCTTTCATTTCGGGTTGCCGTCCGACGAGGCAATCGCGATGTTGAAGCGCGCGGGCGTCACGCTGTTCGCGGCCGCGACGAATCCCGACGAAGCCCGGCAGATCGCCGCGGCCGGCATCGATGCGATCGTCGCGCAGGGCATCGAGGCCGGCGGGCACCGTGGCGTGTTCGACTCGACGGTGCACGACGATCGGCTCGGCACGTTCGCGCTCACGCGGCTGATCGTGCGCGAATGCGCGCTGCCGGTGATCGCCGCCGGCGGCATCATGGACGGCGACGGCATCGCCGCGGCGCTCGCGCTCGGCGCGCAGGCCGCGCAGCTCGGCACCGCCTTCGTCGCGTGCCCGGAGACATCGATCGACGACGGCTATCGCCGCGCGATCCTCGGCGACGCGGCGCGCCGCACGACGTTCACGAGCGCGATCTCCGGGCGGATCGCGCGCGGCCTTGCGAACCGGTTGACCGCGCTCGGCGATGATCCGCACGCACCGGCCACGCCGGCCTATCCGATCGCGTACGACGCCGGCAAGGCACTGCATGCGGCCGCGAAGGCGAAAGGCGAGTTCGGCTACGGTGCGCAGTGGGCCGGGCAGGCGGCGCCCCTCGTCCGGTCGCTGCCGGCGGCCGAGCTGTTCGCGACGCTCGAGCGCGAGACGCGAGCGGCTATCGCGCGGTTGCAGCACGTGCTGGACTGATTCCCGGGCCCGCGCCGCGCGCACCGGCGCTGGGCCAATGCGCCGCAATGCCACCGCAACGCGCGGTGCCGGGCACAAAATTGCAATGTTCTGTATCCGCACGCCGCGCGGATACAGCGCGATACAAAGCATGGGCCCGGGCCCGCTATAAAGCAGACATGACCTCCTGAGGAGCACGACATGTCTGCTACATGGTTCAACGGATCCTGCCATTGCGGCGCCGTGAAATTCGAAGTCCGGACGGCGCTTGCGCCGGCGGTCCGCTGCAACTGCAGCCTCTGCCGCCGCCGCGGCGCGCTGATGAGCCCGATGTTCGACGCAAGCGAACTGAAGATCGTCGCAGGCGAGGGCGCGCTGACGAGCTACCGGTTCAACACACGCACGGCCCACCACTTTTTCTGCAGCCAGTGCGGCATCTATCCGTTCCACCAGACTCGCAAGGATCCCGCGTGCTGGCGCGTCAATCTCGGCTGCCTCGAGGGCGTCGATCCGTACGCGCTCGAAGCCACGGTCGCCAACGGTGCGAGCCTTTCGGTCGTGGAGGACGCATGAAACGCTGGCTGATGATCCTGCTGTTCGCCGCGGGCGGCCTCGCGACCGAAATCGCCCATCCGGTGCAGTGTTCACTGCTGTCGATCAGCCGGCAGCGGGTCGGCACCCGCCGGGGCCGGAACGACAGCCAGTACTGAACATACAAGCGCGGGCGGGCGCCGCGCGAATCGCATCCTGTTGATCGGAAACGATAATCATGCTTCCGATAAGATCGCACGCGATATATAATCGGTTCATCTGCGACACGATCCCGTGTCGAGGGAGGACGCTCATGAAACCGACCGAAGCACCATCGCCCGCCACGCCGAAACTGTCCGAGTTCCTGTGTTTTGCGATCTACTCGACGAACCTCGCGTTCGGCAAGGCATACAAGCCGATCCTCGAAGAGCTCGGCCTCACGTACACGCAATACATCACGATCATTGCGCTGTGGGAGGAGGGCAACCAGACGGTCGGGCAGCTCGGTGAAAAGCTGTTCCTCGAATCGAACACGCTGACGCCGATCCTGAAGAAACTCGAGGCGATGGGCTATCTGGAGCGGCACCGCGATCCGTCGGACGAGCGCCAGGTGCTCGTGAGCCTGACGAAAAGCGGCCGCCGCGTGCGCGAGAAGGGGCTCGACATGGACCTCGTCGAAGCCACCGGGTTGAAGCCCGACGAATTCGCGAAGATGCAGAAGGCGATCGTCACGCTGCGCGGCAACCTGATCGATTCGATCGACGAATAGACACACGCCGGCGGCGCACCTGCCGCCGGCCATTGCCGCAGTTTCCGCAATTTCCGCACGCGTCCGGCGATCGCGTCCGACGCACCGCCGCGACGCGGCCGTTACGGCCGGCTCTCAGGCTGGCCCGTCCGGGTCTCCTCACGCTCCAGCACCAGCAAATGCATGTCGCGGCGCGTCACGAAGCCGAGTGCCCGATAGCGCTCGATCGCGACTTGATTCGACGTGAGCACGTGCAGGAATGGCGTTTCCGCCCGCGCGCGGATGGTCGCGATCAATGACCGGATCAGTCGGCCCGCGAGGCCCTGGCCCCGAAACGCGGCATCCACACACACGGCGCTGATCTCCGCATGGCCGCCGGCCCTCAGCCGCTGACCGGTCATCGCGACGAGCCGGCCCTGCCTGCGCACACCGATATAGCCGCCGAATTCGACCGTACGCGGGCCGAACGGGCCGGGTTCCGTCGCCGCGATCAGCGCGAGCATCTCCGGCACGTCGGCTTCGGTCAGCGGCACATGCTCCGAAGGATCGGCGGCGTCGAGCGCTCCCTGCCAGATCATCTGATGCAGCGTCGCACGCCGGACTACCGAAAGACCGGCCGGCGTCGGGATCTCGTCCGGCGAGAACAGTGCCGCCGGCCCGTAGGCGTCGATCAGTCCGCGCAACGCGTCGAACGCGGCCGGGCTGCGGTCGGCCATGCCGGCAAATGGCGCGAGCGCCGGTGGAAACCGCCGCGCACGCGCTTCGCCGAGCGCAAAACGGTGCTGCTCGCCGGCGAGCGCATGCCATACGGCGTTGTCGAGCGGATGCGATCCGCCTTCTTCGTGTCCCGCCGTTGCTTCCTGCATCGAATGCTCCTTGATTGAACGCCGTCCGTCGCACAGCATAGACGCGATCGGTCGCGCAGGTTGCAGACAAACAAAAAGCGCACGCGATTACATCGCATGCGCTTTATTTGACGGACGGTATCGCCGATTTCGTCGTGACGTTCAATGACCGAAATAGATCGAGCGCTCGGCCATGCTAATCGCGCTGCGACCGCCGGATTGCGTCGCGCCGTCGGCGTTGCTGCCATAACCGGCTGACTGCGTGTCGGCCGCCGTCGCGCCGTTGTCGCGAACCCGCTTCAGCGCTGCCTGCAGGTTGTCCGGGTAGTTCGGATCGTTCGGGCGATTCGGCAGATAGCCGGCCTGCTGGAGCGCAGCCAGCTCCGCCCGCACCTGCGCGCGCGTCACGGTGCTTTCGGTTGCGAAGGCCGGTGCGGCAACGGAAGCCGACACGGCGACGAGCAGGGCTGCAATCAGTTGAGTCTTCATCATTCACCTCGATAGAAAAGAGCGTATTCAGGGTTGTCCGGGCACGCCGGCAATCAATGTCGGTCGCGGTTTCGTTCAATGGCCAAAGTAGATCGAGCGCTCGGCGACACGCGTGACGGCACGGCTGCCCGACTGCGTGACGGCGGCGGCGTCGCTGCCATAACCGGACGTCGCCGTATCGGCCGCGACGGTGTCGTTGGCGTGGATACGCGTCAGCGCGGCCTGCAGATCGTCCGGATAGTGCGGATCGTTCGCGCGGCCCGGCACATAACCGGCTTGCTGCAGCTGGACGAGCTCGGTACGCACTTGTGCACGCGTCACGACGGCTTCACTGGCAAAGGCCGGGGCGGCAACGGCGGCGGACACGGCAACGAGAAGGGCAGCGATCAGTTGGGTTTTCATCATTTACCTCGACAAGAAAATAGCGGGAGATTCGTGAAGGCGGCGCCTGGCCGCCCGATGCAATGCTCAGACGATGCGGATCTCGACATCGATGTTGCCGCGCGTCGCCTTCGAATACGGGCAGGTCTGATGCGCGGTATCGACGATGTGCTGCACGACGTCACGATCGATCCCCGGCACGCTCACGTTCAGGCGGGCCTGCAGAAAGTACGCGTTGCCGCCCATGCCCAGGTCCACTTCGGTGTCCACCGCGAGATCGGCCGGCAGCGTCACCTTCGCCGCGCGCGCCGCAAGCTGCATCGCGCCGATGAAGCAGGCCGACCAGCCGGCCGCGAACAGTTGTTCCGGGTTGGTGCCGGTGCCGTCGCTGCCCGGCGACGACAGCTGGATGTCCAGGCGGCCGTCGGAACTGCGCGCCGCGCCGTCGCGGCCGCCGGAAGTCGTATGCGTCTTGCCCGTGTACAGCACTTTTTCGATCTTGCTCATCATGCACTCCGTCAGGTTTGAAGGTTTTTTCAGATGCGATTCGATCGCATGCGATGCAGTTTCGTCGAGGTGCCGCCTCACGTCAAGCGGATTCGATTAAATCGGATGCGATATTTTGTATTCCAATGTATCAGGATCGTGTCGAGCCTTGCGGGACAAGGCTTTTCATCGATACGCCCCTTATATTAAAAAGGCGATGCGGAGGGGAAAATTCACGGCGGGCAGGGCAGACACCGGTCGGAATGGCCGTTGTCTCGGCGGCGGCAACCCGGTTATGCCGGACGGATTTCGGCGATCACGACCAGGATCACGGCCGCGTCGGCAGGCAACTGGCGCTGGGGAAAGGCCGAGCGAGCGTGTCCGGCCTTGTCGCCCAGCACCGCGGCGAACAGGTCGGAGGCACCGTCGATCACGGCCGGCTGGCCGTAGAAGCCGTCGGCCGACGCGACGTGGCCCTCGACCCGCACGATGTGATGCAGTCGATCGAACCCACCCAGGTGCTTGCCGATCTGCGCGAGCACGTTCAGCGCCGCGAGCTGCGCCGCGTGCCGACCGTCATCGACGCTCAGTTGTTCGCCGACGCGGCCCGTATAGGCCACCTTGCCATCGGCGAGCGGCAGTTGCCCGGACACGAACAACAGGTTGCCGGCTTCGCTGACGGCCGTATAGCTGCCGAGCGGTTGGGGCGGTTCGGGTAGCGTGAAGCCGAGTTCGGCCAGTTTCTGTTCGATCGTCATCGCGTTCTCCTTCGGGGATGATTGATGGGTCTGTCAGTCACTCTGGTGAGGCGGTCGGCGCCGGTAAATATCGTTCGCGCAATTGATTTGGCACACGATGTAACGAATCGCGCGCGGCATCGAACGACGCGAACGCGTGCCGGCGAAGCCGCCCGGTGCCGCCCGCCGTGTTCGCCGGTTCGCTGGTTTGCCGCCGGGGATTCATGCACACTCGTTGCTTCGACGTCCCACGACGCAAGCACCGGACACCGCTGGAGCCGCTTCATGCAACGAAAATTCGACGACCTCCTGCTCGGCAGCATCGAGCTGTTCTGCCTGGCAGCCGAACTCGGCAGCTTCACGCTCGCCGCGACGGCCGCGAGCGTCACGCCGGCCGCCGTCAGCCGGTCGGTCGCGCGGCTCGAGGAGCGTCTCGGCGTACGCCTGTTCGTCCGGACCACGCGGCAAATCCGCCTGACCGATTCCGGACGGCGCTACTTCGAGCAATGCCGTGATGCGCTGTCTCAGCTCGTCGATGCGGAGCGCGAGGCAACGGGCCAGCAGGCAACGCCGGCGGGCGTGCTGCGCATCAGCATGCCGACGCCGTACGGACACTATCGGGTGCTGCCGCTGCTGCCCGCGTTTCGCGAGCGCTACCCGGACGTATGCGTGGAAACGCATCTGAGCAACCGCAACATCGACTTCGCCGAGGAGGGCTTCGACCTTGCGATCCGCGGCCGTGCGCCGGCGGACTCGAGCCTCGTCGCGCGCAAGCTCGAGGACGCCGAACTCGTCGTCGTCGCGACGCCCGGCTACCTGAAGCGCGCCGGCGTGCCGCGCGCCGTCGACGATCTGCACGCGCACGAATGCATCCAGTTCGAGCTCCCGAGCAGCGGGCGGCCGATTCCGTGGCTGTTCAACGACGGCGCGGCAGAACTCGAAATCGCGACGACCGGCGGCTACGGCACGTCGGGCGACGTCCTCGCAGGCGTCACGCTCGCGCGCAGCGGTGCTGGCCTGTTCCAGACCTACCGCTTCATCGTCGAACAGGATCTGCGGGAGGGCACGCTCGCGGAGGTGCTGTCCGGCCAGGGCGGCCGGTCGCGGCCGTTCATGCTGCTGTATCCGCATGCACGCTACCTGTCGTCGCGCGTGCGCGTCTTCGTCGACTTTCTCGTCGAACATCTGGAGCAGGCGCCCGGCAAGCGGAAGCGCTAGCTGCGTGCGGCCGGTGCGCGAACGGCGCGGCTGAGCCGGTAGCGGGCCGGCTCGCGCCATCCGCACCGGCCGTTCTCACTACTTTGCCGCTCAGTGCCCGGCGCTCTGGCCGCCGTCCACGTGCAGGATCTCGCCGGTGACGAACGGCGCCGAATCGAGATACAGGATCGCGCCGACGATGTCGCTCATCTCGCCCATCCGGCCGACCGGATGCAGCGCTGCGAGCGTTGCATGCGTGTCGGGCGCATGCATCGGCGAGTTGATGATGCCGGGCGACACGGCGTTCACGCGGATACCGGCCTTCGCATACTCGATCGCGAGCGACTTCGTCGCCGCGTTGAGCCCGCCTTTCGTCAGCGATGCGAGTACCGACGGCACGTTGCTGTTCGCGTGGTCGACGAGGCTCGTCGTGATGCTGACCACGTGTCCGCCGCCGTGCCGCTGCATCGCCGCGATCGCGCGCTGCGTGACGTGGAAGAAGCCGTCCAGGTTCACACGGGTGATGGCCGCATAGTCGTCCGCGGTGTATTGCGTGAACGGCTTCGCGATGAAGACGCCGGCGTTGTTGACGAGCGTGTCGAGCCGACCGAAGCGCTCGATTGCGGTGTCGACCACGCGCCGCGCGAGCGCCGGATCGCCGATGTCGCCCGCGACGGTGACGAGATGGGGATCGTCCGACGGCCCGATCGAACGGGACGTCGCGACCACCCGATGGCCTTGGGCGCGGAATGCATTGACCGTTTCAGCACCGATGCCTTGCGATGCGCCGGTGACGATGATGACTTTGGACGTGCTCATGATATGCCTCGACAGGTGACTGGTATTCGGCTTCAGTGCCGACCGGATCGATGAATCCGATGGACCAGACTCTAGGCGTGTCGGGCTGGAGTTCGAACACCCACCATGGAGCAACAGTCTTGCGACGCGGGAACAAATGCGGGGAGGGTGGTGGCGGTCGCAGCGGCGATTCGCGCGGCGGCGGTGTTGGCGCAGGTGGATCGACGTGATCGTCAACGAGCGGGCAATCGGGAGGGCTCGCGCGTCGAATCTTCGTGAATGCGGGGGTTTGCGCGGTCAAATGCTGCGAACGCCGGGCGCTGGTTTGTTCGTAACACGGCGGGCACTTCGAAAATTTATCAATGCTATCCGGATAACTTTTCTTATCACAATAGCTCGATTAAAAAGACGAACTCGCTCATTCCAGAATGCGTCTGACGTGGGGCTCCGGCCGCCGGGTGCGTGGAAGAAGCGAATGCACGCAGTCAATCCGGCGCGTTCACCACGCATGCAGCGCCGTCAATACGTTTGCCGTTGCCGCTCGTATGGGACGGCGAGCTGTTCGCGCTACCCGAGCAGCGGCGGTGTTACGAAGCGGCGTCCGCGTACGGCATGCGCACCGGTGTCGTGCTGCCGGCGCGCGGCGCGAAAGGGGAGGTCGGCATGCTGTCGTGCGCGAGCGTGGACGACATCGCCCGTCCCGGAACGCCACGCTGGATATCACGCGCGCTCGTCCGTTCGTCCCCGATCGTAGAACATGGCAAACAGCTCGGATTGCGATCCGACGCCGAGCTTCGCGTAGATATGCTTTTTGTGCGCACGCACGGTCTCGAACGAGATCGACAGCTTCTCCCCGATCGCGCGTGACGAGAATCCGCTCAACGACAGCATTGCGACTTCGATTTCGCGCGTCGTCAATGCGCCGCGCCCGTTCTTTCCGGTCAGCATGCCGAAGCGCGCATGCGGATCGGGCGCATCGATTTCCGCTGTGCGCGACGCGCCTTTGACCGCGAACGTTTCGAACCGCAAGCGCTGCTGCATCAGCGACAGCACCCATGGCGTGTACAGCGTGAGCAGTGCCATTTCGCGCTCGTCGTACTTGCTCGTCTTGCCGAGCGAGAAGCCGAGCGTGTGATCGCGATCGATCACGACGTTGAAATGCACTTCGTCGCCGACGATGTTCTTCTTGAAGTACCGCTCGTAGTACTCGGTCATCCGGAAGTTGTCCGGCGCGACGTCGGCAAGCGTGTAGAAGCCGGGCGCCTGCGTTTCGAACGCGGCGAGATAGAACGGATCGAGCTGATAGAGCGCGGCCAGATAGTCCTGAAACATCAGGTCGATCTTGCCGTCGGGCATCGCCTGTTCGGCGAGCACGAGCGGGGCGGCGTCGCGCGCGAAACGCAGCGCGACCCAGTTGCCGACAGCGACGTGCCGTTCGAGCACCCGCGTGAGGCGTGCCCAGAAATGCGGGCCATCGAGGGCATCGATGGCCGAACCAATCTCCCGATGAAAAGCGAGATCTCGCCATTCGAAGTCCATCGTGTCCTCCGGTGAGGTAACCCTGGCGGGGAATTTCAGGTCAAAAATAATAACCCGATAATTTGCCTCACTTCGTCACGCAGCAGACCATGCAGCGCTTTGCTCGGCGCGTGTGGCTGAGACGTGCAACTGAAAGGCGATTGGAAGGAGATGACTTCATGCAGGTAGCACTCGCGCAACTGACGCTCGTCGACGGCGACGTCGTGCACAACACGCGCAAGGTGATCGATACGATCGAACACGTCGACAGCGCAGGCGGTACCCGGCTGATCGTGTTCCCCGAAACGACGCTGTCCGGCTTCCCGACGCGGGACACGGTCGCCGACCTCGCGCAGCCGCTCGATGGCCCCGCCTTGTCCGCGGTACGCGACGCGGCACGGCAAAAAGGTGTTGCCGTGGCCGTGGGCCTCGCCGAGCGCGACGGCGGCCGGTTCTACAACACCACGGTGCTCGTCGACGAGCAGGGCGATATCGTGCTGCGCTATCGCAAGACGCATCTTTGGGCGTCGGATGTCGGCGTCTTCACACCGGGCGACCGCTTCGCGACCTGCAGCTGGAACGGTCTGACGGTCGGCCTGCTGATCTGCTACGACATCGAATTCCCCGAGACGGCACGCGCCGTCGGTGCACTCGATGCCGATCTGGTGATCGTGACGAACGGCAACATGGACCCGTTCGGTCCGGTGCATCGCCGTGCGATCGCCGCGCGCGCGATGGAGAACCAGATGTTCGCGGTCATGGTGAATCGCTGCGGTTCCGGCGACGGCAACCTGACGTTCGCCGGCCTTTCAACGCTCGTCGATCCATTTGGCGACACGGTGATCGAGCTGGGCCGAGACGAGGCGGTCGCGCACGCGAGCGTCGATCCGACGCGTCTCGAAGCGAGTCGTGAACACTACAGCTATCTGCACGATGCCCGTGTGGCGCTCGGTCTGTCGCCCGTCGAACAGGCCGGCGGGAACCGCGCGGTCACGATCGACCCGCGCCGTCACCGCGCCGAATAGCCGGAATCCACGGACCATTGAACGCATGGGGCAGGGCGCAATGCCCTGCACGTGCTCGCCCGTCCCATTGAAATGCCGACCAGACGGCACACTGGCTTTCGTATTGGCCGCCGAGGCCCAGGAGACAACATGCAAGCATCATCATCCCATGAACCCGCACGCCTGAAGCGCACACTCGGCCTGCCGTCCGTGCTGCTGTTCGGGCTCGCCTACATGGCACCGCTGATCGTCTACGGTACTTACGGCGTGCTGGCCAAGGCCAGCGACGACACGGCCGCGCTTGCCTATCTGCTCGCGCTGATCGCCATCGCCTTCACCGCGCTCAGCTACGGCAAGCTCGCGCGGCTCCATCCGGCCGCGGGCTCGGCTTATACGTACACGCGCAAGACATTCAACCCGCATCTGGGTTTCATGATCGGCTGGGCAACGCTGCTCGATTACTTCTTCCTGCCGATGGTGATCTGGCTGATCGGCGCAGCGTATCTGAACGCGGCATTTCCGCACGTGCCGACCTGGATCTGGATCGTGGCGTTCATCGTGTCGACGAGCGGCCTGAACATCGTCGGCATCGATCTGGCCGCGCGGTTCAACATCGTGCTGATGGTCGTGCAACTGGCGGTCGTCGCGATGTTCGTCGTGCTGTGCGTGCACTATGCGTCGGCTGCGGCAGGCGCGGGCGGTATTGCAATGGCGCAGCCGCTCTTCAAGCCGCACGTGCCGTTCGGCGCGACGATGGCAGGCGCCGCGATTGCCGCCTATTCGTACCTCGGCTTCGACGCGGTCTCGACGCTGACTGAAGAGACGATCGATCCGAAAAAGAACATGCCGCGCGCGATCCTGCTGATTGCGCTGATCGGTGGAGCGATCTTCGTGATCGCGGCGTACACGATGCAGCTTGCGCATCCGGGGGTCGAATTCAAGGATACGGATTCGGCCGCGTTCGAAGTGGCGAAGATGATCGGCGGCGATCTGTTCGTCACCGTGTTCCTCGCAGGCCTGATCCTCGCTCAATTCGCGTCGGGCATCTCCGCGCAAGCGAGTGTCGGCCGGTTGCTCTATGCGATGGGCCGCGACGAAATCCTTCCGAAGCGCATCTTCGGTTTCATCCATCCGCGTTTCAAGACGCCCGCGATCAACATCGTGCTGGCCGGCAGCGTCGGATTGATCGCGCTGAAGCTGGATGTCGCCACCTCCACGTCGTTTATCAACTTCGGCGCGTTTCTGGCCTTTACAGCCGTGAATCTGTGCGTGATCCGCCTGTACCTCCGGGGGCATCAGGGCGAACACCGAATCGGCGTGGTCGGCGGACTCGTTTTCCCCGCGATCGGCGCGGTATCCGATATCTGGCTGCTCGTGAGCCTCGAGAAGGCTGCACTCGTGCTTGGCGTCGCGTGGTTCGTGCTCGGGCTGGTGTATCTGTGCTGGATTACGCGCCTGTTCCGCCAGGCACCGCCGGAAGTTGCGATTTGACCGGGCCGCGGAAGGATGGGCAGCGAGCATTCAAATCCGGTTGGGGACATCACACAAACCTTCGGCGGCCGGTGCCGGCGCGGAATCTACAATCCAGCGTTCGGTCCGTTGCAGCGATCGCAGCGTCCGGCGGCCGGTCAGCTTACGCGGCGCAAAAAAAGCCCGGATATCCATCCGGGCTGGGCATGTGCGACATGGGCCTTAGAACCATTTCTAGGGCCTGATCATGAGCCCCGATTTTGTCATACCCGGATTCAGATGTCCACCTTCCAGCTATTTAAAAATGTCCGGTTTTAAGGTTGGTTTTGCTACTTCTGTTTCCTCGTTTTGACC
>NZ_JBSRXO010000014.1:0-173949 GCF_054055695.1 Burkholderia sp. PvR073
GCGCTGTGGGCGGCGCTGGCGGTGGCGGTGGAGATCGGCGGCTCGCTGTGCGTGGTGTTTCGCCGCTTCACGTGGCTCGGCGCGGGCAGCCTCGGTATGCTGACGCTGGTCGCGATGGCCGTGGCGAACGATTTCTGGAACCGCTCGGGCGCCGAACATTTCATGGCGCTGAACAGTTTTTTCGAGCATCTTGGGCTGATCGCGGCGCTTGTGCTCGCGACCATCCTCGACGATGCGCGGCAACCGGCCGACGATGGCCGCGGATGACCGGGATTGCCCGAGCCGATCCATCCTCTGATGAAACAACAAGGACTTCCGTTATGAAAACCCTTCGTTCCGCGCTGCTGGCGCTGACGATTGCCTGCGGTCTCGTCGCCGCGCCCGCCGCGTTCGCGAAACCGCCCGTGCCGCCCGCGGCTACGCCAACGGTGGCCGTTGGTCCGCAGTACGACACGACGCACGTGTGCGTGGCACCCGACGACTTCGACCGCTTCACCGACAGCGTCGTCGCGACGTTCGGCGGCACCAAGTCGAAGCAGGGCGTGTTCCAGGTCACGCCGACGCCGAGCCAGACGATGTCGCAGCTCGTGCTGACGCCGGTCGGGACGATCTCGGTGTTCGGCTTCAAGACGCCGATCCCGTATCCGTTCTGTGCCGAGCGTACCGGCTATCTCGTGACCGACATGGACGTCGCTGTGAAGTTGGCCCGCGAGCACGGTGCCGACGTGATCGTCGACACGTTCCCGGATCCGATCGGCCGCGATGCGATCATCGCGTGGACGGGCGGCGTGAAGATGCAGCTCTACTGGCATACCCAGGCGCCGCACTACGACGCGTTGCAGACCATCCCCGAGAATCGCGTCTACGTGTCGCCGCAAAGCGTGCGCAAGTTCGTGCACGATTTCGTCAAGTTCTCCAAGGGCAAGGTGGTGTCCGACAACCTGAAGGCGCCGGGCGTCGAGATCGGTCGCCCGAACGACACGTACCGCCGCATCCGCATCGAATCGGGCTTCGGCAAGATGACCGTGCTCGTGACGGACGGCAGTCTGCCGTACCCGTTCGGGCGCGAGATGACGGGCTACGAAGTGCCTGACCTCGCCGCCACGCTGAAGAAGGCCGAAGCCGCGGGCGTGACCGTGCTCGTGCCGCCGTTCTCGTCCGATGGCCGCGACGCGGCGCTCGTGCAGTTCCCGGGCGGCTACGTCGCCGAGATCCACGCGAGCGCGGCGCGATGAAGCACGAGGACACGATCCTTGCCGCGGTGGCCGGCTTCGTCGATACGCTGAGCTTCGTCGCGCTGTTCGGGCTGTTCACCGCACACGTGACGGGCAACTTCGTGCTGATCGGCGCGGGCATCGCGGGCTTCGGCCAGGGCGTGGTGCTGAAGCTCAGCGTGTTTCCCGCGTTCGTGTGCGGCGTCGTCGCGGCGAGCCTGATCGCGCGATCGATGTCCGGGCGGCCCGGCTGGCAGGGCACGCGCGCGCTGCACACGGTCCAGGCCGTGCTGCTGCTCGGCTTCTGCGCGGCCGGCCTGTGGGCGACGCCCGTCACGCAATCCGACAGCCTGCCGGTGCTCGTGGCCGGCATCGTCGGCACGTTCGCGATGGGCGTGCAGAACGCGCATCCGCGCGTGATGGCGCGCGCCGGCGTGCCGAACACCGTGATGACGGGCAACGTCACGCAGGCGATTCTCGATGTCGTCGATCTGCTGTCGGCCGGCACGACCGACAGCGCCCGCGTGGCGGCGCGCGCACGCTTCGGCAAGATGCTGCCGGCGATCGTCGCGTTCGCGCTCGGTGCGGCCGGCGGTGCGCTCGGGTTCCGTTGCATCGGCTTTGCGGCGCTGCTCGCGCCTGTCTGCGCGCTGGCGACGCTTGCGCTGGGTGCGGCCCAAGCGGCTGCACCGGCCACGCAGGAGCGCGCATGATCGGGCGAGAGGCGGGCAGGCACCGGACACATCACAGCCGCCGCTTCGAGCGAGCAGCCCGTCTGTCGATCGTGGCGGGGCTGTTGGTCGCGGGCGCCGACGCGGCGCTCGCGGAGACGGCGGCGGCATCGACTTCGACGCCGGCGCAAGAACCGGCGCCGGCTTCGGCTGCGTCATCGGTTTCTACATCGGCAACGACACCCGCGGCGACCACTGCATCGACCTGCACGGCCAAGCGGCCGACGGTGCTGTTCAACCGCTGGCAGGAAGACTGGTCGGTGCTCGCGAATCCATGCGTGCCGCGCGCGCCGCTCGACGGGCTGAAATACATTGCGCTCGGCAATGATCCGGCATCCTATCTTTCGCTCGGCGTGAACCTGCGCGAGCGGCTGGAGATCAACGACGCGCCGCTGTTCGGGATCGGCTCCGCGCAATCGGATACGTACCTGATCCAGCGCGTCGAAGTGCATGCCGATGCGCATCTCGGCCAGCACTGGCAGTTCTTCGCGCAATTGCAGGACGCGCGCGCGTTCGGCAAGAACACGGTGTCGCCGGTCGACCGGAACCCGCTCGATCTCGAGCAGGCGTTCGCGACCTACACGGGCGCGCTCGGCGGCGGCACGTTCAAGTTCCGCGTCGGCCGGCAGGAGATGGCGTTCGACTTGCAGCGCTTCATCGCCGCGCGCGACGGCCCGAACGTGCGTCAGGCGTTCGATGCGGTCTGGGCCGATTACGAATACGGGAAGTGGCGCTTCATCGGCTATGCGACGCAGCCGGTACAGAACCGCAACGCATCCGATTTCGACGACGTGTCCAATCGCAATCTCACGTTCAGCGGCGTGCGCTTCGAGCGGCAGTCGGTCGGGCCGGGCGACCTGTCCGGCTACTGGTCGCGGTACAACCGCAAGAACGCGCGCTTTCTCGACGCGAGCGGCCCCGAGCATCGCGACGTGTGGGACCTGCGCTACTCGGGCACGCAGGGCCGTTTCGACTGGGATCTCGAGACGATGCTGCAGACCGGGACGGTCGGCAACAACACGATCGGCGCATGGGCCGTCGGCTCGATCGCCGGCTACCGGCTCGACGCGCCGTGGTCGCCGCGCATCGCGCTGCAGGTCGATGCGGCATCGGGCGACCGGCATCCGCAAGACGGCCGCGTCGGCACCTTCAATCCGCTGTTTCCGAACGGCTATTACTTCACGCTGGCCGGCTTCACGGGCTACTCGAACCTGATCCACGTGAAGCCGTCGGTGACGCTGAAGCCGTCGCCGAACCTGTCGCTGCTCGGCGCGTTCGGTTTCCAGTGGCGCGAGACGACCGGCGACGCCGTCTATCAGCAGGCGAACGTCGCGGTGCCTGGCACCGCGGGCAAGGGCGGCCTGTGGACGGGGATGTACGTGCAGCTGCGCGCGGACTGGACGATCGCCGCGAACCTGATCGGCGCGGTCGAGGCCGTGCATTTCCAGGTCGGCGACGCGATCCGGCAGGCGCGCGGGCACAACGCGGACTACGTCGGCGTCGAACTGAAGTATGGGTGGTAGCGCGCGGCGGACACGCGGTTCCGCCGGAGCGGGCGGCCGCTGCCGCCGCCGAATGCGGGCGCGATGATGCTGGCGCTCGCGCTCGATGACGCCGGCCTCGCGCGCGCACGAGCACGCGACGCATGAAAAAGGGCGACCCCGCGTGAGCAGGGTCGCCCTTCGTTCGTCCGGGCCGGCAGCGCGGCCGGCCCGTTCGCGGTGATGGTGATGCCGTTACAGGTTCGGCGACAGCGCGAGCGCGTTCGTCAGGTCGCCCATCGGCTGCGCGCCGTTCGTCTTCAGCGCGTCGTCGCGCTGCTGCAGGCCTGCGAGGCGCGGCAGCGAGAAGCGGCGCGTGATGAAGCGCAGGATCGAACCCGTGTCGTACTGCGTGTGGTCCACGAAGCCCTTCTTCGCATACGGCGATACGATCAGCGCCGGAATGCGGGTGCCCGGGCCCCAGCGATCGGCGGTCGGCGGCGTGGCATGATCCCAGAAGCCGCCGTTCTCGTCGTACGTGACGACGACGACCATGTTCTTCCACTGCGGGCTTGCCTGCAGGTGCGCGATCACGTCGGCGATGTGCTGATCGCCGGAGGTGACGTCCGTGTAGCCAGGGTGTTCGTTCAGGTTGCCCTGCGGCTTGTAGAACGCAACCTGCGGCAGCGTGCCCGCGTCGATCGCCTTGATGAACTCGGCACCGTTCGCGCCGCCGTCGAGCAGGTGCTGCGCGCGGCTCGCGGCGCCCGGCGCCTGGTTCGCGAAGTAGTTGAACGGCTGATGGTGCGGCTGGAAGTTCGGCGTCGACAGATCGGCGCCGTAGATCACGTTCGACGTGCCGTTCTGGCTCGCCTGCAGCGCCTGGCCCCATGCGCCGCCATACCATGCCCACGAGACCCCCGCGTTGGTCATCAGGTCGCCGATGTTGGTCGCCGTCTGCGGCGGCATCGTCGACGCATTGGCCGGATCGGCGAGCAGCGGATCGCCGCCCGTGGCGGCCTTGTTGCCGCTCGGCTGGTACGCCGGCTGCATCGTGTTGACGCCATAGAAGTCAGGCGTCAGCGCGCCGTCGTTGACGAACTTCGGCGGGCCGCTCAGTGCGGAGGCCGGCGAGTTCGTGGCGACCTTCAGCGACTTGCCGTCGGCGTTCAGGACTGCGATCTTGCCGGCCGCCGGACTCTTGTCGGCGTTCGCGTAGAACGGCGCGCACGCACAGATCAGGTACTGGTGGTTCAGGAACGAGCCGCCGAACGCGCCCATGAAGAAGTTGTCGGCCAGCACGTACTGCTGCGCGATCTTCCACAGCGGCAGCTTCGACGGATCCGCCGTGTAGTGGCCCATCGTCAGGCCGCCCGCATCGGTCCATGCGGCATACATGTCGTTCTTGCCGCCGTCGATCTGCATCTGGTCCTGGTAGAAGCGGTGCACGATGTCGCGCGTCGCGATGCTCATCGACTGGTTGAAGCCGTTCGGATCGTCGATCGCGAACGGCGCGTTCGGCAGGTTCGCCGTCATCGCCTCGGTGACGGCCGGCGTGATGCCGGTGGCGGTCAGGCCGCCCCAGATCTTCGGCAGCGTCGCCATCGTCGAACCGTCGCGATCCTTCTGCACCGAGTTCGCGGCCGTCGCGTTCTGCAGACCGTTGGCACCCGGGAAGTTGCCGTACAGGTTGTCGAAGCTGCGGTTTTCCGCATAGATGACGACGACGTTCTTGACGGCCGACAGGCCTTGCTGCGTCACATCGTCGCCGCCGCAGGCGGTCAGGCTGAGCGCGGCCGCGAGGGCGATCGGCGTGTAGCGAATCCAGGCGTGCTTCTTCATGCGATGTTCTCTCTTTCGTCGTTTGTCGCGTGTGGGAACCGGGTTGGCGCAGGGCCGGCGCACGATCTTCGAGGCATCGGCCGGCTGCGCGCATTATCTGGAATCGATTTGACAGGCAGGTGTAGGGGTGCTTTCGATTAACTGTCGGTCGAACGTCATGTAACAGTCACGGAACTGACATAAGCTCCGGCCGATTGCCCACCGCTACAAGAAGAACGACGATGCACACCCTTCTGAAACCCGTCGCGTCCGCGCGATCGCTGATCGCTGCCGCGGCAACGCTGACACTCGTTGCGGGATTCGCGGCGCTCGCCGGTTGCGATGCGCGGCCCGGAGCGAATGCGCCGGCCGTGCCCGTCGTCCCGGCGGCACAGGCTGCTCCGGCCGCTCCGGCGGTCGCGCCGGCCAGCCAACCGCAAACGCGCGCGCAGGTATTCGAGGGCGTCAAGCAGATGACGGCACTCGGCAAGCAGTTGTTCTTCGATCCGTCGCTGTCGGGGTCCGGCAAGCTCGCGTGCGCGTCGTGCCATAGCGCCGAGCATGCGTTCGGGCCGCCGAACGCGCTGTCGGTGCAACTCGGCGGCGACGACATGCACCGCACGGGCTTTCGCGCGGTGCCGTCGCTGAAGTACCTGCGCGGCATTCCTCCGTTCAGCGAGCACTTCCACGATTCACCGGACGAGGGTGACGAAAGCATCGACGCGGGTCCGACCGGTGGGCTGACCTGGGATGGCCGCGTCGACACGCGCGATGCGCAGGCGCGCATTCCCCTCACGTCGCCATTCGAGATGAGCAGCTCGCCGGCGCGGGTTGCGAAGGCCGTTCGCGCCGCACCCTATGCCGATGCGTTCCGCCATGCGTTCGGCGACCGGGTCCTCGCCGACGACCAGGCGACTTTCGGCGCGGTGCTGCGCGCGCTCGACGCATTCCAGCAGCAGCCGGCGCTGTTCGATCCGTACACGAGCAAGTACGACGCGTATCTCGCCGGCCACGCGCAGCTCACGCCTGCGGAGCTGCACGGGCTGCAGCTGTTCAACGACGAGAAGAAGGGCAACTGCGCGAGTTGCCACGTGAGCCAGCGCACGCTCGAAGGCGGTCCGCCGCAGTTCAGCGATTTCGGCCTGATCGCGATCGCGGTGCCGCGCAACCGCGCGCTGCCGGTCAATCGCGATCCGCGCTTCCACGATCTCGGCGCGTGCGGCCCCGAGCGCACCGACCTGAAGGGCCGCGACGAATTCTGCGGACTGTTCCGCACGCCGTCGCTGCGCAACGTCGCGCTGCGCAAGACGTTCTTCCACAACGGCGTGTACCACTCGCTCGAGGACGTGATGCGCTTCTACGTCGAGCGCGACATCCATCCGGAGAAGTTCTATCCGGTCGTGCACGGCAAGGTGCAGGTGTACGACGATTTGCCGAAGCGCTACTGGCCGAACATCAACCGCGAGCCGCCGTTCGACCGCAAGCGCGGCGACGCGCCCGCGCTGAACGCGGCCGAGATCAAGGACGTGATCGCGTTCCTGAACACGCTGACCGACGGATATCAACCGGTGGCCGCGTCGGCTGCGCGCTAGAAGGCGTTCCTTGCGGCACGCATGCTATGCTCGCTCGCTGACGGGCGTGGCGCGTGCCGGATGGCCGGCCCCCGGTTCGCCGGCCGCGCGCCACGCCGTTCGATCGAACATCCAAGGAGAACAACACATGTCGATGCGTGCATCCCTTTCAGTCGTCACGCGCGTGCTGGCCGGCGCCGCGTGCGCAGCCGCGATGCTGCCCGCCCACGCACAAAGCAACCTGGGCTTCCTGAGCGACACGCCGCTGACCTACTTCAGCAAGACCGACCGCGCGTCGCTGACCAAGGCCGTCGCGCAGGTGCGCGACGAAGGCAAGGACGGCGAGACCACGACGTGGCAGAGCAACGGCCGCGGCACGCAGATCGATGCGAAGCTCACGCCGTCGACGTCCGAAACTGACGGCAAGACCTGCCGCGAAATCGCGACCGAAATCACCGCGAAGGGCCAGTCGATGACGCTCAAGCCGGTCTTCTGCAAGACTGCCGCAGGCAAGTGGCAACTGCAGAAACGCTGAGCGCGGTGCGATGAAGCGTAGCAGTGCGCCGCGCACGGTATCGTGCGGCGTCGTGATTCTCGACGGGGCCGGCCGCGTATTCCTCGCGCATGCGACGGATACCACGCACTGGGACATCCCGAAGGGGCAGGGCGAGCCCGGCGAGTCGCCGGTCGACGCGGCGCTGCGGGAGTTGCGCGAGGAAACCGGCATCGAGTTCGCGCCGGCGCGCCTCGTCGATCTCGGCCGCTTCGCGTACCGTCACGACAAGGACCTGCACCTGTTCGCGGTGCAGGTCGCCAACGACGAGATCGATCCCGCGCACTGCACGTGCACGTCGCTGTTCCCGAGCCGTCGCGACGGCTCGCTGATTCCCGAGATGGACGCGTATCGCTGGACCGCGCCCGGCGACGTCGATACGTATGCGAGCCGCAGCCTCGCGCGGCTGTTTCGCACGACGCTGTCGCTCGCGGACCTGCATCGGCGCTTGACGGGCGCGTGAGCGCTGCGGCTTCGATGTCGCGGATGGCACGAATGGCACGAATGGCGCGAATGGCACGAATGGCGCGCACGCAATAAAAAACCGACCCCGAGGGTCGGTTTTTTTTCATCGTCGCGCGACGTCGGCTCGACGTCGCACGCCGCGCGCGCCGCAGGCCGTCAGGCCGGCTTGCCCCAGCTGTCGCGCAGCCCGACGATCCGGTTGAACACGGGCTTGCCCGGTTTCGAATCGACGCGGTCGGCAACGAAATAGCCGTGACGCTCGAACTGCAAGCGCGTTTCCGGCGCGACATCGCCGGCGCCCGGTTCGACGTAGGCCTGCGCGATCTTCTTCGAATCGGGGTTCAGTGCCTCGAGGAAGTTCGCGCCGCCCGCGTCCGGGTGCGGCTCCTTGAACAGCCGGTCGTAGATCCGCACTTCGGCCGGCTGCGCATGCTTCGCGCTGACCCAGTGGATGTTGCCCTTGACCTTGTACGTGTTCGCGCCTTCCGTGCCCGACTTGCTGTCCGGGAAGTAGTTGCAGTGCACGGCCGTCACGTTGCCGTTGGCGTCCTTGTCGAAGCCCGTGCACTCGATCACGTAGCCGTAGCGCAGGCGCACCTTGTTGCCCGGGAACAGGCGGAAATAGCCCTTCGGCGGGTTCTCGACGAAGTCCTCGCGTTCGATCCACAGCTCGCGCGAGATCGGGAACGTGCGCACGCCGCGCTCCGGATGATGCGGATGCACGGGGGCCGTGCACGCTTCCTCGAGGTCTTCCGGATAGTTGTCGATCACGAGCTTCAGCGGATCGAGCACGGCGACCGAGCGCGGCGCCTTGTCGTCGAGATCGTCGCGCAGCGCGCCTTCGAACACGCTCATGTCGATCCACGAATCGACCTTCGTCACGCCGATCCGCTCGCAGAACAGGTGGATGCTCTCCGGCGTGAAGCCGCGGCGGCGGATCCCGACGATCGTCGGCATGCGCGGATCGTCCCAGCCTTCGACGTGACCTTCGGTGACGAGCTGCAGCAGCTTGCGCTTGCTGGTGATCGCGTACGTGAGGTTCAGGCGCGAGAATTCGATCTGTTGCGGCAGCGGACGCGTGAACATGCCGGCATCCGCGAGTTCGTTCAGCACCCAGTCGTACAGCGGGCGGTGATCCTCGAACTCGAGCGTGCACAGCGAGTGCGTGATGCCCTCGAGCGCATCCGAGATGCAGTGCGTGTAGTCGTACATCGGATACACGCACCATGCGTCGCCGGTGCGGTAGTGGTGCGCGTAGCGGATCCGGTAGATCACCGGGTCGCGCATGTTCATGTTCGGCGACGCCATGTCGATCTTCGCGCGCAGCACGTGCTCGCCTTCCTTGAACTCGCCGGCCTTCATCCGGCGGAACAGGTCGAGGTTGTCCTCGGGCGAACGGTCGCGGTACGGCGACGGCTTGCCGCCTTCGGTCAGCGAGCCGCGGTTCGCGCGCATTTCGTCGGCGCTCTGGCTGTCGACGTACGCCTTGCCGCGCTGGATCAGCAGCTCGGCGAATTCGTACAGCTTGTCGTAGTAGTCGCTCGCGAAATACTGGTGATCGACCGCATCCTTGCGCCAGTCGAAGCCGAGCCAGCGCACCGCGTCGACGATCGAGTCGACGTACTCGACGCTTTCCTTTTCCGGATTCGTGTCGTCGAAGCGCAGGTGGCACACGCCGCCGTAGTCGCGCGCGACGCTGAAGTTCAGGCAGATGCTCTTCGCATGGCCGATGTGCAGATAGCCGTTCGGCTCGGGCGGGAAGCGCGTTTCGACGCGGCCGCCCCATTTGCCGGTGCGGTTGTCGTCGTCGATGATGTTGCGGATGAAGTTGGAAGCCGCGGGGGCGTCGTTACGTTCGGTGCTCATGCGGTTGGCGTCAGGTTGTGTCGGCGCGTCGCGCCGGTTTAATCCTGTAATTCTACCTGAGCGGGGTCCGTCCCGCGCGGGTTGCGCCGCCGCAAGGCCCGGTTCGCGCTGCGTACCGCAATATCTCGATAATGTGTCGGCTGTAACACGACGTAAATCGGTTTGCCCGGCGCGTTCGGCTTTTCCTATGATGGCTTCACCGAGTCAATGCCGCCGGTCGGCCTTTTTGCCTGGCGGGAGGAAGCCAACAATCAATGATGAAGAAGACCACTTTTCTCGTTCGTACCGCGGTAATCGTCGCGGTCCTGTCGCAACTCGGCGCATGCGCGATGACGCATACGCAACGTAACGCCGGTATCGGCGCGGCCGCGGGCGGCGCGCTGGGCTACCTGATCACGGGCGGCCCGGTCGGCACGGTTGCCGGCGCGGCGGCAGGCGGCCTGGTCGGCGCCGGCGTGCGCTGATCGACGCCGGCGCGCATGCGCGCCGGCCGGTCGTGACGGCGTTCGCCGCGCGTCACGACCTCGCACATCCCTTCCGCGATTCGACAGGCAACATCAGGGAGGAACGGGTGTGCGACACTTCGTCGACATCACATAACGACTTCATTCGTCGACGAATCCTCCATGAGCGACTCTCCCGTTTTCGTGCTGCCGGGCTACGGCAACTCCGGTCCGTTCCACTGGCAAAGCCGCTGGGAGCGCGCCGACGCGCGTTTCGTGCGCATCGCGATGCCCGACTGGGACCGTGCGTTCCGCAACGGCTGGTGTCTCGCGCTCGATCGCGCGGTCGAGGCCGCGCCGGGCCCGGTGTTGATCGCCGCGCATAGCCTCGGCACGCTGACCACCGCATGGTGGGCGACCCGCTACGCGCGGCCGGCCGCGCTCGCGAAGGTGCGCGGCGCGCTCCTTGTCGCGCTGCCCGATCCGGCCGGGCCCGGGTTTCCGGCCGACGCGCACGGCTTCGGGCCGGTGCCGCACGAACGGCTGCCGTTTCCGACCTGCGTAGCCGCGAGCAGCGACGATTCGTACGGCTCGCTCGCGTTCGCGCGCGGCTGCGCGCACGCGTGGGGCAGCGCCTTCCATGATCTCGGCCCGCGCGGCCACCTCAACGCGGACAGCGGGCTCGGCGACTGGCCCGACGCACGCGGCTGGCTCGACGCGCTCGCGCGTTAGCCATCGATTCACTGGCCATTGGCTATCGGCCGTCGGCCGCACGCCGCCGCGCCGCCGCGCCGCCGAAGGCGCCGCGACGCACACGTCCCGGCGGGCTCAGATCGCCTGCTTCGCCTTGAGCGCCGCAATGCGCGCCGCGTCGTAGCCGAGCATGTCGCGCAGCACCGCTTCGGTCTGCGCGCCGAGCAGCGGCGGGGCCGTGCGCGCATCGGGCGGCGTCGCGCTCATCCGGATCGGATTGCGCACGAGCTTCACGTCCGCGCCGCACGGATGCGGCAGCGACACCTGCATTCCGCGCGCGACCACCTGTTCGTTGTCGAACACTTCGTCGAGTTCGTTGATCGGCCCGCATGGCACGCCGGCCGCTTCCAGCGTGCCGATCCAGTCGGCCTTGCCGCGTGTCTTCACCATCTCCGCGAGGATCGGCACCAGCGTGTCGCGATGGCGCACGCGCGACGGGTTGGTCGCGAACCGTTCGTCGTCGGCCAGCTCGGCCCGGCCCCCGGCCTCGACAAACTTGCGGAACTGCCCGTCGTTGCCGACCGCGACGATGATCCAGCCGTCGCTCGTCTGGAATGTTTGATACGGCACGATGTTCGGGTGCGCGTTGCCCCAGCGCACCGGCGGCTTGCCGCTCGCGAGGAAGTTGGTGTTCATGTTCGCGAGCAGCGCGACCTGCACGTCGAGCAGCGCCATGTCGATGTACTGGCCTTCGCCCGTGCGGTCGCGGTGCGCGAGCGCGGCGAGCACCGCGATCGTCGAATAGAGTCCCGTCGCGAGATCGGCGATCGCGACGCCGGCCTTCTGCGGGCCGCCGCCCGGCTCGCTGTCGCGCTCGCCGGTGATGCTCATGAAGCCGCCGATGCCCTGGACGATGAAGTCGTAGCCCGCGCGATGCGCGTACGGGCCCGTCTGGCCGAAACCCGTGACCGAGCAGTAGACGAGATCGGGCTTCACCGCGCGCAGCGATTCGTAGTCGAGCCCGTATTTCGCGAGCTGCCCGACCTTGTAGTTCTCGAGCACGACGTCGCTTTGCGCGGCGAGCTCGCGCACGATCTGCTGGCCTTCCGGCGTCGCGATGTCGACCGTGACCGAGCGCTTGTTGCGGTTCGCCGCGAGGTAGTAAGCGGCCTCGGCGGTATCGGCGCCGGCTGCGTCCTTCAGGTACGGCGGTCCCCAGTGGCGCGTGTCGTCGCCGGCGCCGGGGCGCTCGACCTTGATCACGTCCGCGCCGAAATCGGCAAGGGTCTGCGCGCACCAAGGGCCCGCGAGCACGCGGGTGAGGTCCAGCACGCGGATATGGCTCAGGGCACCCATCGTCGAATCGTCTCCTTTCATGGCTTGGCGTCGGGCAACGCGGATCGGCATGCCGACCATCTTAAGGCGAATCGGCCGCGCGGGTGGCCCAGGCAGGTCGTCCGGCACGGCGGGCCGCTGCCGTCTGGGCCGCCGGTCGGTATCGTATAATCGATCGTTTACGATATTTGCCCGCCGTGCGTCCGCGAGGACGGCCGGCGTTTGAAGCCGTCTCAGCCAGACATTCCCCGCACGCCATGAAAGCTGCCGAAATCCGCGAGAAATTCCTCAAATTCTTCGAATCGAAGGGCCACACGATCGTCCGCTCGTCGAGCCTCGTGCCCGGTAACGACCCCACGCTGATGTTCACGAACTCGGGCATGGTCCAGTTCAAGGACGTGTTCCTCGGCACGGACCCGCGTCCGTACTCGCGCGCCACGACGGCGCAGCGCAGCGTGCGCGCGGGCGGCAAGCACAACGACCTCGAGAACGTCGGCTACACGGCGCGCCACCACACGTTCTTCGAGATGCTCGGCAACTTCTCGTTCGGCGACTACTTCAAGCACGACGCGATCCGCTTCGCGTGGGAACTGCTGACCACGGTCTACCAGTTGCCGAAGGACAAGCTGTGGGTCACCGTCTACCAGGAAGACGACGAAGCCTACGACATCTGGGCGAAGGAAGTCGGCGTGCCGACCGAGCGGATCATCCGGATCGGCGACAACAAGGGCGCGCGCTACGCGTCGGACAACTTCTGGACGATGGGCGACACCGGCCCGTGCGGCCCGTGCACGGAAATCTTCTACGACCACGGCCCGGACGTGTGGGGCGGCCCGCCGGGGTCGCCTGAGGAAGACGGCGATCGCTACATCGAGATCTGGAACCTCGTGTTCATGCAGTTCAACCGCGACGCGCAGGGCAACATGACGCGCCTGCCGAAGCAGTCGGTCGACACGGGCATGGGCCTCGAGCGCCTCGCCGCGGTGCTGCAGCACGTGCACAGCAACTACGATATCGACCTGTTCCAGAACCTGATCAAGGCCGCCGCGCGCGTGACCGAGATCAGCGATCTCACCAACAACTCGCTGAAGGTGATCGCCGATCACATCCGCGCGTGCTCGTTCCTGATCGTCGACGGCGTGATTCCGGGCAACGAAGGCCGCGGCTACGTGCTGCGCCGGATCGTGCGCCGCGCGATCCGCCACGGCTACAAGCTCGGCCGCAAGGGCTCGTTCTTCCACAAGCTGGTGGCCGACCTCGTCGCCGAGATGGGCGCGGCCTATCCGGAGCTGAAAGAAGCCGAGCAGCGCGTGACCGACGTGCTGCGCCAGGAGGAAGAGCGCTTCTTCGAGACGATCGAGCACGGGATGTCGATCCTCGAGGCCGCACTCGCCGACGTCGAAGCGAAGGGCGGCAAGGTGCTCGACGGCGAACTCGCGTTCAAGCTGCACGACACCTACGGCTTCCCGCTCGACCTCACGGCCGACGTGTGCCGCGAGCGCGGGATGACGGTCGACGAGCCGGCATTCGACGACGCGATGGCGCGCCAGCGCGAGCAGGCACGCGCGGCCGGCAAGTTCAAGGCCACGCAGGGCCTCGAATACACGGGCGCGAAAACCACGTTCCACGGTTACGAGGAAATCGCGTTCGACGACGCGAAGGTCGTCGCGCTGTACGTCGACGGTTCGGCCGTCAACGAAGTGAAGGCCGGCCAGGATGCGGTCGTCGTGCTCGACCACACGCCGTTCTACGCGGAATCGGGCGGCCAGGTCGGCGACCAGGGCGTGCTCGCGAACGCCGCGACGCGCTTCGCGGTGGCCGACACGCTGAAGGTGCAGGCCGACGTGGTCGGCCATCACGGCACGCTGGAGCAGGGCACGCTGAAGATCGGCGACGTGCTGCGCGCGGAAATCGACGCGCACCGCCGCGCCCGCACGCAGCGCAACCACTCGGCCACCCACCTGATGCACAAGGCGCTGCGTGAAGTGCTCGGCGCGCACGTGCAGCAGAAGGGTTCGCTCGTCGACGCGGAGAAGACCCGTTTCGACTTCGCGCACAACGCACCGATGACCGACGACGAAATCCGTCGCGTCGAACAGATCGTCAACAACGAAATCCTCGCGAACGCGCCGGGCATCGTGCGCGTGATGCCGTACGACGAAGCGGTGAAGGGCGGCGCGATGGCGCTGTTCGGCGAGAAGTACGGCGACGAAGTGCGCGTGCTCGATCTCGGTTTCTCGCGCGAACTGTGCGGCGGCACCCACGTGCATCGCACCGGCGACATCGGCTTCTTCAAGATCGTCGTCGAAGGTGGCGTCGCGGCCGGCATCCGCCGGGTCGAGGCGATCACCGGCGACAACGCGGTGCGTTACGTGCAGGAACTCGATGCGCGCGTGAACGAAGCCGCGGCCGCGCTGAAGGCGCAACCGTCGGAACTCACGCAGCGCATCGCGCAGGTGCAGGACCAGGTGAAGTCGCTCGAGAAGGAACTGGGCGCGCTGAAGTCGAAGCTCGCGTCGAGCCAGGGCGACGAGCTCGCGCAGCAGGCCACCGAAGTCGGCGGCGTGTACGTGCTGGCCGCGACGCTCGACGGCGCGGACGCGAAGACACTGCGCGAAACGGTCGACAAGCTGAAGGACAAGCTGAAGAGCGCGGCGATCGTGCTGGCGGCCGTCGAAGGCGGCAAGGTCAGCCTGATCGCGGGCGTCACGCCGGATGCGAGCAAGAAGGTCAAGGCCGGCGAGCTCGTGAACTTCGTCGCGCAGCAGGTCGGTGGCAAAGGCGGCGGCCGTCCGGACATGGCGCAGGCAGGCGGCACGGAACCGGCGAACCTGCCGGGCGCGCTCGCGGGCGTCAAGGGCTGGGTCGAAGAACGTCTTTGATCGTCCCGGCTGATGCGATGCGGTCGAACTGAGCGCATCGCATCCATCGCATGAAAAAACGACCCGATCGGCACGTGTGCCGGTCGGGTCGTTTTGCTTTGTGCCGGTACTGCCTGCGCTGCCGGTCAAGGCCCGGCTCAGGCTGGCGCCACTATCGGCGCCGTGGCTGCATCGTCCGGCTGCCTTGCAGCCTCGCCGAGCGCATCGCGCAGCGCGGCGAGTGCCGCCGACGCGTAACCCTGCCGCCACGCGAGCACCGTATCGATCCCTTCGAGTTCGGCGATCGTGTGGGCCGTGACGTTGCCGGTTTCCGGCTGCAGATCGAGCACCGACCTCGGCGCGACCGCGACGCCCGCGCCAGCCGCGACGCACGCGACGATCGCGTGATACGAACCGAGTTCGAGCACGCGCGCGGCTTTCACCCCGTGCGCCGCATACCATTGCTCGACGTATTTCCGGTACGTGCAGCCGCGCTCGAAAGCGATCAGCGTCGGCAGGATCACGTCGCGCGGCGTGCGCACCGGCGGATGGCCGCGCGGCGTCAGCAGCACGAGATCCTCGCGGTAGATCGGCACCGTCTCGAACGTGTCCGGCAGCGTGTCCGGTGCGGGCGGACGCGCGAACAGCGCCGCGTCGACCTCGAAGTCGCGCACCCTGTCGATCAGCCAGCCGGTCGTGCCGGTCACGAGTTCCAGCGATACGTCGGGCCACGCATGGTGATAGCGCGCGAGCACGGTCGGCAGCCGGCTCGCGGCCGTGCTCTCCATCGTGCCGAGCCGCAGCCGCCCGCGCGGCGTGTCCTCGCGCACCGCGTCGCGCGCCTCGTCGGCAAGCGCGAGCAGCCGCTCCGCGTACGGTAGCAGCGTGTGCCCGGCCGGCGTCAGCACGAGCCGGCGGCCGTCGCGCACGAACAGCGCCGCACCGAGTTCCTCCTCGAGCTGCTTGATGCGCGTCGTCACGTTCGACTGCACGCGATTGAGCTTCGCCGCCGCACGCGTGACGCCGTTCTCGCGCACGACGGCCCGGAAAATCGCCAGTGCCGCCAGGTCCATGATTCTCTCCGGGAGATATGTGGATTCTTTATTATTCATTTTTAGAGAATGTTTGGTCAAGCTACGATACAAGCGTTCCGATTTCCGTTTCGGCCGGCGCGCACCGCGTGCGGCCCATGCCGCCATGTCCCGTTCCGATGCTCCGAGTGCCGCCGCCGCCGGCGCCCACCTGTCCGATGACGCCGACCGCCGCGCCCGCGCGGCCGCGCTCGCCTGCATGATCGGACTCGCGGTCGCGCTCGGCGTCGGCCGCTTCGCGTTTACGCCGCTGCTGCCGTTGATGCTCGCCGACGGCTCGATCGGCCTGAAGGCCGGCAGTTGGCTCGCGTCGGCGAACTACGCGGGCTATTTCGTCGGCGCGGTCAGCTGCGCGGCGGTGCGGGTCGCGCCCGCGCGGATGGTGCGCTTCGGGCTCGCCGCCACCGTGCTGCTGACCGCCGCGATGGGCGTCGGCCATCTGCTTTCAGCATGGCTCGTGGTGCGCTTCGTCGCGGGTGTCGTCAGTGCGTGGACGTTCGTGTTCGTGTCGCAATGGGGGCTGCGGCGGCTCACCGAGCTGCACGCGCCCGAGTGGAGCGGGGTGATCTACGCGGGACCCGGTGTCGGCATCGTGCTGACGGGGCTGATCGGCAGCGCGCTCGCCGGCCATCGCGCGGCGCCCGGCTGGCTCGGCTTCGCGGCGCTGTCGGCGGTGCTGTCGGTCGCGATCTGGCGCATATTCGGCACCACGCCGGCAGTTGCGCCGCCGGCCGCGCCCGCCCGGCCTGCGGCGACGGCCGCGGCACCGCACGACGCGCGGCGCCATCGGGCCGACGCCGCGTGGCTCGTCGTGCTGTACGGGATGCCGGGCTTCGGCTACATCATCACCGCTACGTTCCTGCCGGTGATCGCGCGCGCCGCGCTGCCGGCCGGCTCGCCGTGGCCGGACCTGTTCTGGCCGATGTTCGGCGCGGCGCTGATCGTCGGCGCGATCGCCGCCGCGCGGCTGCCCGGCCACTGGGACAATCGGCTGCTGCTCGCCGCCGGCTGCGCGACGCAGGCGCTCGGAATCGCGGCGGGCATCGTGTGGCCGAATGCAGCCGGGTTCTCGGTCGGCAGCGCGCTGCTCGGCCTGCCGTTCACCGCGATCACGCTGTTCGCGATGCGCGAGGCGCGGCGGCTGCACGGCGAGCGCGCGGCCGGGCTGATGGGCTATGCGACCGCGTCGTATGGGGTCGGACAGATTCTCGGTCCGCTCGTCGCCGCGCCGCTGACCGCGCGTTTCGGGTCGTTCTCGCCGGCGCTGTGGGTCGCGGCGGGCGCGTTGCTCGTCGGGGCCGCCGGCTTTGCGGCGACCGCCGCACGCGGGCGCGCGCGACCCTGACGTCATCGGGGCCGGATCGTCTGCGGCGCGGGCAAACTCGCTAGAATGAAGCCTTTCCCGCGCCGAGCGGGCGTGAGGCGGCCTGCGGGCCGCCGCCGACGTCCGCCAGATCCCCATCGATGACCACCGCCGACTACCGTTTTTGCCCGCGCTGCGCGAGCCCGCTGACCGAGCGCGCCGATCCCGAACACGAGGGCGGCCGCGTCCGCCAGGCCTGCCCGGACGACGCGTGCGGCTACGTGCACTGGAACAACCCGCTGCCGGTGGTGGCCGCGATCGTCGAACTCGACGGCAAGATCCTGCTCGCGCGCAACGCGGCCTGGCCGGACGGGATGTTCGCGCTGATCACCGGCTTCCTCGAGAACGGCGAGACGCCCGAGGACGGCATCGCGCGCGAGGTGTTCGAGGAAACCGCGCTGAAGGCCGAGCAGGTCACGCTCGTCGGCGTCTATGAATTCATCCGCAAGAACGAGCTGATCATCGCGTACCACGTGCGCGCATCGGGCACCGTCGCGCTGTCGCCGGAACTGCTCGAATACCGGCTCGTCGATCCGCCGCGGCTGCGCCCGTGGCGGGCCGGCACCGGCTACGCACTGGCCGACTGGATGCGCGCGCGCGGCCTCGATTTCGAATTCGTCGATCGAGCGGGGCAGTGACGGCCCGCGCCGCTC
This sequence comes from Burkholderia sp. PvR073, assembly GCF_054055695.1. Lineage (NCBI taxonomy): Bacteria > Pseudomonadati > Pseudomonadota > Betaproteobacteria > Burkholderiales > Burkholderiaceae > Burkholderia > Burkholderia sp. PvR073. The sequence goes on from NZ_JBSRXO010000014.1 coordinate 18,142, forward strand.
CCGATATTTCATCCGTCGCGCCGCGCACGCTCGCGTCGCGGCACCTCGCCGATTCCCGGCGTGCCGTCCCGCGCGGCCGCCGCGCGGCGTCCCACTCGTCCTGACCGCCATCGCCATGTCCGACAAGCCGCAGCCGCGTCCGCGCGACGCCTATCGCCACTTCCTGCCGATCACGACCCGCTGGATGGACAACGACGTCTACGGGCACGTGAACAACGTCGTCTATTACAGCTACTTCGACACCGTCGTGAACGAATACCTGATCCGCGCGGGCGTGCTCGACGTCGAGCACGGGCAGACGATCGGGCTCGTGGTCGAGACGCAATGCAACTACTTCGCGTCGCTCGTGTTTCCGCAGTCGGTCGACGCGGGGCTGCGCGTCGCGAAGCTCGGTACGTCGAGCGTGCGCTACGAGATCGGGCTGTTCGCGGCAGGGGAGTCCGCGCCGGCGGCGCAGGGGCATTTCGTGCACGTGTACGTCGATCGCGGCACGCGCCGCCCGGTGCCGCTGCCCGACGCGCTGCGCGCGGCGCTCGAATCGCTCGCCGGCTGACAGGCGCGCGGCGGTGCACGCGTTCGCGCTCCAGGCGTTCAACGGTCTCAGCTACGGGTTGCTGCTGTTCATGCTGTCGGCCGGCCTGACGCTGATCTTCAGCGTGCAGGGCGTGCTCAACTTCGCGCATGCGAGCTTCTACATGCTCGGCGCGTACGTCGGCTACAGCATCGCGGCCGGTGCGGGTTTCTGGCCCGCGCTGGTGCTCGCGCCGCTCGCGGTCGGGCTGCTGGGCGCCGGCTGCGAGCGCTGGCTGCTGCGCCGCGTGCAGGCGCGCGGCGGCCATACGAGCGAACTGCTGCTGACCTTCGGCCTCGCGTACCTGATCGGCGAGGGCGCGAAACTCCTGTGGGGCCTCACGCCGCTGCCGGCTCCGGTGCCGCCGCTGTTCGACGGCGCACCCGTGACCGCGTTCGGCCTCGCTCTGCCGCGCTACCGGCTCTTCATGATGACGATGTCCACGGCGATGCTGGTTGCGCTCGGCGCGCTGCTGCGCGCGTCGCGCATCGGGCTCGTCGTGCGCGCCGCGCTCACGCACCGCGCGGCCGTCGAGGCGCTCGGCTACGACGTGCCGCGCGTGATGACGGGCCTGTTCGGCGCGGGCACCGCGCTCGCGGCGCTGGCCGGCGTGATCGGCGCGCCGCTCGCGGTGATCGAACCGGCGCTGGCCGAGACGGTCGGGTCGGTGGTGTTCGCGGTGGTCGTGATCGGCGGGCTCGGTTCGCTCGGCGGTGCGTTCGTCGCGTCGCTCGCGGTCGGCTTCGCGCAGACCTTCGCGGCGTCCAGCGACACGTCGCTGCGCGACCTCGCGCAATGGGCGGGCGTCGCGCTGCCCGACAGCGTCGCGGCCGTATCGATCGCGCAGCTCGCCCCGCTGGTTCCGTACCTGCTGCTCGTCGCGGTGCTGGTCGCCCGTCCGCGCGGCTTGTTCGGCGAGCGTGTCGATGGATAGCCGCGCGCGGGCCGGCGCGCTGCGCCGGGTGCTGTTCGCCGCGGGCGTCGCGCTGCCCGCGTGGCTGTGGCCGCATGGCGCGGTGCTCGGTTATCTCGCGCAGACGGCCGCGCTCGTCGTGCTCGCGCTGTCATACAACCTGCAGCTCGGCACGACCGGGCTGCTGTCGTTCGGTCATGCCGCGTTCGCGGGCCTCGGCGCCTTCGCCGCCGCGCACTGGTTCAATCACGTCGGCGGCCCGCTGCCGCTGTTGCCGCTCGTCGGCGGCGTGGCGGGCGCCGGCTTCGGCTTCATGGCCGGGCTGCTCGCGACACGCCGCGCGGGCACCGTGTTCGCGATGATCACGCTCGGTCTCGCCGAATGCGTCGCGGCCGCCGCGTGGAGCGTGCCCGCGTGGTTCGGCGGCCTCGGCGGCGTGCCGATCGACCGCGCGAGCGGCACGCCCTGGGGCGGCTGGCATTTCGGCGCGCCGGCGCAGGCCTACGCGGTGATCGCCGCGTGGTGCATCGTGTCGGCGCTGGCGATGCGCGCGCTGACGCGCACGCCGCTCGCGCGGCTCGCGAACGCGGTGCGCGACAACCCCGCACGCGTGGCTGCGCTCGGCACCGAGCCGCGCCACGTGCGGCTCGCGATGGTCACCTGCGCGTCGTTCTTCGCGGGTATTGCCGGCACGCTGACGCTGATCGACGTCGAGATCGCGACGTCCGACAGCCTGTCGATGGCGCGTTCGGCGACCGTGCTGATCGCCGCGGTGATCGGCGGCACCGGCACGTTCTTCGGGCCGGCGGCCGGTGCCGTGGTGCTGACCGCGCTGAGCGTGGTCGTCGCGGGCGTGTCGCGTGCATGGGCGCTGTATCTCGGCGTGCTGTTCGTCGCGGTCGTCGTCGCGGCGCCCGGCGGAATCGCGGGCCTCGCACAGACGCTCGCGCATGCGTTGCGCCGCGACGCGCCGGCCGCCGAGCGCTGGCGCGTGTTGTGCGGCGTCGGCGCCTGCGTGTTCTGGGGCATCGCGATCGTCTGCGCGGCCGAGCTCGGCTATGCGTGGCGCTTCGCGCAGGACGACGGCGCCGGCATCGCGTTCGGCGCGTGGGGCATCGATGCCGATGCGCCGGCCGGCTGGGTCGTCGCGTGCTCGGCGGCCGGCATCGGCACGCTGCTGTGGGGCTGGCGCGCGCGGTTGATAAACCACGGGCACGGCAAGCGGGAGGACGGGCGATGAACGGCAACGCGATCGCGCTGCATGGCATCGTGCAGCGCTTCGGCGCGCAGACGGTGCTCGACGGTATCGAGCTGAGTGTCTGCGCCGGCGAGCGCCACGCGCTGATCGGGCCGAACGGCGCGGGCAAGTCGACGCTGTTCGGCGTGATTGCCGGCGCGACGCGGCCGACGCGCGGGCGCGTCGAGCTGCACGGCGTCGAGCTGCGCGGACGCGGGCCGGTCGTCGCGAGCCGGCTCGGCATCGGCCGCAGTTTCCAGCAGACGAGTGCGTTCGCGCGGCTCTCCGTGTTCGACAACCTGCGCTGCGCGGCGCTGCATGCGCCGGACGAGCGGCGGCGCTGGTGGAACCGGCTGCGCGAATCGGCGTCGGTCGATCGCGCGGCCGCGCGCGTGCTGCACGACATCGGCCTCGATGCGCGGCGCGATGCGCCGGCCGGCGAACTCGGCTACGCGGAACAGCGCGCGCTCGATCTCGGCATCGCGCTCGCGAGCGGCGCGCGCACGCTGCTGCTCGACGAACCGACGGCCGGCATGAACCGCGACCAGGCGGCGCGGATGATCGCGCTGATCCGCGCGACGACGCAGGGCCGCACGGTGCTGATGATCGAGCACGACATGGATGCGGTGTTCGGCTTCGCCGAGCGCGTCACGGTACTGGTGCGCGGCGCGGTGGTCGCGACCGGCGCGCCCGACGCGATCCGCGCGGACCCGGCTGTGCGCGCCGCCTATCTCGGCGACGGCGCATGAGCGCGCTACTCGACATTCGCGGTCTGCGCGCGTGGTACGGGATGCAGCCCGTGCTCGACGGCGTCGATCTCGCGCTCGCGCCGGGCGAGACGCTCGCGCTGCTCGGCCGCAACGGCTCGGGCCGCTCGACGCTCGCGAAGGCCGTGATGGGGCTCGTGCGCACCGCGGGCTCGGTGCGCATCGCCGGCGCCGAATGCGCGGGCGCCCGCACGTTCGAGATCGCGCGGCGCGGCGTGGCTTACGTCGCCGAAAGCCGCGACGTGTTTCCGCTGCTGAGCGTGCGCGAGAACCTGCGGCTCGGGCTGCGCGGTGTGCGCGGCGCCGCCGAACGCGCGGCGCTCGACCGGCTGTTCGCGCGCTTTCCGCTGCTGGCCGCGCGGATCGACGTGAAGGCCGGGCGGCTGTCGGGCGGCGAGCAGCAGGTGCTCGCGCTGGTGCGCGCGCTTGCCGGCCGCCCGCGCGTGCTGATCGTCGACGAACCGGCCGAAGGGCTCGCGCCGCTCGCGGTCGACGAGGTCGGTGCGTGCCTCGCCGCGCTGCAGGCCGACGGCGTCGCGATCCTGCTGATCGAGCAGCGACTGCAGCTCGCGCCGGGGCTCGCGCGGCGCGTCGCGGTGATGGGGCGGGGACGGATCGTCTACGACGGCGCGCTCGACGGGCTCGGCGGCGACGTCGTCAGTGCGTGGCTGAGCGCCAGCTGAGGGCAGGCTGAGCGCAAGCGCGCCGATTGTTCGGCAAACCCCGCCAGTCAATTCGCGTCGAGCCGCTTTATCGCCGTCGCGCGAACCGCGAATATTGCCAGCAAGGCCGGCGCGCCGCGCACGCGGCAATCGGCTCCCATCCATGGAAAGTCTTCCGACTGAGGAATGAAATCATGAGCAAGCTGACAGACAAGGTTGCGATCGTCACGGGCGGGTCCAAGGGCATCGGCGCCGCGATCGCGAAGGCGCTGGCTGCAGAAGGTGCGTCGGTCGTCGTCAACTACGCGAGCAGCAAGGCCGGTGCCGACGCCGTCGTGAGCGCGATCGTCGAAGCGGGCGGCCGCGCGGTCGCGGTGGGCGGCGACGTGTCGAAGGCAGCGGACGCGCAGCGCATCGTCGATGCCGCGATCGAGAACTATGGCCGTCTCGACGTGCTGGTCAACAATTCCGGCGTCTACGAATTCGCGCCGATCGAGGCGATCACCGAAGAGCACTATCGCCGGCAGTTCGATACGAACGTGTTCGGCGTGCTGCTGACGACGCAGGCCGCCGTCAAGCATCTCGGCGAAGGCGCGAGCATCATCAACATCAGCTCGGTCGTGACGAGCATCACGCCGCCCGCGAGCGCCGTGTACAGCGGCACCAAGGGCGCCGTCGACGCGATCACCGGCGTGCTCGCGCTCGAGCTCGGCCCGCGCAAGATTCGCGTGAACGCGATCAACCCGGGGATGATCGTGACCGAAGGCACGCACAGCGCGGGCATCATCGGTTCGGATCTCGACAAGCAGATGCGCAACGACACGCCGCTCGGCCGCCTTGGCGAGCCGGACGACATCGCGTCGGTCGCCGTGTTCCTCGCGTCGGACGATGCGCGCTGGCTGACCGGCGAGCGCCTCGTCGCGAGCGGCGGGATGCACTGACGCGTCCGGTCGGCGCGCGCCCCTACGCGATCATCGCGAGCGCGTTCGCGCCGACATGCCAGCGCAGGCTCTCGACGACGAGTGCGTGATCGTGTTCGTCGTCGAGCCCCGCGATCGTCATCGCGCCGACGAGTGCACCACCGCTTGCGCCGCCGGCAACCCGCAACGGCACGCCGCCGCCGTCGAGCGCATAGTCGGCGTCCGACAATCCCTGCGACTGCAACGACCAGCCGGCACGGCGAAAGCGCGCACCGACCTCGAGCGAGCTGACGCCGAAACGCAATACCGTGTTCTGCCGGCGGCGGATCGCGTCGCTGTCGTCGGCGCGGCTGCCGTCGAGCGCGCAATAGAACAGCGGTGCGGCTTCACCGACGATGCCGACCGCGATCGGCAGCCCGCGTCGCGACGCGAGATTGACCGCGATGTCGCCGAGCCGGCGCGCGACGTCGGCATCGAAATGCGGCAGCATCGGCGCCGACGCGGTGGCGCCGCAGGGCGCGGGTGCGAAGCGCGGGAAGGGGATTGCCATGGCAGCTCCGTGTCGTCGCGAGTCCGGCTCGTGCGCGCGCGTGCCGCGTCGCGCGCCGGCCGTCGATCGTTCAGCGCATCAACGTGTCAGCGCTTGGGCGCCGCGTCGAGCATCCACTCGTGCGCGGGATCGTTCCTGAACGCCCATGCGCGGCTCGGCCCGGCCATCACGTTCAGGTAGTACAGGTTGTAGCCGTGCGGCGCGACCACCGGGTGATAGCCGCGCGGCACCATCACGACGTCGTGGTTCTCGACCGCGCACGCTTCGTCGAGGCTGCGATCGTCCGTGTACACGCGCTGGAACGCGAAACCCTGCGGCGGATCGATCCGGTGGTAATAGGTTTCCTCGAGCGACGTTTCGTCGGGCGCCGCGTCGCGATCGTGCTTGTGCGGCGGATAGCTGCTCGAATGGCTCGCGGGCGTGATCACTTCGACGACCAGCAGCCGGTCGGCGGCCGGGTTGTCGCCCATCAGGATGTCGCACACGTAGCGCGTGTTGGTGCCTTGCCCGCGCACCGCGCGGCGCATCCGTTCGCCGTCGAGGCGCTGCACGCGCTTGTCGCCGCTCGCGTAAGGCGCGGTGCACAGCGCAACTTCCGCGTCGCGCGTCGCGACCAGCGTGACGGTCTTGCCGCCCGGCACGTACAGCGCGTCCGGCGACACGTCCTCGAACACGCTGTCGCGCTTGCCGAGCGCATCGTAGGCTTCGCCGTCGACTTGTGCGCGCAGCGTGCCCGTGAGCACGACGACGCACAGTTCGCGCGTGCCCGTGTCGAGCGTTTCGGTGTCGCCGGCCTTCAGGCGCAGCGCACGAAAGCCGACGTGTTTCCAGCCGGCCGACTCGGGCGTCACGTTGCAGATTTCGCGGGCGGCGGATGCCTTGACCAGCAGGGGAGAAATCGTCATGGAACGGGGCTCCACAATGGGGGGAATAGCGGGGATGACAGGGTTCACGCGCTCAATCGGTCGACGATCGCGCGCAGCGACTCGTAGCCCTTCTTCGCATACTGGTAGCTCGGTGCGACGGCCGGGTCCTGCTCGGCCTCGACGACGAGCCAGCCTTCGTAGCCGGCATCCTTCAGCGTGCGCAGCGTCGCTTCATAGTCGAGCGCGCCGTCGCCCGGCACGGTGAAGGTGCCATTGATCACGCCGTTCAGGAAGCTCCAGCCGCCGTTGCGCGCCTGCGTGACGACCTGCGGCCGGACGTCCTTGCAGTGCACGTGCACGACGCGCGACACGTGCTTCTTCAGCAGTGCGACCGGATCGGCCGCGCCGCCGAAATACGCGTGACCCGTGTCGAACAGCAGGAACACCTTCGCGGGATCGGTCAGCGCCATCAGGCGGTCGACGTCGTCCGGCGATTCGACGTAGGCGCCCATGTGGTGATGGTAGGCGAGCTTGATCCCGTAAGTCTCGAGCAGATGTGCGCCGAATGCGTCGAGGCGCGCCGCGTAGCGCCGCCAGGTTTCATCGTCGACGAAGCGCGGCCGCTTCGCGACCGGCGTGTCGATGCTGCCCTGGATCGTCCCCGCGCATTCGCCGTACACCACGACCTTCACGTCATTCACCTGCAGCTTCGTCATGTGCGCGCGGCAGCGCTCGATCTCGGCGGCGACCGCGTCGGCATCGCTCATGCCCGGCTCGACTTCCGCGAGGAAGCCCGAATACCAGCCCGACACGCACACGAGCCCGAACTCGGCGAGCTTCGCCTTCAGCTCGGGGCCCGTCTTCGGAAACTTGTTGCCGAGCTCGAAGCCCGCATAGCCGATCTCGGCGCCTTCCTTCAGCGCCGTCTCGAGCGGCGTCTCGCCGCCGAGCGACGGCAGGTCGTCGTTCATCCACGACAGGGGATTGATACCGATGCGAACGTTCCAGCTCATGACGCGGTTCCTTGGTTCGGTTGTTGTTTTCGCGGGGCGGCCCAGGGGAAGGGAAAACGGTTCAGCGCCGCTGCCGGGTTTTCTCGTCGAGATACGTCTGGTGCGCACGTTCGACGTCGGCGCGCGCGGATACCTGCGGCACCGCGACTTCCCACCACGCGCCGCCGTCCGCGGTCGTGCGCTCGTGCGTCGTGTCGATCACGAGCACCTGGCTCGTCGTGGCCGCGCGCGCACGCTTCATCTCGCTGCGCAGTTCGCCGACGTCGCGCACGTGCACGGCTTCGGCGCCCATCGCGCGCGCATGCATCGCGAAGTCGATCGTCGAGCGCTCGCCGCCTTCCGGCACGCAGTCGTCGAGCATGTTGTTGAAGCTGGCGCCGCCGCAATTCAGTTGCAGCCGCTCGATGCAGCCGTAGCCGCGGTTGTCGAGGATCACGACGATGATCTTGCGGCCGAGCATCACGGACGTCGCGAGTTCCGCGTTGAGCATCATGTACGAGCCGTCGCCGACGATCACGATCACTTCGCGCTCGGGCCGCGCGAGCTTCGCGCCGAGGCCGCCCGCGATCTCGTAGCCCATGCACGAGTACGCATAGTCCATGTGGTAGTTGCCCGGCACGCCGCTGCGCCACAGCTTGTGCAGCTCGGCCGGCAGCGTGCCGGCCGCGCACACGACGAGATCGTCGCGCGCGCTGTCGCGCCCCGCGTCGGCCGCGGAGTCGCGCACCGCGCCGATCACTTCCGCGTCGTACGGCAGCGTGTCGTTCGGCACGCGCGTGGTCAGCTCGGTCACGCGCGCGTTCCACGCGGCGGCCTGGTCGCGGTTCGCGGCGGTCCATGCCGCATCCGCGCGCCAGCCCGCGAGCGCGGCGGACAACTGGCCGAGGCCGGTGCGCGCATCGGCGATCAATTGCCGGCCGCGCTTCTTGCCCGCGTCGAACGGCTGCACGTTCAGGCTCAGCAGCGTGGCATGGCCGAACAGCGCGTGCGAGCCGGTCGTGAAGTCCTGCAGCCGCGTGCCGACCGCGAACACCACGTCGGCCTGCGCGGCCGCACGGTTCGCGGCGGGCGAGCCCGTCACGCCGATCGACCCGAGGTTCAGCGAGTGGTCCCACGCGAGGCTGCCCTTGCCGGCCTGCGATTCGGCGACCGGCACGCCGTGCGTGTCGGCGAACGTGCGCAGCGCGTCCCACGCCTGGCTGTACAGCACGCCGCCGCCGGCGACGATCAGCGGCTTCTTCGCGGCCTTCAGCACGTCGAGCGCATCCGCGAGTTCGAGCGCGTCGGCCGGCGACCGGCGCATCCGGATCAGCGGCGGCGCGAAGAAGTCCTCGGGCCAGTCGTACGCGAAGGTCTGCACGTCCTGCGGCAGCGCGAGACACACGGGGCCGCACTGCGCGGGATCGCTCATCACCTGGATCGCGCGCGGCAGCGCGACGAGCAACTGCTCGGGCGACGTGATCCGGTCGAAGTAGCGCGTCACCGGCCGGAAGCAGTCGTTCGCGCTGACGTCGCCCTGTTCGAAATCCTCGACCTGTTGCAGCACCGGGTCGGGCAGCCGCGACACGAACACGTCGCCGGGTAGCAGCAACAGCGGCAGCCGGCCGACGTGCGCGAGCGCGGCGGAGGTCAGCATGTTGGTCGCGCCGGGGCCGATGCTCGACGTCGCGGCCATCATCCGCTGGCGGAAATTCGCCTTCGCGAACGCGACGGCCGCATTCGCCATGCCTTGCTCGTTATGCGCGCGCAACGTCGGCAGCCGGTCCCGTTCGGCGTGGAGCGCCTCGCCGAGCCCGGCGACGTTGCCGTGGCCGAAGATCGCGAACACGCCGCCGCAGTACGGCAGGATCTCGGTGCGGCCGTCCGGCTGGACGACTTCGGCGCGCAGGGCGGCCAGGTAGCGCACGAGCGCCTGGCTGACGGTCAGTCTCACGGTGGTGGTCATCGTCTGTCGATAAGGAAGAGTCGGGTGGTCGTCACAGGCGCCGGCATCAGGCCGCGGCGGCGCGCGCGGCGGCACGGCGGCCGAGCCACGCGTCGACCAGCTGCGTGAAATTGCCGGCCACTTCGTCGATCAGCGCCTGGTCGTCGCTCTGGCCGGCGAGCCAGCGCAGCGACGCATCGGCCCACAGCGTGCGCCCGACCATGAAGCCCTTGACGATCGGGTTGGTCGCCGAGCGGAAGCTGTCGACCAGGTACTGCAGCGGCTGGTTCAGCCCGAGGATCACCGCGCCGCGGCAGTGGTGGTCGCGCTCGGCCACGAGCGTTTCGAGCCGCGCCCAGCCGTCGGCGCTCAGCGGCGGGAGCTTCCACCATTCGGGCATCACGCCGAGGTTATAGAAGCGCGCGACCGTGCGCAGCACCGCGTCGTCCTCGGTGCCGGCCGGCGTGACCGCGCGCGGCGGAATCATTTCAAGCAGCAGCTCGTTGCCGCTTGCGCGCGTGGCTTCCCACAATTCCAGCACGCGCTGCTCCTGCTCGACGCGCAGGTCGACGTCGTCGTCGGGGTGGTAGTGGACGAGGCACTTCACGACCTGTTCGGTCGGCCAGTGGGTGAGCGACGAGCCGACCGAGCGCGTGTCGTCGAAACGCAGCGGCCGCGAGCCGGGCAGCTCGACCGGACGGCCGACCCACCAGCCACGCCCGGTGGCCTGCGCGAGCGCGTCGCTGCCGTATGCGCCGCCGTCGATCAGCACGCCGACGTGGCCTTCGATATGACGATCGCGTTCGACTTGTTCGACCGCGCGCACGAGCAGGCGCTTGAGCGTCTTGATCCGCGCTTCGTCCGCGCCGGCCTGCACCGCGAGTTCGTAGAACTGGCTGCGATGGTCGAACGCCATCACGCACAGTTCGTCCCATTCGCGGCGCGGCACCGTCACGCGATGCAGGTGCGCGAGCGTGCGATCGGCGTCGACCTGCGGGTTGCGGCTGCCGCCGAACCAGTGCGCGAGCTCGGCCGGCGTCGGCATCGCGGCCGAGCACGCGTGGCGCGACACGACGATCGCGCCGCACGCATTCGCGATGCGCGTCGCTTCCCGCCAGTCGCGCCCGCGCAGCAGCCCCGACAGCAGGCCCGACAGGAATGCGTCGCCTGCGCCGAGCACGTTCAGGACTTCGACGCGTTCGCCGTGGAAAGTCGGTGCATCGTCGATGCGCGTGGGGATGTCGCCCTCGATCACGCAGCAGCCGAGCGCGCCGCGCTTGACCACCAGCACCGCGCCGCTCGCGCGGCGCACGGCCTCGAGCGACGCGATCAGGTCGTGCGGCACGCCGCCCGCGATCAGGAATTCCTCCTCGGTGCCGACCAGCAGGTCGAACTCGCCGAGCACCTGCTGCAGCTGTCGCGTGACCTGCGCATCCGGCACGTAGCGGTTTTCGCCCGCGCCGCGCGCGGTCAGCCCCCACAGCACCGGCCGGTAATCGATGTCGAGGACGCGCACGACGCCGTGGCGGCGCGCGTAGCCGAGCGCGGTCAGCGACGCTTCGCGGGTGGCCGGCGTCGAAAGATGGGTGCCAGTGATCGCGAGCGCGCGGCAGCCGGCAATGAAGTCCTCGCGGATCTCGTCGGCGCGCACGGCCATGTCCGCGCAGTTCTCGCGCACGAACAGCAGCGGGAACGTGTCGCGGTCCTTCAGCCCGAGCAGCACGAGCGCGGTCAGGCGTTCCGGATCGGTCTGCAGCTGGCTCGTATCGCAACCTTCGCGCTCGAGCGTCTCGCGCACGAAGCGGCCCATCTGCTCGTCGCCGACGCGCGAGATCATCGCGGTTTTCAGCCCGAGCCGGGCGACGCCGAACGCGACGTTGCCCGACGAGCCGCCGAGATACATTTGGAAGCTGCGCGCGTCCTCGAGGCGGCTGCCGTACTGCTGCGCGTAAAGATCCACGGCGACGCGGCCGAGGCAGGCGAGATCGATGGGGCGGTCAGTCGGAAAGTTCAACGGGCTCATATCACGTATCACGCTCGCGGCCGGCGTTCGACCTGCCGGCGGATTGAGGGGACCGATCCCGCGACGGTTCTGCGTCACGTATGCCGCACGGCACGAGAACGCCTGCCGCAAGGAATCGGGCTACGGAACGGAGTCTAGACTTTTTGGAAATCCAGTTCCCTAGGTGAAATCACGTAGAAATAAATTTCCAAATTTTCGAGGAAGTGATCTACAGTTTCATCCGGATGCTTCGGTCCGTAACGGACTCGACGCCGACGGCGCGCAACGCGCCGCTTTCCGCCCCCGGAGATGAGGAGACAGAGTGATCATGAAGACCCAGCTGATGGCCGCCGCGGCCGCCGCGATCCTGACCATGCCGCTCGCGCATGCCGAGAAGATCGGCGTGACGATGGCATCGTTCGACGACACGTTCCTGACGATCCTGCGCAACAGCATCGGCGACGCGGCGAAGAAGGACGGCGCGACCGTGCAGATCGAGGATGGCGGCAACGACGTCGGCAAGCAATTGAGCCAGGTCCAGAACATGATCGCGCAGAAAGTCGACGCGATCATCGTGAATGCGGTCGACACCGACGCGACGCCGAAGATCACGAAGATGGTGAGCGCCGCGAAGATTCCGCTCGTCTACGTGAACCGCAAGCCGGTCGACTTCGACAAGCTGCCGGCCGGCGTCGCGGTGGTCGCGTCCGACGAGAAGCAGTCGGGCACGCTGCAGGCGCGCCAGGTGTGCAAGCTGCTCGGCGGCAAGGGCGACATCCTCGTGCTGATGGGCGAGTTGTCCAACGAGTCGGCACGTGCGCGCACCAAGGACATCGAGGACGTGATCGCGACCAAGGACTGTTCCGGCATGAAGATCGTCGACAAGCGCGAAGGCAAGTGGAGCCGCACGCAGGGCCAGGACATCACGATGAACTGGCTGAGCTCCGGGACGAAGTTCGACGCGATCGTGTCGAACAACGACGAAATGGCGATCGGCGCGATCAACGCGCTGAAGGCCGCGCGCAAGCTGACGCCGAAGACGGTCGTCGCGGGCATCGACGCGACGCCGGACGGGCTCGCGGCGATGAAGAGCGGCGAGCTGAAGGTGTCCGTGTACCAGAACGCGGCCGGGCAGGGCGCGCAGGCCGTCGCGACCGCGCTGAAGCTGGCGAAGAAGCAGCCGGTCGACCGCTACGTGAACGTGCCGTTCGAGCTCGTCACGCCGGAGAACATGAACCAGTACGCGAAGCACTGACCGGTTTTTCCGCTGAACTGCGCGGGCCCGGCGCGTCCGGGTTCGCGTGTGACTTTCGAGGAACGTCCATGTTTACAGCCAGGATGGCGCGCTCGATGGCCAACGAAAGCGCGCCGGCCGCGTCGTTCGCCGCGCCGGGTTCGTCCGGTGCGCCCGTCGCCGATTGCCTGCTCGAGGTGCGCGGCGTCGGCAAGTCGTTTCCCGGCGTCGTCGCGCTCGACGGCGTGCAGTTCCGCGTGCGCCGCGGCACCGTGCATGCGCTGATGGGCGAGAACGGCGCCGGCAAGTCGACGCTGATGAAGATCATCGCCGGCGTCTACACGCCCGACCAGGGCGAGATCCTGATCAACGGCGAGCCCGTCGTGCTGAGCGGCCCGCTCGACGCGCTCGATCGCGGGATCGCGATGATTCACCAGGAACTCAACCTGATGCCGTACATGACGGTCGCGGAGAACATCTGGATCCGCCGCGAACCGAAGAACCGCTTCGGCCTGATCGATCACGCCGCGCTGCGCCGCCGCACCGCCGCGCTGTTCGAGCGGCTGTCGATCGACATCGACCCGGAAGCCGACGTGCGCACGCTGACCGTCGCGAGCCGCCAGATGGTCGAGATCGCGAAGGCCGTGTCGTTCGACTCCGACGTGCTGATCATGGACGAGCCGACCTCCGCGCTGACCGACAAGGAGGTCTCGCACCTGTTCCGGATCATTCGCCAGCTGCGCGAGCAGGGCAAGGGCATCGTCTACATCACGCACAAGATGAACGAGCTGTTCGAGATCGCCGACGAGTTCTCGGTGTTCCGCGACGGCAAGTACATCGGCACGCACGCGTCGACCGACGTCACGCGCGACGACATCATCCGGATGATGGTCGGCCGCGAGATCACGCAGATGTTCCCGAAGGAGGAAGTGCCGATCGGCGAGGTCGTGCTGGCCGTGAAGAACCTCGGCGTCGACGGCGTGTTCCGCGACGTCAGCTTCGAACTGCGCGCGGGCGAGATCCTCGGCGTCGCGGGCCTGGTCGGCTCGGGGCGCTCGAATGTCGCGGAGGCGCTGTTCGGCGTCGTGCCGGCGACCGCCGGCGAGATCCGCATCGACGGCAAGCCGGTGCGCATCGCCACGCCCGCGCAGGCGATGAAGCACGGGATGGCGTTTCTCACCGAGGACCGCAAGGACACCGGCTGCTTCCTGAATCTCGACCTGCTCGCGAACATGGAAGCGGCCGTGCTCAGCAACCGCTACGTGAAGTTCAATTTCGTGCGGCAGGCGCAGCTCAAACGCGACTGCGAGGAAATGAGCCGGATGCTGCGCGTGAAGACGCCCGGGCTGCACGAGGAAATCCAGAACCTGTCGGGCGGCAACCAGCAGAAGGTGCTGATCGGCCGCTGGCTGCTGACGCAGCCGCGCATCCTGATCCTCGACGAACCGACGCGCGGGATCGACGTCGGCGCGAAGGCCGAGATCCACCGCCTCGTCAGCGCGCTCGCCGGCAAGGGCGTCGCGGTCCTGATGATCTCGTCGGAGATGCCGGAGGTGCTCGGCATGAGCGACCGCGTGATGGTGATGCACGAAGGCCGGATGACCGGCATCGTCGAACGCAAGGACGCCGACCAGGTCCGCATCATGGATCTGGCCTCGCGCTGAGCCGAAACAAGATTGGAGACAAAGCAATGGGCAACCTGAACCCGGTCGCGGACGCGCAGTCCCTGACGATCAAGACGCGGCACGCGAAGTGGCCGCCCGAACTGAGCATCTTCCTGGTGCTGGTGGGCATCAGCCTGTTCTTCGAGGTGATCGGCTGGCTCGTCGTCGGCCAGAGCTTCCTGTTCAACGCGGAGCGGCTCGAGATCATCGTGCTGCAGATGGCCGTGATCGGCATCATCGCGGTCGGCGTGAACCTCGTGATCATCACCAGCGGGATCGACCTGTCGTCGGGCTCGGTCGTCGCCGCGGCGGCCGTCGTATCGGCCAGCCTCGCGCAGGTGTCCGATTTTCCGCGCGCGGTGTTCCCGCACCTGACCGACCTGCCGGTCATCTGGCCGGTGCTGGCCGGCGTGTGCGTCGGGCTGCTGGTCGGCCTGCTGAACGGCTCGCTGATCGCGCTGACGGGCATCCCGCCGTTCATCGCGACGCTCGGCACGATGGTCGCCGCGCGCGGCTTCGCGAAGTGGTTCACCAACGGGATGCCGGTGTCGATGCTGACCGACCCGTTCGCTGCGATCGGCGCGGGCGCGAACCCGGTGATCATCTTTCTCGTGGTGGCCGCGATCTTCCACGTCGTGCTGCGCTACACGCGCTTCGGCAAGTACACGTATGCGATCGGCGCGAACCGCCACGCGGCCGTCGTGTCGGGCATCAACGTGACGCGTCACCTGGTGTTCGTCTATGCGATCGCGGGCCTGTTGAGCGGGATCGCCGGCACCGTGACGGCCGCGCGTGCGATCTCCGGCCAGTCGGGCATGGGCGTGATGTACGAGCTCGACGCGATCGCGGCCGTCGTGATCGGCGGTACGTCGCTGTCGGGCGGCCTCGGGCGCGTGACGGGCACCGTGATCGGCGTGCTGATTCTCGGCGTGATGACGTCGGGCTTCACGTTCATCCGGATCGACGCGTACTACCAGGAGATGGTCAAGGGCGCGATCATCGTCGCGGCCGTGATCGCCGATCAGTACCGCAACAAGAAGTCGCGCCGCTGAGCGGCCGAGACCGATACCCAAGTCGCTAGGAAAGAAGATGAAGATCGCTCTGGATCCCTACATGATTCGCCACCTGCCGCTCGACCGGCTGCCGCATGCGGTCGCCGAGCTCGGCTACGACCAGATCGAGTTGTCGCCGCGTAGCGATTTTCTCGACTGGTGGGTGATGCCGCGCGCGACGCGCGCGCGCATGACCGCGTTCCGCCACGCGTTGCGCGCAAGCGGCGTGGGGCTCGCGTCGCTGCAGCCGATGTACCGCTGGGCCAGCCCGTTCGAGGACGAGCGGCAATGGGCGGTGCGCTGCTGGAAGAAGGCGATCGAGGTCGCCATCGAGATGGAATGCGCGCTGATGGTGTCCGAGTTCGGGCGCGGCGCGTCGCCGGAGCGCTCGGTCGGTGAGCGGCCGGGCGCGAACCCGAAGGAGCTGTGCGAAGCCGCCTGGTTCCGTTCGATGGACGAGCTGCTGCCGATCCTCGAGCGCGAACGCATCGTGCTGTCGGTCGAGCCGCATCCGGAGGACTGGATCGAGCAGCTGCAGCCGGCGATCGACATCGTCACGAATCTTGGCTCGCCGTCGCTGAAGCTGTCGTACATCGCGCCGCACACGTTCTACTACGGCGACGACATGGCCGCGATGATCGCGCAGGCCGCGCCGATCCTCGCGCACGTGCGCGTGGCCGACACCTTCGACCATCGCAAGAGCAGCCAGCTGCGCTACATCGTGAACCCGCCCGGCTCGAACCAGATCCGCGTGCACCAGCATCTCGACATCGGGCAGGGCGAGATCGACTGGGACATGTTTTTCCGCGCGCTCGGCGACGCCGGCTTCGACGGCGTGATGTCGTCGTGCGTGTTCGCGTGGGAAGACCGCGCCGAAGCGTCGTCGCGCTACATGCGCGACACGATCCAGCGCTACGTCGATCGCCATTTCGATCGCGCGGCGGCGCGCTGACTCACGACTGACCGGCGCGGCGCCGGCCGCGCCATGGATGAACGACAGACTGGAGATATCCGGATGACCTTGCAAATCGGCGTGATCGGCTGCGGCGCGATCGGCCAGGACCATATCCGCAGGCTGACGCGCACGCTGTCCGGCGCGCGCGTGGTGGCCGTCAACGACATCGATCCGCAGCAGGCGCGCGATGCGGTGACGAAGTACGGGCTCGACGCGGAAATCTACGGCGATGGCCACGAAGTGATCGCGGCCGCCGACGTGCAGGCCGTGCTCGTCACGTCGTGGGGGCCGACGCACGAAGCGTTCGTGCTCGACGCGATCGCGCACGGCAAGCCGGTGTTCTGCGAAAAGCCGCTCGCGGTGACGGCGCAAGGCTGCATGCGGATCGTCGAGGCCGAGGTCGCGCACGGCCGCCGGCTCGTGCAGGTCGGCTTCATGCGGCCGTACGACGAAGGTTATCGCGCGCTGAAGCACGTGATCGATAGCGGCGGAATCGGCGCGCCGCTGATGCTGCATTGCGCGCACCGCAACCAGTCGGTCGGCGAGCGCTACACGACCGACATGGCGATCACCGACACGCTGATCCACGAGCTCGACGTGCTGCGCTGGCTGCTCGGCGAGGACTACACGAGCGCGCAGGTCGTCTACCCGAAGAAGACGCGCCACGCGAGCGCGCATCTTGCCGATCCGCAGATCGTGCTGCTCGAAACCGCGAGCGGCGTGCGCATCGACGTCGAGATCTTCGTCAATTGCCAGTATGGCTACGACATCCAGTGCGAGGTCGTCGGCGAGCACGGCATCGCGAAGCTGCCCGATCCGCCGGCCGTCGGGCTCAAGCATGCGGCGCGGCAATCGGTCGAGATCATGACCGACTGGAAGGAGCGCTTCATCGCGTCGTACGACGTCGAGCTGCAGGCATTCGTCGACGGCGTGCGGCAAGGTGCGCTGACCGGCCCGTCCGCGTGGGACGGCTACGCGGCGGCGGTCGCGGCCGACGCGTGCGTGCGAGCACAGCAGAGCGGGGCGGTCGAGCCGATCGCGATGGCCGAACGCCCGGCGTTCTATCGCGGCTGAGCCACGGCCGCGCCACCCGCACGCGGCACCGCGCCGCTTTTCTACCGGACTGACCGACATGACGATGAAGATTGGCTGCGCGCCCTGCTGCTGGGGCGTCGACGACGTGAACAACCCGCACCTGCCGTCGTGGCGGCACGTGCTCGCCGAGGCCGCGCAGGCCGGCTACTCGGGCATCGAGCTCGGGCCCTACGGCTATATCCCGCTCGAACTCGACGTGGTGAGCGCGGAGCTCGAACGGCAGCGCCTGAGCATCACCGCCGGCACGATCTTCGACGATCTGGTGTCGCCGGAGAACCTGCCGAACCTGCTGCGCCAGACGCGCGAGATCTGCGCGCTGATCACGCGACTGCCGAAGCTGCCGACGCAGCACGGCCAGCGCTACGCGGCGCCGTACCTGGTCGTGATGGACTGGGGGCACGAGGAGCGCGACTACGCGGCCGGCCATACGGCGCGCGCGCCGCGCCTGGGCGCCGAGCGCTGGGCGCGGATGGTCGACCACATCCGCCGGATCGCGACGATCGCGCGCGACGAATTCGGCGTGCGCGCGGTGATCCATCCGCATGCGGGCGGCTACATCGAGTTCGCGGACGAGATCGACCGGATCGTCGCCGACATCGCGGCCGACACGGCCGGCCTGTGTCTCGACACCGGCCACCTGTACTACTCGGGGATGGATCCCGAGACCTGGCTGCGCCGCCATGCGGCGCGGCTCGACTACGTGCATTTCAAGGATATCGACGCGGCCGTCTACGACGCGGTGATGGGCGAGCACATCGCGTTCTTCGCGGCCTGCGCGCGCGGCGTGATGTGCCCGATCGGCAACGGCGTGCTCGACTACCGCGCGATCCGCCGCGCGCTCGACGACATCGGCTATGCCGGCTACATCACGATCGAACAGGAGCGCGATCCGCGCAACGCCGGCACGAGCCTGCGCGACGTCGCGGCGAGCCGCGCGTTTCTCGCGTCGGCCGGATTCGCATGAACGATCGACCGCCTGAACCTTTGAACATCTGAACACCTGAACACGGACAGGAACACGACAATCATGATCGACGGACAGATTCTGCTCGGACATTCGATTCCCTGGGGCATGGTCGGCGGCGGCCTTGGCAGCCAGATCGGCTACAGCCACCGGTCGGCCGCGTTGCGCGACGGCAGCTTCCGGCTGGTCGCCGGCGCGTTCGATATCGATGCCGAGCGCGGCCGGCAGTTCGGCGTGAAGCTCGGCGTCGACGCCGGGCGCTGCTATCCCGACTACCGGACGATGTTCGATGCCGAGGCACGCCGCGCCGATGGCATCCGCGCGGTGTCGATCGCGACGCCGAACAACACGCACTTCGAGATCTGCCGCGCGGCGCTGAATGCGGGGCTGCACGTGGTCTGCGAGAAGCCGCTGTGCTTCACGACCGCGGAGGCCGAGGCGCTGCAGCGGCTGTCGGTCGAGAAGAACCGCATCGTCGGCGTGGCATATGGCTATTCGGGCCACCAGATGATCGAGCAGGCGCGCGAGATGATCGCGCGCGGCGATCTCGGCGAGATCCGCATCGTGCAGATGCAGTTCGCCCACGGCTTTCACAGCGAAGGCGTCGAGGCCGCCAGCGCGGCCGCGCGCTGGCGCGTCGATCCGAAGTTCGCGGGCCCGAGCTACGTGCTCGGCGACATCGGCACGCACCCGCTGTACATCTCGGAGGTGATGGCGCCCGAACTGAAGATCCGCCGGCTGATGTGCTCGCGGCAGAGCTTCGTGAAGAGCCGCGCGCCGCTCGAGGACAACGCGTTCACGATCATGGAATACGACACGGGCGCGATCGGCTACGTCTGGTCGAGCGCGGTGAACGCCGGCTCGATGCACGGGCAGAAGGTGCGCGTGATCGGCTCGAAGGCGAGCGTCGAATGGTGGGACGAGCATCCGAACCAGTTGCGCTACGAAATCCAGGGGCAGCCCGCGCAGGTGCTCGATCGCGGGATGGGCTATCTGCATCCGCACGCATTGCGCGAGGATCGCATCGGCGCCGGGCATCCGGAAGGGCTGTTCGAAGCGTGGTCGAACCTGTATGCGCGTTTCGCGCTCGCGATGGACGCGGCCGATCGCGGCGACACGCAAGCATTGAAGAACATCCGCTTTCCGGACGTTCACGCAGGCGTCGAAGGCGTGCGCTGGGTCGAGAACTGCGTGCGCTCCGCCGATGCGGGCGGCGTGTGGGTCGACTATCGTTGAGTCATGGCGGCCGATGCGCGGCATCGGCCGTCGGCCGCCGGCGTCGGTAGAGGCCCTGATCTTTACGGCGCGGCGAGCGCATTGGAAAATGGATCCCGGTACGGTTCCAGTATCGCCGTGGAGCGTGTGCAGGTGATGATCGAGCGCGTGGGAGCGAGCATGCGGCACGGGCCGTGCCGCAAACGTGATTAAATTCGCCCTTCATGCATGTATTCAGGGGAGTCCCGGGCCGCGCCCGCAAGCCGCGCGCGCATCGGGGCCGTCAACTTCGCGCTATCCGATGAGTTCATCCGAGAAACCTCCCGCCACCGTCGAGGAGTTCCTGCAGCATCTGACGCAGGAGTACGACGGGCTCAGCAATCGCCTGAAGGTGATCGCGCGTCACGTGGAAACGCATCGCGATCAGCTTGGCCTGGAGGGCATCCAGTCGCTCGCAGAGGCATGCGGCGTCCAGCCGTCGGCCGTCGTGCGGTTCGCGAAGCATTTCGGCTTCTCCGGCTTCTCCGAGATGCAGCGGCTGTTCCGCGAGGGCCTGGCCCAGCAGATCGCGCCGGGCCGCGCGTACAACCTGCGGTTGCGCGACGTGATCGAATCGGGCTCGTCGAGCCTGCAGCCCGAGCAGATCGCCGACGAATTCATCAAGGGCAGCATCGCCGGGATGCAGCAGCTGCGGCAGACGCTCGATCCGCACGCGCTCGCGCAGGCCGTCGACCTGCTCGCCGACACGCAGGCAATCTGGATCGCCGGCTCGCGCCGCGCGTTTCCGATCGCCGTGTATCTCGACTATGCGCTGCAGCACACCGACAAGCGCATCGGCCTGTTCAGCGCGCTCGGCAGCATGCATCTCGGTCAGATCCGCTCGGTGCGCGAGGGCGACGTGATGATCGTGATCTCGTTCATGCCGTATGCGGAAGAGACGGTGCAGGTCGCGCAGCAGGCCGTGCAGCGCGGCGCGCGCCTGATCGCGATCACCGACAGCCGGATGAGCCCGCTCGCGCGGGAGGCCGAGGTGACGCTGATGGTGCAGGACAGCGCGACGTTCGGGTTCCGCGCGCTGACCGCGACGATGGGCCTCGCGCAGAGCCTGTTCGTCGCGCTCGCGTACCGCCTCGAGCTGTCGTACCTGCCGACCGCCGACGGCGCGCACGGCACGAAGGCCGGCTGACACCGGCCATGTGCTTGCCCGCCGCCCGCGGGATTCCCCGGCGGGCGGCGCACCCGTCCGCTTACTTCGCGGTCGGCATCGCGAACTCGGCGCCCTTGCCGATGCTCGACGACCAGCGCTGCATCACCGATTTCTGGCGCGTGTAGAAGCGCACGCCTTCCTCGCCGTATGCGTGCATGTCGCCGAACAGGCTCTTCTTCCAGCCGCCGAAGCCGTGCCATGCCATCGGCACCGGAATCGGCACGTTGATGCCGACCATGCCGACCTGGATGCGCCGTGCGAATTCGCGGGCGATGCCGCCGTCGCTCGTGAAGCAGGCGACGCCGTTGCCGAACTCGTGCGCGTTGATCAGGTCGACGGCTTCGCCGAAGTCCTTCACGCGCACGCAGCCGAGCACCGGCCCGAAGATTTCTTCCTTGTAGATGCGCATGTCGGGCGTCACGTGATCGAACAGCGTGCCGCCGGTGAAGAAGCCTTCCTCGCGGCCCGGCACGCGCAGCCCGCGCCCGTCGACCACCAGTTGCGCGCCTTCGCTGACGCCTTGCTCGATATAGCCTTCGATGCGCTTGAGCGCTTCGCCGGTGACGATCGGGCCCATCTCGACTTCCGGCGACATCCCGTCGCCGATCACCAGCTTGCGCGCGCGCTCGGCGACCGCCGGCACGATCCGGTCGGCCACGTCGCCGACCAGCACCGCGATGCTGATCGCCATGCAGCGTTCGCCGGCCGAGCCGTACGCGGCGCCGATCAGCGCATCGACCGCCTGCTCGATATTCGCGTCCGGCATCACGACGAGGTGGTTCTTCGCGCCGCCGAGCGCTTGCACGCGCTTGCCCGACTGCACCGCGCGCTGCTGCACGTAGGCCGCGATCGGCGTCGAGCCCACGAAGCTGACGGCCTGCACGTCCGGATGGTCGAGCAGCGCGTCGACCGCGCCCTTGTCGCCCTGCACGACGTTGAACACGCCGGCGGGGAGGCCGGCCTGCGTGAGCAGGTCGGCGATGAACAGCGCCGCCGACGGGTCGCGCTCGCTCGGCTTCAGCACGAACGTGTTGCCCGTCGCGAGCGCGACCGGGAACATCCAGCACGGCACCATGCACGGGAAGTTGAACGGCGTGATGCCCGCGACGACGCCGAGCGGCTGGCGCATCGTCCAGTTGTCGATGCCGGTGCTGACCTGGTCGGTGAAGTCGCCCTTCAGCAACTGCGGCACGCCGCACGCGAACTCGATGATGTCGATGCCGCGCGCGACTTCGCCCTGTGCGTCGGAGAACACCTTGCCGTGCTCGGCCGTGATGATCGCCGCGAGTGTGTCGCGGTGCTCGTTCATCAGTTGCAGGAAGCGGTGCAGCACGCGGGCGCGGCGGATCGGCGGCGTCTCGGCCCAGGCCGGGAACGCGGCATGGGCCGACGCGACGGCGCGCTGCACTTCGTCGCCGTCGGCGAGCGCGACGCGGCGCACCGCGCGGCCCAGCGCCGGGTTGAGGACGTCCTGGAAGCGGCCGCTGCGGCCGGCAACGGGCGCGCCGTCGATGTAGTGGCCGACGTCGGCGTCGGACGTATAGGCGGGAACCGGGTTCATCGTGTCTCCTGGGGGATGGGGGGCGGACGGAACCTAGTCTAGGCAAAGCGGCGGGGCGGGAGAAGGCCGCGCAGCTTGATTCACTGTTCAGAATTCTGAATAATCACCGGATGAATCAGCAAAATGTCCAGGCGCTCTGGCCGCATATCCATTCGCTGACGGTGCTCGCCGCGGCCGGCAGTTTCACGGCCGCCGCGCAGCGGCTCGGCATCAGCAAGGCTGCGATGAGCCAGCGCATCGCCGATCTCGAGAAGGCCGCCGGCGTGCCGCTCGTGCGGCGCACCACCCGCAGCGTGCGGCTCACCGACGCGGGGCAGACGCTGGTCGACAGCACGCGCGACGCGTTCGAGTCGATCGGCCAGCATTTCGCGCGCGTGAAGGATCTGGCCGGCGAACCGCGCGGGCTGCTGCGCGTGACGGCGCCCGTCGCGCTCGGGCGCCAGCAGGTCGTGCCGCACCTGCCCGATTTCCTGCGGCAGCATCCGGGCGTGCACATCGAGCTCGACCTGTCCGACCGGCTGCATTCGCTGACGCAGGAGGGCTTCGATCTCGCGATCCGCCATACGACGACCGCGCCGCAGACCCACGTCGCGTGGAAGCTGTGCGACACGCGTTCGCTGCTGGTCGCGAGCCGCGACTACCTCGACGCGCGCGGCGCGCCGCGCCACCCGAGCGAACTCGTCGATCACAGCTGCCTGTGCTACCTGCGCGACAACGAGCCGGCCGCCTGGAGCTTCGAGCCGGACGGCCGGCGCCGCCAGCGCGTGAGCGTGCCGGTGCGCGGCAGCTTCGCGGCCAACAATAGCGAGGCGATGCGCGAGGCCGCGCTCGGCGGGCTCGGCATCGCGCTGCTGCCGGATTTCAGCGCGCAGCGCGATCTCGACGCAGGCCGGCTCGTCGCGCTGCTCGACGGCTGGCGGCCGTCGGGCGCGTTCGGCGACCATATCTTCGCGATCCGGCCGTACAGTCCGGTCGTGCCGAGCGCGGTGCGCGCGCTCGTGCGGCACCTGCGCGAGCGGCTCGCAGGCGGTTTTTCGGGAGCCTGAGCGGCGAGCGCGGCCGTGCCTGCCCGCATGGCCGCGCCTGGGCCGCGCGGGCAGGCCCGGCCGCGCTGCGGTAAAATCGCCGCTTCCTCCCGCGCCCGTGTGGCGCGTCATTCGAAGGTCGACAGCCGATGCAGATTCACAAGGAAGTGGACGCGCGCGGGCTTAATTGCCCGTTGCCGATCCTGCGCGCCAAGAAAGCGCTCGCCGATATGGAGAGCGGGCAGATCCTCAAGGTGCTCGCGACCGATCCGGGCTCGCAGCGCGATTTCGCCGCGTTCGCGAAGCAGACGGGCAACGAGATCGTCGAAGTGACGACCCAGGACAAGACCTTCGTATTCCTGATGCGCCGCCGCTGACGGCCCGCATCACGCGCCTCTCGCGGCACCCGGCCGGGCGGGCAGCGCCCGTTGCGGGCCGGCCGCGCCTCCGATGCTCTGACAATTCTTAAACCTCGTCGCATGACCGGCTGCGTATACTGACCCGGCCGGTCGTCCGTCTCGGATGGATGCGCCGGCCACGGTACGTCATACGAGGCGGGCACGGGGGCCATGCCTGACGCTACCGTCGTACAAACGGGGAGAGGACATGTCCTTCAGACCAGGGACCATTCGAAGTCCGTCCGCAGCGGAACGCATCGCGCCCGCACACGCGGCGGGGTTGAGCCGGATCGAGCTCGACCCGCAACAGGATCGCCACGCGCGTGCCGCGCTGGAGGCCTATGCCGATTCGGCGGCGGCCGAGATGCCGTGGCTGGCCGAATCGCTCGACGAACGGCTGCGCGACGCCGCGCAGGACGGCGGCGCGGGCCTCACGTATTGCGGTGCGACGGTCGAGCGCGTGTTCGATCTCGCGCATGCGTGGGCGGCGAGCCAGCCCGACTATGCGGCGCCGGCGTGGGAGCGCGTGCGCGGCCAGTTGGAGCGGATGCTGGGGCAGCCCATGCTGGGGCAGCCCATGCTGCGGCAGCCGTCGCTGCGGCAGCCGGAGCAGCCGTCGCTCGCGCGGCGGCGGCGCGTGCCGACCGACGATTTTGCCGAGCCGATGGCCGGCCTGGCGGGCGCCGACTAGGCGCGCGATCGCGTGACGGGAAGGATTATTCGAATAAAGGACCGTAGTCCGCGCAATTTCTTGGCGAATTTCATACTACTATGATGAAATCGCCGGTTCGTCCGTGCC
The DNA here is from genome assembly GCF_054055695.1 of Burkholderia sp. PvR073. Classification (NCBI taxonomy): domain Bacteria; kingdom Pseudomonadati; phylum Pseudomonadota; class Betaproteobacteria; order Burkholderiales; family Burkholderiaceae; genus Burkholderia; species Burkholderia sp. PvR073. Next base: position 42,736 of record NZ_JBSRXO010000014.1, read on the forward strand.
CTGTTTTTGAGATATTTTGCCGGGGCGCCGTGTCGCGCAGGGTGCGCGCGCGGCAAACGACGGCTCGCCGGCCGGTGTCGGAAGCCGCGCCCGTGTGCGGCGCGGCGGGGTGAGCGCGGGAAGCTGAACTGGACGAATCGATTTCGATTTGCGGGGTGCTATGAGAATTGCTGTACTGGATGACGATCCGGCCCAGACGGATTTCGTCAGTCAAACGCTGACGGCCGCCGGCCACACGTGCTATGCGTTCAAGGAAGGCAAGGCCCTGAAGAAGCGTCTGCAGCGCGAGACGTTCGATCTGCTCGTGCTCGACTGGAACGTGCCCGACATGTCCGGCGAGGAAGTGCTCAAGTGGGTGCGTGCGAATCAGGCGGAGCACAGCCTGCCGATCATCTTCATGACGAGCCGCGACGACGAGGCGGGGATCACGCAGATCCTCAACGCCGGCGCCGACGATTACGTGGTCAAGCCCGTGTCGGGCCCGATCCTGCGCGCGCGCATCGGCTCGCTGCTGCGCCGCGCGTATCCGGTCAACGCGGAGGCGACCGTTCGCGAGTTCGACCAGTTCCGCTTCGACGTGAACCTGAAGCAGGCCTATGTCGGCGACAAGGCCGTGAGCCTCACGCAGAAGGAATTCGAGCTCGCGCTGCTGCTGTTCCAGCATCTCGACCGGCCGCTGTCGCGCGCGCACATTCTCGATCTCGTGTGGAAGCAGGCGACCGACATTCCGTCGCGCACGATGGACACGCACATCTCGATGCTGCGTACGAAGCTCGGCCTGCGGCCGGAAAACGGCTATCGCCTCGCGCCGATCTACGGCTACGGCTACCGGCTCGAGCGGGTCGGCCAGGGAGAGCCGGAGTGACCGCGCGAATCATGCAGCGCACGCCGAGCCTGCGCGCGGCGGCCCTGCGTGCGGCGTGCGCGGTCGCGCTTGCGTTTGCGGCACAGCAGGCCGCCGCGCGGCCGCCGGCTGCCGCGGGCAAGATGGTCGTCTACCGCACGCAAGCCGGCGACACGCTGTACGACGTCGCCGCGCGCTACCTGCAGGGCCCGGACGACTGGCAGTTGCTGCAGCAGATCAACGGCGTGCCCGCCCCGAAGCACCTGCAGCCCGGCATCGCGCTGAAGCTGCCGGTCGCGCGGCTGCGCAAGGAAAAGCTGTCCGCGCGCGTGGTCGCGGTGCAGGGTGCGGCCGAGCGCGCGTCCGGCGACGCCTACGCGCCGCTCGCCAACGATGCGACGCTCAACGAGGGCGACCGCGTGCGCACCGGCGCGAACGGTTTCGTGACGATCGAGCTCGCCGACGGCACGCACATGAGCCTGCCGCCCGACAGCCAGCTCGACCTGAAGACGCTGCGCCGCACCGTGCTGACCGGCACGCTCGACCGCGAGTTCGAGCTCACGCGCGGCTCGGTCGACAGCGAAGTCACGCATTTGAAGAAACGCGACGATCGCTTCCAGATCCGCTCGCCGTCGGTCGTGGCCGGCGTGCGCGGCACGCGGTTTCGCGTGAACTACGACGCCGCCGGCAACGCGGCGACGCGCGTCGAAGTGCTCGACGGCACCGTCGGTGTCGCGGGCAAGCGGCAACCGGCCGACCCGACGCTCGTGCATGCGAACTTCGGCAGCGTCGCGACGTCGTCCGGCGCGATCGGCGCGCCCGTCCAGCTGCTGCCCGCACCGGCGCTCGCGCATCCGGACAAGGTGCAGGACGAGCCCGACGTCGCGTTCGACATCGCGCCGCTCGCCGATGCGCACGCCTACCGCCTGCAACTCGCGCACGACGCGGGAATGCTCGACCTGTTCCGCGAAACGCGCACCGATACGCCGAGTGCGGTGTTTCGCGACGTGCCCAACGGCACGTATTTCGTGCGGGTCGCCGCGATCGACACCAACGGCCTCGAAGGCATGCCGCGCACCTATGCGTTCGAGCGACGCCAGATGGGGCTCGACGCGAGCGCGTCGCCCGGCGCCGGCGGCTACGAGTTCCGCTGGTCGCCGAACGGCTCGGGCAAGGATGCGCGCTACCGGTTCGTGCTGTCGCGCTCGAAGGACCTGAGCGCGCCGGTCGTCGACCAGGTCGGCCTGCAGGCGCGCAAGATCACCGTCGCGCACCTGCCGCCCGGCGACTACTACTGGGCCGTGACGGTCGAGGAGTTCGAAGGCGGCAAGTTCTACCAGAAGACGAGTCCGGTCAGCGCGTTCACGTTGTCGCGCTGATCCGCGGCACATGAAAACCGACTCCGTTTCTCCGCGGCGGCGCCTCGGCCGCCGCTTCCTGATCGAGTGGATCGCGATCGGCTGCCTCGGGATCGCGGTGATTCTCGCGTGCGCGCTCGGCCGGCTGTCGTCGAGCGTCGACGGGCTGATCTACGACCGGCTGCTGATGTTGCGCAGCCTGCCGCTGTCGCCCGACATCGTCGTCGTCGACATCGACAACCAGAGCGTGTCAGCACTCGGCCGCTGGCCGTGGCCGCGCAGCGTGCATGCGCGGCTGCTCGACACGCTGGCGCGTGCGCAGCCGGCCGCCGTCGTCTACGACGTGCTGTTTACCGAGCAGTCGCCCGAGGATCGCGCGTTCGCGGACGCGATGGTCCATGTGCCGACCTTCCTGGCCGTGCTGCTGAGCCCCGAGCAGGCGGACGGCACGCGCATCGTCGATCCGCCGGTGGCCGAGCTTGCGGCCCGCGCGACGGGGCTCGGCCACATCAATCTCGAAGTCGATCCCGACGGCATCGTGCGCAGCGTCGCGCTGTTCGAAAGCGACGGACGCGTGCGCTGGCCGCAACTGATGGTACCCGTCTACCGCGCGATCGAGGCCGGCCGGCTGCATCCGGTCGGCGGGGCGCCCGGCGCGACTGCGCACGACCTGTCGCGCGACGCGACAGGCGAGGGCCGCTACCTGATCCCGTTCAGCCGCAACACACCCGCGTATCCGACGCTGTCGTTCGACGACGTGCTCGAAGGGCGCGTGAAACCCGACGCGCTGCGCGGCAAGATCGTCGTCGTCGGCGTGACCGCTTCGGGCCTCTACGACCGCTTCGCGACACCGGTGTCGGGCGAGTTCGGCCCGCTCGCCGGCGTGTACATCCATGCGAACGTGCTCGACATGCTGACGACCGGCAGCGCCATCCTGCCCGTGTCGCGCGCGGGGCTGTTCGTCGCGTCGCTGCTGCCGCTCGCGGTGCTGCTGGCCGGTTTCCTGATGCTGTCGCCGTGGCGCGGCCTGCTGTTGACGCTGAGCCTGGCCGCGGCGGCCGTCGTCGCGAGCTTGGCGCTGTTGTTCGAGGCGCGCGTGTGGCTGTCGCCCGCGCCCGCGATCTTCGGGCTGATCGCCGTGTACCCGATCTGGAACTGGCGGCGCCTGGAAATGACGATGTCGTACCTGCGCCGCGAACTGCAGCGGCTGGCCGACGAGCCGCACCTGCTGCCCGAGGCGCCGCGCACGCGCAGCGTCGGCGGCGACGTGCTCGAACGTCAGATGGCGCTGATGGCGCAGGCCGCGCAGCGCGTGCAGGACATGAAGCGCTTCGTGTGGGACAGCCTCGACAGCATGCCGGAGCCGATCTTCGTCACCGATCTGGCCGGCACCGTGCTGATCGCGAACCATGCGGCGAAGCGCTACGGGTCGCGGCTCGCGCTGCCGTTGCCGGAAGGGCGGCCGCTGCGCGCCGCGCTCGGCGAGCTGACCTTCATGAAGACCGTCGACGGCAACGTCGAACACGACGTCACGATCCGCGAACACTGGCCGGCCGCGCTCGACCCGACGCTCGAGGCCGAACACGACGCGATGGCGCGCGGCATCGAGGTGCGCGACCGCGACGGGCTCGACCATCTGTTACGCTACGCGGCATGTACGAACGCGCAGGGCCGCGTGACGGGCTGGATCGCCGGCCTCGTCGACGTGACCGAGCTGCATGCGGCCGAGCGGCAGCGCGAGGAGGCGCTGCACCTGCTGTCGCACGACATGCGCTCGCCGCAGTCGTCGATCCTCGCGCTCGTCGAGATCGAGCGCGAACGCGTCGAGACCGACGCGACGCGCACGCTGCTCGCGCGGATCGAGCGGTATGCGCATCGTGCGCTGTCGCTCGCCGACGAGTTCGTGCAACTGGCGCGCGCGGAGTCGCAGGCGTACCAGCTCGAACCAACCAGCCTCGTCGACGTGCTGATCGACGCGAGCGACGAAGTCTGGCCGCAGGCGCAGGCGAAGCGCATCCGCATCGATACCGATGTCGGCACCGACATGGGCTGGACGCGCGCCGACCGCTCGCTGATCACGCGCGCGTTCGTCAACGTGCTGAACAACGCGGTCAAATACAGTCCGTCCGACACGGTGATCACGTGTACGCTGACGATCGAGCACGCATCGAGACGGATGTTCTGTACGATTCGCGATCAGGGGTACGGCATCGCGCCGGAAGATCAGCGGCATCTGTTCGAGCGTTTCAAGCGGTTCCATGCCGGCGAGCGGCCCGAAATCTCGGGTTCCGGGCTCGGCATGGCATTCGTGAAGACGGTCGTCACGCGCCACGGCGGCAGCGTGACGGTCGACAGCGAAGTGGGTGTCGGCACCGCGGTGACGGTGTCGCTGCCCGCGATCGACGAGCCGTCCGCCTGACAGGGCCGGGCACGACGGCAGGCATTTGGGGGAAGTCATGAGAAAGGAATGGGCAGCGACCGCATTGGCGGCGTCGCTGTTGACGGGTTGCGCCGGCGTCACGACCGGCGTGAGCGCGCTCGGGCAGCCGAATGCGTTCGCGTCCGGTGCGCACGGCTACGATGTCGTCCGCACGGCCGCTCAGGCCGACGATGCCGAATACCGCCGGATCGAGACGCTCGTGCGCGACGAGCTCGCGCATCGCGGCTTCGACGCGCAAGCGGCGAAGGATGCGCGCTACCGGCTGTCGATCGCGTATGCGACGCAGCCGGCGTCGGTCGCGGCGACGGCCGACCAGTGCGGCGCGGCGAGCAGCGCGTGCGTGACCGTCGACGGGCCGGCGCCGTTCGCGCTGCCGTTCGCGGGCAAGGTGTACCGCCACGTGCTGACGCTGCGTTTCGTCGACGCTAACTCGGGCGCCGACGTCTATCGCGTGTCGGCGTCGCTGCGCGATCGCGATGCGGGCACGCAGCAGGCTGCGCCGACGCTCGTGCGGAGCGCGCTCGCGAAGCTGCCGTTCGAGCAGGGTGACGGCTGGCTCGTGAAGACGAAAAAAGACGACGCGGGCGCAATGCCGGGCGTCGTCTCGGTGAAGCCGGCCGCGACGCGCTGACGCGCCGGCCGTGAGGGCGGGCCCGCCGGGTAGGCGAGGCCGGCCCGTGCCGCGTTCAGGCGGCCGGTTGCCCGTTGCCGCGCGTGCGCAGGTACGCGTCGAACTCGGTGCCGACTTCCGGGTGGCGCAGCGCGAATTCGACCGTCGCCTTCAGGTAGCCGAGCTTGCTGCCGCAGTCGTAGCGCGTGCCCTGGTACTTGTAGGCCAGCACCTGTTCGTCGGCGAGCAGCGCCTGGATCGCGTCGGTGAGCTGCAGCTCGCCGCCCGCGCCCGGCTTCAGCGCGCGCAGGTGTTCGAAGATCCGCGGCTTCAGGATGTAGCGGCCGACCACGCCGAGGTTCGACGGCGCGACTTCCGGCGCAGGCTTTTCGACGATCGCCGACATCTTGACGATCGACTCTTCCCACTCCTTGCCATCGATGATCCCGTACGACTTCGTCTCCGACGGGGGAATCTCTTCCACGCCGATCACCGAGCTGTGATAGTGGTCGAACACGTCGACCATCTGCTTCATCACGGGCGGGTTGCCGTCGAGCAGGTCGTCGGCGAGGATCACCGCGAACGGGTTGTCAGCCACGAGCTTTTCCGCGCACAGCACCGCATGGCCGAGACCGAGCGCTTCCGGCTGGCGCACGTAGAAGCAGTCGACGTGGCTCGGCTTGATGCTGCGCACGAGCTCGAGCAGCTTTTCCTTGCCGCGCGCCTCGAGTTCGGCCTCGACCTCGTACGACTTGTCGAAGTGGTCCTCGATCGCGCGCTTGCTGCGCCCGGTCACGAAGATCATCTCGGTGATGCCCGCGGCGATCGCTTCCTCGACGGCGTACTGGATCAGCGGCTTGTCGACGACCGGCAGCATTTCCTTCGGGCTCGCCTTCGTTGCAGGGAGGAACCGCGTGCCGAGACCGGCAACGGGGAATACCGCCTTGGTGACTTTCAACATGATCGAACCTTTATTCCTGTAATCGACTTGTCAGACGGTCTATGTTCACGTTCCGATTATAGTGAACGCAAACGACCTTACCGTTTGTTACGCAGGCAACCGATCGAGCTGGGCACGCAGTTTTTCCAGCGTGCTCTGGAACTCGGCGACGCGCTTCTGCTCCTGTTCGACCACGGCCGGCGGCGCTTTCGCGACGAATGCCTCGTTGCCGAGCTTCGCGTTGCACTTCGTGATCTCGCCCGTCAGGCGCGCGATTTCCTTCGACAGGCGCTCGCGCTCGGCCGCGACGTCGATCTCCACCTTCAGTACCAGCTTGTTCGGGCCCACGATCGCGATCGGCGCGCCGTGCGCTTCCTTGTCGAGCGTCGCTTCGTCCGCGAGGATCTGCACTTCCGACAGGCGGGCGAGGGCCTGAACGTACGGCGCGAACGAGCGCAGGCGCTCGGCGTCGCCGGCCGCGAGCAGCGGCACCTTGGTCGCCGGCGACAGGTTCATCTCGCCGCGCAGGTTGCGGCACGCGTCGACGATCGCCTTCAGGTCGGCCGCCCATTGCTCGGACGCCTCGTCGATCTTCTGCAGGTTCGCGACCGGATACGCCTGCGTCATCAGCGATGCTTCGCCCTCGGCCTTGCCTTGCGGATAACGGCCGGCGAGCGGCGCGACCTTCTGCCAGAGCGCTTCGGTGATGAACGGGATGATCGGGTGCGCGAGGCGCAGCACCGTTTCGAGCACGCGCAGCAGCGTGCGGCGCGTCGCGCGCTGCTGTTCCGGCGTGCCGTTCTGGATCTGCACCTTCGCGAGTTCAAGGTACCAGTCGCAGTACTCGTCCCACACGAACTTGTAGATGCTGGTCGCGATGTTGTCGAAGCGGTAATCGGCGAAGCCCTTCGCGATGTCGGCCTCGGTGCGCTGCAGGAGCGACACGATCCAGCGGTCGGCCGCCGAGAAGTCGAGGTAGCCGCCGGGGCCGCAGTCGCCCGCGCCGCACACTTCCGGCTTGTCGTTGCCGCAGTCGTGGCCTTCGCAGTTCATCAGCACGAAGCGCGTCGCGTTCCACAGCTTGTTGCAGAAGTTGCGATAGCCTTCGCAGCGCGCGAGATCGAAGTTCACGTTGCGGCCGAGCGTCGCCATCGACGCCATCGTGAAGCGCAGCGCGTCGGTGCCGAACGCGGCGATGCCGTCCGGGAATTCCTTGCGCGTCTTCTTCTCGATGGTGGCGGCCTGCTTCGGGTTCATCAGGCCCGTCGTGCGCTTCGCGACCAGCGTTTCGAGGTCGATGCCGTCGACGATGTCGATCGGGTCGAGCGTGTTGCCCTTGCTCTTCGACATCTTCTGGCCTTCCGCGTCGCGCACGAGGCCGTGCACGTACACGGTGTGGAACGGCACCTTGCCGGTGAAGTGCGTGGTCATCATCACCATCCGGGCGACCCAGAAGAAGATGATGTCGAAGCCCGTGACGAGCACCGACGACGGCAGGAAGTGCTCCAGTTCAGGCGTTTCGTTCGGCCAGCCGAGTGACGAGAACGGCACGAGCGCCGACGAGAACCACGTATCCAGCACGTCCTCGTCGCGCTTGAGCGCGCCGGCGTAGCCCTTCGCGGCGGCCTGCGCGCGCGCTTCTTCCTCGTTGCGCGCGACGAACACCTCGCCGTTCTCGCCGTACCACGCGGGAATCTGGTGGCCCCACCACAGCTGGCGCGAGATGCACCAGTCCTGGATGTTCTCGAGCCACTGGTAGTAGGTGGTCGTCCAGTTTTCCGGCACGAACTTGATCTGGCCGTTGCGCACGACGTCGAGCGACGTTTCGGTGATCGACTTGCCCGGGTTGAACGTGCCTTCCGGCGCCGCCTTCGTCATCGCGACGAACCACTGGTCGGTCAGCATCGGCTCGATCACGACGCCCGTGCGGTCGCCGCGCGGCACCATCAGCTTGTGCGGCTTCACGGAGTCGAGGAAGCCTTGCGCGTCGAGGTCGGCGACGATCGCCTTGCGCGCGTCGAAGCGGTCGAGGCCGCGATACTGCTCGGGGCCGTTGTCGTTGATCTTCGCGTCGAGCGTCAGGATCTCGATCGGCGCGAGGTTGTGGCGCAGGCCGACCTGGTAGTCGTTGAAGTCGTGCGCGGGCGTGACCTTCACGACGCCCGTGCCGAACTCGCGGTCGACGTAGTCGTCGGCGATCACAGGGATCTCGCGGCCCGTCAGCGGCAGCGTGACCAGCTTGCCGATCAGGTGCGCGTAGCGCTCGTCTTCCGGGTGGACCATCAGCGCGACGTCGCCGAGCATCGTCTCGGGACGCGTCGTCGCGACGGTCAGCGAGCCCGAACCGTCGACGAGCGGGTAGCGGATGTGCCACAGGTGGCCGTTTTCCTCTTCGCTCGCGACTTCGAGATCCGACACCGCGGTGAGCAGCACCGGATCCCAGTTGACGAGGCGCTTGCCGCGGTAGATCAGGCCCTGTTCGAAGAGCGTGACGAACACGTCGCGCACGGCGGCCGACATCTTGTCGTCCATCGTGAAATATTCACGCGACCAGTCGGTCGACGCGCCGAGGCGGCGCACCTGGCCGGTGATCGTCGAGCCGGACTGCTGCTTCCACTCCCACACGCGCTCGACGAACTTCTCGCGGCCGAGGTCATGGCGCGACACGCCCTGCGCATCGAGCTGGCGCTCGACGACGATCTGGGTCGCGATCCCCGCGTGGTCGGTGCCGGGCACCCACAGCGTGTTCTCGCCGAGCATCCGGTGGTAGCGCGCGAGGCCGTCCATGATCGTCTGGTTGAACGCGTGGCCCATGTGCAGCGTGCCGGTGACGTTCGGCGGCGGCAGCTGGATCGCGAAATCGGGGCGCGCCGGGTCGAAGGCCGGGGCGGCATAGCCGCGTTTTTCCCACTCCGGCCCCCATTGGGACTCGATGGTGTGGGGTTCGAAACTCTTCGCAAGCGTGCTGTCGCTCATGGTTGGAAATCTGCCGAAAAATGCGTGAATTGGATGCCGAATCCGACAATTATAAATGGATGCACATCGGCCAGCCATTGCAGGGTCCGCGCCGGTCCGTCGGGAGGCGCTCGCGGCGCGGCGGCGGCGCGAGGCCGAACGGATCGGAAACGGCATCGCGCGGCCGACTTATAATGTCGGGTCCGCATTTTTCTCGCACGCCCGCTGCCGCTCCATGCCCGATCTGCTCGCCAATCTGAACCCTGAACAATACGCCGCCGTCACGTTGCCCAACGAACCGGCGCTGATCCTCGCGGGGGCGGGCAGCGGCAAGACCCGCGTGCTGATCACCCGCATCGCGTGGCTGATCCAGCAGGGCTACGCGTCGCCGCCCACCGTGCTGGCCGTCACCTTCACGAACAAGGCCGCGCGCGAGATGATGGCGCGCCTGTCGGCGATGATGCCGATCGACACGCGCGGGATGTGGATCGGCACGTTCCACGGGCTGTGCAACCGGATGCTGCGCACCCACTGGCGCGACGCCGGCCTGCCGCAGACTTTCCAGATCCTCGACACGGCCGACCAGCTGTCCGCGATCAAGCGGCTGATGAAGGCGGCGAACGTCGACGACGAGAAGTACCCGCCGAAGAATGTCCAGTACTTCATCAACAACGCGAAGGAGCAGGGGCTGCGTCCCGACAAGGTCGACGCGACCGACAACTTCAACCGCAAGTTCGTCGAGCTGTACCAGGCGTACGACCAGCAATGCCAGCGCGAAGGCGTCGTCGACTTCCCCGAGCTGCTGCTGCGCTGCTACGAGCTGCTCGCGTACAACGCGCCGCTGCGCGCGCACTACCAGGCACGCTTCAAGCACATCCTCGTCGACGAGTTCCAGGACACCAACAAGCTGCAGTACGCGTGGCTGAAGATGCTCGCGGGCGGCGAGAACGCGATCTTCGCGGTCGGCGACGACGACCAGTCGATCTACGCGTTCCGCGGCGCGAACGTCGGGAACATGCGCGACTTCGAAGACGAATTCCGCGTGCGCAACCTGATCAAGCTCGAGCAGAACTACCGGTCGCACGGCAACATCCTCGACGCGGCGAACCAGCTGATCTCGAACAACGCGCACCGCCTCGGCAAGAACCTGCGCACCGACGCCGGCCATGGCGAGCCCGTGCGCGTGTACGAGGCGAGCACCGATGCGCAGGAAGCCGGCTGGATCATCGAGGAGATCCGCTCGCTGATCAACGCCGGGATGTCGCGCAGCGAAGTCGCGGTCCTGTATCGCAGCAACGCGCAATCGCGTGCGATCGAGCACACGCTGATGACCTCGGGCATTCCGTATCGCGTGTACGGCGGCCTGCGCTTCTTCGAGCGCCAGGAAGTGAAGCATGCGCTCGCGTACCTGCGCCTGATCGACAACCCGAACGACGACACCGCGTTCGCCCGCGTCGTGAACTTCCCGACGCGCGGGATCGGCGCGCGCTCCATCGAGCAGCTTGCGGATGCCGCGCGCCTGTACGACTGCTCGATGGCCGCCGCGATTCCGTACGTGACCGGCAAGGCCGGCACGAGCCTTGGCGGGTTCGCGACGCTGATCGCGAAGATGCGCGCCGAGACGCAGCAGATGAGCCTGCCCGAGACGGTCGAATACGTCGTGCGCGCGAGCGGCCTCGCCGATTTCTACCAGGGCGAGCGCGAAGGCCAGGACCGCCTCGAGAACTTGCAGGAACTCGTGAACGCGGCCACCGCGTTCGTCAGCGAGGAAGGCTACGGGCTCGACGCGCCGGCCCGCTCGATCCCGCTGCGCGCGGGTGCGATCGCGGCGCCGGAGCTCGGCGTGGACGCGAACGATCCGTCGGTCGACGTGCTGGATCCGGCGCCGCTCGATGACCCCGCGCAGAACCCCGACACGATGACGCCGCTCGCCGGCTTCCTGTCGCACGCATCGCTCGAAGCCGGCGACAACCAGGCGCAGGCCGGCCAGGACGCCGTGCAGCTGATGACGGTGCACGCGGCGAAGGGGCTCGAATTTTCGGCCGTGTTCATCACCGGCCTCGAGGAAGGGCTGTTCCCGCACGAGAACAGCGTGCTCGAATCGGACGGCCTCGAGGAAGAGCGCCGGCTGATGTACGTCGCGATCACGCGCGCGAAGGAGCGGCTCTACCTGTCGTTCGCGCAGAGCCGGATGCTGCACGGCCAGACGCGCTACAACGTGCGCTCGCGCTTCTTCGACGAATTGCCGGAGCACGTGCTGAAGTGGTTGACGCCGAAGGTCGAGGCGGGCTCGCGCTGGGGCGGCCGCTCGGACAACGCCGGCTGGGGACGCGACTGGTTCTCGCGGCCGGGCGGCGGCAGTCGCGAGCAGGTCGTCGACGCGGCGGTTTCCGCGCCGCTGCCGGCGTTCGCGAACAAGCAGCGCGCGGCCGACACGGGCTTTCGCGTCGGCCAGCAGGTATTTCATACCAAGTTCGGCGAGGGCACGGTCACCGCGCTCGAAGGCAACGGCGCCGATGCGAAGGCGCAGGTGAAGTTCAAGCGGCACGGCGAGAAGTGGCTCGCGCTGGCGGTCGCGAAACTGCAGGCGGTGGAATGATGAGCATTGACATGGTTGAAATGGTTTCGACGCGCCCGCTCGGCATTCTGGCCGCGCTGCCCGAGGAGCTTGGCGACCTGATCGCCGCGATGCGCGCCGAGGGCGTGATGAAGACGATCACGCTCGGCCGCCGCGACTACCACCTCGGCACCGTGCACGGCGCGGCCTGCGTCGTCACGCTCGCGCGGGTCGGCAAGGTCGCGGCCGCCGCGACGGTCAGTGCGCTGATCCATGTGTTCGGCGTGTCCGGCGTCGTGTTCACCGGTGTCGCCGGCGGCGTGTCGCGCACGGTGCGCGTCGGCGACGTCGTCGTCGCCGATACGCTGCTGCAGCACGACCTCGATGCGTCGCCGCTGTTTCCGCGCTACGAGGTGCCGCTGCTCGGCATCACGCGGTTCGCGACCGACCTGGAACTGACGGCCCGCCTGAAGGCCGCATGCACGCTGTTCGTCGCCGAGGAGGGCGCGCAGTTCGCCGAGCGTTTCGGGCTGGCCGGCGCGTCGCTGCACGGCGGGCTGATCATCAGCGGCGACCGCTTCGTGTCGAGCGAGCACGAGGTCGTCGCGCTGCGCGACGCGCTGCCCGACGCGCTTGCGGTCGAGATGGAAGGCGCGGCGATCGCGCAGGTGTGCGCAGAACACGACGTGCCGTTCGCCCTCGTGCGCACGATCTCCGATACGGCCGACGACCACGCGACGCAGTCGTTCTCGCACTTCCTGTCGGCGATCGCGAGCAGCTATTCGTCCGGCATCCTCAAGCGTTTCCTGACGCTGCATGCGACGGAGCGTGGCGCCGCAGTCATTTAGGGAGGCGCGCCGTGCTCAGGCGCTGCAATGACGGTACGCATCGCGCGGCTTGGTTCGCCGCGATCGCATTAACGATCCCGGTCTATCTCGGCCTGGCGAATTCTCCTCTGGATGAATGGTTTCAAAGCGGCGCCGGTTGGCGAGCGTTCGAACCGTTGTTCAACGTGTTCGACATGCTCGGTGTCCACGGCCAGGGTGACATCCTGATCAGTACCATGCTCGGCGTCAGCTTCGTGATCGCGTTGGCGCTGGTCCTGTTGGGCGCTCGAATTTTCGATCGTGGGATGCGAAAGTCCCCGCACCGATAGTCCTTTGGCGACACACTTCGCAACGTTTATTGAGGCACCGGCCGCGGCACGCATGCCGCGGCCGGCTCGTCACGCCTTCTTGCGGCGAGCGCTTTCGAGGTTCGGCAGGAACACCGTCAGCACGCCGATCAGCGGCAGGAACGAGCACACCTTGTAGACGAACGTGACGCTCGTCGCGTCCGCGAGCTGGCCGAGCACGGCGGCGCCCACGCCGCCCAGGCCGAACGCGAAGCCGAAGAACAGGCCCGCGACCATCCCGACCTTGCCGGGCATCAGTTCCGTCGCGTAGACGAGGATCGCGGCGAACGCCGACGCCAGCACGATGCCGATGATCACGCTCAGCACGCTCGTCCAGAACAGGTTCGCGTACGGCAGCAGCAGCGTGAACGGCGCGACGCCGAGGATCGACACCCAGATCACGTACTTGCGGCCGATCCGGTCGCCGACCGGCCCGCCGATCAGCGTGCCGGCCGCCACGGCGGCGAGGAACACGAACAGGTGGATCTGCGCGGCCTGCACCGACAGGTGGAACTTGTCGATCAGATAGAACGTGAAATAGCTGTTGATGCTCGCGAGGTAGAAGTACTTCGAGAACACCAGCAGCACCAGCACGCCGATCGCGGCGAGCACGCGGCGCTGCGACAGCGTCGGATGGCCGGCCGCCGCGGCCTTCTTCTTCATCGACGGATGCTTCTTGTACCAGTGGCCGATCTGCGTGAGCACGACCATCGCGACGAGCGCGGCCGCCGAGAACCACGCGATGCTGTGCTGGCCGTGCGGGATGATCACCAGCGCGGCGAGCAGCGGGCCGAGCGCCGAGCCGGCGTTGCCGCCGACCTGGAACAGCGACTGCGCGAGCCCATGCTGGCCCCCCGACGCCATCCGCGCGACCCGCGACGATTCCGGATGGAACACCGACGAGCCGCAGCCGACCAGGGCCGCCGCCACCAGCAGCGTCGGGAAGTTCTGCGCGGCCGACATCAGCAGCAGCCCCGCGAGCGTGAAGCCCATCCCGACCGGCAGCGAATAGGGCTTCGGCCGCTTGTCCGTATAGAGCCCGATGAGCGGCTGCAGCAGCGATGCGGTGATCTGGTAGGTCAGCGTGATCAGGCCGATCTGCGCGAACGACAGCGCGAACTGGCTCTTGAGCATCGGATAGATCGCGAGGATCAACGACTGGATCATGTCGTTGAGCATGTGCGAGAAGCTGATCGCGCCGAGCACCGGGTAGACGGTGCGCGGCGCGGGTGGAGCAGACGGCTGGGCTGCGGCGGCGTTGCCGGCACCCGTATCGAGGCTGGTTTCCATGTGAGCTGAGCGAGTTGAGGTGACGGGACGCGCTCTGACAGGGATCGGCGCGTTCGAATCGTTGTTGCGTCAAAGAAGTGTAATGTGGCGTATCGAGAATGTCAGGCCAACTTTTATCGCAATTCGGACATCGCCGCCAGCCGCGGGGCCGGCTGATCGGCCATTCCGCCCTTTTTTGGCCGGGTATAACGCAGGCAGCGCGTCTGCCGTGAGCGCGGGCACACTGGGCTCGGCTCGGTGTTTGTCCGGACTCAAGGAATGGCGAGAGCGGCCGTAGAACGACGCAACGGCAACAGAGGCGCGCCGCGCACCGCACCGGCCACGAGCCGGGCGGGCATCACGGTGACCGCCGGACCCGACCTGTCCGGCGGTGGGATCAATACGGGGATATATCGATGAAAGCAGCATCATTGCATCCGCGGCCGGGTGCGGCCACTAGCGCATCCGGTGCAGCAGCCAGGCCCGCCACACGACGTCCGCGCGCAGCCCGGCGCGAAAGCCGGCCCTGGACGGTCAAGGCGACGTTGCGCGCGGCGTTCGCGATCCTGCTGGTCGGCACGCTCGCGATCGGCGTGTTTTCGCTATGGCAGATCAGCCGGTTGAACGCGTCGATCGCGTCGGTCTACGAGCAGGGGCACGTCGCGAGCCGCGCGGCGGAGGAAGTGCGCGCCGAGGTGCTGCGTGCGAGCCGCGCGCAGAAGATGCTGCTGACCGCGACCACCGCGAAGGAGCGCGACGACCTGGGCGCCGAGGTTCGCGCCGGGCTCGCGTCGATCGGCCAGGCGCTCGTGACACTGCAGCGTTACGCGGATCCGGCCGATGCGGACGATTCCGCGCGACTGCGCGCATTCTCGATGGCGGTCGGCACGTGGAGCGGCCATCTGCGCGATTTCGTCGCGCTCGTGCAGGCGCAGCCGCTCGACCTGTCGCAGATGAACTGGCAGGTCGGCACGCAGGACGTGTCGCTACTGGTCGAGACCGGCAAGCTCGAGAAGCTCGTCGCCATGCTGGTGAAGACGCGCGGCGCGAAGTCGAAGGCGACGCTCGATGCGTCCGCAACGATCTTCTCGTCGTCGTTCGCGATGATCGCGGCGATGACGGCCGCGCTGTTCGTGCTGGCGATCGTGATCGCCGAACGGGTCGTGCGCCGCCTCGCGTCGCAGCTCGGCGGCGAGCCCGCCGATGCGAAGGCGATCGCCGCCGACATCGCGCGCGGCGACCTCACGCGGCCGATCCCGCTCGGCCGCCACGACCGCGACAGCATGGTGCGTGCGCTGTCCGACATGCAGACCGGGCTCGCGGCGACCGTCGGCGAGATCGCCGTGAGCGCCGAGGCGATCGCGGCTGCGTCCGGCGAGATCTCGACCGGCAATCTCGACCTGTCGCGGCGTACCGAGCAGCAGGCCGTCGCGCTCGAGCGCACCGCGGCCAGCATGGAGCAGCTCACGTCGACGGTGCGGCAGAACGCCGAAAACGCGCGGCAGGCGAGCGCGCTCGCGGCCAATGCATCGGCCGTCGCGGAGGCCGGCGGCGAAGTCGTCGGGCGCGTGGTCGCGACGATGAGCGAGATCGACGACAGCGCGAAGAACATCCGCGACATCATCGGCACGATCGAGGGGATTGCCTTCCAGACCAACATCCTCGCGTTGAACGCGGCGGTCGAAGCGGCGCGCGCAGGCGAGCAGGGCCGCGGTTTTTCGGTGGTTGCGGGCGAGGTGCGACTGCTCGCGCAGCGCGCGGCGAGTGCGGCGAAGGAGATCCGTGGATTGATCGGCGCGTCGGTCGAGCGCGTCGCGAACGGCGCGGCGCTCGCGCACGATGCGGGCCGCACGATGGACGACGTGGTGCGGGCGGTCAAGCGCGTGACCGACATCATCGGCGAAATCTCCGCGGCGTCGGACGAGCAGAGCGCCGGGATCGACGAGATCGGCCGCGCGGTCATGCAGATGGATTCCGGCACCCAGCAGAACGCGGCACTCGTCGAACAGGCGGCTGCCGCGGCGAATGCGCTCGACGAGCAGGCGCAGGCGCTCAAGTCGCTGGTCGGACGCTTTCGCATCGCGGCGTAAGCGCCCGGCCGCCGGCGCTTACGACTTCTTCTTCTGCTGGTCCGGGTCGATGATGACCGTGCAGGTCGTGCCCGCCGACAGCACCACGTCGGCCGGCACTTCGTCGATCCGGATGCGTACCGGCACGCGCTGCGCGAGGCGCACCCAGTTGAAGGTCGGGTTCACGTCCGCGACGAGGTCGCGGCTTTGCGGGTTGTCGCGATCGTAGATGCCGCGCGAGATGCTCTCGACGTGACCTTTCATCACGCCGCCGCTCATCAGCCGCATCTCGGCGGGGGCGCCGATCTTCACGCGCGGCAGCTTGGTTTCCTCGAAGTAGCCGTAGACCCAGAACGAGTGGCTGTCGACGATCGCGAGCTTCGCCTGGCCGGCTACCGCGTAGTTGCCCTTGAACGTCTGCAGGTTCGTGACGTAGCCGTCGACCGGCGCGACCACGCGCGTGCGTTCGAGATTGAGCTTCGCGGCGTCGAGCGCGGCGATCGCCTGCTGGTACTGCGCGTCGGCGCTGGACGCGCTGTGCGCCGCGTTCTCGCGGTTTTCCTTCGACACGACGAGCGCGTCGAGGTCGGCGCGGCGGGCCGCGTCGTCGCGGCGCATCTGCAGTTCCGCGCGGCGGGCGGCGACGGCCGCCTGGGCCTGCTCGACCGCGATCTGGTAGTGCGACGGGTCGATCTGCATGATCAGGTCGCCTTTTTTCACGAGCTGGTTGTCATGCACGGGCAGCTCGACGATCGCGCCCGACACGTCCGGCGCGACGTTGACGATCTCGGCGCGCACGCGCCCGTCGCGGGTCCAGGGATCGTCCATGTAGTGCACCCACAGCGAGCGCCCGATCAGGATCGCGACGAGAAGGATGACGGCGGTCGCGACGAAGCCGAAGAGTTTTCTGAGAATCATGATGGTTCGGAATCAACGGTAAACGGCAAGACTCAGTCCGCCGCAAATGCAGACGAGAAGGCACGCGCGGAACAACGACGGGTGCCAGACGTGACGGTAGAGGCCCGTATAGGCGAGCACGCGGTCGACGGCCCAGGTCGCCAGCGCACCCAGGACGAACATCAGGACCACCGTGGGCATGTAGGCATCGAGAATGGCGATTTCACGCGGCATCATGACGAGGCTCCTTGTTGGGGACGCACGGGGCGGTTGCGGTTGAGCGGCTCGAGCGGCGATTCCGGATCGAGCAGCGCCGTGCGTACGAAATGCAGATGGCTCAGGATGCGCTGCAGCCGGTGGCGCTCGTCGCGCGACGACGTGACGGCATCGAGTGTGTGCCGGGTTGCGTCGATCGCGGCGTTGACCGCCGCGAGCGTCGCGTCGAAGCGCTTCGCGCTCGGCTTGCTGAACAGCGCGGACAGCGCGGTGCGCATCGTCTCGATCGCGCGTCGCCACGGCGTCGTCGGCGCATGGCGCGGGTCGGACGGCAGCGTCGCCAGCTCGGCCCGCAGGTCGAGCACCGCGTTGCCCGTTTCCAGCACCGCGAACATCCAGCGCAGCGCGTCGCGCTGCACGTCGGGCTGGTCGGCCGACAGCGTGTGCGCCTGATACATCAGGTCGCGCGCGCCGCTCTCGAAGCGCGTGCGCAAGCCGGCCAGCCGTGCGTGGCAGGCCGCGACCACCTGATGGCGCAGGTCGGCGAACAGCCGCTTCTTCAGCCACGGCGCGGTCGGCGGGAACAGCACCGCGAACGCGATCGCCGAAACCAGCATCGACAGCACCAGCGCGAGCGCATCGTTCATGAAGCTCGTCGGGTCGTAGTGCGTGATGTTGTCCGGGCCGGCGAGGAAACAGAAGAAGATCAGGTAGCCCATCCCGTAGCCCGCGAGCTTCGGCTTCAACGTCATGTAGATGCCGATCGCGAGCAGCGGCGCGAGCGCCACGCACAGCAGCGGGAAGCCGTCGATGTGCGGGTAGATGCCGAACATCAGCAGGAAACCCGTGCAGACGGCCAGGGCCGTCCCGATGCCCATCTGCGCGGACATCGCGGTCGGGCGCGGCGTCGACGACGCGAGCGCGCAGGTGGCCGCCGCCGTCAGCGTCATCGTCACGCCGCTCGGCCACGCGGTCTCGATCCAGAACCAGCCGAGCACGAGGATCACGGTCGCGGTGCGGATCGCGGCGATCACCATCGCCGTCACGTTGGTGCGCGGCTCGTAGCGCTCGATCCAGCGTTCGCGCTCGTGCGTCGCGGTCGACAGCGACGCATAGGTCGCCGCGTATTCGTGCAGGTCGGTGATGAAGCGGTACAGCAGCTCGGCGGCCGTGTCGAAGTCGAGCAGCGGAAAATCCGGCTGCGCTTCGAGCGCCGCGCGCGTCGCGCGAATGCGGCGCGGCAGCGCGTCGCGCCATGCAAGCAGCTGTTCGGCCGCGCGCGCCGCGTCGGTCGACGTCCGCACGGGTTCGCCATTGCGGGTCAAGAGCGGCGCGATCTCGCGGAAGTACGGCTCGATCGCATCGATCGCGGCCTGTGCGCCGGCCGCGCGCAGCCGGTTCATCAGCTGGTGCAGCGCATGGAAGCGGCTCGACACGCTCATGAACTCGCTGTTCAGCCGCGCGAGGCGGCCGCTGCGCATCCGCGTGTCCGGATCCTCGAACACGGCCATGCTGCGCGCGGCCTCGAAACCGACCACGTCGGCGACGAAGCGCGTATGGATCGTTTCGATGTGCGCGCGGTCGAGCTTGCCCGACAGGGCCGCCGCGACGTAGTCGACGAAGCTGCCGAAGCGCTTGCGTACCGTCGTGCGCATCTGCTCGCCCGTGTACTGCGGAAACACGAGCGCGCTGACGACGCCGGCCGACACGATCCCGATGATGACCTCGGACACGCGCGTCATGGCGCTCATGAACGCGCCGTCCGGATGCTGCGACGCGGGCAGGCCGATCAGCGCGGTCGTATAGCCGGCGAGCAGGAAGCCGTAGCTGCGGAAGTTGCGGTTGCGCGCGGCACCGGCCGTGCACAGTGCGATCCACAGCGCGACCGCAAGCAGGAACAGCTGCGGCTGCTGCGGGAACAGTCCGACGAACGTGAGCGTCGCGATCAGCCCGAAGATCGTGCCGGCGACCCGGTAGAAGCTTTTCGCGAGCACGGCGCCGCTTTGCGGCTGCATCACGATGAACACCGTGGTCATCGCCGTCTTCGGCGCCGGCAGGTCGAGCCGCATCGACACGCCGGTCGCGATGAACGCGGCGAGCAGTGCCTTGAACAGATAGAGCCACGCGGCGCCGTCGCTGCGGGCCCAGTCGCCGAACGCGGCGTACCAGGCCGCGAGCGGGCCGCCGGCGTGCGTGGAAGCGGAGGAGGAGACTGACATGGCGGTCGCTCCGCGTTACCGTGCGGCCGGCGTGGCGCGCGCGCCGGCCGTCGCGACCTGCGCGGGCCGGGCGATGGCCGCGACGGGCTTCGCACCCGATGCGGCTGCCGGCGCGGCGGCACCAGCGGCGGATTCGTCGCGCGACGGATGGTCGCCCGACGGATGGCCGTCCCGTCCGTCCTGACCCGTTTCGACGCCGCCGCCGAGCGCGGCCATGAGTTGCGCGTGCGCGGCGAGGCGTTCCGCGTCGATGCGGGCCGCCGTCTCCTGCGCGCGCAGCAGCTGCTGTTGCGCGATCAGCACGTTCACGTAATCGGTCAGCCCGCGGCGGAAGCCTTCGCGCGACAGCTGGTAGCTGCGATCGTTGGCGGCCACCGAGCGCGCGGCGTCCTTCTTCTGCGTTTCGAGCGAGCGGATCCGCACGACCTGGTCGGCGATGTCCTTCAGCGCGCCGACGACCGTCTGGTTGTAACGCTCGACCGCCTGGTCGTAGCCGGCATCGGCGGCACCGAGTTGCGCGCGCAGGCGGCCGCCTTCGAAGATCGGCAGCGACAGCGCGGGGCCGGCCGTCCAGCCGCCGTTCATCGCACGCAGGAAGTCGGTGAACGGCGCGGTCACGCCGAAGCCGCCGACCGTCGCGAGCAGGTCGATGTTCGGGTAGAACGAGGCTTTCGCGACGTCGATGCCGCGGGCCTGCGCGTCGACCGTCCAGCGGGCCGCAACGACGTCCGGGCGGCGGCCGAGCAGGTCGGCCGGCATCGCGGACGGCAGGCCGGCCGGCGCGTCGAGCGACAGGCTCGGCCGCTTGATCGCGTCGCCGGCGCCCGGGCCCTTGCCCGCGAGCGCGGCGAGCTGGTGGCGCGCGAGCTGGATGGCTTCTTCGTAGGTGTCGATCTGGCGCTCATAGTCGGGCAGCGTCGATTCGGCCTGGCTGACTTCGAGCTGCGTGCCGAGCCCGGCCTGCAGACGCTTGCGCGCGAGATCGGCCAGCGAGCGCTGGCGTTCGAACGTCTCATGCGCGAGGTCGAGCAGCGCGTAGTTCATCGACATGCCGACATACGCGCGCACGACGTTGACGTCGAGCTCGAGCTTCGCCGCCCGTGCGTCGGCCGCGGTCGCATGCGCGGTGTCGAGCGCGCGCTCGGTCGCGTTCTTGTCCTTGCCCCAGAGATCGAGGTGGTACGACAGGCCGAGCGTGCCGGTGTTGTTCCATGTGTCGGTGTCGGCCAGCGGCCCCGGGCCGTAGTAGACGTTGTCGGGCCAGTGCTGGCGCATCAGCGACAGGTTGCCGTTGATCTGCGGCAGTTCCGCCGACCGGGCCACGCGTGCCATCGCCTGCGCTTCGCGCACGCGGGCCTCGGCTGCCGCGAGGGTCGGGTTGCCGGCCTGGGCGGCGGCGATCCACGCGTCGAGCTGCGGATCGCGGTACGCGCGCCACCAGTCGGACGCGGGCCAGCCCGCGTCGCGGTCGGCCGCGCGGATGGCCGCGCCGGCGTCGAGCGTGTTCGCGTCGATGCGGGTGGACTTGGGCTTGTTGTCGCCCATGCTCGCGCAGCCGGTCATTATTAATGAGACTGCAAGAACCGCCAGTGCCAGCGTCCCTTTTGTTGCCGGAGACCGCACGATTTTCTCCCTTTCGGATATAGATGAGTCGGATGCGATTATATTTTTCAGTGATTCCTGAATAAATGGACAACGGTGCAAGTCATTTTTACGAATCCTGAGATAATATTTGTTGGCCCCTGTGCAACAATCCACCCGGATTCAAAGGGGTAATGGGATGGATACGTTACAAAACATGCGGGTATTCGTCCGCGTGGTCGACGCGGGAAGCTTTACCGCGGCCGCCCAGCAGATGAATTCGACGACCGCCTATGCGTCGCGCGCCGTGTCGGATCTCGAGGCGCACCTGCGCACGCGCCTTCTCAACCGGACGACACGCCGGATCGCGCTGACCGAAGCGGGCGAGCGTTACCTGCAGCGCTGCGAGCAGATCCTCGCGTACGTCGACCAGGCTGAAGCCGAAGCGGGCGACGCGCACGCGCGCCCGTCGGGCAAGCTGAAGGTCCATTGCTTTACCAGCCTCGGGCAGCACTACCTGGTGCCGGCCATTGCGCGCTATCGGCAGCGCTATCCGGACGTCCACGTCGAGCTGACGCTCGCGCAGCGGATGCCCGACCTGCTCGACGAGGGGTACGACGTCGCGATCGTCGTCGGCCGCGACCTGCCCGATTCGGGGCTCGTGTCGCAGCGGCTCGGCGAGAGCTACAGCGTGGTGTGCGCATCGCCCGCCTATGTCGACGCACACGGCGCGCCGCATACGCCGGCGGATCTCGAGCAGCACATCTGTCTCGGGATGGTCGCGCCGGGCTTTCACTTCGCCGAGTGGGCGCTGTCGGGGCCGCGCGGCGACGAGGTGATTCCGATCACGGCGCCGCCGTTCCGCGTGAACGTCGCCGAGGCGCTCGCGGTAGCCGTGCGGGAAGGGATGGGGATCGGCGGGTTGCCGCTCTATTCGGCGATCGGCGGGCTGCGCAGCGGCGACATCGTGCGCGTGATGCCCGAATACCGGTCGCACGTGATGAACATCTACGCGCTGTATCCGTCGCGTCAGTACCTCGACGCGAAAATCCGTACCTGGGTCGATTTCCTGCGCGACGAGTTGCCGGCCACGCTCGAAGCCGACGAAGCGGCGCTCGCGCAGTTCACGGCTGCGACATGATGGCGCGCCCGAGCCCGATCTGACGAGATTTGTCGTTCGCGCAACATTTTTTTACCATCGGGCGGCAGACAGTTTGATACTGTTGAAACATAGAGACATGGATCTGCCCACACCCGGAGTCGCAATGGATACGCAATTGATGATCGGCCTTGGCGTTCTGCTTGGCGCGGCGGCGGCCGCCGCGGCCACGCGTGATCTGCTGCGCGCGATGAAGGCACGCATGAAGCCGGTGCCGGTGCGGGTGCGCGCGTCGTCGAACGGATCGCGCCGCGCCGACCGCTGATCGGCCGGCATTCCGGATCGGAGAGGGCCGCATCGCGCGGCCGCATGGCCCGGCGTTCAGCCGAGCTCGACCACTTTGTCCCACGCAAACGCGGGATTTTCCAGCTCGCCGGTGCGCCGGTAGATGTAGCCGCGCGGGTTGCACACCACGTGCGTGCCGCTGTCGGTCACGTAATCGAATGAAGTATGCGTGTGGCCGTGGATCCACAGGTCCACGGGTGGCCGCACGAGTTCCGCCATGTCCGTGACGAATCCCGCCGACGCCAGGTCTTCCGCGTAACGCTCCGCGAGCGAGCGCAGATGCGGCGCATGATGGGTGACGACGATCGTCCGGCCCGCGAACGGCGTCGCGAGCCGCGCTTCCAGCCACGCGCGGCCGTGGTGGTGCAGCGCGATCGCGTCGGCGGGCGTGAAGTCCCGCTCCGGCGTGCCGCCCGCATGCAGCGCGGCTTCATGCGGCCACGTCACCTGGATCAATCCCTTGAAATCGAGCATCACGCGCAGGCCGGCCTCGATCGCGCGCGCGACGCTCGCATCGTCCGCGCCGAACAGCGTGAAATCGCTCCACAGTGTCGTGCCCAGCACCCGAAAGCGCCGCGCCGGATCGACGTACACGCCGTTGTTCAGATAATGCACGTGGTCGAGCGTATGCGCGGCGTCGCGCATCGCGGTTTCGAGCGCGCCGAATTCCCCGTCGTAGTACTCGTGGTTGCCTGGCACGTAGACCACCGGCACGTCCGGATCGAACGTCTCGGCGGCCCAGCGCAGGCCTTCCGCATGATTGTGGATGTCGCCGGCCAGCACGACGAGATCCGCGTCGGCATGCACGATCGTGTCGGGCTGGTTGCATTCGAGATGCAGGTCGGACAGGACGCGGATTCTCATGGACGTCGCTCCGGGGTGGGGGGCTTCAGCGCAGGACCTTGCCGGGATTCATCAGCCCGCGCGGGTCGAGCGCCGTCTTCAGCGTGCGCATGAGCGCCGTTTCGACCGGCGACTTGTAGCGCTGCGCGTCGTCGATCTTCAACTGGCCGATCCCGTGTTCCGCGCTGATCGTGCCGTGGTGGCGATGCACGTTGTCGTAGACGATCCGGTTGATCGGCTTCTGGAATTCCGCGAGGAACGCCTTCGGGTCGCCGCCTTCGGGCGTCTGCACGTTGTAGTGCAGGTTGCCGTCGCCGAGGTGGCCGAACGTGACCATCCGCGCGCCCGGCGCGGCCTGCTGGATCGCCGTGTCGGTTTCGTCGATGAAGCGCGCGATCGACGAGATCGGCACCGCGATGTCGTGCTTGATGTTGAGTCCCTCGTCGGCCTGGGCGAGCGGAATGTGTTCGCGCAGGCCCCAGAACGCGCGCGATTGCGCGAGATTTTCCGCGACCACCGCGTCGACCACGAGCCCGGCCTCGAATGCCTCTTCCATCAGCTTCTCGAACAGCGCGCGCGCATGCGCTTCGCTCTCGTTGTCCGACAGCTCGAGCAGCACCGTCTGCGCATGGGGGCGATCGAACGGGTAGCGCAGCTGCGGATAGTGCTTGCCGACGAGTTGCATGCAGAAGTCCGACATCAGCTCGAAGCCGGTCAGCAGCGGGCCGGCCGCGCGCTGCGCGAGCGCGAGGAAGTCGAGCGCCGCGTGCGGCGACGCGAGCGCGGCCAGCGCGGTGACTTGCGCGGCGGGCAGCGGATGCAGCTTCATCACGGCGGCCGTGATGATCCCGAGCGTGCCTTCCGCGCCGATGAACAGGTCGCGCAGGTCGTAGCCGGTATTGTCCTTGCGCAGCCCGCGCAGGCCGTCCCAGATCTCGCCCTGCGGCGTCACGACCTCGAGCCCGAGGCACAGTTCGCGGGCGTTGCCGTAGCGCAGCACCGCGGTGCCGCCCGCGTTGGTCGACAGGTTGCCGCCGATCGTGCAGCTGCCTTCGGCGGCGAGGCTCAGCGCGAACAGCCGGCCGCCTTCGCGGGCGCGCGCCTGCACGTCCGCGAGGATCACGCCGGCTTCGACCGTGATCGTGTTGTTGTGCGGATCGAGCGCGCGCACGCGGTTCAGGCGCGCGAGGCTCAGCACGGCCTGGCCGCCGCTCGCGTCGGGTGTCGCGCCGCCGGCGAGGCCCGTGTTGCCGCCCTGCGGCACGAGCGCGACGCCGTGCGTGTTCGCGAGCCGGACGAGCGCGGCGACTTCCGCCGTATCGGCCGGTTTCAGCACCGCGCACGCGCTGCCCTTGTAGCGGCGGCGCCAGTCGGTCAGGAACGGCTCGGTGTCGTGCGGATCGGTCAGCACGCCGGCGGCGCCGATCGCGTCGCGGCAGGCGGATACGAAGGCTTCGGAAGAAATCATCACGGTCGGTCGCGTAAGGGTCAGGACGCAGCGCGCTGCTTTTTCGCCGCGCGCTTGAACGGCGCGACGTAGGCAAGCGCCGCCACGAAGAAGCCGACGGCGAGCGCGGTCTCGCACCAGCCGAGCGTCGCGGACAGCCCGCGGTCGGACATGCCGCGCACGATGCCTTCGGCAAAATAGACGAGGATCAGCATGCTCGCCCACTGCATCGTATAGATGTTACGCCGCCAGACGCCGGGCAGCGCGAGCGCGAGCGGCACGGCCTTGAGCATCAGCGCCGAGCCGCCCGGGCGCAGCGGCGCGAGCCACAGCTCCCATGCGAGCGACAGCGCGATCAGCGCGACCAGGCACGCGGCGGCGGCCAGTGCGTAGCGCGGCCGGGCGACGACGGCGGGGCGGGGGGGCGAGTTCATGCGGCTTCGGTCGCCTGAGCGGCGGACAGCGCGGCCGCCGCGCGGGCGAGCCGCACGCCGAGCGCGGCCGCGAGCGCTTTTTCGTCGGCCGACAGCCCCGCGGCCGCGCTGCGATCGTGCTGCGACACGTGCGACGCGCCGTAAGGCGTGCCGCCGGTGCGCGTCGTGCTGAGCGCGGCTTCCGTGTACGGGATCCCGACGATCATCATCCCGTGATGCAGCAGCGGCAGCATCATCGACAGCAGCGTCGATTCCTGGCCGCCGTGCAGGCTGCCGGTCGACGTGAACACGCTCGCCGGCTTGCCGGTCAGCGCGCCCGACAGCCATTGCGGGGTCGTGCCGTCGAGGAAATACTTGAGCGAGGCGGCCATGTTGCCGAAGCGGGTCGGCGAGCCGAGCGCGAGGCCCGCGCATTCCTCGAGATCGCGCAGTTCCGCGTACGGCGGGCCGTCGGCGGGGATGTCGGGGGCGGTGGCTTCGCAAACCGTCGAGACGGACGGCACGGTGCGGATGCGCGCCTGCATGCCGGGCACGCTGTCGACGCCGTTCGCGATCGCGAGCGCGAGATCTCGCGTGGCGCCGTGACGGCTGTAATAGAGGACGAGAATGTCTTTCATGGGCGACGGGGCCGCGTGCGGCCGCGCGGATGCCCGGTGCAGTCGGCCCCTGCTGGATCGAGCGGCTATTATAGGGGCTGAAGTCGTCGCGCAGCGCGGCGGCGGCGCGCCGTCGGGCGCGCGGCATCAAGAAGGAGAAACCGTTTGCCGAAGTTGAGCGTCGATCTCGACACCATCAAGCGCCTCGCGCAGTTCGCGGCCCGGCGCAGCGCCGAGGATCGCATCCCGCAAGTGGCGGGCAGCCTCACGTTCACGACGATGCTGGCACTCGTGCCGCTCGTGACGGTCGCGTTCGCGCTGTTCACCGCGTTCCCGATGTTCTCGTCGTTCCAGATCTCGCTGCAGGGGTTCCTCGCGGACCACCTGATGCCTGCGCAGTTCAACGTCCAGATCTTCAAGTACCTGAACCAGTTCGCGTCGAAAGCCAAGGGGCTGACGACGGCCGGCCTGATCGTGCTCGTCGTCACGTCGGTGATGACGATGATGACGATCGAATCCGCGTTCAACCTGATCTGGCGGGTGCGCAAGCCGAGACCGTTCGCGCAGCGCGTGCTCGCGTACTGGGCGCTGATCACGCTCGGCCCGCTGCTGTTCGGCGTGAGCCTGTCGATCTCGTCGTACCTGTTTACGCAGTCGCTGGCGTTCACCGGCGCCGCGCCGTCGACGTCGATCGTCGAGTGGCTGCTCGCGCTCGTGTCGCTGCCGCTGACCGTGCTCGCGTTCACGCTGCTGTACGTGTACCTGCCGAATTGCACGGTCGCGTGGCGCGACGCGGTGATCGGCGGGCTGTTCGCGGCCATCGCGTTCGAGCTTGCGAAGCGCGGCTTCGGCTATTACGTGCGGCGCATTCCGACCTATACGGCCGTATACGGCGCGTTCGCGGCGCTACCAGTGTTCCTGCTATGGGTGTACCTGAGCTGGTTCATCGCGCTGCTCGGGGCGATGGTCGCATCCGCGTTGCCGGCGATCCGCGTCGGGCAGTTCCATCGCATCCACTATCCGGGCAGCGACCTGCTCGACGCGCTCGAATTGCTCGCGCGGCTGGCCGAGGCGCACGCGGTCGGCAAGGCGGGCTACACGGCGACGCGGCTCGCGACCATGTTGCGCTGCGACATGGAAACCGCGCAGCGGCTGCTGCTGACGATGGAGGAGCGGGAATGGATCGCGCGGCTGGATGGCGGTGAAGTCGGGCCGCGCTACATCCTGCTGGCGAACCCGGCGCGCCTGACGCTCGCGCAGCTGTTCGACGTGCTGGTGATCGACCGCACGGAGTTGACCTACCAGCTGCAGCGGCGGCGCAGCCACGTCAATGGCGCGGCCTTGCTCGAGGTGCTGTCGAACGACCGCTTCGACGTATCGCTCGCGTCGCTGATCGCCGCGCACCGGCTGACGGGCGCGCAGCCGGCGGAAAGCGTGCCCGGGCCGGTGCCCGGCGGGGCGCCCGACCCGCACGCGCGGCCGCCGAAAACGGCGTGACGCGGTGCCGGGCGGGTGTCACAGCCCAATCTTGCCCGTGCAGATGTCCTTGAACATCACCCAGTCGCCCATCAGGCTGTAGATCGGGTGCCGGAACGTGGCGGGGCGGTTCTTCTCGAAGAAGAAGTGTCCGACCCACGCGAATCCGTAGCCGCACACGATCGCCGCCGGCAGCCACAGCCAGTGGCCCGTCGCGATCGCCATCGCGACGCAGCCGATCACGCCGAGCGAGCCGATGAAATGCAGCCGCCGCGACGTCAGGTTCTGGTGTTCGTTCAGGTAGTACGGGTAGAAATCAGCGAAGCTGGCGAATTGCTCCGTATGCGTATGCGCCATGGCCGTCTCCTCTGGCCGCCGTCCATGCAGCCATTGTGCGGCGGGCGGCCCGCGTCCGCAAGCGCCGGCGGCCGCGCCGCGCGGGCCCGCGCTTTCCTTTTGACAGGCTTTCCGATAGGATCGAAAGCGATTTGCATTCAAGCATGAGGGGACTACGATGCGCGTCAGCGATATTCTGAAAGTGAAGGGCAACACGCTGTTTACGGTGACGCCCGATAAGCCGCTGCGCGAAGCGGTCGATACGATGGCCGAACACGATATCGGTTCGCTCGTCGTGATGGAGTACGGCGATCTCGTCGGGATGCTGACGTTCCGCGAGATCATCCTGCGCCTGCATGTCAACGGCGGTGCGATCGGCGACGTGCAGGTGCGCAAGGTGATGGACGAGCCGCTCACCTGCACGCCGGAAACCGATGTCAACGAAGTGCGCCGGATGATGCTCGAGCGCCATGCGCGCTACATGCCGGTGCTCGACAAGAAGGTGCTGATGGGCGTCATCTCGTTCTACGACGTCGCGAAGACGGTCGTCGAGGCGCAAAGCTTCGAGAACCGGATGCTGAAGGCGTACATCCGCGACTGGCCGGAATCGGAAGCCGAAGCGCACAAATCGTGAAGCGCGTCGCGCCCGGTGCCATGACGCGCGGGCGCTGCCATTCGACGACCGGCGGCGCAGGTTCAGCCTGCGCCGCCGTTTTTTCAACAACAACAACACGAGGCCCGCGCAGCTTCGCCCAGACGATGCGCGCGTATTCCGCATGAGCGATCACACGCAAGTCTCTTCCGCGTCGCGCGGCGAACGGCGCGCCCACGCGTCGCAGTTCGACCTGTTGCGCCAGCGCCGTTTCGCCCCGTTCTTCACGACCCAGTTCCTGGGTGCGCTGAACGACAACGTATTCAAGATCGGTTTCACGTCGCTCGTCACCTATCACACCGCGCGTTTCTCCGGCGTCGATGCGAAGACGGCCGCGTTCCTGATTTCCGCGATCTTCATTTTGCCGTTCGTGCTGTTCTCGGCCACGTCCGGCCAGATCGCCGACAAATACGACAAGGCGACGCTCACGCGTTTCGTGAAGACCTTCGAGATCGCGCTGATGCTGGTCGGCGCGGCCGGGTTCGTCACGCACAGCGCGACGCTGCTGTATCTGTGCACGTTCATGATGGGGATGCACTCGACGCTGTTCGGCCCCGTCAAGTATTCGTACCTGCCGCAGCATCTCGGCGAGCATGAGCTGGTCGGCGGCAACGGCCTCGTCGAGATGGGCACGTTCATCGCGATCCTGATCGGCACGATCATCGGCGGCGCGGCTGCGGGCATCGAAGGCAGCGGCGAGCGCGTGCTTGCCGTCAGCGTGGTCGTCATCGCGCTGGCGGGGCGGCTCGTCGCGCAACGCGTGCCGCCGACGCCGGCGCCGCAGCCCGATCTCGTGATCAACTGGAACCCGTTCAGCGAGACGTGGCGCAACCTCGGCCTCGCGAAGCAGAACCGCACCGTGTTCCTGAGCCTGCTCGGCATCTCGTGGCTGTGGTTCGTCGGTGCGACGTTCCTCACGTCATTCTTCAATTTCGCGAAGGACGTGCTGTCCGCGAGCCCCGACGTCGTCACGGTCCTGCTCGCGACGTTCTCGGTCGGGATCGGCCTCGGCTCGCTGCTGTGCGAGCGGCTGTCGCAGCGGCGCGTCGAGATCGGCCTCGTGCCGCTCGGCTCGATCGGCATCAGCGTGTTCGCGATCGAGCTGTATTTCGCGAGCCGCTCGCTGCCGTCGCCCGGCCATCTGCTGTCGGTGGGGGAATTCCTGGCCGGTGGGCGCCACTGGCGCATCCTGGCCGACCTGTTCCTGCTCGCGATGTTCGGCGGTTTCTACAGCGTGCCGCTGTATGCGCTGATCCAGAGCCGCAGCGCGCCGACCCACCGTGCGCGGATCATCGCCGCGAACAACATCCTGAACGCGCTGTTCATGATCCTGTCGGCCCTGATGGCGATGGGGCTGACCCACGCCGGTGTCGGCATCCCGGGCCTGTTTCTCGTCACCGCGCTGCTGAACGTCGTCGTCGCGACGTACATCTACCTGCTCGTTCCCGAGTTCCTGTTGCGCTTCGTCGCGTGGGTGCTGGTGCACACGTTCTACCGGATTCGCCTCGTGCATGCGGAGCGCATCCCGGAGGAGGGCGCGGCCGTGCTCGTGTGCAACCACGTGAGCTACGTCGATGCGCTCGTGCTGGCCGCCGCGAGCCCGCGGCCGATCCGGTTCGTGATGGATCACCGCATCTTCAAGGCACGTTTTGCGAGCTGGGTGTTCCGGCATGCGAAGGCGATTCCGATCGCGCCGCGCCACGAGGATCCCGACATGCTCGCGCGTGCGTACGACGCGTGCGAGGCCGCGCTGAAGGACGGCGAACTCGTGTGCATCTTCCCCGAAGGCAAATTGACCAAGACGGGTGACATCAACACGTTCCACCGCGGCATCACCGAAATCCTGGGCCGCACGCCGGCGCCCGTGATTCCGATGGCGCTGCGCGGGCTCTGGGGCAGCTATTTCTCGCGCCATTCCGATGCGCGGATGCCGCGGCCCATCAAGCGCGGCGTGATGAGCCGGCTGACGCTCGCGGTCGGCGAGCCGATATCGGCATCGATCGCCACACCCGAGGCGCTGCAGGCCGCGGTGACCGAACTGCGCGGCGCGCGCAAGTAAGCGCGGCGGGCCCGGCGGCATCGTGCCGGGCCGGATGGATGGCCGGCCCGTGTGGTCTGAACGGTTCACACGGCCCGCCGGCCCGGGACGGCTGGCATAATAGCGGTTTACCTCTTTTTCTCGACCGGCAAACGATCGGCCTGCCCGCGGCCCCGGCAGCGCATCGGTTTGTCCACTTCTCTTTGGGCGGTTCCATCATGTCCGGCAATACCCTCGGCACGCTTTTCACTGTCACGACCTTCGGCGAATCGCACGGTCCCGCGATCGGCTGCGTGATCGACGGCTGCCCGCCGGGAATGGGGCTGACCGAAGCCGACATCCAGTTCGAGCTCGATCGCCGCAAGCCCGGCACGTCGCGGCACGTGACGCAGCGCCAGGAGGCCGACGAGGTCGAGATCCTGTCGGGCGTGTTCGAAGGCGTGACGACCGGCACGCCGATCGCGCTGCTGATCCGCAACACCGACCAGCGCAGCAAGGACTACGGCAACATCGTCGAGACGTTCCGTCCCGGCCATGCCGACTACACCTACTGGCAGAAGTACGGCATCCGCGATTACCGCGGCGGCGGCCGTTCGTCCGCACGCCTGACCGCGCCGATCGTCGGCGCGGGCGCGGTCGCGAAGAAGTGGCTGCGCGAGCGTTTCGGCGTCGAGGTGCGCGGCTACATGAGCGGCCTGGGCGAGGTCGACGTGCCGTTCGTCGACTGGTCGCATGTGCGCGAGAATCCGTTCTTCTCGCCGAACGCGGCGATCGTTCCGGAGCTGGAAGCCTACATGGACGCACTGCGCAAGGACGGCGACTCGATCGGCGCGCGCATCGACGTCGTTGCGTCGGGCGTGCCGGTCGGCTGGGGCGAGCCGGTATTCGACCGTCTCGACGCGGACATCGCGAAGGCAATGATGAGCATCAACGCGGTGAAGGGCGTCGAGATCGGCGCGGGCTTCGACAGCGTCGCGCAGCGCGGCTCGGTGCACGGCGACGAACTGACGCCGGCCGGCTTCATCGGCAACCATGCGGGCGGCGTGCTCGGCGGGATTTCGACCGGGCAGGACATCACCGTGTCGATCGCGATCAAGCCGACGTCGAGCATCCGCACGCCGCGCCGTTCGATCACGAAGGCCGGAGAAGAGGCGACGGTCGAAACCTTCGGCCGCCACGACCCGTGCGTCGGCATTCGCGCGACGCCGATCGCCGAGTCGATGCTCGCGCTGGTGCTGATCGATCATGCGCTGCGCCATCGCGCGCAGTGCGGCGACGTCGAGACGTCGACGCCGAAGATCGCAGGCAGCGCGACCTGATGCGCGCGGGCCGGCGCCTGCCGGCTCGACCGATGGAATGCGAAACGGGGCGCCTTGAGCGCCCCGTTTTCATTGAGCTGCCCGCGCCGGCGGTGGCGGCGCGGCCGATTCACGCACCCGCAGTTCCGGCAGCACAGCGTAACCGGGCCTGGCTTCGCCGTTCCCGAGCGCGTCGAGCAACGCGTGGGCGGCCTTGCGCCCGATCGCGGCGGTGTCGACCCACATCGTCGTCAGTGACGGCCGGATTTCGCGCGCCAGCGCGACATCGTCGAATCCGGTGATAGACAATTGCGACGGCACGTCCAGCCCCAGTGCCTGCGCCTCGAGCAGCGCGCCGAGCGCGAGGGCGTCGTTGCCGCAAATCACGGCCGTCGGGCGCGTCGCCCCGCTGTCGGCAATCGCGCGCAGGCTCGCCCGCCCGAACGCGATCGTTGCCGCGCCCTCGTGCTGGTGTACCGGGCGAACCGCGAGCCCGCGCGCGGCAAGCGTGTCGTGAATGCCGCGCAGGCGGGCCTGCACGCGGTCGTTGTCCGCGGAGGGCTGCATGATGATCGCGAAATCGCGATGGCCGAGGTCGAGCAGGTGCGTGGTCAGCCGTGCAAATGCCGCGCGGTTGTCGAAGCCGATGCAGCAGTGCGGGCTGTCGTCGCGATACGCGTAGGTCACGACATACGGCACGCGATGCTGGTGGAGCAGTTCGAATACTTCCGGCGGATACGCTTCACCGACCAGCGACACGGCTTCCACGCCGCGCGACAGCATCGCGCGCACCTGTGCCAGCGCTTGCGCGGGGTCGTAATTCGAGCAGCCCAGAAAGAGGGTGATGCCGTGTTCGGCCATGACCGCCTGCATTCCCGCTACCTGCGACGCGAACACCTGGTCGTCGAGTGTCGGGATGATCGCCCCCGTGATGTGGGTGCGCGTGGACGCGAGTGCGCGGCCGGCGGCGTTCGGAATCCAGTTCAGCGCGCGTGCGGCGTCGCGCACGCGCTGCTGTACGTCGGCCGATACCTTGCCGGGATCGTTGTACACGCGCGAAACGGTCGCGGTCGACACGCCGGCGAGTTTCGCGACATCCCCGAGCACCGACCGGCCGCTGCCCCGGCGTGCGCGCGTCGCGCCACCGCTGGAAGGAGGCGTGCTCATCGGGCCCCCCTGGCCACGGCTGTCGCGCAGACGCCGCCCGTTCTGAAAAGCGCCATCGTTTACCCTCGATTCATCGTGGTCCCGCTTGCATTTCCATTCCTGCCTGTGAGAATGTAAGCGCTATCTTGATGCGAATCCGTATTATGTCAGACATAGATTCCAGCTGCATTGTGAAGTTTTTGTCGACGTCGGCCTTTCCGGCCATTTTGTTTGTCTCAAATGTAAGCGGTTACATTCGATGATGAGTTCTGTAAAGCCACCCCGAATCGCCGTCGTCGGCAGCGTCAACGTCGATCTCGTCACACGCGCGCCGCGTCTGCCCGTACCGGGCGAAACACTGCTCGGCACCTCGTTCCAGACCGTCCACGGCGGCAAGGGGGCGAACCAGGCGGTGGCTGCCGCGCGCCTCGGTGCGTCGGTCGCGATGATCGGCTGCGTCGGCAACGACGCGTTCGGGGCACGCCTGCACGACGCGCTTGCGGCGGAGCGTATCGACGTGACGCACCTGCACCGGATCGACGGGGAGGCAACCGGCGTCGCCACGATCACGGTCGACGCACACGGGGCGAACAGCATCGTCGTCGTGCCCGGTGCGAACGCATGTCTCGATGCCGCATTGATCGACGCGTCGCGCGACGTGATCGCCGGCGCGGCGCTGATGGTGTGCCAGCTCGAGGTGCCGATCGAGACCGTCGCGCGCGCCATCGGCAGCGCCATCGCCCATCGGACGCCCGTGCTGCTCAATCCGGCGCCCGCCCGGCCGCTGTTCGACGCATTGCTGGCCCGCATCGACTACCTCGTCGTCAACGAAACGGAAGCGGAGTCGCTGACCGGCATCGCCGTCGGCGACGACGCATCGGCGGTGCGCGCCGCCGATGTGCTGTGCGCGAAGGGCGTCGGCAACGTGCTGGTCACGCTCGGCGCGCGCGGCGTCTGCTGGCGAGGGACGGCAGGGCACGGCCGCCATCGGGCGAGGGCGGTGGTCGCCGTCGATACGACGGCGGCCGGCGACACCTTCGTCGGCGGGTTCGCGGCGGCCCGTGCGAGCGGTGCGTCGATGGATGACGCAATTGCATACGGCCAGCACGCGGCCGCGATCAGCGTGACGCGCCACGGCGCGCAGACCTCGATTCCCACACGCGAAGAAGTGGAGCGTGCGGCCGTATAGATTCCGCGACGACGGAAAGGGCCGGAGCCCGGCCAACCATTCAGGACAATGGAGACAGACGCAATGAACGAGAATCATGCAGTTCCGACTGCGCCCCCACGTATCCGGCGCGGACAACGTATCGCGCTCGCGCTGTTGATGGTGAGCGGTATCGTCAACTATCTCGACCGCGGCACGCTGGCCGTCGCGAGTTCGGCCATCCGGAACGATCTGGGTCTGTCGCTCTCCGAGATGGGCTTGCTGCTGTCTGCATTTTCGTGGAGCTATGCGTTATGCCAGTTCCCCGTCGGCGGACTCGTCGATCGCATCGGACCGCGCCGTTTGCTGGGCGTCGGGCTGATCGTCTGGTCGCTCGCGCAGGCGTCGGGCGGCATCGTCGCCACCTTCGGCTGGTTCATCGTCGCGCGTATCGTGCTCGGCATCGGCGAGGCGCCGCAGTTCCCGTCGGCGGCGCGGGTGGTGAGCAACTGGTTTCCGCTGCGCGCGCGCGGGACGCCGACCGGCATCTTCAACGCGGCATCGCCGCTCGGCACCGCGCTCGCGCCGTTGCTGCTGGCGGTGCTCGTCGCCTCGTTCAACTGGCGCTGGGCGTTCGTCGCGACGGGGGCGCTCGGCCTCGTCGTGGCCGTCATCTGGTTCGCCCTGTACCGCGATCCGGCGCGTGCGCAATTGACGGCAGCGGAACGGACGTATCTCGATGACGATGCGCAGACTGCCGTCGCGATGCCGAAGCTGACCTTCGCCGACTGGCGCAGCCTGTTCTCGCACGGTACGACCTGGGGCATGCTGATCGGATTCTTCGGGTCCGTGTATCTGAACTGGGTCTACCTGACCTGGCTGCCGGGGTACCTGACGATGGAGCGTCACATGAGCCTCATTCGCACCGGGTTTGCGGCGTCGGTGCCGTTCCTGTGCGGATTCGTCGGCTCGCTGGTCGCCGGCTGGCTGTCGGATGTGGTCACGCGCCGCAGCCGCTCGCCGGTCGTGAGCCGGCGCAACGCGGTGGTCGTCGCGATGCTCGGGATGGTCGCATTCACGATTCCAGCCGCGCTCGTGCAGAGCAACACGGTCGCGCTCGCGTGCATTTCGGTCGTGATCTTTCTCGCCAATGCGGCATCGGCGTGTTCGTGGGCGCTCGCGACGGCGGCCGCACCGCCGAGCCGCATCGCATCGCTCGGCGCGATCCAGAATTTCGGCGGTTTCATCGGCGGGGCGCTCGCGCCTATCCTGACGGGTGTCATCGCGCAGAAGTGGTCGTTCGTGCCCGCGCTGCTGACGGCGGCGGCAATCGCATTCGCCGGTGCGATGGCCTACCTGCTGCTGGTTCGCAAGCCGATTCCCGAGCAGGCCGCGAGCACCGCCTCCGGCGCGCTGCCGGCCTGAGCGCCGCGCCACCATCACGTATTGACGAAAGCAAGGAGAAACAGATGCAACACCATCAGCAGTCGAGCGCGACCATCGAGGGGATCGTACCGGTGATGCTGACGCCGTTCGACGACGCCGGTGCCATCGATTACGCGGGGCTCGAGCGACTCATCGAATGGTATCTGGCGCACGGCTCGGATGCGCTGTTCGCGGTCGCACAATCGAGCGAGATGCAGTTTCTGAGTCTGGCCGAACGGGCGGAACTCGCGCGTTTCGTGGTCGAACGCGTGGCCGGGCGCGTGCCCGTCGTCGCGTCCGGGCACATCAGCGACGATCTCGATGCGCAGGTCGCCGAGCTGCGCGCGGCCGCGGAATCGGGCGCGCAGGGCGTCGTGCTCGTGACCAATCGGCTCGACCCGCAGCGCAAAGGCAGCGCCGCGTTTCTCGACCATCTTCACAAGCTGCTTGCGCGCCTGCCGTCGGATTTGCCGCTCGGCTTGTACGAATGTCCGGCGCCTTACCGCCGATTGCTGTCCGACGACGAACTGCGTGCGTGCATCGACACCGGCCGCTTCGTGATGCTCAAGGACGTGAGTTGCGACCTGGCGACGGTGAAGCGGCGCGTTGCGCTCGCCGCGGGATCGCCGCTGAAGATCCTCAATGCGAACGCCGCGATCGCGTGGGATGCGATGAAGGCGGGCTCCGCCGGCTTCAACGGCGTGTTTACCAACTTTCATCCGGATCTGTATCGGTGGTTGCGCACGCAGGGCGACTCGGATCCGGCGCTCGCCGACGAGTTGTCGACGTTCCTGGTGGTCTCGGCCGTATCGGAAGTGCTGGGCTACCCGGCGCTGGCGAAGATCTATCACCAGCGGATCGGCACGTTCGCGTCGATTCGCTGCCGCGCGATCGACTATGACGTGCGCGAGCGGTTCTGGGCGCTCGATGCGGTGCTCGACAAGATCGTGTCCGGTACCGAGCACTTCCGTCGGCGGATCGCGGCGCGCTGACCGGGCCGCTCGGGCGTGTCGTGCATGCGTCGCACGCCGGAGCGCGGGCAGGGCAGCATCGACGGTCGAACGGGCGAAAAAAACGCCGCGCGAGGCGGCGTTTTCCGGCGGGTTACATGTTCGGGTAATTCGGCCCGCCACCGCCTTCCGGCGTGACCCACACGATGTTCTGCGTCGGGTCCTTGATGTCGCAGGTCTTGCAGTGCACGCAGTTCTGCGCGTTGATCACGAGCCGATCGCTGCCGTCGTCGTTCTTCATGAACTCGTACACCGCCGCCGGGCAGAAGCGGGCCTCCGGCCCTGCGTACGTGCGCAGGTTCACGTTCACCGGCACGTTCGCATCCTTCAGCGTCAGGTGCGCCGGCTGGTTTTCCTCGTGATTCGTGTTCGAGATGAACACCGACGACAGCCGGTCGAACGTCAGCTTGCCGTCCGGCTTCGGATACTCGATCGGCGTGCACTGCGACGCCGGCTTCAGCATCTCGTGGTCCGCATGCTTGTGGTGCAGCGTCCACGGCACGTTGCCGCCCATCACCTTCTGCTCGAGCCCGACCATCAGCGTGCCGAGGTACAGCCCCTTGGCCATCCATTGCTTGAAGTTGCGCGCGCGGTACAGCTCCGTGTACAGCCACGATTGCTTGAACGCATCCGGATACGCGTTGAGTTCGTCCGACTGACGGCCGGCCTGCACCGCGTCGAACGCGGCGTCGGCCGCCAGCATGCCGGTCTTGATCGCCGCGTGGCTGCCCTTGATCCGCGATGCGTTCAGGAAGCCCGCGTCGTCGCCGATCAGCGCACCGCCCGGGAACACCGTCTTCGGCAGCGACAGCAGGCCGCCCGCGGTGATCGCGCGCGCGCCGTACGACACGCGCTTGCCGCCCTCCAGGAATGCGCGGATCGACGGATGCGTCTTGTAGCGCTGGAATTCCTCGAACGGCGACAGGTACGGGTTCGTATAGCCCAGGCCCACCACGAAGCCGACCACCACCTGGTTGTTGTCCATGTGATACAGGAACGAGCCGCCGTACGTATCGGACTTCAGCGGCCAGCCGGCCGTGTGGATCACGAGGCCCGGCTTGTGCTTCGCGGGATCGATTTCCCACAGCTCCTTGATGCCGATCCCGTACGCCTGCGGATCCGCGTTCGCGTCGAGCTTGAACTTCGAGATCAGCTGGCGGCCGAGGTGGCCGCGGCAGCCTTCGGCGAACAGCGTGTACTTCGCGTGCAGCTCCATGCCGAGCTGGAAGTTCTCGGTCGGCTCGCCGTCCTTGCCCACGCCCATGTTGCCGGTGGCGACGCCCTTCACCGAGCCGTCGTCGTTGTACAGAATCTCGGCAGCCGGGAAGCCCGGGAAGATCTCGACGCCCAGCGCTTCCGCCTGTGCCCCCAGCCAGCGCGTGACGTTGCCCAGCGAGATCACGTAGTTGCCGTGGTTCTGGAAGTTGGCGGGCAGCGCCCAGTTCGGCGTGGTGACCGCGCTCTGCTCGGACAGGAACAGGAAGCGGTCTTCCGTCACCTCGACGTCGAGCGGTGCGCCGCGTTCCTTCCAGTCGGGGAACAGTTCGTTGATCGCGCGCGGATCCATCACCGCGCCCGACAGGATGTGCGCGCCGATCTCGGAACCCTTCTCGAGCACGCACACGCCGATCTCGGTGCCTTTCTCGGCGGCCAGCTGCTTGAGCCGGATCGCCGCAGACAGCCCGGCGGGGCCGCCGCCGACGATCACGACGTCGTATTCCATCGATTCGCGCGGGCCGTACTGCTCGATGAGGCTTGCGGGGGTCATTGGCGTTCCTCTAACCGTTAGAATGCTTTTATTCGGGAGCGTATTGTCTGCGAAACGAAACGCTTGCCGCAACAGCATGCGAATAGATTAGCACGATCGTTCTATTTTTTGTGCCAGGGTTATGCTGCGTGGGACAGGGCGCCCGTCGCGGCGAAACGATATCGAAAGGGGATGTGCAATGGGTCGATCGATCAATCTGGAAGGCAAGGTCGCGCTGGTCACGGGCGCATCGAGCGGTCTCGGGCAACGCTTCGCGCAGGTGCTGTCGCAGGCCGGTGCGAAGGTCGTGCTCGCGAGCCGCCGCGTCGAGCGCCTGAAGGAACTGCGCGCGGAGATCGAGGCGGCGGGCGGTGCCGCACACGTCGTGTCGCTCGACGTCACCGACGTGCAGAGCATCAAGGCGGCCATCGCGCACGCGGAGACGGAAGCCGGTACGATCGACATCCTCGTGAACAATTCGGGCGTCTCGACGATGCAGAAGCTCGTCGACGTGACGCCGGCCGATTTCGAATTCGTGTTCGATACCAACACGCGCGGCGCGTTTTTCGTCGCGCAGGAAGTCGCGAAACGGATGATGATGCGCGCGAACGGCAACGGCAAGCCGCCGTACCGGATCATCAACATCGCGTCGGTGGCCGGCCTGCGCGTGTTTCCGCAGATCGGCCTGTATGCGATGAGCAAGTCGGCGGTCGTGCAGATGACGCGCGCGATGGCGCTCGAATGGGGCCGCCACGGGATCAACGTCAACGCGATCTGTCCGGGCTATATCGATACCGAAATCAATCATTACCTGTGGGAAACCGAGCAGGGCCAGAAGCTGCAGTCGATGCTGCCGCGCCGGCGCGTCGGCAAGCCGCAGGATCTCGACGGGCTGTTGTTGCTGCTCGCGGCCGACGAGTCGCAGTTCATCAACGGCTCGATTATCTCCGCCGACGATGGCTTCGGCCTCGCCTGACTGGATGACACTCAGCAACAAAGAAGACTGCAATGAGCGATTATTCCCCCGTATTTGAAATGTCGATGCCGATCCGCTGGGGCGACATGGATGCGTTCGGCCACGTGAACAACACGGTCTATTTCCGCTACATGGAACAGGCCCGGATCTCGTGGTTCGAGGAACTCGGCATCGCGGGCGGCAACGGTGAGGGGCAGGGGCCCGTGATCGTCACGGCGTCGATGGAGTTCCTGAAGCAACTGCACTATCCGGGCGACGTGATCGCGCGGATGTCGGCCGCGAAGCCTGGCCGCAGCAGCTTCGACACAGGTTTCGAGCTGACGCGCGCGGACGATCCGCAGCACGTCTATGCGCGCGGCAATGCGCGCTGCGTGTGGGTCGACTATGCGCTCGGCAAGTCGGTGGCGCTGCCGCAACTGTTGCGCGATACGATCGAGCGCGCGCTCGCGGCGAAGGTCGGCTGAGCGCCGCGGCATCGAACCCGGTGCGCGGGCGCCGGTGTGTCGCCATTTCCTGAGAGTCCCCCGAATCGGCCGTGTCACGCGGCCGATTGCCATTCCGGCGCGCGTGTTACTGGCCGAGCAGGCGCTGCAGCAGTTCCGGCGTATTGTTCGTGCCGTACTTGCGCATCAGCCGCGCGCGGTAGATGTCGACCGTGCGCGAACTGATGTCGAGCATGCGCCCGATCTGCTTGCTGGTCTTGCCGGTCGCGAGCTGCGCGGCGATCTCGCGTTCGCGCGGCGTCAGCTCGACGGCGACGCGGCGTGTCGCGCTCAGGTCCTCGAAGGTCCAGATGCCGGCCGCGAGCGGCGCGGTGCGGTCGAGCGCGCGGCCCGTCACGTGGCACCAGAACAGCTCGCCGTCGGCCCGTTTCATGATTCTGTCATCGGCGTAGATGCCGTTCGCGATCATCACCCGCGAAATGCGTTCGCCGATCCGCTGGAATTCGCCCGGCGACGGATAGAGCACCTCGTACGACTTCCCGAGCAGATCGGCCCGCGCGCAGCGGAAGATCGACGCGAGCGCGTCGTTGCAGTCCTCGATCACGCGGTCGCGCGACATCACGAGGCCGAGCGGCGCGAGGTGAAAGGCAGTCTGGTAATCGAGAGCGGGCATGGCGCAGGCAAGCGGAGGGAAACGCTTATGTATTTTTGCGTATTGTGCCGTATCCGCGCCGCATCGTACCCTTTCAGGCATCTCGCGGCGGTTTGTCGCGATATAAAAACAGCGCGCCTCGACGCAGGTATCGCCGTGCATGCATAGAATGATGCGGCGGGCTTGCGGCCCAGTGGGCGCGTGAACCGGTTTTGCTGGTTTCCATAGAGGAAGGGACAAACAGATGAACAAAGTCTATCCAAGCGCGGCCGCCGCGCTGGAAGGGATCGTCCGTGACGGACAGACCTTCGCGGTGGGCGGCTTCGGCCTGTGCGGGATTCCCGAGGCGCTGATCGGCGCGTTGCGCGATTCGGCCGTCAAGGGCATCACCTGCATCAGCAACAACGCGGGCGTCGACGGCTTCGGTCTCGGCCTGCTGCTGGAAACGCGCCAGATCAAGAAGATGATCTCGTCGTACGTCGGCGAGAACAAGGAGTTCGAGCGCCAGTATCTGGCCGGCGAACTCGAGCTCGAATTCACGCCGCAGGGCACGCTCGCCGAGAAGCTGCGCGCGGGCGGCGCCGGCATTCCCGCGTTCTTCACGAACACCGGCTACGGCACCGTGATCGCGGAAGGCAAGGAAACGCGCCAGTTCGGCGATCGCCACTACGTGCTCGAGCCGTCGCTGACGGCCGACGTCGCGCTCGTGAAGGCGTGGAAGGCCGACAAGTCCGGCAACCTGATCTATCGCCGCACCGCGCGCAACTTCAACCCGATGTGCGCGATGGCGGGCAAGATCACCGTCGTGGAAGTCGAGGAGATCGTCGAGAACGGCACGCTCGATCCGGACCAGGTCCACACGCCGGGCATTTTCGTGCAGCGCATCGTGCTGAACGCGACGCCCGAGAAACGCATCGAACAACGCGTCGTACGCGCGAAAGGAGACTGACATGGCCTGGAATCGTGACCAGATGGCCGCGCGCGCGGCGAAGGAACTGCAGGACGGCTTCTACGTGAACCTCGGCATCGGCCTGCCGACGCTCGTCGCGAACCACGTGCCGGAAGGCGTCGAGGTGTGGCTGCAGTCGGAGAACGGCCTGCTCGGCATCGGCCCGTCGCCGACCGAGGACGAAGTCGACGCGGATCTCATCAACGCCGGCAAGCAGACCGTCACGACGCTGCCGGGCTCGTCGATTTTCTCGTCGGCCGATTCGTTCGCAATGATTCGCGGCGGCCACATCAACCTCGCGATCCTCGGCGCGATGCAGGTCAGCAAGACGGGCGACCTCGCGAACTGGATGATCCCCGGCAAGATGATCAAGGGGATGGGCGGCGCGATGGATCTCGTCGCGGGCGTGAAGCGCGTCGTCGTGCTGATGGAGCACGTCGCGAAGGGCGACCAGCACAAGATCCTCGACGAATGCAACCTGCCGCTGACGGGTGTGGGCG
Source organism: Burkholderia sp. PvR073 (assembly GCF_054055695.1). Taxonomy (NCBI): domain Bacteria; kingdom Pseudomonadati; phylum Pseudomonadota; class Betaproteobacteria; order Burkholderiales; family Burkholderiaceae; genus Burkholderia; species Burkholderia sp. PvR073. The sequence goes on from NZ_JBSRXO010000014.1 coordinate 84,424, forward strand.
TGGTCGACCTGATCATCACCGATCTCGGTGTGATCGAAGTGACGCCGGCCGGCCTGAAGGTGCTCGAGCTCGCCGACGGCGTGAGCGCGGAAGAGATCCAGACGAAGACGGGCGCACCGCTCGATGTGAGCGCGGTCGCCTGAGCACCGTCCTTTGCGCATGACCATCGACGTCCCGCGTTCCTGACGGAACGCGGGGCGTTTTGCCATGACCGCATGCGTCACGCGATCGCGCCGCCGCCGTCGATCAGCACCGTCGAACCAGTCGCGTAAGGCGTCGTGGCCAGGTAGACGATCGCGTTCGCGACGTCCTCGGGCTGGCCCACGCGGCGTGCGGGAAGGCGCTGGGCGGCGCCCGCGTACATCGCATCGCGCGCGTCGGGTGCGAGCTTGTCCCACAGCGGCGTCGCGATCAGGCCCGGCGACACGGTGTTCACCCGCACGGGCGCCAGTTCGAGCGCAAGGCCGCGGGCGAGCGCCTCGAGCGCCGCGTTGATCGCACCCTGCAGCACCGACGACGCGTTCGGCCGCACGCTGAGATAACCCGACACGAATGTCAGCGAGCCGCCGGGTGCAATATCGATCGAGCGGGCGATGCGGTATGCGCCCCAGAACTTGCTGTCCATCGCTGCCTGCGCGTCGGCAAGCGGCAGTGCGCGCAGCGGGCCCGTGGCCGTCTTCGCGGCCGAAATCACGACGTGGTCGAACTGGCCGACGCGCGCGCAGAACGCATCGACGGCCGCCGTATCGGTGATGTCGAGCGCTTCGGTGCGCACGTGCTCGTCCGGCGTGGCATCTGCACCGGCCCTGGCCGGCTTGCGCGATGCGATCGTGACGACAGCGCCGCGTTGCGCGAAGGCTTTCGCTGCCGCGGCGCCGATGCCCGAGCTGCCGCCGACGACAAGTACTTTGTTTCCGTGGAGTGGATCGTTCATGGTGGTCGTTCCGAGGAGAAGAGGTGAGTGCAATCCGGTCAGATCGTTTCGGTTTCGCGCAGCGTCGACGGGCTGCGCAGCGCGAAGCGGGCGATGTCGTCCTTGCGCATGAAGGCCACCCCCGGATGCGATCGAGCGTAACGCAGGAAAGCGTCCCAGGCGCGGACCATCTGCGGCGTGCCGCTGATCCGGTCGTGCGCGCTGATCGACATCAATCTGCGCCGCTGCCCGGCTTCCGCGTACAGCTCGTCGAAATCGAGCTTGATCTGCTCGAGAAACATCGTCGGCGAGTAGTTGCGGCCCTCGATCAGCAGGATGTCGTTGTTGCGCAGGGTGTACGGGACGACCACGAAATCGCGACCGCCGACGGTCTCGATGAAGGGCTCGTCCCGGCTGACGTCGTCGATGTGATACACGTAACCGAGTTCCTGCAGCAGCGGCAGCGTGTGCGGCCCGCGCCGCAGCCAGTTGCAGTTGTAGCCGATCGGGCGCTGTCCCGTCGCCGCTTCGACCATGTCGCGGGCTTCGGTGAGGAAGCGACGTTCGTCGTCGCGAGTCATCGCGAATTGCGAGCGCCATGTCGGGCCGTGCGCGGCCGCTTCGTGGCCGCGCGACACGATCTCGCGCGCCAGGTCGGGATGCCGGCGTGCGGCCTCACCAATCATGTGCGACGTGACTTTCACACCGTGCCGATCCCACAGGTCAAGAAGGCGCGGAATCCCTTCACGATAGCCATACGCGAACCACGTGGCCGACGCCAGATCGACCGGCACCGACGATGGAAATTCGACGGGCGGGAACGGGCTGTCCGCGCCCTTGGGCGGTTGTCCGCCGGCCTCGAATTGCATCGAGATCGAGATGACGAGCCGCGTATCGTTCGGCCAGAATCCGCCGGTGCTCGTGTCTTTCGGCTGCGGTGCCGGCGCGGCGGCGGCCGGCCGGGAGGCGCCCGCGACCACCGCGACGCCGGCCGCCAGCCCGGCGCCGGCCTGTGCAAGAAACGTGCGGCGCGCCGGAGGCGTCGCCGAATTGGAGTCGTTGTCAGTCATCGTCTTCTCCGTCAGCCGACGAGCCCGAGCTGGCGCATCAGCGTCAGGTTGTCCTCGATGTGCCAGTTTTCCGCAATCCGGCCGTGGTCGATCCGGTAGATGTCGGTCGCGATGAAGTCGACCGTCTGCCCGCTGCCGGCCGTGCCATTGAACGTGCCGGTGAAATGCCCGCGAAAATGCAGGTGCACGACGACTCGGTCGCCCGCGACGATCATCTGCTCGATGTCGCAACGCAGGTCCGGGATGGCCGCGCGCATCGTCTGGGATGCCGCGAGCGGTCCCGGTACGCCCTGCGCGCGGCCGGCCGGAAGTGTGCGGTCGATGAAGCCGGCAGCGAGTGCCGTGCGGGCGAGGGTGGCGTCGCCGGTATCCCAGAACGTGCCGTAGCGACGCGTGGCGAGGATCTGCGCGCGTGCCTGCTGGGCCGGCAGGTCGGCCGCGACGGTCAGGCCGTGCGGCTCGACGAGGCCCGCCGCGCGGGAGGCGGCAGGCGACAGCGCAACGACGCAGGCGGCCGCGGCGATGACGCGGGTGATCGGGCGAGCGGCCGAAAGAAGGCGAATCGACATGGTTTCGGGGGTCCTGTGTATGGCGTCGTGCGACGACGCGGAACAGGTATGGTAGGTTTTCGATTTCCATCTAAATACCGTCGGAAATCGAATGGATTATTCGAAAAAAGGAAAGGTTCAATCGGGGCCGGTGCCGCGATGCTGATCGACGATCTCCCGGCGCTCGATACCTTCGCGAGAATCGTGTCGGCCGGCAGCCTGTCGGCGGCGGCGCGCGAGCTGGACTTGTCGCTGTCCGTCGTCAGCAAGCGGCTTGCGCATCTCGAGTCGCAGCTCGGCGTGCGTCTGCTGCACCGGACGACGCGGCAGCAGACGCTGACCGACGACGGTGCGCAGTTTCACGCGCAGGTGCTGCGCATCCTGGCCGAAGTGGAGCGTGCCGAAACGCTGATGACCGATCGCCGCGGCACGGTCGGCGGTGTGCTGCGCGTCACGGCGCCGGGCGAGCTCGGCCGACTGCGGATCGCGCCGCTCATCGCGGCGTTTCAGCGGCGGCATCCCGAGCTGATCGTGCAACTGGTGCTGACCGACACGATCGTCGATCTGCTCGCGCATGACATCGATGTCGCCGTGCGGATCGGCAGCCTCGCCGATTCGACCATGATCGCCCGCGAGCTCGCACCGAATCATCGTGTGCTTTGCGCGTCGTCGAGCTATCTCGCCGCGCACGGGGTGCCGGCCGATCCGGCCGAGCTTCGTGCGCACCGATGCATCGTGATGGGCGACCAGCCGCGTGCCGAGTGGCGGTTCGACGGTGCACAGGGCACGGTTGCGGTCGAGGTGACGGCCGCGCTGCTGACGAACGACGGCGGCGCGGCTCGTACGTTGGCGCTGGAGGGGGCGGGCATCGCGCTGAAGTCGATCTGGGACGTCGGTGCCGATCTCGATGCCGGTCGACTGGTTCGCGTGCTGCCCGCATTCGCGGCGCCCGCGGCACCGCTTCATGCGGTTTATCCCGGTGGTCGTCACGTGCCGTTGCGCGTGCGCGCATTCGTCGATTTCCTGCGCGAGCAGTTGCGCGGCGCGTGGGGCCGCGGCGACTGAGCACGCTGTGAACGATGTGCCGGCGGTGGCGTGTGCGTGACGACCTGCGGTGACGAAGCGGTTTACAATCGTTTGCATCGGGCGACGCAAGCGTTGTCCGCCGCGCCGCCACCGTTCGACAGGATGCCAACGATGCCGATCACCTCAGCGAATCCTCCGATTCCCCGTCAGCGACGCGTGCAGTGTGCAAGCGCCGCCGGCCTTCACCACGTCGCCTATACCGAATGGGGCGACCCGGCCAATCCGCGCGTGCTGGTCTGCGTGCACGGCCTGACCCGTTCGGGGCGCGACTTCGACCGGCTCGCCGCCGCGCTGTCCGATACGTATCGCGTCGTCTGCCCCGACGTCGTCGGGCGCGGTCGCTCCGACTGGCTCGCCGATCCGCGGCATTACGCGATTCCGCAATACGTGGCCGATATGGTCACGCTGATTGCGCGGCTCGATGTCGAGTCGGTCGACTGGTTCGGCACCTCGATGGGCGGGCTGATCGGCATGGCGCTCGCGGGGCTGCCCGGTTCGCCGCTGCGCCGGATGATCGTCAACGACGTCGGCCCGCGCATCGAACCCGATTCGCTGACGCGCATCGGCGAATACCTCGGCGTGCAGCCGCACTTCGCGACCGAGCAGGAAGGTGTCGACTATCTGACGTCGCTGTCGCTGCCGTTCGGGGAGTTGACCGGCGACGAATGGCGCGAGATCAACCGGCCGCTGCTGCGCGAGCTGCCCGACGGCGGCTGGACGATGCGCTACGATCCGCGCATCGCCGAGCCGTTCAAGGCGACGACGCCCGAACTGGCCGCGCTCGGTGAGGTCGCGCTGTGGCGCGCGATCGAGACGACCGATGCGTCGCTGCTCGTCGTGCGCGGCGCCGAGTCCGACCTGTTGTCGCGCGAGACCGCCGCCGAGATGGTGCGCCGCGGCCGGCATGTGACGCAGGCGGAAATTCCCGGCACGGGGCATGCACCGGCATTCCTGGATGCCGACCAGATTGCGCTCGCGCGGCGGTTTTTCGTCGAAGGCGTCTCATAAACGCGTCATAATATGCGGTTCGGCGGCATGCGGGCCGCGTCGTCGCCGATTCTTCACCCACTCAAACGACCGGAACATTCCATGGCAGTCATTCGTCACCACGTCGGAGCCCGTCTCTCCGAAACCGCGATCCACAACGGTACCGTGTATCTGGCTGGCCAGATCGCCGAAGACACCACCCAGGACATCAAGGGCCAGACGCGCGAAGTGCTGGGCCACATCGACCGCCTGCTCGCCGAAGCGAACAGCGACAAGGCGCATCTGCTGTCGGTGCAGATCTACATTTCGGATCTCGCGAACTTCGAAGGCATGAACGCGGAGTGGGACGCGTGGGTCGCGCCGGGCAACACGCCGCCGCGCGCGACCGTCGAGGCGAAGCTCGCGGATCCGGCGCTGCTGGTCGAGATCGTCGTCGTCGCCGCGCAGCGGAGCTAAGCGAAGCATCACGATGACCGCAATACGCCAGGCCGTGCGATGACCGAGTCCGTTACCGCTTCTTCCGTCGCGGCGCCGTCGTTCGACGACGTGCTCGCGTTCGTGCGCGAGCGGGCCGGCGACGCGCGCCTGTCGACGGGCGAACTGCTTGCCGATCACTCGGCGGGCACGGCGTCGATCATGCGCACGTTGAACGTCGACCCGCACGCGATGCAGGCGGCCGCGCTGTTCGTGCTGACGCCGCACCTGAACGATCCCGAGCGGGAACTGACCGAACGGTTCGGCGAAGAAGTCGCGCGGCTCGTGTCCGACGTGCGCAAGCTGCTGCGGCTCGGCACCGTCAGCCTGCGCGCCCAGAATGCGATGCCTGAAGCCGGGCGCGATGCGGCGGAAGAGCGGCGCACGCAGATCGAGGCGCTGCGCAAGATGCTGCTCGCGTTCGCGCAGGACATCCGCGTGGTGCTGATCCGGCTGGCGTCGCGGTTGCAGTCGCTGCGTTATTACGCGGCGGCGAAGATCGATCCGCCGCCCGACGTCGCGCGCGAGACACTCGAGATCTACGCGCCGCTCGCGAACCGTCTCGGCATCTGGCAACTGAAGTGGGAGCTCGAGGACCTCGCGTTCCGCTTCGAGGATCCGGTCACCTACAAGCGCATCGCCAAGCTGCTCGACGAGAAGCGCATCGAGCGCGAGGCCTACGTCGCCCAGGCGATCGAGCGGCTCCAGCACGAGCTGGCGGAAGCGCACATTCCGGCCGACGTGAGCGGGCGGCCGAAACATATCTACAGCATCTGGCGCAAGATGCGCGGCAAGGAGCTCGACTTCGCCGAGCTGTACGACGTGCGGGCGTTCCGCGTGATCGTGCCGGACATCAAGGATTGCTACGCGGTGCTCGGCATCGTGCATCACCTGTGGCAGCCGGTGCCGAAGGAATTCGACGACTACATCTCGCGCCCGAAGCCGAACGGCTACAAGTCGCTGCATACGGTCGTGATCGGCGACGACGGCCGCGCGTTCGAAGTGCAGATCCGCACGCAGGAAATGCACCGCTTCGCGGAGTACGGCATCGCCGCGCACTGGCGCTACAAGGAAGCCGGCGCGCGCGGCTATGGCGGCCAGTTCTCGGCGAGCGACAAGTACGACGAGAAGATCGCGTGGCTGCGCCAGCTGCTCGCATGGAAGGACGACGTCGAAGTGTCGGGCGACCAGGCGTGGGCCCAGCTGCGCGAGACGTCGCTCGACGACGACCACATCTACGTGCTGACGCCGCAGGCGCGCGTGATCGCGCTGCCGCAGGGTGCGACGCCGGTCGATTTCGCCTACCACCTGCACAGCGAGCTCGGCCATCGCTGCCGCGGCGCACGCGTCGACGGCGTGATGGTGCCGCTGAACACGTCGCTCGCGAACGGCCAGACGGTCGAGATCGTCGCGGTGAAGGAGGGCGGGCCGTCGCGCGACTGGCTGAACCTGCAGCTCGGCTACCTGAAGAGTTCGCGTGCGCGACAGAAGGTGCGGGCGTGGTTCAACTCGATCGAGCAGGAAGAGAACATCGCGCATGGCCGCGCGCTCGTCGAAAAGACGCTGCAGCGCGAGGGCAAGACGTCGGTCAATCTCGACAACCTCGCCGCGAAGCTCGGCTTCAAGTCGCCCGAGGAACTGTTCTCGGTCGTCGGCAAGGAAGAATTCAGCCTGCGCAACGTCGAGCACGCGCTGTCCGATGCGCCGCCGCCCGAGCATGCGCCCGAGGCTCCCGCGGATTTCGAGAAGCGCAGCAGCGGGGCGAGTGTCGCGCACGGCGCGTCGACCGGCGTGCTGGTGGTCGGCGTCGATGCGCTGCTGACCCAGCTTGCGCGCTGCTGCCGTCCGGCGCCGCCCGACCCGATCAGCGGTTTCGTCACGCGCGGCAAGGGGATGTCGATCCACCGCAGCGACTGCCCGACGTTCCGGCGGATGGCCGAACGGGCGCCGGAGCGCGTGCTGCAGACGACCTGGTCGGCCGACGTGCTGGGCGGGCGCGGCGTGTCCGTCTATCCGGTCGACCTGATGATCGAGGCGAGTGACCGGCAAGGCTTGCTGCGCGACATCTCGGAAGTGTTCGCACGCGAGAAAATGAACGTGGTGGGCGTGAAGACGCAGAGCCGCCGCAATGCGGCGTTCATGCAGTTCACGGTCGAGGTGTCGAATTCCGCGCAGGTGCAGCGTGCGTGCACGCTGCTTGGCGAAGTGCAGGGCGTCGTGCGGGCGGGGCGCAAGACGTGACGTCCCCGTAATGGGGGCGGAACGTAATCGTTTTGCTGCGTCCGCATAAAAACACTTGCCAAGTCAGCGTTAGCTCCATATAATCTTAGCTTCTCTAGGCTCGTAGCTCAGCTGGTTAGAGCACCACCTTGACATGGTGGGGGTCGTTGGTTCGAGTCCAATCGAGCCTACCAACGAATTGAGAATGCCCGGTTTCCGGGTATTCGATGCAGTAGATAACTCAACGCGAACAGGGCGAATACGGTTATGACACCGCGAACGTTGACCGAAACCTTTTCGGAGCGACGCTAGTCGAGGAACGTTTTCGCCCTTTCAGCCTGAGTGAAGTATCGAATGCGGCCCCTCGAAAGCGGGGCCGCATTTTTTTTGTCGCGAAATTTCGCGCGTGATTTTTTATATCGCGTACCTGGTTTGCCGCCCACTGTCGGCATCACGGAGATTGCTATGGTTTCGATACGCTTGCCTGACGGCTCAGTTCGACAATACGAGCATCCGGTGACAGTTGCCGAGGTTGCGGCCTCGATCGGTCCCGGCCTCGCGAAGGCTGCGCTTGGAGGCAAGCTCGACGGCGAGCTCGTCGACACGTCCACGGTCATCGATCGCGACGCAGCGCTCGCGATCGTCACGGACAAGGATGCCGACGGTCTCGACATCATCCGTCACTCGACCGCCCACTTGCTCGCGTACGCCGTGAAGGAACTGTATCCGGATGCGCAGGTGACGATCGGTCCCGTGATCGACAACGGCTTCTACTACGACTTCTCGTACAACCGCCCGTTTACGCCCGAAGATCTGGAAAAGATCGAAAAGCGCATGCAGGAAATCGCGAAGAAGGACGAGCCGGTGACGCGCTGCGTCGTGTCGCGCGACGAGGCGGCCGGCTATTTCCGCAGCATCGGCGAGAAGTACAAGGCCGAGATCATCGAATCGATTCCGCAAAGCGACGAAATCAAGCTGTACTCGCACGGCGGCTTCACGGATCTGTGCCGCGGCCCGCACGTGCCGTCGACCGGCAAGCTGAAGGTCTTCAAGCTGATGAAGGTCGCGGGCGCGTACTGGCGCGGCGACTCGAAGAACGAGCAGCTGCAGCGCATCTACGGTACTGCCTGGACGAAGAAGGAAGACCAGGATCAATATCTGCACATGCTCGAGGAAGCGGAAAAGCGCGACCACCGCAAGCTCGGCAAGCAGCTCGACCTGTTCCACATGCAGGAAGAGTCGCCGGGCATGGTGTTCTGGCATCCGAAGGGCTGGGCGCTGTGGCAGCAGGTCGAACAGTACATGCGCCGCCGCGTGAACGACGCCGGCTACCTCGAGATCAAGACGCCGATGATCATGGACCGCTCGCTGTGGGAAGCATCGGGCCACTGGCAGAACTACCGCGAGAACATGTTCACGACGGAGTCGGAGAAGCGCGACTACGCGATCAAGCCGATGAACTGTCCGGGGCACGTTCAGGTGTTCAAGCACGGCCTGCGCTCGTACCGCGACCTGCCGCTGCGCTACGCGGAATTCGGTTCGTGCCACCGCAACGAGGCATCGGGCGCGCTGCATGGCCTGATGCGCGTGCGCGGCTTCGTGCAGGACGATGCGCACATCTTCTGTACCGAAGAGCAGTTCATCGCCGAGTCGATCGCGTTCAATACGCTGGCGATGAGCGTGTACAAGGATTTCGGGTTCGATCACATCGACATCAAGCTGTCGCTGCGCCCCGAACAGCGTGCGGGCACGGATGAAACCTGGGATCGTGCCGAGCAGGGCCTGCGCGACGCGCTGACGGCGTGCGGCCTGTCGTGGGAAGAGCTGCCGGGCGAGGGTGCGTTCTATGGTCCGAAGATCGAATACCACATCAAGGATGCGCTCGGCCGTTCGTGGCAGTGCGGCACGCTGCAGCTCGACATGGTGCTGCCGGAGCGCCTCGGCGCCGAGTACGTCGCGGAAGACAACAGCCGCCGCCGGCCGGTGATGCTGCACCGTGCGATCGTCGGTTCGATGGAGCGATTCCTCGGCATTCTGATCGAGCACCATGCCGGCGCGATGCCGGCCTGGCTCGCGCCGTTCCAGGCAGTTGTGCTCAATATCGCCGAAAGTCAGGTGGAATATGCGCACTCTCTGACCCAAACGTTGCAAAAACAAGGGGTTAGAGTGGCGGGCGATTTGCGCAACGAGAAGATTAGCTATAAAATACGCGAGCACACGCTGGAAAAGGTGCCTTATCTCCTCGTCGTGGGTGATAAGGAGCGTGATGCGCAAACGGTAGCCGTGCGTGCCCGTGGCGGCGTCGATCTTGGCGTTATGCCGATCGAAGCCTTCGTTGAGCGTCTGCAGGAAGACCTGCGCTCGTTCAAGTAACCGCCCTGGCAGCGCGGCTCGTTTTTTTAATTTTTAGAGGAAACGTAACATCGCTACTGATAAGTCGTCGCATCGCATCAACGGTGAAATCTCTGCGCCGGAAGTGCGTCTGGTCGGGATCGAGAACGAACCGCTCGGTATCGTAAAACTCGCTGATGCTTTCCGTAAATCGGAAGAACTGGATGTTGATCTGGTGGAAATCGCGCCGCAAGCGGTTCCCCCGGTCTGCCGTCTGATGGACTACGGCAAGTTCAAGTATCAGGAGTCCAAGAAGCAGCACGAAGCGAAGCTGAAGCAGAAGGTCATCCAGGTGAAGGAAGTCAAATTCCGCCCGGGTACCGATGACGGTGACTACAACGTCAAGCTCCGCAATCTCATGCGCTTCCTCGAAGAGGGCGACAAGACGAAGATCACGTTGCGTTTCCGCGGCCGTGAAATGGCTCACCAAGAGATCGGCATGCGGATGCTGGAACGTCTGCGCACGGATCTCGAGGAAGTCGGCCAGGTCGAGCAGATGCCGAAGATGGAAGGGCGCCAGATGATCATGGTGCTCTCGCCGAAGAAAAAGAAGTAACGGGCCCGCGCGCACGGCGCGCAGGTTCGAAAGTGGTTCGGTGCGTTGCCCGGTCAGGGCGGCGCGCCAACAATGACGGCGGCTGCGCAAGCGGTTCGCCGTACACAAGTGGACTGGGTTTCGAAGGGCGGGTCAAGGGCGCATGCCAACCGCACACCCATCGCCATCTAATAAACTGGAGTTGTTCGTCATGCCTAAGATGAAGACCAAGAAGAGTGCTGCAAAGCGCTTCGTGGTGCGTCCGGGCGGTACCGTCAAGCGCGGTCAAGCCTTCAAGCGTCACATCCTGACCAAGAAAACCACGAAGAACAAGCGTCACCTGCGCGGCGCAACGGCAGTTCATGATTCCGATCTGAACTCCGTCCGCGCAATGCTGCCGTTCGCGTAACCCCTCAACTGATACTCTAAGGAGAGAAACATGCCTCGAGTCAAACGTGGGGTAACCGCACGGGCCCGCCACAAGAAGATCATCAAGCTGGCCAAGGGTTATCGCGGCCGTCGCAATAACGTCTACCGCATCGCCAAGCAGGCGGTGATGCGCGCTGGTCAGTACGCGTACCGCGATCGCCGCAACAAGAAGCGTGTGTTCCGCGCACTGTGGATCACGCGTATCAACGCGGCAGTTCGCCAGCACGACATGACCTACAGCGTGTTCATCAACGGCCTGAAGAAGGCGTCGATCGAACTCGACCGCAAGGTCCTGGCTGACATGGCGGTGTTCGACAAGGCTGCTTTTGCTGCGATCGTCCAGCAGGTGAAAGCCGCCGTTGCAGCCTAATTGCGAAATTAGCACTGCGTGGTTAGTTGCAGCGATGTTCCGGTAGTTTCGGCCGCTGCAGCGAAAACGGGGCTCTTCCGAGCCCCTTTTTTGTTTGGTGGGCAGATTTGCTCGCCAAGACCGAATGACGTTGGAAATGATGGGATCTATGGATCTGGACCAGATTGTCGCCGACGCGCAGCAGTCCTTCGAACAGGCTGCCGACATCACCACGCTCGAAAACGAGAAAGCACGATTTCTCGGCAAGTCGGGTGCGCTGACCGAGTTGCTCAAGGGCCTCGGCAAGCTCGATCCCGAAGCACGCAAGACCGAAGGCGCACGCATCAACGTCGCGAAGCAGCAGGTTGAAGCCGCGCTGACCGCACGTCGCCAGGCGCTCGCCGACGCGCTGTTGAACCAGCGCCTCGCCGCCGAGGCGATCGACGTCACGCTGCCGGGCCGCGGCGCAGGTGCAGGCAGCCTGCACCCGGTGATGCGCACGTGGGAGCGCGTCGAACAGATTTTCCGCTCGATCGGTTTCGACGTGGCCGACGGTCCCGAAATCGAGACCGACTGGTACAACTTCACGTCGCTGAACAGCCCGGAGAACCATCCGGCGCGTTCGATGCAGGACACCTTCTACGTCGAAGGCAAGGATGCCGACGGCCGCCAGCTGCTGCTGCGCACGCACACGAGCCCGATGCAGGTGCGTTACGCGCGCATGAACCGTCCGCCGATCAAGGTGATCGCGCCGGGCCGCACGTACCGCGTGGACAGCGATGCGACTCACTCGCCGATGTTCAATCAGGTCGAAGGGCTGTGGATCGACGAAAACATCAGCTTCGCCGACCTCAAGGGCGTCTATACCGATTTCCTGAAGAAATTCTTCGAGCGCGACGACATCCTCGTGCGCTTCCGTCCGTCGTATTTCCCGTTCACGGAACCGTCGGCCGAGATCGACATGATGTTCGAGCACGGCAAGAACGCCGGCAAATGGCTCGAGATCTCGGGCTCGGGGCAGGTGCATCCGACCGTGATCCGCAACATGGGCCTCGATCCCGAGCGCTACATCGGCTTTGCGTTCGGCAGCGGCCTCGAGCGCCTGACGATGCTGCGCTACGGCGTGCAGGATCTCCGGCTGTTCTTCGAGAACGATCTGCGTTTCCTGCGCCAGTTCGCATAACGCACGCGCCGCGCCGACATGTGCCCGCGCACGCCCCGCCGGACGTTTCCGACGGGGCCCGGGCGTCGATCTAACCTGTTTCGAACGTAGACATCCATGCAATTCCCTGAATCCTGGTTGAGAACCTTTGTCGACCCGCAGCTGACGACCGACGAACTGTCGCACGCGCTGACGATGGCGGGGCTCGAAGTCGAATCGCTGAGCAAGGCTGCGCCGCCGACGTCGAAGATCGTCGTCGGCCGCGTGCTCGAAGTCGTCAAGCATCCGGATGCGGACAAGCTCAATGTCTGCCAGGTCGACGCCGGCACCGGCGCGACGCTGAATATCGTTTGCGGCGCACCGAACGTGGCGCCCGGCATCAAGGTGCCGGTCGCACTGGTCGGCGCGGAACTGCCGCCGGCGGAAGAGGGCGGCAAGCCGTTCGCGATCAAGCTGTCGAAGCTGCGCGGCGTGGAGAGCCAGGGGATGCTGTGCTCGGCGCGCGAGCTGAAGCTGTCCGAAGACCACAGCGGCCTGCTGATCCTGCCGGAAGACACGCCGGTCGGTCAGGACATCCGCGACACGCTCAATCTCGACGACACGATCTTCGAAATCAAGCTGACGCCGAACAAGGCCGATTGCCTGTCCGTGTTCGGCATCGCGCGCGAGACGGCCGCGATCACCGGCGCTCCGCTGACGCCGGTCGATATCCGTCCGGTGCGCGTCGAGCTCGACGAGACGCTGCCCGTGCGCATTGCCGCGCCCGATCTGTGCGGCCGCTTCTCCGGCCGCGTGATCCGCGGCGTGAACGCGCACGCGAAGACGCCGCAATGGATGGTCGAGCGCCTCGAGCGTTCGGGCCAGCGCAGCGTGTCGGCGCTCGTCGACATCTCGAACTACGTGATGTTCGAGCTCGGCCGCCCGTCGCACGTGTTCGACCTGGACAAGATCCACGGCGGCATCGAGGTGCGCTGGGGCAAGCGCGGCGAGTCGCTGAAGCTGCTGAACGGCAATACGGTCGAACTCGACGAAACGGTCGGCGTGATCGCGGACGACCGCCACGTCGAAAGCCTCGCGGGCATCATGGGCGGCGACAGCACGGCCGTCACGCTCGACACGACCAACATCTACCTGGAAGCCGCGTTCTGGTGGCCGGACAGCATCCGTGGCCGCGCGCGCAAGTACAACTTCTCGACCGATGCGGCCCATCGCTTCGAGCGCGGCGTCGACTACGCGACGACCGTCGAGCACGTCGAGCGCATTACTCAACTGATTCTCGAGATCTGCGGCGGCAAGGCCGGCCCGATCGACGATCAGGCGGTCAACCTGCCGCAGCGCGCGCCGGTGAAGATGCGCGTATCGCGCGCGAACCGCATCATCGGCGTGAAGATCGACGCCGACGAGATTGCGGACATCTTCACGCGTCTCGGCCTGCCGTTCGAGCGTGACGACGACGCATTCCTGGTCACGCCGCCGTCGCACCGCTTCGACATCGAGATCGAGGAAGACCTGATCGAGGAAGTCGCACGCATTTACGGCTTCGAGAAGATTCCGGCGCGTCCGCCGGTCGCGACGAGCGAGATGCGCGCGACCAACGAGACGCAGCGTTCGATCCACGACATCCGTCATGCGCTCGCGGCGCGCGACTACGCGGAAACGGTCAACTTCAGCTTCGTCGATGCGGAGTGGGAGCACGATTTCGCCGGCAACGACAACCCGATCCGCCTGCTGAACCCGATCGCGAGCCAGCTGTCGGTGATGCGCACGACGCTGTTCGGCAGCCTGATCTCGGTGCTGCGCCACAACCTGAACCGTCGCGCGGATCGCGTGCGCGTGTTCGAGGCGGGCCGCGTGTTCCTCGCCGATCCGTCGGTGAAGGCCGGCGAGCTGACCGTCGAAGGCTACACGCAGCCGAAACGTGTCGGCGCGCTCGCGTACGGCCCGGCTGTCGACGAGCAGTGGGGCGTGGCGACCCGCGCAGTCGATTTCTTCGACGTGAAGGGCGATCTCGAGGCGCTGCTCGCGCCGGCCGCCGCGCGCTTCGTGAAGGCCGAACATCCGGCCCTCCATCCGGGCCGCAGCGCGCGCATCGAAGTCGATGGCCGCGCGGTCGGCTGGATCGGCGAGCTGCATCCGCGCCTGATGCAGAAGTACGAGCTGCCGCATGCGCCGGTGATGTTCGAAATCGACTCGGACGCGCTGATCGCGCGTGCGCTGCCGGCACCGACCGACGTGTCGAAATTCCCGCCGGTACGGCGCGATATCGCCGTCGTGGTCGATCAGGCGGTCGAGGTTCAGGTACTTTTCGACGAAATGAAGAAGGCGCTGGCCGACGACGCCTGCCGATTCGTTCAGAAGGTTGTACTCTTCGACGAATTTCGTGCAAAATCAAATACTTCCGGTGGCCTTGCCGCGCACGAGAAGAGCCTTGCCTTCCGCGTGACGCTGCAGGACGCGGCTGGCACGCTACAGGACGAGGTCGTCGATCAGGCGATCCAGACGCTGGTCGAGCGAATGGCTCGTGCCGGTGCTCGCCTGCGCGGCTAAGGAGAGGGGCCGCCCGTTGGCGGGCGGCTTTTCCCCATCGTAAGTTTTGGTTTAACGCGCTGTATGGCAGATATGAACGACATGACCTCGAGTGAATTCGAAGCCCTCCTGACGGCGCAACGCAGCGCCATGAACCGCGACGCTTCGGCGCCGGCGTCCACCGAGACGCCGACGCTGACGAAAGCGGAACTGGCGGAGCTGCTGTTCGACAGCGTCGGGCTGAACAAGCGTGAAGCGAAGGACATGGTCGAGGCTTTTTTCGAAGTGATCCGCGACGCGCTCGAAAACGGTGAAAGCGTCAAGCTGTCGGGATTCGGCAATTTCCAGCTGCGCGACAAGCCGCAGCGTCCGGGCCGTAATCCGAAGACGGGCGAGGCGATTCCGATCGCGGCCCGCCGGGTCGTAACCTTCCACGCGAGCCAGAAGCTGAAGGCGCTGGTCGAAAACGGCGTGGAATAACGCCCGCGCGTTGACGTCTCCGCGCGGCCGCCGCGCACCCTTACCGACGGTTAACCGACGATGACCACTACGGTTGAGAAAGTCGTCTTGCCTCCGATTCCCGCGAAGCGCTACTTCACGATCGGTGAAGTCAGTGAGCTGTGCGGGGTCAAGCCGCACGTGCTGCGTTACTGGGAACAGGAATTCACGCAGTTGCGGCCGGTGAAGCGGCGTGGCAATCGCCGGTACTACCAGCATCACGAAGTGCTGCTGATCCGGCGGATTCGCGAGTTGCTGTACGAACAGGGGTTCACGATCAACGGGGCGCGCAACCGGCTCGATTCGCCGGGCGGCGAACGCGGTGCCGTGGCACCGGTCGAGCCGGACATGCCGGCAGCCGATGAGCGTGCGCCGGGCAAGCAGGGGGCAACGGTCGACGTGAACGCGTTGCGGCAGGCGCTCCTCGACGTGATCGACGGACTGAAGCACGACTGAGCGTGACGCTCGAATCAAGAAAAAGCCCGGTTGGCGAAGTGCCACCGGGCTTTTTTCATGCACGCGGGACCGTGCTGTCAGCGCGATGCGAGCGGATTCGGCTTGCCCATGTCGACGACCAGCGTGCCGTCCGGCAACATCCGCACCGAGCCCTGCGCGACCTGGCTGCGGTAGCCGTACAGGTCGAAACGCATCGGGCCGGCCTCGGCAGAGTTCCGAATCAGTGCGCGCACATTCAGTTCGAGTACGTTGAACATCTTCATGTCGCCGCCGTCCATCCACATGTAGCTCGGCGCGTCGATCTGCGGGCGCTTCGGCACCGGTGCGTCGGCGGCACGCCGGAACGTGAGGCGCAGTCCGTCGCGTTCGACCGTCGCCTGGGCGAGTTTTCCGTTCAGCACCGGCGGTGGAAATACGGTGTACTGATCGAGCACGAGCGTGTCGCCGCGCAGTTCCGCGCCGCGGCGCTGCAGCGGCGTCAGCGACGCGAGTTCGATGCCGAGCGAGCGCAGCAGCTTCGCCTGCGGAATGCCGAGCACCGACACCTGCGACGGCTTGAACGCCAGGTGCCGGTCGTCGAGCACCGACAGCGAGCCCTTCATGTCGGTCGGCAGCCATACGCCGGGCACGTGATTCCAGAGCTTGATGCCGCCCTGCACGCGCAGGTCCTGGCCATCCGCGCTCAGTTGCAGGTCGTTCAGCGAGCGCGGCGAATAGTCGAGCAGATAGTTGTTGAAGAGCGCCGACATCGCCTTCCACGATTCGACGACCGTTCCGCCGAGAATGCGGATGTCGTACTGGTTCGGATCGTCGAGGTCGACCGGCTCGCCCGGCCGTTTCGCGATGAGCTGCACGTCGAGATCCTCGACATGGAAGCCGATGTCGCCGGACAGGTTGAAGTCGACGTTGTGCAGATGGATCGTCGGGTTGCGGTTCGACACGTGCCGTTCGTTGAACGGCGTGGTCGACGAGCGTCGCATCGAGACTTTCTGCATGCCGGGCTGCGCCGCGGTGGCCGCGAGCGCAAACGCTTCCCAGTGCTGGCGCAAGTCGCGCAACGCGTTCTGCTGCGCGGCGAGGAAGCTGTCGTTCAGGCGTGCGGCCGCATTGCCCAGCGGCGCGCCGCTCGCGGGGCCCGCATACGACGGCATCCGGATCGCCATCGCACCGCTTTCGTCGAAATTGAAATAGCCGGCCGACACCTGGTCGCGATAGTGGTACAGGTCGAACACGAAATTCTGGTCGCGCTTCGTCGGATCGACGGGGCTGATCAGGATGTCGGCATTCATCGGCATCGAGCGCATGAATTTCACGTCGCCGCCGCGAATGTACATCGCCTGTTGCGGCGCGTTGGCGGGCAGCGCGAAGCCGGCGTGCGAGCCGTCGTCGAGCGTCAGGTCGAGTCCGGCCGGCGTCACGCGCAGCGTGGTGATCCGGATCTTCAGCCGCGGCGGCGGCATCAGCTTGTCGACCGACATCACGAGGTCGTCGCCGACGAGCCGCGCGATCGGTGTCTCGACCTTCAGCAGGTCGGCCATCTTCACGTTGGCCGCGCGCATCACCGGCTGCGCATTGATGCCCGATACGCGCACGCCGCTCGGGTGGAACACGAGCTGACTGCCGTCGCGGATCGCCAGCGTGCCGGTCAGCGAGAACGGCACCCAGCCGTCGCGCTGCATCTCGCCTTGCAGATGGATCACGCCGTCGCCGGCCGATACGGCGAGCTTGCGCAGCGGTGCGTTGCGGTAACCGAAGATGTAGCTGTCGAAGAGGGCGGTCAGCTTCGTGTTGTCGAGCGTGACCGTGCCTTCGTGCACGTCGATCTCGAAGCTCGTCGGATCATCGAACACGATCGGCGCGCCGGCCTGCGTCGGCACGAGTGTCGCGGACAACTGGTGGATGAAGAAGCCGAGGTTGTCGACGATGCGGAAATCGACATCGCGCAGAAACGTCATCGCACCGTTCTGGCCCGAGTCGCGCAGCGTGAACGGGCGCGGCTGCGTGAGTCGGATCGACGCGAGCGAAGGCACGGTGCGGGCGATCTGCTGTTCATGAGCGAGACGTTCGGCCTTGGCGCGCTCGATTTTCGTCGAGGCGACCGACGCGTTGCCGTCACGCTGCGCGGCTGGTTCCGCGCAGCCGGCGCAGAGCAGCGCGAGCGCCAGCGCGCCGCAGCCGAGTGCACGGGAGGTGCCGCGTGAAACCGAGGCTGCCGCGCGTCGCTGGGCAGCCATCCAGTCGAAAATTGCCGAAGGCGTGCGATGGTCGCGCCGGACCGCATTCCGCATCGTTTGTCTCCAAGTCTTGTCGTGATCGACGAGGGCGCGCGGCCGATGCGCGGCGCGGACGTCGATGCGGTGCAGTGTGGCATAGCGCGGTAGAGCGGCGTCACCAAACAACGGGAGTCCGGGCAAGGCCGGGCGGCGCACGACAGGACAATGGATTCCCGGTGGCAGGGCGGCAAGATCAAACGGTCGTTTGGTTTTGCGGCGGGGGCGGCCGGCGCGCTGAGCCGATCGTCAAACCGGCGCCGGCATGGGCCGACGCGGGTTTTCGTGCCGGGTGAGAGCCGCGTTCGATTCGGGACGCAGGCGGCGGCGCGGCGGCGGACGCGGTATCGCTGCCGTCGCCGGCACGGCCGATCAGACCAGCATGCGCTGCCGGATCGCATTCTGCGTCGGCTGGTCCAGTTGCAGGCCGTTATCGATGTACGACGCCATCGAGCCGTACGACGTGACGACTTGATCGAATGCCGCCTGCAAATAGGCGTCCTGCGCGCTCTGCAGCGCGGCCATCATGTCCGCCGCATCCTGGCCGCCGCTCTTGCGCGCCTGCGCGACATAGGCGGCGATTTCCGACGCGCTGTAGACGTTGGTCAGCAAATAGTCGGCGAGAATCGTCTGCCGGGGGACGCCGAGGATCGTGTGCAGAATGGCCGTCGCCCAGCCGGTGCGATCCTTGCCGGCGGTGCAGTGGAAGACCAGGTTGCCGCCGGACGCGGCAAAGCCGGCGAATAGCGTGCGGTAACTCGTCCGCGCCGTTTCCGACGTCACGAACGCCCGATACATGCGCTGCATGAAGGCCTCGGCCGTCGCGCCACTGGTCGGAAGCGGACCGAGCCCAGCGGCACCAAGCACGTTGAGGTTCTGCCAGGTGGCGCCGGCCAATGGCACATCCGGCTGCGCCTGGATCTCGGAAGTCGTGCGCAGGTCGCACACCTGCGTGATGCCGAGCGTATCGATCGTTGCGAGGTCGGCAGCGGACAACGCGAGCGCGGAAGACCGGTAGATCACGCCTTTTTTCATCGCTGCGCCGCTCGCGGTGGCATAGCCTGTTCCGTCGGGTCCCGCGGTGTCACGAAAGTTCGCTGCCGACCCGAGCCTGGGCGTCGTGACGGGGGCGACCGCGATCGAGTCGCCGCCGCACGCGGACAGAAGCGACGTGCTTCCCAGCGCGATGCCGAGCGTGCCGGCACCCAGCTGGAGAAAGTGTCGACGGGAAATTTCGTTTTTCTGATTCATTCACTGGCCTTTTTCGGAGACGGTGACAGGAAGTCGCGACCGCGGTTGCGACCGAAACCGCTGCCGGCATGCCGCACGGCGCGACAAAGCGCGGCGGTGCCGTTTCGGTCGGCATGCAGCCGGACGATGCGCCGTGCGCGTCGATTTCGCGTCAATCTCGCGCCGGGTAAGCGCACGGTAGCGATCCGCGGCGAAACGGCCATCGTCCTTTTCGATTAGGACGCGACGTGGATTGCCGGTGCGATTCACGCAACTTGTCGTGGGTGCCACGGCCGAGGCGCGGTAAGATCGGCATCAGTGGCTGGATGGATCAGCATGGTGGCCGACACGGGGGAGGCGTCATGGATCTGAAGGAGCTCGACGTATTGGGAGCGGATGTAGGCGATCACTGGTACTACGCGTCGAAGGCGCGCGCGATCCGTCGGCTTCTGGGCCCGTCGGACGCGAGCCGGATCCTCGACGTCGGTGCGGGCTCGGGGTTCTTTTCCAAGCATTTGCTCGAGCGCACGCAGGCGACCGAAGCGTGGTGTGTCGATACGAGCTACCCCGACGATACCGACGGGGAGACGGCCGGCAAGCCCGTCCATTTTCGGCGCGCCGTCGATCGATTCGATGCCGATCTCGTGTTGCTGATGGATGTCCTCGAACACGTCGATGACGATGTCGGGCTGCTTGCGCGATATGTGGCGGGCGCGCCGAAGGGCAGCCGGTTCCTGATCACGGTCCCTGCGTTTCAGTTCCTCTGGAGCGCGCATGACGATTTTCTCGAGCACAAGCGCAGGTACACGCTCGACGGTCTTGAAGACGTCGCGCGTCGTGCGGGGCTGGAGGTCGAGCACGGCGCCTACTACTTCGGCCTCACGTTTCCGCTCGCGGCGGCATTGCGGCTGAGCGAGCGGGCGCGTCGGCAACCGCGCGAACCGGCGTCGCAATTGCGCCGGCACCATCCGGTCGTCAATGGTTTGCTCAAGCTGATCTGCCGGGCCGAGTTGCCGATGTTCCGGTTCAATCGGATGGCGGGCCTCACGGTCATCTGTGTCGCGCGCAAGCGGTGAGCATCGGGCGGATCGCATGGCCGGCGTATGGGCGCGGCACGATGCGCGTTGCCGCCCGCGTCGAGGGCCGTCACGTGGTGTCACGCCACCTCGAAAAAATTTCGCAGGAACATTCACAAAATGCATGCGACCCGTTCTAAACCGGACAACTGTCTGTTATAATTTTTTTCTTTCGGGGCGTAGCGCAGCCTGGTAGCGTACCTGCATGGGGTGCAGGTGGTCGGAGGTTCAAATCCTCTCGCCCCGACCAGATAAAGAACCCGCGTCAGTTCAGGCTGACGCGGGTTTTTTCTTGGCCGTCGCTTTTTTGCACATCCCGGCGCGGCCCCGGTAAAATGCAAGGTTGATCCACGGAAAGCGCCGTGATTTAGCGGAAGAGGATTCCCCGAACATGACTGATCTTCGTCTTACCATGCGGTTCGCTGCAGTGCTCGCCACCGGCGCGCTCGTCGCCGGTTGCGGTACGTCGTCGCCCACGAAAGTGGACTACAAGAGCGATTCGAAATCGAAGGAAGCGTCGCTCGCAGTGCCGCCCAACATGCTTGACGAGACGGCCGATCAGCGTTCGCTGCCGCCGCAGGGCGGCGCGACTTCCCTGTCTGCGCTTCAGCAGGTCCAGCACGCGGCACCCGCGTTGGACACCGTCGCGCCCGCCGTTTCCGGCATGCATATCCAGCGCGACGGCACCGAGAGCTGGCTCGTGATCGACGGCAAGAAGCCCGCCGACATCTGGCCGCAGGTTCGCCGCTTCTGGCAGGAGCAGGGCTTCCTGCTCGTCGTCGACCAGCGCGACAAGGGCGTGATGGAAACCGACTGGAACGAGACCCACCCGCAGATCAACGACGGCCTGATCCGTAGCGTGATCTCGAAGGCGATGGGCAACTCGTACGTGACGGCCGAGCGCAACAAGTACCGCACGCGCCTCGATTCGGCGCCGAATGGCGGCACCTATGTGTTCATCAGCCAGAAGGGCATGCGCGAGGCGATCACCGGTGCGAACAACGATTCGAGCAAGTGGGAAGCAAAGCCGAACGATCCGGCGCTCGAGACGGAATACCTGAAGCGGGTGATGGCGGTGCTCGCCCAGAACGAGCAGCGTGCGAAGAACGGCGAGCCGCCGATCGCGAACATCAACGACAACACGGTGCCGAAGGACAAGAAGGCGGACACCGACGCGTCGAAGGCCGCCGCCGCGGCGATCGCCGCGCAGAACGTCGCGCGTACGTCGTCGCAAGCGAACGACGTCGACTCGGCTGCGGTGCCGTCCGAAGTCACGCTCGGCGAGCCGTACGACCGTTCGTGGCTGCACGTCGGCCTCGCGCTCGATCGCGCGAACTTCACGGTCGACGATCGCGATCGCACGAAGGGCCTGTATTTCGTGCGTTATGTCGACCCGAAGGACATCAGCGCGGCCGAGCAGGGCTTCTGGAGCCAACTGTTCCACGGCAAGAAGGAAAAGCAGGCGAAGCAATATCGCGTCAACGTGAAGGCGCTGTCGTCCGACCAGACGCGCGTCGCAGTCGTCGACGATTCGGGTGCGATCGATACGTCGACGCCGGCCCGGCAGATCATGGGGCTGCTCGTGAATCAGCTGCGCTGATCGCGGTACGATCCCGGCCTTCGAAAAAGCCCGCCTTCCGGCGGGCTTTTTTCATTGTCGCGCGTGGTGGCGCTGGCGTGCGCGGGATGTTCGATCCCTCGTCGTGACGTTACGTAACATCCGCGCGTTACGGCCGCAGAACAGGTGTTACATCGTCATGACCGCAGAAAATATCCTTATGGATCAACGGTGTACTTTCGTAAATGTGCCTGGCACGCAAACTGCTTTATAAGTTGGAATCGTGAGGACAGGGAGGGTGGCGTCAGAGAGCGGGTGGGCTTCGTGACCGTCCGACCAACGGTATCCACGTCTTCAGATGCCGGTGCTGCAAGCGCCGGCGCAAAACCGATGACGATCCGCGCCATGCGCGGATCCCGATGGCCCCGTCGCCTTTCCTCGTAGGGCGACGGTTTCGCCCGCGCTTCTTCTGAAGCGCGGGCAATTTTTTTTGTGGGGCGGCAAAGCGAGTGCGTGCCGACCCGGCCGCGGGGATTCGTATTGGTCGAGCGTTGGGAGGGCGAGGCTGCGTTGGCCGTGCATGCGCATTCGTCGCACATTCTGGCTTGCCGCGGAGCGGTCGCGGACGAAACGATCGTTCCGGGATCCGCGCGCTGCGGAGATTCGTGTGAGCGGGGCGGCGCGGCCGGACGTACCGGCCGCTGCGATCCGTCAGTGCGACGTGCTGGGTACGTCGAGAATCAGGATGATCGTCCAGTCGGCATCGCCGTCGTGATGATACTGGCGTTCGGCGACGATGAACGGTTGCTGCTTGCCTTGCGGGCCGAGGAAAAGCACATCGCCCTCCATCGGCAGGCACTCGATCGGTGGCAACGCGAGGAAGGCGTCGGTCGAGCCGCGCGGCATCAGTTGCTTGATCTTGCGAGTGGCTTCTTCGGTCCACTCGATGTCGAGTTGAATGTTGCTCATGCTGTCCTCCGCACCGGGGTGCGCACGGGTGGAAAATTTCGGTGCGCGACTTTAGCACAGCGCGCAGGCGCCGCAACCAAAAAAGCCGAACCCGGTTGCCCGGATTCGGCTTTTCGCGTGTGCGGTGCCGCCGAACTTACTGGCTGGCAGCTTCTGCCGGAGCGGCCTTCTTGCCGGCCTTCTTGCCGGCCTTCTTCGCTGCCTTGTGATGCATCGCCTTCTTGGCGTGGTGATGCTCTTCCTGCGCCGCCGGCTGTGCAGCCTCGGCCGCCTGCTGCTGTTGCAGTGCCTGTGCGCGCTGCTCGATCTCGGCGATCTTTGCCGGATCGGTGATGGTCTGGATTTGCGTGCTCTCTTGCGCATACGCTGCGCCAGTCAGCGCCGACATCGCGACCAGAATAGCCAGGGACGTCTTCTTCATTGCTTTACCTCCGCTAAGTGGTGATGAACCCGAATGTTGCCGTTTTGTCTGGCGACTGCAATCGAGTGCGTGTCGAGTGTAACAAAAGTGACGGATCAATGTGCACCGGATCGCGGCGCAGTGCAAGGCCCCGTTGAAGTCGCGCAACACTTCGTGCGTTCCGTCACGCGCATGCCATCCCGGGGCGGCACGGTCGCTTTTGCTCCGGTGCCCGTCGTGCCGTCAGAACCAGCCGAGCCATCGATAGACGTGGAATTGCGCGACGCCGACCAGCTCGTGCAACGCTTGGTTCGCGTCTTCCAGGTTGTGCCAGCGGGGCAGCAAGCCCATTTGAGCGCGCCGGCGGTTCGAATAAACGGGCTGCGGATCGATGCCGAAGTGGCGGAAATCGAGCAATGCGCGGCGCATCTGGTACGACGACGCGACGAGAATGCGCGTGTCGTCATGTTGTGAGCGTAGTATAGAAGCAGTGAATTTCGCGTTTTCGTAGGTCGTACGGCTGTTCGGCTCGAGCACGAGGTCGCGGGGAGCGACACCTTCCGCCACCAGCCGGCGCCCGTAGACGGCCGCCTCGGTTTCGCCGTGATGTTGCGGGTCGCCGCCCGACATCACCACGGTGCAGCGGGTGGCCTGCTGCAGGCACGTGCGATAGAGCGCGGCGGTCTTGCGGATGCGCGCTTCGCCGTCGGGAGGTGCACGCAGGCCGGTTTCGCCGCGCCGCGTGCCGATGCCGATGATGATCAGCGTGGTCCGGCCGTGCATGTCGGGGCGTTCGACCGGCGTAACACCGGCTTCGGTCCATGCGATGAGCGGCGCCGCGAGCCAGCCTGTCGCGAGCAGCCAGAACGCCGCGGCGCCGGCGATTGCGATCTGTCGCCGCCGCTTGCGGCAGAGCATGAAACAGATGAAGAGAAGTACAAATGAATCGAACAGAATCAATTTGATTGGGGTATGGTGTCTTTTTATGGACGGCTGACGATCTGGCCCTAACGCGACGCCGAACGTCGGCCCCCAGAATCGGTGGCGGTATCGGCGGGCGGAGCTCCCGCCCGGCGCGCCGCTTCGCATTGTCGCTGCACTTTAAGAAAGAATCGAGATGGCCACGTATTCCAACGAAGCGGTGCTCGACGCATTGAGACGAGTGCAGTACCGCCAGGTACCGTGGGCGCGCCGCCCGGGCGTGTTCGAGTATCTCCGGTCGCTAGGACTGATGGACACGGTCAGGCAGAAGACCGTTGCTCCCGCACCGGGTTTTCATGCGCCGGTCGACATCGCGGTGCTGACCGACAACGGTCGAGCCGAATGCGCGCGCCTCGAGCGCGACGAGAAATTACTTTCCTGGACCGATCGCCGTATGGACGACTACGCATTGAGCGAAGCCAGTGCCGTGGCGATTCTCGAAAGCCGCCTGTAGCGGCGCGCGCCTGTCCTCGCGCACCCACCCGCGCGACACTCCGAAAAAAAGCCCGTATCGCGAGGATACGGGCGTACCGGATACTTTTGCTGTTGCCACGCTGTGCTCATGGCAACGAATGTGACTCGTCGCATGTCGAGCAGTTCCCGAATCGGGGAATTTTCTTTGACGAAAACCTGCAGGATGTCGGGCTACGGATGACGCGGCAGCTCGGACGGCTGCGAGCCGATGCGGGCCCGTGCGTTGCTGGCGATGTCGCCGCGCAGGTCGCCGCGCGGCACGGTCTGCCGGTTGGGCGACGTGGCGGGTGGTTGCTGGCGAAGGGTGTTCCGGTGTTCTTGCTGGCGGTGAGGCGGCTTCCCGTGATCGTCGGCACGAGCGGGGGCGGTCAGCGCCAGCGAAATGACAATGCCGCATGCGACGAGCAGTGACATTGGTTTCATGGCGGGGGCTCCCTTCAAGCCGCCGGCGCAGCTTGTTGATATGACGCTAAGGTAAGCGCGGGAGTGCAGGTTTGCTGTAAATAATAGTAAAGAGATGTATCGCAGCACGACAGCGATGATCGACGACGACGCGAGCGCCGCACAATGAACGAGGCGCTGAAAGAAACCGGGCGGCCGAAGCCGCCCGATCGAGCATGCGTTACGCCATCTTCACGGGGGCGCGCCAGGATTCCGGATTGGTCCAGAATGCGCCGCGCAGCCGGTCGCGGCTCGGCGGTGCAGGCGGCTTCGCCGCGCTTGCCCCGATGCGACCGCGCAACGAGATCTGGCGGCCGCTCGTGCCGAGTCGCTTGACGATTTCGGCGAGTGTACCGTCTGCCTGCCATTCGTCGAAGCGACGGCGGCAGGTCGGCGGCGACGGATAGCGGCCCGGCAGCTTGGACCAGCCTTCACCCGTCGACAGTACCCACAGCACGGCATTGACCACGGAACGGGCCTCCACGCGGGGACGGCCGCGCCGTTCGCTTCGTGCGGGTTCCGAGCAAAACAGACCCTCGACCAGCGCCCACTCGTTATCTCTCAAATCGTCGAACAGCATCATGTCCTCACCTCAGCGAAGCTAACTCCGGTGCGCTGCCCTGCGCCGCGCACTCTTCAGGCACTCGAACGTCGAGTGCCGGGTGGGGGCGTCCGGTTGGCCGGCAGCGGCGTTTCTGCCTTCCCGTCCGACGAAAACCTGCGCCCTGTGCGTCAGATAAAGCACGATGTGTGCCACGTCGGAGGCGATTCCCTCGAGAGCCGCTTGGCAGCGGGCTAACGGCTAAGTCAGCTAGGGGCGTATAAGACGCCAAAATAACCCGCCAGCAAATCGGGACAATCACCAATCTTGTGCACTTCGCCCGTGCCGCGTGCGTTCGCGCGAATATTGCACCGCAGCGAAACATGGGTGATCGATGCCGGATTCGCACATCGAAGCGCGTTTCGCGCATTAAAATCGCGCATCGGTATCCACGATTGATGAGGTGAGGGGATGAACGTAACGCTGCGCCAGCTTCGCGTCTTCATCGAGGTTGCGCGGCTCAGGAGCTTCAGCCGCGCGGGCGACGAGATCGGGCTCACGCAGTCCGCGGTGAGCCGTTGCGTGCGTGAGCTCGAGACGGAACTCGGGCTGAAGCTGATCGACCGGACGACGCGCGACGTGCAGTTGACCGATGTCGGTGCCAACCTGATCGCGAGCGTGTCCCGCCTGATTGACGATCTCGACGACACGCTGCGCGAGATTCGCGAGATCGGCGAGCAGCGGCGGGGGCGCGTGATCGTCGCCGCGAGCCCGACGATCGCGTGCCGGCTGATGCCGCGTGTCGTCGCGTCGTGCGAGCGCCAGTTCCCGTTCGTCACGCTTGGCTTGCGCGACGACGTGCAGAGCGACGTGCTGCGCAAGGTGAAGTCGAGCGAGGTCGATTTCGGCGTTGTCATCGGGCCGCTCACCGTTGCCGATCTCGTGTGCGAACCGTTGATGACCGATTCGTTCTGCCTGGTCGCGCGCGCCGATCATCCGCTTGCGGCGCGGGCGGAGGTGCCGTGGACGGCGCTCGACGGCGAGCGCCTCGTGCTGCTCGACCATGCGTCCGGAAGCCGGCCGCTGATCGACGCCGCGCTGGCCGCCCATCGGGTGAATGCGACGGTCATGCAGGAGCTCGGGCATTCGGCGACGGTGTTCGGGCTCGTCGAGGCCGGCGTCGGCGTGAGCGTGCAGCCGTGGCTGTCGCTGCCGCTGCCGGCAGGATCGACGCTGGTCGCGCGGCCGCTGACGCCGCGTACCGAGCGCACCGTCGAGCTGGTGCGCCGCCGCGACCGGTCGCTGTCGCCCGCCGCGCAGGCGATCTGGGAGCTCGCGCGCCAGATGCCGGCGCGGGCGGAGGACCTCGATTGAGGGTGCGGATCCGGCGCGCACGCCGGTACACTACGCGGATCCTGTTCCACGGGGGCGGTTCTCGATGACGCATTCCGCAGATGTCGGCCCGGCGACGGGCGCACCGGCGGCACGCAGCGCAGTCCAGGCGCTGCGTCCGTCGCTGATCAGGGAAGTGGCGAACGCCGGCTTCGACGTGCCCGACATGCTGCCGTTCTGGTTCGGCGAATCCGATCGCGTGACACCGGCATTCATTCGCGACGCGGCCGCGGCGGCGCTGCGCGACGGCGCAACCTTCTATACGCAGAACCTCGGCACCGTCCCGTTGCGCCGCGCGATCGCGGACTATGTGAGCGCGCGTCACGGCGCGACGCCGGTCGATACGGTCGCCGTGACGAGTTCGGGCGTGAGCGCGCTGATGCTGGCTGCGCAACTGCTGGCCGGTCCGGGCGATCGCGTCGTCGCGGTCACGCCGCTCTGGCCGAACCTTGTCGAAATCCCGAAGATCCTCGGTGCACTGGTCGAATGCGTGCCGCTCGGCCATGGCGATGCAGGCTGGCGGCTCGATGTGGACCGGCTGCTCGCGGCGCTGACGCCCGACACGCGGATGCTGTTCGTCAACTCGCCGAACAATCCGACCGGCTGGACGATGTCCCGCGACGACCAGCAGGCCGTACTCGCGCATTGCCGACGTCATGGCATCTGGGTGGTCGCCGACGAGGTGTACGAACGACTCGCGTTCGGTGCGGCCGGCGCGCCGTCGTTCCTCGATATCGCGTCGCGCGACGAGCGGCTGATCGTCGTGAATTCGTTCTCGAAGGCTTGGGCGATGACGGGCTGGCGGCTCGGATGGCTGGTCGCACCGGCACGGGTCATGGGCGATCTGTCGAAGCTGGTCGAATACAACACGTCGTGCGCTCCCGGTTTCATCCAGGCCGCGGGCGAAGTCGCGCTGCGCGATGGTGAGCCGTTCGTGCAGTCGTTCGTCGCGGCGCTGCGCGGCGCGCGTGACCATCTGGTTGCGGCGCTGCGCACGCTGCCGGGCGTCGACGTGCCGCCTCCGCCGGGCGCGATGTATCTGTTCCTGCGCTTGCCGGGCGCGGAAGACAGCCTCGCGTTCTGCAAGTCGCTGGTGCGCGAGGCAGGGCTCGGACTGGCGCCGGGGCGCGCGTTCGGCCCGGAGGGGGAAGGGTTCGTGCGCTGGTGCTATGCATGCGATCCGGCGCGGCTCGAAGCGGGCGTCGAGCGCTTGCGCCGCTTTCTCGCGCGCGGCGCGGGCTCGCGCTGAAGCGGGGACGGAGCGCCTGGGGCATGCGGAACGGCGGGGCCGTTCGGCTCATCTTTACGCACCGGGCGATTTTGCGTAATATGGCGCTCAGTCACGCGGTTCCGTCGTTGAGCCGTGCTGTTCCGTCCGGTTTGGGCCTGGCTTGAAGTTGGTTCGCCGCCCCCGGTTCGTGCTCCCATCAATATGACCGATCAGAATCGGGCGAGCGCGTCTTCCGTTACTTTCGTCTGTTTGATCCGGTTCGTTTGACCACAGGGTCTGGCCTAGCTGCATGAATACCCAAGAGGCGAAGATCGTCCTCGAGACTGCTTTGATCTGCGCGCAGGAACCGCTGAAGCTCGGCGATTTGCGCAAGCTCTTTGCCGACGGCGTGTCGGCTGACACGGTCCGCACGTTGCTCGAAGATCTGAAACAGGATTGGTCCGGCCGCGGTGTCGAACTGGTGGCGCTGGCAACCGGATGGCGCTTTCAGAGCAAGCCGGCGATGCGTCACTACCTGGATCGACTGCATCCCGAGAAGCCGCCGAAATATTCGCGCGCGGTGCTCGAAACGCTCGCGATCATTGCGTATCGGCAACCCGTTACGCGCGGCGACATCGAAGAGATTCGCGGCGTCACGGTCAATACGCAGGTGGTCAAGCAGCTTGAGGACCGTGGCTGGATCGAAGTGATCGGGCATCGCGACGTGCCGGGGCGTCCGGCGCTGTATGCGACGACCAAGCAGTTCCTCGACGATCTCGGCCTGAAGGCGCTGGACGACCTGCCCGCGCTCGAGGAGCCCGCCGCGAACATCGAGGCCGCGCTGCTCGCGCAGCAGGCGATGGATTTCGACGGCGATGTGTTGACGGTGGAAGCGACGCCGGAAGCGGGCGAAGCGGCGGTCGACGAACCGCATGCGCAGCATGACGAATTGCCGGGTGACGCGGCGACGGACGTCGCGTCGACGCACGAAATGCCGAACCGCGATACGCTGGAAGTGGATCGCGTTCAAACCGAACAGGACGGCGCCGAAGCAGCGCCGGCCGGCGGGCAGTCCGAGCCGCCGCGCGCGGAGTGGAACGAGGAAGATCGCAAGCCGGCCGCCGACGCGGTTGCCGGAGACGGAGCGGAGGCGGTCGGCGACATGCCGGGCGAGGCTGGGAACGCCGGCGCCTCACGATCCCGTCCCGCGGACGGCGAGATGCTGGACGATACGTCCGGCAGCCTCGCCGATGCCGTACGCAGTGCCAGCGCGCCCATCGGCGCCGACGCGCTGCCGGACGACGAAGCAGAACCCGAACAGCGCCGCGCCTAATCGCGGCCGACTTCTTGCCGCGCCCGCGCCGGGCGCGAGACCTGACATTTTGAGGTTGTTTTGACAGATATCCACGATATTGAATCGTCCGCGCCTGCCGTACAGGCCGCGCGTGCCGACGATACGCCGGAGCAGGACGCTCCGGCCGCGGGTGGTGACGAGCGTCCCCGCCGCGGCCTGCGGCGCGGTCCGCGCAGCCTGATCGCGCGTCGCCGCGCGGCGGCCAAGTCGAAGGGCGCCGATGGCGAGTCCCAGGACGGCGAAGGCGCGGACGCGCAGCCGGCCGAGGCCGCGGAAGCGCAGCCCGCACGCGCCCCGCGCAAGGAAGGCGCGGCCAAGGGCGGCCGCAAGCCGGCCGGCAAGCGTGAAGGTGCAGCCAAGGGTGCTCCGGGCGGACAAGGCGGCCAGGGGCGGCGTGGCGGTCCGGCGAAGGCCGAGGGTGGCGCGGCGAAGGCCGAAGGCGATGCGGTGTCGCAGGACGATCTGTTCGCCTATGTGACGTCGCCGGCCTTCGACGCGGACAACTCGGCGGGCGGCAGCGGCGTGCGTGCGCCGATGCTGCGTCGCGGTCGCGCGCAGCCGACGAACAAGCGCGTGCTGTCGCCGGACGACGACGCGCCGAAGCTTCACAAGGTGCTCGCGGAAGCAGGCATGGGCTCACGCCGCGAAATGGAAGAGCTGATCGTCGCCGGCCGCGTGTCGGTGAACGGTGAGCCCGCGCACATCGGCCAGCGCATCATGCCGACCGACCAGGTCCGCATCAACGGCAAGCCGGTCAAGCGCAAGCTGCCGAACAAGCCGCCGCGCGTGCTGCTGTACCACAAGCCGACGGGCGAGATCGTCAGCCATGCGGATCCGGAAGGTCGTCCGTCGGTGTTCGATCGCCTGCCGCCGATGAAGACGGCGAAATGGCTCGCGGTGGGCCGCCTCGACTTCAACACCGAAGGTCTGCTGATGCTGACCACGTCGGGCGATCTCGCGAACCGCTTCATGCACCCGCGCTACAGCGTCGAGCGCGAATATGCGGTGCGTGTCGTCGGCGAGCTGTCCGAAGGGATGCGCCAGAAGCTGCTGCATGGCGTCGAACTCGATGACGGCCCGGCGAACTTCCTGCGCATCCGCGACGGCGGCGGCGAAGGCACGAACCACTGGTATCACGTTGCGCTGGCCGAAGGCCGCAACCGCGAAGTGCGCCGTATGTTCGAAGCGGCCGGCCTGATGGTGAGCCGCCTGATCCGTACGCGCCACGGTCCGATCCCGCTGCCGCGCGGCCTGAAGCGCGGTCGTTGGGAAGAGCTCGACGAGGCGCAGGTACGCAAGCTGATGGCGACCGTCGGCCTGAAGGCGCCGTCCGAGGAAAAGGGCAAACGCGGTGGCAGTGGGCCGGCCGAGCGCCGCCAGCCGGATCCGATGCAAACGTCGATGGGCTTCATCAGCCGCGAGCCGGTGCTGACCACGCATGGTCAACTCGACCAGCCGCGTCGCGGCGGCGGTCGGCGCGGCGGCCCGGGCCTGCCGGGCCTGAGCGGCTACGGCAGCCTGCCGGTTTCGCCGTCGGGCCATGGCAACCGCTCGGGCGGCGGCCGCGATGTCGACGGCAATCGTGCGTCGTATGGCGCTGGTCCCAAGCGTGAAGGCGGCGCGGGCGGCAAGCGTGGCGGCGTTAAGGGCGGCGGCAACCGCAACCCGAACGGCAATCGCGCCGAAGGCGCCGGCAACGCCGGTGGTGGTGCACGCGGCGGCCAGCGTCCGCAGCGCAATCGCTCGCGCGGTCGCTGAGCGTTTCTGGCGGACGGCGGCGTGAAGCCGCCGGCATGCCGGTGTGCCGGCTAAATCGGCGTGAATCCGGTTCGGTCGGCACCGTGCGTTGCGTGACTTGCTTTTGACTGTATATATATCGCGCTGCCGGATTGTGCCTGGTCGGACAGTCCGGTTTCGCATTTTTGGTCGGTAAATGCGGGCTGGGCGCTGCTTTTACCGGCTGGCTTGGCGTTTGCGCCAAAAAACGCTATAATCGCGGAGTCGCTGGGCGTACGGATTCAATGTGCGGCTCAGGTGCGACCACCAGTAAGAGAAGATGGGCGTTCCGCCCATTTTTTTTTGCTGAAACGGTTAGGCATCTCGGGTAGCGCTTCCTGCGCCGGCTAAGGCGCGCGCCCGCGGGTGTAATCGCGAGCGGCGGGCGCGAACACCTGAGAGGACACAGTGCAACTGACGGAACTGATAGAAACCACGGTCACCGGGCTCGGCTACGAGCTGGTGGATCTCGAGCGCACCGGGCGCGGCATGCTTTGCATCTATATCGATCAGCTTGCCGGCATTTCGCTCGAAGATTGCGAAAAGGTCACGCGTCAGCTCCAGCACGTCTTGACGGTCGAAAACATCGATTACGAACGGCTCGAAGTCTCGTCTCCGGGGCTCGACCGCCCGTTGAAGAAACTGGCCGACTTCGAGCGCTTCGCCGGCAGCGAAGTTTCCGTGACCTTGAAAAAGCCGCTGGACGGGCGCAAGACGTACCGGGGCATTCTGCACGCGCCGAATGGCGAAACGATCGGTTTGGAATTTGAGGGGAAGAAGGGCGAGGCGGCCATGCTGGATTTCACGCTGGCAGACATCGACAAAGCCCGCCTGATTCCGCAAGTTGACTTTAGGAGCCGCAAATAATGAGTCGCGAAGTGTTGATGCTGGTGGATGCGCTGGCGCGCGAGAAAAACGTCGACAAGGATGTGGTGCTGGGCGCCCTCGAGGCTGCGCTCGCGTCCGCTTCCAAGAAGCTGTTCGACGAAGGCGCCGAAATCCGCGTCCATATCGATCGCGAAAGCGGCGAGCACGAAACCTTCCGTCGCTGGCTCGTCGTCCCTGACGAGGCGGGCTTGCAGGAGCCGGATCGCGAGATCCTGCTGTTCGAAGCGCGTGAGCAGAACCCCGACGTCGAAGTCGGCGAATTCGTCGAGGAACCGGTGCCGTCGATCGAGTTCGGCCGTATCGGCGCGCAGGCTGCCAAGCAGGTGATCCTGCAGAAGGTGCGCGATGCCGAGCGCGAGCAGATCCTGAACGACTACCTCGAGCGCGGCGAAAAGATCATGACGGGCACGGTGAAGCGCCTCGACAAGGGCAACTTCATCGTCGAATCGGGCCGCGTCGAAGCGCTGCTGCGCCGCGACCAGCTGATTCCGAAGGAAAACCTGCGCGTGGGCGACCGCGTGCGTGCGTACATCGCGAAGGTCGACCGCACCGCGCGCGGCCCGCAGATCGAACTCTCGCGCACGGCGCCCGAGTTCCTGATGAAGCTGTTCGAGATGGAAGTGCCGGAAATCGAGCAGGGCCTGCTCGAGATCAAGGCAGCCGCTCGCGATCCGGGCGTGCGCGCGAAGATCGGCGTGATCGCCTACGACAAGCGGATCGATCCGATCGGTACCTGCGTCGGCATCCGCGGCTCCCGCGTGCAGGCCGTGCGTAACGAGCTTGGTGGCGAAAACATCGACATCGTGCTATGGTCCGAGGATCCCGCCCAGTTCGTGATCGGCGCGCTCGCGCCGGCAGCCGTCCAGTCGATCGTCGTCGATGAAGAAAAGCACTCGATGGACGTCGTCGTCGACGAGAACGAGCTGGCTGTCGCGATCGGCCGCAGCGGTCAGAACGTTCGCCTTGCCGGCGAACTGACCGGCTGGCAGATCAACATCATGACGCCGGACGAATCCGCCCTGAAGCAGGGTGAAGAGCGCGATCGACTGCGTGCGCTCTTCATGGCGCGTCTCGACGTCGACGAAGAAGTTGCCGACATCCTGATTGACGAAGGCTTCACGAGCCTCGAAGAGATCGCTTACGTGCCGCTCAACGAAATGCTCGAAATCGAGGCATTCGACGAGGACACCGTGCACGAGCTGCGCAACCGCGCACGCGACGCACTGTTGACGATGGCGATCGCGAACGAAGAAAAGGTCGAAAACGCAGCGCTGGATTTGAAGGGCCTCGACGGCATCACGCCGGAGTTGCTCGCAAAGCTGGCCGAACACGGCATGCAGACGCGGGACGATCTCGCCGAGCTGGCTGTGGATGAACTGGTCGATATGACCGGGATGGAAGAGGATGCCGCTAAGGCGTTGATCATGAAAGCACGTGAACACTGGTTCCAGTGAGAAATGACCATGGCGCACTGATTTGATGGCGGCCTTATGGCCTGACCCGATGCTAACCGCAAGGAATCGGTCCTTGCACTAAGAGGAATGAATGGCGAGTAACAACGTAGCCCAATTTGCCGCGGAACTGAAAATGCCTGCTGGTGTGCTGCTCGAACAGCTGCAGGCAGCGGGCGTCCAGAAAGCGAGTGAAGACGATGCGCTGTCCGAGGCGGACAAGGCGCGTCTGCTCGATCATTTGCGCAAGTCGCACGGCGCAACCGACGGCGACAAGCGCAAGATCACGCTGACCCGCAAGCATACGTCGGAGATCAAGCAATCTGACGCGACGGGCAAGGCTCGCACCATTCAGGTCGAGGTCCGCAAGAAGCGTACGTTCGTCAAGCGCGACGACGTGGCCGAGGGTGCGGAACAGGGTCAGGCGCAGGTCGCCGAAGCGGACGACGATGCAGAACTGAAGCGTCGCGAGGAAGAAGCGCGCCGCGAGGCCGAGCTGCTCGAGAAGCAGGCGCAGGAACTGCGCGAGCGCCAGGAGCGCCTCGAGCGCGAGGAAGCCGAGCGCCGCGCCCGTGAGGAAGCGGCCGAAGCCGAGCGCCGTCGTGCCGAGGAAGAAGCGGCGGCGAAGCGTGCCACGGCCGAAGCCGTAGCGGCACAGCAGCAGGCTGCTGCCCAGCAGGCCGCCGAGGCTCAGCAGGAATCAGCCGGTGCGCAGTCCGCGCAGGACGAAGCACGCGCGGCCGCCGAACGTGCGGCCCAGCGCGAAGCGGCGAAGAAGGCCGAGGACGCTGCCCGCGAGGCGGCGGACAAGACGCGCGCCGAGCAGGAAGAGATTCGCAAGCGTCGCGAGGCGGCCGAGGCCGAAGCGCGCGCGATCCGCGAAATGATGAACACGCCGCGCAAGGCCATGGTCAAGGCAGTCGAGCCGCCGAAGCCGGTGGAACCGCCGAAGCCGGTCGAAGCGAAGGGCACGCTGCACAAGCCGGCAAAGCCGGCGGGCGCAAGCACGGCACGTCCGGCGGTGAAGAAGCCGGCCGGCGCAGCGCCGGCGACGACGCAGGCACCGGCAGGTGCGGGCGACCGCAACAAGAAGCCGGGTGGCGGCAAGGGCGGCTGGCAGGACGACGCAGCCAAGCGCCGCGGCATCAAGACGCGCGGCGATTCGAGCGGCGGCGTCGACCGTGGCTGGCGCGGCGGCCCGAAGGGTCGTGGCCGTCACCAGGACAGCGCATCGACGTTCCAGGCACCGACCGAACCGATCGTGCGTGAAGTGCACGTGCCGGAAACCGTCTCGGTTGCCGATCTCGCGCACAAGATGTCGATCAAGGCCTCGGAAGTCATCAAGGTGATGATGAAGATGGGCCAGATGGTCACGATCAACCAGGTGCTGGACCAGGAAACGGCGATGATCGTCGTCGAGGAACTGGGCCACCGCGCGGTTGCCGCGAAGCTGGACGATCCGGAAGCGCTGCTGGTCGAAGGCGAGACCACCACCGATGCGGAGCAACTGCCGCGTCCGCCGGTCGTCACCGTGATGGGCCACGTCGACCACGGCAAGACCTCGCTGCTCGACCACATCCGCCGCGCGAAGGTTGCAGCGGGCGAAGCGGGCGGCATTACGCAGCACATCGGCGCATACCACGTCGAAACGCCGCGCGGCGTCATCACGTTCCTCGATACGCCGGGTCACGAAGCGTTCACGGCAATGCGTGCACGTGGCGCGAAGGCGACCGACATCGTGGTGCTGGTGGTGGCTGCCGACGACGGCGTGATGCCGCAGACGAAGGAAGCCATCGCTCACGCGAAGGCGGGTGGCGTGCCGATCGTCGTGGCGATCAACAAGATCGACAAGCCGGAAGCGAACCTGGACCGCGTCAAGCAGGAACTGGTCGCGGAAGGCGTCGTGCCGGAAGAATACGGTGGCGATTCGCCGTTCGTGCCGGTGTCGGCCAAGACGGGCGTCGGTATCGACGACCTGCTCGAGAACGTGCTGCTGCAGGCCGAAGTGCTGGAACTGAAGGCACCGATCGAGGCGCCGGCCAAGGGCATCGTGATCGAAGCGAAGCTGGACAAGGGCAAGGGCCCGG
Organism: Burkholderia sp. PvR073; assembly: GCF_054055695.1. Taxonomy (NCBI): domain Bacteria; kingdom Pseudomonadati; phylum Pseudomonadota; class Betaproteobacteria; order Burkholderiales; family Burkholderiaceae; genus Burkholderia; species Burkholderia sp. PvR073. Next base: position 120,166 of record NZ_JBSRXO010000014.1, read on the forward strand.
TCGCGACGATCCTGGTGCAGTCGGGTACGCTGAACCGCGGCGACGTCGTGCTCGCAGGCTCGGCTTATGGCCGCGTGCGTGCGATGCTCGACGAGAACGGCAAGCCGACGAAGGAAGCCGGCCCGTCGATCCCGGTCGAAATCCAGGGTCTGTCGGAAGTGCCGGGTGCCGGTGAGGAAGTGATCGTGCTGCCGGACGAGCGCAAGGCGCGCGAAATCGCGCTGTTCCGCCAGGGCAAGTTCCGCGACGTCAAGCTGGCGAAGCAGCAGGCCGCGAAGCTGGAAAGCATGCTCGAGCAGATGGGCGAAGGCGAAGTGCAGAACCTGCCGCTCATCATCAAGGCGGACGTGCAGGGCTCGCAGGAAGCGCTCGTGCAGTCGCTGCTCAAGCTGTCGACCGACGAAGTGCGCGTGCAGATCGTGCACAGCGCGGTGGGTGGCATCAGCGAAAACGACGTCAACCTCGCGACGGCATCGAAGGCGGTCATCATCGGCTTCAACACGCGTGCGGATGCACAGGCGCGCAAGCTGGCCGAAGCGAACGGTATCGACATCCGCTACTACAACATCATCTACGACGCAGTGGATGAGGTGAAGGCCGCGATGTCGGGCATGCTGGCGCCGGAGAAGCGCGAAGTCATCACCGGTATGGTCGAGGTGCGCCAGGTGTTCAAGGTGCCGAAGATCGGCACGGTCGCCGGCTGTATGGTCACGGACGGTATCGTCAAGCGCTCGTCGTCGGTGCGCGTACTGCGCAACAACGTCGTGATCTTCACGGGTGAACTCGAATCGCTGAAGCGCTTCAAGGACGACGTGAAGGAAGTGAAGCAAGGCTTCGAGTGCGGTATGTCGGTGAAGAACTTCAACGACGTCATCGAAGGCGACCAGTTCGAAGTCTTCGAAGTGACCGAAGTCGCGCGTACGCTGTAATTGTCGCGTATCGGCTCGTGGGCGGGGCAGGCTTGTGGGCCTGTCCCGCCCATTTTCATGGCGGCGTGCCAGAAGGCGGCCGCATTATCCTGATAAACGAATCAGGGATCGATCATGTCCAGGAAACGTACTTCCCCCAATCGCAACGTTCAGATTGCCGACCAGATTCAGCGCGATCTGTCCGAACTCATCATGCGCGAGGTCAAAGACCCGCGCATCGGTATCGTGACCATCCAGAGTGTGGAGCTCACGCCGGACTACGCGCACGCGAAGATCTATTTCACGGCGCTCACCGGCGATCCGGACAAGACGCAGGAAGCGCTGAACCACGCGTCGGGTCACCTTCACAACCTGCTGTTCAAACGCCTGCACATTCATACGGTGCCGACGCTGCATTTCCATTACGACCAGACGATCGAGAAGGCCGTGGAAATGTCGCGCCTGATCAAGGAGGCCAACTCGACGCGCGCGAAGGACGACGACGAAGCCGACGCGCCTGCGAAGGACGATTGAGCGCGCGCGCCCTATGAAGACTGCAGCCCCCCAGCGTCCGCGCGTGCCTCGGCGCGCGCTGGACGGCGTCCTCCTGCTCGACAAGCCGGTTGGTCTGTCGAGCAACGACGCCCTGATTCGCGCGAAGCGCCTGCTTCTCGCGAAGAAAGCCGGTCACACCGGCACGCTCGATCCGCTGGCCTCGGGCCTGTTGCCGCTGTGCTTTGGCGAGGCGACGAAGTTCTCGCAGGACTTGCTGGAAGCGGACAAGACCTACGAAGCGACGATGCGTCTAGGCGTACGCACGACCACCGGCGACGCGGAAGGCGACGTGCTCGACACACGCGCCGTCGAATGCGACCGGGCGGCGGTGGAAGCCGCACTCGCACGCTTTACCGGCGAGATCGTGCAGGTGCCGCCGATGTATTCGGCGCTCAAGCGTGACGGCAAGCCGCTGTACGAATATGCGCGCGCGGGCCAGACCGTCGAACGGGAAGGCCGCAACGTGACGATTCATGCACTCGACCTGCTGGCCTGCGAGCTGCCGGACGTGACGTTTCGCGTGACCTGCAGCAAGGGCACGTATGTGCGTACGCTGGCCGAAGATATCGGCGAAGCGCTCGGTTGCGGCGCCCATCTGACGATGTTGCGTCGCACGGGTGTCGGTGCACTGACGCTCGAGCATGCGGTGACGCTCGACGCGCTGTCCGACGCGGACGAAGCGGCGCGCGATGCGTGGCTTCAGCCGGTCGACGCGCTGCTGTCGACGTTTCCGCTGGTGCGTCTGGACGAAGCCGGCGCGAAGCGCTTCCTGCATGGTCAGCGCTTGCCGCTGTCGGCGCTCGATCCGATCGATGCGGCGGAGGGCGAGCGTGTGCGCGTGTACGATGCGGCGCGGCTGCTCGGCGTGGCGCGCAAGGCCAACGGCGTGCTCGCACCCGAACGCCTGGTCGTGACGGCTGCATGATGCGCGGCGCGCCAGCGCCGTCGGAATGAAAAAATAGCCCGGTCGGAGTCGACCGGGCTATTTTGTTTGGCGCGCTCGTTCGAGCGCGGTGCTCAGTGTGCAGCCGACGCCGCCGCACCCGCATCGCCGCCGCCCGCGCGTTCGGGCTTCGTGATCCAGATCAGTCCGATCAGCAGCACGAAGATCGCCGCCGAGATATAGAACAGATCGTTCACGCCCAGCTGCGCGGCCTGCTGCGTGGCCATGTTGTTGATGAGGCCATGCGCCTGGTTCTGCGTCAGCCCGAGGTTGCCCATCTGCGTGACGGCCTGGTTGAACGTCGGATTATATGGATTGGCCTGCTCGACGAGTTGCGCGTGGTGGAAGTTGTTCCGGTGATCCCACGCGGTCTGGAAGATCGACGTGCCGATGCCGCCGCACATGATCCGCACGAAGTTCGACAAGCCCGATGCCGCGGGAATGCGATGGCCGGGCAGGCCGGACAGCGTGATCGACACGAGCGGGATGAAGAAGCCGGCCATCGCGATGCCTTGCACGAGCGTCGGCAGCGTCAGTGACCACTCGTCGACCCCGGTCGTGTAGCGCGAGCGCATCCAGAAGCACAGCGCGAACGTCAGGAACGCGGCGGTCGCGATGTAGCGCGGGTCCGTGCGCGGCAGGAACTTGCCGGTCAGCGGCGACAGCAGGATCGCGAACAGCCCGACGGGCGCCATCACGAGGCCCGCATCGGTGGCCGTGTAGCCAATCTGGGTCTGCAGCCACAGCGGCAGCAGCACGAGGTTGCCGAAGTAGAGCCCGTAGCCGACCGCGAGCGCGATCGTGCCGCCCGTGAAATTGCGCATGCGGAACAGCGACAGGTCGACGACTGGATGTTCGGCCGTCAGCTCCCAGATCACGAAGAACGCGAACGAGATGATCGCGATCAGCGCGAGCGCGATGATCGTCGTCGACGCGAACCAGTCGAGATCCTTGCCCTTGTCGAGCATGATCTGCAGCGAACCGACCCAAAGCACGAGCAGCGCGAGGCCGACGCCATCGATCGGCGCGCGGCGCACCGTCGATTCGCGCGTGCGATAGATCGACCACGTGGCCAGCGCGGCGGCGATGCCGACCGGGATGTTCACGTAGAAGATCCACGGCCACGAATAGTTGTCCGAGATCCAGCCACCGAGGATCGGGCCCGCGACCGGTGCGATCAGCGTCGTCATCGACCACAGCGCGAGCGCCATCGGCGCCTTCGCGCGCGGGTAGCTCGACAGCAGCAGCGATTGCGACAGCGGAATCATCGGCCCCGCGACCGCGCCCTGGAGCACGCGCGACGCGAGCAGGAACGGCAGGCTCGGCGCCAGCCCGCACATCCACGACGAGATGACGAACAGGATGATCGACGCGATGAACAGGCGAACCTGTCCGAAGCGATCGGTCAGCCAGCCCGTCAGCGGCACGGAGATCGCGTTCGCGACCGCGAACGACGTGATGACCCACGTACCCTGGTCGGACGATACGCCGAGGTCGCCCGAGATGGTCGGGATCGCGACGTTCGCGATGGACGTGTCGAGCACGTTCATGAACACCGCGAGCGATACCGCGATCGTCCCGAGCACGAGTTGCCCGCCCTGCAAGGGCGGGTGGGAGACTGGAGCCTGTGCCATGTCGGTAGTTTTTCCGGAGTCGGAGTCGTTACATCATCTTGGCGGCGCCGCTCGATTTCGCTGCAGCCGCGGCCGGCGCCGCTGCGTTGCCGCCGGCGTTCTCGGCGACGATGCGTGCGATCTCGGCGTCGGCTTCATCGCCGTACTTCGCGAACACGTTGGTCTCGTAGACGGTGTTCTGCGCGTTGGCGAGCTGGTCGCCGCGCTCGTCCTTGATGTCGACGTCGACCTGCATCGACAGGCCGATGCGCAGCGGATGCTTCTCGAGCTCCTTCGGGTCGATCTCGATACGCACCGGCAGGCGCTGCACGACCTTGATCCAGTTGCCCGTCGCGTTCTGCGCCGGCAGCAGCGAGAACGCCGAGCCCGTCCCGGCCGAGAAGCCGACGACCTTGCCGTGGTAGACGGCTGACGAGCCATAGATGTCGGCCGTCAGCTCGACCGGCTGGCCGATGCGCATGTGCTTGAGCTGGACTTCCTTGAAGTTCGCATCGACCCACACCGCATTCAGCGGCACGACCGACATCAGCGGGTTGCCCGGCGACACGCGCTGGCCGACCTGCACCGAGCGCTTCGCGACATAGCCGGTGACCGGCGCGGGCAGCACGTTACGTGCGTTCGCGAGGTACGCGTCGCGAACCTTCGCAGCAGCAGCCATCACGTTCGGATGCGACGCGATCGTCGTGTTCGCGGTCAGCGCGCGGTTCGATGCGAGCTGCTGTTGCGCCGCGTCGACCGACGCCTGGGCGGCGCGCACCGCGTCGCGTGCGTGGGAGATTTCTTCCTGCGACACGGCGCCCGTCTGCGCGACGGCCACCCGGCGGCGCAGGTCGTCCTGCGCCTTCGACAGGTCGGACTGGCGCAGCGCGACTTGCGCACGGTACTGATCGTCGTTGACGAACAGGCCGCGCACCTGGCGCACCGTCTGCGCGAGGTTCGCCTCGGCCTGCTGCAGCGCGACCTGCGAGTCGGCCGGATCGAGCACGACCAGCGGGTCGCCGGCCTTGACCGTCTGCGTATCGTCGGCCTTCACGGCGATCACGGTACCCGTGATCTGCGGCGTGATCTGCACGACGTTGCCGTTCACGTACGCGTCGTCGGTCTCTTCATGGAAGCGCGCGACGAGGAAGTAGTACAGGCCGTACGCGATGGCCGCGATCACGATGACCGCGATCAGCAGCGTCATCATCCGTTTGCGCTTCCCGTTGTTCTGCGGCTGTGCGCTGGCGGCGTTTTGTTGAGGGTCGCTCATGGCGATTTTCTCCGTCCGTTATTTCGAGTGTCTGCGTAGTGGTGGCGCCGGATCAGTTGGCGGCCTGTTTCGTCGGCTTGTCGGCGTCGGGCGCGGCGAGCCGCGTGCCGGTCGCGTCGAACCCGCCGCCGAGCGCCTTGATCAGCGCGAGCTGCATGTCGCGCCGGCGCATCTTCAGGTTGGTCACCGTCTGTTCCGATGCGAGGCGGTTGCTGTCCGCGGTCAGCACCTGGAGCTGGGGCGACAGGCCGGCCTTGTAGCGGATCACGGCGAGATCGTACGCACGCGTCGACGCGTCGAGCGCACGCTGCGCGTCGTCCATCTGGCGATCGACCGCGCGGATCGACGCGACCTGCGTCGCGACGTCGTTCAGCGCGTTGATCAGCGTCTGGTTGTAGTTCGCGACCGACAGGTCGAAGTCCGCATAGCGGCCCTTGAGCTGCGCGCGCAACGCGCCGGCATCGAAGATCGGCAGGTGGATGGCCGGGCCGAACTGCGCCTGGCGGCTCGCGAAATTCAGGAATTTGCCCCAGCCGAACGCATCGAAGCCGAAGCCGGCCGCGAGGTTCACGTCCGGGAAGAACTCGGCCTTCGCTTCCTTCACGTCGTGCATCGCGGCCTCGACCTGCCAGCGCGCGGCGACGATGTCGGGGCGCCGCGCCACGAGGTCGGCCGGCAGGTTGCCGGGCAGCGCGACGTCGCCGGCCGGGCTCATCACCGGCGCGGCGATCTGCAGCCCGCGGTCCGGACCCTTGCCGAGCAGCGCAGCGAGCTGGTAGCGCACGGTCGTGATCTGGCCGTCGAGGTCGGACAGCGACGCCTGGGTCGTCGCGATATTGCCGCGCGCGGTCTGGCGTTCCACGTTGGTGTCGAGGCCGGCCGACACGCGGCCGTCGGTGATCTTGCCGACCGTCTGGCGGTTGGTGATCTCGCGTTGCGCGATGTCGCGCAGCGCATACAGTTGCGCGAGCGAGTTGTAGGTGCGGGCGACCGACGCCGCGAGCGTGATGCGCGCCTGCTGCATGTCGGCTTCGGCGGCCTTTTCCTGCGACACGGCCGTGTGCAAGCGCTCGCGATTCTTGCCCCACAGGTCGAGATCCCACGACGCGCTCGCGAGCGCGTTGTTCTCGCTGTACCACTGGCCGCCGTACGGGGGCGGGAACAGCGCGTTCGACGAATACAGCTCGCGCGTCCACGAGTAGCTGGCTTCGGCCTTCGGCATCAGGTTCGAGCGCGACGATTCGATGTACGACGAGGCTTTCGCGATGCGCGCCTGCGCCTGCGCGATCGACGGGTTGCCCTGGAGCGCCTCGTCGATCAGCTTCGGCAACTGCGGATCGCCGAACTGGTTTGCCCAGTCGAGCGCCGGCCACTGGCCGCCCTGGGCCGGCAGGCTCTGGGTGGCTTCGAATTGCGACGCGGGAGCGATCTGCTTGTCGCTCTTGATGCCGATGTAGTTTGCGCAGCCCGCCAGCGCCAGCGCGGCAAGCGCGGCGGCGACGGCGGCGCGGCACGACCCGGCGCGCACGGACAACGGGGAGGATTTCATCGCGCTGTTCCCTGACTCGGAATGAATGATGGACACTGCAAGGATTTCCTTACATTAATCTGTCAAAAGTAATTGTTATGGCAACTATTGCGGCACGCTACCGCCGGCGGTCTCGCAATAGTTGCTGAGAATGCGGCGCAGCATGCTCTTGAGGAATCCGACTTCTTCCGGCGTAAACCCGCCCAGCAGCTCGTCGAGCACGCTGCGGAACACCGGCGGCAACCGCTCGGCCAGCGCGCGGCCTTCGTCGGTCAGCTCGAGCCGCACGACCCGCCGATCCTCGATGCTGCGCACGCGGGACAGCAGGCCGCGCTTCTCGACGCGATCGAGCAGGCGCGTGACCGCGCTCGCGTCGATCCCGTATTCCCGCGCAAGCTCGGCGGCCGTCGAGCATTTGCCGACCGCGATCATGAACAGCATGCTCGCCTGCGTGCCCGTGATGCCGAGCTCCTCCTGCGTGCGCTGGGTGACGAGGTTGGTCATCACTGATTTCACGCGCGACATCAGATAACCGACGCTGTCGTTCATCTGATACGAGGACAGCGGCGAAACAGGCGATTGGGAAGGAGAATCCGACATAAAACCCTGAGGCTGCAATAGTTGACTAGGCAGCAGTATAGGCACAATTGTTTGCCGCGGCAAATGTTAATCGAACGGGCGAGGGCGCGCTCCGTGCCCCAAAATCCCCTTGTCGACGTCAGGGTCTTCGGCGTGTCGGCATGCCGGGTTGACCGGGTTTAGACGACGGCAGGGCGGGGCCGTTTGTTGCGCTGCAACGAACAGTCCGGCTCCCGCCACGCTCACGTGCTATAATTTGTGGTTTCCAAGCTGCAACGCGCGCGCACGTGTCCCGGTGACTGACGAGCGTGCGCGTTTGCGCGTTCAACGAATTTCCAGGTTTCTATGACCCGCGCCCTTCGCAATATCGCCATCATCGCCCACGTCGACCACGGCAAGACCACGCTCGTCGACCAACTGCTCCGCCAGTCCGGCACCTTCCGCGAGAACCAGCAGATTGCCGAACGGGTGATGGACTCGAACGACATCGAAAAAGAGCGCGGGATCACGATTCTCGCGAAGAACTGTGCGGTCGAATATGAAGGCACGCACATCAACATCGTCGACACCCCGGGGCACGCGGACTTCGGCGGCGAAGTGGAGCGCGTGCTGTCGATGGTCGACTCGGTGCTGCTGCTCGTCGACGCGGTCGAAGGCCCGATGCCGCAGACCCGCTTCGTCACGAAGAAGGCGCTCGCGCTCGGCCTGAAGCCGATCGTCATCGTCAACAAGATCGATCGTCCGGGTGCGCGGATCGACTGGGTCATCAACCAGACCTTCGACCTGTTCGACAAGCTGGGCGCGACCGAGGAGCAACTCGACTTCCCGATCGTCTACGCATCGGGCCTGAACGGCTATGCGTCGCTCGACCCGGCGGCGCGCGAAGGCGACATGCGCCCGCTGTTCGAGGCGGTCCTCCAGCACGTGCCGGTCCGTCCGGCCGATCCGGACGCGCCGCTGCAGCTGCAGATCACGTCGCTCGACTATTCGACGTACGTTGGCCGGATCGGCGTCGGCCGCATCACGCGCGGCCGCATCAAGCCGGGTCAGCCGGTCGTGATGCGCTTCGGCCCGGAAGGCGATGTGCTGAACCGCAAGATCAACCAGGTGCTGTCGTTCACGGGCCTCGAGCGCGTGCAGGTCGACTCGGCCGAAGCAGGCGACATCGTGCTGATCAACGGTATTGAAGATGTCGGCATCGGCGCAACGATCTGCGCGGTGGATACGCCGGAAGCACTGCCGATGATCACCGTCGACGAGCCGACGCTGACGATGAACTTCCTCGTCAACTCGTCGCCGCTGGCCGGCCGCGAAGGCAAGTTCGTGACGAGCCGCCAGATCCGCGATCGCCTGATGAAGGAACTGAACCACAACGTCGCGCTGCGCGTGAAGGACACGGGCGACGAAACGGTGTTCGAAGTCTCGGGCCGCGGCGAACTGCACCTGACGATTCTCGTCGAAAACATGCGCCGTGAAGGCTATGAGCTGGCCGTGTCGCGTCCGCGCGTCGTAATGCAGGAAATCGACGGCGTGCGGCACGAGCCGTACGAGTTGCTGACCGTCGACGTCGAGGACGAGCACCAGGGCGGCGTGATGGAAGAGCTGGGCCGCCGCAAGGGCGAAATGCTCGACATGGCGTCGGACGGCCGCGGCCGCACGCGTCTGGAATACAAGATCTCGGCGCGTGGCCTGATCGGCTTCCAGAGCGAATTCCTGACGCTCACGCGCGGCACGGGCCTGATGAGCCACATCTTCGACTCGTACGCACCGGTCAAGGACGGCTCGGTCTTCGAGCGTCGCAACGGCGTGCTGATCTCGCAGGACGACGGCGCGGCAGTGGCGTACGCGCTGTGGAAGCTGCAGGATCGCGGCCGCATGTTCGTGAAGCCGGGCGACGCGCTGTATGAGGGCATGATCATCGGCATCCACAGCCGCGACAACGACCTCGTCGTGAACCCGATCAAGGGCAAGCAGCTGACCAACGTGCGCGCGTCGGGTACCGACGAAGCCGTGCGTCTCGTGCCGCCGGTCCAGATGTCGCTCGAATACGCGGTCGAATTCATCGACGACGACGAGCTCGTCGAAGTGACGCCGCAGTCGATCCGCCTGCGCAAGCGCTTCCTGAAGGAGCACGAGCGTCGCCGTGCGAGCCGTGAAGGCGCAGTCGACTAAGCATCGACCGTTCCCATGCATGATGGAAAAGGCTGCCTTCGGGCGGCCTTTTTTGCATCCGCGCGATGCGCAACCGGGGTGGTTGCAAAACACTGTTCCCAAGGGCCGTGGCAATCCGGCAAAACCCCGTCGTGCGGTGCTTTCGGGCACCTGTCGTCGTGAACTTCGGTATCGGTTCTGTGATATGCTGCGCGCACGCAAGTTTTAGGTCCTTCCAAGCAAGACTTGATTCGCAATCCGCTAAACGGTCAGGCCGTGTCGCGGAAGGTTGAGTAACCCGCTATTTCTCGAGAAGCTCGAAGAAAGGTGAGCGTAAAATGTCAGATGTAATGAAGCAGTTTCAGCTGAACTCCTATCTGTTCGGCGGCAATGCTTCGTACGTTGAAGAACTGTACGATGCATACCTCAACAATCCGGCATCGGTGCCGGAGAACTGGCGAGAGTATTTCGACGCGCTGCAGAACGTGCCTGCAACCGACGGCTCGACTGCCAATGACGTCGCTCATTTTCCGATCGTCGAATCCTTTGCCGAGCGTGCGAAGGCCAATGCCTTCATCCCGCGCGAAAGCACCAGCAATCTGGCGACCGCGCGCAAGCAGGTCCACGTCCAGTCCCTCATCAGCGCCTATCGCTTCCTCGGCTCGCAATGGGCCAATCTGGATCCGCTGAAGCGTCGCGAACGTCCCGCCATCCCCGAACTCGAACCCGCGTTCTACGACTTCTCCGAAGGCGACCTCGACCAGACGTACAGCGCAAGCAACCTGTATTTCGGTTTCGACCAGGCTTCGCTGCGCGACATCGTCAAGGGCTTGCGTGACACGTACTGCGGCACGATCGGCGCCGAGTACATGTACATCAGCGATCCGGAGCAGAAGCGCTGGTGGCAGGAGCGCCTGGAATCGACCCGCGCGACGCCTGCCTTCTCGGTCGAGAAGAAGAAGCACATCCTGAATCGCCTGACGGCAGCGGAAGGCCTCGAGCGCTATCTGCACACCAAGTACGTCGGCCAGAAGCGCTTCTCGCTCGAAGGCGGCGAAAGCTTCATCGCGGCGATGGACGAAGTCGTCCAGCACGCAGGCAAGACCGGCGTGCAGGAAATCATCATCGGCATGGCGCACCGCGGCCGTCTGAACGTGCTGGTCAACACGCTGGGCAAGATGCCGGCCGACCTGTTCGCCGAATTCGAAGGCAAGCACGTCGATGACCTGCCGGCCGGTGACGTGAAGTATCACAAGGGCTTCTCGTCGGACGTGTCGACCGAAGGCGGCCCGGTCCACCTGTCGCTCGCGTTCAACCCGTCGCACCTCGAAATCGTGAACCCGGTGGTCGAAGGTTCCGCGAAGGCGCGGATGGACCGTCGCGGCGACGAAGACGGCCTGCAAGTGCTGCCGGTGCAGATCCACGGCGACGCGGCCTTCGCCGGCCAGGGCGTCGTGATGGAAACGCTGAACCTCGCGCAGACGCGCGGTTACGGCACGCACGGCACGCTGCACATCGTCATCAACAACCAGATCGGCTTCACGACGTCCGACCCGCGCGACGCGCGCTCGACGCTGTACTGTACCGACGTGGTCAAGATGATCGAGGCGCCGGTGCTGCACGTGAACGGCGATGATCCGGAAGCCGTCGTGCTCGCGATCCAGATCGCGATCGACTACCGGATGCAGTTCCACAAGGATGTCGTGATCGACATCGTCTGCTTCCGCAAGCTGGGTCACAACGAGCAGGACACGCCGGCGGTCACGCAGCCGCTGATGTACAAGAAGATCGCGCAGCACCCGGGCACCCGTGCGCTGTACGCCGAGAAGCTCGTGCAGCAGGGCGTGATCACCGCGGAAGACGCCGACAACTACGTGAAGGCGTACCGCAAGGCGATGGACGACGGCCACCACACCGTTGATCCGGTCCTGTCGAACTACAAGAGCAAGTACGCGGTCGACTGGGTTCCGTTCCTGAACCGCAAGTGGACGGACGCAGCCGATACGGCCGTGCCGCTCGCCGAACTGAAGCGCCTCGGCGAACGCATCACGACGGTCCCGGAAAACTTCAAGGTTCACCCGCTCGTCGAGCGCGTGATCAACGACCGCCGCAACATGGCGCGCGGCGACCAGCCGCTCGACTGGGGCATGGGCGAACACCTCGCATTCGCGTCGCTCGTCGCATCGGGCTACTCGGTGCGCCTGACGGGCCAGGACTCGGGCCGCGGTACGTTCACGCACCGTCACGCGGTGCTGCACGACCAGAACCGCGAGCGCTGGAACGACGGCACGTACGTGCCGCTGCAGAACATCGCCGAAGGTCAGGCGAAGTTCACGGTGATCGACTCGGTGCTGTCGGAAGAAGCGGTGCTGGGCTTCGAATACGGTTACTCGACCGCCGAGCCGAACACGCTCGTGCTGTGGGAAGCCCAGTTCGGCGACTTCGTCAACGGCGCGCAGGTCGTGATCGACCAGTTCATTTCGTCGGGTGAAGTGAAGTGGGGCCGCGTGTCGGGTCTGACGATGCTGCTGCCGCACGGCTACGAAGGCCAGGGTCCGGAACACTCGTCGACCCGTATCGAGCGTTTCCTGCAACTGTGTGCCGATCACAACATGCAGGTCGTTCAGCCGACGACTCCGGCGCAGATTTTCCACCTGCTGCGTCGCCAGATGATCCGTCTGTTCCGCAAGCCGCTGATCGTCGCAACGCCGAAGTCGCTGCTGCGCCACAAGGAAGCGGTGTCGGATCTGTCGGAACTCGCGAAGGGTTCGTTCCAGCCGGTGCTGGGCGAAACCGACGGCGGCATCGACGCGAAGAAGGTCAAGCGCGTGCTGGCATGCTCGGGTCGCGTGTATTACGACCTCGTCGCACATCGCCGCGAAGCGAAGGCGAACGACGTCGCGATCATCCGTATCGAGCAGCTGTATCCGTTCGCGCACAAGCAGTTCGAAACCGAAATGAAGAAGTACGAGAACGCGACTGAAGTGGTCTGGGTGCAGGACGAGCCGCAGAACCAGGGCCCCTGGTTCTACGTCGAGCACCACCTGAAGGAAGGCATGAAGGAAGGGCAGAAGCTGGCATACAGCGGCCGTCCGGCTTCGGCCTCGCCGGCGGTTGGCTACTACGCGAAGCACTACGAGCAGCAGAAGGCACTGATCGAAGGTGCGTTCGGCCGCCTGAAGAGCGCATCGATCGCGAAATAACCGACGGAAGCGAAACGGGAAGGCGCGCTGCGCTTTCCCGTCTCTTTTGGCCCGCCGGGCGCGTCGCGCGCCGCGCCGGCCGAAGGAATCGCACGAACCTCGTCATTACCCAGATTAAGCATCCAGGAAAATCACATGGCTATCGTAGAAGTCAAAGTCCCCCAGCTTTCGGAGTCGGTTTCGGAAGCCACCATGCTGCAGTGGAAGAAGAAGCCGGGCGAAGCAGTCGCGCAAGACGAAATCCTGATCGAACTCGAGACCGACAAGGTCGTGCTCGAAGTGCCGGCACCGGCCGCGGGCGTGCTCGCGCAAGTGCTGCAGAACGACGGTGACACCGTGGTCGCCGAACAGATCATCGCGACGATCGACACCGAGGCGAAGGCAGGTGCTGCCGAAGCCGCGGCAGGCGCTGCCGAAGTGCAGCCGGCAGCAGCACCGGCCGCAGCCGCACCGGCAGCCCAGCCGGCCGCCGCCGTTGCATCGAGTTCGGCCGCCGCATCGCCGGCCGCGTCGAAGCTGCTGGCCGAGAAGGGCCTGTCGGCAGGCGACGTCGCAGGTTCGGGCCGCGACGGCCGCGTCACGAAGGGCGACGCGCTGGCCGCAGGCAGCGCACCGAAGGCGGCTCCGGCCGCTGCACCGGCGAAGACCGCCGCTGCGAAGCCGGCACTGCCGGAGGTGAAGGTGCCGGCGTCGGCAGCGACGTGGCTGAACGACCGTCCGGAACAGCGCGTGCCGATGTCGCGCCTGCGTGCGCGTATCGCCGAGCGCCTGCTCGAGTCGCAGCAGACCAACGCGATCCTGACGACGTTCAACGAAGTGAACATGGCTCCGGTCATGGAACTGCGTAACAAGTACAAGGACAAGTTCGAGAAGGAACATGGCGTGAAGCTCGGCTTCATGTCGTTCTTCGTGAAGGCGGCCGTGCACGCGCTGAAGAAGTTCCCGCTGGTGAACGCGTCGATCGACGGTAACGACATCGTCTATCACGGCTACTTCGACATCGGTATCGCGGTCGGTTCGCCGCGTGGCCTGGTCGTGCCGATCCTGCGCAATGCGGATCAACTGAGCCTCGCCGAGATCGAGAAGAAGATTGCCGAATTCGGTCAGAAGGCGAAGGACGGCAAGCTGTCGATCGAGGAAATGACGGGCGGTACGTTCTCGATCTCGAACGGCGGCGTGTTCGGCTCGATGCTGTCGACCCCGATCATCAACCCGCCGCAGTCGGCCATCCTCGGCGTGCATGCGACGAAGGAGCGCCCGGTTGTCGAAAACGGCCAGATCGTGATCCGTCCGATCAACTACCTGGCACTGTCGTACGACCACCGGATCATCGACGGCCGCGAAGCCGTGCTGTCGCTCGTCGCGATGAAGGATGCGCTGGAAGATCCGGCACGCCTGCTGCTCGATCTGTAAGCCGAGTCTCACTGCATTGACCCGCTCCGCACGCTCGCGCCACCGCGCGAGCGCGCGGACGTACAAGTAGAAAGGATTGTCATGTCCAAGGAATTTGACGTCGTCGTGATCGGCGCCGGCCCCGGTGGCTACATCGCCGCGATTCGCGCCGCGCAGCTCGGCAAGACCGTTGCCTGTATCGAGAAGTGGAAGAACCCGGCCGGCGCGCTGAAGCTCGGCGGCACCTGCCTGAACGTCGGCTGCATTCCGTCGAAGGCGCTGCTCGCGTCGTCGGAAGAGTTCGAGAACACGTCGCATCACCTGGCCGACCACGGCATCACGGTCGACGGCGTGAAGATCGACGTCGCGAAGATGCTCGGCCGCAAGGACGCGATCGTCGAGAAGATGACGAGCGGGATCGAGTTCCTGTTCAAGAAGAACAAGATCACCTGGCTGAAGGGCCATGGCAAGTTCACCGGCAAGACCGACGCCGGCGTGCAGATCGAAGTGAGCGGCGAAGGTGAAACCGAAGTCGTCACCGCGAAGAACGTGATCATCGCGACGGGCTCGAAGGCGCGTCACCTGCCGAACGTCCCGGTCGACAACAAGATCGTGTCGGACAACGAAGGTGCACTGACGTTCGAGTCGGTACCGAAGAAGCTCGCCGTGATCGGCGCAGGCGTGATCGGCCTCGAGCTCGGCTCGGTGTGGCGTCGCCTGGGTTCCGAAGTGACGGTGCTCGAAGCGCTGCCGGCGTTCCTCGGCGCAGCCGACGAAGCGCTCGCGAAGGAAGCGGCCAAGCTGTTCAAGAAGCAGGGCCTCGACATCCATCTCGGCGTGAAGATCGGTGACGTGAAGACGACCGCAGATGGCGTGTCGATCGCTTACACGGACAAGGACGGCAACGCGCAGACGCTCGACGCCGACCGCCTGATCGTGTCGGTCGGCCGCGTGCCGAACACCGACAACCTCGGCCTCGAGGCAATCGGCCTGAAGGCGAACGAGCGCGGCTTCATCGACGTGGACGACCACTGCCGTACGGCCGTGCCGAACGTCTACGCGATCGGCGACGTGGTGCGCGGCCCGATGCTCGCGCACAAGGCGGAAGACGAAGGCGTGCTGGTCGCGGAAGTGATCGACGGCCAGAAGCCGCACATCGACTACAACTGCATTCCGTGGGTGATCTACACGTACCCGGAAATCGCATGGGTCGGCAAGACGGAGCAGCAGCTGAAAGCCGAAGGCCGCGAGATCAAGTCGGGCAAGTTCCCGTTCTCGATCAACGGTCGCGCGCTCGGCATGAACGCGCCGGACGGTTTCGTGAAGATGATCGCGGACGCGAAGACCGACGAACTGCTCGGCGTGCACGTGATCGCGGCGAACGCGTCGGACCTGATCGCCGAAGCCGTGGTGGCGATGGAGTTCAAGGCGGCGTCGGAAGACATCGCCCGCATCTGCCATCCGCACCCGTCGATGTCGGAAGTGATGCGCGAAGCGGCGCTCGCCGTCGACAAGCGCTCGCTGAACAGCTGAGTGCGGTATAGCGGCGGCCGGCCTTTGGCCGGCGCAGCCGCCTCATGACGAAGGCGGGCGGGAGTTTCCCGCTCGCCTTTGTTTTTTCCGGTTTGCCCGATGAACGTCACCGAATACTACACGCGCGAATTGACCACGCGCGGCTATCAGTCCGATCCCGCGCAGCGCGCGGCCGTCGATCGCTTGCAGCACTGCTTCGACGAGTGGGTCGACTACAAGGCGCGCCGCTCGAACGCGTTCAAGAAGCTCATCAATCATCCGGACCTGCCGCGTGGTGTCTACATGTGGGGCGGCGTCGGCCGCGGCAAGAGCTTCCTGATGGACAGCTTCTACGCGGTGGTGCCCGTGCAGCGCAAGACGCGCCTGCACTTCCACGAATTCATGCGCGAAGTGCACCGCGAACTCGAGGAGCTGAAAGGGCAGGCCGATCCGCTCGACGAACTCGCGCGACGCATCGCGAAGCGCTACCGGCTGATCTGCTTCGACGAATTCCACGTATCGGACATCGCGGACGCGATGATCCTGTACCGGCTGCTCGATCGCCTGTTCAACAACGGCGTGCAGTTCGTGATGACGTCCAACTACGATCCCGACGACCTGTATCCCGATGGCCTGCATCGCGACCGCATGCTGCCGGCGATCGAGCTGATCAAGCAAAAGCTCGACGTGCTGAACGTCGACGCGGGCGTCGACTATCGCCAGCGCACGCTCGCGCAGGTGCGGATGTATCACACGCCGCTCGGCGCGGATGCCGATCGCGAACTGCGTCATGCATTCGCGAAGCTCGCGGCGGTGCCGGACGAAAGCCCGATCCTGCATATCGAGAAGCGCGAACTGAAGGCGTTGCGCAAGGCCGATGGGGTCGTCTGGTTCGATTTCGCGACGCTCTGCGGCGGCCCGCGTTCGCAGAACGACTATCTCGAGCTGGCCAGCCGTTTTCACGCGATCGTGCTGTCCGAAGTGCCGCAGATGTCGCCACGCATGGCATCGGAGGCGCGGCGCTTCACCTGGCTCATCGACGTACTGTACGACCACAAGGTCAAGCTGCTGATGTCCGCGGCGGTGCCTGCGGAGCAACTGTACATCGAGGGGCCGATGGCGAACGAGTTCGCGCGCACGGTATCGCGGATCGTCGAGATGCAGTCGAAGGAATATCTCGAAACGCCGCGCCGCATTGTCGATACTTCGCTGACGTGATCGTAGTTTTCGACAAATGACAGGCTTCAAACGTCAATTCCGGTCAAATTATCGCGATCCCCGGGTATTTTCGGACTTGTCTTATATTCATCATTGAAGGCGGCCGATATCGTTGTGTCATGGTTCTTAAGGCTGGAGATATCCATGACACCGTATCGCGATTTGACCGACCACGAGTGGCACTGCGTCGTGCCGCTTCTGCCTGAAATGCAGCCCCGCACCGAGTTGCGCGGCCGACCGTTGGCCAATACGCGCGCCGTCCTGAACGGCGTTCTATGGGTCATCTATAGCGGCGCGACCTGGTCAGCGATGCCGCGTCGTTACCCTTCGTACCAGACATGTCATCGCCGCTTCAAGGTCTGGCACGAGACCGGCACGTTGATGCAGGTGATGCGCGAGCTGTATGGCGACGCAGGCGTGAATCTGTGCAACGAACTGTCCACGCGGATGCGCAAGCACCCGCAATCGAAGGCGGCGGAGGTGCGGGGTGCCGCGGCGCCGGTGTATCGTGCACCGGGCAGCTATGCGTCGGATACGCTGAAGCACGCAGCGTGAAGTCGTTCGATTTCATTCACGCCTGCACCAAAACAAAATCGGCCTGACTACATCGCAGGCCGATTTTTCATTGCGTCGCGCGTATCGACGCGCGTCGCGTTAGTTATTGTGCGCGAACCCAGGTCTGCGATCGGCCAAGCAGCGAGACGCCGATGTAGCCGCGCACGACGAGCTTCTGGCCGCCGTCTTCCAGCGACATCTTGCACTTGTAGATCTTGCCGTTTTCCGGGTCGAGAATGTTGCCGCCGTCCCAGTGGTCGCCGTCCTTCTTCATCGCCTTGATGATCGTCATGCCTTTGATGAGCTGATCCTTGCGCTCGTCCGTGCACGCGGTGCAGCGACGATCGGGCGTGTCGTTGGCGCCGAGACCCTTGACGACCTTGCCGGACAGCGAACCGTCGCCGTCGTCGGCGATCTGCACGAGTGCCTTCGGCTGATGCGTGTTGTCGTCGATCGTCTGCCACATGCCGATGGGGTTGTCGGTCTGGGCGTAGGTGGGGGCGGCGCAAGCGAGCAATGCACTTGCGACGGCCAGTGCGCGCAACGGGCGGGTCAGTTGAATCATTGTCTTCCTCCTTGTTTCACGTCGTGTTCGATTCGCCCGCACGACCGCCTGCATGGGGCGTGGCATGTTGCGAGCTTTGTCAGAATACGTGAAACCGCGCGCGGCGTTTGATAGAGGGGACTCTATTCCAAACAGCTCGCGAGACGCGGGCTGTTTGGTGACCGATCAGTTGAGCTGATATGAGAACGCGGCATTCACGCGCGGGCTGCGCGATGCGCTTTCAACCGGTGCATCGCCGACCGGCTTCGCGATATTCAGGTCGAGACTGTAGTAGCGGCTGTCCGTAAACCGTACGCCGATAGCGACCGACGACAAGCGGCTCGGCGACGGCGTGCCCGTATGCAGGTAGACGCGTGCCATGTCATACGCGATGTACGGCGTGATCGACTTCATGTACGTCCAGCCCGGCGTGAAGCCGCGATTGACCTCCAGCGACATTCCCCAACCCGAGTCGCCCGACGTTTCGCCGGGCTGGTAGCCGAGCGCATAGCGCGTCGAACCGAACGAGACCTGTTCCGACGTCGGCAGTGAATCGGGGCTGTACTGGCCGGTCAGCGAGACCGATGTGCCGATCTTGAACGGCCATTCGTTGGTCTGCGTGAAGGTCGCGCCGGTGCGCACGAACGTCAGCGAAATCGGGCTGTCCACCGACGTCGTGTTCGAGCCGATCGTGATGTCCTGCGATTTCGACGCGCCGAGAATGTTGAAGCCCTTCGCGACGTTGACGCTGAGTTTCTGGACTTGCTTGGCCGACACGCTCGTGTAGTCGAGCTGCATTTGCAGCACGCGGACCTGCGAGCGCGTGTCGATGCTGTTGCCGGTGATCTTGTTCTGGTAGCGGTCTTCATTGTGCGACGCATAGCCCGACACGGTGCCGAGCAGACTGCGCTGGTTATTCAGCAGCAATGGATAGGATGCCGAAAGACCGAGCTTCTCGTTCTTGACCGTGCGCTCGACGGTCGACGGCAGGCCCGGGTTGTCGGTCGGCTTGCCGCGATACGTGCTGGCGTCGAGGCGCGTGACCAGGCCGCTGCTGCCGACCGGCACCGCGCCGCTGAATGCGACGTAGGTCTGCTTGTCGCGTCCGGGCGGCACCAGCGCGGAAATGCTCAATTGCTCGCCAAACGACGTGAGGCCATTCTCCGTTGCGGTGATGAGCCCCTGGACGCCCGGGTGATTGAAATCGATGCCGGTGCTGATGTTGAATGCCTTGCGGTCGACGGCGAGTTCGAGCGTCGTCGCACCGTCGGTCGTTTGCGGCGGCGGCACGTTGGCCTTCACCGTGAGGCCGGGCAGGAGGCCGAAGGTGTTCACGTAGCGTTCGAACGTCGCGCGGCGCAGCGGGCGATCGGCCGTGATGTGCGCGGCGATCGCGCGGATCTTCGATTCCATCGCGCCGGGCTTGCCGGTGACCTTGACGTCCGCCACGTAGCCTTCGACGACCGTGACGCGCACGACGCCGTTCTCGAACGTCTGCGCAGGAATGAACGCGAACGACAGCGCATAGCCGCGATCCTGGTACAGCTTGGTCACGCCGTTGGCGGTTTCGATCAGCTCGCCGATCGTGATGTCCTTGCCGACGAGGGGCGTGAAGCGACGCGAGATTTCGTCGAACGGCACCGACTTCACGCCTTCGACCTGGAACGTTGTCGGTGTCACGTGCCGCGACAGCAGCTCCTGCAACTGCGGTGCCTGCGGCGCGACCTGCACGGTGACGGTCGGCCCTTTCTTCGGCGCGTTGATCTGGGGGAGGGAATCGAGCGGGTTGCCTGCTGCGCGCGTCTGTGCCTGTGCCGTGCCTGCTGCTGCGATGGCGAGCAGCATCATCCATGTGTCGAATCTGGATTTCATTGTTCTTCCTCGTAGGCCTTTCTTTTCGTCTTCGTTCTAATGCGGGCGCGCGACATCGAGTGTCGCGCGCCGCGTGCCGCATTGCCGGTTGTGTTTTGTACGGCCGCGCCTCCCGCTCCGGCTGCAAAGGCGCGACTGTCCTCCTTACTTGCCGACGCTACCCAGCGTGCCCAGCAGCCCCGTGACCGGCGCCAGGAGGCCCGTCGAGTTGCCCGACGATGCCGTCCCCGACACGCCGCCGACGAGCGACGTGACCGGCGCGAGCGGATTCGACGAAGCCCCGGATCCCGCCGCACCGCCCACTGCTCCGGTGACAGTATTCAGCAAACCGGTGACCGGCGCGAGAGGGTTTGCCCCGCCTGCGCCACCCGTCGCGCCGCCGAGCGTGCCCGTGACCGTCGACACGAGGCCCGTGACCGGCGCGAGCGGATTGCTGCCCGAGCTGCCCGTTGCGCCGCCGACCGCGCCCGTGAGCGAACCGAGCGGCGTCGAGCCGAGGCCGGACAGCAGGCCGCCGAGCGGGTTCGTCGAGCTGGAACCCGACGACGGGCCGTTCTGGACGGTCGTGGTCGAGCCGCCGACGAGGCTCGTGATCAGGCCGGGGATCGGTGCCGCACCGTTCGGGCCGTTCGGGTTCACGAGGCCGCCTGCGTTGGTCACGGTGTTGCCGACCGTGGTGACGAGCTGTCCGACATCGCCGACGAGCGGCTGATTCGACGTGCTGGCCACCTGCTTGCCCGCCGAGCTGATTGCGCCGCCCACCTGGCCGAGCAGGCCCGATACCGGTTGTCCAAGGCCCGTGGTCGTGCCGACCTGTTGCGTGACCTGACCCGCGGTGATCACCAGCGGCGTGATTGCCGAGCTGAGCGGTTGCGTCACTTGCTGCACGGCACCCGACGACAGCGTCGAGCCGATCGTCGTGCCGGCGGCCGTCAGACCGTTGGCGACGGTGTCGAGCACGGTGCCGACCGGCGTCGTCACCGGGGCGAGCGGCGA
This sequence comes from Burkholderia sp. PvR073, assembly GCF_054055695.1. Taxonomy (NCBI): domain Bacteria; kingdom Pseudomonadati; phylum Pseudomonadota; class Betaproteobacteria; order Burkholderiales; family Burkholderiaceae; genus Burkholderia; species Burkholderia sp. PvR073. The sequence goes on from NZ_JBSRXO010000014.1 coordinate 141,008, forward strand.
GAGCTGCCCCGTGCCGAGCGCCTTGACCGTCGAGCTCAGCCCGGACACGGTGTTGCTCGTCGCGCCGACGACGTTCCCGAGGCCGGCGACCGTCGTGCCGACGGGGTCCTTGATCGTGCCGGTCTGTCCGAGCCCGTTGCTCAACGCATCGGCAGCCGCGCCGACGATCGTGCCGGTGCTCGAGATGGTGCTGCCGACGCCCTTCGTCACGCCGTCGCCGAGGCCAGGCACGCTGATGTTGCCGACCGTGCTGCCGAGATCGGTCGCGGTCTGGCCGACCGTGCTGACGACGCCCTTGGTGCCGTTCGTCGTACCGCTGGTGCCACTCGTGCCGCTGGTACCGCTCGTGCCGCTGGAGCCGCCGCCGTTGCTGCTGGTCGGCGGCGTGCTGACGCTGTTGCCGCCGCAGGCGGCCAGCAGGCACGCAGCGGCGAGTGCGGTGAGGGGCATGCGCCACTGGCGCAGGGCGACCGTCGTGATGGAACGTTGCTGGGACATGATGGACTCCTCGCTGTCTTGTCGATGAATGGATGTCTGATTACTTGCCGTGCGTGCCGCCGAGCAGGCCGCCGATCAGCGACGTGACAGGTGCGAGCAGATTCGAACCCGAGCCCGAGTTCGTGACGGCGCCCGTGGTGCCGCTCAGTGACGGTGCGCCGGCCGTGCTGGTGACCGCGGGGACCGGAGCGGCGATTGGATTGCCACCGCCCGTTACGCCGCCGAGCGCGCCGGTGACCGTGGAGACGAGGCCCGTGACCGGGCCGAGCGGGCCGCCGCTCGTGCCGCCAGTTGCGCCACCGAGTGCACCGGTGACGGTCGAGACGAGGCCGGTGACCGGAGCGAGCGGGCCACCGCTGGTGCCGCCGGCTGCGCCGCCGAGTGCGCCGGTGACGGTGGAGACCAGACCCGTGACCGGAGCGAGCGGGCCACCGCTGGTGCCGCCGGCTGCGCCGCCGAGTGTGCCGGTGACGGTGGAGACGAGGCCGGTGATCGGAGCGAGCGGGCCGCCGCTCGTGCCGCCCGTTGCGCCGCCGAGCGGGCCGGCGACAGTCGAGAGGAGGCCCGTGAGCGGTGCGAGCGGGTTGGTCGCGCCGCCGGTGCTGCCCGTGAGCAGGCCGCCGACAGCCTTCACGGTATTGCCGGTCGACGAGACGGTGTTGCCGAGGCCGGTCGTGACGGGGTTGCCACCCGTCGATGCGATCAGCGCGCCGCCCTGGTTCAGGCCGTTGCCGATCGTGCCGAGCAGCGTGTTGACCGGGGCGCCGAGGCCGGTGGCCGTCCCGATCGTCTGCGTCGTCTGGCCGACCATCGTCGTGATCGGCGTGATGGCCGAGCTGACCGTCTGCGTGACCTGCTGGATCGGGCCGGTCGACAGCGCGTTGGACAGCGTGGTGCCACCGTTCGATACCGCGTTGCCGACTTGCGTCACGAGGCCGCCGACGGCGCCGGTGACAGGGGCGAGCGGCGACAGCGGGCCGCTGCCGAGGCTCGTGACCAGGTTGCCGGTCTGCGTGACCGCGCCGCCGAGCTGGTTGACGACGCCGCCCGTGCTGGCGACCGTGACGCCGACCGGGTCTTTCGCCGCACCGAGCTGGCCGAGGCCGTCGCCCACGCCAGTGCCGAGCGCCGTGACCGCACCGCCGACGTGCTGGATGATGCCGCCTGCGGCCTGCGTCGTGCCCGGATCGACGCCGGGCAGCGACTGGCTCGCGACGGTGCTGCCGAGGTTCGACACGGTTCCGCCGAGACTCGTGATGACGTTGCCGCCCTTTGCGAGGACGCTCCCCACCGGGTTCGCCGACACACCGGAGGTGCCGCTCGTACCGCTGGACGTTCCACTCGTCGTTCCGCTGGTGCTGCCGCTCGTCGAACCGCTCGTGCTGCCGCTGGTCGAGCCGCTGGTGCTACCCGAGGTGCCGCCGCTCGTCGAACCTGACGTGCCGCCCGAAGTGCCGCCGCCGGACGTGGAGATGGAGTCGGCGCCCCCGGAGCTGGAGCCGCCGCTGAGGCCCTTGCTGATGGAACCGGAGCCGCCGCACGCGGAGAGGGAAAGCATGGCTGCCACGGTGGCCGCGATCATAGTCGTCCGGAGCGTGCCATGAGGGATAACCTGAATGTCCATTTCGTCCTCGCATTGCAATTGATGTTGTGTTGAGTGATGCGGGGATTACTCTGCAACTGTCGTGCCATTTCGAGAGCCGTCGGTTCGACGATTGGTTTTAAACGATGCAATTCCTTGTCGGAAAAGGGATTTTGGGAAATTGAAAGATTGTTGAAACTGTTTAAAAGCAGTCAGATGAGAACGGTTTCGGCCGTTTCGTAACGTAACGTCACAACATTGGCGTTACGCGTGCGGCGTAACGTGGGGCCGGTACAGGGCCCGCGGGCGGTCTGGTGTTTTACTGGTGGATTAGGTGTGCACATCTAACCTATCGTAAATCCTATGTGTAAGTCGTACCGAAACGCCGTACAAATGCGTTGTGCTCCCGGAAAGTTTTTTCGACCCGGTCTTGAAAGAGGTTGGAACTTAAATAGGATCGGATATAGAATCCGGAGCAGATGTAAGGAAATGTACGGGTCGGTACACGACGTTCGAGGAGGGTCACTATCGCGAATGTTAACTTCCATCAAATTGTGATACTTACCCCTCGGGGTGACATATAAAGAAAGCGCACCCGGTTGTCGTTACACAGATAACGAACGGCGCGGGGCAAGGGCCAGATATACGGGGGATGTACAACGTATAAAAGGCCAAAAAACGTACATACAGGCACGAGGAATTTAAAAATGAAAGCACTTATCAAGCGCTTCCTCAAGGAAGAAGACGGGGTTACCGCAATCGAGTATGGGCTGATTGCGGGTCTGATTGCTGTAGCCATCATCGCAGGCGCCTCGACGGTGGGGTCCAATCTCAGCAGCACCTTCTCGAAAATCGGAACCTGTGTCTCGTCGCCGAGCGCCACGTGCTGGTCGGGCGCGACGACTACTACGGGATAAGAAAAACTGCTGGTTCCGAATATTGCCTTGCGGCTGCGCGGCGGGCGAATTATTGACGTAATTCGCCCGCTGTCCTAGTCGTGGTAGATCGCGACGTGATGGCTCGTCTTATCTTCATCGGGGCATTCCTGGGCTGGGCGGCATTCGTCGCGGCTGGCGATATCCGCTTTCGGCGTATTCGAAACTCGCTCGTTGTCGCGGGGTTGGTCGGCGCTTTGGTGGCCGCGGCCATCGGTCGAAATCCATTTGGAATTTCGCTGACTCAATCATTGGTTGGTGCGGCTGTGGGGCTCGTTTGCTTCTTCCCCTTGTTCGCATTGCGCGTCATGGGTGCGGCCGACGTCAAGGTATTCGCCGTATTGGGTGCATGGTGTGGTGCGCCGGCGTTGTTGTGGCTCTGGATTGTCGGGAGCCTCGCCGCAGGCATTCACGCGCTCTGGGTAATGCTTCTGTCGCGGACGTCGGTTTCCGCACTGTATAAGCGCGCTACACCCACGATGACACTCGGCGGCCGCCGAGCCACGCCTTACGCGGCGTTTCTCGTGATCCCCGCGGCCGTGTGGCTTTTGCATCTTGTGTATGTGAGGGGAATGTGATGGCTCGGGGAACGCAAACGCGCCAGCCGTCCGTATGGCGGCGGCAACGGGGGGTGGCGGCGGTCGAGTTCGCTGTCGTATTTCCTTTGTTCTTCCTGATCTTTTACGCGATCGTCACGTTCGGGATGGTTTTCATCATCCAGCAAAGCCTGACATTCGCGGCCTCCGAAGGCGCGCGCGCCGCGTTGAACTACACGTCGGCGCCGTGCGACCGGCTCCAGGTCAGTGCACGGAATGCCGTGACGCAAGCACTGGGCGGCACCCCGTGGTCGCAGAACGTCAAATTCGCTGCACAGGTCTCCACGTCGGTGCCAGTGCCGACCTCGACGCCTGGCGTGACCTGTAGCGCGACATCATTCGCCTCTACGTCCACCTCCTCCTTCAACGTGATGGTGACGACGACCTATTCATACGCGGCGAATCCGCTGATTCCGTGGATATTCATATTCAATGCGCCGCAGTTGCAGAGCAGTGCGACCGTGCAGGTTCAACCCAGCATGCTTTGAGTCGCATACCTATTGAATCGAATCACCCGACCGTTGCCACGCTCCAGAAACTGATTCCGGCATTCCCACATCAACATGGCCAACAATCTGACAAAAATCATCGCGGGGTTGCTGATTGCGATCGCTGTTCTGCTCGGAATCTATGCATGGATGCTTGGGCGCAGTTCGTCGCGTCCGGTCCCTGCACAACAGGCCGTCGCTGCGAGCCCGGCACCGGTGGTCGTCGCGATGCGCGCGCTGCCGGTTGGTCAGCCGATTGCCGCCGATGCATTGAAGGTTCAACCGATTGCTCCTGCGCCGGCAGGTGCGTTTGACGATCCGGCCACTCTGGTAGGCCGCGTTCCTGCGAGGGACATCCCGGCGTCGGCCCCGGTCGTGTCGGACGCACTGGTGTCCGGGCTCGCCGAGGATGTTCAGCCGGGCGAGCGCGCGATTGCGATTCGTGTCGATGAGACCAATGCCGTCGGCAACCGCCTGCGGCCGGGCAACTTCGTCGATGTATTCGTGAACCTGAAGCGTGAAGCGAGCGGCGCGCTGCTCGACGGCGAAGTTTCGCAGACGCAAGCGCGGCTCCTGATGTCGAAGGTGCGCGTGCTGTCGTTCGGCGACGCGACGCCGGAACGTGACAGCGGCAGCAACACGAACGGCAATAACGGTCAGCCGAGTAGCACGCGCATCGCGGTACTCGCGGTACCGACCGCACAGGTCGATGCATTGACGCTCGGCGAGTCGAGCGGCCGGCTGACGCTCGCGCTGCGCAACCCGCGCGACGACGAGCTTGCGACGCAGACGGTGGCGGTGCGCACGGACAACAAGCTCTCGCCGTCGGCACTTGCGGCGGTCGGCGTATCGCTGCAACAGCTGTCGGGTACGTCGAGGACCGCAGTGGCCAACGTGAATGTGCCGCCACTACCGTCGCGCCCGCCGCTGGCGGTGCGGTCAGGCGGCAACGGAGGCGGGGGCGGTATCGAGGTGATCCGCGGCGGCCGGTCGGAAACGGTTTCGTATTGAACAACATCGATGGCCTTCGATATCAGCGACGACAGTAAAGGCCGTGTGACGGTCGAACAAACAATGAAAAACACACTGACTGCATTCGTGATTGCCCTCTGGACCCTGACATTCGCCTCCATTGCAAGCGCGAGCGGCACGATCGAACTCGCGGTCGGCGCGCAGCGGCAGATTTCCGCCGGCCGCGCGTTGCAGCGGGTCGCCGTCGGCGATCCGGCGGTCGCCGATGTGCTGATCATGAAGGGCAGTCGTTCCGGTTCCGTGCTGCTGACCGCGAAAGCGCCGGGTGCCACGAACGTGATGTTGTGGGAGCGCGGGCACGACGAGCCGACGGTCTGGAGCGTCGAAGTCGTCGACGCGGCGGCGCATGCGGTACTCGACGGGTCGATGCCGCAGGTGAAGGCATACGGCGGGACGTCGGTGCTGCGGGGCACCTCGGCATCGCTCGACGCTCACGAACGGGCCGCCGCGGTCGCCAAGAACATGAGCCCGAAAGGCACAGTGATCGATCGTTCGACGCTGGCGGGCAAGAACGTCGTGCAGGTCGATGTGCGCGTGGTCGAATTCAGCCGCTCGGTGCTCAAGCAAGTCGGCTTCAACTTCTTCAAGCAGAGCAACGGCTTTTCGTTCGGCTCGTTCTCGCCGGGTGGTGTGCAGTCGTATAACGGCGGATCGGGCCCGGGCACAGCGGGATACATTCCGACGCTCGGCGCGCCGGTGGCGTCCGCATTCAATCTGGTTGTAAACGCAGCGGGACGTGGCATTTTTGCCGACCTGTCGTTGCTCGAAGCGAACAACATGGCACGTGTGCTTGCGGAGCCGACGCTCGTCGCACTGTCCGGCCAGAGCGCCAGCTTCCTCGCCGGCGGCGAGATCCCGGTGCCGTCGCCGCAGGGGCTCGGTTCGACCGCGATCCAGTGGAAGCAATACGGCGTTGGGCTGTCGCTGACACCGACAGTGCTGGGGCCGAACCGGATCGCACTGAAGGTCGCGCCGGAATCGAGCCAGCTCGACTTCGTGAACAGCGTGACGATCAGCGGCGTCGCCGTGCCGGGCATCACGACGCGTCGTGCCGATACGACGGTCGAACTCGGTGACGGCGAGAGCTTTGTGATCGGCGGCCTGATCGACCGCCAGACGATGTCGAATGTGAACAAGGTGCCGCTGCTCGGTGACCTGCCGATCATCGGCACGTTCTTCAAGAACCTGAACTACCAGCAGAACGACAAGGAACTGCTGATCATCGTGACACCGCATCTCGTCGCACCGATCGCGAAGGGGGCAGTACTGCCGGCTACGCCCGGCGAGTTGTCCGAGCAGCGTGACGGACCGGTCTGGCGCTCTTACCTGGGCGGCGCGGCGTCGCCGGATGCGGCACCGGGGTTTTCGAAATGAATGTGAAGCATTGCGCGTTGCGGCACATCGCTACGCCTTGCGTAATCGGGGGTGTTCGACATGAATGCACGAATCCAATCATTGTGTGAACCCGCCGTGACCGACTACTTCGTTTGTGCATCGACAAAGGAAGCGCATGTGCGCTGGCTGGCCGATACGCTGACGTCGGCCGGGACGGTCGAGGCTGTATCGCTGGAACCGGGTGTGCTTGCGCAGCGCATCACAGGGCTCAATCCGGCCCTCGTGTTCATCGATTTCTCCGAGCGCAGCGATGCGGCGAGCGCAGCTGCTGCCACGGTACGTGCGGCGCATCCTGGATTGCCCATCGTTGCGCTCGGCTCACTTGCCCAGCCTGAGAGCACGCTTGCCGCACTGCGGGCCGGCGTGCGCGATTTCATCGACGTGTCGGCATCGGCCGAGGATGCACTGCGGACGACGCGGGGGTTGCTGTCCCACGTCAGCGAGCCGGCGAGCCGCCACGGCAAGGTCGTCGCGTTGCTTGGGGCGCGTGCCGGCATGGGCGTCAGCACGCTTGCCGCGAATCTCGCGGTCTGGCTGCAGAAGCGGGCGCTCGGCCCGGGAGCGACGGGCGGCCCGGACGGCGGCGCGCCGGCCGGCCGTCAAACCGCGCTGATCGATCTGGGTCTGCCGGCCGGTGACGGCGCGCTGTTCCTGAACACGCGCTGCGAATTCCATTTCATCGACGCCGTGCAGAATTTGCGCCGCATTGACCGCACGTTCGTAAACACCGCGCTCACGCGGCACCAGAGCGGCGTCGCACTGACGACGCTGCCGCCGGACCTCGGCGGGCTGCGCGACGTGTCGTATGCGTCCTGCATCGGTTTGCTGAATCGCTTCCGCGCGTTCTTCGACCAGCAGGTCGTCGATCTCGGCGGGTTCTCGAATCGCGAGTTCCTCACGCAGATCGCAGCATCGGCCGACGAGGCGTGGCTCGTGTGCGATCAGGGCGTTGCATCGATCGTGTCGGCGGCCGACCTGCTCACCGGTCTGCGCGATGCGGGCGTCGACACCGACCGCGTGAAGCTCGTGGTCAACCAGTACGATCCCGCGCTGAACCTGATGCCCGGGCAGATCGCCGAGCGTCTCGGCTTGGCGCTGGTGGGCACCTTGCCCGCGCGTCGCGTCGCGATCGGCCATGCCGCGAACCAGGGGCGACTCATCGTCGATGCGGCAGAGCGCGATCCGTATGTCCGCGCACTCGAATCTCTCGCCGCGCGGCTACCCGGTGTATCGGGCATGGCAGGCGCGTCGCGCGCCACGCCGGGCTTGTCCGCGCTCAAACGTTTCATTCAACCCTCGTCCAAGCGGTCATAACCGATGGCACACGACATTCAATTCGCCGACGGCGCAGCGCCGTTCTCCCAGACGCAGCAATTCCACGACATCAAGAATGCCGCGCACGAGCATTTGCTGACGCGCATCGAGGAACTGGGCGCCGAGTTCGGCCGATGGTCCCGCCAGGCGATCAACCAGTTCGTCGATCTCGAGATCGACAGCTTCGTGCGCCTGCGCCGCATTCCGCTCAACGAGAACGAGGTGCGTGCGATCGCGGAAGCGCTGACGAAGGAGCTCGCGGGCTTCGGGCCTATCGAGGATCTGCTTGCGGATCCGGCAGTCGAGGACATCCTGATCAATGGCTACAACGACGTGTATGTGTCGCGCCACGGGATCCTCGCGAAGCTGCCGGTACGCTTCACCGACAACGCGCATTTGCTGCGCATCGTACGCCGGATCCTTGCGCCGATCGGGCGCCGTCTCGACGAGTCGAACCCGATGGTCGACGCGCGACTGCCCGATGGCGGACGTGTGAACGTCGTGATCGAGCCGCTGTCGATCGACGGCCCGATCGTGTCGATCCGGAAATTCCGCAAGGATCCGCTCAAGCCCTCGGACCTGCTCGGCAACGGCACGTACAACGAAGAGATCGGGGCGCTGCTCGAGGCGGCAGTCGAGGCACGCTGCAACGTGCTCGTGTCCGGCGGCACGAGTTCGGGCAAGACGTCGCTGCTCAACGCGCTCGCATTCCATATTCCGGAGGTCGAACGTGTCGTCACGATCGAGGACACGGCCGAACTGTCGTTGAACCACCCGCATGTCGTGCGGCTCGAAAGCCGGCCAGGCGGGTTCGACGGTACCGGCGTCGTAACGATTCGCGACTTGTTGCGCAACACGCTGCGGATGCGTCCGGATCGGATCATCGTCGGCGAAGTGCGCGGCGGCGAAGTGCTCGAAATGCTGCAAGCCATGAACACGGGCCACGACGGCTCGATGGGCACCGTGCACGCGAGCTCGCCGCGCGAGTGCCTGTACCGTCTCGAGATGCTTGCCGGTTTCGCGGGCTTCCAGGGCACCGAGTCGAGCCTGCGCCGCCAGATCGCGAACGCGATCGACTTCATCGTGCAGATCGGCCGGCTGTCGAATGGACGCCGCCGGATTCTGTCGATCACCGAAGTGACCGGCTTGTCCGACAACATCATCGCGACGCAGGAGTTGTATCGCTACGAGGCGCGTGTGACGCCGGAGGGCGAGGAAGTCGATCACTGGGAATCGCTGGGTATCCATCCGCATTCGCCGAAGCTCGCGCGTTTCCGTCAGACGTTGACGAACGGCGGAATGGGTGGCGGCGGGTTCGGCGGTGGCTTTGGCGGCGGCGGTTTCGGTCGCGGCGGGGGCTTCAATGTATAGCGCGATGATGTGGATGCTCGCGGTCGCGATGCTCTGCGTTGCATCGGCACTGATGCTATGGCGACACGCGGAAACCCGGCGCGTGCGCACCGATGCGAAGCGCTTCATCGACAGTCGGCTCGAACCCGGCGTGCGCGCGGCCGCACCGGCTGCGAGACCTGCGGGACCGGCTGCGTCGCGGCCCATGTCGCCATCGGGCGGCGCGCGCAATGCGACGTCTCGCACTTTCTGGGCGCACTGGTATGCGATCGCGTCGGAGTATCTGACCAACCTCGTCAACCGTGCCGGGATAGAAGACGCACGCGGCAAGGCGATCGTCGCACTAGCAGTTCTCGTCGTGATTTCGGGGCTTGCAGGCAGCCGCGGCGGCGCGCTCGCATGTCTCGCTGCGCTTGTCTGCGGCAGTGCGATTTTTGGTATCTGGCTGACCTCGCGAATCCAGCGGCGGCGATTGAAAATCGTCCGGCAGATCCCGTCGTTTCTCGACGGGATCGTGCGCTTGGTGACGCTTGGCAACAGCGTGCCGGCCGCATTTCAGGCTGCACTGCTGACGACGGAGGAACCTCTGCGCGGGTGTCTCGATCACGTGTCCCGGATGTTGCGTACGGGTGTCGAGATCGATCGCGCAATGCTCCATATCGCGAAGATCTACCGGACACAGGAATTCGAACTTCTCGGATCGGTGCTGCGCCTGTCGGTCAAGTATGGCGGTCGTGCGGACGTGATGCTCGAACGCATGGCCGTGTTCATGCGCGACCTCGAGCAGGCGGAGCGCGAACTGACGGCGATGTCGGCAGAGACGCGGCTATCGGCATTCGTGCTCGTGATGCTGCCGATCGGGATCGGCAGTTTTGTCGTGATGACCAATCCGAAATACCTGGAAGGAATGTGGATTGATCCAGGCGGACGAATGCTCCTCGTCCTCGCGTTCCTGCTGCAGATTGCGGGTAGCGTGTGGTTGTATCGAATGGCTCGACTCAGGTGATGCGATGACGGCAACTCAGATCGGATCGGTTGCTCTGGCGCTCGGCGCGCTGGGCGTGCTGTTGTTTGGAATGGGCGCTTTGCGGCGGGCGAGTGCCGCGTCGCGTGCCGAACGTGCGCTGGCCGACGCGCTCGATCGACGTATGGCAGCGCTCGAAGCGGCCAAGGTGCGGACGACGGCGGAAGATGGCGCAAGCGCGAAACCGGACACGCGAGGCCGCCAACGTATCGAGCGCATGCTCGACCGATTGTCGGCGGCGGGGATGCGCTGGCTCGATACCGGATTCGGGAAACACATCGTCGCGGAAGAAGATCGCCGTATTCTCGAGCAATGCGGCTACGTCGACACGCGCACGCGCGGGCTGTTCCTCAGCGCGCGGATTGCGTGTGGGATTGCGTTGCCGCTTCTGTTCGCGATATTCGCCAGCGGGCACTTGAAGGGCAGACATTGGATGATCGGGACATTCGCGGCATTCGCGCTCGGCTTCATGCTGCCGAAGCTTTTCGTGCGGCGCCGTGCCGCAGCCCGTCGCCAAAGCGTCGTCGATGAACTGCCGCTGTTCGTCGACATGCTGCGCCTGTTGCAGGGTGTCGGGTTGTCGCTGGATCAAAGCCTTCAGGTGGTGACGAACGATTTCCGCGGGATGATGCCGGTGCTGTCGTCCGAGGTTGGAATCGCACAGCGTCAGTTCGCGGCGGGCCGCACGCGCGATCAGTCGATGCAGAGGTTGTCGAGCGGATTCGAGAACGAGGACTTGCGCGCGATTGCCCGATTGATGGTGCAGGTCGACAAGCACGGCGGCGCGGTACAGGAGCCGCTCAAGCAGTTCGGCGACCGGCTGCGCGAGACGCGCCGCGCGATGCTTCGCGAGCGAATCGGTCGACTGACCGTGAAGATGACGGGGGTCATGGTGCTGACGCTGTTGCCCGCCCTGTTGATCGTGACGGCTGGCCCCGGGTTTCTGGCGGTAATGCATGCGCTGTCGGCGCATCATTGATGGGTGGAAGGAAAGACGATGAAGCGGATCAGCAGGATGGCGATGCACGCAAGTATGGCGGCAGCGGTGCTGCTGCTTGGCGCTTGCGCGACCAAGGAAAGCGGGTACGGTGTCGGTGCACAGGCCGAGCGCGCGGCGCTGATTCAGGCGGCCGACCAGAAACAGGCGGTGCCGGATACGCCCGCGATGTATCTCGGGTTGATCCAGCGAATGCAGGCACAGGGTCTCTATTACGCGTCGCTTGCGCACATCGACGCTTACGACAAGGCATACGGCGTGTCGCCGGACACGATCTTGCTGCGGGCGGACGCACTCCGCATGACCGATCAGCCGGCTGCCAGCGCCGCAGCTTATACGCAGTTGCTGACGACGCCGCTCGCCGCGCGCGGTTATCGGGGGCTTGGGTTGATCGCTGGTGCGGCCGGCGATTTCGGTCGGGCGGTACAGGCACTGACGCAGGCATCCGAACTCGCGCCGACGGATGCGTCGCTGCTGTCCGATCTCGCCTATGCAAAATTGCGTAACGGGGACGTGGTCGGCGCGCGGGTGCCGCTGATGAAGGCGGCGGAGCTGGATCAACGCAATCCGAAGATCGTCAGCAACCTCACGCTGTATCTGCTCGCTGCGGGGCGCACACAAGATGCGCAGCGGCTGATGAACCAGCAGCATTTGCCGGCGGATATCCGCAAGGACATCCTTGGCGATGCCGCAAAAATTGCAGCTGCGGCACGTGCGCAGCAGCGTGCGGTCGCGACGCCACCGGTGGTGTCGCGGCGCGCCGCGACCGCACCCATTACGCCGATGGCAAACAATTTCGGCTATGACCAGACCGTGCCGCTGCTGCAACGGTTTGCACAATGAACAGACAGGCGGGGAACGACATGAACAATAAACATTATCGCGACGCGCTTGCGGGTCGCATTGTGGTGCTGGGCGCGATCATGGCGATGGGTACGCTAGCCGCACATGCGCAACAGGTTACGACACCGGCCGCATCCGACGTCGACCGCTCGACGAAGGAGTGGCTTTCGATGCAACGAGACAATCGCGCGGCGGCACCCACGCAGCCGATGCTCGGCGACGTGGCGTCACTGGTCTATCAACGCTATCTCGATTCGTTCAAGAATAAGATTCCGCAGTCGATGAGCACGCAGCTTGGTAGTTCGGCCGGCGGCATGTCGGGTAATGGGCAGAGTGCGCAGTAAGCGAGATGACGATGCGCGCAGATCAAGCACGTGGGGCTCGGCGGCGCGACGCTCGCTGGCCTGGGAAACGACGTCAGCGTGGCTCCATCGTTGTCATGGCAGCGATCTGGGTCATGGTCGCGATCGTCGTGCTCGGGGTGATCGACATCGCCAATCTGTATTTGCAGAAGCGGGATCTGCAGAGGGTCGTGGACCTGGCCGCGTTGGCTGCAGTGCAACCGATGACGAGCGATCCGAGCGGCTGCCTGAGCGATGCCAAAAACAATGTGACGTCGAGTGCGAACATCAACGACAAAGGTTATGCGTTTACGTTGATAAGCGCCACGGCTACGGCAAATCCTACCGCGGGAAACGACCAGATTGCCGTCAGCTGCGGCAGGTGGGATTCGTCGACCGCTTACGTGACGCCGGCGTCGGCGTTGGCGAATGCGGCTCAGGTTACTGCGTACCGGCAGGTGAACTACTTCTTCCTGGGGCTGCTGAACCAATTGAGCGGGCGGCAGGCCGTTGTCTCTGCGACGGCTACCGCACGTGCGGCGGCGATCGACACGTTTAGCGTGGGTTCGACGCTTGCGAACCTGAATACCTCCTCGTCTGCAATACTCGATCCGCTACTCACAGGATTGCTGGGCTCCACGACCAACGTCAATGTGGGCCTGGCGAATTACCAGGCCTTGGCCGGGGCGAACGTCACGCTAGGGCAGTTGGCAACCGTCGCGACCCAACTTGGCACGGCGGGCATGTCGAGTCCAGCGAGCATCGGGAAGTTGCTTGGTCTCAATCTGACCGTATCGGATATCCTGAGCCTTGCCGCCACGGCGGTGGGCAGCAATACCACGGTCGGCACTGTACTCACCGCGTTGAAGAATAGTGTTGGCGCCAATGTCAATGTCAACAAGATCTCTTTGGGGAGTCTCCTTCAATACTCGGGCGGCAATGCGGAGGCGGCGGCGAACGCCAGCATCAATGTGCTTCAGTTGTTGCTCACGACGGCGGAGATCGGCGCGTACAACAGCGCGCTGACGCTGTCGGTCAGTCAAGCCAACTGCCCCGGCAGTGCGTTTTGTCCGCTTATTTCGGCGGTGTCGTCGCTGGTTAAAGTCAATAGCTTGCAATTGCAGGTGCTGGCGCCGCCGTCGATCGGAATTGGCGAAGCCGGACAAGTGAACGGCATCTGGCGCACGCAGGCGTCGCAAGCGGAGATTGGACTCTACGTCGATGTGCAAGCACTGTCGGATCCGCCACCGCTTGGAATTTCCGGCCTATTGACACTTCAGCTGACGGGACCGCACTTGCCTCTCTATATCATTCTGGGAGGCCCAGGTCGCGCCTGGCTGGCCAATACGAGTTGCCAATCGACCCCTGCATCGAGCACCGCGACGTTCGGCGCGTTGCCGGGCGTGGCGATGATTTGCGCTGGACAAAATACCGGCGGAAAGTTGAACCTCAATTCGCCGAGCTGTGCGTCCACCTCGGGCACGATTCCCGTTGCGAAGCTGTCGGGCGGGGGGCTACTTGGCAATTTTTCGCTTCTGCAAATCGTGTTGTCGGTATCGAACCCCGTAGCGTACGTTGGGAGCAGCACCGGTACGCCCATCTACAGCGGGCCGCCATTGCCTTCGACGCCGGGTGCGCTGAACGCCAGCTTGCCGCTAACTGGGACAGGGACGCTCTATCCGAACAGTTCGCAATACTCGTTCTGCAATACCAAGCCGGGTAATGGTGCTTGCACGTCGTCCGCATGGTCCCCGGGGCCCAACTGGACCACGTCGTCGACAGCAACCAATTCGCTCAACGTGCAACTGACCAATCTGTTGAACGGACCGTCGCTCCAGCTCAGCGTCTTGGGGCTCGATCTATCGATTTTGACCCAGATTCTTCAGCCACTCACTGGACAGCTCATTCCTTTGCTTCTTGGGCTCGTCAATCCGTTGATCAACACGTTAGTGACGCCGTTGTTGACGGCGTTAGGATTGCAAATCGGCCAGCTGACCGTGATACAACACAGCCTGACTTGCAACGCCCCGCAAATCGTTCATTGAAAGCATCAACAATGAGAAACACGCCCGCAATCGCAGAACTCGATCTGTACGTCTGGGAAGGCAAGGCGGACATTGTCGACCGCGTTGCCCGCTGCATGGCGAGCTTCGACGTCGAAGTGATCCGCGCCGACAATGCGGAAATCTCGCCGGAGCGCGCCGCATTGCGGCCATCGCTCGCGATCATCAGCGTGACGATGATTGAAACCGGCGCGGCGTTCCTGCGCGACTGGCAAGCCAACATCGGCATGCCGGTCGTCTGGGTCGGCGCGGCGCGCGACCACGACGCATCGCAGTATCCGCCCGACTATTCGCACATTCTGCCGCTCGACTTCACCTGCGCCGAACTGCGCGGGATGATCGGCAAGCTCGTCACGCAGCTGCGCGCGCACGCGGCCGAAACGCTGCAGCCGTCCGAACTCGTCGCGCACTCGGAGTCGATGCAGGCGCTGCTGCACGAAGTCGACACGTTCGCCGACTGCGACACCAACGTGCTGCTGCACGGCGAAACCGGCGTCGGCAAGGAACGGATCGCGCAATTGCTCCACGAAAAGCATTCGCGCTATCGCAACGGCGAATTCGTGCCGGTCAACTGCGGTGCGATCCCTGACGGCCTGTTCGAATCGCTGTTCTTCGGGCATGCGAAAGGTTCGTTCACCGGCGCGGTTGTTGCGCATAAAGGCTATTTCGAACAGGCGGCGGGCGGCACGCTGTTCCTCGACGAAGTCGGTGACCTGCCGTTGTACCAGCAGGTCAAGCTGTTGCGCGTGCTCGAGGACGGCGCCGTGCTGCGGGTCGGCGCGACGACGCCGCTCAAGGTCGATTTTCGTCTCGTCGCGGCCAGCAACAAGAAGCTGCCGCAGCTCGTGAAGGACGGCCTGTTCCGCGCGGATCTTTACTATCGGCTCGCGGTGATCGAGCTGAGCATTCCGTCGCTGGAGGAGCGGGGCGCGGTCGACAAGATCGCGCTGTTCAAGTCGTTCGTCGCGGAAGTGGTGGGCGACGAGCGGCTCGCGCAGCTGTCCGATCTGCCTTACTGGCTCGCGGACGCGGTCGCGGACAGCTATTTCCCCGGCAACGTGCGCGAACTGCGCAACCTCGCGGAGCGCGTCGGCGTGACGGTGCGGCAGACGGGCGGCTGGGATGCGGCGCGGCTGCAGCGGCTGGTCGCGCATGCGCGCAACTCGGCGCAGCCGGTGCCGGCGGAAAGCGCGGCGGAAGTCTTCGTCGACCGAAGCAAGTGGGACATGAACGAGCGCAGCCGCGTGATCGCGGCGCTCGACGCAAACGGTTGGCGGCGCCAGGATACGGCGCTGCAGCTCGGCATCAGCCGCAAGGTGTTGTGGGAAAAGATGCGTAAATATCAGATATTCGACGAAGAGCCCGAGACCCGCGAAAGCGAGTAATTAATGAGATAAAATCGCGCTGAATTACAACGACACGGGCGGGAATAAAAATTCATGAGCCATATGACGGGGTTGGGGCGGGCGTGCGTGTTGCTCGCCATGATGGGAGGCGTGCAGGGCGCGTACGCGCAGGGATTGGCAGGCAATGGAGCGCCGGCGGTGCAGCAGGCGTCGGCCCCGGTAGCGGCGATTCCGGTGCTTGATCAGCAGGTTCAAACGTCGGTGCAGCCGCAGGCGGGCGAGACGACCGGGCCGAGCACGGTTGACGAGCTGCAGCGCCAGATCCAGGCGCATTCGCTGACGGAAATGCGCACCAGCTATAACGGCAGCTACGGCGCGAGCCTGCTGTTCAGCGTGAAGGACGGTGCCTATTTCGTCGCGCTGTTCCAGCAGAAGGCGTTCTGGCGCGTGATCAAGACTTACGACGAAACGCGGGCGGAAGCGGTCTATCGCGATTTCTCGCATCAGGCGGAACGGCTGGCCGTCAACGAATTGCGTGCGGCGAAGCTGGAATCGCAGAAGGCACAGATGGACCGGCAGATCGCGCTCACGCAGGAGCGGGCGCGGCGTCTGCAGGCCGACATCTCCATCGCACGCGAGCAGCAGGCTGCGGTCGTGGATCGCCAGAAGAGCGTCCGCAATGAAACGGCGGCGTTGCAGGCGCAGCAGGCGGAGCTTCAGTCGCAACTGCGCGCATTGCAGCAGCAGGTGCGTTCGCTGCAGCGCGAGGCCAATGCAGGCTTGCCGGCGACGGCACACTGAGCGATCACGGTACGGCCGGTGCGGCGACATGCCGCGCCGACCCACCAGGAAAAAGGGCAAGCCGGTTGGCTTGCCCTTTTGTTTTACTGGCCGTCCGGCACGATTCGCCGGCGCCGCGTGACGATCACTGGCCCGTTGCCGCCGCGTGTATCGGACTGCGACGTGTTGCCCGATGCGTCACCGGCATCGCGCGGCGCGCCGTAGCCTTCACGCGGTTCGCGCGGGGCGCTGTAACCTTCGCGGGGCGCGCCATAACCCTCGCGCGGTTCGCGGGAGCCATAGCCTTCGCGCGGTTCACGGGAGCCGTAACCTTCACGCGGCTCGCGCGAGCCGTAGCCGCCGTCGCCGCGCGATTCGCGGGAGCCGCCATGCGAGCCGTACGGGCTGTGACCGCCGCCTTCGCGGCCGCCCGGCCGACCGCCGGTACGCGGGCCGCGGGGGCCGCCGCCGCCCGGGCGCGAGCCGCCCGTATCGAGCTGGATCGTGGAAATCGCACGCTTGTAGATGCCTTGCAGACCCACGGGGGTGCGCAGCATCACCAGGTACTGGTCGAACGACTCGATACACCCCGTCAGACGAATGCCGTTGACGAGATAGATTTCAACACGCTTACGTTCCTTGCGCGCCGAATTGATGAAGTCGTTTTGCGGATGGGATTCTGCGGGATTGGCCATTGAGGTGCGGCAGGAGCCTGCGTCAGAGAATATGTTGTGCGTGTGGATGGCGTGGTCGCCCACCAGGTGTTTGGCGGGATTTTACCCTGTTCGTTCCACCCGCGCGCGGTCGTGATTGTGTCGAACCGTAACCCACTATAGACGTTCCAGCGCGTTTTCGCGATTCGGCCAAATGGCTAGCGCCGTTTCGTTACGTCGCGTTACGACTCTCGCAACGGCGTAGCACCTGGCCTGGCGCGGCCGGATTATCTTCATCGCGCGTGCCGGGCAGGCCGGCGGATCAGGGAAGGGAAACATGAACAAGAGGGGATTGGCGGTATCGATCGGGAGTGTGGCGTTGCTCGCTTCCGCCAGTGCAATGGCGCACGTCGACCTGTCGGTCGGCATCGGCGTGCCGGTCGCACCAGTCTATGTCGAGCCGGCACCGGTCTATGTGGCGCCGCAGCCGGCGGTCGTCGCGTATCCGGGTTACGGATACGGCTACTACGGCGACGAGGACGACGACCGTTACCGGAAATGGCGCAGGCACTATTACAAGCATTGGCACAAGCACCACCACGACGATGACGACGACTGAGCGCGACATGCGGCGCGCCGTCGACGCTCAGAACGCGTAGTCCGGGTTTTTCGGGTCGAACGCGGATTCGTCGAGCGTTGCCGGCGCGATCTTCTCGATGATGATCCGCTCGAAGATCTTGCCGTCGTTGTCATAGGATTCGACGGTCCGGAAGTAGGGCGCGTGCAGGTCGAGCCCGAGCGTTTCCTTCTTCGCGTAAAACTGCGGCCGGCCGGTCGGCGTCTCGTAGGTGAGCGCGACGACGCGCACACCGCTGATCGTCTTCGCTTCCACCTGCGTCGGCCGCTGCACGCCGGCTTCCTGGTATTTCTTCCCTTCGGTCAGGTACAGGTTCGTGATGAACTCGGTGCCGAGATCCTTCACCTGGTGATTCGACTGCGCGCGTGCGAGTGCGCCGTCGAGCGCCGTCCACAACGGAATCTTGCCGAGCAGGCCGCCGAGATGGCCGTACATCTCGTCCTTGCGCTGGGTCGTGTCGTAGATCGTCTCCTGTCCCGCATGCGCGCCGCCCGGCAGCCATTTCGCATAGACCCGCAGCGGCTCGCGGGTGGTCTTGACGAGCATGCGATCGGGCGTGTCGGACCATTTCCCGCTGATGCGTTCCTGCCGCACCATCGTGAACTGGTACGACGGATAGCCGTTGGGACCATTGCGGATATAGAGCGGCACGGCGAGCGGATCGAGCGCCTTGAACAGCGTCGTCAGCGTCGCATCGTCGAGTTGCGCGAGCATGCCGCGCTGGGCGGCCGTGCGCAGCCAGCGAGCCTGCTGCGCGAGCGGCTCGTGCGTGACCTTCGCCAGCTCCGCCGGCAGGGCGGCCGCCTGGGTCGTGCTCGAGGCATCGGCCGTTTCCTGCGCATGCAGGCCCGGCTGCGCGAGCAACAGCATGCAGGCGACTGCGGCGGCGGTATGCGTCGCGCGGCGTTTGTTTCCCTCGTTCATCGACAGTGTCTCCCGGAGCGATGCGTCGTTCAGCCTTGTTTCGCGGCCTTGATCCTGGCGAGTTCCTCGTCGCGCAGCGCGCGGCGCAGGATCTTGCCGACGTTGGTCTGCGGCAGCGCGTCGCGGAACTCGACGAACTTCGGCATCTTGTAGCCGGTCAGGTTCTTGCGGCAGTGCGCGAGCACGTCGTCGACCGTCAGCGCCGGGTCGCGGCGCACGACGAAGACCTTGATCCGTTCGCCCTGGACTTCGTCCGGGATACCGATTGCTGCGGCTTCGCTGATGCCCGGATGCATCACCAGCACTTCCTCGATCTCGTTCGGATATACGTTGAAGCCCGAGACGAGGATCATGTCCTTCTTGCGGTCGATGAGGCGGATGAAGCCGCGCTCGTCCATCACGCCGATGTCGCCGGTGGCGAGCCAGCCGTCGGCGTCGATCACCTTCGCGGTCTCGTCGGGCCGCTGCCAGTAGCCGCGCATCACCTGCGGACCGTGCACGCACAGCTCGCCCGGCTCGCCGACGGCGGCCCAAGTGCCGTCCTCGCGGCGAAAGCGCACGAGCGTCGACGGAGCGGGCAGGCCGATGGAGCCGCTGAATTCGGCCATGTCGTTCAGGTTCACCGGATTCATCGTGACGATCGGCGAGCATTCGGTGAGCCCGTAGCCTTCGACGACCGGCCGGCCCGTGACCTGCTGGAAGCGCTCCGCGACCGCGCGCTGCATCGCCATCCCGCCCGCCATCGCGAGCTTGAGCTGCGAGAAGTCGCGCTTGCGGAATTCCTCGTTGTCGAGGAACGCGTTGTACAGCGTGTTGATGCCGGTGATCCCGGTAAACGTTTCGTTGCGGATGATCTTCATCACCATCGTCATGTCGCGCGGGTTCGCGATCAGGATGTTGCGCCCGCCGAGCCCCATGAAGATGAACGCGTTCACCGTCAGCGAATAGATGTGATAGAGCGGCAGCGGTGTCAGCACGGTCTCGACGTCGCCCGACACCTGATCGGCGATCCACGCCTTGGCCTGCAGCAGGTTCGCGATCAGGTTGCCGTGCGTGAGCATCGCGCCTTTCGCGACGCCGGTCGTGCCGCCGGTGTATTGCAGGAACGCGAGATCGTCGCGTGTCGTCTGCACCGGCTGCGGTTTGTCGCGCGCGCCGAGCGCGAGGGCGGAGCGCAGCCGGATCGCCTGCGGCAGGCTGTAGTCAGGCACCAGTTTCTTCACGTGCTTCAGCACGAAGTTGATCAGGCGTCCCTTCGCATTGAAACCGTCGGCGAGCAGGTCGCCGAGCGCGGTGACGACGATGTTCTTCACTTGCGTTTCCGGCAACGCTTCCTGCAGCGTGCGCGCGAAGTTCTCGAACACGACGATCGTCTGCGCGCCGCTGTCCTTCAGCTGGTGCGCGAGTTCGCGCGCGGTATAGAGCGGATTGACGTTGACGACGATCGCGCCGGCCTTCAGCGTGCCGAACAGGGCGACCGGGTACTGGAACGTGTTCGGCAGCATGATCGCGACGCGGTCGCCCGGCTTCACGCCGGTGCTTTGCAGATACGACGCGAACGCTTCGACTTTCTGCGCGAGCGTGCGGTAGGTCATCGATGCGCCTGCGCTCACGTAGGCGACCCGCTCGGCGAAGCGCGTCGTGCATTCGTCGAAGAACTGTACGAGCGATGCGTATTGCGTGACGTCGATCTCGTGCGGCACGCCGGGCGGATACGACGCGTACCAGATGCCGTCGCTGTTCGGCGGGAGCTGGGCCGTTGCGGTTGCTGCGGATGAGGACATGATGTGTCTCCAATGTCGACGAGAGTTGGCGCTTTAGCGCCTTACTCTCGTCCCATGCTTCGCGGTCGACGAGAGTTGGCGCTTTAGCGCTTACTCTCACCCCATGCTTTTCGTCGACGAAAGCCGGCCAGCCTTGGCTCCCGCCGCATGACATTCGTACGGCCCGGGCCCGCGCATCAACGCCGGTCCGGGCCGCCCAAATCGTGAATCGCCGCCTGCGCGGCGTGACGCAATCAGCTCGCCGAATGTGCGGTCGCCGTATCGGCCGCGGCCGTACCCGGCGGCAGCCCGAAGGCTTCGCTCGCGCCCGCATCGTCGAGCACGGCCGCGAAGATCGACAACTGCGTGCTGTCGGGCATCGGCGCCTTCAGCGCGGCGACGATCAGCGAGGACAGCCGCGCGATCATCTGCACGTCGTTCATCGTGCGGCGTTGCGAGAATTCGTCGATCAGGCTTTCGGTTTCGGCACCGGCCAGCGCGCCGGACAGCGCGCCGATCGCGAAGTGCAGCCGCCAGCCGAGTTCCGTGCGCGGCAGATGCGGCAGCGCGCGCTGGAACGCATCGAAGAAGCGGCCCGCGACGCTCGCATAGTGCGCGGTCAGGAAGTTGCGCACGAACGGCGACGGGTCGGTGTACGCGCGGCCGATCAAGCGAAGGAACGCGGGGCCGCCGCGATCGGGGTCGCGCGACGCCTTCAGCGCCGGAATGAACATCGCGCCGAGCACGTGCTCGCAGGTGATGTGCGCACCGAGTTGCGCATCGAAGCGGTCGAGGATGCCGAGGCGCTCCTGGTTGAGCTGATCGAGCCGACGCGACAGCATCGCGTGGATCAACGCTTCCTTGCTGCCGAAGTGGTAGTTGACCGCGGCGAGGTTTACCGCCGCGCGCGACGTGATCTGCCGCATCGACATCGCTTCGAAGCCATGCTCGATGAACAGGTCCTCGGCCGCATCGAGAATGCGCGCCTTCGTTCCGCCAGCCTGCCGACTGCCGGGTGCCCGCGTCCCGGACGACCGTCCCGCGGACGATCGCCCCTCCTGACTTACTGCCATGTCCCGCCTCCCAATGCCGGTCGCGCGGCCGCGAACAGGTGATTTGATTATGTAATTCAAACAGCCGTTTTTATTAAGATAAAAAAACGCAGGCGGCGCGGGCAAGCAGGGAATCTGGACAAATTCCTCTAGTTCGATGTGCAGATGCGGAATACATCGCGTGCGGCCCCGGCGGGACGGGGCACACGCGATGATGCAATGCGGCAACGCGCGGGTTTAGCCGACGGTGGTACGCGTATTGACCGATTGCGTCATGTCGATGCCGCGCCGTTCGCGGCTGAACACGATCAGCACGGCGATCACGACGGCGACGATGCCGGCGACGAGCGCGAGGGCAAAACTGTAGTTGTTGCCTTGCGAAACCGCGAGCGACGCCTGCATCGTCGCGTTACCCGACGCCAGCAGATTGCCGAGCTGGTAGACGACGCCGGGGAAGGTCGCGCGGATCTCGTCGGGCGAGATCTCGTTCAGGTGGACGGGGATCACGCCCCACGCACCCTGTACCGAGATCTGCATCAGGAACGCGCCGGCGGCGAGCGCGACCGGGCCGCTCGAGAACGCCCACAGCGGCAGCACCGGCAGCGCGATCAGCGCGGCGATGAAGATCGCGCGCCGGCGGCCGATCCGCTCCGAGATCGCGCCGAACGACAGGCCGCCGACGATCGCACCGAGGTTCAGCACGATCGTGATCCACGACACGGTGTGCGGATCGAAGTGATGCTGTTCGCGCAGGAAGGTCGGGTAGAGATCCTGCGTGCCGTGCGAGAAGAAGTTGAACGCGGTCATCAGCACGATCGCGTAGATCGTGAGCTTCCAGTTCTGCTGCAGCGTGGCGCCGAGGCTCGGCCGCGTACGCTTTTCCATCTGCTTCCAGGCCGGCGACTCGGGCACGTGCGCCCGCACGTACAGCACGAGCAGCGCGGGCAGCACGCCGACCATGAACATCCCGCGCCAGCCGATGTATTGGTAGAGCAGGCCGAACACGACGGACGCGAGCAGATAGCCGCTCGGATAACCGGCCTGCAGCAAGCCCGACACGAAGCCGCGCGCATGGGTCGGCACGGTTTCCATCGTCAGCGCGGAGCCGACGCCCCATTCGCCGCCCATCGCGATGCCGAACAGCGCGCGCAGCACCAGCAGCGCGGTCAGGCTCGGCGCGAAGCCCGATGCGAGTTCGAACAGCGAATAGCACGCGATGTTGACCATCAGCGTCGGGCGGCGGCCGAAGCGATCGGCGAGCCGGCCGAAGATCAGCGCACCGATCGGGCGCATCGCGAGCGTCAGCGTGAGCGCGAACGCGACGGCGGGGATCGTCGACGCGAATTCGGCGGCGATGTCCTTCAGCACGAAGACCATCAGGAAAAAGTCGAATGCGTCGAGCGTCCACCCGAGGTAGGCGGCGATCGTGACGTTGCGTTGTTCGCGGGTCCAGCTCATGTCCGAGGTCTCCTCGTTGGGCTTCTTGCGCTCACGATCTGAAGGCGGATGCCGGCCCGGCTGGCGCGCGGCGCGGGGGCATGGACCGAGTGTAGGCCGCGATGCCGTCCGATGTGGGGCGCGATAATCGTGAATCGGGAATAATCCCTACGAAATGATCTGTTGAGAAAGCGGAAACAACGGCGTGTGAGACGAGCGTCAGGCGTCTGCATCATTACTGAAGGCTTTTTGTAGCAGTTATGTAATGCGTGATGCGCACGATGCGCGTCGCCCCCGAATCAGGAGTCCCGATGACCGAACCTTCCGTAGCCGCATTGCCCGTCCTGGAGACCGAGCGGTTGTGGCTGCGCCCGCGCGTGCTGGCCGATCTCGACGCGAGCATCGAGATGGATCGCGATCCGGAGGTCACGCGCTACATCGCGGGCCCGTGGCACGACCCGGACGAACATCGCCGCTTCGTCACGCACCGGATCACGCGCGACTATCCGCCGGGCCTCGGCTACTGGTCGATCTTCGAGAAGGCCGCGCCCGGCACGTTCATCGGCTGGATCCTGCTGATTCCCGACTATGCGGACGGCGCGCGCGACGTCGAGATCGGCTGGCGGCTGGTGCGCGCGGCGTGGGGGCGCGGCATCGCGTGCGAAGCCGCCGCGGCCGTCGTGCGTCATGCGTTCGACACCGTGCGGCTGCCGCGCGTGATCGCCGATATCGCCGAGGCGAACACGGGCTCGCTGAACGTCGCCCGCAAGCTCGGGATGCGGCGCGTGAGCGTCGTGCACGACGGGATTCCCTACGTGCGTCATCGTCTCGAGCGCGACGACCTGCGAGCCTGACGCGGTGACGTGACGTGACGTGACGTGACGCGGCAGCGACGCCGGTTGTCAGAGAAGGTCAAGCGCATGCCGATCCTGATCGCGAGGTATTAGCAGTTCGCACGATCAGGAGTATCGTTGCCGGAAATTCCCAACATGGGGTACGACCATGGCACTCGGCAACGACGTTCATCTCATTCCCGTCCGGCTCGACGCATTACGTCCGACACAAATGACGGTCGGCTATCGCGAAGTGAAAGCGAAGCGCAGGCACTGGAAAGCGCTCGACAAGCGTGCGCGCAAGGCCGCGATCGACTCTCACTGGTTTCCGGCCGTCCTCGGCCCGGGCGGCCTTTACTACATCACCGATCATCACCATCTCGGCCTCGCGCTGATCGAGGAAGGGCAGACGCGCGTGAACGCGATGCTGCTGAAGGATCTGTCCTGGCTCGAGGACACGATCTTCTGGCGGATGATGGAGCACAACCAGTGGGTGCATCCGTTCGGTTCGGACGGCTCGCGTCGCGACTACGCGAATCTGCCGAAGGTACTGACGGGGCTCGAGGACGATCCGTACCGCAGCCTCGCGGGCGAACTGCGCACGGCGGGCGGCTATGCGAAGGATGCGACGCCGTTCAGCGAATTCCTGTGGGCCGACTACCTGCGCCAGCACGTGACGCTCGACCAGATCCGCAAGAACTTCTCGAAGGCGCTGGACGTCTCGCTGCGCCGCGCACACGACCAGGACGCGCGCTATCTGCCCGGCTGGTCGGGTGTCATCGCTGCCAAACCCTGACACGCGCACGGCGCCTACCGCCTCATGACGACCGCCTCGCCCCGTCCGGATGCCGGCCCGCAGCATCCCGAGCATTTCGCTGCACTCGATGCGGCAACGCCGCCGCCCACGCGGCGCATCGGCCTTGACGCGCTCGCCGGTCTGTCGATCGCCGGGCTGCTGATTCCCGAGGCGGTCGCATATGCGGGGCTCGCCAACCTGCCGCCGCAGGCCGGTCTGATCGCACTGCTGTCGGGGCTCGTGGTGTATGCGCTGACCGGCAGCAGCCGCTTTGCAATTGTGTCGTCGACCTCGTCGTCGGCGGCCGTGCTCGCGGCGACCGTGCTGGCCGAATCGGGGATGGCGCTCGCCGCGCAACTTGCGCTGGCGGCCGCACTCGTCGCGATGACCGGCGTGCTGTTCATCCTGGCGGGCGCGGCACGGCTCGGCGGCATGTCGGATTTCGTCGCGCGGCCAGTGCTGCGCGGGTTCACGTTCGGGCTCGCGCTGACGATCGTCCTCAAGCAACTGCCGAAGATCCTCGCGATTTCCGTGCAGCACAGCGATGCGCCGCATGTCGCGCTCGACCTCGTCGCCGGTGCGCCGCATGCGAACCTCGCGAGCGTCGCGCTCGGCGGGAGCGCGCTCGCGCTGCTGTTCCTGCTCGGGCGCAGCAAGCGGGTACCGGCCACGCTCGTCGTGATCGTGCTGTCGATCGCGGCCGGCTATATGGTCGAATGGCAGCGCTACGGGATCGCGATCGTGGGCCACATCGATTTCCAGCACCTCGAATTCGGCCTGCCGCAACTCGACCGCAACGCATGGATGCAGACGGTCGAGCTCGCTTTCGCGCTGATGCTGATCCTGTATGCGGAGTCGTACGGATCGATCCGCAACTTCGCGCTGAAGCACGGCGACAGCGTGTCACCAAACCGCGACCTCGTCGCGATCGGCTGCGCGAACCTCGTGTCGGGGCTGCTGCACGGGATGCCGGTCGGCGCGGGCTATTCGGCGACGTCGGCGAATGAGGCGGCCGGCGCGCAATCGCGTTTCTCGAGCCTGTGGGCGGCCGGCGTGGTCGCGCTGATCGTGTGGCTGCTGCTGCCGCAACTCGCGCGCACGCCGGAGCCCGTGCTCGCGGCGATCGTGATCTTCGCGGTCAGCCATTCGCTGCATCCGTCGGTGTTCCGGCCGTACTGGGTCTGGCATCGCGACCGGCTCGTCGTGGCCGCCGCGCTGCTCGCGGTGCTCGTGCTCGGCGTGCTGCACGGGCTGCTCGCGGCCATCGGCGTGAGCCTGCTGCTGACGCTGCGCAAGTTGTCGGAGCCGAACGTCAGCGTGCTCGGCCGGCTGCGCGACGGGCACGACTTCGTCGCCGTCGCGAATCACGCCGATGCGAAGCCGATACCCGGTGTGCTGATCGTGCGGCCCGAGGCGCAGCTGTTCTTCGCGAACGCCGACCGGATGCTCAATCGCGTGCGCGCGCTGATGAAGGCCGCGCCCGATACGCATACGGTGATGCTGAGTCTCGAGGAAACGCCGGACGTCGACGGCACGACGATCGAGTCGTTGCGCACGTTCGCGGCCGAATGCGCGGCACGCGGGCTGCAGTTCGCGATCGTGCGGCTCAAGGAGCACGCGCTGCATGCGCTGAGTCGCGCGACCGACGATACGCTGCGTGACGAAGCGATGTCGGAGCTGAGCGTCGACGAGAGCCTGCAACTGCTGCAGGCGCGCGGCGATGTCGGGAAGGCAGGCGCGTGAGCCTGCGGGGCACACGCGCGGGCTAGCTCCGGAGCCGCCTAGTGCGACAGTGCGGTGTCGGCCGGTTCGGCGCTCGCGCGGCTGGCCACGACGTCGGCGACTTCGGCAGCCGTCGGCGCATACGCGCCCGCATGCGCGCAGGCGACCGCCGCGCAGGCTGCCGCGTAGCGCAGATGGTCGGCGGCCGATGCGCCGGGATGCATGAGCTGGCTGGCGAGCCAGCCGCCGATGCTGGCGTCGCCGCAGCCGACGGTATCGGCGACCTCGGTCGCGAACGCCGGCTGGAACAGCGCGGTGTCGCGGTGCAGGAGCTGCATGCCCGCCGCGCCGCGCGTGACGAGCACGGTCGCATCGGGCGCCCAGGCGCGCAATTGCGCGAGCGCGGCGGCTTCGTCGAGTTCGGGAAACAGGCCGCGCAGATCTTCATCGGAGACCTTGATCCAGTCGGCGAGACCGGCCAGCGTGCGCAGCGTGTCGCGATACGACGGAGCGGCCATCGGCGCGCGATAGTTCGGGTCGAACGAGATCCGCTTGCCGGCCGCGCGGGCAGCCCGCACGACCTCGATCAGGCGCGGCGCGAGCGGCTCGCGCACGACGCCGAGCGAGCCCACATGCACGATCTCGGCCGCGTCGAGCGCGCCATCGGGCAGGTCGGCCGGATCGAACACGAGGTCGGCGCTGTTCTCGCCGATGAAGAAATAGTCGGGCGGCTGTTTCGACACGACCATCGCGAGCAGCGGCGGGCGATCGACCTGTTGCATGAAGCGCAGGTCGAGCCCGGCATCGGCGCTCCGGCGCATCAGTTCGTCGCCGAAGATATCGCGGCTGACCGTGCCGGCGAATGCGGTCGGCACGCCGAGCCGCGCGCCGACGCGCGCGACGTTCCAGCACGAGCCGCCGGCGACGCTGCGCCAGTGCTGCGCATCGTCGCGGATGAAATCGGTCAGCGCTTCGCCGAATACGATCAGGCGGGGGAGCGTCGTCGTCATGTCGAAATCTCGTGCCGCGGCGTGTCGCGCGGCGGTGCGGCGGTTGAGGTGGGCGGACGGGCAGGGCGCGCGTCGCACGCGGCGACGCGGCCCGGCGCCGCCCGGGGTCGCGGGTCGCGCAACGCGATCAGCGCGGGCTGCTCCAGCCCTTGTAGCCCTTCACGTTGTCGCGCGTGACGAGCGTCGGCTCGATCAGGATCATCGGATTGGCCGGCTTCTGCCCGTTCATGATTCCGTAGCCGACGTTGACGGCCTGCTGCGCCATCGCCCACGGATCCTGGCTCGACGATGCCTGCACGAGCGTGTTGGACTTGAGCGCCACCTCGATGTCGGGCGCGCCGTCGACCGACGTGATCACGATGTTCGGGCGGTTCAGCTGTTTCGCCGCGAGATCGCTGCCGATCGCCTGCGGGTCGTTGATCGTGAACACGCCGTCGAGCTTCGGAAAGCGCGTCAGGTAGCCCTGCATCGAGTTCATCCCGCCTTCGCGCGAGCCCTTGCCGTCCTGATCGCTCGACAGCAGCTTGATGCCCGGATTCTTCGCGAGCACCGCCTTGCAGCCGTTCACGCGATCGATCACGGCCGACACCTGCGGGCCGTTCTCGATGATCACGTTACCCTTGCCGTTGAGCTTCTTCGCGAGATAGTCGCAGGCCAGCTCGCCGGCCTTCACGTTGTTGGTCTGGACGGTCGCGTTCGCACCAGCCGCCGCGACGTCCACCGCGACGACCGTGATGCCGGCCGCCTGCGCCTTCTTCACCGCCGGCTCGATCGCCTTCGGATCGGTCGCGTTGAGCAGGATGATGTCGACGTGCGCGGAGATGAAGTTGTCGATCTGCGTGAACTGCTTGTTCAGGTCGTAGTCGGCCGACACGGCGGTCACTTTCGCGTTCGGGTTGAGCTGTTTCGCGCGCGCTTCGGCGCCTTTCACGATCGTGACGAAGTACGGGTTGCCGAGCGATCCGACCGTGACGCCGATCGATTTCAGCGGCTTGTCGGCTGCATGGGCGGCGGCAGCGCCGAATGCGAGCGTGCAGGCGACGGCGGTCAGGGCGGCTTTGTGCTTGAACATGTCGTTGTGTCTCCGGATGGTCCGTTGGCGGACGGGCGCAGGAGGACCTGCCTGCGCCCTGATGGTTGAACGGTGAGGAAAGCGTGTCAGGTACGGGCCGAGTCGCGCTGGCGATAACGGTCGAGCGCGACCGCGCCGATGATCACGAGCCCCTTGATGATGTACTGCCAGATGTCCGATACGCCGAGCAGCACGAGGCCGTTGGTCAGTACCGCGATGATCAGCGCGCCGATCAGCGTGCCGACGATCGAGCCGACGCCGCCGACGAAGCTCGTGCCGCCGAGGATCACCGCGGCAATCGCATCGAGTTCGTACGACTGGCCGAGCTGCAGGCCGTTGGCCGCATAGAGCCGCGCGGACGACATCACCGCGCCGAGACCCGCGAGCAGGCCCGACGCCGCATAGACGAACATCTGGATTGCCCGCACGTTGATGCCCGACAGCCGCGCGGCTTCGGGATTGCCGCCGACCGAATAGATCCGCATGCCGAGCACCGTGCGGCGCAGGATGAACCACGACAGCGCGATCACCGCGCAGGCGATCACGACGAGCCACGGCACACCGAGGATCGTGCCGTTGCCGATGAACGCGAACGGCAGTTGCGGGTTGAAGATGGTCGTGTCGTTGCCGATCAGGCGGGCGACCCCGCGCACGGCCGTCATCGCGCCGAGCGTGACGATGAACGGCGGCAGGCGCAGGAACGAGATCAGGCCGCCGTTGATCGCGCCGAACACGAGGCCGACGGCGAGCGCGATCGGCACGCCGAGCCAGCCCCAGCCGGGGATGGTCGACGCGAGCAGTGCGGCGACGGCCGACGCGGCGAGTACCGAGCCAACCGACAGGTCGATGCCGCCCGTCAGGATCACGAAGGTCATGCCGGCCGCGAGCACGATGTTGATCGATGCCTGCTGCGTGACGATCGACAGGTTCTGCAGCGTGAAGAAGCCGTCGGTCAGGAATCCGAAGCCGATGCAGAGAACCAGCAGCACCGGCAGCATGCCGGCGGTGCGCATCAGCGACTGCATGCGTGCGCGATGATCGGCGCCGCGCATCAGCGGCGTACGGGTGGCCACCGGATGGGCCGTCGCGGAAGCGAGGTTCCGCTGCTTGGTCGGGTTGATCATTTCGGTACCTTGAATGAAGAAGGAAATGAAGGGGCCGTGGTCAGTGCGCGTCGGCGAGTTCGGCCTGCGAGCCGGTCGCGAGCGCGATGATCGCTTCCTGCGTGATGGGCGTATGCGTGTGGCCGCCGAGTTCGCCGGCGATCTCGCCTTCGCGCATCACGAGCACGCGGTCGGCGACACCGATGATTTCCGGCAGTTCGCTCGAGATCACGATCACGCCGACGCCCGCGCGGGCCAGTTCGTTGATGATCCGGTAGATCTCGGATTTCGCGCCGATGTCGACGCCGCGCGTCGGTTCGTCGAGAATCAGCACGCGCGGCTTCGTCTCGAGCAGGCGCGACAGCAGCACTTTCTGCTGGTTGCCGCCCGACAGCGCGCCGACGTTGACGTGGGCGTTCGGCACGCGGATCGACAGCGATGCGATCGCGTCGCGTGCGCGTTGCGCGCCGCGTGCGAGATCGAGCGCACCGAGCCGCGCATCGCGGTTGCACACCGAGATATTGATGTTGTCGCGTACGCTCATGTCGAGGAACAGGCCCTGGCGCTTGCGGTCTTCCGTCAGGTAGACGAGGCCGGCGTCGATCGCGTCGCGCGGCGAATGCGCGCCGAATGCGCGGTCGCCGAGCTTCACGTCGCCGCGCGTGCGCGGCTCGGCGCCGAAGATCAGCCGCGCCAGTTCGGTGCGGCCCGCGCCGACGAGCCCGGCGATGCCGAGCACCTCGCCGGCATGCAGGTCGAGGCTGCAGCCGCGCACGCGATCGGCGTCGGCGATGTCGCGCACCGACAGCAGCAGGTGACCGGGGTCGTACGGCGCATGTTCCTTCTTGTAGAAGCCGGAGATGTCGCGGCCCACCATCATCGCGACGAGCCGCTCGGCCGACAGCGATTCGCGCTCGAGCGTGCCGACGTACGATCCGTCGCGCAGCACCGACACGCGGTCGGACAATTCATAGATTTCCGCCATCCGGTGGCTGATGTAGATGATCGCGAGGCCTTCCTCGCGCAGCTGGCGGATCAGGCCGAACAGGTGCTCGGTCTCGCGCGACGACAGCGGCGTCGTCGGTTCGTCCATCACGAGGATGCGCGCGCGGGTGTGCACGGCGCGCGCGATCTCGACGAGCTGCTGCTCGGCGATCGACAGCGTGCCGACGAGCGTGTCCGGACCGAACGGCGCACCGAGGCGGGCGAGCACGTCCTGGCAGCCGCGCGCCATCGCCGCGCGGTCGATGGTGCCCCAGCGCCGGTTGCCGCGCCGCAGTTCGCGGCCGACGTAGATGTTTTCCGCGACGGTCAGGTTCGGCGCGAGGCACAGCTCCTGGTAGATCACCGCGACGCCTGCATCGCGCGCGGCGAGCGGGCCGTCGACGTCGATGCGCTCGCCGTCGATCAGGATCTCGCCGCCGGCGTCGGCGCGGTACGCACCGGAGAGGATCTTCATCAGCGTCGATTTGCCTGCGCCGTTCTCGCCCATCAGCGAATGGATCTCGCCCGGATAGACGGTCAGGCTGACGTTGTCGAGCGCGCGCACGGCCGGGAACGTCTTGCTGATCCGGCGCATCTCGAGCAGCGGCCGGGACGACTCAGATCGCGACATGGTTGACCTCCTGCGATTCGGTGCGGGCGCCCTTGAGGATGCCGGCCCGCGGGGAGAAGTTGAAGAACATCGGCAGCGTCGCGGCGCCGATCGCACCGGCGTCGGCGCCGAACGTGCCGCGCACGAGCGTCGGCGTGCCGCGCGCTTCCGGCGCGGTGGCAACGAGCGCCGCGCGCAGGCGGGTCGTCACCGCATCGAGCAGGCCGGCGTCGGTATCGGCGTCGAGCACTACCACCGGCGCATCGACGACGCACAGCACCGCGCGCAATGCCGGTGCGAGCGCGTCGACGCAGTCGTCGATCCACTCGTCGACCGCCGGCAGGCCACGCGCGATGCAGGCCTCGAGGTCGGCGCGATTCTCGACCGTCTCGCCGTGATGGCGGAGGTGGCGCACGAGCGCATGCAGCGACGCGCGGGCGAGCAGGATGTCCCACGGGCCGCGCGGCGGCGGTGCGGACGCCAGCCGGCTCGGCGGCACGGGAATCACGGCGATGTCGCCGGCATTGCCGGTCACGCCGCGCAGGCAGTCTCCGTCGACGGCGATGCCGCCGCCGATCGCGGGGCCGATGAACAGGTAGACGAAGTCGTCGCACTGTCGGCCGTACCCGTAGAACAGTTCGGCGATCGCGGCCGCGTTGCCGTCGTTTTCGCCGAACACGGGCAGCGACAGCATGCGCCCGAGGTCGCTCGCGAAATCGACGTCTTCCCATGCGCGGAACGTATCGGGCGCGAGGCCGAGTTCGCGCATCCACGCGCCGAGGTTGTACGGCTGGGCGACGCCGACGCCCGTGAGTCGTGCGCGCTCATGCGGGGGGAGCAGATCCTGCATCGCATCGATGTCGCGCCGCACGATGTCGAGCACGTCGGCGGGAGGAGGAAGCAGCGTGTCGTGCGAGCGGCGGCCGAGCACGTCGCCCGCGAAATTGACGAGCGCCGTTTCGATGCGCATCCGGTCGAGATGGACGCCGATGCCGAACGCACCGCGCGGATCGAGACGGACCAGCGATGCCGGCTGGCCGCGCTGGCCCTCAGTGCGGCCGGCGAATTCGATCAGCTTCGCGTCGGCGAGCGACGCGATGATGCTGCCGACTGCCGTGCCCGTCATGCTCGCGAGACGCGCAAGGTCGGCCTTCGACGCGCTGCCCGCACGGCGCAGCGTCTTCAACAGCAGGCGCTCGTTGTAACGGCGCACGTTGGCCGAGTTGCTTCCCTGGCCGATGTGCGGGCTTCTCATGGCGTCTCCTTCCATGGTGCGTCGTCTGTCGACGCATTAAATAAATCACGTTGATTTATTTAACCGCGTGAGCAACGGCATGTCAGCCTAGGGAAATCCCGGCTTCGGCCGGAGAAGCAGGCGGGGCGTGGGTTTGCGGGCGTGGCAGGTTTTCATCGTGCGTCGTTGCGGGTGCGATGAGGCGCAGGATTCGGCTGCCGGCCGACCTCGCGGTCGTGGTCGGCGCAACGTTTCGGCGCGATCCGGCGGGTCGTTTGTTTGGTGTCGACGACGCACGTGAGCTCGTCGCGAAGGCCGAGGTGATTTGTCCTTGCGCAAAGATGACGAGGGAGGAGATGCGGTACGCGTGGCGCGCGTAATGGGGAGGGGCGGTGTGACTCGCGATATGAACGCGATATCGCGCTTCCGGAAGCGGAAATGAAAAAAGGCCGGCATAAGCCGACCTTTTCAAAAAACAGATGGTGCCCAGGAGAGGACTCGAACCTCCACGATGTTGCCACCGCTAGG
>NZ_JBSRXO010000015.1:0-116653 GCF_054055695.1 Burkholderia sp. PvR073
TGCGGATCGAAAGACAGCACGACGCGGCCGAAAGGTATCGCGGGACTGCGAATGAGAGAGTGGGCCTGCGATGGCTGTGGTGTCGTGCATGATCGTGATATCAACGCTGCGCTGAACATTCTCCGATGCGGACGTGCATCGCCAGGTGTGGGAATCACCGGCTTTTAGGCGGGTGAGGACGTCAAATCGTCGGATCTATGTCGCGCTGCGCAGCCGGTGCCACGTCGTTGGCGACGACGACCGTCAGGCGGGATCGCCGAGTTCGTCGGGAAGTTGAGCGGCTGAACGCGCTCAGCCGCGTCGGCCGCGCGCGCTCGCGCGCTTCCCCGTGCCCGCCGGCGGCTCCCCCGCGCTCATCCGGTCCAGCTGCCGGACGATCTCCGCGCGCAGCTCGGCCGAAATCTCCACGCTGTCGAGCAGCTCCGAGATCCACAGCCCGTCGGCGGCCAGCCGGCAGATCATCAGCGTCGCCGCCTGCTCGAGCGGCACCGGGTCCGGTCGCGTCCACTCGCGCATCGGCACCGACCAGCGCGCGCGCGTCTCCTGCTCTGTGATCATCGACGCGACCAGCACGCGCAGCACGTCGGTGCTCGCGGCCGGTTGCGCGGTGTCGAGCACCGCATGCAGATACGCACGCGCCGCCGCGCCGTCGCCGTGCGAATCCGCCGCCCGGCGCGCGGCCATCTGCGTCGCGAAGCGTTCGGTCGCCTGCCCGAACAGCGCATCGAGCAGGCCCTGCTTGTTCGCGAAGTGATACTGCAGCGCGCCTTTCGTCACGCCCGCGCGCTCGGCGACCGCGTCGAGCGTCAGCGCGGCCACGCCGTGACCAGTCGCGATTTCCGACGCGGCTTCCAGCAGCTGCGCGCGCACCTGCTCCGGCGCTTTTTTCCGCCGCACGCCGGCGACGGGCGTGGGCTCGGGCGCGTCCCGTGCGTCGGCCGGTCCAGCCGTGTCGACAAGCGCGGCGGTAGCGCGCGAAGCAGGTTCGAGGCGTTTTTTCATGGGGGCGATGGTAGCACCCGCGGTCTCGATATAAACATTCCGGCCGGATGGTATGATCCGCCGCATGAACAAACCCGCCCCCTCCCCCTGGTCCGCGCTCGACACCGCGATCGCCCGTGGACGCGACGCGCTGATGCGCCTTCAGCAGCCCGACGGCAGCTGGTGTTTCGAACTCGAATCCGACGCGACGATCACCGCGGAATACATCCTGATGATGCATTTCATGGACAAGATCGACGACGCGCGCCAGGAGAAGATGGCGCGCTACCTGCGCGCGATCCAGCGGCTCGACACGCACGGCGGGTGGGACCTGTACGTCGACGGCGACCCGGACGTGTCGTGCAGCGTGAAGGCGTACTTCGCGCTGAAGGCC
This sequence comes from Burkholderia sp. PvR073, assembly GCF_054055695.1. Taxonomy (NCBI): domain Bacteria; kingdom Pseudomonadati; phylum Pseudomonadota; class Betaproteobacteria; order Burkholderiales; family Burkholderiaceae; genus Burkholderia; species Burkholderia sp. PvR073. The sequence continues at coordinate 1,376 of NZ_JBSRXO010000015.1, forward strand.
GCCGGCGACAGCGAGCAGGCGCCGCACATGGTCCGCGCGCGCGACGCGATCCTCAAGCTCGGCGGCGCGGCACGCTCGAACGTGTTCACGCGCATCCTGCTCGCGACGTTCGGCCAGGTGCCGTGGCGCGCGGCGCCGTTCATGCCGATCGAATTCGTGCTGTTCCCGAAGTGGGTGCCGATCTCGATGTACAAGGTCGCGTACTGGGCCCGCACGACGATGGTGCCGCTGCTCGTGCTGTGCTCGCTGAAAGCACGTGCGCGCAACCCGCGCAACATCGCGATTCCCGAGCTGTTCGTCACGCCGCCCGACCAGGAGCGCCAGTACTTCCCGCCCGCGCGCGGAATGCGCCGCGCGTTCCTCGCGCTCGACCGCGTGGTGCGCCATGTCGAGCCGTTGCTGCCGAAACGCCTGCGGCAGCGCGCGATCCGGCATGCGCAAGCGTGGTGCGCGGAACGCATGAACGGCGAAGACGGCCTCGGCGGGATCTTTCCGCCGATCGTGTACAGCTACCAGATGATGGACGTGCTCGGCTACCCGGACGATCATCCGCTGCGCCGCGACTGCGAGAACGCGCTGGAGAAGCTGCTGGTCACGCGGCCCGACGGCAGCATGTACTGCCAGCCGTGCCTGTCGCCGGTGTGGGACACCGCGTGGAGCACGATGGCGCTCGAGCAGGCGCGCGGCGTGGCCGTGCCGGAAGCCGGCGTGCCCGCGAGCGCACTGGACGAACTCGACGCACGCATCGCGCGCGCGTACGACTGGCTGGCCGAGCGCCAGGTGAACGACCTGCGCGGCGACTGGATCGAGAACGCGCCCGCCGATACGCAACCGGGCGGCTGGGCGTTCCAGTACGCGAACCCGTACTACCCCGACATCGACGACAGCGCGGTCGTCACCGCGATGCTCGACCGCCGCGGCCTCACGCATCGCAATGCGGACGGCTCGCATCCGTATGCGGCGCGCGTCGCGCGCGCGCTCGACTGGATGCGCGGGCTGCAATCGCGCAACGGCGGCTTCGCGGCCTTCGACGCCGACTGCGACCGCCTGTACCTGAACGCGATTCCGTTCGCCGATCACGGCGCGCTGCTCGATCCGCCGACCGAGGACGTGTCGGGCCGCGTGCTGCTGTGCTTCGGCGTCACGAAGCGCGCGGACGACCGCGCGTCGCTCGCGCGCGCGATCGACTATGTGAAGCGCACGCAGCAGCCCGACGGCAGCTGGTGGGGCCGCTGGGGCACGAACTACGTGTACGGCACGTGGAGCGTGCTGGCCGGGCTCGCGCTCGCGGGCGAGGACCCGTCGCAGCCGTACATCGCCCGCGCGCTCGCATGGCTGCGCGCACGTCAGCACGCGGACGGCGGCTGGGGCGAGACGAACGACAGCTACATCGACCCGGCGCTCGCCGGCACCAATGCCGGCGAAAGCACGTCGAACTGCACCGCGTGGGCGCTGCTCGCGCAGATGGCGTTCGGCGACGGCGAATCGGAATCGGTCAAGCGCGGCATCGCGTATCTGCAATCCGTGCAGCAGGACGACGGCTTCTGGTGGCACCGGTCGCACAACGCGCCGGGCTTTCCGCGCATCTTCTACCTGAAGTATCACGGCTATACCGCGTACTTCCCGCTGTGGGCGCTCGCGCGCTATCGGCGGCTGGCCGGCGGCGCGTCGTCGGCCGGCGCGCACGCCGTGCCCGCGTCCACGGCGGCGGACGCCGCGCTCGCCTGAGCGCGGGCGCGGGCACGCCGCAGGTTACGGCTTGCCGTCGAGCGACTCGACGATCCGGTACGCGGCCTTCACGCGATCCTCGATCGGAAAATTGCGGTTCGCAAGCATCACGATCGCGATCCGCTTCGCCGGGACGAACGCGACATAGGTGCTGAAGCCGTTGGTCGAGCCGGTCTTGTTGATCCACGTGTCCGGGCGCGGCGCGAGCGGCGGCTTGAGTTCGGTCGCGAGCGTCGCGTCGTGGAGCATCGGCGGCCCGTTGCCTTCGAGCAGCGTCGGCAGCGTGACCGGATACGGATACTGTTCCCAGATCAGGTCCTGCGTGAACGGCCCCGCGCGGAAATAGCCGGTGTGCGTGCGCTCGAGCGCGCGCTGCAGACGGGGCGCCGTTTCGACGAGCCCCATGTTCGCCTGCACGAAGCGCAGCAGGTCGGCCGCCGTGGTCCGGACGCCGTACGCCGGCTGCCACAGCATGCCGCCCGTCATCCGGATCGGCTTGCCGTCCTGCGTATAGCCCTGCGCATAGTCGCCCTGGCGCGCGGCGGGCACGTTGATGTAGGTATGCGTCATCCCGAGCGCGGGGAACAGCCGCCGTTCCATCAACGCCGCGAAGTCGCGGTTCATCGCCTTCGCGGTGAGTTGCCCGAGCATCCCGATCGCGACGTTCGAGTACGTGCGGCGCGTGCCCGGCGCGTACGCGGGCCGCCACGCATCGAGATAGCGCATCAGGTCCGCGTCGTCGCGGATGCTGTCGGGCACCTGCAGCGGCATCCCGCCCGGCGTGTGCGTACCGAGCTCGAGCAGCGTCACGCCGCCGAACGGCTTGCCCTGCAGCGCGGGCAGATACTTGGCCGCAGGATCCGATAGCGACAGCTCGCCGCCCTCCTGCGCGTCGGACGCGAGCGTCGCGGTCAGCGTCTTGCTGACGGAGCCGATCTCGAACAGCGTGTCGCCGGTCACCGGCTTGCCGGTTTGCGTCGAGATCACGCCATAGTCGAACACGTAGGGCTTGCCGTCGGCGACGATACCGATCGCCATGCCGGGAATGGCGAACTGCTTCATCAGCGGCGCGACGTTGCGGGTCACGGTGTCGTGAATCTCGTCGGGCGTGGCGGCGGCCGCGGGGCCGGCCGTGACGGCGGCACACGCGGCGACGAACAGGGTCGCGGCGATGCGTATCGCGTTGAATCGCATGGTTGCGGTTCCTTCGATTTTCTGATGGTTGTGTGGACAACAGGTCCGGCCGCGCCGCGCGGAGACTGCGGCAGCCGGCCGGTCGAAGCAGGACTATCCGCCACCGGCCGCCGTCCAACAATCGATGATATTTTGCGCGAGCCTAAAGAAAATCTTATGCAACGCATGCACCGGCCATGCCGATGTCAATCCGGCAACCGGTCGAGAAAGGCCAGCATCGCGGCATTGAAGCGCGCCGGCCGCTGCAGCGGCGCGAAGTGGCTCACGCCGGGCAGGATCGTCAGCGTCGCGCCCGGAATCGTGCGCGCGAGATAGGCCGCATGTTCGGGGCGGATGAACTCGTCGTGCTCGCCCTGCACGATCGCGACCGGCACCGCGATCGCCGCGAGGTCGGCCGCGCTGTAATCCGGTTGCGTGCGCATCATTTCGCTGACGGCCGCGACGAACGCGTCGAACTGGTCGGGCGTCGCGGACAGTCGCGCGTAGTCCTTGCGGTGCCGCGCGAAGCAGCGGTCGATCAGCGGGCTCGGCACCATCTCCTTCGTGCCGCCCGGATCCATGTTGCACGCGAAGAAGAACACGCCCGCCGCGCGCTGCGGCGCGCGGGCGGCCAGCACGAGCGACACGCACGCGCCGTCGCTCCAGCCGACGAAGCGCGCGCGCCCGATGTGCAGCGCGTCGAGTACCGCGAGCACGTCGGAGGCCATGCGTTCGTACGAATAGGGGCGATCGTCGCGCGTGCTGCGGCCGTGGCCGCGGCTGTCGATCACGATCGCGCGGTAGCCGGACGCGAGCAGCGCCGGCACCTGGTTGCCCCAGTTGCCGCCGTGGCCGAGGCCGCCGTGCAGCAGCACGACCGGCGGGCCGTGGCCGAACGACGCGTGCCAGATACGCGCGCCGTCGTGATCCAGCCATCCTTCGGCATCGGCCGCAGGCAGCGGCGTGCCGCCTTGCGCGTCGAAGCGGACGAGGTCGTCGTCGGCGAATTCCGCAGTCATCGTTCTGCCGTCCTTTCGAGGGAGACGAGCTTGCGATTGTAATGCGCGGAGTGGCGTGCCGCGACGCGTCGGCGTGCTGTGCTGGGCTGTGCGGCGCCGTGCCGTCAGGCCTGAGTCGATACGAGCCCGCCGGACGTCGAGCCGCCCGACTTCTGGATGGCCTGCGCGAGCTGCGCGATCGCCGTCGACAGCGCACCCGAGATCGTGCTCGCTTCCGCGCTCAGCGTCTGCTGCTCGACCGCCGCGGCCGGGTCATCCTTCGCGCGCTGTGCCACGGCCGCCATTTGCTGCTGCAGTTGCGCGAGTTGTTTCTGCAAGCGCTCGATGAGCTGCTTCAGCTGCGTGACCGCGGGATCGTCGGCCGAGGATCCCGACGCGCCAAGCGTCTCGCCCGCGCCGCCGGACGGCGCGGCGCCGCTCGCCGACGTCTTCGTTGTGCCGCCGGTCGGCGACGACGCAGCCGCCGTGGCCGTGGCCGCGGCGCCCGTGCCGGACGGGTTGGCGGCTGCGTTGCTGGTGGCTAGCGGGGTCTGCGCGGCGGAAGAGAGATCGATCTGCATCGTGTCGGTCCGTAATGAGTATGTGCGACTCGGGTCGGTTGAACAGGGAATCCTTGCAACCGGTTTACGGTATTCGTCGGACAAAACTTTAGTCCCGCCCTCGACGCGGCCGCGCAGCCGGTGCCGCTCGCCATGTCGTGGGCAGGCTGCCGACGGTCGCGAAGGGGCCAGAATGACCGGCCGTCCACGCTGGTAAAATCGCGGACTGGCTTGCCTCTGCAGCACACCGGCTGCTTTCGGCAAGACTTGCGGGCTACCCCCGCACCGGCGCCCGCTCGATCGGGCGCGACACGCGACGCCGTCCGGCGCCGTCGCTGCGCGAGCGCCGCGCCCGAAGCGACACGACGACGTGACGGCTTCGGCGCGCCCCCCCTTCATCACGCATTTCGAGGAAATTACGATGGCCCGCATCGGCGCCTTCTGCCTGACCACGTGGCTCGCGGCCGCGATTCTGTATTTCGGCCAGCATTCGGTCGCGATGATTGCGCTCAGCGGCGTGGTCGTGTTCGGCGGGTTCGATTTGCTGCGTCCGTAGCAGAGCGCCGGTTCATCGCAGGCGCGGCCGGCCCGGCACGAGCGCCGACGCCGCTCCCCGCACACTCTCATCGCACGCCAGCCTGCCCCATCCGCATCACCGACGGCGAACCGCGGCCGGCTCACCCACGCCGCAAGTCAGCGCGGCAACGTCCGCAACGATGACGGCCCGCCCGACAGCGCGATGCGCTTGCCCGTATCGCGCAGCTGGCCGCCTTCCACCGCATACAGCGCGAGCTGTCGCTCGACGTTGAACTGCACGATCACGTGCCGGCTGTCGGCGGTAAATACGATGCCCTGCGCGGCTTCGCCGCCCGGCACTTCACTCGTCTGCACCGCGCGGCCGTTGCGGATCTCGAACAGCACGACCTTGCCGAGCTTGTGGCGGCCCGGGTTGTCGGGCGTGAGGTTCGAGCCGTCCATCGCCTGCACGGCGATCCACTTGCCGTTCGGCGAGATCGCGACGCCTTCCGGCAGCGATGGCACGTTCAGGTACTGAACCGTGCGGAACGGCGTGCGCGACACGTCGATCAGCGCGACCGAATCGGCATCGCCCGCGAGCGTGCCCGTATAGCCCGGCAGCCCCGCGAGCCCGACGTTGCTGACGACGGCCCAGTGATTGTCGCTCGACACGTCGATCGTGTAAGGCGCGACGCCCGTGCTCAGCCGCGTGCCGCTGTCGGTCACCTTGCCGTCGTCGACGTTCAGCACCGCGACGCCCTGCTCGTCGCGCAGCGACACGAGTGCATGCTTGCCGTCGTGCGTGAAGCTGATCCCGGCGAGCCGCTTCTTGCCGATCTTCAGGTTGCCGTCGAGCGTCACCTGCGTGCCGTCGATCCGCAGGATCGACACGCTGCCGTCGACGTTCGCTACGAGCGCGAGGCGACCCGACCGGTCGATCGCGATCCCCTGCGGGTGCGCGCCGAGGTCGATGCGCGTGATCGCCGCTGGCGACGCATCAAGATTCACGACCTGCAGGAACGTGTCGTACACGAGCTGCTTCGCGCCCGGGTCGTAACGCGTCGGCGCGCCGACCAGCGCGAGTTTCGCGTCGGGCGTGATCGCGACGGCCTGCGGCGGCCCCTGGATGCCGTTCTCGACGTCGACCTGAAGCGCGACCTTCGGCGGGAACACGCTCGCGTCGAGCAGCGTCAGCGTGTCGGCGGGCGGCGATGCGAGAAAGGTGTCGCGCCCTTCGACGCGCTGGTACTTGCCGTCGTTGCCGGACACGATCCAGTCGGCCGCGTGCGCGGCGACGGCGGTGGTGGCAAGCGTCAGCGCGGCGAGCAGACGGGCGCGACGAAGGCGAAAAGGATTCGAATGCATGACGGACGGTTCTCCGGATCGGTTGCGGACGCAAGGAATCGCACGACCCCGCTGCTCGACGGGTCGATGCCATCGCATCATGCACTAAAGCGCGCGAAATCGGCGTTTTGCGCCAGCCGCGGACAATCCGCCCAAGCACGGATGCGTTCTGCATCGATCGCGACCGATCGCACTGCCCACACCGCGCATCCGACGCACGCTCGGCTCACGCATCCGGCGGCAGCAGTTCGAAACGCAACCCGGCATGCCGCTCGAGACGTTCAACGAAGCGCGCATCGAACATCGTCGCGGGCGTCCAGAAACCGCCGCCGCGCCCGGTCTTCGCACCGTCGCGGGTGCAATCGAGCGCGAGGCTGAGCGCCGCCTGTCCGAGCATCTTGCCGGTCGAGCCGTAACCGGGATCGCGATCGCCGGTGACTTTCACGCGCAGCGTCCGCCCGTCGTCGGCACGCCCGAAGAAGCGCAGATCGTAGCGGCCGGCCAGCTGCGCCGCGACGCTCGGCCCCTCGCCGGGCTTCGGCAGCAGGAAGCGCTCCATCAGGCCGCGCACCGGCGGGATGAGCACGCCCGCCATGAACGCGCCGAGGCCGGCCACCATCGTCAGCGCGGCGAGGCGGCCCTTCAGGCCCGTGCCCGTGATGACCGCCTCGTCATAGGCGAACCGACTGCCGTATGCGTCGTCCGCGAGCGCGTTCGAGCGATGCACGACGCGCTCGTTCACGGCCGCCATCACGAACGGCGCGATCCACGTGCCGCCGTCGCGGTCGAATTCCGCCGACCGGACCGCGTGCTGCCGCACCGTGAAGCGATGTTCCGCCGGGCACAGCGCATACGGATCGAGCAGTGCGCGGCGCAACGCAGGATCGGCCGCGGCTTCGCGCACGACGTTGATCACGCTTGCGACCGTTCCGCCCGACGCACCGCCCTTCAGCGTCTTCACGCGCATCTTCACCTGCGTGGCCGGCACGCCCCACTGCCGCCGTGCGTGCTGCTGCAGGAACAGCACGCCGATATCCGACGGCACCGAATCGAAACCGCAGCAATGCACGATGCGCGCGCCCGATTGCCGGGCTGCCGGCTCGTACCGTTCGATCATTCGCTTGATCCACTGCGTCTCGCCGGTGAGATCGCAGTAGTCCGTGCCGGTTTGCGCGCAGATCCGGACCAGCGGTTCGCCATACAGCGCGTATGGACCAACGGTCGACACGACGACGCGCGTGCGCGCGCACAACGCCTGCAATTGCGTGTCGTCGGCCGCATCGGCGACGATGATCGGCAGCGTCTGCCAAGCGGCGCCGAGTGCATCCCTGACGTGCCGGAGCTTCGCTTCGGAGCGGCCGGCGATCGCCCAGCGCAGCGTTTCGCCGCTGCCCGACAGGTATTCGGACAAGTAGCGCGTCAGGATCTGCCCGACGAAGCTGGTGGCGCCGAATACGACGAGATCGAGATCATGGGTCGGCTGGGTCATCGACGCTTCCTTTGAAAGGGGTGGGCTAACGGCAGCCGGGCTCATCGAACACCTTCAATGGCGTCGGCAGGTTCAGCACGAGCTGCGCATCCTTGACCACGTCGAATCGCACGATGGTGGACACGCCCAGCCCGTCGAGCAGCTGGCTCAGCGGGCCGCCGTGCCGCACCAGCTCCACGCCGCGCGGCAACACGCGCTGCGCGAACGATAGCGTATTGGTCTGCACCGAACTCTGGTGCCACACGCCGTCGACGAGATTGATCATGATATTCGTGCCCATGCGCGACTGGGAAGGCACGTCGGTCAGCGCCGGCGTCGGCGCGTTCAGCGTCAGGTCGGGCCGACCGTCCGGCCCGGCAATTCGCGCGCTGACGCGTGCGCCGATGCGCATGTCGATATCGGCAAGCCATTTGGGCAACTGATAGCCGTGCACGCCACGCACCCGCGCGATTTCCGTCGTGACGGGCAGCGCCAGCACGTGCGCGAAGAAGCTGCGGCGCCGCATCGCGTCAAGGAGTTCGAGCGCATGCGAGCCGCGCGCGCCCGGTCGGCGAATCACCACCGCGACGGACACCTCGTCATACGGATCGTTGTCGCAGACCGAATACGAAAAGAACGTCAGCGCGACCAGGCCGTAGCCGGGAACCGCCCGCAGCGGCTCGAGCGGCACCAGCAGCATGGTGCGCAGGCATTCGAGCGGCGCGAGAAACAGCAGCTGGATGCTGCTGGAGCGATAGTAGAAGTTCAGCGCCCAGGTCGGCGCCACGCGAGACGCGACCTGACGCTTCGGAATCCGACGGAAAAAATCGATGTTGTCCGCGCGGGATCGCGGGCCACCTCGTCGAGATCCGGATTCATCCGGAACCGGTCGTAGTACCCGCCTTCGGGCACGTCGACCGTGTGCGGCCCGAATTCGACCTGTGTAAAGCGCCTGTCCATGTGCGTTGCCTGTCGTCGAAGATGGGTCGTGGCAGGCAACCTTCGCGGCTTGCCGGTTCCTGCCGTCAACAGGCACTCTAAGATTCAACCCGACTTCAAGGTCAAGGCCCTGACTCGTGCATGGAGACACTATCGAAGCGGGCGCGCCTGCCGCATGAGCCGGTGGTCCCCGGCCATCGGCACATCTCGCGGAGCAATCGCACAAGGACGCATGCTTCAGGCCCAGTGCGACTTGAACTCCCGCGCATACTGCTCGAAACGAATGGGCGCCTTCCCGGTGATACGCCGCACCTCGTCAGTGATGTGCGCGGCATGACCGGCCTTGAATTCCTGCAGGAGGACCAGAAGCAGTTCCGTGTAGTCCGCCGACAGGCCCGCGTTCAGCAGCCCATCACGCATCTCGTCTTCGGCGATATCGGTATAGGCGATCGTGCGCCCCGTCACCTTCGAGAGAATCTCGGCCACCTGCGCATGGTCCAGTGCCTCGGCACCGGTCAGGTCGTGCGCCGTGTTCAAGAAGTCGTCGCTGCTCAGCAACCGCGCAGCCACCGCCGCGACATCGCGCGTGTCGATAAAGCTTCCCTTCGCGGTTCCCGCGGGCACGAAGATCTGGCCTTCGGTCTGGATGCCATGCAGCCAGTAGGTATGGAAGTTCTGCATGAACCAGTTCGGCCGGATTGCGTTCCAGGCCATACCCGAGCGCTCCAGATGCAATTCCGCCCGACGCAGCGGGATGTTGTCGTCGGCGTCGACACCGAGGGCCGAAAGAAGCAGCACCTTGCGTACGCCCGCTGACCTGGCTGCGTCGATGGCGGGAATCAGCAATTCGTCATGGTTGGCGAAACCGGGAGGCGGCGTCAGGAACAGTTGATCGGCACCCGCGAGCGCCTGCGTCAATCCCGCACCGGTCGCCAGATTGACCAGGATTTCGCCGGGCCGCGACGCTCGGCCGGTAGCACGGCGCACGTCCTGACCTTGGGCAGAGAGTTGAGACGACAGCGCGGAGCCAATTTGGCCGCTGGCGCCGATTACGAGCGTGGTGGTCATTGAAAACGCCTTGGAGACGGTTGGAGAGCCTGCAGTGTGCCCACGGGGAAAACGGACTAACATGCATGCAAGTCCAAAATTCATGTCCAAGCGTCTTCGAAATTTCTAAATGGACCTCCTTTCAGACATTCTTCATGTGGCCGGACTGCAGGGCCGCCTGCTCGACATGCACGCGCTTGCGCCCGGTGACGCGCTGCGATTTCCCTGCGAGCGTAGCTTCGGCCTGCATATCGTGACGCGTGGCCAAGCCTTCGTACACGCGCCCGAACTCGATGAGCCACTCGCACTACAGGCGGGGGATATGGCGCTCATGGCGCGCGGCAGCGTTCACCTGCTCTCGGTCGATCGTGAGCCGCCCGCATGCAGTAGTGCCATACCCGTCGTGGACTTCGTAGGCGCCGAGCGCAGACCCGTGCCTGCGCCCGGTAGCACGCTGGTCATCTCTGCCGCCTATCAACTCTGGCACGCGCCACTGCATCCATTCCTGCGAAGCCTGTCGCCATGGTTCGTCATCCGCGGCAACACACTGCAGCAACCTTCGGCACTACCACTGACCCTCGGTTTGCTCGATCGCGAACTCGGCGATCAGGCGCTGGGCGCAACCTCGGCCACGCATGGCCTGCTGGATGCACTGTTCGTCTTCGCGCTGCGCGAGATCGCTGAGCGAGCGAACCCGTCGGGCGCGCCAGGCTGGCAACACGCGATTGCCGACCGGTCCATCCGCCAGGCACTCACGCTCATGCACGGCAACCTCAGCCATGGCTGGACGCTGGAAGAACTCGCCCAACAAACCGGCCTGTCGCGCTCGGCTCTGGCCGAACGCTTCCGCAATGCACTGGGCGACACTCCGCTCAACCATTTGCGTACCCTGCGCATGCAAAAGGCCATGCAGTTGCTCTCCGACACCCAACAGTCACTGGAGCAAGTTGCGCAGGCCGTGGGTTATCAGGATGCGTTCGGTTTTTCTAAAGTGTTCAAGCGATCCACCGGTCAATCGCCGAGCCAATTTCGCAAGCAGGACGCGTTGGAGAAACTGACCTCCGAGCGTTTCCAGCCGGACTGAGCGCTCGAGCGGAGGCATAGGCCCCGATCCCCTCGCGCGCTCGACGCTCTGCTCTATCCGCGTATGACCGGGCCCGCGAAGATGATCGGGAATCTCGGAAGCCGGGTCGCATAACGATGACCGTGCGCCCCCGACCGCCGCCCATCGTCATTCGAGTTCGACGCCCTTGAGCTCGGGGATCAGGAACAGCGTCGCGACCATGTCGAGCACGTAGAGGCCGGCGAGCAGCGCGATCGCCGTCTGGAACGAGTAGCGCGCGGCCAGCGCGCCGACCGCCACCGGCCCGAAGCCGCCGACCGCGCGGCCGATATTCCACAGCACGTTCTGCGCGGTCGCGCGCGCGGCGGTCGGATAGCCCTCCGACATCAGCGTCCCGTAGCCGCCGACCATCCCGTTGACGAACATCCCCATCAGCGCGCCGGCCCACAGCATCGCCGTCGGGTCCGACAGCCGCGCATACGCGACGACCGTCACGACCGAGCCGAGCTGGTACAGCAGAAACGTCGGCCTGCGGCCGAACCGATCGGCGAGTTGCCCGAACGTCCAGACGCCGATCATCATCCCGACGACGGTCGCCGCCGTCCACAACCCCGACTTCGTCAGCGAAAAGCCCATCTGTTTCGACAGGAAGGTCGGCAGCCAGATCATGATCCCGTAGTAGCCGAAGTTCTGGACCGAGCACAGGATCACGATGCCGAGACTCGTGCGCGCGGTGCGGGCGTCGGCGACGAGCATCCGGAACGCATTGGCGCGCGGCTGCGTCGCGCGCTGCACGAAGACTTCCGGCTCGTGCAGCCGGTTGCGCAGCACCCACGCGAGCAGCGCGGGCAGCACGCCAACCACGAACATCCCGCGCCAGCCGATATGGAGCAGCAGCAGCGGCGTCAGCAGCGCGGCCAGCAGCACGCCGGCCTGCCAGCCGAGCGCGACGTAGCACGACACGCGCGCCCGCTTGCTCGCCGGCCACGCTTCGGCCGCGAGCGCCATGCCGATCCCGAACTCGCCGCCGAGGCCGATGCCCGCGACGGTCCGGTAGACGAGCAGATCGTGGAAGCCTTGCGCGAACGCGCACAGGCCGGTGAAGACCGCGAACAGCATGATCGTCCAGGTCAGCACCCGCACGCGGCCGTAGCGGTCGCTCAGGGCACCGAACAGAATGCCGCCCGCGACGGCGCCGATCAGCGTCCACGTGACGAGCGCGCCGCCCTGCCCGGGCGTGAGCTGCAACGCCGCCGTGATCGCGGGCAGCATGAAGCCGAGGATCAGCAGGTCGAAGCCGTCCATCGCGTAGCCGATCGCCGAGCCGGCCAGCGCCTTCCACGCGTACGACCCGACCTGCTCCGCGCGCGGCGCCGCCGGATCGCCGAGCGCCGAAGATTTCATGTTTGCCGCCATGGTGTCCTGCCGGAAATGTCCGGGCGACATTCTAAAGCCTGTTCCCGGGCAGGACGTGCCGGCGAACGTGCGCACGCAGAAAGCGCCGCGCGCGCCCGCTTCCGGGTGCGGAAACGGGCGGCGGCGGTAATGAATTTGAAAGATGTCGAAGCCGGAGATCCCGCAATCAGGCGGGACACCGAAGAAAGGGATGAAGCGGGTGTGGCGCGGCCGGCGTCGCCGCCGGCGCGGGTCGAACGGCACCTTGGCGGTGCCGGTGCGGCATCAGCCCTGATCGTCCCCAGGCCACCAGGTTCTGGCCTCGCGGTCGACGAGCAGCGTGTCGAGATCCTTGCCTTCGAGCCATTTGGGTCGCGGGCCGCGGCCCGACCATGAGCGGCCGGTCGTCGGATCGTAATACTTGGCAGGCGCCTTGCGTTTGCGCTGGACGATGTAGCCGAGGGCGCTCAGCACTTCCTGCTGCGTGATGCCCAACAACTCGACCTGCTCCTTGAATGCCGCGAGTGCGGCTTGCTTCTCCTTCTGCTTGGCGTCCGACAACTTGATGTTCAGGTCCCGAAGTTGTGCTTCGAGTTCCTGCAGGGCCTGGGTCATGTATTCATCCTCTTTGGGTATGTTTTTATTCAAAAAACCTCCGATGGCCGAACCTATCACGAAGTTCCGCCAATCTGTGTTGCGATGTGTGAATTCGCCCGGACCTGCAAGGCTTTCGCAGTATGCCGCAGGCAACGCGATCGTCGAAAGCCGCATGGCATCGGCACGCAACACGGGGCGCGTCGCGTTCGAACGCGCGGCGCGCCGTCGGTGGCGACCTCCTCGCCACCGGGCGCCGTACCCTTGCACGGGCGCGGCATGGCGCGAATGATAGCAGTGCACATCCCTCGTGTTTGCGGACTTTTGCGGGCCGGCGCACCCCGGGCTTCGCCGGCCCGCGCGCGTCGACGCCGGCGCGGCGATTTACGCGCCGGAACTGCACCCGCCCCACGCGATCCGTGCGAACAGCGCATGCAGCTTCGCGCCGCGCGCGGCGTTCAGCGCGCGTGCATGGGCGACGCGTCCGGCCAGGTATGCGCGGAAATCCGGGTGCGCGGCACGATTCTGCGATGCCGGTCCGTGGCGGATGCAGTTGGTCAGGATGGCCTTCAGGACATCGAACTCGTCGCGCGCGAGATTCGGATGACGATTGACGACCACACCGGCCAGTTGCTGCCGCACGCCGCGCCGCATCACGCGCGTCTTGCGCAGTTGCAGCGCGAAACCTTCCTCGAGCGCGATCGCGGCGACCCGCGCCTGCAGCCGCTCGGCCTCGCGCGCCAGGGCGCCGCCGCCCGAGAACGCGAGATCGTCCGCATAGCGCGTGTAGGTCGCGTCGAGTGAACGCGCGAGCGCGGCGAGCCGCATGTCGAGGCGGAACGCGCACAGGTTCGCCAGCGCCGGCGAGGTCGGCGCGCCCTGCGGCAGGTGGCGGTTGCGGTAGCGCTGGCGGCCGGTCCAATCGAACCGGTCGCGCAGGTCGGGCTCGAGCAGCCGCGCCGACGGCACGCGGTTGGTGCACAGCGCGGTGAGCGTGCGCGCGACTTCCGCCGGATAGCCGAGCGTCATGAACAACGCATGAACCCGCGCCGCGCGCACCGACACGAAGAAATCCGCGAGATCGAAACGGACGACGACGTCGCGATCCGCATGCGGCGCCGCGAACGACACGATCCCGCGTCCCTTGCGAAAGCCATGCGTCGCGTCGTGCGGCGGGATGCGATCGAGCAGCCCGTGCAGGATGCGGCGCTGCGCTTCACGCAACCGGCCCTTCGGGATCTCGATCAGGCGGCAGCCGCCGCGACGCTTGTCGTAGCCGGCATACGTGTAGTGATGCAGCGGCGAGTCGCTGCCGCGCGCGTCGATGCGCCAGCGCTCGGACAGCCAGTCGAGCTCGGGCGCGCTCACGCCGAGCCAGCGTGCCAGGTCGCCGCACGTCGGCCATTGCGGCACGTCGGCGCCGGCGAGCCGCGCCGGCAATGGCCGCTGCACCGGCGGCCGGCGCACGATGCGCATCACGACCGGCCGATCACGGCCGTACCACGCGATCATGAACGCGGACGTATCGGCCAGCGCGCTGGCGAGCAGATCGGTATCGACGTCGGCCCAGTGCGTGCCGAAGTGCGCGATCGCGTGATCCACGAGCTCATGCGACCACGACGGTGCGGCGCCGAGCACGGTCGCAATGCGCTCGAGCACGCCGCCACGTTCGGGCGGGCCGGCCAGCATCGCTTCGGCAATCATGCGGGCTGCATCGAACCGGGATGCGTGCATGGCAAGGAATGGGCGGGACGATGAGTCAACGTGACAGGTGCTGCGAGAGCCGTCGTTGCGCAACGCGCAACCTGCGCTCTTGCGACGCATCGGGGTGTCAATCTCATCCACGGGGTAGCCCCGTGGTCCTGGAACATCGGCTGCCTGTTCCGGGGGTGTGCTTGACCCACCGCCCCGCGACGCGACTTTAATGGCCGCGCGCGCGGGGTGTCAAATGGCGGGTCGCGCGGCGTTCATGCCTGCCGCACGAAAAACTCGCCCAACGATATCGGCGGCACGCCGACGCCGGCGATGTCGTTCAGCATCGTCGCTCAGGTCGCATGCGCGATCGAGTCCGATACGAAGACGTGTCCGCATGGGCCCGCTCTTGCTCCGCGGGTTGTTCGAATGCGTCAGCGCATCGGCGAGCCTGACGCGCCGTACTTACGGCAGCGGCGGCGCGTCGCGCAACACGGTTTGCAGCCCGGTCGCGAACGGTGTCGCATGCTCGATCCCGAGCGCGCGCACACGCGCCGCATCCAGATGGCAATCGTACGGACGCGGCGTCGCATCGGCCGGCGTGTCGATCCGCGCGAGCGCTGCGTCGATGCCGAGCGCGGCCGCGATCCGCTGCGCGATGTCGTACTTCGTCATCGGTTCCTCGCCCGACCAATGCCGGATGCCGGTGACGGGCGAACCCGCGAGATGGCGCAGCGTCAGGTCGCGGATGACCGCCGCGACGTCGGGCGTGTAGGTCGGATAGCGGATCGCCCATGCGTCCATGCCGACCGGGTCCGCGCCCGGTCGTGCGGACGCGACGATCGCCGGCACGAGGCTCGTGACGGCCGACTCGCGCCAGTCGACGATCGGACCGTAGAGCAACGGCAGGCGCAGCACGCAGGCAAGCGGCGACGCGGCGAGCAACGCGGCCTCGCCTTCCAGCTTGGTGCGGCCGTAGATGTTCAGCGGGTTCGGCGCGGCGTCTTCGCGGTACGGCGCGGCCTTGCCATCGAACACGTAGTCGGTGGAAATGCCGAGCGTCCACGCGCCGTAGCGCGCGGCGAGTGCGCCGATGCGGGCCGGCGCGTCGACGTTGATCGCGCGTGCGGCCGCGGGGTCGCGTTCGCAGACGTCCGGGCGCCGCTCGGCGGCGCAGATGATCACGGCGGCCGGTCGCCGGGTGTCGAACAGGTGTTCGAGCGCCGGCTGATCGAGGAGGTCGAGTCGCGCGATATTTTCCGGCGGCAACGCGAGGCGGCGTGCGCCCGCGGTGTCCGGGTTCCGGATGGTGGCAACCTGCGTCAGCGACGATTCGCGGGACAGCGAAGCGGCAACCGCACGGCCGAGCAGGCCGGACGCGCCGATGAGAAGGATGGTCGGGTGCGACACGGTAGCCAACGACGAAAGGGGATGAGGGGCCCCAATCTATACGAGAACCGGCACCGATGTCGATTTCGGTCGCACGTCGACGACGTGCGCGTGATGAAAACGAGGCCCGGTGCGCGATTGCGCGCACCGGGCCCGTCGTGCGGCACGAAGTCTCGCGCCCGCTTACTTCCGGTCGAACGAATACCGCCCCGGCCCGGTGACCGCGAGCAACAGCAGCCCGCCGATGATGCTGATGTTCTTGTAGAAGTTGATCATCGCGAGGTACTGGTCCATGCCCTGCAGTGCCCAGTAGCGATGCCCGATCAACGCGGTCGCGAGCGTATAGACCGCGAACACCAGCGCGAGCGGACGCGTGTAGAACCCGACCGCGATCAGCGCGCCGCCGACCAGCTCGACCGCCACCGCGATCACCGCCGACAGCTCGGGCGACGGCGCCCCCGTCGACGCCATGTACGCGACCGTGCCCGAGAAGCCGTTCAGCTTCTGCCAGCCGAACAGCACGAACAGGATCATCATCAGCACGCGACCCGCCAGCAGCAGCTCGTCCTTCTTCGAATCCAGCGAAACGTAACGCATAGCAATCACCTTGAATGGATGGTTTGACGCATTCGGTGCCGACGTCCGCCGCAACGGCGAACCCAAAGATCGACAACGAACCCTCCTCGCACGATCGAACCGCGGGCCGGTCGGCCCGCTGCCGAAGAATCCGTCCGGTCGTGCCGTCCTGGCACGCTGCGGATCGGTTCTGGCGAAGCACGGGTGCAGTCTACTGTCTCACCGAAAATCATCAATCCTTCTAAACAAGATTAATTGTCTCGCTTGAGTGGACAATTGTCACGTAACAAACGCGTCACATGCGGCCGAGGGGGCATGGCAAATCTGCTGCGCGGCACCTACTGGAGAAGTTTCGGAAGGAAGCGCTCGGCGCTGCGCTGCTCGCCGTCTATGGCGTATGGCAGGCCGAAGGTAAAGTGCGGCATCTGATTGCTAGCAAGCTCGTCGACCGGACCGAACTCCTCGGGGCGCTGCCGACAACTGCACGGGAGTTTTGCTGAAAAGACACGGCCCGTGGCAGGTCGGCGTCCTCTACAGGTGCCGGTCCACGTCCATGCGTTGATGCAATTCCCGAATCACGTCAAGGCTGTCGGCCGTTTCCCGATAGAACACCACGTGGGAACCGACCATGTAGCGCCAATAGCCGTTGCCCGCACGACTCGGTCGCCCTCTCCACTCGCGCCGCGCGAGACGCTCGAACGCCGAGGCGAGCTCGCCCACATAGTGCTCGGCCTGCTCAAGCGACCAGCGTTCGAAGGTGTAGGTCCAGATGTCCTCGAGATCGGCCTCGGCCAGCGGCGTCAGCCGCACCAGACGCGCCTCAATCGGCATGCTTTTTCCGCATCCGCTCCAAGAACGCCTGGCTGTCAAAGGCAGTCGGCTCGCCCGAGGCCTCGCCGGCCTTCAAGGCCTCCTGCAGGGCCCGCAACTCGGTTTCCTGCGTTTCGAGCAGGCGCAGCCCCGCCCGCACCACGTCGCTGGCCGAGCCATAGCGACCGGACGCGACCTGCGTGTCGACAAACTGCGTCAGGTGGTCTCCCAGCGAGATTGAAGTGTTCCGTGCCATCGTGCACCCCCTCATGATGGCACCATCATATACCAAATTTTGGTATCGCCCATTGGTCCCGCGGCATCGACGGATCTGCCATGAGGCGTTATCGGATGCAGCATTTCTGGCCTCCTGAGTGCCAGCCGGCGTCGACCATGAAAAACCCGGCGGAAGCCGGGTTGTGAGATACGTGACCGTAGGTGGTACGGGCTATTTCGCAGAACCGCTCAGCCACGCTAGCACTACGGTGCTGGCCGCTCGCCGGTCGGCTCCGCGCGCCGCGATCTGTGTCACTCCGGCAGCGTGGGCGAGCGGCAGTCAGGCGGTCCGATCGCCCTCAGGCGGGCGGCCACGGCGAAAGCACGCTGTCCCAGTACTCGAACGTCAGTTTGCCGGCGACTTCGTCACCGACGTAATCCAACGTATAAGCGGTGGCCAGGCTCAGCACGCCTTGGTCGGTGCCGTTGTCGTCGACCACCCAGGTCCTGGCCTTATCCAGCGTAACAATCGATACCTGGGTGCCCTGGCCGAGCGCGGTCTTGGTAAACGAGAAGCGCGCGTGATTGAGGGTATTGTCATCCGGCGGCTCAACCGCTGAATATGGGATCAATTTCGTCGGATCGTCCAGGCTTTGCATGATCCAGTTGCCCTCCACATCGCTAAATACCCCCATCGTCGGATTCATGGTGAACATGCAGAACGCATCCGGTGTGTCTTTGCACGCCACGTAACAATCTCGACCGTAGAAGCTAGTAACCAGCGATATCCACTTTTTGTTGTACACCGACCTGAACGCAATGCCTTGCAGGGACGATCCCATGCTTGCCACTCCTCGTAATGATCAGTGATCGGCAACACGCTCCGCCGCGGATGTGGGCTCTTTTCCAACGCGAGCGCGGAGAAGACTCGGCCCTCGATTGCCGAACCCTCAATATAGATGATTCGGCGCGAATTCATATGACGAAAACCGCGTCTTCAGCTCTTGGTTCCGTTAATGCGCAAGGCCGTGTCCCACGTGGTAGCCCACGATGTCGATCCACGCACCACACCGGCCCAGGTTCGGCACTCGCGCCAGCGTCGCGAAAACTATCCAATGGCGCGCACCTCCGGAATCATCGCTGCCTGACCGCAGTGATTCCCGGCCGGATCGGTGAGTTGCCACACCGTTGCGTGATCGATCCAGAAGCGTGTGCCCGACTTCGTGATGCGTATCCCGCGATATCCCGACACGAAGCCGTCTCGCGCCACTTGCTCGAGAAACGACTGGCGTTCGCTTCGCTCCATCGGCTCCGCGGAGAACCGTGAAGGCAGTGCCGTCAGTTCATCCCAGTCATATCCGAAAATGGCCTGCGCGCGCCTGTTGCCGTAGACGAACACGGGGTCCACCGCTACATCGTGCGCGAGAATCCCGAAAGGCGCTTCCTCGTACAGCCATCTCGCGGCTTCGGACGTGCTCATCCCGGCGGGAACGAGGGACTTGTCGAGCAGTCGCTGGTAGCTGTCCGCAAGGACGCGGAAGAAGTGAACGTCGATGGGCGATGACATTGCAGAAAGCTCCGGAGAAGGATGTCGAACGACAATGGTATGACGATTCCAGGCGCACCATCATATTGCTCGCGACCCGCCGCCGTCGTCCGATCAGGATGCCCTCTGCCGGTGCCGGCGACATGTTGCGCGGGACAAATTCAATTGCCACTCGGAAAAACCGAACGGGCAAGAAAAGCCATAAAAAGCTCGATTTACCAACAGTCAGCCAACACGTGTATCGGCCCGCCGGCCCGCCGAATCACATCAGGTCGATCGGCAGCGTCTTGTCGAGCTTGTCATGCCACGCGCGAATGGTCTTCGGCACCGTCTTTTTCCACGCCGGCACGTTCGAGTAGTAGCGCATCCGCACGTTGTCATGCGCATCGAACACGAGCAGCCCGATCCACAGATCGGTGCCCCGTTGCATCACGATCGCGGCGTTCGTCGTCGCGATGCCGCGCACCCAGTACGACGTCGCGCTGGCGTTCAGACCGTCGAGATCCTTCTCGTCCCCGCTGACGTTGATCATGTCAACGAGCGTCTGATAGTCGGCGCCGAGCAGCTTGTGCGCGACCGCGTTCTGCCGCGCGTCGGTCAGCACCTTCAGGGTCACGAGATCCGCCGGCGCACTCGCCTGCGCCTTCGATGCCGTCACGTAGTCGCCCGAATACGTGACGCCCGAACCGGCGCCGCAATCGACATCGCTGCCCTGCTGCGCGACCTGCATGCGTCCACCCTTGCGGCTGAAATCGAGCCGGCATCGATCCTGGCGAAACGTGCCGCGGTCGCCGTGCAGGTCGATATCGCCGCCGAGTCCGCCAGTATTCGCACCGTTGTTGCCGCTCAGTTCGAAGTGCAGGCGCGGCGCCGTGCCGGTGAACGTCAGCACGCCGCCGAACGACGGGTTGTCGCTGCCGCGATACCACGTCTGCTGCCACCGGTCGGCTGCAAGCGGCGCGCCGTTCA
This sequence comes from Burkholderia sp. PvR073, assembly GCF_054055695.1. Taxonomy (NCBI): domain Bacteria; kingdom Pseudomonadati; phylum Pseudomonadota; class Betaproteobacteria; order Burkholderiales; family Burkholderiaceae; genus Burkholderia; species Burkholderia sp. PvR073. The sequence continues at coordinate 21,399 of NZ_JBSRXO010000015.1, forward strand.
GGCTCGCGAGCCGCTCGCGATAGCGATCGCCGACGCACAACACGTCGGTGCCGCAGCGGTCGCGCTGCTTCAGCCATTGCAGCTGGGCCGCTTTCAGCGCGGCCGTATCGCCGCCTTTCGCAAGCGCCTTCTTCCACGCCGCGGCCAGCTGACCGTCGAGCGACGACAGCGCGGGATGCGCGCAGATCGCCTTCTCAGTCGGCGAAGCGGCCTTCGCGCAGTCGAAGCCGGCCGCGCGCGCGGCCATCGGCACTATCGTCAGTACTGCCAATATCATCGCGGATCGCAGGTTCGCGCGCCGCGCATGCCGGCCGTGCAGCACGGTTTGCCCTCGCTCGCCGGCGCGAGCATTCGATCGGTTTTTCATTGTCATTGGACTCGTCGTGGATCGCAGTGAGTAGAAGCTACGTGCTCGACGCGATGTGAGGTAAAAACGCCCGGCCCGGCATGCACTACGGACCGTTGGCCCCGTCGAAGCCTAACGCGAATGCGCGCCGCCGATCAATCGCCCCCCCCTGCCCTCTACCTCCGCATACCCAGCCGCTCCGCCAGAAATCCGATGAACGTGCGCAGCGTGACGAACCCTTCCCGATGCTGCGGAAACACCGCGTTCAGCGTGATCGGCGACGGCGCATACGCGTCGAGCACCGGCACGAGCGCGCCGCTGTCGAGCGCCGCGCCGACGATGAAATGCGGCAGCAGCGCGATGCCGAGCCCCGCGATCGCCGCGTCGCGCACGACTTCGCCGTTGTTCGCGACGAGCGGCCCCTGCACGTCGAACGTGCGCGCCGCCCCGTCGATCCGGAATTCCCAGCCGACACGCCGCTCGCGGCCGTACAGCAGGCACGTGTGCCCGGCGAGATCGGCCGGCGTTTCGGGCGTGCCCTGCCGCTTCAGGTAAGCGGGGCTCGCGCACGCGATCATCTTCCACGCACCGAGCGGGCGCGCGATCAGCGTCGAATCCTCGAGCGCGCCGATCCGCAGCACGAGGTCGAAGCCCTCGCCGATGAGATCGACGCGCCGGTCGGTCAGGTCGAGGTTCAGCCGCACGGCCGGATGCGCGGCCAGGAATTCGGCGATCAGCGGCGACACGTGCGTGATCCCGAACGACAGCGGCGCGCTGATCTTCAGCGAGCCATGCAGTTCGGTGCTGCGCACCGACATCGCCTGCTCGGCGTCCGCGACCTCGGCGAGGATCCGCTGCGCGCGCGCATAGAACTCCTGCCCCGATTCCGTGACCGCGAGATTGCGCGTGTTGCGATGCAGGAGCCGCACGCCGAGCGACGCCTCCAGCGCCATCGTGCGCCGGCTCACGAACTGCTTGGACAGCATCAGTTGGTCGGCCGCCGCCGTGAAGCTGCCCGCATCGACGGTCGACACGAAGATCCTGAGGTCGTTGAGTTCCATATTGTCCACCTGAAAGTGACAGTCATTATCTCCACAACCATTTATTTGTCAAATCGATTGACCTAAGATTCATCTCAACGAACGGCCGGGCCCACTTTCGAGGTCCGGCGACATCCAGGACAAAATCATGATCGAGACTCGTGCAGCAAACCAACGTGGCCAAGCCGAGCATGGCTGGCTCAGTTCCCGTCACACGTTTTCGTTCGCGAACTACTACGATCCGAAGCAAGTCGGCTTCTCCGACCTGCTGGTGATCAACGACGACCGCGTCGCACCGGGCCGCGGCTTCGGCACGCACCCGCACCGCGACATGGAAATCCTGTCGTACGTGCTCGACGGTGCGCTGGAGCACAAGGATTCGATGGGCACCGGGTCGGTGATCGTGCCGGGCGACGTCCAGTTGATGAGCGCGGGTACCGGCGTGCGTCACAGCGAGTTCAACCACTCGCACGAAACGCCCGTCCACTTCCTGCAGATCTGGGTCGGACCGTCCGAGAAGGGCGCCGAGCCGCGCTATCAGCAGACGAATGTCGCGGAGGCCGACAAGCGCGGCAGGCTCACGCCGATCGTGTCGCCCGACGGTAACGGCGGTTCGCTGAAGATCCGCCAGGACACGCGGATCTACGCGGGCCTGTTCGACGGCGACGAGCGCGCCACGCTCGAACTGGCACCGGGCCGCTTCGCCTACGTGCATGTCGCACGTGGCAGCGTGACGGTCAACGGGGTGACGCTCGGCGAAGGTGACGGCGCACGCATCCGCGACGAACAGGCGCTGACGTTCGCCGACGGCAAGGATGCCGAGGTGCTGGTATTCGACCTGCGCCCGGTCGAAGTGACGGCCGAGTGGGCGTGACGCCCGTTCGGAAAACCGGGCCCCGCTGACCGCGGGGCCTTACCTTATCAATCGGAGATTCGCATCATGGCCAAGGTACTCGTTCTTTACTACTCGTCCTACGGGCACGTCGAAACGATGGCGCAGCACATCGCGGAAGGCGCGAAATCGGTGCCCGGCGTCGAGGTCACGCTCAAGCGCGTGCCGGAAACCATCCCCGCCGACCAGGCAAAGGCCATCGGCGTGAAGGTCGACCAGGCCGCGCCCGTCGCCACCGTGGACGAGCTCCCGAACTACGATGCGATCATCTTCGGCACGCCGACCCGCTTCGGCAACATGGCCGGCCAGATGCGCACGTTCCTCGACCAGACCGGCGGCCTGTGGATGAAGGGCGCGCTCGTCGGCAAGATCGGCAGCGTGTTCGCGTCGACCGGCACGCAGCACGGCGGCCAGGAAACGACCATCACGTCGTTCCACACGACGCTGCTGCACCAGGGGATGGTGATCGTGGGCGTGCCCTACGCATGCAGCGGGCTCGTCAACATGAGCGAGATCACGGGCGGCACGCCGTACGGCGCGACCACGCTCGCGGGCGCGGACGGCAGCCGTCAGCCGAGCGCGAACGAGCTCGACATTGCGCGCTATCAGGGCAAGCACGTCGCGGAACTGGCCACGAAGCTCGCGTCGTAACGCGGATGCCGCCGGCCCCGGCACGCCCGGGACCGCGGCGCGTGCCGCCTGCGCGGGACGCACACGAACGAACGGCGCCAGTCGAACCGGCGCCGTTCGTCATTGCGCGAACGCCGGCCGTTACTGGCCCGATGCCGGCGCGGCAGGAGCGGGGGCGGGAGCCGGCGCCGCCTTCGTCGCGGGCGCCTTTTCCACCGCGTTCTGCGGGTAGTTGCTCTGGTCGTTGGTCAGCCGGTAGCCGCTGCCCGTGCCGATCGCGTTCAGGTCCTTCGCATGGCGCGCGCGGGCGGCCTTGCGGGCGGCCTTCTTCTGCGCCTTGTCGAGCTGCTTCTGCGTCGGCGCGGACGCCGGATCCTGCGCGTATGCCGCCGGCGCCGCGGTCAACAGCAGACCGAACGACGCCGTTACTGCCACTGCCACCGAAACCACGCGAAACTTCGTCATCGCCGGTTCTCCTTGTCGATTGTTGGATGTGGGTCGAACGCCGACACGCACGCGACGGGTGTCGGCGTGCGACGAGGGCGCCGATGCAACGTTAGCCGATCGCCGCACGAATGTCCGTGCCGGTTCCTGAATTCTCCTGATAACGGCAGCGATACGTGCGCGGCAGGCGCCCGGCCGGCCGGCGCGGCGCACGCGGCCATCAGGGAAACCGATAGCCTCGCGCGCGGCCGGCGCGCGCCGCCGCTCAGATCCAGCGCGACAGCACCGGCAGCAGGATCGGCACGACGAACGCGGTCAGCACGCCGTTCAGCCCCATCCCGAGCCCGGCGAACGCGCCGGCCTCCTCGCTGACCTGGAACGCGCGCGCGGTGCCGATCCCGTGCGACGCGACGCCGAGCGCGAAGCCGCGCACGGCCGGCTCCTCGATACGCAGCGCGTTCAGGATCCCGCGTGCGCACACGGCGCCGAAAATCCCGGTCGAGATCACCAGCACCGCGGTCAGCGACGGAATCCCGCCGATCGCCTGCGCGACGGCCATCGCGATCGGCGTGGTCGCGGATTTCGGCGCGAGCGACGCGATCGTCTGGTGCGACGCGCCGAACAGCGCGGCGATGCCGACCGCCGACACGATCGCGGTCAGCGAGCCCGCCAGCAGCCCGACGAGCAGCGGCACCGCGGCGCGCCGCAGCTTCGACCACTGGCGGTACAGCGGCAGCGCCAGCGCGACGGTCGCCGGGCCGAGCAGGAAGTGGACGAACTGCGCGCCCTCGAAATACGTCGGATACGGCGTGTGCGTGATCGTCAGCAGCACGACGATCAGCGCGACCGCGATCAGCACGGGGTTCGCGAGCGGGTTGAAGCGTGCGCGCGCATAGACGGCCTGTGCAATCAGGTAGGCGATCAGCGTGATCGTCAGGCCGAGCAGCGGGGTCGCGGCGAGGTAGACCCAGATCGCGCCGAGTTTCGGGAAGGCTGTCATGGCGTGCCCTCCGCCGCGCCGTGCCCGCGCCGCTGGCGGCGCAGCAACGCGCGCGTGACGAGCGCCGTCACGGCGATCGCGAGCGACGTGCTCACCGCCAGCGCGACGACGACCGCGAGCGCATCGCCGCGCACGCGGTCCGCCGACACCATGATGCCGACGCCGGCCGGCACGAACAGCAGCGACAGATGGCGCAGCAGCTCCAGCGCGGTCGGCTCGATCGCGTCGGCCACCCGCGGGCGCAGCATCACGAAGCCGAACAGCAGCAGCATGCCGATCACGGGGCCCGGCACCGGCAGGCCGAACAGATAGGACACGCCTTCCCCGAGACACTGGAAGGTCAGCAAGACCGCGAACGCCTGCAGCATGAACCGCTTCTCCCGAACGTGGCCGCGCTACCGCGCGGCCGATGAGCCGGCGGCGAGCGACGACGCCGGCATGGACGATACGCGCGATCGTACCAACATTGAATGCCGGGTGGCCGGCGGGACGTCATCGAGCCGGTGCGCAAGGTGGTCACGGTTGCTTGATCCCCTCGCCATGCGCCGAGCCGCGCGCCACCGACACCGCCCGCGCCGACGCGCCGCGACAAACATTTTCTTTACCCCACGGACACTTTATCTCGCTTGTCGGGCCGCAGCGCCGTGCCAAAAATGGCACTCACGTTGCGGCGTCGCCGCACGTGACGAACCGGCGCCGGACCCGCGCCCCTTGCCATTCCGGCAAGCGCGGGCCCGGCGCGCCGAACAAGGAGATTCAGATGTTCTATCTGCAGATCACGCTCAGGATCGCGGCGGCCAACCGCGCGGCGGCCGCACGCGTCTACCAGGAATACAAGGCGCCGTTCCTCAACACGATCGCGGGCGCGCGGTCGAAGGAACTGCTGGTGCGCGACGAGGACGTGCAGGTCCTGCACGGGTTCGACAGCGAGGCCAACGCGCTCGGCTACCTGTCGAGCGACCTGTTCGAAACGGACGTGGTCGGCGCGCTCAAGCCGCTGCTCGACGCCGCGCCGGACGTGCGCGTCTATCAGGTCGCATAACGCGACGCCCGCATCCCACGCGCCGCCGTGACCGGTTCCGCTCAGCCGGAGCCGGCCATCGCGGCGCACGACCCAAGCATGATAGTCAACGCAGATTTTTCACGCCGCGTCGCCGTTCGCGCCGACGAATACCGGTGGATCGCCTCCCCGCAGACGGGTGTCGAACGCATGATGCTGGACCGCACGGGCGGAGAACAGGCGCGCGCGACGAGCGTCGTGCGCTATGCACGCGGCGCGTCCTTCCCGCGTCACGCACATCCAGGCGGCGAGGAGATCCTGGTCCTGTCCGGCGTCCTTTCGGAAGGCGACCGGCACTACCCGGCCGGCTGGTACCTGCGCAATCCGCCCGGCTCGTTCCATCAGCCGTCGAGCGCCGGCGGCGCAGTCATTTTCGTCAAGCTGCGGCAGATGACGTCGGACGAAACCCGGCCGACTCGCGTGGACACGCGCGCGCCGTCGTCGTGGCATCGCACGGGCCTTCGACTGGTCTGCCCGCTGTTCGAAAGCGGCGCGGAAACGGTCGCGCTGCATCGCCTCGCGCCCGGCGAACCGCTGTTCCGCAATGCCGCCGCGCACGGCGTCGAGCTGTTCGTGCTGGCCGGCGTGCTCGCGACGCCTCGGTGCACGCAGGTGCGCGGCGCATGGATGCGCTTCCCGGCCGGCACGACGCCGGAGATCGTCGCCGGCGAGTCCGGCGCGACCGCCTACCTGAAGACGGGCCACCTGACCCATCTGGAAACGGGAGCCTGACCATGCCGACACCACGCATCGCCATCGTCGGCGGCGGACTGAGCGGACTCTACGCCGCCTACCTGCTCGAGCAGCGCGGCATCCGGGATTACGTGCTGTTCGAGGCACGGGAGACGCCGGGCGGGCGCATTGCGTCCGTCGCATCGCCTGCGCCATCGAGCGGCGGCACGGCGGGCCGGAGCGATTCGGTCGACCGGTTCGACCTCGGCGCGACCTGGTTCTGGCCCGAGGTTCAGCCGCAGCTCGACGCACTCGTGCGCGAACTCGGCCTTCGGACGGTCGAGCAACCGGCCACCGGCGACATGATCGTCGAGCGATCGCGCGACGATGCGCCCGTCCGGATGCGCGGCTATGCGAACTACCCCGCGTCGATGCGGCTGGTCGGCGGCATGTCCGCGCTGGTCGATGCGCTGGCCGGCCAACTCGATCCGGCCCGCGTCCTCACCGGCGAAACGGTACGGCGGCTGCGTTGCACGGAGGCCGGCATCGGCGTCGACAGCGAAGATGCCACCGGCCGGGCGATGACGACACCCGTCACGCATGTGCTGCTGGCCGTGCCGCCGCGTCTCGCCGAGCAATGCATCGGGTTCGCGCCGGCGCTGCCCGCGCCGCTCACGCGGCAGTGGCGCGACACCGCAACGTGGATGGCGCCGCACGCGAAGTATGTCGCGCGCTATCGCACGCCGTTCTGGCGCGAGCACGGCCTATCCGGCGAAGCCCGCAGCGCATGCGGCCCGCTCGGCGAGATCCACGATGCGTCGATGGAAGGCGGCGCCGCCGCGCTGTTCGGCTTCTTCGGCATCCCGGCAAGCGTGCGCGCCCGTGTGCCGGACGACGTGCTGCGCGCGCATTGCCGCGCGCAGCTGGCGCGCCTGTTCGGTTCGCCGGCCGCGCTCCCGGAAGCCGACTTCATCAAGGACTGGTCGCGCGACGCCCATACCGCGACGCCCGACGATCGCGACGGCGACGCGGGGCATCCAACGCCGCCAGCGCCCGGCGCACCGTCCGGTCCGTGGCACGGGCGCCTGACCGGCATCGCCAGCGAATGGTCGCGCGCGTTTCCCGGCTACGTCGCCGGCGCCGTCGATGCCGCCGCGCGCGGAATCCGGTTGCTCGAATCGTTCGGCATTCACGCCATCGATATGGATAACGAACCTTCCCTTCCTGCTCCACTCCACCTGGACGACAAATCATGAATCAGACAAGCTATCGCGCGATGCAGATCGCCCGGCCGGGCGTGCTCGAACGGGTCGAACGGGCCGTCCCGACCCCGGGCCCCGGACACGTGCTGATTGCCGTCGACGCCTGCGGCATCTGCGGTGCCGATGCACGCGACATCGAACACGTCGACCCGGCTGCTTGCGGGTCGCGCATACCGGGCCACGAAGTGGTCGGACGCATCGCCGCGCTCGGCCCGGACGTGCCGCCGCTGTGGACGATCGGTCAACGCGTCGGCGTGGGCCGGCTCGGCGGCCATTGCAACGCGTGCGCCCCATGCCGGCAAGGCAACTTCCAGCTGTGCGAGAACCAGCCGGTCGTCGGCTCGACCTGCGACGGCGGCTACGCGGAAATGATGCTCGCACGCAGCACCGGCCTCGTGTCGATTCCCGACGAACTGGATGCGGAGGAAGCGGCGCCGATCCTCTGCGCCGGCATCGCCACGTTCAATGCACTCCGGAAAAGCGGCGCCGAGCCCGGCGACGTCGTCGCGATCCTCGGCATCGGCGGACTCGGGCACATGGCCGTGCAATACGCGCGCCGCATGGGCTTCAAGGTCGTCGCGATCGGTCGCGGCAGCGACATCGCCGCGGATGCGATGGCGCTCGGCGCGCACGTCTATATCGACAGCCGCGCGGAGGACGCCGCGGCGCGGCTGCGGCACCTCGGCGGCGCGCGCGCGATCGTGTCGACCGTCGCCGATGGCGACACCGTCTCCGGCCTGTTCGCCGGACTCGCGCCCCAGGGCCGCCTTGTGCTGCTGGGTGCGGGCAAGGATCCGCTATCGGTGTCGACGGGGCATCTGGTCGGTGGCGAACGCAGCATCGCGGGCTCGCTCACCGGAACGCCGTACGAAAGCGAGAAGGTGCTCGGGTTCAGCGTGTTGTCCGGCGCGCGCCCGCGGATCGAAGTGATGCCGCTCGAGCAGGCGAACGCCGCCTACCAGCGGATGCGATCGGGCAACGTCAAATTCCGCATGGTTCTGTCGATGGCGCGTACGGAACGTCCGGCCGGCTGAGCGGCTGAGCGGCTCGCGCGGGCCGCGTCATCCGGCGTCCTGACCGGCCCCGAGGCCCGCATCGCGGGCCAGTGCGAGAAAGCCCGCGATGTAGGCGATCTCCTCGTCGCCCCGCCGGACCCCGAGATTGATCTGCTTGCGGATGCCCTCGGGGCCTAGCCGCACCGTGCGCACCGGAAATGACGCGCCCTCCTCGACCACCAGCCAGTCCGGCAGCACGGCGACGCCGCGCCGCGCGGCGACGAGTTGCAGCATCAGGTCGGTCTGCTCGGCGGTCCGGTGAAACTTCGGCCGGCAGTGCCCGGGCACGAGAAAGCGCGTGTAGATGTCGAGCCGCTCCTTGCCGACCGGCACCGTGATCAACTCTTCGTCAAGCAGGTCGCGCGGCAGCGCGAACTCGCGCGCCGCCAGTGGATGCGCGTCGTGCACGACGAGCACCAGTTCGTAGTCGATGATCGGCACGAACGCGAGTTCCGGCAGGTCGACCGGATCGGGCGTGATCAGCAGGTCGATCTCGAAGCCGAGCAGCGCGGCGACGCCGTCGAAGCGGAATGCCGTACGGACGTCGTAGTCGACATCCGGCCATGCGGCGAGGTATCGCGATGTCAGGCGCGTCAGCCATTTCTGGCAGGGATGACATTCCATCCCGACGCGCAGCGCGCCGCGGCGCCCTTCCGCGAAATCGACGAGCGTGCGTTCGGCATGCTCGATCTGCGGCAGCACGCGTTCGGCGAGCGACAGCAGGTACTCGCCGGCCTGCGTGAACCGCAGGCCGCGCCCGTTCTTCGTCCAGAGCTTGACGCCATGTCGCTCCTCGAACTTGCGGACCATGTGCGACAGCGCCGATTGCGTCACGTTCAGCCGCTCCGCCGCGGCCGTCACACTGCCCAGCCGCTCGACTTCCATCAGGATCGACAGGTACTGAAGGTCTAGCATGCGCGGTCTCCGTTCGTTGCACGCGGCGGCGTCATGCCGCGCTCCGGGTGTGCCGCGCGGCGCTCGACATCAACGCGAACGACGCCAGCCCGAACAGCGGCCCGGGCACCAGCAGCCACATCGCATCGAGCCCGACGCGCTCGAGCAGCGTCGTCGTCGCGGCGATCGACACGACCGTGACCGCGAACCCGATGGAGTTCTGGATCGCGAGCGCGCTGCCGACCAGCGCCGGCGGGCACGCATTCGCGGCGAGCGCCGAGAATTGCGGCGAATCCGCGACGACCGACGCGCCCCAGACGATCAGCAGGATCACCATGGCCGCGGGCGGAAGAAAACGCCACGTCGCTGCGAACGTGAGCGCGCAGAGACCGGACACGGTCAGCGCGCCGATGGCCACTTTCGCGCTGCCGATGCGCGCGGACAGGCTGCCGCCGATCAGCGAGCCGAGCGCGCCGACACCGATCACGCCGAACGCGACGCCGGAAACGCCGGCGTGCGCGACATGCGACGCGATCGACGTGCGCGCGACAAGCAGCGGCACGATGGTCCAGAACGTGTAGAGCTCCCACATGTGGCCGAAGTACCCGAACGTCGCCGCGCGAAAGGCGCGGATCCGGAATGCCTGCGCGACCGACGGCGACGGATCCGTTGCGGCGCGCCCGTCGGCGCACGGCGTGCGACGCCGCGTACGCGCATGCGGGCCGTCGCCGAGCGTGGCGATCACGCCGGCGCCGATCAGCGCGAGGACGGACGACGCGGTGATCACCCATTGCCACGGCAGACCGGTGCCGACGACGCGCATCGCATGCGGCAGCGCGGTGCCGAGCGTGAGCATCGCAACCAGTTGCGCGAGTGCCGGCCCGGCCCGATCGGGCACCCAGCCGACGATCAGCTTCATGCCCATCGGATAGATGCCCGCCAGGCATACGCCGACGCCGAACCGGAACACGGCGCCCGAAACCAGGCCGCCGGACAGCCACGCGAAGGCGACGTTGAACACCGCGCCGACGATCGCGCTGCACACGAAGATCCGGCTCGCCGGAAAGCGGTCGGCCGCCCCGCTCAACGCGATCGTCAGCGTGCCGAGAATGAAGCCGAGCTGCACCGCGTTGGTCAGCCAGCCGATGTCGGCCGCGCTCGCATGCCACACGCGCATCAGATCCGCGGCGGCGCTGTTCGCGCTGAACCAGAGCGCCGTGCCGAACAGCTGCGCGATCGAAATCGCCGCGACCGGCCCGATTCCGCCGACGAGCCCTCTGCGCGGCGCGGCATGCTTCACCGTATCACCAGAATTCATTGCACTTCCTTGACCGCGCATCGGGCCAGGTACGGCGGCGGACGTTCGCCATCCCGCCGTACCTTTCGGCATGAATGCATCACCGGAAAATTGATAAGTAAAACTATTTAATTCGACCCGACTGGCGCCCTGCTTTCGCCGTGCGGTGTCAGCTGGCGCGCGAAGTCGATCCGGAATCCGACGCAGGCGGCCGCGTCAGGCGCCGCCGAGCTGGCCGAGCCAGCGCGTGTCGCGCGGCGACGGGCGGCGCCACAGCCGCTCGGCAAGAAGCGCGCGGGCCTTCTCCACGTTGCCGCTTCGCATCCATGCGACCAGCAGCGTGTCCTGCACGATCTCGCGTTGCGCGCCGCTGCCGCCGATCCGCACGACGTCGTGCGCGACGGGCTCGAGCAGCTCCGCGCAGCGCGCGGGCTGCTCCTCCGCGAACGCGAGCGCGGCCCGGCAAATCGCGGGGACGACCGGGCCGGCCGGGAGCGTCGCGGCATCGACGAGCGTCGTCAATGCGTCCACGCGTCGCTCGAGCGCCGCCTTGTCGCCGACGGCGGCGGCAATGAGCGCCATGTGCACGTCCGCGAACGCAAAGCCGGCCTGCGGGAAATAGCCCGACGCATATCGCGCCGCGTCGCCCCACATCCCGTCAGGCACGGTGTGGCCGTATGCCTGCATGCGCCACAGGAACGACGCCGTATCGCTGACCACGTTGATCGGCACGCCCAGCGACACCGACGGCGCGACGTGGGCGCGGTAGATCGCCAGCGCGCCGTCCGTATCGCCGCGCTCCAGTGCGATCAGCGCGGCATGCCACGCGATGTGGCCGTGCAGCACGCCGCTGCGGTCGTATTCGGGCAGCCAGCCGGCAATCATTGCCTGCGCGTCGTCGTTCGCGCCGGATTCGTACAGCACGTGCGCCACCGCATGCGCGGCGTTCACGTTGTGGCGCCGCAGTTCGAGCGCGCGTTCGGTCAGCGCGCGCCCGAGCCGCACGTCGCCGTTCTCGCCATGTGCCCAGCCGCGATAGGTGAGAAACCACCAGTCGTCCGCGTCGAAGTGGCGCGCATGGCGTTCGCACAGATCCACCCGCGCCTGGTCATGGTCGGCCATGCCGGAGAACGCGAACAGGCCGAACGCGCCGAGCGGCAGCGACAGGATCAGGATGTCGCGCGGCCACGTGTCCGCATGCGCGAGCGCGGCAGCGAGCGCTTTCGCCGACTGGCCGTTGATCGCGAGCGACAGTATCGCGACATGGCTGCGCTCGCGCTCGGTGCCGTTGCGCTCGACGAGTTCGAGCGCCGTGGCGATCTTAGCCCGTGCGTCCGTGACTTCCGCACGAATCGCATGCAGGCGGGCTCGCGCGGCATGCGCGAGCGCGAAGTCGGGATCGGCCGCGATCGCCGCATCCAGCGTTTCGGCGGCACCCGGCCACAGCGACAGCAGCAGATCGATGCCCGTACGATAGCGCTCGGCCGCGAGGTCGGAAGTCGTCGAGAGAGGCAGGCTGTAGCGGTCGTGACGGGCCATGAAGCAGATTACTCCGGTGGAATTCGAGGGCGCCGGGCGGCGGTGCGGGGTTGCCGATCCCGTGCGACGGAACGGCAACCAGGCACATTAGACCAATTTTCCCGATGTCGGTATTTCGATTGATTGCCAACGTATATAGAATATCTGCCAATCGGAGGACGACCATGACGTGGGAGACAATCGAGCCGCCGGCAGGCGTGGCGCCCCCTGCGCCGCTCAAGGTGCGGGCACAGGCCATCCCGCCGCGGCACGGCTTTGCCGAGCATGCGCATCGCTGGCACCAGGTGGTCTATGCGATTTCCGGCGCGCTCACGGTCATCGTCGAAGGCAAGTCGTTCGTCATTTCGCCGGAGCAGGCGGTATGGCTGCCGAGCGGCCTGCGCCATCGCGTCGGCTCGCTGCTCGGCGCCGAATTCCGCAGCCTGTGGATCGCGGAGGCGATCGGACAGGCGTTGCCGACCGAGCACCCGACCGTGTTCGCGGTTTCCCCGCTGTTGAAGGCGCTCGTCATCGAGGCAACCGCGATCGACGGCCAGACCGATCGCGACGGCTATGCGGGCCGCATCACCCACCTGATCCTCGACCAGTTGCGCCGCGCGCGGACACTGCCGGCGGCGTTGCCCTGGCCGCAGGGCGGCGCGCTCGCCACGCTGTGCGAGGCGCTCTACACCGACCCCGCCGACCCGCGCGGGCCGGAGGAATGGGGGCGGATGCTCGGCATGTCGGCCCGCACGCTGGCGCGCCGCTTCGTGGCCGAGACGGGCATGAGCCTGCGCAGCTGGCGCCGGCGCATGCGGCTGTTCCGCGCGATCGAACTGCTGGGCGGCGGCCTCGGCGTCACGCGCACCGCGATGGAACTCGGCTATGGCTCGACGTCCGCGTTCGTCTACGCGTTCCGCATCGAGCTCGGCAGCAGCCCGCAGGCCTACATGCGAGGACGCGCGGACGAAGCGGGCATGCACGGGCCGCTACTCTCGACGGAATCCGCCGGCGTGCCGGACACCTACTGATGCGCACGCCTCACGCGCACCGCTACGTCGCGGCCTGCGCCAGCAACCAGTCGCGAAACGCCGCGAGCTTCGCCATGCCCGCGCACTCGGGGCGGTAGACGACGTAGTACGCGAGCGGCGACGCGAAATCGATGTCCGGAAACAGCCGCACGAGGCGCCCCGCCGCGACGTCGTCGCGGGCCATCACGCTGCGTGCGAGCGCGACGCCGTGCCCATCGATCGCCGCCTGCAGCACGGCCGCCGAGTTGTTGATCTGCATGCCGCGCGACACGTCGACATCCTTGACGCCCGCCCGCTGCAGCCACGTATCCCACGCGGGAAAACCGGTCTGGGTGTCCATCGACAGATCGTGGATCAGCGTTTCCCGCGCGAGGTCGGCCGGCCGCCGCAAGCGGCGCCGTTCTCCGGCCAGCTTCGGCGAGCACACCGGATAGACCTCCTCGTCCATCAGCTTGTCGGCCGCGAGCCCCGCCCAGTGCCCGGTGCCGTAGCGCACGCCGATGTCGATCCGCTGCGCGACGAAATCCACCGGTTTCAGATTGGTGTCGAGCCGCACGTCGGTGTCGGGCCAGCCGGCCTGGAAGCTCTCGATGCGCGGCAACAGCCATTTCGCGGCAAAGGCCGGACTGACGGCCACCGTCAGCACGCCGCTCGCAGAACCCTCCTTGAGCACCTCCAGCCCCAGCGCGAGCGTGTCGAAGCCAGTTCGGATGTGCGGCAGCGCGCGCTCGGCGGATTCGGTCGGCACGAGCCGGATCCGGCCGCTCGTGCCGCGATGGAACAGCGGCGTGCCGAGCCACTCCTCCAGCGTCCGCACCAACTGGCCGACCGCCGCCGGCGTGACGTGCAGTTCGGCGGCCGCCGCGGAAAAGCTCTGGTGGCGGGCACTCGCCTCGAATGCGCGCAGCGCGTTGAGATGGACCGGTGATTTCATCGATGTAAAGATTTTCTTTCGTTGCCGAACACTTTATCTCGTTTGTCCAGAGAACTGAATAGGCGAAAAATCCGTATCAGATCGAAGGCTGACGCGATTCCCGCACCACGGCTCACAGGTCCCGCTTGATATCGGGACAGATGGTTTTTCTATCAGCTGACTTCCTCCGATCGCCAAGCATGGCGTGTACGCGAACGACTTCGTCGCGCGCTGCCGTTCTTCAACCTACGCCTGTCGATCGACGGGCGGACACGGAGTTTTTCAACATGAGCAACGCATTCAACGGCAGGAAGCTGCTGGTCGTCGGCGGCACCAGCGGCATGGGGCTGCAGACGGCACGGACGATTCTCGCCGCGGGCGGCAGCGCGGTGATCGTCGGCAATCGCCCGGCGAAGACCGAGGAAGCGCGCAAGGAACTGGCGTCGCTCGGCGACGTACACGCGCTGACCGCGGACCTCTCGGACGACGCCGGCCTGGCCGCCCTGCTCGCACGCATCGACGCGGAGCATGCGGACGTCGACCTGCTGGTCAACGCGGCCGGCGTGTTCTTCCCGAAGCCGTTCCTTGAACACCAGGAAGCCGACTACGACCAGTACATGAAGCTGAACAAGGCGACCTTCTTCATCACGCAAAAGGTCGCGACCAACCTGGTGGCGAAGGGCCGCCCCGGCGCGATCGTCAATATCGGTTCGATGTGGGCGAAACAGGCGATCGCCGCGACGCCGTCGTCCGCGTATTCGATGGCCAAGGCCGGCCTTCATTCGCTGACGCAGCACCTCGCGATGGAATTGGCGCCGAAGGGCATTCGCGTCAACGCGGTTTCGCCGGCGGTGGTGCAGACGCCGATCTACGAAGGCTTCATTCCGAAGGCCGACGTGCACGCGGCGCTGCAGGGCTTCAACGGCTTCCATCCGATCGGCCGCGTCGGCACCCCGGAGGACGTCGCCGAAGTCGTCGCGTTCCTGCTGTCGGACAAGGCGGGCTGGGTCACGGGCGCGATCTGGGACGTGGACGGCGGCGTGATGGCCGGCCGCAACTGACCCGCGCAGCCGATCACGCCGGCGGCCAGCCGCCGCCGGGAATTCCCTACTGAACAGGTGCAACAATCATGATGCAAGACTGGAACCTCTACCGCGAAGCGCTGCTGCAGCGCGTCGGTGACTATGCAAAACAGAGCGGAGACGTGATGCGCGGCCTCGCGACGATCGAGAACGCGGCAATCAAGACCGGCCAGCTCGAGCCGAAGATTCACGAACTGATCGCGCTGGCGGTGGCCGTCACCACCCGCTGCGACGGCTGCATCTCCGTGCACACGAAGAAGGCCGTCGAGCATGGCGCGACGCTCGCCGAAATCTCCGAAGCGCTGGGCGTCGCCATCTCGCTGAACGCAGGCGCCGCGCTGACTTACTCGGCACGCGTGCTCGAAGCGCACGCGCAACTGCCGACCCCCTGAGTCGACCGCGGTCGCGATGAAGCGGGCAGCCCCGATGGTTCGGGGCTGCCCGCGCGCGGCGCACCGGCAGACCGACGTCCGTCAGGCCGGCACGTCCGTCGGATCGCGCGCCGCATCGCGCAACCCGTCGCGTGCGCTCTCGTGCCGCGTGTGGATCCTGTACGCGACGAACACCACGCCGACCCACACCGCCGAGACGATCAGCGACATCCGCATGTCCGGCAGGATCGCGATGCAGATCATGACCGCCGCGACGAACAGCAGCGCCAGGTAGTTGCTGTACGGATAGAACGGCATCCGGTACGCGATCTTGTCCGCGTCGCCATTGCGCATCCGGATCTTGCGGAACTTCAGGTGGCTGATCACGATGGAGCCCCACGCACACACCAGCGCGAACACCGTCACCGACGAGAACAGCTCGAATGCCTGCTCCGGCATGATGTAGTTCAGCAGCACGCCCGCGAACATCGTTGCGAACACCATCAGGATCGCGCGATGCGGCACCTTGCGGTGGTTGACCACGCCGAGGAATGCCGGCGCATTCTTCTGCAGCGACAGGTTGTAGAACGTGCGGCTGTTCGTGAACACGCTTGCGTTCACGGCCGACAGCACGGCCATGATCACGACGAGATTCATGACGCTCGCCGCCGCCGGAATACCGATCTTCGTGAACACGTCGACGAACGGGCTGCCCCTGGTCGTCAGCGACGTCCACGGAAACACCATCAGCAGCACTGCGATCGCGCCGACATAGAAAATCAGCAGGCGCCAGAACGTCGAGTTGACGGCCTTCGGCATCGTCGTCTTCACATCCTTCGCTTCGCCGGCCGCCAGCCCGAGATTCTCTACTCCGCCGAACGAGAACGCGACCATCACGATCGCCAGGAACGTGCCGCCCAATCCCTTCGCGAAGAAGCCGCCGTGCGCGACGAGGTTGTGATAACCGATCGGCACGCCGTTGTTGCCGAAGCCGAACAGGATCATGCCGGCGCCGAACAGGATCATCGCGACGATCGCCACCACCTTCACCAGCGCGAACCAGAACTCCGCCTCGCCGTATATCTTGACGCCGATGATGTTGACGCAGAACATCAACGAGACCGCCGCACCCGCCGTCACCCAGATCGGAATCGCCGGGAACCAGAAATGCACGTAGTTCCCCAGCGCGTTCAGGTCCGCGGCACTCGTCGCAAGCAGGAAGATGAAGGCGTTCCACCCGTTCAGGAAACCGGCGAACCGGTGCATGTAGCGGTTCGAATACGACACGTACGAGCCCGACACGGGCTCCTCGACGGCCATCTCGCCAAGCGCCCGCATCACGAAGTAGATCGCGATCGCCGCGAGCGCATAGACCAGCAGGATGGCCGGCCCGGCCGTGCGGATCGCCCACGACGAACCGTAGAACAGCCCCGTGCCGATCGCGCCGCCGATCGCGATCATCTGGATGTGCCGGTTCGATAGATCACGTTTCAGGTCTTCCCGTTCGTATGCCGGGGTCTGGTCATCTTGCTTCATGTCGCCTCCATGGGGGTTGTCGTGTATTCGTATGGAAATGTCCGGCCGATGGTCTTCATGACCACGCCGTCCGCGCGACGATGTCGCGTTGCGGATGCCGGGGACTGCGGCATGCATCCCGCTGCTTTAAAATTCGCAGTACTGATATAAATGTCCGGTTCCATCGCGATCAGCCCACTTCATCGTCACGTTTGCTGCGCGGGCCAGTCGGCCGTTATCGCGGCGCGATGCCCGTCGGCATCGCACCGGATAACCCGTGTCCCGTCAGCCGCTGTTGCGGACGTTCCCGTCGGCGCCGCCGCATGCGACGCGGTTCAAAGCGCGGCCAGCGCGTTGGCGAGGCGATCGATCGCGTCGTCGATCACGGCGCGCGGGCACCCGAGGTTCGCACGCATGTAGCCGTGCCCGTCGAGGCCGAACTTCTGTCCCTTGTCCAGCCAGATCCGGGCCTTGATCAGCATGAACCGGTTGAGCACGTCGGCGTCCATGCCGAGCCCGCGACAATCCATCCAGGACAGGTAGAGCGAGTCCGCGGGAAGGACTTCGATCCTCGACGTCATCCCGTGGATCGCATTGCGGAAATGGGCGTGGTTGTCGCGAAGGTACGGCAACAGCGCGTCGAGCCAGGGTTCGCCGTGCGTATAGGCGGCCTCCGCCGCGACCATGCCGAGCGTGTTCACCGACTGATACATGTTCCGGTCGAACTGCCGCCGCAACGCGTCGCGCACGCGGCGGTCCGGCACGAACAGGTTCGCGCTCTGCAGGCCCGGCAGGTTGAACGTCTTGCTCGGTGCCGTGCACGTGATGCTGTTGCGTGCGAACGCGTCGCCGAGCGATGCGAACGGCACATGCCGCTTCGACGGATTGAGGATCAGGTCCTGGTGAATCTCGTCCGAGATCACCAGCACGCCGCGCCGCGCGCAGATTTCGCCCATCGCGCGCAGTTCGCCTTCGCTCCACACGTTGCCGGTCGGATTGTGCGGATTGCTCAGGATGAACAGCCGCGTGTCGTCGCGGATCGCGGCCTCGAACGTCTTCTCGTTGAAACGGTAAGCCGTTCCGGCACGCTCGAGCGGCGCGAGCGCCAGCCGACGCCCGTTCAGCAGCACGTCGTCGTGGAAATGCGCATAGACCGGCGGCTGGATCAGAACGGTCTCGCCCGGCGCGGAAAACGCCTGGATGGCCGTCTTCAGCGCCGTGATGACGCCGCTCGACTGCAGCACCCATTCCGGGTCCACGTGCCATCCGAACCGCTTTGCCTGCCAGTCGACGACGGCGCGTACGTAGCTGTCGGTCGCGCCGCACGAATAACCGAAAATGCCGTATTCGACCGCGTCGTGCAGCGCATCGATGACGGGCTGCGGCGCGCGAAAATCCATGTCCGCGACCCACATCGGCAACGGATCGGCCGCGTGTTCGTCGGCGGCGAGGAGCCGCTCGCCGAACGCCCATTTCAGGGAATTGGCGTGCCTGCGCTCGACGACTTCGTCGAAGATCGACGCCGCGTTGCCGGTCGCGGCACCACGACCGGGCCATTCCAGATGTGCCTGCATGCTCGATTTCACTCGCGATAGGACGGCCCGCCGACGGCGTGGCTTCGTATGGCGACTAGAGTAGCAGCGCGAATTTCCGGGCAACAATGGTATCTTTTCATGATGCAGTGAGCGCTGCTCATGGATGGCCGCACGGTCTCCCCGCGCCGTGCTTTTCAGATCGCCAGCGCCATCAGGAAACGGGAAACCTCGTTGTACGCGGCCACCGTCGCCATCGCCTCCACGAGCCGTACCGGCAAATTCGCGCCGCTCACCGAATCCGCATGACCGGCCGGGTCATCCAACCCGCGCCGCATCGAGGAGAAGTTTGAATGTTTTCGTGGTTTGAACGGCGTTTGCCGACATTCCCGCTCGAGGATCCCGCCACGCCGCCGAAGGGGTTCTTCTCGTTCGTCTGGGCATGCACGAAAGGCGCGCGCGGCTGGATCCTGCTGATCGCGCTGACCTCCGCCGCACTCGCCGCGTACGAAGCCGCGCTGTTCGCAATGATGGGGCGCGTGGTCGACTGGCTTTCAGCCGCGACGCCGGCCGACTTCGGCGACCGCCATGTCGGCACGCTCGCCGGCTTCGCGGCGATCCTCGCGTGCAGCGCGCCGCTGATCGCGCTGCATACGATGGTCAAGCACCAGGTGCTCGCGATCAACTTCCCGATGCGGCTGCGCTGGCTGTTTCACCGGCTGATGCTCGACCAGAGCCTGTCGTTCTATGCGAACGAATTCGCGGGCCGCGTGACGACCAAGATCATGCAGACCGCGCTCGCGGTGCGCGACGCGCTGTTCATGTCGGTCGACGTCGTGATCGGCGTCGCCGCGTACCTGATCGGCATTCTCGCGCTCGCGGCCAGCTTCGACTGGCGGCTGATGATTCCGCTCGTGCTGTGGGCGCTCGGCTATGGCGCCGCCTGTGCGTTCTTCGTGCCGCGCCTCGGGCGCGTCGGCAGCCAGCAGGCGGATGCGCGCGCGCTCATGACCGGCCGCATCACCGACGCCTATTCCAACATCACGACCGTGAAGCTGTTCTCGCACACGCGCCGGGAAGCCGATCACGCGCGGCGCGCGATGGAGGCATTCAAGGCGACCGGCGACGCGCAGATGCGGCTCGTCAGCGCATTCGAGGTCGTCAACCACCTGCTGTCGACGCTGCTGCTGGTCGGCTCGAGCGGCCTCGCGCTCTACCTGTGGATGCACGGCGAGGCGAGCGCGGGCGTGGTCGCGGCGGTGATCGCGATGGCGCTGCGCCTGTCGAGCTATTCGCACTGGATCATGTGGGAGATGACCGAGCTGTTCGAGAACGTCGGCACGATCCAGGACGGCATCAATACGCTGACGAAACGGCGCAGCGTGGTCGATGCGCCGGACGCGAAGGCGCTCGCCGTGCAACGCGGCGGCATCGTGTTCGACAACGTGCGCTTCGCGCACGACGACAACGACACGCCGGTGTTCGACGGGCTGAACCTGACGATCCGGCCGGGCGAGCGGATCGGCCTGATCGGCCGCTCGGGGGCCGGCAAGTCGACGCTCGTGAACCTGCTGCTACGCTTTTACGACGTGGACGGCGGCACGATCCGGATCGACGGGCAGGACATCGCGCACGTGACGCAGGACAGCCTGCGCGCCGCGATCGGGATGGTCACGCAGGATACGTCGCTGCTACACCGGACGATGCGCGAGAACATCCTGTACGGCCGCCCCGACGCGACCGAACGCGAGATGCACGACGCAGCGGTGCGCGCGGAGGCGTCCGACTTCATCGACCTGCTGCGCGACCGGCACGGGCGCAGCGGCTACGACGTCGAGGTCGGCGAGCGCGGCGTGAAGCTGTCGGGCGGCCAGCGGCAGCGCGTCGCGATCGCGCGCGTGATGCTCAAGGACGCGCCGATCCTCGTGCTGGATGAAGCGACCAGCGCGCTCGACTCCGAAGTCGAAGTGGCGATCCAGCGCAGCCTCGACAGCCTGATGAGCGGCAAGACGGTGATCGCGATCGCGCACCGGTTGTCGACGATCGCGGCGATGGACCGGCTGATCGTGCTCGACGAAGGGCGCATCGTCGAGGAAGGCACGCACGCCGAACTGCTGCAGGCAGGCGGCATCTATGCGGCGCTGTGGGCGCACCAGAGCGGCGGGTTCCTCGGCGAGACGGCGGAAGCGGAAGGGGCGGCGCAGTAATGCGCAAGGGGCAGGCGACCGCCCGCCTGCCCCCCGCCCGCATCACAACCGCACGATCGTCGATTTGAGCTCGGTGTATTTGTCGAGCGCGTGCAGCGACTTGTCGCGACCGTTGCCCGACTGCTTGTAGCCGCCGAACGGGAAGTTCATGTCGTCGCCGCCGTCGCCGTAGCAGTTGACCCATACGGTGCCGGCACGCAGGCGCCGCGCGACCGTGTGTGCCGTCGCGAGGTCGGCCGACCACACGGCCGCCGCGAGCCCGTACTCGGTATCGTTGGCGATGCGTACGGCCGTATCGACGTCGTCGAACGCGATCACCGACAGCACCGGCCCGAAGATCTCCTCGCGCGCGATCGTCGCCTGCGCGTCGACCTCGAACACGGTCGGCTCGACATAGAACCCGCCCGTCTCCTCGCGCACGCGCGCACCGCCCGTCACGAGGCGCCCTTCCTCCCGTCCGATGCCGATGTAGCGCATCACGCGCTCGAGCTGCGCACGATCGACGATCGCGCCCATCGCCACCGCGGGATCGAGCGGATGCCCCGGTGCAAAGCGCCGCGACGCGGCGACCAGCCTGTCGACGAACGCATCCTTGATGTCGCGATGCACGAGCAGGCGCGAACCCGCCGTGCACACTTCCCCCATGTTGAAGAAGATCGCATCGGCCGCCGCCTGCGCGGCGCGATCGAGGTCCGGGCAATCGGGCAGCACGAGGTTCGGCGACTTGCCGCCCAGCTCGAGCCACACGCGCTTCAGGTTCGATTGCGCGGCGCACGCCATGATCTGCTGCCCGGTGCGCGCCGAGCCGGTGAACGCGATGCAGTCGACGTCGCGATGCAGCGCCAGCAGCCGTCCCGGCTCGGCGCCGCCGGGCACGACGCTGAACACACCGGGCGGCACACCGGCGTCGCAGGCGAGCTGCGCGACGCGGATCGCGGTCAGCGGCGACTTCTCGGACGGCTTGAGCACGACGCTGTTGCCGGCCGCGAGCGCCGGCGCGAATTTCCACGCGGCCATCAACAGCGGAAAATTCCACGGCACGACCGCCGCGACGACGCCGATCGGCTCCCGCGTGACGAGTCCGACGAGATGACGGTCGGCCGGCACGACCTCGCCGCCGACCTTGTCGATCGCCTCGGCGTACCAGTCGACGCAATGCGCGGCGGCCGGCACGTCGATGGCCGTGGTGTCGGCAATCGGCTTGCCGGTGTCGAGCGTCTCGAGCAGCGCAAGTTCGTCGCGATGCTCGCGCATCAGCGCCGCCCAGCGCTGCAGCACGGCCTTGCGGGCACGCGGATTCATGCCGGCCCACGCCTGCGCGTCGAACGCGCGGCGCGCGGCCGCCACGGCCGCATCGACGTCGTCGGCGCCGCAGTCGGCCACGTGCGCGAGCACGCGGCCGTCGATCGGACTCACGCACGCGAAGGTCGCTCCGCTGTGCGCGTGGCGCAGGTCGCCGTCGATGAACGCGCGCGCCTCGATCCGCAGCACGGCCGCGCGGGCCTGCCAGTCTTCGAATGTGGATGGATTCATGGGTGTTCCTTTCCGGTCAATGGTCGGTCATCACGATCCGGTCACCGGATCGATCGGCGTGAACGTGCCGGCGCGCGCCTCGATTGCCTCGCCGGCGGCGAGGCACAGCGCCTCCTGGAAGCGCCCGGCGACGAGTTGCACGCCCGTCGGCACGCCGTCGCGCACGCCGGTCGGCACCGACAGCCCCGGCAGCCCGAGCAGCGCGGTCGCCAGCAGCGGCCCCTGCATGGCGACGATGTGGCGCATCGCGTCATCGCCGTGTTGATCGGCATCGATCGCGAACGGCTGCGCACACGACACCGGCATCAGCAGCAGCGGGTAACGCGTGAAGAACTGCTGCCAGTCGCGCAGCAGCGCGGTCCGCCGCGCCAGGCCGTTCATGTAGCCGGCGAGATCGAGCGGCGACGCGAGGCTGCGCTGGCTCGCGAACGCGGTCCGGATCGCCGCGTCGCCGTGCTGCATGATCACGTCGCCGAGCCCGCCGCGCGCTTCGTTCGTCACGAGGTCGAGCCAGAGCGCGCACGCTTCGGCGACCCGCGGCGGTTGCGCTTCCTCGACGACGCAGCCCGCCTCTTCCAGCCAGCGCGCGGCCTGCCGGACCGCTTCGGCGACCACCGGGTCGGAGGGCACGCCCGGCAGCGCCGGACACACGGCAACCCGTACCGGGAACGTCGCGTCGCGACCGGCCGGCGCGACCGGCATCCACCACGCATCGCGCGCGTCGCCCACCGCCATCGCGTCGAGCGCGAGGCGCAGGTCGCCGATCGTGCGCGCCAGCGGCCCTTGCACGGACGCGAGCTGCACGGCGAGCGTACGGTCCTTCGATTGCGTCGGGTTGTAGGCCGGCACGCGGCCGGTGCTCGGCCGCAACCCCGCGACGCCGCATGTGTAGGCCGGGTAGCGGATCGAACCGCCGAGATCGTTGCCGTGCGCGATCGCGCCGATGCCGGCGGCGACCGCGGCGGCCGCGCCGCCGCTGGAGCCGCCCGGCGTCAGCGACGGATTCCACGGATTCGACGTGCGGCCGTGCAGGTCGTTGTCGGTGAACCACCGATACGAAAACGCCGGCGCATTGCTGCGCCCGATCACGATCGCACCGGCGTTGCGCAGGTTCGCGGTCACCGGGCTGTCTTCCTGCGCGAGCAGACCGGCAAATGCACGCACCCCGTTCGTCGTCGCGCGGCCGGCCGTGTCGACGTTGATCTTCACCGTCACCGGCACGCCGTGCAGCGGGCCGACCGGCGCGCCGCGCGCGATCGCGGCATCGGCTTCGGATGCCGCCTGCAACGCGCTGTCGGCCAGCACGTCGACGATCGCGTTGATGACGGGGTTCACCTGCTCGAGCCGCTGCAGGCAGCTGTGCACGAGTTCCGTCGACGACACGTCGCGCCGCGCGACGTACGCGGCCATCTCGGCCGCGCTCAGACGCCACAATTCCTGGGTCATGGGATGCTCCTCGTTGATGTTTCGATCGAATGGATGCAGCCTCGCGCTACGCACGCGACAGCTCGGCCTGCGGCGCATGCGACGCGTAGATCTTCCGGCACGTCTCGACGACCTCCCACGTGCCGCGAAAACCCGGCGGAATCACGAAGCGGTCGCCGGCGCGCAGCACGCGCTCGCCGCCGTGCGCATCGCGCACGATCGCGACGCCGCTCAGCATCTCGCAGTACTCCGACTCGTCGTAGTCGATCGTCCAGCGTCCGGGCGTGCATTCCCAGATTCCGCAACTGAACTGCCCGCACGGGCTGATGTAGTGATGCGACAGTGTCTGCATCGGATTGCCGTCGAGCAGCAGCCCGGCCGGCACGCGGCTTTGCGTGAGCCGGGCCGGCGCCTGCATCAGGTCGACGAGATGGGTGACGTGGGTCATGAATGCCTCCAGCGCATGAGTGAATGGTTCAAAACGATTCGTTGCCGTGCGGTCGAGCAAGCCGCGCCGCACGGGTCAAAGCAGATCCATCGTCCGGTGCCACGCCATCGCGAGCGCCAGCATCGGCGTGCGCAGCGCGCGGCCGCCCGGAAAGTCGCGATGGCGAATGCGGCCGAACAGGTCGAAACGCGCAGCCTGTGCGTCGATCGCTTCCGCGATCAGCCGCCCCGCGAGACCGGTCACGTTCACGCCGTGTCCGGAGAAGCCCTGCGCGAAATACACGGTCGGCTCGAGCCGCCCGAAATGCGGCGCGCGATTCATCGTCGCGTCGATCAGGCCGCCCCACGCGTAGTCGATCCGCACGTCGGCGAGCTGCGGAAACGTCTTCAGCATGTCGTGCCGCATCGCCTTCGCGAGATCGCGCGGGGTGCGCGTCGAGCTGCTCGCCTTGCCGCCCCACAGCAACCGGCGATCGCGCGTCAGCCGGAAATAGTCGAGCGCCGAATTGCAGTCGCTGATCGCCGCGTCGGCCGGCATCGTTTCGGCCGCGCGTGCGTCGCCGAGCGGCTCCGTCGCGATCACGTAGGTCGCCACCGGGATGATCTTGCGTGCGAGCGCCGGCGCCAGCTGCCCGAGGTACGCATTGCCGGCCAGCACGACGTAGCGGGCGTCCACGTGGCCGCGCGCGCACCTGACGCGGTGGTACGGCGCGGCGCGCTCGAGCGCGAGCGCCGGCGTGTCCTCGTGGATCGCCACGCCGGCCGCGCGCGCCGCGCGTGCGAGGCCGAGCGTGTAGTTCAGCGGATGCAGGTGGCCGCTGCCTTCATGACGCAGGCCGCCGACGTAGCGGTCCGAAGCGACGAAGCGCCGCATGTCGGCACGTTCGACGATGTCGTAGCCGCGATAGCCGAAGCGGCTCGCCGCGGTGTCGCGCCATTTGCGCAGCGCATCGATGTGGCGCCGCTTGTTCGCGGCCGTCAGATAGCCGATGGTCAGGTCGCAATCGATGCCGTGGCGCGCGACCCGCTGCCGGACGAGATCGACCGATTCGAGCCCCATCGCCCATATCTGCCGCACGTCGTCGTCCGGCAGATAGGCCGAGAACGTATCGATGTCGCACGAGTACCCGGCGATCAACTGACCGCCGTTGCGACCGCTGGCGCCCCAGCCGATCCGCGATGCCTCGACGAGCACGACCGAATGGCCGCGCTCCGCGAGATCGAGCGCCGCGCTCAGGCCGGTGAGCCCGCCGCCGATCACGCATACGTCGGCCGACACGGCGCCGTCCAGCGACGGATGGCGGGTTCGGTCGTTGGCGGTATCTGCATAGTACGACTGAATATGTTGCTGATTTTCGAACTTGAGCATGAGTGACAATCGCTAACGGCGTCGCGTCAGAACGCGTAGATGAGTTGGGTCGCGAGCAGGTCGTTCGACTTTGCATACGACCCGTCGTGACGCAGGAATACCTTGTTGCTCGCCCAGTCGTGCCGATACTCGACCTTGACCGTCACTTGCTGGGTCGGATAGAACAGCAGGTCGAATGCGGCCGCCTGCCGCGTCGCGCCCTTGCACTCGAAGCCGACGCCGCCGTTCGCCTTCGACATCGCGAGGCAGTCCGCGTCGATGCCGAAGCCGTTGTACGGATCCATCCCGTTGCCGTTCAGGCCGATCGACGATCCGCCGCCGCCGTTCCTGCGGTTGACGAGCAGGTCATAGCGCAGCGTCGCGCCCATGCGGCCGACCACCGGCACGTTGAACTTGCGATGCGCGAGCAACGACAACCCGAACCACTGCGCAAGGCCGCCGTTGAACGCGCCGTGCTGCTGCTGGCCGTAGTCGAACTCCGCGTTGTACTGCGCATCGGCGAGCGTGTAGGTCGCATCCGCTTCCGCGAAGAAGAACGTGCCGTATGCGCCAGGCGCATTGCCGCCCACGCCGTAGTGCACGTTGCCGGTGGCCGGGTCGATCGCACTCGGCAGCGTCTGGCGGCCGATGTTGATCGACCCGCCGATATCGAGCGCGCTGCCGCGCATGTAGTCGACGCGTGCGGTGAAGGTCGGCACCTTGTTGCTCGTCGTGATCGGATCGCCTAGTGCGTTCACGCCGGTCTGCGTGACCGCGCCCGCACTGCGGAACTGCTCGTTGCCGACGAAGAACTTCCACGCCCACTGCCCGCTCGGGCTCAGGTAGTTGATGCCCGCGCCGATCGACGAACCCGGATCCGAGAAGTCGTACAGCAGGTTGTGCGTGAGCGTCAGCATCTGGTTCGACTGCTGGTACTCGTAGCCGCCGAAGCCGAGCACCAGCCCGCCGATGAACGCGGTCGTGCCCGACAGCGGCACCGTGACGACGGCCGTGTTCACGATGTCGAGACCGCTCGCGCCGCTGCCCGTCATCATCGACAGGCCGGCGCCGCGGTTCGGCATCAGCGTGATTTCGGCGGACGGCGCGCTCGGCCCGACGCCGAACGTCTTCTTGATGTCGAGGAATACGTCGCCGAACGTGCTGTTGTAGTACGTGTACGCGCTCTCGTGGTTCGCGAACTGGAACGACGACGTGCCGGCGCCCCGGTTGTACACGTAGGTCGGATCGAGGTAGCCGGTCACCGATAACCCGGCGATCGGGCCGGTGCGCGCGGCGTCGGTGAGCGAGTCGACCTTCAGTTGCTGGTTCGCGACCTGTTGACGGAGCTCGGTCACGTCGTCGTTGGTCAGCACCGCGGGCGCGTGCCCGTAGCCGGATGCCGACGGGTCGGCCACGGGCGTACTCGTCGCCGCAGCCGACGAAGCCAACGAAGGCGGCGCGGCCGCCGGTTTCGCGGCGAGTTGCGATTGCAGCGCGCTCATCTGCCGCTGCAGCACGGCGAGCTGCTGTTGCAGCACCCTGATCTGCTCGGCGCTCGAACTCGCGACGGCCAACCCCGGCAACGCACCGGCAATCAGCGCGCACAGCATCTTCTTTTTCATCCAACGTCTCCTTGTCGTTCTTCACTTCACGGGATGCGGTGCGGGGTCGCGGCGCGCGTGCACGGTCGACGCGCGAGCGGGCGGCGACACCGCCGGTGCAGACGGTGCGTCCGGCGCGCAGGCCGCGTGCCACGCACGGACGTCGCGGGCTTGCCGTCGCTCGCGGGCCAGCATCGAGCGGTTCACGACGACGACGCCGATCGTCACGACCGTGATGAACACCGTCGCGAGCGCGTTCATCTCCGGGTTCAATCCGAGCCGCACGCGCGAGAACACGACGAGCGGCAGCGTCGTCGAACCGGGGCCCGACAGGAAGGCGGAAAGAATGACGTCGTCGATCGACACGGTGAACGCGAGCAGCCAGCCGGACACCAGCGCCTGCGCAATCAGCGGCAGCGTGATCACGAAGAACACTTTCAGCGGCCGGGCACCGAGGTCGAGCGCGGCTTCCTCGATCGAGCGATCGAGCTCCTTCACGCGCGACTGCACGATCACCGCGACGAACGACAGGCACAGCATCACGTGGCCGATCCAGATCGTCAGCCAGCCGCGCCCGGCGGGCCAGCCGAAGGTCTGCTGCATCGCGACGAACAGCAGCAGCAGCGAGATGCCCTGGATCACTTCGGGAATCACCAGCGGTGCGTTGATCATTGCCGCATAGAGCGTGAAGCCGCGAAAGCGCCCCATGCGGGCCAGCACGAAGCCGGCCCAGGTGCCGATCGCGACCGACGCGGTCGCCGTCAGCACCGCGATCTTCAGCGACAGCCACGCGGCCGTCAGCAGCTCGTCGTCGTGCAGCAGCGCGCCGTACCAGCGAAACGAGAAGCCGGACCACACCGTCACGAGCTTCGACGCGTTGAACGAATAGACGACGAGGCTCGCGATCGGCACGTACAGGAACAGGAAGCCCACGCCCAGCACGCAGGCGGACAACAGGCGATTCGCGCGGGTCATGAGCGCCCCTCCGCTTCGGCCTGGCTGTAATGGAGCAGCGCCATCGGCACGAGCAGCAGCGCCACCATCGTCACCGTCACCGCGGACGCCATCGGCCAGTCCATGTTGTTGAAGAACTCGTCCCACATGACGCGGCCGAGCATCAGCGTGTTCGCGCCGCCGAGCAGTTCCGGGATCACGTATTCGCCGACGGCCGGGATGAACACGAGCAGGCTGCCCGCGACGATCCCGTTGCGCGACAGCGGCAGCGTGATGCGCCAGAACGCGGACCACGGCGTCGCGCCGAGATCGTGCGCGGCCTCGAGCAGCGTGAGGTCCAGCTTCACGAGATGCGCATAGAGCGGCATCACCATGAACGGCAGGTACGAATAGACCATCCCGACGTAGACGCCCGCGTCCGTGTGATAGAGGCGCAGCGGCGCAGCGATCACGCCGAGCGCCACCAGCGCGCGATTCAGCAGGCCGTCGTCCTTCATGATCCCGACCCACGCATAGACGCGAATCAGGAACGACGTCCAGAACGGCAGCATCACGGCCATCATCAGCAGGTTGCGGCGTGCGGGCGCCGCGCGGGCGATGCAGTACGCGATCGGATAGCCGGCGAGCAGGCACATCAGCGTCGACGCGGCGGCCATCTTCAGTGAACTGACGTAGGTTTTCAGATACAGGTCGTCCTGCAGCAGCAACGCGTAATGCTTCAGCGACAACACGAGCTGGACCGTGCCGGCTTCCAGCCGTGCGAGCGCGGTATACGGCGGAATGCCGAGCATCTGGTCGGCGAAGCTGATCTTCATCACCAGCACGAACGGGAGCGCGAAGAAGATCGTGAGCCACAGGAACGGCACGCCGATCGCGACGTTGCGGCCCGACGGCAGGAAGCGCGACAGCGCGGCGAAACGGCCGCGGTGCTTCGAAGCCGGTGTCGCGGCGGCTGCACCGGCGGAAACCGGCGCGGACGGAGTGGAAGCGGAGGTTCTCATCATGTCGTCCTCACTGCGTCAGCACGACGCCGCTGGCCGGCGACCACGACACGAACACGTCGTCGTTCCACGACGGCGCGCCGTCGTGCAGCAGGTGCGAGCTCGACAGGTTCGACACGACCGTCTTGCCGCTCGGCAAACGCACGTGGTACAGCGAGTAGCTGCCCATGTACGCGATGTCGGTCACGACGCCGCGCGCCCAGTTGTGATGCGAGCCGGGTTTGTCACGCGAGACGTGCACGCGCTCGGGCCGCACCGAGATGCCGAC
The DNA here is from genome assembly GCF_054055695.1 of Burkholderia sp. PvR073. Lineage (NCBI taxonomy): Bacteria > Pseudomonadati > Pseudomonadota > Betaproteobacteria > Burkholderiales > Burkholderiaceae > Burkholderia > Burkholderia sp. PvR073. The sequence goes on from NZ_JBSRXO010000015.1 coordinate 50,737, forward strand.
GGGCATCCCCAGCGGGCCGGTCACGCCGTGGCTCACAACCATGCGCGCTTCGAGGTCGTCGCTCTCGACGAAGATGTGATCGGGCTCGTCCTCGACCACGCGCCCTTCGAACAGGTTCGTCGAGCCGATGAATTCGGCCGAGAAGCGGCTGTTCGGGTATTCGTACACTTCGCCGGGCGTGCCGATCTGCACGATCTTGCCTTCGCTCATCACCGCGAGGCGGCTCGCCATCGTCATCGCCTCTTCCTGGTCGTGCGTGACCATCACGCAGGTCACGTCGACCTTCTCGATGATGTTCACGAGTTCGAGCTGGGTCTTCTGGCGGATCTTCTTGTCGAGCGCGGACATCGGCTCGTCGAGCAGCAGCAGCTTCGGGCGCTTGACGAGCGAGCGGGCCAGCGCGACGCGCTGCTGCTGGCCGCCGGACAGCTGGTGCGGCTTGCGCTTCGCGTACTTGCTCATCTGCACGAGCGCGAGCGCGTCGGCCACGCGTTCCTTGATCTCGTTCTTCGGCGTGCCTTCCTGCTTCAGCCCGAACGCGACGTTCGACTCGACCGACATGTGCGGGAACAGCGCGTATGACTGAAACATCATGTTCACCGGGCGGCGGTACGGCGGCAGCGACGCGAGGTCTTCACCGTCGACGAGGATCTTGCCGGAGGTGGCCGTCTCCAGCCCGGCGAGCATGCGCAACAGTGTCGACTTGCCGCAGCCCGAGCTGCCGAGCAGCGCGAACAGCTCATTCTTCGCGATCGTCAGGTTCACGTTGTCGACGGCGGTGCTGTCGCCGAACTTCTTCACGACGTTTTCGATGCGCACGAACGCGTCGTGCGCGGGCCGGCTGCGATGGCCGGCGGCGGCCGGCCGGGCGTATGCGATGGAGTCCATGATCGTCGCCCTCAACCGCCCGACTTCAGTTGCAGCCACAACCGGTTCTGCATCCGTGCGATGTCGGCGCTGCGCGGCATCGCGAGCAACGTCTTCGCGAGCGTGCCGTCCAGCAGGTAGATGCCCGAATCCTGCGCGATCGCCGGCGTCACGAACGATTTCGCGGCCTTGTTCGCGCTCGGATAGAAGATCTCGTTCGTGATCGCCGCGTTGGTCTTCGGCTCCTCGATGTAGTTGATCCACTTCAGCGCCGCTTCCGGGTGCGGTGCGTCCTTCGGAATCGCCATCACGTCGAACCACAGCAAGCCGCCTTCCTTCGGATTCACGTAGCGGATTTCGTACGGACGCTTCGCGTCGAGCGTGCGCCGTCGCGCGACGCTGACGTCGCCGGACCAGCCGAGCACGACGCACACGTCGTTGTTCGCGAGATCGTCCGCATAGCCGGCCGAGCTGAACTGCGTCACGTACGGGCGGATCTTCTTCAGCACGTCGTAGGCGGCCTGGTAGTCGGCCGGATTCTTGCTCTCCGGATCCTTGCCCAGGTACTGCAGCGCGGCCGCGAACGCGGCGTCCGGCGCATCGAGCAGCGAGATGCCGCAGCCTTTGAGCTTCGCCGCGTTCGCGGGATCGAACAGCAGTGCCCAGCTGTCGGTGGGCGCGTTCTCGCCGAGCCGCTTTTTCACTGCGTCAACGTTGTAGCCGATGCCCGTCGTGCCCCAGGCCCACGGCACACCGTACTGATTGCCCGGATCGGCCTTCGCGATCATCTTCATCAGCACCGGATCGAGATTCGCGAGATTCGGCAGCTTCGACTTGTCGAGCTTCTGGTACACGCCGGCCTGGATCTGCTGGGCGAGATAGTTCGACGTCGGCACGACGATGTCGTAGCCCGAGCTGCCTGCGAGCAGCTTGGTCTGCAACGTGTCGTCGCTGTCGTAGCTGTCGTAGCGCACCTTGATGCCCGTCTGCTTCTCGAAGTTGGGCACCGTGTCGTTCGCGATGTACTGGGACCAGTTGTACACGTTCAGGTTGGCATCGCCCGCATGGGCAGGCAGGCAGGTCGCGAGGGCCAGCCCCGCGGACGTGACGAGCGCGGTGCACAGGGCCGCGCGACGACGGGAACGGATACGCATGGGGATTCTCCTTGTGATGGGTATCGGCCCTGGCGCCATGTCCGGGTCCGGACTCGCGTCAACGCCGTCAAGCGGTGTTCAGCACAAGGGTCAATGTAGAGATCGCGGCCCGCACCGTCAGTCGTGAAAACCGGGACAAACGGCATCGCCGTTCGCGGTCGTTTGGGTAGATTCCCGCGTAGGCAGTCGAAATTATTCGTGATACCTGTAGCGCCACCTGACTTCTTCGACATCCGACGCCATGAGTGCTGCGCTTTCCACTCCCGATCTCCCGCTGAGTCACGTCGCATTCGTGACGGATACGCTCGGCGATATCGCGCAAGCGATCGGGACGCCGCAGTTCATGCGCGCCGTGTACGACACGCTCGTGCGCTACGTCGATTTCGACGCGGTGCACCTCGACTACGAACGAAGCGCGGCGTCGGGCCGGCGCAGTGTCGGCTGGATCGGCAGCTTCGGCCGCGAGCCGGAGCTCGTCGCGCAGGTGATGCGCCACTACTACCGAAGCTATGCGAGCGAGGACCTCACGTATGCGGCCATCGCCAGCGAAAGCGACACACAGTTGCTGCAGGTGTCGTCGCAGCGGGTCGCAAGCGAGCTGCGGCACCTGTTCTTCGACGCCGGCGACATTCACGACGAATGCGTGATCGCGGGCGTGACGGGCGGCACGCGCTACTCGATTTCGATTGCGCGGTCGCGGCGGCTGCCGCCGTTTTCGCTGAAGGAACTGAGTGTGCTGAAGCAGCTGTCGCAGGTCGTGCTGCCGATGGCGTCCGCGCACAAGCGGCTGCTCGGCGCAGTCTGCGCGGACGAAGGGCCGCGCGACGAACTCGATCTCGACCGCGTCGCGCAATGGCTGCCGGAACTGCAGGAACGGCTGACCGCGCGCGAGATGCATGTGTGCGCATCGTTCATCCAGGGCATGACGTCGGCGGCGATCGCGCAGTCGATGGGGCTCAAGACGTCCACCGTCGATACCTACGCGAAGCGCGCGTTCGCGAAGCTCGGCGTCGATTCGCGCCGGCAGCTGATGGCGCTCGTGCTCAGGAATGCATCGCGTCGGCACGATGCGTGAGGGCCCGGTGGGCACGCCGCCGGACGGTTGCGCACGCATCCATCGCGGCCCCGCCTCATAACGATCCGACAATTTATTGGTTCCCTTGACGATGCGCCGTCCGTATCGTTCACCGACTCGTCAGACCTATCGACCAACGGGGGAATCCAACCATGAAACGAATCCGGACATTCGCGCTGCTCGCCCTGCCGGCCTCGCTCCATGCCGCCGGCGCGCACGCGCAAAGCAGCGTCACGCTGTACGGCATCGCCGATGCGGGTATCGCGTACGTGCACAACGTGCAGAACGCAAACGGCAGCAACGCGTCGAACCTCGTCAGGTTCAGCAGCGGCAACCTGTCCGGCAGCCGCTGGGGGCTGCGCGGCATCGAGGATCTCGGCGGCGGACTGTCCGCGCTGTTCCAGCTCGAGAACGGCTTCAACCTCGGCACCGGCGCGCTCGGCCAGGGCGGGCGCGAATTCGGCCGCAAGGCCGTCGTCGGCCTCGCGAGCAATACCTACGGCACCGTGACGCTCGGCCGTCAGTACGATCCGGTCGTCGATCTCGTGCAGGGCCTCACCGAGGACAACTACTTCGGCGGCGTGTTCGCGACGCCGGGCGACCTCGACAACTACGACAACAGCCTGCGCGTCAGCAACTCGGTGAAATACACGAGCCCGTTGATCTCCGGCTTCCAGTTCGCCGCGCTGTACGGCTTCGGCGGCGTCGCGGGCGCGACCGGCAACGGCCGCACCTACAGCTTCGGCCTGAGCTACGCGAACGGCCCGCTGTCGCTCGGCGCCGGCTACTTCTTCGCGAACGGCGGCTCGACGGTCGCGAGCGGCGTGCGCACGTGGTCGAGCAGTTCGGACACGCTGTTCAATACCGTGATCAACCAGGGCTTCTCGAGCGCGAAGTCGATCCAGATCGTGCGCGTGGCCGGCCAGTACGTGGTCGGGCCGGCGACCTTCGGCCTCGCGTATTCGAACACGCAGTACGGCGCGGACACGCTGTCGGCCTTCACGCAGAACGCGAAGTTCAACAACGGCTCGGCGTTCTTCAACTGGCAGTTCTCGCCGGCGCTGCGCGCGGGCGTCGGCTACAACTACACGTCGCTGACGGGCCCGGCCTCCGCGCACTACAACCAGGTGAACCTCGGCGCGGACTACGCGCTGTCGAAGCGCACCGACCTGTACGCGCTGGTCGGCTATCAGAAGGCGAGCGGCAATACGCTGAACGCGAGCGGCGCGATCGTGAAAGCGGCGGCATCGGTCGGCTCGTATGGCGTGAACTCCGGCACCGATACGCAGGAACTCGCGATCGTCGGCATCCGCCACAAGTTCTGACGGCGCACGTCGCCTCGTGCCGAGCCGGCGGACGCACGTCGCAGTGTGCGTCCGCCGCGCGCCGTGTTGCTCAGGTCTAATGCCGCCGCATCCCGCCGAATCCGTGGCCGCCGCCTACGAAGGCCGGGCCATGGTGAAAGCCCGCGCCCATCGGAACGCCGACGTGGCCGTGCCCGACCCCGTCGACGTGACTGAAGTGACCGAAGTGGTCGAAGTGATGGCGATGATGGAAGCGGTCGATGAAGACGAAACTCACGCCCGTGCCGACGAAAACCGCCGGCCCCCAGTACCACGGGTCGGTGTACGGATAGGCGGTGTCCGGATACCACACGATGCTGCCGTCCGGGCTTTGCACCATCTGCCAGGTGCCGTCGCTTTGCCGGCACGCACGCCCGACGATCTGCTGTTCCGTGCCGTCGATTTCCGCCTGCGCGACGACCGCACGGCAACGGGCGCCTTCGTCCGGCGAGTCGTCGTCGTACGTTTGCGCAAGGACGCACACCGAACACCCGAGACAGACCACGCCCATCCCGAACCGAAACAAGTTGCACATGATCGGCTCCTGCATTGTTGCCCCCGACCATTCGACCCTTGGCGTCACGCACGGCGCCGGCTTCGTATAGGGTCACCCGACGATTGAACGACTGGGCGCGGCGGATTATTCCAGGGGTCGTGATGCGAAAGCGCGACGCGGCAACCGCCGTCGATCAGGCGCGCGGCGAGCGCCGCACGATGCAGTAGACGCCAGCGGCGGTCACGCCGAAGGCCAGATGGGCGACCAGCGTGATCGCGCCGCGTACCGGAACGAACCACGGAAAGATCGCGGTGAACGCGTGCAGGTTGATGCCGTAGAGAACGAGTCCGAACACGCCGCCCGCGAGCAGCGCGGCGCCGGGCGACAGGTTGCGGACCAGCTTCGCCAGCACGGCCGCATAGGCAAGCGACAGCGCGGCATGCACCAGCGTCGCCACGCCCATGATCAGCGGATCGAACCCCGAGGACGCGCCGAGCACGGCTCGCCCCATCACGATGGCGGCCGTCAGGCGCGCATCGCGGAGCAGGTTGTGAATCGCATCCTCGCCGGCGATCGGCCAGAGCATCAGCTCGATGACGGTCGAGCCGACCGCCGCGCCGAACGCGGCCCAGAGAATCGGCACCGGACCGTTCCGCTTCAAGCGCCCTCCGCGATGGCCGCCCGCCGCACGGCGGGGTTTACAGCGGACGTTCGCAGTCCGTCCAGTACGCGAACGGATCGCGATGCTTCGGATAGTGCTCGTCGAGCCATTTCAGCAACGTCGCACGCGCGTTGTCCATGTCGGCCTTCGACGACGACGTCGTCAGCTCGTGCACTTCGACGGACTTTTCCCGATCCATCACGTAGCAGTTCCAGTCCGGGCCGTCGCCATCCGGATCGTCGGACGCCTTCGACGACTTGCCCCAGCCGAACCCCTTGCGCGCATCGATGTAGTAGCGCGGATGCACTTTCAGATACGACATCTCGCCGCCCTGCAGGCTGCTTTCCGCGCGCAGCACGTCGCGCTCGTCGACGATCTGCGTGACTTCCGGAAGCCGGCGCGAGCGCCAGCCGGCCGGCAGCGTCGCCGTCGCGCGAACCGCGTCGTACGCGCCCCACGTGAGGCCCCAGGCTTCGGCCATGCGCTTCATGAACGCATCCGCGCCCGGATAGCCGCGCAGCTGGATCCGCGTCGACAACGTGACTTCGACCCGGCCGTCGGGGCCGGCGGGGTCGCCTGCCGCTTCGAACGGGTTGCCCGGACGCGACGCGCGCTGCTGCGCGTCCGCGGGCGCCATGCCCGAAAACAGCTGGTCGAGCGCCGCGCGCGCTTTCGACGACTTGTCTGGTCTATTCATTACTCACTCTCTCCCTCTGCATCCGTACGTCTGCAGAAACTGTCGATTCTCATTCATTATCGGATTTCGCGTTTTTCCGCGATCGCATTGTCAATCATCCGGCATTCCGGGTCGAGCCGCGGCGACGTCAGGCGCCCTTCGACGCACGCGCCGGCGGCTGCACCGCCTGCCCCAGCGCCGCCCGCATCCGCTCCATCAGCGCGAGCACCTCCGGACGATTCTCGCCCTTCGCATGCACGAAGTGATACCTGAGCGGCGACTCGACCTCGTGCCGGCTCACGCGGACCAGCGCGCTGCGCTCGAGATACGCATCCGCGAGCGGCAGCCGCGCCAGCGCCACGCCGAGCCCCGCTTCGGCCGCCGCGAGCACCAGGTTGTAATCCTCGAAGCGGCGATCCTGCGCGCGCGGCTTGAACGCAATGCCGAGCGCGTCGAACCAGGTGCGCCAGCCGGTCACGTCGGAATCGTGCAGCAGCGGCATCTCGAGCAGCGCGGCATCACCGCTTCGACGACGCAGCGCGGCCAGCTGTGCGGCAAGCCGCGGATGCGCGACCGGATGGAGCGTCTCCGGCATGAACTCGCGGGTTTCGAGCTGACGCCAGTTGCCGCGCCCGTAGCGGATCGACAGATCCGCCTCGCCGGCGGCGATATCCACGTTGCGCACTTCGATGCCGAGCTCGATGCGCAACGCGGGCGCTTCGCTCTCGAGTGCATGCTGTCGCTCGAACAGCCAGAGCTGCGCGAATGCCGGCACCACACTCAGCTTGACGAGGCGCGGCGTACGCGGCGAGCGCCACTGGTCGGCCGCGCCGTCGATGATCGTGAACGCCTGTTCGATCCGGCCGACGAAGCGCTGGCCGTCCGGCGTGACGCGCACGCCGCGCGCATGGCGTTCGAACAACGCCATGCCCAGCCAGTTCTCGACGGCGGCCACGCGCCGGCTGATCGCGCCGTGCGTGACGCCGGACACATCGGCGGCCGCCAGAAACGAACCGTGGCGCGCCACCATGCAGACAGTCTCCAGGCTCGCCAGCGGCGGCCGCGAGCCAGATGCCGGCGTGACGGCCGACAGCGCATCCGCCACACGCCGAGGCGTGCGTGCCGAGCCGCCGGCCCGGCGCCGCACCGAGCTGTGAGCCATATTCATATTCGGATGTTGATCTGTGCGCTAGCTTAACATCTCGCCACACCGCACCATTGTCGCATGAACACCCTTTCCTCCTCGTCGCGCAGCGCGCGACAGCCGCTCGTCGCGGCCGGCGCGGTGGCGTTCACGATCGTCTCGTGGGCCTCCGCCTTCCCGTTCATCCGGATCGGCCTGCACGGGCTGGCGCCACTGCAACTCGCGGCCGCACGCTTCGCGACCGCGGCCGTGCTCGTGATCGCATGGCTGGCGTGGCGGCGGCCCACGAAACCGTCGACCCGCGACGCGTTGCGCTTTCTCGTCTGCGGGTTTCTCGGCATCGCGCTCTACAACGCGCTGCTCAATACCGGCGAGCAAACCGTGTCGGCCGGCGCGGCGAGCTTCATCGTGAACACGCTGCCGATCTTCACGGCGCTGCTGGCCGCGGTGTTTCTGCACGAACGCTTCAATCGCTGGGGATGGCTCGGTTCGCTGATCAGCCTGGCCGGCATCGCGGTGATCGCGCACGGACAACCCGGCGGGCTCGTGCTCGGCTCGGGGAGCACGCTGATCCTCGGCGCGGCGCTGTGTTCGGCCAGCTATTTCGTGCTGCAGCGGCGGCTGATTCCCGTGTACGGTGCGCTGCCCTGCGCCGCATACACGCTGCTGGCCGGCGCGCTCCTGCTCACGCCATGGTTGCCCGGCGCGCTCGTGTCGCTCGGCGGCGCGTCGCATGACACGATGCTGGCCGTGCTGGTGCTCGGCGTCTTTCCCGCCGCGCTGGGTTACGCAACCTGGACTGTCGCACTCGGCTACTTCGGCGCGGCGCGCGCCGCCAATTTTCTCTACCTGACGCCGGCGGTCGCGACGGCGTTGTCGATCGTGCTGACCGGCGAGCAGCCCGGCATCGAGACGGTGTGCGGCGGCCTGCTGGCGATTGCGGGCGTGATATTCGTCGCGTTGCGCGGACGGACGTAGGCTCGCGATTTCGTCGAACGGCAAGACCGATCCGAGGAACGATCCGGCAACGGTCCGGCCATACCGAGCCCCGTTATCTGCAAAGCTGAATACATACGCCGCTCATATCGACCCGCACCAATTCGCCGACGCGGCCGGGCTCGACCGTTAGTTGCATCAAACCCAGCGCGATGAAAGTGTGCAGACAAATCGACCGAACAGTTCGCGATTGATTGCGTCGCACTGTCCATGGTCATCGGCATCGGCCCGGTCGAATAATCGGAGCAATCGACAGCGGCGCGGGACGGCCACGAACCTGCACGACGGGCCGGCGCAACAATCGCGCGATCGCTTCACATTTGCGCAAGGCTACGCAATTCGGCGCAGCGGGCGCATACGCGTTCGGATATATTCATACCAATTGCGTGTCGTCTGACGAAAGCATCCCGCTCGCTCGGGAACCGCTCGGCGCCGGCGTTTTCCGTCGACGTCGAGAGCTGGGCGGCATGCAAGCCGGCCCCCTCACGGGTCATGGAGATTCGTCCGGCACGCCGACGCCTCACAAGGGCGCGCGAGCGGCCGGACGGCACTAGAAATATCAATCAACGGAGATGGCAGATGGAACGAAGCACTGTCGGCATGCGCTGCAAACCCCTGATCACCGTCGCACTGGCAGCCGCCGCATTCGCGGCCGCGTCGGGCGCGATGGCCGACCAGGTCGTGAAGATCGGCAGCGTCGAACCGACGACGGGCGGCATTTCGCACCTGGGCAAGGACAACGAGAACGGTGCGCGCCTCGCGGTCGAGGAAATCAATGCGAAGGGCCTGACGATCGGCGGCAAGAAGATCACGCTGCAGCTCGACGCACAGGATGACGCGGCCGACCCGCGCCAGGCCACGCAGGTCGCGCAGAAGCTCGTCGACGACAAGGTCGTCGCCGTCATCGGCCACCTGAACTCGGGCACGTCGATCCCGGCGTCGAAGATCTACAGCGACGCGGGCATCGTGCAGATCTCGCCGTCGGCCACCAATCCGACCTATACGCAGCAGGGCTTCAAGACGACCTACCGCGTGGTCGCGACCGACGCGCAGCAAGGTCCGGCACTCGCGAGCTACGCGCAATCGAAGGGTGTGAAGAGCGTCGCGGTGATCGACGATTCGACCGCGTACGGCCAGGGCCTCGCGAACGAATTCGAGAAGAAGGCGAAGGCGCTCGGCCTGAAGGTGCTGTCGCACGACGCGACCAACGACAAGGCCGTCGACTTCCGCGCGATTCTCACGAAGGTCAAGGGCGAGAACCCGGACGCGATCATGTACGGCGGCATGGACGCCACCGGCGGCCCGCTCGCGAAGCAGGCAAGGCAGCTCGGCCTGCGCGCGAAGATCCTGTCGGGCGACGGCGTGTGCACCGACTCGCTGGCCGATCTGGCCGGCCCGGCGGCCGACAACGTGCTGTGCTCGCAGGCGGGCGCCGCGCTCGAGAAGATGCCGGGCGGCGCGGCGTTCCTCGCGAAGTACCAGAAGCGCTTCAACCAGGGCATCAAGTTCGATGCGCCGTTCGCGTACGACGCGGTCTACATCGCGGTCGACGCGATGAAGCGCGCGAACTCGACCGACCCGGCGAAGGTCCTCGCCGCGATGCCGTCGACGAAGTACGAAGGCGTGATCGGCACGACGACGTTCGACGCGAAGGGCGACCTGACGCACGGGATCATCTCGATCTACGGCTACAAGAGCGGCAAGAAGACCTTCCTCGACCAGGTGAAGATGTAACCCGCGGCGACGCCGGCACGACGGGCACGCCACCCGTCGGCGCCGGCGCCGCCCGGGTCGATTCGCGTTTTGCGGAGATGAAGCGACATGTGTGCAATGGCGTATACGGAATTTCAACAGGAGTTGAAGAAGGCGCAGTTGACGGCGCGGGAATTCGCCCGGCTGATCCGGATGAACGAAAGTTCCATCACGAACTATTCGAGCAAAGGCACCGTCCCCTCCCACCTCGCGGTCATCGCGACCCTCATCGGCGCGCTCGCCGCGCACGAGATCGATTTCCGGCACGTGATCGGCAACACCGCGATCGAACCGAAACGCCCGCGCGGCGTCGGCGCGTTTCCGGCGCCGGGCAGCACGCCGGCCGGGAAAAAGAATCGCGACGCGTCGTGATCGGCCGGGCCTGACAGCGGCGCGCTCGATCGACGCCGCGACATCCGGCGCTGCCTGGGGCAAGTGAACGGCGCTCCATTGTTGCGGGCCGCGCGCGGCCCGCATTGCAACGAGTCCCCGTCAGGCAGCGGTCTGATCCTTCTCGAGCAGCGCAGCCAGCGCTGCCCGTTCCGACCAGTTGCTGCGACCATCGCGTCTGATTACCGGCGATGCCGCTTGCATCGTCTCCACGTGTCGTCTCCTGGGTTGTCTTCTAGGCGATCCGTTCGGCGGTTGACGTCGATGCCCGCTTCACCGCACCGCCGTCGGCCGACGCCGGCGGCTCGCCGAGGATTTCGCGCAGATGCGCAAGCACCTCCGCGCGATGCGAGTCGATGAAAAAATGCTCGCCGCCGAACACGCGCACGCTGACCGGCAACGACGAATACCGTTGCCATTCGCCCAGATCATCGAGTGCGACCAGCGCATCGTCGGCACCGGCGAGCACATGGATCGGCACCGGCACCGCGCGAATCGCCGCGCGCCAGGTTTCCCGGCACTCGAGGTCCGCACGGATCGTCGGCAGGAACAGATCGATGAAGGCATCCGCATCCAGCATCCCCGCAGGCAGTCCTTCCAGCAGATTCAGTTCCTGCACCAGTTCGTCGCGGGGCAGATCGTGCAGCCGGCGCCGACGTCGCGACGGCAGATGCGGCGCCGCGCATCCGGACACGGCAAGGGCCGACGGGGGCATGCCGAGGTCGACGAGTCGGCTCGCCAGCTCGAGTGCCAGCGCCCCGCCCATGCTGTGTCCGAACAGCACGACGCCCGCGTCGGCGAGGGGAAGCAGGCTTGCCATGACATGGTCGGCAAGCGCGCTCATCGTGCGCAACGGCGGCTCGCCGAACCGCGCGCCGCGCCCGGGCAGTTCGACCGCGCACACTTCGACGTCGTCCGGCAACCCGGCATGCCAATGGGCGTACGCGGAAGCGTTGCCGCCGGCGTACGAGCAGCACACGAGCCGGATACGCGGCGCGCGGACCGGCATGAAGACTTTCAACGCTGCGGTGGGGGTCATGAGTGTCGGGGTGGGAGTCGGGTTCATCGGTCGATCACGCGCCGGTCACGCGCCGGTCACGCGCCGGACGCGTACGTCACGCAGGCGAGCCGGTATGCCGGCGCGCTTCCCACAGCGCTTCCATGCGCGCGGTAATGGCCGGGAGCTGATCCCGCGTCACGCAATACCTGACCGTACGCAGCGGCGTGCGCAGGATCGGCAGATCGAACATGCCCTCTCCTTGCGCATCGATGCCGAGCCGCGTCTTGACCCGATTGGCGCCCACGTTGTCGGCCGGCGACTCGAACCGGATCGAATCGAGGGAGAAGCGCGCGAAGAATGCCGCCATCGCCTTCACGTACGACACGATGCCGATGCCGAGACGCCGATGTTCCGGGCTCCAGATATGCGCGTGCATCACGCCGCTGACGTACTGCCCGGGCGCCACGCCGGCGCGCGGTTCAAGATGCGTGAGTTCGTGCACGCCCACGGTCTGTCCTTTCAGCGCGACGCTCAGGATCGCGTTGCGCGGCATGTCGGCGCGCGTGTCCCGCTCGATATTGAGCGCGAGCATGTCGCGCATCTGACGGCGGCCGGGCAGCCGCGCCGGATCGACGCCCATTTCGATCAGATGGCTGTCGCCGCTGTCGTACCAGTACGCGATGAAGCCGTCGATGTCGGTGCTGTCAAAATCTCGTACCTCAATATCCGCTACGTCGATCACGCCACACTCCATTTGTCGCTTCGCCGCGGTCGACCGGGCCCTTCGTGCCCGCGTCGGGCCATGCCGTGAAGCGGCCGGCCAATCCGTCTGTCGCGATGATGCAGATATCCGGCACCGACCGTCAGCTGTAGTTTTTTGCAGGATGAAACGAATTGCGCGCCGCCACGGTTAGTCGCAGAATGTCTTCCAAATCCGGCCATTCATGGCATCGAGTCCGCAGAGTTGCATCACAGCGGATGACGCGGCCTCATGGCCTTTTTGGTATCCGAACCAATCCCGTCCGGATCACCGCGATTCAGCCGGATCACCTCCGGCATCACACCGCACATCGTCGCGCCAACGGCTACTTCCCGCCGCGCGATCCGATCCGTTCCGTATCGATGTTGTTCCGCTTCCGGCCTGCCGTGGCGACGCCGCGCGGCCAGTCGTCCGCCCATGTTTGAAGGTAACGGTCGTCATTCGCGCGCGATGCGCGCATCGGCCGGGACACACGCCAAACAAGGAGGTTGCTCGTGGATCTGAAACCGGACGGACATGCGGTGCCGGCTTACTTCGACACGTGTTCACACGACGGATACGTCCGCGTGTCCGCTACGCAGCTCGCATCGGTCACGCTCGCCCTGCTCTATGCAGCGCGCGACGAACGCGTACTGAGCGACGCATGGGATCTCGGCCTTCCTGCGTGCCACGCCGGCCATTGCGAATGGATCGATACCAACTGGCGCCCGCCGATGACGTTCGGCTGGTCCTGGTTGACGGATCGCGATCGCACTTGCCGAATGTTTCCGAACAGCGTGACCTCCAACGTGATGATCGTCTGCGCAAGAGGCTACGACGTCGGGCCCGACCACACCCGCTCGCTGCTCGCGGACTGGATCAATACGCTGCCGTGGACCGCGAGTGTCCGCACGCATCTCGCACTGCCGGTCCTGTAGAAAATTGCAGTTTCGACGCGTCCTCCATTTCGCATTTAATGCGTACGTCAATTGGAGTTCGCACATGCACCAAACCACTATCGGAAACGCGTCGCAACTGTCCGCTTCGAACCTTGCGGCACTCGCGTCGTATCGACACGCAATCTTCATCGAGAAGCTCGGCTGGCAGCTTCCGGTAGTCGATCAGCAGGAGTTCGATCAATTCGATCGACCGGACACGATCCATATCTTCGGTCGTGAGGACAGCGGCGCGATCTGCTCGTGCGCCCGACTGCTGCCGACGACCCGACCGTACCTGCTGAGCGAGATTTTTCCCGGGCTGATGGGCGCGGCACCGGTTCCGAATGCGCCGGATATCTGGGAACTCTCGCGCTTTTCGTCCTACATCCTCGGTGCCGATTCCAGCGGCCTCAAGCGCGCGCATGCGAATACGCGCAGATTGCTGGCGGACGTCGTGGGTTTCGCGCGGTTGAACGGCGTTCGACGGCTCATCACGGTGTCGCCGCTCGGCGTCGAACGGCTGCTGATGCGTCTGAAGGTTCACGCGCACCGCGCCGCGCCCCCGCAGATCATCGACGGAAAGCCGGTGTTCGCGTGCTGGATCGAGATCGATGAAATCACGTGCGCGTCGCTGGGCATCGAATGTCCGCGCACGACGACGCCAAGCTGAAATCGAGCCGGCCGCGGTCCAAAGGCATGCCGTCCCGCGCGACGCGGCGACGCCCTTCCTTCCCTACGATATTCGCCCCATGCAGCGAGAGACCATTCCGGCCTTCGACGGTCGGCCCCTGCGAGTGTTTCATACCGAGCGCTCGACCGGCCGCCGCAACCTGATGCTCGTTTTGCCGTTCGGCGTGCGTCATGCGATGGTCGAACGACTGTGCAACGCGCTCGAGCCGCACTTCAATGTGATTACGTGGGAATCGCGGTTCGTGCTCGACCTGCAGGATGATGCGACGGACGACGCATTCGACGTCGAATACCACGTGCGCGATCTCGTGACGGTCGCCGCGCATGCGAACGACCGCGTCGGTCACGACGGCCCGATCGATGTGATCGGCTATTGCTCCGGCGCCGGCGTCGGCCTGCTGGCCGCCGCCCGCTACCCCGACAGCGTCCGCCGGCTCGCGCTGGTGTGCGGCGAATTCACGCTGAAGCCGTCGGTCTGTCCGCCGAGCAGCTTCCAGCGCGAAGTCGACGTGCTCCTTCCGGTCGCGGCGACGAGCAAGGAAATGGCCGGCATGCTGTTCGACAAGATCTCGTCCGGCCGCAGCGCGCCCCAATCCGAATTTCATTCGTTCATCTCGGTGCCGTTCTCGAGCGCGGCGCACCTGCACCGCTACGGACTGAACTACGTCGCATACCGGCGCACCGACTTCCTCGGCGAAGCCGGCACCGTGACGCAGCCCACGCTCGTGATCGCGACGCGAAGCGATCGACAGGTGCTCCCGGAAAGCGCACACATCATCGTGGCGCACCTGCCGGACGCGACCAGGGTGCACGAATTCGACGGCGACCACTACGAGCTGTGTCGCGCGCAGCCGGCCATGACCGACACGCTGCTGCAATTCTTCGGAACGCAAGCCAACCGATCGGAACCTGTTCAATGAACCACTCGACCATCGACGGCCGCTTCGCCGAGCAGGTGCGCCGCACGCCGGAGCGCATCGCACTGGAGGGAACGGCGCACGTGGCGCCACTCACCTACCGCGAACTCGACCGGTGCGCGAACCGGCTTGCCGCGGTGCTCGCCCGGCAAGGCGTCACGCAGGGCGCGCCCGTGCTGCTGATGTTGCCGCGCTGCGCGAACGCCGTGATCTCGATGCTGGCGATCGTCAAACTCGGCGCGACCTTCGTCCCGCTCGATCCGAACTACCCCGCTGCGGCCAAGCACGCGTACGCACGTGACAGTGCGGCGCGGCACGCGATCGCGGCCGCCGGCGACGACACGCTGCGCGAGTTGGGACTGTCGGTCATCCACGTCGCCGATCTCGCGAACGACAGATCGACCGAGGATGCCGAAGATGCCGACGCTCCGCCGCCCGTCGCCTCGCACGGTGGCGACGCGCCGGCCTACGTGATGTTTACCTCGGGAAGCACCGGCAAGCCGAAAGGCGTCGTGGTGCCGCATCGCGGCGTCGTGCGGCTCGTCGACCGGCCGAACTACATCGCGATCCAGCCGGACGATGCATTCCTGCTGCTGTCCCCGATCACCTTCGATGCGTCGACGTTCGAGATCTGGGGCGCCTTGCTGAACGGCGCGCGCCTCGTGGTGTACGACGGTGCCATCTTCGATCCCAATGCCGTTTCGCAGCTGATTCGCGAACAGCGCGTGAGCGTGATGTGGCTGACCGCCGCGCTGTTTCATCTCGTCGTGCGCCGCTATCCGGCCATGCTGACCGGCGTGCGTGTGCTGCTGGCGGGCGGCGACGTGCTGCATCCGGACGCGGTCAATGCCGCGCTCGATGCGTTCCCCGGCATCACCGTCGTCAACGGGTACGGCCCGACCGAAAACACGACGTTTACGTGCTGCCACGTGATGACGCGCGACAACCGGCCCGCCGGCATCGTACCGATCGGCACGCCCGTGACCGGCACGTCGGTGCATGTCGTGCGCGGCGACGGCGATCTCGCGTCCGTTCCGGACGGGCAGGAAGGCGAGCTCTACGCCGGCGGCGACGGCGTCGCGCTCGGCTATCTGAACCAACCCGACGCGACCCGCGCGGCCTTCGTGCCGGATCCGTCCGGGCCCGGCCGGCTCTATCGCACCGGCGACATCGTCCGGCGCCGTGCGGACGGCACGCTCGAATTCGTCGGTCGGCGCGATCGGCTCACGAAGATCCGCGGCTACCGCGTCAGCCTCGACGAGGTGCAGCAACTCGTTGCGCGTTTGCCGTGCGTCGAGGAATGCGTCGTCCAGGTTCGCGAAGACCCGAACGGCGAAAAGTCGCTGGTCGCCACGGTCCAGACCAACGAACAGCGCGACAACATGCCTGCGTTCATTCGCGGCGAGCTGCGCAAGCTGGTGCCTGGTTTCATGATTCCCGACGCCATCGCCGTGTGCGCCGAACTACCGGTCAACGCGAACGGCAAGGTCGATCGGGTTCGACTCGCAAGTCCCATCTGAAAATCCGGAGAACGTAATGACTGAAAAGACTGCCATCCCCGACATGATCGCCTCGACCTGCCGGGACACGCTCGGCTTCGCCGACCTGCGCGGCGACGAGGATTTCTTCGACCGGGGCGCCAGCTCGCTGACGATCGTCGAACTGCAGATTCAGGTCGAAACCCGGCTGCAGGTGCGGGTGCCGACCAGCAAGCTGATGGCTGCGCCCACGATCGACGGCTGGGCCGGCATCTACGAAGCTGCGGCCGCCGAACTCGCGTAAGCGCGTGCGTCATTTCCCGAACACCGCTTCGTCCCTTCGAAGCGGATGCATTTAATCGATTCGACCAGGAGCACCTCCATGCAGAACTTTCGACTGACGCCCGAGGAAATCGCCACTTTTCGCGCGCAAGGCTACATCGGCCCGTTCACGCTGTATTCGCCCGAGGAAGCGCGCGAGCGCTACAAGACGATCCGCGCGCAGCTGTTCGATCGTGAATACGCGGTCTACGACCTGCCGCCGACGAGCCCGATCGCCAATTACGATCGCCACCTCGACGTCAATCTGCTGAGCGAGCATATCGGCCGGCAGGAAATCGTCCAGCGGCTCAACTCGATTCTCGGGCCCGACGTCATCTGCTGGCGTTCGGAGATGTTCCCGAAGTATCCGGGCGACGAAGGGACCGACTGGCACCAGGCCGACACGTTCGCGCATGCGTCGGGCCAGCCGCAGATCGTGTGGCCGGGCGACCAGCGGTTCGGCGGCGCGATCACGGTATGGACGGCGCTGACCGACGCGACCGAGCAAAACGGCTGTCTGCGGTTCGTGCCGGGCACGCATGAAGAGATGTTCTACGACGAGTCGAGGAAGATGCAGTTCGATCCGTCCAACATCAATGCCCTCGAGAAGGACGGCATCAAGCGCGGCTTCTTCGGCTACGACTATCGCAGCCTGCAGAAGGATCCGGACTGGAAACCGGACGAGAGCAAGGCCGTGTCGATCGTGATGAAACCTGGCCAGTTCGTGATCTTCTGGTCGACGCTGATGCACTCGTCGTTTCCGAACGCCACGGTCGACCAGACCCGGCTCGGCTACGCGAGCCGCTACGTGCCGGCCGCGGTCAAGGTCTATCCGGACACCGACACCGTCGACGAATACGGCAGCAAGATCTCGCTCGACAAGTTCGGCGTCGTGCTCGTCTCCGGCGAGGATCGATTCGGGCATAACCGCCGCGTCGAGCGCAACGCACGCGGCGTCAGCTTCGCGCAGCAACCGTCCTACGCCTGACCGACCGCACCCGCGGCCATGAAACCGGCGCACGGCGCGGCGCGCCGTTCGTCATTCGACCGGTGCCAACCCATGATCCAGCCTATCGAGATACCTCATGTCCGGCGCGTCGACCACGTCGTCGCGTCCGTCGTGGCGAGCGTCCTCGGCCGCGACGCCGTGACGCCCGACGACGACTTCTTCACGATCGGCGGCTCGTCGATTTCCGCCGCGCTGGTGAGCACCCAGCTCGAGCGGCAGCTCGGCCACGACGTGCCGGTGCGCCTGCTGTTCGAATATCCGTGTCTTCGCGTCTTCAGCGAAAAACTGCTCGAATCCATGAGTGTGGCCGCACGGTAGTCCCGAGATCACTGTCCTGAATCGCCTTCTCCTCGGAGGAATTCGCTTTGAACAAGCACTATCGCGCCGAAATCTACGATTTCGACAAGCAGGTCGAGCGCGCGGATCTCACGCTCGCCGATGCCGCATTGCTGATTCGCGATCGCAAGGCCGCCGCGGTCCTTGTCGATCTGGTCGACCCGAGCGCGCTCGACCGATGGTGGGACGATCCGGCCTTCCCGCCGGTCACGCAGCACCAGAGCTTCGCCGGCGCCGGCAAGTCGGGGCTCGCGATCGGGCCGACCCAGCGGCTGGTGAAAGAGCAGTTGATCCCCGGTCTGATCGACTACTTCTCCTATGCAGGCCGCACGAATGCGGCGCTGCGCGACACGGAATTCGTCAAACTGTGCGCCCGCGAACTCGGCGCCGGTTCGGTTCGGGTCGGCGACTGGGGCGAACTTCCGCTCGTATCCAAACGCGAATACCAGCCGGTGCCCAACGGGCTCTATAGCGTCCCGCCGCATTGCGACGCGATCCACTTCGGCCGCGAACCGCTGAACTGGCCGATCAAGGATGGTTACGACGAAGGCTACGATCAGATCTCGCTCTTCCTGTCGGTCCAGGACGCGGAAAACAGCGCCGGCCTCGTCATGTGGGACTACCGGCCCGCGACGCGCGCCGAGCTCGACGAACTGATGAGCGAATTCGCGCAAACCCGGCGCATCGACCGGCTGGACCGCGTGCGCAGCGTCACCATCAACGGGCGGCCCGGACAACTGAACATTCTCAACACGCGCGTCATGCACGCGGTCGAGCAATGCACGACCGTGCGCCGCACGCTCGGATCGTTCCTGGTCTGGCATGACGGTCAATGGCGGATGTTTCACTGATGACAGCCATCGCTTCAACGGCGGGCGGCGATCCCGCGCGCAGTCGGCTCGACGCGGAGATCGCGGTGTTCGAACGGTTCGCCGCGTCGAGCACGATCGGTCGCGCCCGCGTCGAGCGGGTCGAGCGTTTCGGCTTCGTGATCCATCCCCCCCACGCGAACGCGGCACACGAGCCGCGATTCGACCTGTTGTTCATCGCGCTGACGCACGGCAACGAATACGCCGGACTCCCCGTGCTCAATGCGCTTTGCCGCTACGTGGAGGCCGGCGTGCTGGCGCCGTCGGTGTCGATCGGCTTTCTGCTGGGCAACGTCGAGGCCGCACGGCGCGGCACGCGCTTCGTCGAACGCGACTTGAACCGCACGTTCGGTCGCGCCGGGCGCGACACGACCGACGACCGGCGTGCTCGCGAGATGGAGCCGGTGATGAAGCGCGCCCGCTTCTGCGTCGACCTGCATCAGACGATCGAGCCGTCGGAAGCGCCGTTCTTCGTCTTTAACTACCATCCGACGAGCCTGCAACTGGCGCACGCGATCGCACCGGACACGCCCGTCGTCACGCATTGGGGCAGGCCCTTTTCCACCGCGTCCGCAGGCGGCTGCACGTCGGACGAATTCATCCAGCAGGGCGACGGCGTTGCGCTGAGCATCGAGCTTGGCCAGAAGGGCTTCGGCCTCTACCAGATCGCGGCGGGCGTGCGCGTGTGCCTGGACGCGATCACCACCGTCAGCGCGGTCGTCCTCGGCGCTTCGCTGCCGCCCGTCGATGCGTGCGCGAACCCGATCTACACGTGGGCGCACATCGTCCCCTATCCGGACGGCGAGGTCAGGCTCGACGCAGGCTTGCGGAATTTTCAGCCGATCCGGGCCGGGGATCGGCTCGGCATGCGGGACGGCGCGCCGCTCGTCGCCGGCACGAGCGGCCTGCTGCTGTTTCCGAAATACCGGCGATCCGAATCCGAGCCGAAGCCCGCGGAGCTGTACCGTCTATTGAGGCAACCGGCATTGTCCGAACTGGGCAAGGGCGACTGCCTTATGCCGCAATCCTAATCATTCCGCATACGTGGAGGCATCATGCAGCATACCTACCCAGCTCAACTGATGCGCTTCGGCACTCCGGCGCGCGCCGAGCACATGACCATCGCCGCGGCGGTTCACGCGCTCGATGCGGACGAAGCCGACGCCATCGTCATGGACATCGTGCCCGACGGCGAGCGCGACGCGTGGTGGGACGACGAGGGCTTCTCGAGCTCGCCGTTTACGAAAAACGCCCACCACGCGGGTATCGTCGCCACGTCGGTCACGCTCGGCCAGCTCCAGCGCGAACAGGGGGACAAGCTCGTTTCGAAGGCGGCGGAGTACTTCGGGATCGCCTGTCGCGTCAATGACGGCCTGCGGACGACCCGATTCGTTCGCCTGTTTTCGGATGCACTGGACGCGAGGCCGCTGACGATCGGGCACGACTACGAAGTCGAGTTCCTGCTGGCGACGCGACGCGTCTACGAACCCTTCGAGGCGCCGTTCAACTTCGCACCGCACTGCGATGACGTGAGCTACGGGCGCGACACCGCGAACTGGCCGCTGAAGCGATCGTTTCCACGGCAGCTCGGCGGGTTCCTGACCATTCAGGGCGCCGACAACGACGCAGGCATGGTGATGTGGGACAACCGACCGGAATCCCGCGCCGCCCTCGACCAGATGCATGCCGAATATCGTGAAACCGGTGCGATCGCCGCGCTCGAACGGGCCGCGAAGATCATGCTGAAGCCGCAGCCCGGTCAATTGACGCTGTTCCAGAGCAAGAACCTGCATGCGATCGAGCGCTGTACGTCGACGCGACGCACGATGGGCCTGTTCCTGATCCACCAGGAAGACGGCTGGCGCATGTTCGATTGAGCGACGGCAATCGTGCTTCGTGCGCGATTCGCTCGACACGCTTCCCATCCGCCGGCCGGTTCGACGAACCTGCCGGCCTTTTTCACTTCCGGCGGCCGTGAGCGCCGGCATCTTCGACAACAGGCACCTCCATGAACGACATCGTGCTGGCCATGCGCGCGCGTGGCATCAAGTCCTCCGCAGTGCGCGAGCTGCTGGAATTCAGCAAGAATCCGGACGTGATCTCGCTGGCCGGCGGCATCCCCGCTTCCGACCTGTTCGACATGGACGGCATCGACGACGCACTCGGCGCCATCCTGCGCGACGAGCACCGCGACCTCTTCCAGTATGGCCTCACCGAGGGCGAATCGGGCTTGCGCCAACAGATCGGCAACTGGGCCGGCACGCTCGGCATACCGGCTTCGTCGGAATCGATGCTGATCACGTCCGGCTCGCAGCAGGGGCTCGATCTCGTTGCGCGCGTCCTGTTCGATCAGGGCGACCGCGTACTCGTCGAACGGCCGACCTATGTCGCCGCACTGCAGGTATTCCAGTTCATCGGCGCCCGGATCGACGGCATCAACGGCGGCCCGGACGGGCTCGATCTCGATCAGGTCGAACGCGAACTGAGGCGCGGCGGCGTCAAGGCGATCTACCTGACGCCGAATTTCGCGAATCCGACCGGCTACACGATGCCGCTCGCGCAGCGTGTCCGCCTGATCGAACTCGCGCAGCGTCACGGTTGCGTGATCATCGAGGACGACCCCTACGGCCAGTTGCGCTTCAGCGGCGAAGCGATCCCGAGCCTGCTGTCGATCGCTTCGCAGCAACCGGGCGGCAACCGCACCGTGTGCTACCTGTCCACCTTGTCGAAGGTCTTCTCGCCCGGCGTGCGCGTCGGATGGATCGTGCCGCCCTCGGCGCTTCGTCCGCCGATGGCGGTCGCCAAGCAGGCATTCGATCTGCACACGTCGACGCTGACGCAGAACATCGTCGCGCGTTATCTCGCGTCGGGCCGCCTGGCGTCCCGCATCGAGGTGCTGCGGACCGCCTACCGCACGCGACGCGATGCGCTGACGAAGGCATTGCGCGACGCATTCGGCAACGACCTGTCGTTCAACGAACCCGAAGGCGGGATGTTCCTGTGGTGCCGCTTCGCGCGGCAAGTTCCGGCGGAAAAGGTGCTCGAAGCGGCCATCCGCGAAAAGGTCGTGTTCGTGCCCGGCAACGCATTCTATGCATCCGATCCGGAGCGCGACACGCTGCGCGTGTCGTACTCGATGCTGGGAGAACAGAGTGCCGAAGAGGCCGCTCGCCGCTTGAAGCGTGCGTGGGACGCCGTCGTTCGCGGTTGACGCAGTCGACGCTGTCGCGGCGTGGCGCGGCGCGGCGCGCATCCGGATACGCTTCACGGTGCGCGCCGCCCCGTCACTCGCCGACGATCTGCATCGCCGGGGCCGAGCGCGAATGCGCGCGCAGCGTGAGCCGCACGAGCGGCGCGGTCAGCGCCGTCGTCACCAGCGCGAATATGACGAGGATCGTATAGACGCGGGTCGGAAGAATCTGCATCTGCAGCCCGATCGACAGCACGATCAGTTCCATCAATCCGCGCGTATTCATCAGCGAGCCGACCAGCATCGCGTCGCGCGGCGCAAGCCCCGTCACACGCGCACCGACGTAGCTGCCGCCGAACTTGCCCGCGAACCCGCCGGCGAGAAACACGCCGAACCACAACCATGAAGACGCATCGTCGATCATCCCGATCGACGCGTGCAACCCGGCGTACGCGAAGAACACCGGCATCAGCACGAGCTTCACGAAGCCCTCGACATTCGCGCGCCACTCCACGTCCAGCCCCGGCACGCGACGCACGAACAGCGCCGCCGACAGCGCCCCGAATGCGCTATGGAAACCAATCAGCGACGTTGCGACCGCCGACGCCAGCACGAAGCAGAACAACACCGCCAGCCGGTCGCGCGTCGCGTGCGCCGTTTGTGCCAATCGCATGAGCAGCGGGCGAACGACGAAGCGTGCAAGCAACGCACTCAGCGCCAGAAACACGAGCAAGCTGGCGAGCATGCGCGCGAAGGCCCAGCCGGGCCCGTTCGACAGCGACGCGATCGTCGCCAGCAACATCCAGCCGAGCGCATCCGTCAGCATTGCCGCGGACATCGCGTGCCGCGCGCCGCTCATCGCGCCGAGCCTCAGATCGTCGACGATGCGCGCCATGACCGGCACGGCCGACACCGCGAGCGCGACACCGCAGAAGAGCACGTACGGCAGCCACGGTGCATCGATCGCAAGCGTGTCCTTCGACACGATCGCGATGACCATGCCGATCGCGGCCGGTATGCACAAGCCACCGATCGCGACGGCGACGGGCACGCGCCACCGGCCGCCGCGCAACGTGACGCCGAATTCCATGTGCAGCCCGAGCTGGAACATCAGCAACACCAGGCCGATCTCACCGACCTGCGCCATCGCCGACGGCGCGTGCGCGCCGAACAGCACATCGTAGAAATCCGGTGCGATCGCGCCGAACAGCGAAGGGCCGAGCAGGAGTCCGGCCGCGATTTCGCCGACGACCGCACATTGGCCGAGCCGCTCGGCAAGACGGCCGCAGACGTTGCAGCACGCGATCACGAGCATGAGTTGCAGCAACCAGATAGTCATGGAATGCCTCGGGAAAAATCGACTGGCGGAAACGGGGAAGCGGCGCAAGGCCGAAGTGTGGTCGAACGCGGTCGCAACGCGCGCAGTACGCACGCGTCGCGATGCCGTCAACCGAATCTCGGCATCGATCCTATAGGGCGGCTACGCGCAGCGATACTGGAAGGACCTACAGGCGGGCGGCGTCCGGCGACGGCCGCATCCGAACGCGCGCTCAGGCCGCGCGATCGGCCGCACCGGACAACCTGCCGTCGCCAACGGACGGCGCGTCGAGAAAACCGTTTCGAATGAAGTTCGCCATTTCCTCGACCAGCGGCGTCGTGCCGGATGGCGGCAGATGCAAGGTCACGGCGAAATCCGGCAACGTGGGCAAACCCTGCGCCGGTCGCAGCATCTGCAGATCGGAGGGGACCGTCGACGCGAGCCATGCGGTCACCGCCATGTCCATCCGGACGGTCGCCTTCGTCGCCTCGATGTCGCCGTTTTCGAACACCGTCCGCCACGCGATCTCGTGCTGCATCAACGCGTCGAACAATGCCGGGCGGAACACGCACGCGTCGCTGACGATCGACACCGCCAGCGGCCGCTTCACGTGCGCGCTGCCTCCGACCGCGCCGACCCACGCGAGCGGCTCGATGCGCAGGCACTCCCCGCCGGGCTCGCTCGCCGGCTGCTCGATCACCGCGATATCGACTCTTCCATCGAGCAGCGCGGCCGACAGTTCGACCGACGCTAGGTTGACGAGCACGATCTCGACGTGCGGATAGTGGTGAGCAAACGCCTTGAAAATGCCGGCGAGATAGGTGCCGACCAGATCGGACGGCGCGCCGACGCGCAGCACGCCGGCAAATACCGGCTCGCTCATGTCGTCCCAGATGCGGTCGTTGAGCCGCACGAGCTGCTCCGCCCGCTCGAGCAGACGTTCGCCCGCGGCAGTGAGTTTCAGCCGCCCCTGCGACCGATCGAACAGCCGCTGGCCAAAGCACTCCTCGAGCCGCTTGATCTGCTGGCTGATCGCGCCCTGGGTCAGATGCAGCGCGTGCGCCGCCGCCGTCATGGTCGAACGACGCGAAACGGTGACAAAGGTGCGCAACAGACTCGTATCGAGATTGCGGGGCATGGGGGCAAATAGAGTATTAGCAACGCTAATAGGCTCATTATAAACATTCCATACCCTAGCTTGCGAAAGACTTTTAGAGTTTGTCAGGCACCCGATCCCATTCGCGCCAAGACGGATTCCAAAGCCGCCAGCTCTTCATACGAGGTTGTCCAACCATGTCCCAGACGCTGTTCTCCCTGATCGTGTTCGTCATCGTCGCCACCATCACGCCGGGCGGCGCGACCACGCTCGCGACGGCGTCGGGCACGCAGTTCGGGTTCAGGCGCAGCGTGCCGCTGCTCGGCGGCATCGCGCTCGGCCTCGCATCGCTCGCGGCCATCGCGGCGGCCGGGCTGGCCGGGCTGCTGCACGCGGTGCCGGCGCTGCAACTGATCATGAAAGTGCTGGGCTCCGCCTACCTTCTGTGGCTCGCGTGGAAAATCGCGTCGAGCGGCGCCCCCAAGAATCACGTGAATGCATCGCAAACGCCGACCAGCTTCATCGGTGGCGCGCTGCTGCTGTGGCTCAATCCGAAAGGATGGACGATGGCGCTCGGCGCGGCCGCGTCGTTCGCGGCGCTGACGCCCGACCCGATGCACCTCGCCGTGATACTCGGTATTGCATTCGGCATCGCAGCGATCTTCTCCCTCGTGCTGTGGTGTACGGCCGGCGTGCTGCTCGGCCGCACGCTGCGGACCGACCGTCATTGGCGCATCGCAAACGTTACGCTGGGACTCCTGCTCGCGCTTTCGATCGTGCCCATCTGGATCGACTGATCGTGCAGACATGCCGTACCGCATGAAAGAGGCGACGTGCGCGCAGCACACGAGATGCGCGTAGCCAACAAGAACAAACGGCGGTTCGTCGTACCGCGCCGTCGACAACGCTCGACTACACCACGATCGAGCGCTTCGCTGGAGATTCGATTCGACGCTTGACGGATCGTCTGCCGGCCGGACGCCGGCTGGGTCGTCGCCGTGCCTCGACGACGCAACCGGGTCTGCATGACGCACGTGCGAAGCATCCGTGCGTGCAGCCGGCGAAAGCATTCTTGAAGCACTTCAGGCGCCGGGGTCAGCGCGCTTTCCAAAACAACAAACACAACAGCATCCGGTCGGAACCGGGTGCATCACGTCGGTGGCACTCGAAGGGCTTCACGCTTCTTCCCCGACTGATTCAGCCAGTCGATATCGACACGCCGCGGAAACCTCCTAGATCACTGTGTTGCGCGAGGGCTCGAGCTTCCCGGCTCCATGCGCAGCGAACATGTCGTCCGCGCACGCGGCCTGGTCATCGACCGCGTGCGTTTGACACTACACGCTATTTGGAGATTGTTGTGGATGCATGGAGAGAAGACGTCATGACGACGTTGTCGCGCGCGCTGAGCTTCGACGATGTATTCGAAATCGTTGCCGCCCAGGCACGCGCGCTCGATTTTGAAATGTGCGCCTATGGCGCACGCGACCCCTTACCCGTGACCCGGCCCACGTTCCGTACACGCAATACCTATCCCGAATCCTGGCAACAGCGCTACCTCGAGGGAAATTATTTCGCACGCGACCCCGTCGTCCGTTACGGGCTGATCTATACGTCACCCCTTGTATGGCCCGTCGACGCACGTGCCGATGAACCATTCTGGGAAGAAGCGAAGGCGCATGGTGTTGCGCACGGCTGGTCCCAGCCCATCCGCGACAAACACGGGCGCATCGCGATGTGGAGCGTCGCGCGCAGCGCGGACCCCATTTCGGATCTGGAACTTGCCGCCACGGAAAGCCGGCTGATCTATCTGGCGCACGCCGCTCACGCGGTGAATTCGCGCCTGGTTGACGCGCCCGCGGCCGCGATGCAAATGGGCCCGTTCACCACGCGCGAAAAGGAAGTACTGAAATGGGCCGCTGACGGGAAGACCGCACTGGAAATCGCTTCCATTCTTTCGATATCGGAGCGAACCATCACCTTCCACATGCAGAACATCATGGAGAAACTTAACTCGGTCAACAAGACACAAGCCATCGTCAAGGCCGTGTTGCTCGGCATCATCTACTAATTACCGGCGGCGCGATTCGGTCTCCCGTATCGGTTGCCGTCACAACGGCATGCGTGCCTGAAGCGCGTACATGCACGCTGCAGGTCCAGCCGCATGCGGAACCCGTCCGCCGCCCCGGTGTCCGGCCTCATGCCGGCGCCGGCCATGCCGAACGCAGATGCACCGTGCTCCGCACACTGCCGCAGGCGCCTCGCGCCCCCGCATCGACGATTCGACCGGCCGTCAAAGCCCATGACGCACGTGATCGAGCAGCGCCTGCAGCGGATGGCGCACCTGCCGCGCGGACATGCGCTTCACCTGGCTGCGGCACGAATACCCGGTCGCCAGCACTTCGCCCTGCGCTTGCGGCGCATCGACATGCGCAGCCCACGATTGCGCATAGATCGTCTTCGATGTGTGCAGGTTGCGCGCCTCGTGCCCGTAGGTCCCCGACATCCCGCAGCATCCGGTCGCCTGCACCGCCAGGCGCAGCCCGCGACGCGCGAACACCTGCGCCCACTGCTTGCCGCTGTCCGGCGCGTTGGTCTTCTCGGTGCAATGCGGCAGCAGCCGGTACGCTGCCGCTGGATCGCCCGCGCCTGCGCCCGCGCCGACATCCGGCAGCGCGTGCAGCAGCCACTCCTGCGGCAGCGCGACCTTCGGCACGTCGGCCAGCCCCGTCACCTTCAGGTATTCCTGCCGATAGGTGAGCGTCATCGCCGGATCGAGGCCGACGAGTGCGACGCCCGAGCGCGCGAGCGCGGCCAGTTGCGTCGCGTTGCGAATCGCCGCCTTCTCGAACGCGCGAAGAAAGCCCTGCACATGCAGCGCCTTGCCGTTCGGCGCGAGCGGCGCCAGCCACACCTGGAAGCCGATGCGCGCGGCCAGCTCGATCAGCGTCGCCAGCTGCTCGGTGTCGAAATAGCGCGTGAACGTGTCCTGCACGATGACGACGCTGCGCATGCGCTGCGCGTCGCTCAGCGCGGCGAGCGCGTGCGGATCGGCCGGCCGCACGTTCCACTGCCGGATCACGGCCGCGAGATCGAAGCGGCTCAAGAGCGGGCTGTCGACCATGCCGACGTGCCGCTCGAGCAGCGTGCGCACCCAGCCGGCGCGCATCAGCCCGTTGTACAGCGCCGGCACGCGCGCCATCCACGGCATCGTGAATTCGAGCGAGCCGATCAGGTAGTCGCGCACCGGCCGCAGGTAGCGCTGGTGATACAGCTCGAGAAAGCGCGAGCGGAACTCGGGCACGTTGACCTTGACCGGGCACTGTCCCGCGCACGATTTGCACGCGAGGCAGCCGGCCATCGCGTCATACACCTCGTGCGAGAAGTCGGCTTCACCGTTGCGCGCGGCGCGGCTGTTGCGCCAGCGGGCCGCGAGACCGCGCAGGAACGGCTGCCGTGCACGCGCCGCCGCGACGACGTCGATGCCGGCCTGTCCTTGCAGGCGCAACCATTCGCGCATCAGCGACGCGCGCCCCTTCGGCGACTGCACCCGTTCGCGCGTCGCCTTCCACGACGGGCACATCGCGTCGTCCGGATCGAAGTTGTAGCACGCGCCGTTGCCGTTGCAGTGCATCGCCGTGCCGTAGCTCTGCCACACGCGCTCGTCGATCTGCCGGTCGTGGTCGCCGCGCGTGGGCACCTCGTCGATCTTCAGCAGCCGCAGCGTGTGGTCCGGCGGCGTCGCGATCTTGCCCGGGTTGAACTGGTTGTGCGGATCGAACGCGGCCTTCAGCTGCTGCAGCGACGGATACAGCTCGCCGAAGAACGCCGGCGCATATTCGGAGCGCACGCCCTTGCCGTGCTCTCCCCATAACAGGCCACCATGCCGCTGCGTGAGTTCGGCCACCGCGTCCGACACCGGCCGCACCAGTGCGGCCTGCTTCGGGTCCTTCATGTCGAGCGCCGGACGCACGTGCAGCACACCCGCGTCGACGTGGCCGAACATCCCGTACTGCAGCCCGTGGCCGTCGAGCAGCGCGCGGAATTCGGCGATGTACGCGGCCAGGTTCTCGGGCGGCACCGCGGTGTCCTCGACGAACGGCTGCGGGCGCGCCTCGCCCTGCACGTTGCCGAGCAGGCCGACCGCGCGCTTGCGCATCGCGTACACGCGCTTGACCGCATCGTCACCGGTCGCGAGCGTGTGGCCCAGGCGCTCCACGCTCGTGTCGGTGCGCAGATGCTCGACGAACGCACGCACGCGCGCATCGACGTCCTGCGCATCGTCGCCGCTGAATTCGATCAGGTTGATGCCGAGCGTCGGACGTGCTTCGTCCTGCGGGAAATACTCAGCCACGCTGCTCCACACGAAATCCTTCATCGCGAGCATCAGCACCTTCGAGTCGACCGTCTCGATCGACAGCGGCTTGAGCGCGAGCAGCGCACGCGCATCGCGCAACGCGTCCATGAAGCCGGCGTAGCGCACGTTCACCAGCACCGACACCTTCGGGATCGGCAGCACGTTCAGCTTCGCCTCGACGACGAAGCCGAGCGAGCCTTCGGCGCCGCACAGCACGCTGTTCAGGTTGAAGCGGCCGTCCGGTTCGCGCAGGTGCGCGAGATCGTAGCCGGTCAGGCAGCGATTGAGCTTCGGAAACTTCGCGTCGATCAGCGCGGCTTTTTCGTCGCTGATGCGGCGCGCGGTGCGATAGACCTTGCCGACCCGGTCCTGCCGCGCGCAGCGGCGTTCCAGCTCGTCGTCCGCGAGCGCGTCGCTGTGCAGCTGCTCGCCGCCCATCAGCACGAAGTCGAGCGCCAGCACGTGGTCGCGCGTCTTGCCGTACGTGCAGCTGCCTTGCCCGCTCGCATCGGTGTTGATCATCCCGCCGACCGTCGCGCGGTTCGACGTCGACAGCTCCGGCGCGAAAAAGAGGCCATGCGGCTTCAGCGCGGCATTGAGCTGGTCCTTGACGACGCCTGCCTGCACGCGCACCCAACGCTCATCGGCGTTGATTTCGAGGATCCGGTTCATGTTGCGCGACAGGTCCACGACCACGCCGTCGGTCAGCGACTGCCCGTTGGTGCCGGTGCCGCCGCCGCGCGCGGCCACCGCGACGTCGCGGTGCGCGGGGTCAGCCAGCAACCGCGCGAGGAGCCGCACGTCCTCCGCATGCGCGGGACAGATCACTGCCTGCGGCAGACGCTGGTAGATCGAGTTGTCGGTCGCCTGCACGGTCCGGTTCGCATGGTCCGCGCGGATTTCGCCGGCGAATCCGGCGGCCTGGAGGGCGGCGAGAAAGTCGCGGTAACGGGCCTCGGGCGGGCTGACGGGACGGGGCAACGGAGCGATCGACATGGGATGAAAGCGCGAGATGGATGAAGCCGGTGCGCTGTCTCGATCAGAAACATGAGTTTTGAGCAAGATTCCACGCAACACGGAAATCCAGTATCTTGCGAATCAGCGCGAGAAACAAACGAATTCTCCCCCGGCAAAACTTGCATAAAACTCATGAATTACCGTCGCCTGACCCCGTCCATGTCGCTGTTGCTGGTGTTCGAGGCCGCCGCGCGCCACGAAAGCTACACGCGCGCCGCCGACGAGCTGTCGTTGAGCCAGAGCGCGATCAGCCGGCAGGTGCAAACGCTCGAGGACCAGCTCGGCGTGCCGCTGTTCCGGCGTGAGGGCCGCTCCGTGAAGCTGACGGAAGTCGGGCGGCGCTACTTCGTCGAGCTGAGCGGCGCGCTCGGGCGCATCCGCGGCGCGACGCTGCAGGCGATGTCGCATCAGGCCGGCGCCGGCACGCTGCGGCTCGCGACCTTGCCGACCTTCGGCTCGAAATGGCTGCTGCCGCACCTGCACGACTTCTACGCCGCGCATCCGGGCGTGACCGTGCACCTGCATTCGCGGATCGGCGGCATCGACTTCCATACCGACGATCTCGACGCGGCCATCACCGTCGGCGCGGGCGACTGGCCCGGCCTGCACGCGCACCGGCTGTACAACGAGTTCCTGATCGCGATCGCGAGCCCCGATGCGGCCGGGCGCCGCAAGGCCGGCCCGCGCGCGCCGGCATGGGCGGTCGGGCAGACGCTGCTGGGCGTGACGAGCAATCAGCACGCGTGGGCGGAATGGTTCTCGCACTTCGGCCTCGATCATCGCGAGATGCGGATCGGCCCGAGCTTCGAGCTGACGTCGCACCTGATCCAGGCCGTGCGGGCCGGCATGGGAATCGGCCTCGTGCCGAAGGTGCTGGTCGAAGACGAACTGAGCCGCAACGAGCTCGTATCGATCGGCGACGCGATCACCAGCCAGCGCAGCTACTACCTCGTGTACCCGCCGGAAAACGACACGCTGCCGTCGCTGGTGGCGTTTCGGGAATGGCTGCTGAAATCGTGCTGACGCGCCGCCGGACGAACCGCGCGATCACGCGCGCCATTCATCGAGAATCTGCTCCGCCAGGTAGTCGCACGGCGGCCGCGCCGACTTGGCGCTGCGCGCCAGCACGACCTCGAGTTCGCCGAGCGGCGGCAGCCCGTGGCTTTCCGAAAGCTGCACGAGATGATCGGGAATGCAGCAGCGCGCGAGCGGCGCGACCGCGAGCCCGGCCTCGACCATGCTCAGTAGCCCGAGGTGGCTCGGGCTTTCGTAAGACATCCGGTACGGGATCTTCTGCCGGTTCAGCGCCTTGACCGCGTGATCGCGCGCCATGCTGCCGCCGTGCGTGAAGAACGCGACCGGCAGCGGCCGCTCTTCCCACACGTTACGCTTGGGTGAGCCGACCCAGACGAGCGGCTCCATCCGGATCAGCTCGCCGGTCACGCCCTTGATGCGCGTGAGGCACGCGAGGTCGACCGTGTTGTCCTTCAGCATCGGCACGAGCGCGCTGCTCGGCTGGCCGATCACGCGCACTTCGACGCGCGGATGCATCGCCGCGAACTTGCCGAGCACCTGCGGCAGCAGCGACGAGATGTAGTCGTCGGGCACGCCGATCGTCACGCGACCGCGGATCTCCGGCCGCACGACCGACGCCCACGCCTCGTCGCGCATCGCCAGCATCCGGCGGCCGTATTCGGCGAGCACGCGGCCGTCGTCGGTGGCCGTGACGTTGCGCGTGTCGCGGATGAACAGCGGCTTGCCGAGCGCATCCTCCAGCGCCTTGATCTGCATGCTCACCGCCGACGGCGACCGGTGCACGGCCTGCGCGCCCTGCGCGAACGATCCGGATTCCGCGACGGCCACCACCATCGCGAGCACATCGAGGTCGAGCTTTTTCATGTGGATTCAGAAAAACTGATTAATCGATTCAGTTTATCCCGTTTTACTGTCTGCCCCCATGGTCGGACAATGAATCCCGTCAGCACTCATTCGATGCAGGAAGCGAACAACATGCATACGTCCGGATCGCTCTACGGGTTTCTCGTCATTGGCGGCATGCTTGCGGTCACGCCGGGGCCGAACATGGTCTACGTGATGTCGCGCTCGATCGCGCAGGGGCGTGCGGCCGGGCTCATTTCGCTCGCCGGCGTGATGATCGGCTACCTGTTCTACATGTTCGGCGCGGCGTTCGGCATCACGACGCTGTTCATGAGCGTGCCGTATGCGGGCACGGTGCTCGGCGTGGTGGGCGCCGCCTATCTGCTCTACCTCGCATGGCAGGCCGTGCGGCCCGGCGGCCGTTCGCCGTTCGAGGTGCGGACGCTGCCGAACGAGCAGCCGCTGCGGCTGCTCGCGATGGGCGCGACCACCAGCGTGCTGAATCCGAAGCTCGCGATGCTGTTCGTGTCGCTGCTGCCGCAGTTCATCGACTACCGGCAGGGCAGCGTGTTCGGCCAGTCGCTGTTTCTCGGTTCGTTGTTGATCGCGGCGTTCGCTTCGGCAAACGGGCTGGTCGCGATCTGCTCGAGCAGCATCGCGAAGTACCTGCACGCTCGTCCGACGCTGCTGCTCGCGCAGCGCTGGGCGATGGGCGTCATCCTCGGCGGTCTCGGCGTGCAGATGGTCGTCGATGCATCGAAGATGGCGGGCGTGGCTTGATTCGGCAATCGCACTATCGAACGAATGCCGTTCAGCGCAGCGCGCGGAAACTCGCGCGCAGTTCTTCCGACAGCGCCTGAGGCTGTTCCCAGGCCGCAAAGTGGCCGCCCCTGGGCAAACGGTTGCAGTGGATCAGCCTCGGATACGTGTTCACCGTCCAACGTTTGGGCGCCGCGTATTGGCATACACGCTCCTGTTTGGCAGGTGATCTACATCCGCACTACTGATTGGTTTGCATCCGTGGGAACCATGCGCCAACGCGCCTGCTTCATGCGAGATAGCCGGAAATGCTGTCCCACAACAGTTTCACCGCGGTCACCGCCAGCAATCCGTAACAGATCCGGTAGATCAGGCGTTGATCCAGTTTGCCGTGAAGACGCCAGCCGGACATCACGCCGGCCGGAATGGCCAGCACGCACACGGCCATCAATGCCCAGACGTTCGCGGTCGGCCTCACGATCAGCATCCACGGCACCGCCTTGATCGCATTGCCCACGGTGAAGAACATGCTCGTCGTTCCGGCGTACATCTCCTTGCTGAGGCCGAGCGGCAGCAGATACATCGCGAGCGGCGGCCCGCCCGAATGCGCGACCATCGTCGTGACGCCCGACGCAAGGCCGGCCGTGACGGCCTTCGGCGACGAACGCGGACGAACCGTCAGTGCCGCGCCGCCCCTCACCCACAGGCCGACGAAGATCAGCGTGACCACTGCCATCAGAAGCTCGATGGCGCGATGGTCGAGGAAGCGGAATGCCAGATAGCCGAAGCCGATGCCGGTCACCAGCCCCGGCAGGAGCAGCACGAGGTCCGGCTTCGACCAGGTCGACGGCTTCCAGTAGCGCAGCGCGAACAGGTCCATTGCGATGAACAACGGCGCGAGCAGACCGCCGGCAGTCACCGGGTCCATCACGAGCGACAGCAGCGGAATACCGATGATCGCAAACCCGCCGCCAAACGCGCCGCGCATGAACGCGATCACGAACACGCCGGCGAACGCGATCAGGATCGTGGTCAGCGTCAACTCCGGGCCCATTGCGGCAGGCGCGGCCATCATGATTTTCTCGCCGGTTCGAACGGCGGAGTGGCGGACAGCCGCGAAGCGGGTCGCGCCCGCGTCGTCGCCGCACGGTGGATCAGGGCTGCATGCATGCTGCTTCTCCATTGGGTGTGCCGGGGCGATGCGGTGCGCAAGCGCACAGCAGGCCGCATGGGCCGCGCTGGCATGTCAGCCCCGGTACAATCGAGTTGATGAAAACAGAATGCACCGCCGCAACACTCAGTGCAATCAAAACATTGACCTCAGTGCAATAATCATTGCTATCGGTGCAATTCATGTCGAAATCCGAGTATCTGCAGTTGGCCGACGCGATCGCCGCTCAAATTGCGGACGGCACGCTCAGGCCGGGCGACCGTCTGCCTCCGCAGCGCCGTTTCGCCGACCAGCATGCAATCGCCGCATCGACGGCCGGCCGGGTCTACACGGAACTGTTACGCCGCGGGCTGGTGGTGGGCGAGGTCGGCCGGGGCACCTTCGTCTCGGGTGAGACGCGGCGCGGCGCGGCAGCACCGGGCGAGCCGCGCGGGGTGCGGATCGATCTCGAGTTCAATTACCCGACCGTTCCGGATCAGACCGCGTTGATCGCGAGAAGTCTGAGCGGATTGCACCGACCTGCGGAGCTCGACGCCGCGTTGCGCGAGGCGACGAGTACCGGAACCGCTGCCATCCGGAGCGTCGCCGCCGCGTATCTGGCGCAGCCCGGATGGTCGCCGTCGCCGGAACAGCTCGTATTTACCGGCAACGGGCGGCAAAGCGTCGCCGCGGCCGTTGCGGCGGTCGTGCCGACGGGCGGCCGCTGCGGCGTGGAGGCCCTGACCTATCCGTTCATCAAGGGCATCGCCGCCAAGCTGGGGATCACGCTGGTGCCGCTGGCGATGGACGAAGATGGCGTCCGGCCCGACGCCGTGCAAAAGGCACACCGAGAGGCCCGGCTCTCGGCGATCTACATTCAGCCGGCCATCCAGAATCCGCTGGGCACGACGATGAACGCCGCGCGCCGCGCCGATCTGCTACGCGTGCTCGACAAGCTCGACATTCCGGTCATCGAGGACAACGTGTATGGGTTTCTCGACGACGAGCCGCCGCTGGCCGCGCTCGCGCCGGACGCCTGCATCGTGATCGACAGCCTGTCCAAGAAGGTCACGCCCGGCCTGACCCTGGGCTTCATCGTGCCGCCGCCGCGGCTGCGCGAAAGCGTGATGGCCTCGGTGCGCTCGGGCGGATGGACCGCGTCGGGATTCGCGTTCGCGGCCGCGCAGCGCTTGATGCGCGATGGCACCGTGGCCGAGCTGGCGAGACTGAAGCGCATCGATGCGAGCGCGCGTCAGGCACTGGCGATCGAGCGTCTGGCGGGTTTCGATATCCGGACCAACGGCAAGTGCTATCACCTGTGGCTGACGTTGCCGGCGCACTGGCGTTCGCAGGCCCTCGTCGCGGCCGCGGCCAGGCGCGACATCGGGCTGACGCCGTCGACCACCTTCGCCGTGTCGGCCGGCCATGCGCCGAACGCGGTCAGGCTCGCGCTGGCGGCGCCGACCATGGATCAGCTCGATGCCGGCCTGCGCACGCTGACCGCGATGCTGAACGGCCGGGAGGACGATTTCGACCTGACCGAGTGAGCGGCGCGCGGAGGCGCCGGCTCGCGCGCCCGCCCGGCTCGGCATCCGGACAGAGATCGAACCGTCAACGCGAGCCGGCGCACATCACGCGGCAACCGCCTGCCGCCGCGCTTCGAGCTCGCGCACGAGCGGCAGCACGCGCTGGCCGAAATACTCGACTTCCTCGATGAAATGCAGGAACCCGGCGAGCACGAGATCGACGCCGATCGCCTTCAGCGCGACGATTCGCTCGGCGATCTGTTGCGGCGTGCCGATCAGGTTCGTGCGGAAGCCGTCGTTGTACTGCACGAGATCCTCGAACGTGGATTTCGCCCAGTTGCCCTCGCCTTCCGGCGATGCGCTGCCGGCCTGTTTCACTGCATCGCCGAACGCGTGCACGGCCTCGACGTGCGCGTGCCGGACGATGTCGTCGAGCACGGCTCGCGCCTCTTCCTCGGTGTCGCGCGCGATCACGAACGCATTGACGCCGATCCGCACGCGATGGTTGTTCGCCGCGGCCTTCGCGCGAATGTCGTCGATCTGCGCCTTCAGGTTCTCCGGCGTGTTGCCGTTCGTGAAGTACCAGTCCGACACGCTCGCCGCGTTGTCGCGCGCCGCACGCGAGCTGCCGCCCTGGAATATCTCCGGATGCGGCTTCTGCACGGGTTTCGGGCTCAGCGTGTAGTCGTTGAAGCGGTAGAAGTCGCCCTTGAACGTGAAGTTGTCCTGCGTCCAGATCCCCTTCAGCGCCTGGATGAACTCCTTCGAGCGCCGATAGCGTTCGTCGTGCTCGAGCCACGGCTCGCCGATCGCGGTGAATTCGCCCTTGAACCAGCCACTGACGACGTTGATCGCGACGCGTCCGTTCGAAATATGGTCGATCGTCGCGAGTTGCTTCGCGACCACGGCCGGATGCCACGGCCCCGGCAGGATCGCGGCGAGCACCTTGAGCTTCGTCGTCGCGTGCAGCAGCGCCTGGCTGAACGAGACCGATTCGTGCTGGTATTCGGCGCCGTAGCCGGCCGTGAAGCGGATCTGGCTCAGCGCGTAGTCGAAGCCGGCCGCCTCGGCCGTGCGCGCGAGCTTCTGGTTGTATTCGAGACTCCAGTCGGTACGCTGCTCGATCGTGCTGACGACGAGGCCGCCGCTGACGTTCGGCACCCAGTACGCGAATTTGACGCCGTCGGCCGAAGGTTCGTGAATGCTCATGAAAGGTCCTGATGGAAGGGGAAAACGGGTTATGCAGCCACGGCGGCCAGTGCGCGCGGTCGCAGTTGCGGCACCGCACGGTCCACCGCGAGCGCGATGCGGGCGCGCAGCGCGGGGTTCGCGATCTCGTAGCCGTCGAAATCGCTTTCGGCCGCGTACACGCCGATCGGCAGCGTGCGCGCCTGGAAGAAGCTGAACAGCGGCCGCAGTTGGTGATCGATCACGAGCGCGTGGCGCTCGCTGCCGCCGGTGGCCGCGAGCAGCACCGGCACATCGACCAGCGATTCGTGATGCACGAGGTCGAACAGGTGCTTGAAGAGGCCGGTGTACGACGCGCGATACACGGGGCTCGCGACGACGAGCGCATCGGCCGTCTCGATCGCGCGGATCAGTGCGTCGAGATCGGGTGGTACCTGCGCGCGCTTCAGCGCGCCGGCCAGCCGGTTGCCGATCTCGCCGAGTTCGATCAGCCGCGTGTCGATCGGCAACGCGTCGCCGAGCGCGGCAACGATCGCGTTCGTCAGGGCCAGCGTGCGTGACGGTCGTTGCAGCCCGCCCGACAGGGCGACTACGTTGAGGGTGTTGCTCATGCCATGCGTTCCCGTGGTCGAGCTGCGCGTTGTC
Organism: Burkholderia sp. PvR073; assembly: GCF_054055695.1. Taxonomy (NCBI): domain Bacteria; kingdom Pseudomonadati; phylum Pseudomonadota; class Betaproteobacteria; order Burkholderiales; family Burkholderiaceae; genus Burkholderia; species Burkholderia sp. PvR073. The sequence goes on from NZ_JBSRXO010000015.1 coordinate 87,709, forward strand.
GCGCCGATACGGTGCCAGGGTCGCAAGGAGCGTGCCATTGTCGACGGTTGGGCGATCGTCCGATCATCTGCATCACGAAGTTTTCCTCGATCGCCCGCCGCGTATGGGTTCCGCGGCCAATTGAGCAGCCGTGGCAAGCGTTCCAGGAAGCGCCTCACATCGATATTCCCCAGCGAGATGAACCGGCGGAAACAGCGTTGCTGATGCGCTGCTGCTCAATCAGCAGTTTTGCGCGCTGGGCTCGTCTGATCGCAGCGGTCAGGCACCGTCGCATCGAACACGATGACGTCGAATCCGCTGTCGCCGCAACGTGCTCGCGCGTCGCTGCATCCTGCGCAGCAATGCCGCTTTCGTTATCAGAAATCGATGCTTCCCGCGCGACGCAAAACACGGAACACTCTGCTGACCACGCAGCAACCGGACCACCGCGCCCGTCGGCGCGGGTCCGCCCGTTCGAACGACTCACGCCTTCATCGCCATGACCTCCCTGTTTGCCACGCCGCGTCCGGTCAATCTTCGTATCGTCACCGCTCAGCCGGACGAATCGCGCACGCGGTCGCGCGGCGCACCCGTTCTCGCCGGCTCGGCACATCACGCGCCGGATCGCGCCCGTGCACACGTGTTCGTCGATCCGCGTTCGCTCGCGCTGCTCGAACGCGTGCGGCGCGTCGCGCCGAGCGACGCGAACGTGCTGATCGCCGGCGAGACCGGCACCGGCAAGGAATTGATCGCGCGCCACGTGCACGACGTCAGCCATCGCGGCGACGGGCCGTTCGTCGCCGTGAACTGCGGCGCGCTCTCCGACACGCTCGTCGACAGCGAACTGTTCGGTCACGAGAAAGGCGCATTCACGGGCGCGGTCGGCGCGAAGCCCGGCTGGTTCGAAGCCGCGAACGGCGGCACGCTGTTTCTCGACGAGATCGGCGACCTGCCGCTGCCGATGCAGGTCAAGCTGCTGCGCGTGTTGCAGGAGCGCGAGGTCGTGCGGCTCGGCTCGCGTACGAGCATCCCGATCGACGTGCGCGTGGTGGCCGCGACCAACGTCGACCTGGAGCAGGCGGTGGCGGCCGGACGGTTTCGCGGCGACCTGTTCTACCGGCTCAATGTCGTGCGGCTCGACGTGCCGACGTTGCGCGAACGTCCCGGCGACATCCTGCCGCTCGCGCGCCACTTCCTCGACACATACCGCGGCCGCCTCGGCCACGGGCCGCGCAGCATCGATCCGCGCGCGGCGCGCCGGCTCGAAGCGCATCCGTGGCCCGGCAACATCCGCGAACTGGAGAACGTGATGCATCACGCGCTGCTGGTGAGCCGCCACGATGCGTTGCAGGACACCGACCTGAACCTGTCGTCGTCATGCGCACCGGCCGCGGCCGCAGGCGCGCGGGAAGCAGCGGGCCGTGTGCCCGCTCAGGAAGCGCTCGAACTGGCGCTGTGCGCGCTGTTCGACGACGCGCACGAGAACCTGTTCGAGCGTATCGAGGACACCGTGATCCGCGTGGCGTTCGACTTCAGCCACCGCAACCAGATCCAGGCCGCGAGACTGCTCGGCATCAGCCGCAATGTGCTGCGGGCGCGGCTGATTCGCGCGAAGGTGATCGCTGCCGTCAAGTAAGAGGAAGCGCGCGGCGACACGCAGTGCCGCGCTTTCGCGAGCGGCGAGTGCTCGTGCCGAGCCCGCGCCGCGATTCCCCTGCGTCGTCGACCGACGCAAGCGAGGCAGCGCGCGAAGCCGCCACGGCGAGCAGCGGTCAGCGAACCGAGCGGCGTCGGGCCGAGTCCCGATAACAAGCCAGCGAGCGGGCACGCGCCGCCCGAACCGCTTGTCGCGCCAATCTCCGGCCCGTTCCGCACGGCCGTGCGCGAAGCGCCGGCGAGGCTCACGATGAGACCGGGAACGGGCGCGACGCTGTTATCGTTACATTCGTGCTACGAATACATCGCCGTTACCTAACGCCGACAATGCGGCGCGCCGTTTCCGGTGCGCGTCGCCTATCGTTTACAGCACGCGACCCGGCCGGCCACACGCAGGTCCGCCGGCCTCCGTCCCACCGTCAGGAAACCGTCGCCATGAAAAAGCTCGTGAATCACCCGTCCGATGTCGTGCGCGAAATGCTCGAAGGCATCGCGCGACAGTCGCCGCATCTCGCGATCCTCGGCGACGAGCACGTGCTCGTCCGCCAGCCGCTGCCCGAGCCGTCGCAGCGCCCCGTCGCGATCCTGTCCGGCGGCGGCAGCGGCCACGAGCCCGCACACGGCGGCTATGTCGGCGAAGGGATGCTGAGCGCGGCCGTCTGCGGCGAAGTGTTCACGTCGCCGTCGACCGACGCCATACTCGCCGCCATCCGCGCGAGCGCCGGCCCGAACGGCGCACTGCTCGTCGTGAAGAACTACACCGGCGACCGCCTCAATTTCGGCCTGGCCGCCGAGCTCGCCCGCGCGGAGGGCATTCCGGTGGAGACGGTGATCGTCGCCGACGACGTGTCGCTGCGCGGCCGCGTCGAGCGCGGGCAGCGGCGCGGAATCGCGGGCACCGTGCTGATCCACAAGCTGGCCGGCGCGGCCGCCGCGCGCGGGCTGCCGCTTGCCCGCGTCGCGGCAATCGCGCGCGATGCGGCGGCCGAACTCGGCACGATGGGCGTCGCGCTCGACGGCTGCACGATCCCGGGCGCCGAGAAATCGGGGTTCAGTCTTGCCGATCACGAGATCGAGCTCGGCCTCGGCATCCACGGCGAAAAAGGCGTCGAACGCACCGCGCCGCTGCCGGCCGATGCGCTCGTCGACACGCTGCTGTCGAGCATCGTCGCCGATCTCGTGCTCGATCGCGGCGAACGCGTCGCGCTGTTCGTCAACGGTCTCGGCGCGACGCCGGACATGGAGCTGGCGATCGTGCTGCGCGCCGCGTACGACAACCTGAGCCGGCGCGGCATCACGGTCGCGCGCGCATGGGCCGGCACGTTCCTGTCCGCGCTGAACATGCCCGGCTGCTCGATCTCGCTGCTGCGGTTGAACGAAGAACGCGCCGCGCTGCTCGACGCGCCGACGCAGGCGCGCGCATGGCCTGGCGGCGGCGCGGTCAATGCGCAGATTCATGTGGCCGCGGCGGCCGCGCACGATGAGCCGCTGCCGCCGCTCGATGCGGCCGGTCGCGCGTGGGCCGCGCGGCTGCAGCCGGCGCTGCATGCGGTCGCGCAAGCGTTGATCGACAACGAGGCGACACTGACGGAACTCGACACGGCCGCGGGCGACGGCGATCTCGGTGCAAGCATGCATCGCGCCGCGCAGGCGATCCTCGCGTTGCCGGAAGCCGCGTACGGCACGCCGGCCGGTACGCTCGCGGCGCTGGGCGCCGCGTTGCGCCGCGCGATCGCGGGCAGTTCGGGACCGTTTTACGCGACCGCGCTGGTGCGCGCGTCGCGACGCCTCGCCATCAGCGACGATTCCGACGATACCGCCGAGCCGTCGGCGCGCGACTGGGCCGCGGCGTTCCGCGGCGCGGTGGAGGCGATCGGCGAACTGGGCGGCGCGCGCGCCGGCGACCGGACGATGCTCGACGCACTGGTGCCGGCCGCCGATGCGTTCGACCGCGCACTCGACCATGATCGCGACCCCGCGAGCGCATGGGCGGCCGCAGTCGAGGCTGCGGAACACGGTGCGCAGCAGACGGCCGGCATGACACCGCGCGCGGGACGGGCGAGCTATCTCGGCGAACGCGCGATCGGCACGCCGGATGGCGGCGCGGTGGCGGTCGCGTGCTGGTTGCGCGCGTTGCTGCCGCATGTGCGGTAGGCGCCGATTCGGGCGATGCGCCGGGCCTGCCGGGTCGCCGCGCCGCCGCATCGTCGTCCACGGCACCGGGAAAACTCCGATCCCCACATCGTCCTATGACATCGGGCCTCGCTCTTTGGCGGGATGACGTTGATCCTCGTCGGCGCCCGCCCGGGGCATGCTGATAGCGAGGATCCCTCACGCGATACGTGCCATCGTGGACTTCTGTTTCCACCGCCGCAGCCGTTCCGGACGAGACGGCTTCCCGCGGCGAGGAGCCGCATTGCCTGCCGAGGGCGATGCGCGTTGCAGGGGTACATCCGCTTGCCGCGCAGCGTGAGGTCGTTTCGCATGATCCACGGATACGGCAACTCGAGTCCCGCACCGCCCATCAGCACCACGCGCCCATACGGACGCACGGCCATCACGGGTGGCCGGTTTCGCTTGCGCCCGGCAGCGATTAACATCACTGCACTTTCCGTGGATGAGCCTGACCATGAACGATGCTCAAGACAAGGGCACAACCTCGATCAGCCTGGTACGTGAGGCGATTCTCGTGGCGACACAGCGGAATCTCGATGTGTCGGCCGTCCTCCAGCACGCTGGAATCGCGGCAGAATTATTGAATGCGCCGAGAGCCCGTGTGCCGGCGTTGGCCTTTTCGCGCCTGTGGGCGGCGCTGGCCGACCTGATGGACGACGAGTTCTTTGGTCTCGACAGCCACCCACTGCGCCGGGGCAGTTACGCGCTGATGTGTCACGCGGCGCTGCATTCGGACAATCTGGAACACGCGCTGCGTCGCATGCTGAAGTTCCTGCGTGCCGTTCTCGACGACATTCATGGGGAGTTGCGCTGCGAAGGCGAGCATGCCGTGATCATCCTTCATGACGATGGGCGCACACGCCGGCTCTTTGCCTACGGCACGTGGTTCATCCTCGTGCACGGTTTTGCATGCTGGCTCGCACGCAGACGGATTCCACTGATCGAGATGAGGTTTCGCGCGTCCGCACCTATCGATGACAGCGACTACCGCATGCGCTTCTGCGAGGACGTGACGTTCTCCGCGGAGGAGACCCTGATCCGGTTCGATCGCAGCTTCCTCGACCTCAAACTGTCCGGCACGGAAGCGAGCCTGCGGGCATTCCTGGAGAATGCACCAGCCAATATCCTGGTCAAGTATCGCAATGAATCGAGCACGACGGCCCAGGTCAGGCGCCGGCTAAGAAACCAGGCCCCCGACGACTGGCCGGACCTCGACGCGCTCTCGCGGCTGCTGAATCTATCCGCGGCCACGCTGCAACGCCGCCTGCTGGCCGAAGGCACGAACTACCGGCAACTGAAAGACGAATTGCGCCGCGACATCGCCATCGAGTTGTTTTCCAGCACGTCTCTCACGGTCGCCGAAGTCGCGGCACGGACTGGCTTTCAGGAAGCCAGTGCTTTTCACCGGGCCTTCAGGAAGTGGACGGGGGCCAGCCCGGGAATGTACCGCCACGGCAAGGCGAACGCTTGATCGTACGTCCGAGCGGTCGACAGGCTCGAGCCTCGTTTCCAAACGAGCATTGCGCAAGAGCATGGCTGCCGAGGCCAGGCAAGGCAACGCCGTGCAGCCGATGAATCGCCTATAGGCGGCCAGCGCCGAAACGGCGTCCCGCTCATGCCCCCTCGAATGCTCGGGGTGATGGGCAGCCAATGCACGAAGCACAACGAAAACCCGGCGTGTCCACAGACCTCACGCAAACTGAGGTCGGCGGGCATGGATTGGCGTGCCGGCCAGGCTGACACTGCAATCGCGTTCGGCAAACCAGAACAAGCCTCGCGCCCGGTTGCGCGGCGGAACCGGAGTTGGCTCCGCGAAATCCCCGCACTTGATAAACACCGCAAGACAAGCAATCGCTTACTCGGGCCGCAGTTTTCCCTTCAACCCGCCACCCAATCAGCGGCGCGAAAAGAGAAATTGCCCTCGATGAGCAGCGCATTGCGGTAGCAAAAAATATATGGAGACGAGAATGACAACCCGGTTCAGAACCCGCCGAAGCCCGGCTATTTTGAGTGTTCTATTCGCAGCATCAGCCGTTACCGTATCGGGCTGCGGCGGCGATGACGCGGCACCCGCAAACGCCGCGGTCGTGACGGCAGCCGCGAAGTGCAGTGCGTTGGCCGGCACGACCGTTCCTGCCAGCTCGATCGGGTTGCCGACAACCGGTGCTACTGTCGTGTCCGCGACGCTCGTGTCCGATACCGATTCTGGTAACCGCAATGGTGAGTACTGCAAAGTGCTTGGCACCATTCACCCGGTCGATTTCAACGCACCCGATATTCGGACGGAGGTGGATCTTCCGACCAACTTCAACGGAAAAGCGGTCCACTTTGGCGGCGGCGGATTTGACGGCACCATTGCCGATACCGAGGGTTCGCCCGCCGACGGGTTCCTGGCGGGGGCAGAGCCCGCGGGCGTCAGTACGCCGTTGCGCAGGGGCTACGTAACGATGGGGAGCGACAGCGGGCATGAGGGAAACGCCCTGGACGGTTCGTTTGCGGCAAACGACGAGGCACTCGCCAACTACGCAGGCGACCACATCAAGAAGACGCGTGATTTCGCAGCCTACCTTGCAAAGGCACGATATGGGTCGGACTTCGTGCACAGTTATTTCATTGGCGGCTCGAGCGGCGGACGACAAGGCTTGATCGCGGCGCAACGATTCCCGCACGACTACGACGGCATCATTTCGACCTTTCCCGCGTCGGGAATCACGGGACTGTGGCTGCAAATGGGCAGGATCTCGCGATCGCTGCTGGCGCCCGGCGGATACATCACGCCCGCCAAAGGCAAGGCCGTGCTCGCAGCGGTCATGAAGCAATGCGACGCGCTGGACGGCGTGACCGACGGCATTATCAGCAACCCTGCTGCGTGCGTGTTCGATCCAGCAGTGATTCGCTGCGCCGGCGGGGGAGACACCGGCGACAGTTGCTTGTCAGACGCGCAAATCAATACGATGACCACCGCTGGCACACCGCTCGACTTCAGCTTCAATCTGGCAAACGGAATTCAGACCTTTCCGGGATATAACGCGTTCTCCGGAGCGGACTTTTGGTCCACTCCCCTGACTTGGGGTAGCGCCGCCGCCGATGCGACAGTCGAGCCCGGGGTGATCGGCAAGACCGCATTTTTTTACGCGTTTCCAAATGACATGCTCCGGTTCGCGGTCGCTCGCGACGCTGCCGCCAGCATTCTGAATTTCAATCCTGCCAACCCGGGATCACTAACGTCGCGCGTCCAGGCGGTGAGCGCGCTCATGGACAGCACCGGCACCGATCTGAGTCAGTTCCAGAGCCGCGGCGGCAAGATCATTCTCCAGCACGGGCAATCAGACCAGTTCATCCCGGCGCAATTGTCGATCGATTACTACAACAGGCTGGTATCCCGATTCGGGCAGGGGCCACTGGGTCAATTTCTGAAGTTCTATCTCGTTCCGGGTGCGGCCCACGGCTTGGGCGGACAATTCAACGGTTCATATGACGGTCTGACGGTATTGGACAACTGGGTGACGAAAGGAATCGCGCCCAAAGATCTGACCATCACCGACCTGACTCCGGCAACAGCCGGACGTACCAGACCGATGTGCGAATACCCACAGTGGCCCAAATACATCGGGGGCGACCAGAATCTGGCGGCGAGCTTCTCGTGCTCGAATTAGTCCGGTTCGCCGTGCGCACCAATCGGCTGTGCCGGGTGGTTGGCTTCCGCCCGGAATTGTCCGCGCTGCCCCGACTGGGTCCGCACGTTCCGGCCCGATGCAAATCACCACCCTCGTTACGCCCGTACTCAAACGAATAGATGAATAACCCGTGCGATGCGGACCGTCGCACGGGGCACGGGTTGTCCGCGGGACTACGGCAATCCGTCGTCACGAGAAGCGATTTCTCCAACTGGCTGCCGCCAGTGGCGTAACGCCGCAAACATCGGTGTCCGATGACCTCATTCAGGTTGAAGTTCACGGACATGGACGGCCAATCGCGTCCGTCTGACACTGGTTGCAACTCGCGCGCATTTCAAGCACGACATTAAATCCAAGGAGACGACATGAACCAGATAGACGTGTACTCACTCGCCGGTCGGGCCAGATTCAATGGCTTTCATGCGCTTGTTCTGTTCTGGTGTGTCCTGATGTTGATACTCGACGGCTACGATCTTGCCGTCGTCGGCGCGGCGCTGCCGTCGATCATGAAGGACATGCGCATCGACGCGACCAGCGCTGGCATCATGGCCGGCTCGACGCTGTTTGGTGTCATGCTCGGCGCCATTTTCCTCGGCACGCTGGCTGACCGTTTCGGACGACCAACGATGATGTGCGTTTGCGTGGCCTTGTTCAGTCTGTTCACCGCGGCCGCCGGGTTGACGAGCGATCCCGTCAGTTTCAGCGTCACGCGCTTCGTCGCCGGCCTGGGCATCGGCGGCGTCTTGCCGATCGTCACCGCGCAGATGGCGGAGTTTTCACCCAATGCGTTGCGAACCCGATTGGTCACGCTAGTGTTCGCGGGATATTCGATTGGCGGGATTCTCGTGGCGCTGACCGCAAAGCAGCTTATCGGCAGCTACGGCTGGCAATCGGTCTTTTTCGCCGCCGGGCTGCCTGTCCTGCTGATCCCGTTCATCATCAGGACGATGCCCCATTCGATGGTCTTCCTGCTCAAACGCGGCCGGCACGCCAAATTGCGCGCGGTGCTGAAGCGGTTGGTGCCCGACTATCCGTTGAGCGGTCAAGAGCAGTTTGCGGGAGGTTCGTCAGACCAAGCCCAGGACGCATCGGTGCGACGCCTCTTCCAGGATGGGCGGGGCTTCAGTACCTCGATGATCTGGGTCGCGTTCGTTACAGGCCTCTTCATGGTCTACGCGCTCAGTTCGTGGTTGACCAAGCTGATGGCCATGGCCGGATATAGCCTGGGCTCGGCCTTGAACTTCGTGATTGTCTTCAATGTCGGCGCCATCGTCGGTGCGATCTTCGGCGGTTGGCTCAGCGACAAGGTCAACATCAAGCGGGTGCTGATTGCGTTTTACGTCGTCGGGGCGGTGGCGCTGTCACTGATGGGCTACACGAAGTCGACCGTATCGTTGTTTGTCGTCGTATTCGTTGTCGGCGCATCGACACTCGGTACGCAATTGCTGGCCTACGCTTATGCGGGAGACTTCTATCCGCATGCGATCCGGTCTACGGGTGTTGGCTTTGCTTCCGGCGTGGGCCGGATCGGCGCGATCGTGGCTCCGGTGCTCATTGGTTGCCTCGTGTCCTTGAAGCTGCCGCTCGAACAGAATTTCATGGCGATCGGCCTGGCTGGCCTCATCGGCGCGGCGGCGGTGACGCTGATCAACCAGACACGTGCCGACTCGCATCGCTCGAACAGTGCGCCTGTTGTCGCGGTTCAGGGTAGCGCGGGCCGCTGACGCTTCTGCCATGGCAACTCAATCGCCGACATTCTTGCGAACAACACGGCTCGTATGAGCTCTACCCTCGACAAACGCCACATGGCTCAGTGCAAAGCATCTTTCAATGCCGGCATCGAAATGGACCGTCTCTCTCCTCCTCCGTTGAACTCGTTCGCCGACGTGACCCGAGCCGTCGATTGGGCGCTCGTCACGCGGCGCAGCGTCCGCGCTTTCCTGCCCACACCGGTTCCGCGCGAGCACATCGAAGCCATCCTCGACGTGGCTCGCTTCAGCGCAACGGGCGTCAACATCCAGCCTTGGCATGTGCATGTCGTGACAGGCGCGACGAAGTCCCGCCTGTCGGCCGCCATCAACGCAATCAATGACGATCCAGGCCGCAGCGCCGACCTGGACGAGCCCTACGATTACTACCCGCGCGAATGGATCGCACCTTATGTGGATCGCCGGCGCGCGGTTGGCTGGAACCTGTATGGCTTGCTGGGCATCGAGAAGGGTGACAAGGAGCGGATGCACGTCCAGCACGGTCGCAACTACCGCTTCTTCGACGCACCGGTGGGCCTGTTCTTCACGGTTGACCGGGTCATGCGCGAAGGCAGTCTGCTCGACACGGGGATGTTCCTGCAAAGCGTCATGATCGCCGCCCGGGCGCGCGGCCTCGACACCTGCCCGCAGGCGGCCTTCAACAAGTTCCACCGCGTCATCGCCAACGAACTGTCCATTCCCGACAACCAGATGTTGGTGTGCGGAATGAGCCTGGGTTATGCGGATCACGGCTGCATCGAGAACACGCTGGTAACGGAGCGCAGTCCGGTAGGCGATTTCACTACTTTTTATAATGAATGAATGGAGACAACGTCATGAGTGCAACGGCCTATTCTCGTGGGCTCGAGAAGAACGCGGCAAACCACGTTCCATTGACGCCCCTGACCTTTCTCGATCGAACCGCCGACGTCTTTCCGAATCGAACCGCGATCATTCATGGCGACTTCCGGCAGACGTGGGCGGAAACGCGCGAGCGTTGCTATCGCTTCGCGTCGGCGCTCGTTCGGTTGGGAATCGAACCGGGCGACACGGTATCGATCATCGCGCCGAACACCCCGGCCATGCTTGAGGCCCACTTCGGCGTCCCGCTCTCGGGCGCCGTTCTCAATGCCATCAATTGCCGCCTCGATGCCGACGGCATCGCATTCATTCTGCGCCACGGAGAATGCAAGCTTCTGCTCGTGGACCGCGAACTGGCTCCTCTGGTCGAGAAAGCATTGCAGTCGGTTCCGCATCCGCCGCGCGTGATCGACATCAACGATCACGAAGCACCCGACGGCCCGGCCATCGGGGAAACCGATTATGAGTCGCTGCTGGCGAGCGGGGACCCGGCATTTGCAGGCCGCCGCCCGGTCGACGAGTGGACGCCGATCGCGTTGAACTACACCTCGGGCACCACGGGCGATCCGAAAGGTGTCGTTCCGAGCCACCGTGGCACCTATGTGATGAGCCTGTTGCAAATGACGAACTGGCCGCTCCCGCGTGCGCCGATCTACCTGTGGACGCTTCCCATGTTCCACGCGAATGGCTGGTGCTTCACATGGGCGATTACGGCAGCGGCGGGAACGCATGTCTGTTTGCGCAAGGTGAATGCCGCGAATATTCTCTCCGCCATCGCCGACCACGGCGTCGATCATTTTTGTGCGGCACCGATTGTCCTCGCAGGCATCGCGAGCGTGCCCCCGTCGGAACGGCAGCCGTTACCTCGTCGTGTGCGGGTCCTGACCGCCGGCTCGCCGGCGCCAGCAGCGGTGCTGGAGGCCGTCGGCGCGATGGGTTTCGACGTCGACCACGTCTTTGGCATTACCGAGATCGCCGGCACGCCGATCAGCTGTGCATGGCACGACGAGTGGGATACGTTGCCGTCGGAGCAGCAAGGGAGATTGAAAGCGCGACAAGGGGTACGCGCGGCCGCGTTCGAGAACTTGTCGGTCGCCGATCTCGCGACGCTCGAACCGGTCCCCGCCGATAGCACGTCTTGCGGCGAAGTTCTGGTCCGGGGGAATACGGTCATGATGGGATACCTCAAGAATGCCGACGCAACGGCACAAGCTTTCGCCGGCGGCTGGTTTCATACCGGCGATCTTGCGGTCGTTCATCCCGACGGCTATATCCAGATCACCGACCGCTCCAAGGACGTCATCATCTCGGGTGGAGAAAACATTTCGTCCGTGGAGGTGGAGGAGGTCATTTATCGCATGTCCGGCGTGCTCAACGCGGCCGTGGTCGCTCAGCCGGATGACAAATGGGGCGAGACGCCTTGTGCGTTCATCGAACTGAAACCGGATGCCTGTCACATCACCGAGCAGGATGTGATCCTGTTCTGTCGCGAGCGACTGGCGCATTTCAAATGCCCGCGTCGGGTGATTTTCGGCGAATTGCCCAAGACCGCTACAGGCAAGATCCAGAAGTTCCGTCTCCGGGAGCAAGCGGGCAGCCAGGTAGCGATCACGAGGTTGGCGGGATAGCGCTGTTGGTCCGCTTGGCGCCCCTGCGGTGCCTCACTGGACGACGGTGCGGGCTGGTCCTGTGGACACGGGCGCGGCTCGCTGCGGCGGGACACCGTGCCGGGTAAAGCACCCTGACGCATCAAAGACATCGATGACATCGCCCGCCGCCCGGCAACGGACGGCGGGCGATGTGCATTCCCGTGAACAGCACGGTCGATGCCCGATTGTTGTCGCCCGGACAACACGATGTGCGCACACGCGGTGCTACTGGCATCCGTCGCCGTTTCTTACAATCGTTCACACGCTCGATCGACATGCGAGCGAAGCGAAGTGCGCGACATTCACGGTCGCGCCCGCGAACCGCGCTGTGCAGTGCGGCTTACCCCACTTGATCAACAGGACGATTGACCATGAACAAATCAATCCGCAACGTACAGCCGGTTACCAGCCGCCTCGGCAACGAAGATTCGGGCGAACTCGTCTCTTCCCGCTATGCCGTGCGCATTGGCGACGTCGATGTCGTGCTGATCAGCGACGGCGTGCTGCCGCTGCCGACCTCCACCATGTCCACCAACGTAAGCGAAGCGGACCGCAACGAATGGTTCGACGGCCGTTTCCTGCAACGCGACATGTTCGACTGGGCGCTGAATATCGCGCTCGTGCGCAGCGGCGAGCGCCTGATCCTGATCGACTCGGGCGTGGGCGACGGTTTCGAATACTTCACGCGCGCCGGGCGGTCGGTCATGCGTCTGGAATCGGCCGGCATCGACCTGGCTGCGATCACCGATATCGTGATCACGCACATGCACATGGATCACGTCGGCGGGCTGAACACCGACGGCGTCAAGGCCCGGCTGAGCCCGGACGTGCGCATTCACGTATCGGCCGCGGAAGTCGCGTTCTGGAAGAATCCGGATTTCAGCAAGACGGTGATGCCGGAAACCGTTCCGCCCGCGCTGCGCAAGGCGGCCGCGAAGTTCGTCGAACTCTACGGCGAAAACATCGTGCAGTTCGACCGGACCGTGGAAGTCGCGCCGGGCGTGTCGGCGCGCGTGACGGGCGGACACACGCCGGGACACTGCGTGGTGGACATCGCGTCGAAGGGTGAAAAGCTGACGTTCGTCGGCGACGCGGTCTTCGAAGTCAACTTCGACAATCCCGACTGGCAAAACGGCTTCGAGCATGATCCGGAAGCAGCGGTCGACGTGCGTATCGCGCTGTTCAACGAAGCCGCCGAAACCGGCGCGCTGCTGGCCGCGGCGCATGTGGCGTTCCCGTCCATCGGGCATGTTGCAAGGAACGGCGAAGGTTTCCGCTTCGTTCCCGTTACGTGGGACTACTGATTGATGCTCGGCTGACGACGGACGACGTTTCCCGAATCGGCACCCATCAATAGAAAAGCGCCGCCGCACTCCCCTGCGACGGCGTCATCTCGCGCAGCAACGCGCACATCAGGACCGCATGGCACTCACGCGACGGTCGAAATATTCCGTTCCGCGACCTCGTCCACGGCGTCCTTCACGATACCGGCGATCCCGCCCGCTTCCTCGCGCGCGATCGAGAAATCGACCATTTCGCGCTCGGCCGTATCGAGCATGTCGTTCGACATCGATTCGGTCACGCGCGCGGCCACGAAGCTGCCGCGCACGACTTCGCAACGGCTCAGGCCCTGCCTTTCAAGTTCCTTGTAGGCATGGGCGACGGTCTGCACGCTAACGCAGAGGCTCGACGCCACGTCGCGCTGCGGCGCGAGCCGCGCGCCCGGTGCCAGCGCGCCGATATCTCGGTCCGTCCCCTCTCGATGTCTCCGTCGTTGCTTTCGCATGGTCGCTCAGAAAGACACCCGGAAATTACTGTCCTGGTGCAATCGCGTGCGTAAGCAGGACGGTGCGGAATGCATGATGCGCTCCATTCATTCCGCGTGACCGGTGCGCGGCCGTCCAGGGCGCGCGGCGCGTCGGGCCTACAACGCCCGACACCCCCACACGGATCGACCAACCGCCGGCGGCGATGCCGGTCGCCACAGTCGGGCCGATAGGGTCTGGGTCGATCCGCCGCGAATTCACAAGCTTACAGCTCGACCAGCCGCGTGCCTGCTGCCTGAATTGCTCGTTGCAGGCTGGCGCCGCGGCGTGCGGCAATGACACCGAGGTGACAAAACCGATAGTTTGCTATCGAATATTATTACCTCTATCATCTCGCCCATGACCAATCTGCACGACCTTCGCCTCGCTGTCAGCAGCCTGCTGGTGCTCACCGCGCGCAAGTGGCGCCGCACGAGCGACGCCGTGCTGACCGCGTACAACGTGTCCGAAGCCTGCGCGACCCCGCTGCTGATCGCCGGCCGCCTCGGTGAAGGCGTGCGCCAGGGCACGCTCGCCGAGCACGTCGGCATCGAGGGGCCGTCACTCGTGCGCCTGCTCGACCAGCTGTGCGCGGCCGGCCTCGCACGCCGCGACGAGGATCCGCACGACCGCCGTGCGAAGACGATTTCGCTGACGGCCGCCGGCCGCGCGGTCACCGCGAAGATGGAAGAAGACCTTCGCGTGCTGCGCGCGCAGGTGCTCAAGGGCGTCACGCGCGCCGATCTCGAAGCGACGCTGCGCGTCCTGAACGCATTCGGCGCGGCCGATGCGCAGCACCCGGCGTCACGTCCGTCCCATCCCGCCGATTCCGCGTCATGACCTATCCGAGCCTTCGCGACTGGCTGTTCTCGGGCAAGACGTTCGCCGCGTCGATGCTGGCGCTGTACCTCGGCCTGTATTTCCAGCTGCCGCGTCCGTACTGGGCGATGGCGAGCGTCTACATCGTGTCGAACCCGTTCGTCGGCGCGACGCGCTCGAAGGCGCTGTATCGCGCGCTCGGCACCGCGCTCGGCGCGGCCGCCGCGATCCTGTTCGTGCCGCCGTTCGTCGAGACGCCGCTCCTGTTCAGCATCATCGTCGCGACGTGGTGCGGCACGCTGCTCTACCTCGCGATCTCCGACCGCACCGCGCGCAGCTACGTGTTCATGCTCGCCGGCTACACGATGCCGCTGGTCGCGCTGCCCACCGTGACCGATCCGTCGACGATCTTCGACGTCGCGATCGCGCGCACCGAGGAAATCGTGCTCGGCATCGTGTGCGCGAGCGTGGTCGGCAGCGCCGTGTTCCCGAACCGGCTCGCGCCGACGCTGATCGAGCGCACCGACGCGTGGTTCAAGGACGCCGCGTTCTACGGCCGCGAGACGCTGTCCGGACACCTCGCGGGCAAAGCGCTGTCCGCGTGCCGGCAGCGCCTCGCCGCGACCATCACCGGCCTCGAATTCCTGCTGAGCCAGCTGAGCTACGACCACGCGCACCCGCACGTGCTCGCCCGCACGCAGGCGCTCGCGGGCCGGATGCAGCTGTTCCTGCCGCTGATGTCGTCGCTCGCCGATCCGCTGATCGCGCTGATGCGCGACCTGCACGTGCGCCCTCCCGCGCTCGACGCGCTGCTCGCCGACGCCGCAAAGTGGTTCGACGCACCGCTGCCTGCCTTGAAGGCCGGCACCGACGGCGCGACGGCTGACGACCCGGTCGCGGACAACCTGCGCGCGCGCATCGCGTCGCTGCAGCCCCCCGACAGTGCGCTGACGAGCTGGGACGGCGCGCTGCTGTCGAACGCACTGTGGCGGTTGCGCCAGGTCATCGACATCTGGCAAGACTGCCGCTCGCTGCGCGCGCTGATCGCGAACGAGTCGGGTGTCTGGCAGCCGCGTTACCGGCACTGGCGGCTCGGCGGCACCGAGCGCTTCTTCGATCGCGGGATGATGCTGTTCTCGACGCTGACCGTGGTCGGCGCGATCGTGTTCGCGTGCTGGCTGTGGATCCAGTCCGGCTGGCACGACGGCGCCGGCGCCGTCACACTCGTCGCCGTCGCGTGCAGCTTTTTCGCGGCGCTCGACGAGCCCGCGCCGCTGGTGTTCAAGTTCTTCCTGGCCACCACCGCGAGCGTCGTGTTCGCGGGCCTGTACCTGTTCGCCGTGCTGCCGCACGTGCACGACTTCGCGATGCTCGTGCTGATGTTCGCCGGCCCGTTCATCCTGATCGGCACGCTGCTGCCGCGTCCGCAGTTCAACATGGTGACGATGCTCGTCGCGGTGAACACCGCGACCTTCATCAGCATCCAGAGCGCGTACGAGGCCGACTTCTTCGTATTCCTGAACAGCAATCTCGCAGGCGTCGCCGGGCTGCTGTTCGCATACGTATGGACGCGGGCGACGCGGCCGTTCGGCGCGGAACTCGCGGTGCGGCGACTGCTGCGCTCGGGCTGGGAGGACGTCGCCCGCTCCGCATCGACGCAGCCGCTCGACGACCAGCGCAACCATGCGTCGCGCATGCTCGATCGCGTCACGCAACTGCTGCCGCGCCTCGGTGCGTCCGACGATCACCGCCATCCGTCGATCGAGAGCTTCCGCGACCTGCGCATCGCGCTGAACGCGCTCGACCTGCGCCGCTCGCGCCGCAAGCTGTCGGGCGACGTGCCCGACGCGATCGACCGCGTGCTGGCCGGCGTCACCGATCACTACACGCGCTGCGCGGCCGCGAACGTGCGCCAGCCCGCGCCGCCGGCGCTGCTCGCGTCGATCGACGATGCGTTGCAGCGCGTGGCCGGCCGCAACCTGCCGGGCGCTGCAGCCGCACCGGCGGACGACGGCACGACGCCCGCGGCCCCAGCAGCCCCCGCGGCGCCGGCCACGCCCGCGACGCACCGCCGGCTGCGCGATACGCTGCACGCGCTCGTCGGCCTGCGGCTGTCGCTGTACCCGGGTGCGTCCGCGCAGCCGCCCCAAGCCGCGCCGGACGGAGCACGCGCATGATCCTGCTTTCCAACCTGTCTTTCCGACCGCGACCATGATCGGCGAAATCGACATCTTCGGCGTATTCGTGCCGGCTCCGCTCGTGCTGATGCTGATCGCCTACCTGATCAACATCGTCGTGCGCGCCCTGCTCGAGCGCGTCGGCTTTTACCGCCTCGTCTGGCACCGTTCGATCTTCGACCTCGGCATCTACGTGTTCGTGTTTGCCGCCGTCGTCATCGTGTCTCACCATCTCGTGGCTAGCTAACCGTGAAAAAAACCTGGCTCTCGGCAGGGCAGATCCTGCTCACCCTGATCGTCGTCGTCGTGGCCGCCCTCGTGCTGTGGCGGATCATCAACTACTACATGTTCTCGCCGTGGACACGCGACGGGCACGTGCGCGCCGACGTGATCCAGGTCGCGCCCGACGTGTCGGGACTCATCACCGCGGTGCAGGTCGCCGACAACCAGGAGGTCAAGCGCGGGCAGGTGCTGTTCGTGATCGACCAGGCGCGCTACACGCTCACGGAACAGCTGGCCGAAGCGACGCTCGCGCAGCGCCGCGCGACGCTCGCTCAGGCGAAGCGCGAATACGCGCGCAACCTGCAGCTCGGCAACCTGGTCGCCAGCGAACAGGTCGAGGAAAGCCGCACACGTGTCGAGCAGGGCGAAGCTGCCGTCGCCGATGCGCAGGTGTCGCTCGACACCGCGAAACTGAACCTGCAGCGCACGACGATCGTGAGCCCCGTCGACGGCTACCTGAACGACCGCGCGCCGCGCGTCGGCGAATACGTGCCGGCCGGCCGCGCGGTGCTGTCGGTCGTCGACCGCAATTCGTTCCGCGTCGACGGCTACTTCGAGGAAACCAAGCTGCGCGGCATCCACATCGGCCAGCCGGTCGACATCGTCGTGATGGGCGAGCCGCATCCGCTGCGCGGCCACGTGCAGAGCATCGTCGCCGCGATCGAGGATCGCGACCGCACGCAGGGCGCGAACCTGCTGCCGAACGTGAACCCGGCATTCAGCTGGGTGCGGCTCGCGCAGCGCGTGCCGGTGCGGGTCGTGCTCGACGAGGTGCCCGACGACTTCCGGATGATCGCCGGCCGCACCGCGACCGTCGCGGTGCGCGCCGACACGCGCCGCGACGACAAGGCGAAGCCGGCTGCCGGCGCTTCCACGGCAGCCGTGCCGCCTGCTTCGTCGCCCGCGGCAGCCGCACCCGCGGCCGTCAGCGCGACGGGAGCATCGCAATGAAGCGGCACGGCCTGCGCCTCGCGGCGGCACTCGCGCCGCTCGCGCTCGCACTCGGCGCGTGCAAGTCCGTCGGGCCCGATTACACGCTGCCGCAGCAGGCGTACGTGAATGCACCGCTCGCGAACCATGCGCTCGACGACGCGAACGGCGCGCTCGTCTCGCGCAACGCCGTGCCCGGCAACTGGTGGCAGCTGTACGACGATCCCGTGCTCGACGCGCTCGTGCGTAGCGCGCTGAAATCGAACACCGACCTGCGCGTCGCCGCGGCCAACCTCGCGCGTTCGCGCGCGGCGCTGGAAGTCGCAAACGAACAGGGCGGCTTCTCCGGCAGCGCGGAAGCAGCCGTTCAGCGCGCGCAGGAATCGGCCGAGCAGTATCTGCTCGAAAACAAGCTGCCGGTCGTCAACGAAGGCACGGTCGGCATCAGCGTGTCGTATGAGCTCGATCTGTTCGGCAAGCTGCGGCGCGGCGTCGAGGCCGCGCGCGCGGATAGCGAAGCCGTGCAGGCGGCCGCCGACCTGGCGCGCATCACGGTCGTCGCGGACGTCGTGCGTGCCTACGTCGAATCGTGCTCCGCCGGCGACGAGCTCGCGATCGCGAAGCAGTCGCTCGCGCTGCAGCAGCAGCGCGTGAAGCTGTCACAGCGGCTGCGCGATGCGGGGCGCGGCAACCAGACCGACGTGACGCGTGGCGTCACGCAGGTGCGCACGCTGTCCGCCGACATCCCGCGTTTCGAAGGTCGCCGCAAGATCGCGCAATACCAGCTCGCCGCGCTGCTCGCACGCTCGCCGGCCGACCTGCCGAAGGCGGTCGCCGAATGCGAGCGCCTGCCGAAGCTGCGCCAGCCGATTCCGATCGGCGACGGCGCCGCGCTGCTGCGACGCCGCCCCGACGTTCGCGAAGCCGAGCGCCAGCTCGCCGCCGCGACCGCACGGATCGGCGTCGCGACCGCCGCGCTGTATCCGTCGATCAGCATCGGCGCGTCGGCCGGCTCGGTCGGCGTCGCCGCCGACCTGTTCTCGTCCACCACGAATCGCTGGTCGTTCGGACCACTGATCAGCTGGTCGTTCCCGGTCAACGGCCAGCGCGCACGCGTGCGCGAAGCCGAAGCCGCGAGCGGCGGCGCACTCGCGCACTTCGACGGCGTCGTGCTGAACGCGCTGCGCGAAACGCAGTCGAGTCTCGCGACCTACGCGGCCGATGTGCAACGCACCGATGCGCTGCGCACGGCCTACGAATCGGCGCGCAATTCCGCTGACGAAACGCACCGGCTCTATATGGCCGGCCGCGAATCGTTCATCTCCGATCTCGATGCGACGCGCACGCTCACGAGTGTGCGCGCGCAGGTCGCCGCGGCCGAAGGGCAAGTCGCCGCCGACCAGGTGAAGCTGTTCCTCGCGCTCGGCGGCGGATGGGAACGCGACGCGGCGCCCGCTGTGTCGCAGCAGACGTCGGCGGCCGGTGCGCCGGCTGCTGCGTCGGCCCCGACCAGGTAATCGCGCGCGGTGCGGGACGGCGTGCGTGACACGCGTGCCGTCCCGCATCACCGTGCGCGGTCTCGCATGTCCGGTATGTCGATGCCGACGGCGCGCATCACCGGCATTGCCGGTAAACTCGTCCGCGGTTTCCATCATTCGCTCGCCGCCCGCCCCGGGCGGCCCATGTTCCGGAGGATCATCATGCGAAGCAGTGCCCGTAATCAGTTCGCCGGCCAGATTAGCGCCGTCAAGCCCGGTGCCGTCAACGACGAAATCACGCTGCGTACCCAGGACGGCCTCGACATCGTCGCCGTGATCACGCACGGCAGCGTCGCCTCGCTCGATCTCGCGGCCGGCACGAAGGCGTTCGCGCTCGTCAAGGCATCGTCGGTGATCGTGATGGTCGACGTCGACAGCAGCAAGGTGTCTGCCCGCAACTGCATCGCGGGCAACGTGTCGTCGATCGCGAAGGGTGCAGTCAATTCGGAAGTCGTGATCCAGGCTGCGGGTGGCGCGGAAATCGTCGCGATCGTCACCAACGACAGCGTCGATCGTCTCGGCCTCGCGAGCGGCAAGCCAGCGTCGGCGATCTTCAAGGCGTCGAGCGTGATCGTCGGAGTCGAGTGATCGCCTGATCGACTGACCGATTGCGATGACGCCCCATCGTTCGCCGCACCTGCAAGCGGCGCGCAACGCTCGACCGGCGTGCGGGCGCACACGATGACGTCCGCGCTCGAGCACGCGCATCGGCGCGTATTGCAATCGCTGCTGTCCGCGGCGACCGACGCCGCGTCCCCGGATGCATGTCTGTTCGGCGCACTCGTCGCGGCACGCGCATGCCGCAACGAACTCGCGCTGCTCGGCCTGTCTCCTGCCCAGTTGAGCAGCCTGCTTGCCCGCCAGTTTCCGCGCCTGCGTTCCACCGATGCCGCCGCGCTCGTGCCGACCGAAAACATCGCGGCGCTGCCGGCCGCGCACGCGCAGTTCGTCGCGACGCTGCACGCGCTGCTGATGCGGGATGCGCATCCCGCCGTCGCGCGCGACGATGCCGACTGCGTCGCGGCAATCATCGCGCATGCGTGCCTGCGCCCCGATCACCTGTGGCGCGATCTCGGCCTTGACGGACGCAATGCGGTTTCGGCGATGCTCGACCGCTATTTCCCCGCGCTCGCCGCGCGCAATGTCGCGCAGTTGCGCTGGAAGAAATTTCTCGCGCAGGAAGTGGCCGCATCGCTCGGCCTGACGCCCGGGCCCGCGCCCGGATGTCCGGGCCGCGAGGATTTCGGATTCTGCTTTCCCCGGCAACGATAGTCACGACGTCGCCCTGCGTGGCTTGTCGATACGCAGCGTTTGCCGATCATGCACGAAATCCATCGGCGCGCTTTCCCGCGCGTTCGTTCGATCGCAACGCCCACCGGAGGAACAGCCTTGACCGACTTAGCGACGCCCAATCTGCCGTCACGCGATTTCGAAGCCACATCGCAGTTCTACGCGAAACTCGGCTTCGTCGAAACCTGGCGCGACGACAACTGGATGATCCTGAGGCGCGGCGACCTGCTGCTGGAATTCTTTCCGCATCCCGGCCTCGATCCGGCCACGAGCTGGTTCAGCTGCTGTTTCCGGCTCGCCGACGTCGGCGCGTTTTTCGATGAGGTGCTCGCGGCCGGCATTCCGGAGCAGACGACCGGCTGGCCGCGTGCGCATCGGCCGAAACGCGAGCCATGGGGCGGTACCCTCGGCGCGCTGATCGACCTGGACGGTTCATTGATTCGACTGATTCAGACGGACGACTGAGTCACTACGGTCGACTGAATCGATGGGTGTCGAAGGGGCACGGCGGGCAAGAAACGCCCCCCATAAACGGTTACCTTGCGATACGCGTTGCGCGCGTCTTTGTCCGTGGGGCGCGCGGTCAGTGTCGATGGCGGTGGTGAATGTCCGGGAAATGCGCGTGACTGTGCGTGATCGGCAGATGCACGTGCGGATGCGTGTGCGGTTCATCGCCATCGTACGGAAAGTCGTGCGTGTGCTGATGATGTTCGTCATGCCGATGCCGGTGCGTATGCGCGAGCCGCTCGTGCGCATGTTCGTGTTCGTGCCGTTCGCGCACATGCAGCCAGATGCCGAGCGCCATCAACGCAGCCGCGATCCAGAACGTGACGGACGGCAGTGCCGGCCAGATCAGCAGCGACAGCACGACGCCGAACAGCGGCGCCACGGAAAAATACGCGCCCGTGCGCGGACTGCCGAGATGACGCAGCGCGACGACGAACAACACGAGACTGATCCCGTAGCCGCCGAGGCCAGTCAGCATCGCGGCAGCCGTGGCCGGAATAGTGGGTAGGGCCGCGCCGGCCGCGAGCGCGATGCCGATATTCACGGGCCCGGCGACCAGGCCTTTCACGCACGCGATGACCATCGCATCGTTCGCGGCGACCTTGCGGGTCAGGTTGTTGTCGATCGCCCAGCACAGGCACGCGGCGGCGATCAGCAGCGCACCGACCGGCACGCCCGCGCGCCCCGGCACCCACGACAGCAGCGTGCCGCCGGTGACGATCGCGACCATGCCGAGAAACACCTGGAGATCCACGTTTTCGCGAAACACGACCCACGCGATGACGGCCGTCAGCACGCCTTCGAGATTGAGCAGCAGCGCACTCGTCGCGGCCGGCGTGCTCGACAGCCCGAGCATCAACAGCGCCGGGCCTGCGACGCCGCCGGCCGCGATCGCGCCGGCAAGCCACGGCAGGTCCGCGCGTTGCAGCGGTGCGGCATTCCCGGCCGGCGCGCGGCGGCGGCGCAACCCGCGAAGCAGGATCCCGATGGCGAGACCGACCCCGCTGCCGAGATAGAACAGGCCCGCGACCATGAACGGCGACATTGCGCCGAGCAGTGCCTTGGCGAGCGGCGTCGCGGCACCGAACAGCGCGGCGGCGATGAGCGCGACGAGAATCGCGGAATGTCTCGGGTTCATGATGCGATCTTTGCGTAAGGCGTTGGGCGTAGGGCGTCGGCAGGCTTCATGTGATGCGGTGGCGCGGATGGTTTTCCTTGGGGATTGCCGGGCAGCTCGCGTCGGCTTTCAGGCACCTGTCACGTCATACGTGGTCGGCAATGTGTATCGGCCCGGCGTTCCCGGCTGCGGAGATTATCGGCGTTTGTGTCGCGGGTCGCCAACCAATGGGCTGGCGGCCGCTGCGGTGGCGGCGCGTCCGGACATCACACGTCGGTCCCGCGACTAGGGCTGTACTTCGCGCCCGACAACGACTGACGCGAGACATATTGGCGTGAGTGCGAATCGGACACTTGATCTGCGCTCGCTCCGCGTACTTTAGGAAAACGAACTATTGTGACGCGACGTGAGCGGATTCGTGATGCACACCGTCCTTGTTTCGATATCCGGTCGCCATGCTCGTTCAACACGAACGATGCATTGCGCAAGCTGCGTTCGCCGATGCGCTTTCATCGCCGGTTTGATTGGTAGTTCGATGCTGATGGGTGGACGGCTAGCTGACTGGCGATGTCGCCAGCGGAGGCAGTCCCGACCTGCCCCGAGCGGGGACAGGCCGGTCTGTCACGTGTGCGCTGCACGCGCGGTGCAGGCGGGCCGTCACCGCGCGATCGCGCGGCGACGCATTGCGCGTTACTCGCTCGCGGTCGTTTGCTGCTCGGCCTGCGGTGCTGCGTCGGCTGATGCTTCCGCGGTCGCCGGCTGCGGCGCGGCGGCGTCGGCCTGCGGTTCCGCCTTCGGCTGCTGCGGTGCGCCCTTTGCTGCTTGAGCGCCGCCCTTGTTGCCCGGACGACGCGACTTCAACCGGCGCGCACGCGCCGCGTCGTCGTGCGTCACGCGCCCGGCTTCGTTACCTTGCAGATCGACCCGCACCGCGTCTTCGACGAGACACGACCAGTAACGATTGCCGCGGCACCACGTGGACATCGCCTCGCGCAGCTCTGCTTCAGTCAGGCCGACGGCCTGCGCCTCGCGGGCGAGGTCGTCCCAGATGCCGACCTTCAGCGGCACCTTCGGTGCCGGATTCTTCGGGAACGCGCGCGGGAACCGGCGCTGCAGTTTGCCGATCGCGACGATGACCGGATCGACCGGGGTCGACGGCTTCGCCGAAGCGGGCTTGGCACCGGACGGCGCTTTGGCCCCGGCACCCGATTTGGCCCCACGAGCGGGCCGGTCGCCGGACTTCGGCTTCGCGCCGGCGTCCGGTTGCGCAGCCGGTCGCTTCGCGTTGCGCTCCTGCTTGGCCTTGGCTGCGAGCTGCGCCCGCAATTCGGCAAGTTGTTCAAAACCCATAAATTCAATCCACCAGGAATATAAGGTGTGGTTCGTGCTGCCATTCCGCACATCGGCGTTTTGCCGCATTGCCTGCGGCTTCTGCCACCGATGCGGAACATTGCGGGGCCGCATCGCCACAACCGCTGTTTTCAGGCACCCGGCCACGATGCCGGATAAAGGCAGGAGTGGAAGTATACCGGTACGCGCGGCTGTCGGCTGACTCACCGGTTCGCATTTGACGGATCCGAGGGGCGCGCAATGCATCCACGCGGTCACGTTGCGCATTATCGCGGCGTTTTAACCGGTAGCGATACACGCGTTACGTAGTGCCGCTTTCGGTACTTTCGGTTTCGGTTCGGGGCTCACGCATCGCGCCAGTCATTCCACACTACGGAATGGCGAGCGATGGTACGGACGCCCAAGACGCCCGGCGCCTGCGGACTCACGTGGTCCGAAACACCTGGCTTTCGCGTACGATCCGCGCGGCGTGGCGGCGTTCGCGTCGATCGCTGCCGGTATTCAATTAGTTGCGTACGCATCGATCGTCGATCGTACGGCGGCACCGGAAAGTGCGTAGTATGGCCGGATCGACATCGTCGGCGGCCTGTGGTGGTTTCACTACGCACCGATCAGTCAACGCCATCGCTGTCGAACGCAAAGAGACCCGGTTGTCCGAAACGGAGCGGTTACATGAATCCCCGACACGACCTCCCGCACGACGGCATTACGCGCGAAGAGATTCACCATCGGCAGATCGACATGCGCGGCTATCGCCGCAGCGACGGCCTGTTCGAAGTCACGGCCTGTCTCGCGGACCGCAAGACGAGCGATTTCACCCCGCCGGGCGGCACGCGCACGTTCGCGGCGCTGGCCCCGATTCACGACCTCGGCGTGACGCTGGTGTTCGACGTCGACATGATCGTGCGCGCGGTATCCACGTTCATCCGGTCGCATCCTTATGCGCAGTGTCCGGGCGGCGGCGACACGCTGCAGGCGCTCGTCGGACTGCGCATCGGCGCCGGCTGGAACAGCGAGGTCCGCAAACGCCTGCCGTCTTGCGACACGTGCACCCATCTGAAGGAAATTCTCGGTCCGGTCGCGACCGCGGCCTATCAGACGATGGTCGGCGTGCGACCGTCGTCGCTGAATTACCGCGACGACAACGGAAAGCCGCTCAAGATCGACAGCTGCTATGCGTATGGCGCTTCGCGCGATCTCGTGAAGAGCCTGTGGCCCGAATATCATCCGCCGACCGTGTCGACCCAGGGTGACTAGGGCATCGATACGCGATCGGTGCCGCTGCGGCGAACGGCGATGCGAGTCGCGGCCGCCGTGTCCCGCGAAAAGTACGCGTCGCTTGAACTCGGTGCGATTGGAGACAACACGGCAGGCGTCGCGCGGCGGTCCTTGCGTGCGGCTGCGGCACCGGTTCGACCCGGTTGATCGCCGATGATCAGAACACGCCAAGCGCGAGCCCCGCAGCAAGACCCGCGCCGACCTCCGCGCAGCGCGCGAGATCCTCGGCGTCGATCGTCTTCGGCGCGAGGATCCGCTCCGGCGTCTGCGCATGGGTGCAGACGATCAGGCCTGGCGCCACATTCCTGAGCCGCCACCCGGTCGCGATCCGGTCAATCTGGCGCAGCGCGTTCTGTCCGTCGCTGCCCGCACAGATCATTGCCGCATACGGGCGACCGTTCACGCGATCGAGCGCCGCGTAGTAGCAGCGATCGAAGAAATCCTTCATCAGCCCGGACATCGCGGCGAGATTTTCCGGCGTCGCGAACAGATAGGCGTCGGCGGCGAGCACGTCGTCCGCGCTCGTCGCATCCGCACGCTGCAACCTGACGTCGACACCGGGCTGCTCGCGCGCGGCATCCGCGGCCGCTTCGGCCATCTGCTGCGTGCCGCCGGTCATCGTGTGATAGACGATCAACAGCGTCTTCATCGGTGTTCGCTCGTGTTGGGTTTCATATGCGTCGGCCACACGCGTCGGTACGGTTCATGCGGCTCAAACATGCGACCTCGATGTGTATGCCCGGTCCTGCGTTCGCCCCTGGTCGCATGACGCTTTCTTTCAGGTGGCGGATGCAGCGCACATCGAGTCAGTCGACGCGCCTGTTGCACTTCGCGCGTCGCATGACGCGCGTTCAGCCCTGTCCTGCACTTGGCGCACCGCCGTGATCCGGACGCGCGTAGTACGCAAGAAACATGTCGGCGGCCGTTTCCGCGACCTTCTGCTGTTCCTGCGCGCCCAGCGGCGGCTGCCCCATCGTCACCTGCGGCCAGAACGCGAACGCTTTCACGAGCCCGTGCAGCTGATGTGCAGCGAATACAGGATCGGTCGCCGCCAGCCGGCCAGCCGCCGCGGCCGCACGAATCCAGA
Organism: Burkholderia sp. PvR073; assembly: GCF_054055695.1. Classification (NCBI taxonomy): domain Bacteria; kingdom Pseudomonadati; phylum Pseudomonadota; class Betaproteobacteria; order Burkholderiales; family Burkholderiaceae; genus Burkholderia; species Burkholderia sp. PvR073. The sequence continues at coordinate 113,634 of NZ_JBSRXO010000015.1, forward strand.
CCGTCACGTCCTCTTCACGCTCGCCCATGCGTTCGACCATGTCGCGCGCGCGTTCCGGCGAGTGGATGGCCGCGCCGATCGCGACGCGAGCGAGCGCGAGAAAAGCTTCGTCGTTCAACAGCCGCAATTTGCGGCCCAGCAGTGCGAGCAATTGATCACGCAGCGGCACGTCGGCGCAGTAGGCCGGCGCGCCGGCGGTCAGCGTCGCGTCCCACAGCTGGTGCAGGATCGCTGCGAACAATGCTTCCTTGCCGGGGAAGTGGTTGTAGACCGTACGCTTCGACACGTCCGCGCGCGCGGCGATGCGATCCATGCTGGTCGCGTCGTAGCCGGCCGCGCGAAATTCCTCGATCGCCGCGGCGAGAATTGCCGCGCGCTTTCGATCGGTCAGGCGCTGGGGGGAAGTGCTCGTATCCATGCAAAAATTTTACACCGCCGAGTTTACTTTTCCCAGGGATAAACTACACTGCTCAGTGTACTTTTATTTCCGGACGGATCGACATGGCTTCGCCTCTCGTTTTTCTTCATCGCGTACTGGGTTTCGCCGCCGCCAGGCGTGGCCGCACACTGTCCGACGAGTCGCCGCAGCACAATGGCGAACGCTTCAGCAATGTCACGCCGCGGCCCGTCGAAGGCTTAGGCAAGACCCTCGGCATTGCATGGAACATGCTGGTCAACAAGCCACGCAACACGGTTCCGACAGGGGCACTGCCGATCGATTCGCTGACTCGCGAGCAACTCGACGCGGCCCCTGACCGCAGCCTGTATCGGCTCGGGCATTCGACGCTGCTGTTGAAGCTGCGCGGTGAGTTCTGGCTGACCGATCCGGTATTTGCCGAACGTGCATCGCCGTTTCGACGCGTCGGCCCCAAGCGCTTCCATGCGCCGCCGATTGCGCTCGAGGATCTCCCGCCGTTGCGCGGCGTAATCCTGTCGCACGATCACTACGATCACCTCGACCGCGACACCGTGCTCGCGCTTGCGGCCACGACCGGCGTGTTCGTCACGACGCTGGGCGTCGGCGACCGCCTGATCGAATGGGGTATCGACGCGACGAAGGTACGCCAACTCGACTGGTGGCAAAGCATCGACATCGACGGCCTGACGCTGACCGCAACGCCTGCGCAGCACTTCTCCGGGCGCAGCCTGTTTGACGGCAACAGCACGCTGTGGGCGTCCTGGGTCATCGTCGCCGACGATCTGCGCGTGTTCTTCAGCGGCGACACCGGCTACTTCAACGGTTTCCGGACAATCGGCGAACGTCTTGGGCCCTTCGATGTGACGCTGATCGAGACCGGAGCATACGACCCGCAATGGCCCTACGTGCACATGCAGCCGGAAGAAACCGTGCAGGCGCACATCGACCTGCGCGGACGCACGCTGATACCGATTCACAACGGCACGTTCGATCTGGCGATGCATCGTTGGCAGGAGCCGTTCGAGCGCGTCACGGCGCTGGCAATGGTGCGTGGCGTCGAGCTAGCGACGCCCAGGATGGGCGAGCGGCTCGATCTGAATGAGCCGCATCGCGGTGAACGGTGGTGGCGAACCGTCGATGACGCAGAAAAGGCACCGGCAGCGAAGCCGCGCCGGTGGCAGCTATGCGCATCGCAGACGACGAAGTAGGTTTGCTGGCCGTGGCGCTTCTGGTCTGGAGCGTCGCGCTGCGGCGGCGGTTTTTCGTTACGGCGCGAGGCTTGGCGGCGGACTCTTCAATTGAGTGTCGATGACGATGATCGGCCGGCCGGAAAAACAGACGTTCGGCATCGGCCGAGATCTATTCGGTCGGCCGACGATGCCGACGCGCTTCGTCTCCCTGATGCAGATTCTCTAGATTCCGGATTGGCCCGCCGCGCCACGATAGACACGTCGATCATCTCAGGCTGTCTACAGAATCACATGTCGCTCGACCCGCCTTGGCGCGCACTGTAGAGTCAACATAGCCAGCCCCGAGCTTTGGCTTCTCCCGACATCCCGGCAGTTCGAGATCCTGCACGCTCGTTGTCACGTGACAACTGGCGATCGAGAGGAAACCACATCGACTGAATTTTCCCCTCCGGCTGTTCAGCGCGCTGCATCAGGTCGCCGGTATGTCGATCGGATTGAACTTCTCTGCGGAACGTGTTTTTCACCACGAAACACGTATCATACGATACGATTTCGCACCAACCATCATTGCTCGCAGCCAATCTCCCGCGCGGAAATACATGCGCCCCCATTTTGCCGGTAGATCACGTGTATTTTGCGTGAAACAACATGAAGAAAGTGGCGCAACTCATTGCCAGACAAGGGTTTACGAAGACACCCCGTTTTTCCGAAATGTTTCACGCACGGATCCACGTCGCCTCATGTCGCCGGACATATGAATTTACCTTCAAAAGAGGAATTGTCACGCGAGGCTACGTGACAGGATGCCGATGTCGGCCTCCATCAAATCAATCGCTGATACAACAAGCTCGGAATATCTGCCCCTCCCCTGCCCCAAGGTTGTTGCTTGGTGGATGCTGAACTGGCCAATTTATTGGGGCCATATCATAGGCCCTAGAATCCGGGCCGGCATGCACTCCCGAGAGCCCACGCCATTGAAGGATGCCAGGAGAAGGCGTCAGCTGACCTGACTAGTTGAACGGAATATAGACGCATACGCCCAAGCTCGCATAGCGCGCCTCGTCCAAGACCGAGTGCGTGCCACGCCGCTATCACGCCGGTCATTCCCGGATAGAACCGCACCGGTTGTCACGTGACAACCGCTCGCCTACATCGAACGCCGATCAGCGACCGGACCCAACTGACCAACATCGCTTCCCGTCTCCCCCAGATTCCTTCACGGTAGCGATCTCTACCGTGGCCGCGCTCGGGCAGAAGACGTCCGTCCTCAATCGCCAGTGGGGAGGTTGTCACGTAACAACCCACCCACCCGTCGCAGTCGCAGTCGCAGTCGCAGTCGCAGTCGCAGTCGCAGTCGCAGTCGCAGTCGCAGTCGCAGTCGCAGTCGCAGTCGCAGTCGCAGTCGCAGTCGC
>NZ_JBSRXO010000016.1:0-100041 GCF_054055695.1 Burkholderia sp. PvR073
AGAGGCGAAGAGGCGAAGAGGCGAAGAGGCGAAGAGGCGAAGAGGCGAAGAGGCGAAGAGGCGAAGAGGCGAAGAGGCGAAGAGGCGAAGAGGCGAAGAGGCGGAGAGGCGAAGAGGCGAAGAGGCGAAGAGGCGGAGAGGCGAAGAGAGACGAGGCGAGGTGAGGAGACGTAGCAACCGAGCCAAATCCTCGACGGTGAGCGGCCGGTTCCCCGGCCGCTCACCGCCCGTCCGCTCAGGCGATCGACCGGAACAGCCAGTAAAGTCCAGCCGCCAGTGCGATCGACGCCGGCAGCGTCAGCACCCACGCGAGCACGAGGCTGCGCACCGTGCTCCACTGCAATCCGGACCCGTTCGCCGCCATCGTGCCCGCGACGCCCGACGACAGCACATGCGTCGTCGACACGGGCAGCCCGTACACGTCGGCCGCGCCGATCGTCAGCATCGCGACGAGTTCGGCCGACGCGCCCTGTCCGTACGTCAGATGCTGCTTGCCGATTTTCTCGCCGACGGTCACGACGATCCGCTTCCAGCCGACCATCGTGCCGAGACCCAGCGCGATCGCAACGGCCACTTTCACCCAGGTCGGAATGAACTTGGTCGCGTGATCGAGCTGCTTGCGGTAGTTGTCGATCGCGAGCTTGTCGTCGGCGGCGAAGGCGGGCTGACCCGCCTTCTCGATCAGGCGAATCGCTTCGGATATCAGATACATCGTGTTGCGCACGTTGTCGACGTCGCCCTGCGGCACGGCCGCCATCGAGCCCGACGAGCCGACCGAGGCCGCGAGCGACGTGGACAGTTGCTGCAGGGCCGGCAGCACGGCAGGCGTTATCTCGCGGCGCTGCACGAAGTGCTCGACGTCGGCGCGCGGATTCGCGGACGCCGCGACGCCGTTCGAGTATTTCGCGAAGGTCGCGGCAGCCTGGTTCGCGACGGCGACGAAGGTCTGCGATTCCGCCGTCGTGACCGCCTTGTTCAGCGCATACGCAGTCGGCATCGTGCCGATCAGGATCAGCATGATGAGGCCCATCCCTTTCTGCCCGTCGTTCGACCCGTGCGCGAACGACACGCCGGTACACGTGAGAATCAGCAGGCAGCGGATCCAGAACGGAGGGGGCTGATCCTTCGGCGGCTCCTTGTACAGTTCCGGAATTCGCACGACGGCCTTCAGCACGAGCAGCAGCAGCGACGCACACAGGAAGCCCACGATCGGCGACAACAGCAGCGACTTGCCGACCCCGAGCGCCTGGCCCCAGTCGACGCCGCTCGTGCCCGACGGCCCATGCATCAGCTGGTTCATCAGCCCAACGCCGATGATCGATCCGATCAGCGTATGCGAGCTCGACGACGGCAACCCGAAGTACCAGGTCGCCAGGTTCCAGACGATCGCGGCGATCAGCAGCGCGAACACCATCGCGAAACCCGACCCGCTGCCGACCTGCAGGATCAGCTCGACCGGCAGCAGCTGCAGGATGCCGAAGGCGACGGCCCCGCTGGAAACCATCACGCCGAGGAAGTTCCACATGCCGGACCAGATCACCGCGACGTTCGGCGTCAGCGAGTGGGTGTAGATCACGGTCGCGACCGCATTCGCGGTGTCGTGGAAGCCGTTGACGAATTCGAAGCCGAGCGCGATCACCAGCGCGGCGCCGAGCATCAGGTACGGGAACAGCGACCCTTCGCGCACGGGCGACAGATCGGCTATCAGATGGGTGGCAATATAGACGGCGCCGATCACGAGCACCAGCAGAAAGACGGCATAGCCGACCTGTCGGGTACGTTCGGTTGAGCCGGAAGGGTTCGCGGCGGACGAAGCAGGTTGATTCATGGCGGCATCTCGTAGGTAACCGCAGCCGATCCTAGCTTTCGCTACCAGTCAGTTTGATGACAGTCGGGAGGACGAACCATTGTCTTACAGACATGTAAGAAAATGGCGTCGTCATTCTCCATATAGTGAGCAGGCGGGCTTACGCATCGGCATCGGCATCGCGTCGAACGTCGTCCGTGATCGACGTCCAGCCCTCTCCCGACGCGGCGAATACCGTGCACGACAGCGGCGCGACGTCGATGCGGGTCGCCGCCTTCGCGTCCATCCGGCGCACGTGCGCGATGGCCGCACGAACGATCGCCGCATGCGTGATCGCGACGATATCGCGACGACGTGGCAGTGCGTTCAACCATGCGCCGACGCGGCGCGCGACGTCTTCGAACGATTCACCGCCGTGCGGCGACGCGGCCGGATCGTCGATCCAGGCGCCAAGTTCGTCCGGCAGGTCGCGCGCGAGGTCGTGCAGCCGCTTGCCGTGCCAGTGGCCGTAGTCGACATCGCGCAGCGAATCGTCGATGCCCGCGCGCAGTCCGAGCGCGTCGGCGGTCTGCTGCGCACAACGTGCGGGGCTGCACAGCACGATCGCGCCGGGTGCGCCGGCGAACCGCCCGCGCAGCGCGGCAGCCTCGGCGAGCCCGGGTGCATCGAGCGGATCGTCGGCGGGAAACGCGCCGGCGCGCATCGCGCGGGTCGGCGCATGCGCGATCAGGCGCAGCAAGGCAGGTTGGGTCATGTCGATGGCCGGAGGGTTCGGAACGGCCGCGCCCGTGGTGCGCGGGCCTTCAACACGCGAACGTTCGCGCGTACAATTCGCCCGATACGAAGGGCGGAAGCCGGTGCAAGCCCGGCGCGGTCGCGCCACTGTAACCGCGGATCTTCAATCCCGGAAGCCAGACCTGCCTTCGTATTCCATCCAACTTTTGTCGGGGCGCGATTCCCCTGAGGTGCATCCATGAGCGAAGCAGTGCTGAAGCCGGTCGTCGTGCCGGCGCCCATTCCCGTCCGCGAACTGTTGCCGTGGGCCATCTTCGTCGGCCTGATCCTGTTACTCGCGCTCTATTTCGTCGGTGCGGAACAGGGGGCGACGTCGCTCGTGCCGGGCATGTACGTGCACGAGTTCGTCCACGACGGCCGCCATCTGCTCGGCTTTCCCTGCCACTGACGCGGAGTACACGATGGTCGGAAAGCTGCTCATGCGCGGGATGCTCGCAGGCATCGCCGCAGGCCTCCTCACGTTCGGTTTCGCCAGAATCGTCGGCGAACCGCAAGTCGATCAGGCAATCTCCTTCGAAGAAAAAACCGAAGCGGCCAACGGCGAAGCGCCGGAGCCCGAACTGGTCAGCCGCCACACGCAGGCCGGCGTCGGCCTGCTGACGGGCGTCGTGACCTACGGCGCGGCATTCGGCGGGCTGTTCTCGCTGGTCTTCGCGTTTGCATACGGGCGAGGCAGCCGCCTCCCGGCGCGGCCGCTCGCGGCATGGCTCGCGGCGGCGGCGTTCGTCGCGCTCGTGATCGTGCCGAACATCAAGTACCCGGCCAATCCGCCGGCGGTCGGCGACCACGACACGATCGGCTATCGCACGGGCCTGTTCTTCCTGATGATCGCGATCTCGATCGCGACGATGGTGTTCTCGGTCAGCGTGCGTCGTCATCTGCTGGCGAAGCTCGGCCCGTGGAACGCATCGATCGTCGGGGGCCTCACGTTCGTCGCGATCATCGCGGCCGTGCAGATCGGGCTGCCGTCGATCGATGAAGTGCCGGCCGAATTCCCGGCCGCGGTGCTGTGGAAGTTCCGCGTCGCCGCGATCGGCATGCAGGCGATCATGTGGACGACGATCGGCCTGCTGTTCGGCGCATGGGTCGAACGCGGCGAACGCACCGGCATGCGCGCCGCCTGACGCGCATGGCATCGGGGCGCGCCTAGCGCAGCATGCGCGGCGCGCTCCACGTCGATTCGCGCGCCAGCGCGACGAATGCGGCCAGATAGTCGATCGACGCATCCGCCTCGCGGATGCCGAGGAAGATCTGTTTCGCGATGCCCTTTGTCCCGAGCTTGACCGGCACGACCGGCATCCGGTCCGCGTATTCGTCGGCAAGCCATCTCGGCAGCGCGGCCACGCCGCGCCCGCTCGCCACCATCTGCAGCATGATGTCGGTCGTCTCGATCGACTTGTGGCGCCGCGGCACGATGCCGGCCGGCGTCAGGAACTGGTTGTAGATGTCGAGCCGGTCGGTCTCGACCGGGTAGGTGATCAGCACCTCGTCGGTCAGCTGTTCGGGCGTCACGTAGTCGGCGTTCGCGAATCGGTGCGCATCCGCGACCACCAGCACCTGCTCGTAATCGAACACGGGATCGAAGCGCAGCCCCGGCTTGTTCAGCGGGTCGGGCGTCACGAGCACGTCGATGTCATGGCCGAACAGCGCGCCGATGCCGCCGAACTGGAAGCGCTGCTTCACGTCCACGTCGACGTCCGGCCAGCGCGACAGGTACGGCGACACGACCTTCAGCAGCCACTGGTAGCACGGATGGCATTCCATCCCGATGCGCAGCGTGCCGCGCTCGCCCTTTGCATACTGCTTCATCCGCTCCTCGGCGAGCTCGAACTGCGGCAGCAGCCGGTTCGCCAGCTTCAGCAGATATTGCCCGCCCTGCGTCAGCCGCAGGCCGCGGCCCTCCCGATCCCAGATCGGCGTGCCGAGCTGCTGCTCGATCTTCCGGACGGTATGGCTGAGCGCCGATTGCGTGAGGTGCAGCGCATTGGCGGCTGCAGTCAACGAGCCTTGGCGCTCGACTTCACGGATCACGACGAGATGGAATCGTTCCAGCATGGATATCGCTCACTCCGCAAACACATGAAAGAATTTAATGGATGAATGAAATAATGCCATTTTATTTCATGAGATGAAATCCCTATGATGGCTGCCGGATCTTCAATTTCTCTCTGGACGGCAGCTTCATGGTTACGACACACAATCTCGGTTTTCCGCGCGTCGGCGCGAAGCGCGAACTCAAGTTCGGTCTCGAACGCTACTGGAAGGGCGAATCGTCGCGCGACGAGCTGAAGGCACTCGGCGCCGAGCTGCGCGAGCGTCACTGGAACGACCAGCGCGACCTCGATCTCGCGCCGATCGGCGATTTCTCGTTCTACGACCAGGTGCTCGACATGAGCTTTACGCTCGGCAACCTGCCGAAGCGCGTGCAGGGCTTCCACGGCGACGTGCTCGACAACTATTTCCGCGTCGCGCGCGGCCGTTCGGCGCAAGCGGTGGACGAGCATGCAGCGTGCTGCGGCGGCGTTTCCGCCGGCGAAATGACGAAGTGGTTCGACACGAATTACCATTACATCGTCCCGGAATTCCACGCGGACACGAACTTTTCGCTCGATCCGTCGTGCCTGCTTCAGCAACTGACCGAAGCTCGGGCGCTGGGCGTCGCCACGAAGCCGGTGATCCTCGGCCCCGTCACGTACCTGTGGCTCGGCAAGGCGAAGGACGATTCGGATCGCCTCGCGCTGCTGCCGAAGCTGCTGCCAGTGTATGGCGCGCTGCTCGACACGCTGACCGCGCAGGGCGTCGAATGGGTGCAGATCGACGAACCGATCCTCGTCACCGAGCTCGACGCCGAATGGCGTCAGGCATTCCGCACCGCGTATGCGGCGCTGGAAACGCGCCGTATCAAGCTGCTGCTCGCCACGTACTTCGGCCCGCTTCGGGACAACCTGACGCTCGCGGCGTCGCTGCCGGTCGACGGCCTGCATGTCGACGCGATCAACGCCCGCGACGAAGTCGACGCGCTCGTGCGCGAACTGCCGGCCGACCGCGTGCTGTCGGTGGGCGCGATCAACGGCCGCAATATCTGGAAGACGGACCTGAGCGCGACGCTCGACTGGCTCGAGCCGCTCGCGAAGCAACTGGGCGATCGCCTGTGGGTCGCGCCGTCGTGCTCGCTGCTGCACGTGCCGGTCGATCTCGCGAGCGAAGAGAAGCTCGACACGGAGATCCGTTCGTGGCTCGCGTTCGCGCTGCAGAAGCTCGACGAACTGAAAGTGCTCGCGACGGCGCTGAATGAAGGCCGCGACAAGGTGGCCGACGCGCTTGCCGCCAACGCCGCCGCGATCGACTCACGCCGCCGTTCGCCGCGCGTGAACAATCCGGCGGTGAAGGCCGCGATCGCGCGCATCGACGCGCAGCTCGGCAACCGCGCGAGCCCCTATACGCAGCGCGCGCCGAAGCAGTCGGCACGCCTGAACCTGCCGGCCTTCCCGACGACGACGATCGGCTCGTTCCCGCAGACCGCCGAAATTCGCCAGGCGCGCAGCCAGTTCAAGTCCGGCGCGCTGGATGAAGCCGGCTACCGCGCGGCGATGCAGGCCGAGATCGAGCGCAGCGTGCGCGAACAGGAATCGCTCGAACTCGACGTGCTCGTGCATGGCGAAGCCGAGCGCAACGACATGGTCGAATACTTCGGCGAGCAGCTCGACGGCTACGCATTCAGCCAGTTCGGCTGGGTGCAGTCGTACGGTTCGCGCTGCGTGAAGCCGCCGATCCTGTTCGGCGACATCAGCCGTCCGAAGGCGATGACGGTCGAATGGATCACGTACGCGCAGTCGCTGACGAACAAGCCGATGAAGGGCATGCTGACCGGTCCGGTGACGATCCTGAACTGGTCGTTCGTGCGCGACGACCAGCCGCGCTCGGTGTCGTGCTATCAGCTCGCGCTCGCGATCCGCGACGAAGTGCTCGATCTCGAGAAGGCCGGCGTGCGCGTGATCCAGATCGACGAGGCCGCGCTGCGGGAGGGGCTGCCGCTGCGCCGCGCGCAATGGGGCGAGTACCTGAAGTGGGCGGTCGAATCGTTCCGCATCACCGCGAACGGCGTGCAGGACGACACGCAGATCCACACGCACATGTGCTATTCGGAGTTCAACGACATCATCGCGTCGATCGCCGACATGGACGCGGACGTGATCACGATCGAGACGTCGCGCTCGGACATGGAACTGCTCGACGCATTCGACAACTTCAGGTATCCGAACGAGATCGGGCCGGGCGTGTACGACATCCATTCACCGAACATCCCGACGCAGGATCACATCGTCGGCCTGATGAAGAAGGCGGCCGAGCGGATTCCGGCGGAACGCCTGTGGGTGAACCCGGACTGCGGGCTGAAGACGCGCCAGTGGGCGGAAGTGATTCCGGCGCTGACGAACATGGTCGCCGCCGCGAAGACGCTGCGCAATCGCGCGCCGTGACGCGGGAGCGCGGACGGCGCTGTCGCCACGATGCCGGATCGTCGCGGGTCATCCCCCAACCGCCGGGCCGTTCGCGTCAATTGCGCCGCGTCGCCGCGCTGAGCGGCACCGCGGCGAGGTCGACGTAGCGGAACGCCGCGCGTGCATCGCGAATCGCCGCGGGATCGAGCGTGACGTCGACGATCGCTTCCCGATCGCCGGGCGCGACCGCGATGCACGTGCCGTCGGGGGCTGCGACGAGACTCGTGCCGCTGAACGTGTAGCGGTCGCCGGCGCCGACCCGGTTCGCCATCGCGACGTAGAGCTGGTTTTCCAGCGCGCGCACCGGGATCATCCGGCGATGCACGTCGCCGTACGGGTTCATCATGCCGTCGAGTATCACGATCAGTTCGGCCCCGGCATGCGCGAGCGCGCGCGCCGTTTCCGGAAACTCGAGATCGAAGCAGATCAGCAGGCCGACCTGCATCCCATGCCACGTGCAGACCGGAAACGCGTCGCCGGCCTCGAACACGCCGAGGTCGGATTCGTACAGATGGGTCTTCCGGTAGCGCAACAGCACGTCACCGTTCGCATCGATCAGCAGCGCTGTGTTGAAGAAGCGCGAGCCGTCGCGTTCCGGGAAGCCGAACGCGACGGCGACCGCCGCATCGCGTGCGGCATCGCGTACCGCGATGACGGACGGCCCGTCGAGCGGCTCGGCCAGCCGAGCGACGTCGTCGGGCGTCGGAAAGCCGCTGGCGTAAGTTTCGGAGAACACGACGAGGTCGGTTGCGCCGCGCGCGGCGGCGATGATCGCGAGCGCTTTTGCGAGATTGCCGGTAACGTCGCCGTCGCGCAGTGCCGACTGGACGATGCGAATGCGCGGACCGTTCATCGTGCGTCTCCCTGCGCCGCCGTGGCGGCCGGCGCGTCGGGCGCGGGTGTTTGGGCGATCACGCGCCGCTCGTGGTCGAGGTCGAGCGAGCGCGACAGCAGCCCGTAGACGCCGCCCGCGACCACCAGCCCGACGAGCCACGCGAGATCGACGCCGCCGAGCATCCGCGCGAACGGGCCGACGAACACCTCGCGGTTCGCTTCGGCGTCGAACACATAGAAGAACGGCACCATCGCCGCGAAGCCGATCAGGTACGACAGGATGCCGCGCAGTTGCCACGCACCGTACAGGCCGCGCGGCGTGAAGAAGTGCGCGATCGCGTAGCGGCCGCGGCGCACGAAGAAATAGTCGACGAGGTTCACCGCGGTCCACGGCACGAGGAAGTAGAGCATCAGCGTGAGGAACGTCTGCAGCAGCGCGATGCCGTTGCCACGGATCGCGAACACGCAGCCGAGCACAAATGCGCTGATCGCAACGATCGACACGACGCGCGCGCGCCGGGTCGGCCTGATCGGCACGAGCGAATCGACGCCGGTGAGCACGGTCAGCATCGCGCTGTACGCATTGAGCGCGATGATCGGCAGGAAGCCGGCGATCGACACGATCGCGATCAGCTTGCCGAGGCCGGGTGCGAGCGACGTGCCGACGTCGTTCATCGCGACCAGCGCATCGGCCGCGTGCAGCGTCTGCGCGAGCCATGCGCCGAGCCCGATCATCCACGCGCCCGACAGCGACGCGCCGGCGAAGATCACCGCGATCAACTTCGCGCGGCTCGTGTGTTTCGGCAGGTAGCGCGAATAATCGGACACGTAGGGCGCATACGAGATGTTGTAGCTCGCGGCGATCGCGAACTGCGTCGCGAACGCGATCCAGTTGAAGCCCGGCGCGGCGGCGGTGCCCGCCTGCGCGGGCGCCGCGTGGCCGAAGGCGACCGCGAGCGTGACGAGTGCATAGAGCGGCAGCGTCGCGACCAGCGCCCACTTGAAGGTGCGGTGCATCAGGTCGTGGCCGTAGATCGCGAGCAGCGCGCCGATCGACACGGCCGCGACGGCGACGAATCCGCCGTCGATCCCGAACACGTTATGCACGCCGTCGACAATCAGCGACACGTTCACGACGTTGAAGCCGACGAACACGAACAACGTCGCGAGCAGCGCGACGATCACGCCGCGATAGCCGAACTGCGCGCGCGACTGGATCATCTGCGGCAGGCCCATCTCCGGGCCCTGCGAACCGTGGAACGCCATGAAGAGCGTGCCGAACATGATGCCGAGCGCGCCGGCGAGCGTGGTCCAGCCGGCCGACAGCCCCATGCCGGGCCCGACGAAGCCGATCGAGATCGTGAAGAAATGGAAGTTGCCGAGGAACCAGAACGGGCCCTGGCTCGCGAGTTTCGCGTGGCGTTCGGTTTCGGGGATGTAGTCGATCGAGCGATGCTCGATCTCGAGACCGGCCGGTTCGGCGCGGTCGAGCGCGAGGGTGTCGGGGCGGTTCATGACGGCAGTGTCTCCTGGCGCACGGCCGCGAGGCCGGGGCGTGCGCAAGCCTGCCGCGACAGCGTCGCAGCAGGCCCTGAATGATTGTGTAGGGGGGAGGACGGCCCGGGAGGCCGCCCGTCGGGTGGTGCGTCAGGCGGTGCGAGCGCCGCGCGGCAGCGCTTCACGCGGCGCGCCCGCATCGTCGATGCTGACGCGGCGCGAGATCAGCCACACGCACAGCGACGACAGCACGGCGGCACTCGTGTACTGGATCGCGAGCGGCCACCATTGCGGCGCGACGTTCTGCGCGATCAGCGTGGCGACGAGCGGCGTCAGGCCGCCGGCGATCGCGCCGCACACCTGGTACGCGATCGAGATCGCCGTGTAGCGGATGCGCGCGATGAAGATGCCGCTGACGAAACCGGCGACCACCGAGTAGTAGCCCGATTCCGCGAGCGTCGCGAGGCCGACGCCGACCGTGATCGACAGCGGCGTGCCCATGTGCACGAGCGGCAGCATCACGAACGGCACGATCGCGGCCCAGGCGCCGGTGATCAGCAGCACGCGCGTCGTGCCGAAGCGCTGCGCGAGGAACGCGGCGGCGAGCTGCACGACGAACTGCAGCACGGCGACGAGGGTCATGCAATGCAGCACCATCGACCGGTCGAGCGACAGGAACTGCGTCGCGTAGCTGATCATGAAGATGTTGCTGAAATACACGCCGGCGATCCCGTACACGTTCGCGCCGATCGCGAGCAGCAGCAGCGGCCAGTACTTGAGCGCTTCGCGCACCGGGTTTTGCGCGGTGTTGCCGCTCTTCCTGACTTCCTCGAACTCGGGCGACTCCGACACGCTCGCGCGGATCACGAAGCCGACCACCAGCAGCACGGAACTCGCGAGGAACGGCACGCGCCAGCCCCAGCTCATCATGTCGTCCCTGGACAGCGTGCTGATCGCGCCGAACGCGAGCATCGACAGGATCAGGCCGCTCGCGCTGCCGAGCTGCGCGAACGACGCGAAGAACGTGCGCTTGCCTTCGGGCGCATGCTCGCCGGCGAGCAGCACCGCGCCGCCCCATTCGCCGCCGACCGCGATGCCTTGCAGCACGCGCATCAGCACGAGCAGGATCGGTGCGATCACGCCGGCCTGGGCGTGGGTCGGCAGCAGGCCGATCGCGACCGTCGACACGGCCATCAGCATCAGCGTCGCGAGCAGCGAACGCTTGCGGCCGAAGCGGTCGCCGAGATAGCCGAACATCACGCCGCCGAGCGGCCGCGCGAAGAAGCCGACCGCGAACGAGCCGAACGACGCGAGCAGGCTGACGAAGCGATTTTCACCGGGAAAGAACAGCGGCCCGAACACGATGGCGGCGGCGGTCGCGTAGCTGTAGAAGTCGTACCACTCGATCGTGGTGCCGACGAACGACGCGAGCGCCGCCCGCTTCGGTTGTTTGACGGAAGTCCCCATCTGTTTTTGTGCTCCTCTGGAATCCTCTGATTTGGAATCGGTCGCGCGGCCGGATCAGTCGCGGTATGCGACGCCGGGCAGCACGCACAGCAGCTCGTACGCGAGGTTCGCGCCGAGCAGCGCCGTGGTGCCGAACGGGTCGTACGGCGGCGCGACTTCGACGAGATCGCAGCCGACGATGTTCAGCCCCTTCGCGCCACGGATGATCTCGAGCGCCTGCGGCACCGTGAGGCCGGCGATTTCCGGCGTGCCGGTGCCGGGCGCGTAGGCCGGATCGATGCCGTCGATGTCGAAGCTGATGTAGACGGGCGTGTCGCCGACGCGCGCGCGCACTTCGTCCATCAGCGGCGCGAGCGACTTGTTCCAGCATTCCTCGGCCTGGACGACGCGGAAGCCCTGCTCGCGGCACCAGTCGAAATCCTCCGCGGCGTAGCCGGTGCCGCGCAGGCCGATCTGAGTGACCTTGTCGCCATGCAGCAGGCCTTCCTCGACCGCGCGGCGGAACGGCGTGCCGTGCGCGATCTTTTCGCCCATCATCGTATCGTTCACGTCGGCGTGCGCATCGACGTGGATCAATGCAACCTTGCCGTGCTTGCGGTGGATCGCGCGCAGGATCGGCAGCGCGATCGTATGGTCGCCGCCGAGCGTGATCGGCTTGCAGTCGTGCTCGAGGATCGCGTCGTATGCGGCCTCGATGCGCGCGATGGAGTCGTGCAGGTTGTACGGGTTGATCGCGACGTCGCCGATGTCGGCGATCTGCAGCGAATCGAACGGCGCGGCGCGCGTGGCCATGTTGTACGGGCGCAGCAGCACGGATTCGGTGCGGATCTGGCGCGGGCCGAAGCGTGCCCCGGTGCGGTTGGAGGTGCCGAGATCGAACGGGACGCCGACGAAGCATGCGTCGAGGCCCGCGGCGCTCGCCACGTGCGGCAGGCGCATCATCGTCGCGATGCCGCCGCAGCGCGGCATTTCATTGCCGCCGAGCGGCTGGAAATGGGTGTGGTCGTTCATGGTGTCTCTTCCGATGTGGGGTTGCCGTATCATGCGACGCGGTCTGGCGCATAGTCTTACGCGTCCGACCGCAAAGAAGAATGCGAAGATATCGACGTAAACATCGATTTTCATCGATGTATGGAAGGGGAATAGCGTGCTGGGGAATCTGTCGACCCTCGATCTGCGGTTGATCCGCGTGTTTCTCGCGGTCACGGACGCGGGCGGCGTGTCGGCCGCGCAGGTGATGCTGAACGTCGGCCAGTCGACGATCAGCGCGCAGCTGTCGTCGCTCGAGACACGGCTCGGCTACCGGCTCTGCGAACGCGGCCGCAGCGGCTTCCGGCTCACGCCGAAGGGCGAGCGGTTCCACGCGATGAGTCGCAAGCTGCTCGCGGCGCTCGACGAATTCGGGATGGCGGCGCGGCACATGGACCGCCAACTGGTCGGCACGCTGAACATCGGCCTGATCGGCCATACGCCGATCAGCCAGAACGCGCGGATCGCCGAGGCGATCGCCGCGTTCCGCGCGCGCGACCAGGCCGTGCGCTTCTCGATCTCGGTGCGCGCGCCGGGCGATCTCGAGGAGAAGCTGCTGAGCGACGAGATCCAGATTGCCGTCGGCTATTTCTGGCATCGCGTGCCGTCGCTGCATTACACGCCGCTGTTCATTGAGCGGCAGATCGCGTATTGCGGGCGCGGCCATCCGCTGTTCGACGTCGCTGGCGCGCTGACGCCGGCCGACGTCGCGGGATTCGAGTGGGCGTGGCGCTCGTATCCGTTGCCGGAGGCGCAGATGTCGACGACGCCCGACCGCGTGACCGCGACCGCCGACAACATGGAGGCCGTCGCGCTGCTGATCCTGTCGGGCCATCACCTCGGCTACCTGCCGCAGCACTTCGCGGCGCCGTACGTCGCGCAGGGGCTGCTCGCGCCGCTCAATCCGGAGGAGTTGCGCTACGACGTCACGTTCCACATGGTCGTCGCGCGCGACGGGCGCGGCAATCCGCTCGTGGAGGCGTTTCTCGAGGATCTCGAACACGCGCACCAGGCGCCCGACGCCGTGTGAGGGCCAGCGGCGTCAAACAGGTGAACAAGTGTTACGCAGCGGGCGGCCAACCGCCCACATCGATGCGCGTCGATGTGACGGGGCGCGTGCGGTAACGTGCCGCTTCCCGCCGTTGGCCCGCCGCATCACGGCACCGGCAACCCCGCGTCGTGCTTCACCTCCCGCAGCGACAGCGCGGATTCGATCGACGTCACGCCGGGCAGCATCCGCAGCGAATCGCGAATGAACGTGCCGTAGTCGTCGAGATCGCGCGCGACCACCTGCAGCAGGTAATCAGCCGTGCCCGCGACGTTGTGGCACGCGAGGATCCGCTCGATGGCGAGCACTTCCCGTTCGAACCGGTCGGCGACCTTGCGGTCGTGCGTCGCGAACCGCACGAGCACGAACGCGACGACGCCGTAGCCGAGCGCCTGGCGCGACAGCTGCGCGCGGTAGCGCTCGATGTAGCCGTCGTTTTCGAGACGTTTCAGCCGCCGTGCGCACGGCGTCTCGGACAGGCCGACGGAATCGGCGAGGCGCGCGATCGGCAGGCGGCCGTCGCGCTGCACCGCGGCGAGAATCGCGCGATCGGTTTTGTCGAGTTCGATCATGTTGGCGGAATCCGTGTTGTAGTTTCAGGATTGTGGCGGATTCCGCTATGGATCGCCAATTCTCGGACACAGAAGGCCAATAATCCCTCCACCTTCAGCGGCAACATATCGTCATTGAAGGACGGGGGCAGACCATGATTTCCACGCATTTGCTGTTGATTTATCTCGCCGCGCTGGCGGCCATCTACGCGGTGCCGGGCCCCGACATGGCGCTCGTGCTGCAGACCAGCATCGGTCGCGGCGTGCGACCGGGCATGGCGGCGGCGGCCGGCCTGTCGTTGTCGCGCACCGCGCACGTGACGCTGTCCGCCTGCGGCGTCGCGGCGTTGATTCGCAGCGCGCCGTGGCTGTATGAAGCGATCCGCTACGGTGGCGCGCTGTATCTCGCGTATGTCGCGATCCAGGTGTTCCGCTCGCCGGTGTTCGCGCTCGGTGACGGCGACGCGGCCGCCGCGGGCGAGCTGCGTCAGTCGTTCTTCAAGGGGCTGCTGACGAACCTGCTGAACCCGAAGGCGCTGCTGTTCTGCTCGGTGCTGCTGCCGCAATTCGTGCGGCCCGAGGCCGGGCCCGTCGTGTGGCAGATGTTCGAACTTGGCGCGATGCTCGTCGCGGCCGGCGTGTGTTTCGACCTCGCATGCGTGTTCGGCGCGTCGCGCATTGCGGCGTGGATGCGCGCGCATCCGCTCGCGCAGACGGTGCAGCGCTGGACCTTCTCGGCGGCGCTGATTGGCTTCGCGCTGCGCCTGTCGATGGACTGAGCCGCACCATCGCACTGCACCGCATCGCGCGGTGCAGTGCACCAACGAACGCGGGGCCGCGCGCAATGCCGGCCTTCGCGCGCCGGCCCCGACAACGACAGGGCACGCGCGCAAATCATCTGACTGTTCTAAACTTCCTTTGACTTCGCGCTGCCGCGAACCGACGACCGGACGGAACCGTCTGCCGCCGGCCCTGTCCGATTTCCTGGCTGTTCCGTGCAACGCCCGTGCAACGCGATACCAAGGAGGGTCAGAACATGGCAAGGCATCTTCAAGCCGACCGTGAACCCCGCATCGTCGCCGAGTCCAAGTGTCTCGGTCAGTGCGATCCGGCAGAACGCATCCACGTCACGATCATGTTGCGGCGGCAGGAAGAAGGGCAACTCGACGCATTGGTCAATCAGCTCGCCGCTGGCGACACCGACGCAAAACCGCTGTCGCGCGACGCCTTCGCGCAGCGTTTCTCCGCCAATCCCGACGACATTCGCAAGACCGAGGACTTCGCGCACCGTCACCAGCTGACGGTCGATCGCGTCGATCCGGTGGAAAGCGTCGTCGTGCTGTCCGGCACGATCCAGCAGTTCGAGGCGGCATTCAGCGTGAAGCTCGAGCGTTTCGAGCATCGCTCGATCGGCCAGTACCGCGGCCGCTCGGGCCCGATCGCGCTGCCGGACGAGCTCGGCGATGTCGTCACGGCCGTGCTCGGCCTCGACAGCCGGCCGCAGGCGCGGCCGCACTTCCGGCTGCGGCCGCCGTTCAAGCCCGCGCGCGGCGCCACCGCCGTCACGTTCACGCCGCCCCAGCTCGCGTCGCTGTACGGCTTTCCGGCCGGCGATGGCGCCGGGCAATGCATCGCGATCGTCGAACTCGGCGGCGGTTATCGCGCGACCGATATCCAGCAGTATTTCCGCGGGCTCGGGATCGACAAGCCGCCGACGCTCGTCGACGTGAACGTCGGCACCGGCCGCAACACGCCGACCGGCGACGCGAACGGCCCGGACGGCGAAGTCGCGCTCGACATCGAGATCGCCGGTGCGATCGCGCCGGCCGCGAAGATCGCGGTCTACTTCGCGCCGAACAGCGACGCGGGCTTCATTCAGGCCGTCAACGCGGCGGTCACAGACAAGACCAACCGGCCGTCCGTGATCTCGATCAGCTGGGGCGGCCCGGAAGCGATCTGGCAGGCGCAGTCGGCCCATGCGTTCAACCGCGTGCTGCAGGCCGCCGCCGCGCAGGGGATCACGGTGTGCGCGGCGTCGGGCGACAGCGGCTCGGGCGACGGGCTGCAGGACGGCGCCGATCACGTCGACTTCCCGGCGTCGAGCCCGTACGTGCTCGGCTGCGGCGGCACGCAGCTCGATGCGCTGCCGGGGCAGGGCATTCGCAGCGAGATCACGTGGAACGACGAGACGGCCGGTGGCGGCGCGGGTGGCGGCGGCGTCAGCACGATGTTCGACGTGCCGGCCTGGCAGAAGGGGCTGACCGTCACGCTCGCCGACGGCAGCAGCAGGCCGCTCGCGAAGCGCGGCGTGCCGGACGTCGCCGGCGATGCGTCGCCGCAAACGGGCTACGAAGTGTCGATCGCGGGAACGCCCGCGGTGATGGGCGGCACGAGCGCGGTCGCGCCGTTGTGGGCCGCGCTGATCGCCCGGATCAACGCGGCGGCCGGCGCATCGGCCGGCTGGATCAATCCCGCGCTGTACAAGAATCCGGGCACGCTGCGCGACATCACGAAGGGCTCGAACGGCACGTATGCGGCCGCGTCCGGCTGGGACGCGTGCACGGGCCTCGGCAGCCCCGACGGCGCGAAACTCGCGGCGATCCTCGCGCGCAAGCCATCGCGCTGACACGCCGGCACAGGCCTTTCCATGTGACGCGGGTTCCCTGCCCGCGTCTTTTTTCACCTCCAGGAGCAGCACGATGGGCATCGATTCCGCATCTTCCGGCGGCGTGTATCCGCTGCATCACGGCGACCACAATTCGCATAGCGTGCCGCCGACCATCAATCCCGTCGCGCTGAGCCACGGCCGCGACCAGCCGTTCTTCGATCCGGTCGCGTACGGCAACGGTCCCGACGACTCGGTGACCGACACGACCGAAGCGGCTGCGATCACGCACCACACGATCCTGATCGGCGGCAAGCGGATTGCGTACACGGCGACGGTCGGCCATCTCGTGACGGTCGACCCGAGCAGTTCGCAGCCGGCCGCGAAGATCTTCTACGTCGCATTCACGGCCGACGGCGCGAAGGAAGAAACGCGGCCCGTCACGTTCTTCTACAACGGCGGGCCCGGTTCGTCGTCGGTGTTCGTGCTGCTCGGCTCGTTCGCGCCGAAGCGCATCAAGACGTCGATGCCGGGGTTCACGCCGCCTGCGCCGTACCAGATGGAAGACAACCCGGACAGCATGATCGACCACAGCGACCTGGTGTTCATCAATCCGGTCGGCACCGGCTATTCGGCGGCCGTCGCGCCGAACAAGAACCGCAATTTCTGGGGCGTCGACCAGGATGCGGATTCGCTGAAGCAGTTCATCAAGCGCTATCTGACGAAGAACAACCGCTGGAATTCGCCGAAATACCTGTTCGGCGAGTCGTATGGCACCGCGCGCAGCTGCGTGCTCGCGTACAAGCTGCACGAGGACGGCGTCGATCTGAACGGCGTCACGCTGCAGTCGTCGATCCTCGACTATCGGCAGGCCGGCAACCCGGTCGGCGCGCTGCCGACCGCGGCGGCCGACGCGTGGTATCACAAAAAACTCGGCGTCAAGCCGGCGCCGGCCGATCTCGGCACGTTCATCGAGGAAGTCGCGCAGTTCGCGCGCACCGATTACCTGAAGGCACTGCGCAACGTGCCGCATGCCGACCCGGCCGCCGTGCGGAAGCTGTCGGACTACACGGGCATCGACACGGCAACGCTGCAGACGTGGGGGCTCGACATCGCCGGTTACAACGCGCGCGGCAATTCGCTGTTCCTGACGACGCTGCTGCAGGCGCAGGGGCTGGCGCTCGGTTCGTACGACGGCCGCGTGACGGCGATCTCGACCGGTATCGCCGGCAAGATCGATCCGAACTCGGGCGGCAACGATCCGACGATGACGGCCGTGACGGGCGTCTACACGGCGATGTGGAACAGCTACCTGAACGAGCAGCTGAAGTTCACGTCGAACTCCGCGTTCACGGACCTGAACGACCAGGCGTTCCAGAACTGGGACTTCAGCCATATCGACCCGACCGGCGCGCAGCAGGGCATCGATGCGAAGGGGAACGTGATTCTCTACACGGCGGGCGACCTCGCCGCGGTGATGGCGCTGAACGTCGACCTGAAGGTGCTGTCGGCGAACGGCTTGTACGATTTCGTCACGCCGTTCTACCAGACCGTGATCGACCTGCAGCAGATGCCGCTCGAGGATCAGAAGGTGCGGCAGAACTTGTCGGCACGCTTTTATCCGTCGGGGCACATGGTGTATCTCGACGGCGGTTCGCGCACCGCGCTCAAGCGCGATCTCGCGACGATGTACGACGCGACGGTCAGCGATACGGGCGCGCGGCTGCGGATTCGCGCGCTGCAAGCGAAGAAGACGGGCGGGCACGCGTAGCGTAGCCCGTCGTGCACGTGCCGCGCGTGACCGCTAGGGTTCGCGCGGCGCGGTTTGACTTACGCGGTCGACTTACGCGGTCGGCCAGTCGAACGGCGTATACGGCAGCGCGCGCTTGTGGCGCGAACCGTCGTAGAAGCGCAGCACCGTTTCGTACACCGTGTCGGCGACGGTCTTGCCTTCGAGGAAATCGTCGATCTCGTCGTAGGTGACGCCGTATGCATGCTCGTCGGGGCGCAGCGGACGCAGTTCCTCGAGGTCGGCCGTGGGCACCTTCATCACGATCAGCTCGTCGCCGCCGAGCGCGCGGGCGACCGCACGCACGCGGCGCTTGCTCAGGCCGGCAAGCGGAAGCACGTCCGCGCCGCCGTCGCCGAATTTCGTGAAGAAGCCCATCAGCGATTCGGCCGCGTGGTCGGTGCCGATCACGATGCCGCGCCGCGCGCCGGCTACCGCGTACTGCGCGATCATGCGCTCGCGCGCCTTGATGTTGCCGTGCACGAAGTCCTGCTGCGCCGGGGTTTCGAACGCGTGGCCCGACGCGACCAGCGACGCGAGCATCGCATCGGCCGCGGGCTTCACGTCGACCGTGAACGTCTCGTCCGCGCGCACGAACGCGAGCGCGCGCTGCGCATCGGCTTCGTCGTTCTGCACGCCGTTCGGCAAGCGCATCGCGATGAAGCGGGCATCGTAGCCGCCGGCGCGCAACTGTTCGACCGCCAGCTGCGCGAGCCGCCCGGCCGTCGACGAATCGACGCCGCCGCTGATGCCGAGCACGTAGGTCCGCAGGCCGCTCGAACGAAGGTACTGCGCAAGGAAATCGACGCGCCGGGCGATCTCGGCGTCGACGTCGAAGTGCGGGGCGACGTTCAGTTCGGCAATGATCGCGCGTTGGCGGCTGGCGTAATCGGCGGATGTCATGGGGGTGGTTCCGGAACGAAATGCGAGGCGCCCATCATAAGCGCAATCGTGGCGCGGCGCCGCGCCGGGCATGCGATCCGGCGGCTTCGCGTTGCATCGGCGAGACGCGGTGCATCGTCATGGTGCAGCGCGCGCGGCGGCGCACCCTCGCGTGCGCACGGATGCTTCGTTTCGATGCAGGGTGGGGGCGGCGGTGACGGGCGCTTCCGATCGCCTGACCGCCTGCGTCAGCGCCGCGCGAGCACGACACCCACCAGCGCAAGTGCGAAGCCGGCGAGCTGGACGGTCGCGAGCGTTTCGCCGAACAGCAGATATCCCTGCAGCGCGGCGAGCGGCGGCGCGAGGAACAGCAGCGACGTCGCGCGCGCCGCGTTGCCCCGCCGCAGCATCCACATCAGCATCGTGACCGCGCCGCCGGACAGGAACACGACGCCCCACACGAGCGAGATCCACAGCGCCGGCGCGCCGATCCAGCGCGTTTCATGCAGCAGCACGACAAAGACGGCCGCGACGATCGCCGCGCCGAGGTTCTGCACGGCGACGGCCGTGCGCAGATCGTTCTGCGCGAGCTTGCCCTTCTGGTACAGCGAGCCGGCGGTGATCGAGCCGACCGCCAGGACCGATACGGTCACGACGAACCACGCGGGCGCGGCGCCGGGCGGCGGCGCGACGCCGCCCGCGACCTTCGGCGCGAGCACGAGCGCCACGCCGGCCAGCCCGAGCGCCATCCCGAGCCAGCCGCGCGCGGGCAGTCGCTCGTTGAACAGCGGCACGGCGAGCACGGCGGTGGCGAGCGGCTGCAGCGCGCCGAGCAGCGCCATCACGCCCGCGTTCAGCCCTTGCGCGACGGCCCAGTAGCTGGCGCCGAGATAGACGCCCTGCAGCAGCGCGCCGGCGATCAGGTGGCGCGGCCATTCGCGGCGGGCCGGCCACGGCGCGCGCGCGACGAGTGCGACGGCGCCGAACAGCGCGGCCGTGCCTGCGAAACGCGCGAGCAGGAACAGGTTCGGATCGGCGTAGGGCTTGATTGCCCGGGCGACGATGAAGCCGGTGGACCACAGCGCGACGAAAGCCGCGGCGACGAGCGAGGTAAACATGCGTGGCGGGCCGCGATACGGCCGGACGAATCGTGAAGTCGGTCAGTATCGGGTCAAGCGGTGCCGCCGTCTTGTCGGATTCTGCACTCGCTTGTCGCGCGTGCGGGACGCATGCGGCGGCCATGCGCCGCGCGCTGCTGCGGCTGCAAGCGGCGACCGCGGATGCGATGCGTCGCCAGCGCGCGCTAGCGTACCGGCCGTTCGATCAGCGGCAGGCCGGCTGGAAGGGCCGCGCCATGAAGGCGCGCCGTGGCGCGGGCAAAGGAGCGGGGATCAGTCGAGCCAGCCGTTCGGTTATCACCCGGCCGGGCGAAAGCGCCGCGCCATGAAGGCGCGCCGTGGCGTGGGCAAAGGAACGGAGATCAGTCGAGCGAGAACGTGTCGAGCGGCTGGTTGGCGCGCGCGTCGGTCGCGAAGCGAGCGGCGAGTTGTTCATACAGCCGGCGCGCTTCGTCGAGCGTCAGGTCGATCCAGTACGGATCGCCGGCCCCGTCGTTGAGTCGTTCCGGCGAAAACTGGATTTCGAGCACACTGCCTTTGCGATACATTGCGCAAGCCCCTTGATGGTCTGTCGTTAGGCGAAGCGCAAAGTGTAGCAATCGCTTGCCGTGCCGATTCGCGCGCATCCGGCAATACAGAATTTCGCTGGCGTGAAACGCGGCCGCTGCCGGACGCGGCGTCGTCAAATGGTAGTCAAACGGCCGTAATACAATGGCTGGCTTACCCATTACCAGTCGCCTCGGGCGCATTGCGATGCTGGCGGAACAACGTCATCAATACATTCTGTCGGAGCTCGGACGATCGGGCGCGCTGTCGGTTGCCGAACTCGTGCGCTCGCTCGACGTGTCGCGCGAGACCGTGCGGCGCGACCTGAACGCGCTCGCGGCGCGCGGCCTGCTCGTGATGACGCACGGCGGCGCGCTGGCGGCGGACCGCCGCGAGCCGAGCCTGTCCGAGCGTGAAGCGGCGAACGCCGAAGCGAAGCGCACGATCGGGCGACGTGCGGCCGAATTCGTGCCCGACGATGCATCGGTGCTGATCGACTCGGGCAGCACGCCGCATGCGGTGGCGCTCGCGCTGGCCGACCGGCACCGGCTGTCGATCTACACGAACGACTGGCGCACCGCGTTCGTGCTCGCGCGCCGCAACGGCAATCGCGTGACGCTGCTCGGCGGCGAGCTGTCCGACGACGAGGACGCGACGTTCGGGCTCGATACGATCCAGCAGCTCGCGCAATACCACGTCGATTTCGCGTTCGTCGGCGCGGGCGGCATCACGGTCGACGGCGACTGCACCGACTACTCGCGGCTCGCCGCCGAAGTGCGCAGCCGGATGATCGCGGCGGCCGGCACCGCGGTCATCGTCGCCGACCATTCGAAGTTCGGCCGCGTGACGCCGGTGCGGATCAACGGCACGTCGGCCGCGCGCTACCTCGTCACCGAGCGCACGCCGGACAAGGCCGTGCGCCGCGCGCTGGCCGCACGCGGCATCGAGCTGCTCGTGTGCGACTGACGCGGCTCCGACATACAAGGTTCATCGAACGGTCATCGCCCGGGAAGAACCGCCGTCAACACTGACCCATTCATCTCTTTCGGCCGAAACGCCAGGAGCACGAATGACCGTCAGCGTACGCAGCTATCTTTCCCCCACCCTGGTCCTGCTGGCCTTCGACTGGCCCGAGGCGGCGTTGCGCGCCGATTTCCTCGGCTTCGCGATCCGGCGCACGCCGGGCTTCTGGTCGGCCGACGGCAAGACGCGGGCGCCGAACAGCTGGCTGCCGAACCGGCTGACGTTCGACGGCCCGGCCGCCGACACGCAGGGCGACGCGCCAACCGACCAGGCGCCGATCCAGAAATTCATCGGAATTTGCTCCGAGAAACCCCGCCATTTCCCCCAAGGGGACTTCCTTCGGGGCGGATGGCGGAAAGGAGGGCTGTTGACAGGCAGCTTCTTCCACGGGTTAGGATCACCGGCATGATCCTTGTCTACCGCTACCGGGTTAAGTCGCTCAACGGACTGCTCAACAAGCAGAGCCGTGCGGTGAACTACGTCTGGAACTTCTGCAACGATACGCAGAAGCACGCACTCAAGTGGAACAAGAAGTGGCCGACTGGTTTTGATCTCAACGTGCTGACCACCGGCAGCGGCAAGGAACTCGGTATCCATTCCGGTACCGTCAACGCAACGTGCGAGCAGTACGCGAAGTCGCGCAGCCAGAACCGACGCCCCTACCTGCGCTATCGTGGCAGGAAGGCGCTGGGCTGGGTTCCGCTGAAGGGCCGCGACCTGAAGCGCGAGGGCGATGCGTTCCGCTTTGCCGGCAGCACCTTCCGTGTGTTCAACAGTCGACCGCTTCCCGAAGGCAAGATCAAGGACGGCACCAATTTCGCGCAGGATGCGCGCGGCAACTGGTTTCTCAACATCGTGATCGAGGTGCCCGATGTTCAGGCCCGACCGATCCGGTCTGGTGTCGGCATCGATCTAGGCCTGAAAGACTTCGCCACCCTTTCGACAGGCGAGAAACTGCCGAACGATCGATTCGGCCGACGAGCGGCGGAGAAGCTGGCGAAAGCGCAACGGGCGCGAAAGCACAAACGACATATCGCGAAGCTGCACGCGAAGGTGGCGAACGCCCGCGCTGATTTTCAGCACAAGCTCGCGCTCGATCTGGTGCGGCGCTTCGATTACATCGCGGTCGGCAATGTGTCGGCCACCAAACTCGCCAAGACCAGGATGGCGAAAAGCGTCTACGACGCGTCCTGGTCGTCCTTCCGAAACAAGCTCCGTTACAAGGCGATGGCGCACGGGGCCACGTTCGAGGAAGTCGACGAAGGCGGTTCTACCCAGTCCTGTTCGGCGTGCGGGTCGAGAGACAGCACGACGCGGCCGAAAGGTATCGCGGGATTGCGAATAAGAGAGTGGGCCTGCAGTGACTGTGGTGTCGAGCATGATCGAGATACCAATGCTGCTGTGAACATTCTCCGATGCGGACGTGCATCGCCAGGTGTGGGAATCCTCCGCCTTTAGCGCGGACGAGGACGTCAAGTGGTGGGATGCGCGCATCGATCCGCAGGCTCGCGATGCGTCGTTTCGCTATGACGTCTTTCCGGTCGTCGCCACGCCGGAGCACTTGCAGGTACTCGATGCGGAAGGCGCGAACCCGATCGTCTATACCGGCTCGGCGAACATGAGCCGCAATTCCGAGCAGTACAACGACGAAAACCTGCTCGAGATTCGCGACACGCGGATCGCGGCGATCTATCTCGCGGAATTCCTGCGGCTCTACGAGCACTATCGCGCGCGGGCGCTGGCGATCGAGACGAAACAGCACGGCGCCGGTTCGCATCGGCAACTCGCGCTCGCGCTGGATTCGAGCTGGGCGAAGAAGTATTACGTGGCGGGAAGCCCGGAAGAGAAGGCGCGGATCGCGCTGGCGTCGACCGCGCCGACCGACTGACGGGTGGCGCATGACGCATGACGCATGCGCTCGCCCGGAAGCGCGACGTGCTTCCGGCTCATGCCGGTTGCACGCGTCGTGATGTCGTTCGGCCTTCGGGTGGAATCGCGCGGAATCGCGCGGTGCGACTACGCGGCGACGTAGCGCAGCACGGAGTCGGCGATCGTCTCGCGATGCCGCGAGCGCAGCCGCGGCGCCGACGGATCGCGGCCGAACGCGGCGCCGAACGTGTAGCGGTTCGACACGCGGTGGAAGCAGAACGAGCTGATCAGCAGGTGCAGGTCGAACGCGTCGATGTCCTTGCGGAACGCGCCGCTCGCCGCGCCGCGCTCGAGCAGTTCCTCGAGCGTCTTGATGATGCTGACGTTGCGGTTCTTGAACGACTTCAGCTGTTCGAGATACTTCGCGCCGTGGATGTTCTCGATCGACACGAGGCGGACGAAGTCGCGATGCTTGTCGTGATAGTCGAACGTGAATTCGACGAGCCGGCGCATGCCTTCGCGCGGCTCCATGTCGCCGACGTGCAGTTCCTGCTCGAGCGCGCGGATGTCGCCGTACACCTTCTCCAGCACGGCCTCGTACAGGCCTTCCTTGCTTTCGAAGTAGTAGTAGAGCATCCGCTTCGTCGTGTTCGTACGCTCGGCGATCGCGTCGACGCGCGCACCGGCGAGGCCCATCGCGGAGAACTCCTGCGTGGCGACGTCGAGGATGTTGCGCTTGGTTTGCTCGGGATCGTATTTGCGCCGCGCATCGGTCGCAAGCGCGCGGCTTTCGGACGTGGCGGCCTTGCTTGCAGCTTTCATGTGACTTTGTTGTGCGTTCGCGGCGGCATGAAAAAATCATTCTAGCATGCAGGAAATCGCCATCCTGCCGACTCGCCGCTCTAATCGGCGGCGCGGTTTCGGCCGCCGCCGCGACGGTTCAGCGCCGGCACGACGCGAGAGCGTCGCGGGCCTGATACGCGGTGTACGTGAGCTGCGCGGCGGCGAGGCCAGCAAGCCCGAACGTGCGCGTGAGCCCGAACGCGGCGAAGCCTTCCGGCACCGGCCGCTCGCCGGCCAGCGCGGCGGCGAGCGCTTCGCCGGCGACGGTGGTGGGCGCCATCCCGTGGCCGCCGAACGCGATCGCGTGCCACACGCCGTCCGCGTCGCGCCCGATCTGCGGCATCTTGTGCCGCGCGTAGCTCATCAGCCCGCCCCACGCATATTCGACCTTCACGCCGTCGAGCTGCGGATACACGCGCAGCAGGTCGCGCCGCAGCAGCCGCGCGATCGCGTCGGGGCCGCGGTCGAGCACCGAGATCCGGCCGCCCCACAGAATTCGCGTGTCCTTCAGCGGACGGTAATAGTCGAACGCGAAACGCGTGTCGTAGATCGCGTACGGCGCATCGATGGCGTCCGGCAGCCGCGTGCCGAGCGGTTCGGTCGCGATCACGTAGGTCGCGATCGGCAGTACCGCGCGCTCGATGCGCGGCGACACGCCGCGCGCATAACCGCCGCCGGCGAACACGACGTCCTTCGCACGCACCATGCCCTGCGCCGTGCGCACGACGTAGCCGGCGCCTTCGCGCGCGATGCCGAGCGCGGCCGAGCGTTCGTACACGCGTGCGCCGCCGCGCGACGCGGCCGCCGCGACGCCGAGCACGTACTTGAGCGGATGGAAGTGGAACGCGTTCGGCTCGAACAGGCCGCCGTGATAGCGCTGCGTCTTCAGCCGCGCGCGCAGCGCGTCCGTCGCGACGGGTGCCCAGTCGACGTTGAATTCCTGCTTCATCAGCGTGCGCACGCTGTCGAGCCGCGACGGATCGTCGAACCAGTTCGCGAGCATCACGCCCTCGTCGACGATGTCGCAGTCGATTCCGTAGCGGGCGATCCGCGCGCGGATCAGCTCGACCGCATCGACGGTGAGCCGGTACAGGCGACGGCCTTCGTCGCGGCCGAGCGTGCGCAGCAGGTCCGCGTTGTCGAGGCTGTAGCCGCCGAACACGAAGCCGCCATTGCGGCCCGACGCGCCGAAGCCGACCCGTTCGCCGTCGAGCACGACGACATCCTGCACGCCGCGCTCGACCAGACCGAGCGCGGTGCACAGGCCGGCGAGGCCGCCGCCGACGATGCAGACCTGCGTATCGATCGGGCCGGTCAGTTGCGGGTAGGGCTGGCGGGTAACGGTGGCTTCGTAGAAGTTCTGCATGCGGTTTCGGTGACTCGTAACGGCGGAAAAACAGGCGTCGCGCGTCGATCTTGCCTGAACGCGCGCGCCGCGTCGAATGGGGTTTTCAGCGCAACGGCCGTCGCATTCGGGCGGCGGCCGCTGCGTTATCGGGCTTCCCTGGTTCCCGGGCTTACCGGACGTCAGGCGCCCGGCGTCGGGTTGGCCGGGCTGGCGACGAAGGCCGGATAGCCGGCGTCGGGCTTCTGCGTGGCGTCGGGCGTCGCGTTGCGCTCGATCCACGGCGCGATCTCCATGTCCTCGTAGCGCACGAGGCGGCATTTGCGCACCAGCGCGTAACCGAGCCAGATCGCGAGGAAGAACGGCACGCCGATATACGTTGCTGCGACGCCCGCCCAGTCGATCTTGCTGCCCATGAACGCCTGGTAGTCCTGCCCCAGCGCGACGACCGCGCACAGCACGAACGCGAAGATCGGGCCGAACGGGAACCACTTCGAGCGATACGGCAGCTGGTCGACGCGGTAGCCCTGCTTCAGCAGGCCCTTGCGGAACCGGTAGTGGCTGATCGCGATGCCGAGCCACGTGATGAAGCCGGCCATGCCCGACGTGTTCAGCAACCACAGGTAGACCGTCTTGTCGCCATACAGCGACGTGAGGAAGCAGAGCGCGCCGACGGCGGTCGTCGCGTACAGCGCATTGCGCGGCACGCCGCCCGGGGACAGCTTCGCGAACAGCTTCGGCGCGCGGCCTTCGACCGCGAGGTTGTAGAGCATTCGCGTCGACGCGTACATGCCCGAGTTGCCGGCCGACAGCACGGCCGTCAGGATCACCGCGTTCATCACGCCGGCCGCGACCGCGAGGCCTGCATGGCGGAACACCAGCGTGAACGGGCTCACGCCGATGTCGGTCACGTCGCTCTTCAACAGGCTCGGGTCGGTGTACGGAATCAGCACGCCGATCACGATGATCGCGAGCACGTAGAACAGCAGGATGCGCCAGAAGATCTGGCTCACCGCGCGCGGGATCGTCGTGCGCGGGTTCTCCGATTCGCCGGCTGCGACGCCGATCATTTCGGTGCCCTGGAACGAGAAGCCCGCGATCATCGCGACGCCCATCAATGCCGGCAGGCCGCCGGCGAACGGCGCGTCGCCGATCGTCAAGTTGGCCCAGCCCGCGCTCGGGCCGCCCTGCAGAATGCCGAAGATCATCATCACGCCGACGCCGAGGAACGCGACGACCGTCAGCACCTTGATCAGCGCGAACCAGTATTCGGCTTCGCCGAAGCCGCGCACCGACAGCGCATTGAGCGCGAAGATCAGCGTGAGAAACAGCGCGCTCCACCAGACGCCCGGCACGTGCGGAAACCAGTAGTGCATCACGAGCTGCGCGGCGACGAGTTCGACCGCGAGCGTGACGGCCCAGCTATACCAGTAGTTCCAGCCGATCGCGAAGCCGAAGCCTTCGTCGACGAACTTCGAGCCGTAGGTCGCGAACGAGCCCGACACCGGCATGAACGCGGCCATTTCGCCGAGGCTCGTCATCAGGAAGTAGACCATCAGGCCGATCAGCATGTACGCGACGATCGCGCCGCCGGGGCCGGCCTGGGAAATCGATGCGCCGGACGCGACGAACAGGCCCGTGCCGATCGAGCCGCCGATCGCGATCATCCGCAGATGGCGCGCCTGCAGGCTGCGGTGGAGGGCCGGTTTCGCGGGACGCGAGCCGGACGGGGAGGGGGAATCGGGGCGGGCATCTGAATGCATGGGCGGGGCTGGGCGCTGTCTCCGGAATTGTTTTTTGGCCGCGAAGCGCCACCCGTCGCCGGCCGCCGGCCGGACAGCGGCGGTTCCGCGCGGCCCGGTTCGGGCGAACCGGGGGCGCGCTGCGCGTCGCGTTCGTCTGTCGTCCGGCCGCGTGTCGGGCGGCCGTCGTCGCGCCGGGTGCGGAGCACTTCGACGCGACCCGATTGTGTGCGGCCGGCGGCACGCGCGGCAAACGATATTTCCGCACAGGGTAATGCGGGTTAGTCATCAAGTCGGGGTGGGCGGCAACGCGGCGGCCGGCCCGGTCACGGGCCTCGGACAAGTCTCATGCCGATACGGAAAGTGGGGGATTCGTCCAGCCAGGGTGTTGCGCTTTCGGAATGAAGTCGTGAGTTAATATCAATAGCGGGCCGACTTGTGGCCGCCGACAATGTGTCTCATGGATCGTGCCTCGCGAGGCGAGGGCGTGCCGGCCGGCCGGGGTTTCGGCGGCGGCGCGCGGGCGATGCGCCGTACGGCGCGTCGGGCCGGCCGAGGCGCGCATCCGCTTGCACAAGGCGCGCGAACGCGCTCCAATCGAATCACGCGGGCGGCGTCGCCGCCGCACCGATCAATCTGTCCCTGAAGAGGAAGTGATGCAATTCAACGACATTCTTGCTGCGCTCGACATCGATCTCGCCCGGTGGAAAGGCACCGCGCTGACCGCGCGTTCGCCGCTCGACGGCGCGACGCTCGCGACGCTGGCGGTCGACTCGCCCGCCGACGCCGAGCGCAAGATCGACGCCGCGCACGACGCATTCCTCAAGTGGCGCACGGTGCCGGCGCCGGTGCGCGGTGAGTTCGTGCGCGTATTCGGCAACGTGCTGCGCGAGCACAAGGCCGAGCTGGGCCGCCTCGTCACGCTCGAAGCCGGCAAGATCACGTCGGAAGGCCTCGGCGAAGTGCAGGAAATGATCGACATCTGCGATTTCGCGGTCGGCCTGTCGCGCCAGCTCTACGGCCTGACGATCGCGTCGGAGCGCCCGGGCCACCGGATGATGGAAACGTGGCACCCGATCGGCGTGTGCGGAGTGATCTCGGCGTTCAACTTCCCGGTCGCGGTGTGGGCGTGGAATGCGGCGCTCGCGTTCGTGTGCGGCGATTCGGTCGTGTGGAAGCCGTCGGAGAAGACGCCGCTCACCGCGATTGCATGCCACGTGCTGCTCGAGAAGGCGATCCGCGAATTCGAGAAGACCCACCCGGGCGTCGCGCCGCAGGGCCTGAGCCAGCTGGTGCTCGGCATGCGCGATGTCGGCGAGGTGCTGACGTCGTCGAAGAAGGTGCCGGTCGTCAGCGCGACGGGCAGCGTGCGGATGGGCCAGGAAGTTGCGAAGGTGCTGAGCCAGCGTCTCGCGCGCGGCATCCTCGAGCTCGGCGGCAACAACGGGATGATCGTCGCGCCGAGCGCCGATCTCGATCTCGTGGTGCGCGCGGTCACGTTCGCGGCGGTCGGCACGGCCGGCCAGCGCTGCACGACGCTGCGCCGCCTGATCGTGCATCGCAGCCTGGTCGAGCAACTGCTGCCGCGCATCGAGAAGGCCTATGCGTCGGTGAAGGTCGGCAACCCGCTCGAGGAAGGCACGCTCGTCGGCCCGCTGGTCGACCGCGCGTCGTTCGACGCGATGCAGAAGGCGCTGGCCGATGCACGCGAGCAGGGCGGTGAAGTGAAGGGCGGCGAGCGCGTCGACATCGGTCATGCGGATGCGTACTACGTGCGTCCGGCCATCGTGCGGATGCCGAAGCAATCGGCGGTGGTCGAGCGCGAAACGTTCGCGCCGATCCTGTACGTGATGATCTACGACAACTTCGACGATGCGATCGAACTGCACAACGCGGTGCCGCAAGGCCTGTCGTCGGCGATCTTCACGAACGACATGCGCGAGGCCGAGCAGTTCATGTCGGCAGCGGGCAGCGATTGCGGGATCGTCAACGTGAACATCGGCACGAGCGGCGCGGAGATCGGCGGCGCGTTCGGTGGCGAGAAGGAAACGGGCGGCGGCCGCGAGTCGGGTTCGGATGCATGGAAGGCGTATATGCGCCGTGCGACGAACACGATCAACTACAGCCGTCAGCTGCCGCTCGCGCAGGGCGTGAAGTTCGACGTGTGATGCGCGGCGCCCGGCAGGGCGCCTCGACGGTCGAATGAACAGGGCCGGTTACCGCGGGAGCGGTAACCGGCCCTTGTCGTTTCCGGTGATGCGTGTGCTATGAGGATCGACCAGCGTGCACCCGCGGGTTCGCTTCCGGCTCTTGCCGCGTGGCACCCTCGAGCGCCGGCATGTTCTGCACGACCAGCATCTGCGGCGTCGACAGCGTGATCTGCGCCGCGCGCAACTGCTTCAGGATCTCGAACAGCAGGTCGCTTTTGGTCGAGGCCGCGATCCGCGGGCTCGCCACGTAGCCCGTCACGCTCAGCGTGATCCCGTCCGGCGCCAGCTGGCTGAACGTGACCGACGGCGCCGGCTTGTCGAGAATGGCCGGGTGTTCGCGATACGCATCGAGCAGCAGGTCGCGCACCTGCACGGGATCGGTGTTCAGCGGGAACGTCAGCGTCAGCGTCGCGACGCCTTGCGTGCTGTTGCCCATCGTCACGTTGCGCACGTTCTGCGAGATCAACTGCGAGTTCGGCACGATCACGGTCGAGCGATCGCTGAGCTGGATCTCGGTCGCGCGCACGTTGATGCGGCGGATGTCGCCTTCGACGCCCGCGATGCTGACCATGTCGCCGACCTTCACCGGCCGCTCGGTCAGCAGGATCAGCCCCGACACGAAGTTCTTCACGATCTCCTGCAGGCCGAAACCGATACCGACCGACAGCGCGCTGACGATCCACGCGAGGTTG
Organism: Burkholderia sp. PvR073; assembly: GCF_054055695.1. Taxonomy (NCBI): domain Bacteria; kingdom Pseudomonadati; phylum Pseudomonadota; class Betaproteobacteria; order Burkholderiales; family Burkholderiaceae; genus Burkholderia; species Burkholderia sp. PvR073. Next base: position 30,192 of record NZ_JBSRXO010000016.1, read on the forward strand.
CTCCACCTGACACCGAGCAGCCCCAGCGTCATCAGCACGAGCAATACGTAGCCGACGTTGGTGAACAGCGTGACCAGCGACACGCGCATCCCCGCGTCCATGCCGAGCGCCGGCATGAATTCGTTGTCGAGCCAGCGGCGCACCGAGCGCAGCAGGTAGAAGCCGATCGCGAACCCGATGACGGCGTTCAGGATCCGGTCCGGCATGATGTTCAGGCTCTGCAGCCGCTGGCCGCCGATCATCGCGATCGCGCTGTCGAGCAGGTCGCTCGGCGTCGTGCCGAAGCCGCCCGTCACCAGCGCGATGGCCGCGACCAGCATCAGCAGGCTCGTGCCGAGCCCGGACACGACGGTGTGCGCCTGGTCGAGATGCCGGTCGTCGAGCGCGAACAGATGCTTGATCTGTTTGCCGCTCGACAGGTTCGCGGAGAACAGGCTTTCGCTGGCGTCGCGCGTCAGCTGCGTCAGGATGTAGACGCTGCACAGCACGATCTCGAACCACACGAGCTCGTACGTGATGAAGCGCGCGACGGTGATGTAGCCGATCAGCAGCGCAACGAGCGACACGACGATCGCCAGCGTGACGCCCGCATGGATCAGCCCCGCGAGCGTCGAACGCTCCTCGGGCGCCTCGCCGGAGGCCGCGAGCGCGGTGCGTACGCGGTTCGCGCGCAGGATCGACGCGCCGACGGTCAGCGCGACGACGAGCGATACGATGCCACGGCCGAACAGCGTGACGGACAGGCTGGTATCGACGATCCGGTTGATCGATTCGAGCGTGCCGGACATCAGCAGCAGCGCGGCCAGCACGCCGGGGAACGGCCGCATCGCGAGCGCGACGGGATCGGCGAGTGCCGGCAGCCGCCACGACGGATGCTTCGTGCAGAGCAGCGCGCGGCCGAGGCCGGCGATCAGCGCGCAGGTCACGGCGAGCTTCGCGAACTGGTCCCACAGATCGCTCATCGACGGCGTGAGCTCGTAGTGGCGGGCGAGCGCGAGATAGAGCACCTGCACGGCGACCGCGGTCGCCAGCAGCGTCGAGAATGCCGTCGCCAGCGCCAGTGCGCTGCGGCGCAGCCGGGTGGGCGGCAGACGGTTCAGGCAGAACCACGCGAGCCCGCGCTCGAGGAGGCGGCGGCCGCCGAGCCAGACCGCGAGCGCGGCGATCAACAGCAGCGTGGTGATGGCGCGCTGGCCGGGTGTCCACGACGAGCGCAGCATGTCGCGCAGCTCGTCGTTGAAGTCCGCGAGGCGCTGGACATCGTCCGGCGACAGATGGAACAGCGGCAACCAGAATTGCGCGCCGAAGATGCTGCCCGAACGGAACGCGAGCTGATTGCGCAGCAGGCTGCGGTGCAGTTTCGCGAACTGGTCGTTCAGGTTCGCCAGGTTGGCCTTCTGGTCGGCCGCCTGCTTCAGCGCTGCCTCGATTTGCGTCTTGCGCGCGTTCAGCGTCGCCCGCTGCTGCGCGACCGCGGGCGTTTCGGGCGATGCGCCCGGCGCCGGCGGCGGGCCGAGCACGTCGAGCTGAGCCTGGATCTGCGTGCGCTGCGGCGCGAGCTCGCTCTGCAGCTTCTCGACATCGGCGCTCAGTTCCTGCGTCGCTTCGCCAAGCCCGTCGAGCTCCTTGCTGTTGGTCGCGTTCGACGTCTGCTGCTTGATGCGGTCCTGTTGCACCTGCATCTGCTTGAGCTGCGCAACCGCGTCGCTCAGCGAGATGGTCGGCACGGGGACGCCGACGCCGCTCGCGCTCGGCGCGGATGCGGCGCCCGGAAACGCCGACGCGGTCGCGAGCGCTGCGAACTGCAGCAACGCGAACAGCGCGATCCGGCGTGCGTACGTGGATAGTCGTTGTATGGACATGGAATGCTTACGTTTTGCCGACAATGCCGGACGCCGAACGGCGCCCGGAAGCCGGGAGTTTGGCCCGGTAGCATGTTACCGGGGTGTGGGTCGAACGAAATTCGAACAGATATGCGCGAATTCGGCCGACGGGGCGCGGGCGGCAGCGCCCGAAACGGCCGCTCGCGCCCGTGCCAACAGGGCGAACGCCGATTTCCCGAACCCGGGAAGCGCTGTTTCGACGATTCGGCGTGCTCGATCAGCCGGATCGATAGTTACGAAATTTACATACTGCTGGCGCGTATCACGTATATAAATGGGGATCGAGTGCGCAGGGCGGTCGTCGACGCAGCGGTGGATCACCGCGGGTCCAGCGCATTGTCGCCTGCGACCGTGCTTCAACGATTGATGTGTTCAGTCTCTCGCCTCGCTAAAATGCGCAAAGCCGCTTGCCAACGCCCTCTGGTAGCGCCAAGACAATCAATAATCCGGAGACTCGCCACCATGGCATCGACCGCGCCTGATCCCTCTTCCGTAGCGGACACCATTCGAACTGCCCCCATCGACGCCGGCTCGATTTCAGCCCGCCTCGACCGCCTGCCGCCGACCCGCAGCGTCTGGAAGCTCGTCGTGCTGCTGAGTCTCGGCTTCTTCTTCGAACTCTACGACCTGCTGTACAGCGGCTACATCGCGCCGGGCCTCGTGAAAAGCGGGATCCTGTCCGCGACGACGCACGGCCTGTTCGGCACCACGGGCGTCGCGAGCTTCATCGCCGCGCTGTTCTCCGGCCTCTTCATCGGCACGATCGCATGCGGCTTCCTCGCGGACCGCTTCGGCCGCCGGGCGATCTTCACGTGGTCGCTGTTGTGGTACACGGCCGCCAACGTCGTGATGGCGTTCCAGGACACCGCAGGCGGATTGAACTTCTGGCGCTTCGTCGTCGGTCTTGGCCTCGGCGTCGAGATGGTCACGATCGGCACGTATATCTCCGAACTCGTGCCGAAGCAGATCCGCGGCCGCGCATTCGCATGCGAGCAGGCAGTCGGGTTCGTCGCGGTGCCGGTGGTCGCGTTCCTCGCATACCTGCTCGTGCCGCATGCGCCGTTCGGTCTCGACGGCTGGCGCTGGGTCGTGCTGATCGGCGCGCACGGCGCGCTGTTCGTGTGGTGGATTCGCCGCGCGTTGCCGGAAAGCCCGCGCTGGCTCGCACAGCAGGGTCGCGTCGACGAAGCCGACCGCATCATGCGCGCGCTCGAGGCGAAGGTCGAAGCCGAATACGGTCGGCCGCTGCCGCCGCCCGCGCCGGCCGAGCCGGTGCCGCCGCGCGGCAGCTTCCGCGACATGTGGGTGCCGCCGTATCGCCGCCGCACGATCATGATGACGATCTTCAACGTGTTCCAGACGGTCGGTTTCTACGGCTTCGCGAACTGGGTGCCGACGCTGCTGATCAAGCAGGGCATCACGATCACGTCGAGCCTCATGTATTCGAGTGTGATCGCGCTCGCGGCGCCGCTCGGTCCGCTGATCGGCCTCGTGATCGCCGACCGTTTCGAGCGCAAGTCGGTGATCGTCGCGATGGCGGCGGCGATCGTCGTCTGCGGGCTGCTGTTCAGCCAGACGACGGTGGGCGCGTTCCTGATCGTGCTGGGCATCGGCCTCACGCTCGCGAGCAACATCATGTCGTACAGCTTCCACGCGTATCAGGCCGAGCTGTTCCCGACGTCGATCCGCGCACGCGCGGTGGGCTTCGTCTACTCGTGGAGCCGCTTCTCGGCGATCTTCTCGTCGTTCGTGATCGCGGCCGTGCTGAAAGGCTTCGGCACGTTCGGCGTGTTCGCGTTCATCGCCGGCGCGATGGTGATCGTGATGGCCGCGATCGGGCTCATGGGGCCGCGCACCAAAGGCATCGCGCTCGAAGCGATTTCGAAATAGAGACGGCGGTGCGCTCGTGTGTTGGGTACGGCATGCGAGCGCGCGTTGCCGCGGTTTCATGTTGCCGAAACGCACAACGTAACAGCCTGCCATGCGGCGGCGAAGCAATCGGCAACCAGTTGAAACAAAGCGTGACGAAGCGCAAAACCGGGGGTTCGGCCCTGCCGATTGTCGTCCGCGCGGGTAGAATGAAAGACCTGACGACTCATTAGCCGCCATCGTGCCGAACGTGTTGCACTGCGAACGGCTCCACCGCGAAGAGGCGTCGGCGCCGAGGCATGCGATGCCTGCGGCGTGTCGATGGCTCGTGCGGAAGACGCGCCGTTCGCCATGTGCGGCGGCCGGATCGGCCGATGGCCTCGATCGTATGATGCTTTCCGACCTGACGCGACGGTTGCCCAAGCCGCGTTGCCGTACCCTCGCCGTCGGCGCGTCCGTGTGGCTCGCGGCCGCGCTCCCGATCTCCGTGCTTGTCGAGCGGTCAGCCTTTGCCGCGTCCGACGTGCCGTCGTCCGCTGCTACGTCATCCTCATCAACTGCATCGCCCGCGCATCCTGCTTCGGCGGCACCTGCGTCGTCGAGGGCCACGCCGTCATCGGCGGCATCGGGCGTGCATCGTGCTTCGCCGGCCAACGGGGCATCCGCGGCATCGGCCGTGCATCGTGCTGCGCCGGCCAGCGGGGCGTCCGGGGCATCCGCCGTGAATCATGCTGCGCCGACCAACGGGGCAGCCGCGGCATCGGCCGTGCATCATGCTTCGCCGACCAGCGGGGCGTCCGCGGCATCGGCCGTGCATCATGCTGCGCCGGCCAGCGTGGCATCAGCGGCATCCACTGTGAATCATGCTGCACCGGCCAGCGCGGCATCAGCAGCATCCTCCGCGTCCACCGCATCGCCGGCATCCGCGGCATCGCCTGCATCGGCCGCTTCCGGCACGCCGGCGAGCGAAGCCGAGGCTCCCGCGCCGACGCCGCCGCGCCGACACCCGCCGCTGTCGGCCGACGAAGCGAAGAATGCAACCGCGCGCGCGATCGACATGCGCAAGGACTTCACGCAGGAAGTCACGCGGCGCCTGAACGTGCCCGCGAGCGAGCAGCGCGCGTACGGCGTGCGCCTTCAGAAGGCCCTCGCCGATGCGAACCTCGGCGACCTGGCCGGCGAGTACGTCGCGATGGTCGACCGCACGCCGAACGTGCAGGCGCTGTTCATCTACTTCCGCGCGACGCCGACCAATCCGTGGCTGATGATCGGCGCGTCGCCGGTCGGCACCGGCTGGCCCGGCAAGTACGATCACTTCCTGACGCCGCTCGGTGTGTTCCATCATTCGCCCGACAACATGGACTTCCGCGCGGAAGGCACGACGAACGACAACGGCATTCGCGGCTACGGCCAGCGCGACATGCGCATCTACGACTTCGGCTGGGTGGACGGCGAGCGCGGTTGGGGCAAGGGCGGCAAGTCGCCGATGCGTTTCCAGATGCACGCGACCGACCCCGACCGTCTCGAGGCGTTGCTGGGCATCCGCCACTCGAAAGGCTGTGTGCGGATTCCCGCGTCGCTGAACACGTTCCTCGACCGGCACGGCATTCTCGACGACGACTATCAGGCGCGCGTCGAAGCCGGCAAGTCGCTGTGGGTGCTGCGCCACGATCGCGAGATCACGCCGATCGCCGGCCGCTACCTGGTCGTGATCGACAGCGCGCGCAAGACGCGTCCGGCATGGTCGCCGGCGCCGGGGCGCAACGCATGGTCGAAGTTGCCGAAGAACGGCGACACGGCGGACTGACGGCCGCCGGTCCGCCGCTGCGGGAGATGGTCGGATAAGAATAAATCCGTTTTATCGAGACATAAGAAAAGCAAACTTTTATTATCCGATCGGGGTTCGTATAGTCGAGTCCGGTTTCGCGGAAATCCTGCCGCGCCCGGACCCTCACCGACCCTACGACCCGCATGAAAACTCTCTACAAGCTCGCTCCGCTCGCGATGCTCGGCGCCTTCGCGACCCATGCCGGTGCGCAAAGCAGCATCACGCTGTACGGTCTCATCTCGGCCGGCGTCGGGTACGCAACCAACCAGGGCGGCAAGAACGCCTGGCAGGCACTGTCCGGCACGAACCAGAACCCGCGCTGGGGGCTGAAGGGCAAGGAGGATCTCGGGCAGGGGCTGTCGGCGATCTTCCAGCTCGAGAACGGCTTCAACGTGATGACGGGCACCGCCGCGCAGAACGGCCGCGAGTTCGGGCGCATGGCCTACGTGGGCCTCGCCGACCGCACCTACGGGTCGCTGACGTTCGGCCGCCAGTACGACGCGATCCACGACTACATCGGGCCCGTGATCATCGCGAGCAACGGCGTGAACATCGGCGACAACGACAACGGCTACAACGACATCCGCGTGCAGAACTCGGTGAAGTACGTGAGCCCCGTCTACTACGGCCTGAAGTTCACCGCGCTGTACGGCTTCAGTAACGCGACGGGCTTCGCGAACAACAGCGCGTACAGCTTCGGTCTCGGCTACGAGCGCGGCCCGCTGCGCTGGAGCGTGGTCTACGCGCAGTACAACCATCCATACAGCAGCACGAATCAGGACGGCGCGATCGCGAACGACTATGGTTCGCCGCTCCTGATCTTCGCGAAGAGTGCGATGTCGCCGGCGGTGTTCGCGAGCCGGCAGCGCATCGCGGGCACGGGCGGCTTCTACACGATCGGCCGCGCGCAGTTCGCGGCGCTGTTTACCGACGTGCGCTACGATTACCTCGACAATTCGCATCTGCACTTGCAGAACGTCGGCGTGAACGTCGTCTATACGATGACGCCGCAGCTCTTTCTCGGTGCCGCGTATGCGTTCACGAACGGCAAGTACGACGTAATCGACAAGCGGCCGAAATGGCACCAGGTGAACCTGCAGGCCGACTACTTCCTGTCGAAACGCACCGACGTCGCGCTGACGGTGATCGCGCAGCAGGCGGCCGGCGATGCGGAGCACGCGCAGATCTTCGCGTACGCACGCTCGACCGGCACGCGCCAGATGATGGCGACGCTCGGCGTGCGGCACGTATTCTGAGAGCCCGACCATGACCCATCCGATCGCATCCCGCCGCACCTTCCTGAAACTGTCCGCCGCGCTGGCCGGCACCGCGCTGCTGCCCGAAACGGGCGCGTTCGCGGCCGGCGGCGACGCCGCGCGCCGCACGGTGATCATCGATACCGACCCAGGGCAGGACGACGCCATCGCGATCCTGTTCGCGCTGGGCGCGCAGGACCGCCTCGACGTGCGCGCGCTGACTGCCGTGGCCGGCAACGTGCCGCTCGACCTGACCGAACGCAATGCGCGGATCATCCGCGACTGGGCCGGCCGCACGCAGACACTGCCGGTCTTCGCGGGTTGCCCGCGCCCGCTCGTGCGCGAGCTCGTGACGGCCGCGAACGTGCACGGCAAGACCGGCCTCGAAGGTGTCGCGCTGCACGAACCGCGCGCGCCGCTCGCGTCCGGGCACGCGGTGTCGTACCTCGTCGATACGCTGAGCCGCGCGGCGCCGAACAGCGTGACGCTGTGCGCGCTCGGCCCGCTGACGAACATCGCGACCGCGCTGGTCGAAGCGCCGCAGATTCGCGGCGCGTTGCGCGAGATCGTGCTGATGGGCGGCGCGTTTTTCGAGCGCGGCAACATCACGCCGGCCGCGGAGTTCAACATCTACGTCGATCCGCAGGCGGCCGAAGTCGTGTTCGGCAGCGGTGTGCCGATCATCGTGCTGCCGCGCGACGTCGCGGTGAAGGCGCCGATCACGCCGGCGCGCGTCGCGCCGTTCCGTGCGCTCGGCAACCGCTGCGGCGCGATCGTCGCGGACATCATGGACGCCGAGCTCGCGTACAACAAGAAGCGGCGCGGCGTCGACGACGGGCCGATGTACGACCCGACGGCGGTCGGCTATCTCGTCGATCCGACGCTGTTCAACGGGCGCAAGGTGAACGTGGTCGTCGAGACGACCGGGCAGTGGACGCTCGGCGAGACGGTGGTCGACTGGAACGGGCGCAGCGGCCGCGCGCCGAACGCGACGTGGATCAACGAGGTCGACGCGGACCGCTTCTACGCGACGCTCGCCGAGCGCATCGCGAAGCTTCCCTGAAGGCAATGTGACGCAACGTGACGTGTCGCGCGCCGAACCGGATCAGATGTGCTTCGCAATCCACTCGCGGCAGGTGCGCACGTGCGGGCCGCGATCGTCGGCGGCGAGCGAGATCAGCGAGATCGCACGCGTGACGCGCGGTTTCTCGACGCGCAGCGCGACAAGTTCGGGATCGTGCAGATGCATCGTGTAGAGGCTCGGCAGCACGGCGGTCGCGAGGCCGTTGCGCGCGAGCGCATACAGCGGTTCGGTGTATTCCATCCGGTACGCGACGTTCAGGCGCAGCTTCGCGGCGCCGCCGGTGCGATGCAGCGACTCGCTGACGCTGCCACGCACGAACACGGCCAGCTCGCGGTCGACGAGCTTCGCCCACGTGACGCTCTTCACGCCCGCGAGCGGATCGTCGTGCCGCACGACGATCACGATCTCGTCCTCGAAGAGCTGCTGATAGTGCAGCGTGCCGTCGTCGCTGTCGGGTTCGCGCACGCCGATGCCGAGATCCGCGACGCCGTCGCGCACGGCTTCGACGAGTGCGCTGTTCGGCAGATCGGTGAGCGTGAAGCGCAGCGCCGGATGCGTGCCGCGCAGTGCGTTGAGCGCGGGCAGCAGGCGGCCGGCGACCGACGGGATGAACGCGATCCGCACGGTCTGGATGCGTTCGCCGATGAGCCGCGTCATGTCGTCGAAGGTGCCGCGCGCCTGGTTCAGCAGCCGCTCGGCGAGCGGCAGCACGGCCTCGCCGGCGGAGGTCAGCGTGAGCCGGTGGGCGGTGCGCGCGAACAGGCGGCCGCCGAGCAGGAACTCGATCTGGCGGATCGACGCGGTGAGCGCGGGCTGCGTGAGCGACAGCGCCTGCGCGGCCTGCGTGAAGCTGCGCGCATGCGCAAGGACGACGAAGTGCTGGACCTGCCGCAGCGTGAGTGCGGGTAACAGCGACGAGCGGTCGGACGACATCGGGCAATAACGGTCGGGTGCGGTACGCGGCAGTATAGGGCCGCGCCGCGCGAACCGACACAGGACAATAATCGGAATCACAGGAGAACCACCATGTCAGCGACTGACACGATGCCGGCGCGTACGCCGGCCAACTGGCTCGAACGACGCTTCGCGCTCGCGGCGCGCGGCACCAGCGTGCGCACCGAGACGATCGCCGGCATCACGTCGTTTCTCGCGGCCGCGTACCTGCTCGTCGTGATCCCGTCGCTGCTCGCGACGGGCGGAATGGAGCGCGGCGCGGCGACGACCGCGACGATCATCGTGTTCGTGCTGTTCACGACGCTGATGGGCCTCTACGCGAACCTGCCGTTCCTCGTCGGCCCCGGCATCGGCGGCTCGGTGATCATCGGCGTGACGCTCGCGACGACGGAACATGTCGGCTGGCAGACGGGCCTCGGCATCGCCTGCGTGTCGGGCGTGCTGTTCTTCCTGCTGACGATCTTCGGCGCGCGCGGCGTCGTGATGCGGCTGATTCCGGTGCAGATCAAGCTCGGGCTCGGCGCATCGATCGGCCTGTTCGTGACGATGCTCGGGCTGCGCAATGCAGGGATGGTCGTCGCGAACGCGAAGACCAACGCGTTCGCGCTCGGCGATTTCTCGCGGCCGGGCGCGCTCGTCGCGCTGATCGGTCTCGCGGTCGCGATCGTGCTGCAGGCGCGCAAGGTGCCCGGCGCGATCCTGATCGCGATTCTCGCCGCGGCCGCCGCCGGCGTGCCGCTCGGCGTCACGCATCTGCCCGCGTCGTTCATGTCGCTGCCGCACAGCATCGCGCCGATCGCGTTCAAGCTCGACCTCCGCGGCGCGTTGACGCTGGCTGCCGCGCCGTACCTGTTCGCGTTCTTCGCGGCGGAATTCTTCTCGACGCTCGGCACGGCGCTCGCGGTCGGCGCGAAGGCGAACCTGCTCGACGGGCAGGGGAACCTGCCGAACATCAACCGGCCGTTCCTGGTCGACTCGCTCGCCGCGACGTTCGGCCCCGTGTTCGGCATTCCCGCGCTGACCGCGCTGATCGAATCGGCGGCGGGCGTCGAGGCCGGCGGCCGCAGCGGGCTGTCGTCGCTGGCGGCGGCCGTGCTGTTCGCCGCGATGCTGCTGTTCGTGCCGGTCGCGCTCGCGATCCCGAAGGAGGCGACCGCGCCGGCGCTGATCCTGATCGGGCTGTCGATGTTCGCGACGATCCGCCATACCCACTTCGACGACTTCACCGATGCATTGCCCGTGATGTCGATGGTGCTGCTCACGCTGATGTCGAACAGCTTCGGCACCGGCATCGCGGGCGGGCTGCTGTGCTACGTGCTCGTCAAGCTGCTGGCCGGCCGCTGGCGCGACGTGTCGTGGGGGCTCGTCGTGCTCGCGTTGCCGCTCGGCTACTACTTCTGGACCGTCGTGAAGCCGCACTGAGAGACGGTATTCACGACGCATTGGCACTACCGAAAAAGAGACAGACTTGACGTCCTCACCCGCCTAAAGGCAGGTGATTCCCACACCTGGCGATGCACGTCCGCATCGGAGAATGTTCAGCGCAGCGTTGATATCACGATCATGCACGACACCACAGTCACTGCAGGCCCACTCTCTTATTCGCAGTCCCGCGATACCTTTCGGCCGCGTCGTGCTGTCTTTCGATCCGCACGCCGAACAGGACTGGGTAGAACCGCTTTCGTCGACTTCCTCGAACGTGGCTCCGTGCGCGATCGCTTTGTAACGGAGCTTGTTTCGGAAGGACGACCAGGACGCGTCGTAGACGCTCTTCGCCATCCTGGTTCTGGCGAGCTTCGCGGCAGACACGTTGCCGACCGCGAGGTAATCGAAACGCCGCACCAGATCGAGCGCGAGCTTGTGCTGAAAATCGGCACGGGCATTCGCAACCTTGGCGTGCAACTTCGCGATATGCCGCTTGTGCTTTCGCGCCCGTTGCGCTTTCGCCAGCTTTTCCGCCGCTCGTCGACCGAACTGGTCATTGGGCAGCTTCTCGCCGGTCGAAAGTGTGGCGAAGTCTTTCAGGCCGAGATCGATGCCAACACCGGAACGGACCGGGCGGGCCTGCATATCGGGCATCTCGATCACGATGTTGAGAAACCAGTTGCCGCGTGCATCCTGCGCAAAGTTGGTCCCATCCTTGATCTTGCCTTCGGGAAGCGCCCGGCTGTGGAATACCCGAAACGTGTTGCCGGCAAAACGAAACGCATCGCCTTCGCGCTTCAGGTCACGCCCCTTCAGCGGCACCCAGCCCAGCGATTTCCTGCCGCGATAGCGCAGGCAGGGCCGACGGTGCTGACTGCGCGACTTCGCATATTGCTCGCACGTCGCGTTGATCGTGCCGGAGTGGATGCCGAGCGCCTTGCTGCTCCCCGTCGTCAGCACGTTCAGATCGAAACCCGTCGGCCACTTCTTGCTCCACTTGAGCGCGTGCTTCTGCGTGTCATTGCAGAAGTTCCAGACGTAGTTCACCGCACGGCTCTGCGTGTTGAGCAGTCCGTTGAGCGACTTCACGCGATAGCGGTAGACAAGAATCATGCCGGTGATCCTAACCCGTGGAAGAAGCTGCCTGTCAACAGCACTCCTTTCCTTCCCGCCATCAATGGCGGGGTTTCTCGGAGCAAATTCTGATGAAGGAAACACCAGGCAACGTCCCGGCCGCGCGCACGGGCATCGAAATCACGGCCGCTCATCGGGCCTTCTTCCACGCGCTGCCGAAGGTCGAGCTGCATTGCCACCTGCTCGGCGCGGTGCGGCACGACACGTTCGTCGCACTCGCGCAGCGCAGCGGCGCACCGATCGAGCGCGCGGAGATCGACGCGTTCTATGCGCGCGGCGAGAAGCCGGTCGGCGTGCTGCACGTGCTGCGCGCGCTCGACCAATACCTGCTCACGCGCCCCGACGACCTGCGGCGGATCGCGTACGAGTATCTCGAGGATGCGGCCGCGCACAATGTCCGGCATGCGGAATTCTTCTGGAATCCGACGGGTACGGTGCGCGTGTCGGGCATTCCATATGCGGACGCGCAGGCCGCGATCGTGACGGGGATGCGCGATGCCGCGCGCGATTTCGGGATCGGCGCCCGCTTGATTCCAAGCATCGATCGCGAGCAGGACCCGGACGAAGCGGTCGCGATCGTCGACTGGATGAAGGCGAATCGCGCGGACGAAGTCGCGGGGCTCGGGATCGACTATCGCGAGAACGACCGACCGCCGGAGCTGTTCTGGAAGGCGTATCGCGACGCGCGTGCGGCCGGCTTCCGCACCACTGCGCATGCGGGCGAGTTCGGGATGCCGTGGCGCAACGTCGAGACGGCCGTCGATCTGTTGCACGTCGACCGCGTCGATCACGGCTATACGATCGTCGACAACCCCGAGCTCTGCGCGCGCTATGCGGAGCGCGGGATCGTCTTCACGGTCGTGCCGACCAATTCGTACTACCTGCGCACGCTGCCGCCGGACCAATGGGCGGAACGGCATCCGATGCGCAAGATGCCGGGCCTCGGGCTGAAGATCCATCCGAATACCGACGATCCGACGCTGCACAAGGTGAATCCGTCCGAGGCGTGGGAGCTGATGTTCAGCCATTTCGGCTTCGCGACCGCCGACCTGAAGCAGCTCATGCTGAACGGGATCGACGGCGCGTGGGTTGACGATGACACGAAGGCCGCATGGCGCGCGGCGTGGGCGCCGGAATTCGACGCACTGGCCGCGACGCTCGCGGCGGGCTGAGCGCGCTTTCTGCCGTAACGGCCGGCCGGCGGATCGCTCACGCGGTCACGCCGGCCGTCTGCCGCCTGCCGCCCGCGTCGAGCGACTTCGCGCAGCGGTCAGCGGAAAATTCTCAACCAGTCGAACAGGCCGGGATGCGGACGCCGCTTCGGTGCCGGCGCCGGTGCGCTGCGCGGCCGGAAGTCGGGCGAGAACTGCTCATGCGGGTCGATTGCCCGCGCTCGCAGCGCCGCATCGTAGAACGAACCGACGATCGGCAATGCGCTGTGTGCGCCCGCACCCCAGTAGTCGCTGCGCAGCGTCACGCTGCCGTCGTCGAAGCCGACCCACGCGCCGGCCACCAGTTGCGGATGCATCAGGATGAACCAGCCGTCCGTGTTGTCCTGCGTCGTGCCGGTCTTGCCCGCGACGTCGATGCGAATCCCGTAGCGCGAGCGAATGTCGGCACCGGTCCCGTAATCGACGACGCCGCGCATCACGTCGACCAGCGTCTGCGCCGCGGCCACCGGCAGCGCGCGTTCGGGCGGCGCGCTGCCGAATGCGGCGAGCACCTTGCCGTCGCGATCCTCGATGCGCGTGATCATCTGCGGCGCGACGTACACGCCGCGGTTTGCGATCGTCCCGTACGCGGACACCATCTCCTTGAGCGTGACGGGGCTCGTCCCGAGCGCGAGCGACGGCACCGCGTCGAGCGGGCTGTCGCGCACGCCCATCGCGCGCGCGAGCTGCGCGACCCTGGCTGCGCCTTCGCGCTGCATCACCTGCGCGGTGATGCGATTGCGCGACAGGGCGAGCGCGTCGCGCAGCGTCATCGGCGCGTCGGTCGGCGGCTCCGCATCGGTCGGCCGCCATATCGCGTGCGCGCCGATCGGGATCGCGACGGGGCGGTCGACGAACGTATCGCCCGGCCGCATCCCGTCCGCGAACGCGGCGCCATAGACGAACGGCTTGAATGTCGAGCCCGGCTGGCGCCGCGCCTGCATGACGTGATCGAACGGCTCGCTGCCGAAATCCGGGCTGCCGACCCATGCGCGGATCGCGCCGTTGCGCGGATCGATCGCGACGAAGCCGGCCTGCACCTGCGTCTTGCGCTCGCACAACGCCTGCATGAACGCGCGATTCGCGCCGAGCTGCTTCAGTGCCGCTGCATCGGCGAGCCCTGCATCGCGCGCGTCGCGGTAGTCGGATGTCTGCCGGATGAAGCCGCGGAACAGGTCGTTGCGCAGCCCGCAGCCGGACGGGCCGCGCCACGCGCCGTCGGCGACCGCCTGCAGCCGTTCGGTCTGCCGGGTCAGCGCTTGCGTCGCCATGTCCTGCAGCCGTGCATCGAGCGTCGTGCGCACGACGAGGCCGTCCGAATAGAGGTCGTAGTTGTTCCGGTCGGCCCATGCGATCAGCCACTTGCGCAGCTGCACCGCGAAGTGCGGGGCCAGGCCGGGCTGTGCCGTCTGCGGCTCGAAGTCGACGCGCAGCGGCCGGCGCTGCAATCGCGCGAGCTGCTGCGGCGACAGCATGCCCATCGCCGCCATCCGGGCGAGCACGGTGTTGCGGCGCTGGACCGCACGCTCCGGATTCAGCACCGGGTTGTAGTAGCTATTGCCCTTCAGCATCCCGACGAGCGTCGCGCTTTCGACGATGTCGAGCTGGTCCGCCGATTTGCCGAAATAGGTGCGCGCGGCCATTTCGACGCCGAACGCGTTGTACAGGAACGGCACGGTGTTCAGGTACGTCTCGAGAATCTCGTCCTTGCTGTACACCGTCTCGATCTTGAACGCGGTGATCAGCTCCTTCATCTTGCGCGTGAGCGTCGGCGCGCGGCCGACTTCATCCGGATACAGGTTGCGCGCAAGCTGCTGCGTGATCGTCGAGCCGCCCTGGCGGCTGCCCGAGAACGTATGCAGGCCGGCCGCGAGCGTGCGGCGCCAGTCGATGCCGTGATGCGCGTAGAAGCGGTGGTCTTCGGTCGCGATCAGCGCGTCGACCATGTGCGGCGAGATCTGCTTGAGCGGCACCCATTCGCGGTTGACGGGCCGGAACTCGGCGACCAGCTGGCCGTCGGCCGACAGCACGCGCGCGGGACGGTCGATGCGCGCCTTGCGGATGTCGCCGATGCTCGGCGTGAACGGCACGAACGCGAGCAGGACCAGCAGGCCGAGCACAGGTATCGCGGCGAGCGTCAGCGCGACGCCGCGGCGCGTCGGATGGCTCAGGCGTCGCCACGTGCCGACGCCCAGCGCGCGGGCGCCGTCACGGCAGCGAAGCCAAAGGTTGCGGAGAAACGGCACGAAGCGATTCACGGCGGCAGGAGCGCGTTCGGAAAAGGCGCGATCCTAGCAAACCGCGCAACGTTGGCTGTGGCCAAAATGCCGGTTTTCTTGCAGGATTTACAGACGATTACGTTTGTTGCCCGCGGACAACCTTTGGTCGTCGCGTCATCGCGATTCGTCCGATGAATCGGCGCCGGCCGCGTCGCCCACTACATCCGCGAGCCGCTGGGCGGCCGCTTCCATCCGCGCGCGATCGAACCCGCCGAAACCGAGCACGAGGCCCGGACGCTCGGTGCCCGGCGCGAACATCGGCGACACCGCACGCACCGCGACGCCCGCCTGCGCGGCGCGCGCCACCACGTCGAGATCGTCGATCCCTTGCGCAAGCCACAGCACGACGTGCATGCCCTGATCGCCCGGCTGCACCCAGGCGCGCTCGCGCGGCAGCCGCGCGCCGAGCGTGTCGATCAGCAGCGCGCGCTGTTCCGCGTAGACGCCGCGCACGCGGCGAATGTGGCGGTCGAGATGGCCTTCCGCGATGAACGCGGCGAGCACGTGCTGATCGGCGGTCGGCGCATGGCGATCCATCAGCACGCGCGCGCCGCAGAAGGCCGGCACGAGATCGTCGGGCGCGATCACGTAGCCGAGCCGCAGCGACGGAAACAGGATCTTGCTGAAGGTGCCGAGATAGACCACGCGATCGGGGTCGAGCCCCTGCAGCGACGGAAACGGATAGCCTTCGTAGCGCAGCTCGCTGTCGTAATCGTCTTCGACCACCCAGGCGCGATGCGTGCGCGCCCAGCCGAGCAGCGCGTTGCGCCGCGCCATGCTCATCGGCATCCCGAGCGGGTACTGGTGCGACGGCGTGACGAATGCCGCGCGTGCGTCCGGTGCGACGCGGATGCCGGCCTCGACGTCGATGCCGTCCGCGTCGACCGGCACGCGGACCATCGCGTCGCGGCGCCCGGTGCTCTCGAGCAGCGCGGTGATGCCGCGATAGGCGGGATTCTCGACCCACGCGCGATCGTGCGCGCCGAGCAGCACCTGGCTCGCGAGGTGCAGCCCCTGTTGCGTGCCGCTCGTGATCACGACCTGATCGGCGCTGCAGCGCACCGAGCGCGAGCGGCGCACGTAATCGGCGATCGCTTCACGCAGCGGTAACGCGCCTTGTGGATCCGCATAGCCGGACGGCGCACCGGCACCGCGTGCGCGCAGCCGGTTGCCGAGCCGGCGCCAGATGTCGTCGGGCGCGGTGAGCCCGACCGGCACCGAGATCGCGAACGGCGCGGCCGGCAGCGGACGGAATTCGCGGGCGATCCGCGCGAACGTCGCGGCCGGCTCGGGCAGGCCGGCGTGCGCGGCGCGCGGTCGCGCGGCCGGTGGTTCGCCGGCCGCCGGCGGCTCGGCCAGCGCGTTCGCGACCCGCGTGCCGGCGCCGCCGCGCGACTCCAGGAAGCCTTCGGCGACGAGCTGCGCATACGCGTCGACGACGGTGCCGCGTGCGACCTCGAGCGATGCCGCGAGCAGCCGCGTGGACGGCAATGTGTCGCCGGGCCGCACGTCGCCGCGGCGCACCGCGTCCCGCAACGCCTGCGCGAGCTGGCGGCTCAGGTCGCCGGCCGCGCGGTCGAGCGCGCCGAGCGACGGGATTTCGACGATCCGGGCGGTTCTGGCCATGATTCTGGTCTGCTGAAATTGTTCGAAACCGGCTCTACAGCATAAACCAGTTAGCGCTCACAATCGGGGCATGACGCGCCTGTTTCAGGCCCGTTCGTTCCTGAACCCTGTCCGACCGTGGAGCCGCCATGTATGTCCCCGCCGATTTCGCCGAATCCCGTCCCGACGCGCTGCGCGAACTGATCGTCCAGCATCCGTTCGGCAGCCTGATCACGCATGGCAGGAGCGGGCTCGACGCGAACCACATTCCGTTCGAACTGCTGCCGGGCGACGGCGGCCTCGGCGAGCTGCATGCGCACGTCGCGCGCGCGAATCCGGTCTGGCAGGAGGTTGTGAACGGCGACGAGGTGCTCGTGATCTTCCGTGCCGGCGATGCGTACATCTCGCCGAACTGGTACCCGAGCAAGCATGTCGCGCACCGGCAGGTGCCGACGTGGAACTACGTGGTCGTGCACGCGCACGGCCGCATCACGGTGCGCGACGACGAGAAGTTCGTGCGCGGCGTGGTCGCGCGGCTGACCCGCACGCACGAGGCGTCGCAGCCGGCGCCGTGGAAGATGGCCGACGCGCCGAAGGACTATCTCGACACGATGCTGCAGTCGATCGTCGGTCTGCAGATCGAGATCACGCGGCTCGTCGGCAAGCGCAAGCTCGGGCAGAACAAGGCGGTCGACGATATCCGCGGCGCGGGCGACGCGCTGATCGCGGACGGGCATCTCGCGATCGGGGAGGCGATGCTGGCGGAGGCGGACGCGAAGCTCAAGTGAGCGGCGGTGAATCGCCCGGGGGCGCATGCCGCGCCCCCGGCGGCGCCCGTTACTGCGTACGCGTCGCGCCCTTCGTGCCTTCGCCAGCATGCGCCTGCGCCAGCGCCTCGCGAATCGCCGCCTCCGTCTTGTCGTACCCGCCCTCGCCATAGCGCGTATAGACGATCTTCCCGTTCGCGTCGATCAGGTACAGCGCGGGCCAGTACTGGTTGCCGTACGCGCGCCACGTGTCGTAGCGGTTGTCCTGCGCGACCGGATACTGGATGTCGAAGCGCTTGAGCGCATCGGCGACGTTCTTCGGATCGCGTTCGAACGGGTACTCGGGCGTATGCACGCCGACCACGACCAGCCCCTGGTCGCGATACTTCCGGTACCAGTCGTTCACGTACGGAATCGTATGAATGCAGTTGATGCACGAGTAGGTCCAGAAATCGACCAGCACGACCTTGCCGCGCAGCTGCGCGAGCTTGAGCGGCGCGCTGTTCTGCCAGCGCTCGATGCCGGTGAAGTCGGGCGCCGGCGTGCCGGCGAGCGAGGCCGTCATGCCCGCGTCGTCGCGGGTGCCGGCGAACGCGGCGAGCCCGGCCGTGGCGGCGAGCGCGATCACGAGGGCGGCAGTCTTGAGTCTGGGCAGCATGGCGGTTCTCCGGTTCGGCCGGCCGCCGCGCGATCGCGTCGGCCGGACTGGTTTCGACAGCCCTCATTGGGCCGCGCCGACGTATCTGCGATGTGTCCGGCGAGCCGCGTGCGTGCAATGTTGTGTGTCGTCGCGGCGGCGCGATACATTGGGATACAAATGCGTGCCCGCGGTGCGGTATAAAGGCGGACATCGCCAGCCGCAACCTCACGACCCCGACCCCGACTCATGGACAAGATCGACCACGTACTGATCGTCGACGACGATCGCGCGATCCGCGAACTGATCGCCGACTACCTCGAGAAGAACGGCATGCGCGCGTCGCTCGCCGCGAACGGCCGCGAGATGCGCAACGTGCTCGAGGATGGCGCGCCCGACCTGATCGTGCTCGATCTGATGCTGCCCGGCGAGGACGGCCTCACGCTGTGCCGCGACCTGCGCGCCGGCAAGTTCCGGACGGTGCCGGTGCTGATGCTGACCGCGCGCGGCGAGGAAACCGACCGCATCATCGGCCTCGAGATGGGCGCCGACGACTATCTCGCGAAGCCGTTCGCGGTGCGCGAGCTGCTGGCGCGGATCCGCTCGGTGCTGCGCCGCGCGCGCATGCTGCCGCCCGGCATGCAGGTGACGGAGACGGCCGAGATGCTCGCGTTCGGCGAATGGCGGCTCGACACGACGGGGCGTCACCTGCTCGACGCCGAAGGCACGCTGGTCGCGCTGAGCGGCGCCGAATACCGGCTGCTGCGCGTGTTCCTCGACAATCCGCAGCGCGTGCTGACGCGCGACCAGTTGCTCAACCTCACGCAGGGCCGCCAGTCCGATCCGTTCGACCGGTCGATCGACCTGCTCGTGAGCCGGCTGCGCCAGCGGCTGCGCGACGGCGCGCGCGAGCCGCGCTACATCAAGACGCTGCGCAACGAGGGCTACGTGTTCTCGTCGGCGGTGACCACGGTCGAAGGCGACGCATGAGCGCGCGCACCCTGTGGCACTGGCCGCGCTCGCTGTTCGCGCGGCTCGCGCTGATCCTGTGCGTGGGCCTCGCGCTCGCGCAGACGCTGTCGTTCTGGCTCACGGTGATGGAGCGCGACCAGGCGACCACCAACCTGATGATGGGCTACATCGAGCGCGAGGTCGCGAGTTCGGTCGCGCTGCTCGACCACCTGCCGCCCGGCGAGCGCGCCGCATGGCTGCCGCGTCTCGCGCGGCGCAGCTACGTGTTCATCCTCGGGCCCGGCGAGACGGGCACGCCGTCCGAGGCGCGGCTGTCGGCGCGCGTCGAGCGGTCGATCTCGGACGGCATCGGCGGCGACTACCCGCTGACCGCGAACGCGATCCCCGGCGATCGCGAGCATCTGCAGGTGCATCTGCGCCTGACCGACGGCTCGCCGCTGACGATCGACATCCACCCGATGTCGACGGTGCCGCTGTCGGGCTGGCTGCCGGTGGTGCTCGCGCTGCAGCTCGCGGTGCTGGCCGCGTGCTGCTGGCTCGCGGTGCGGCTCGCGACGCGGCCGCTGAACCAGCTCGCGCGGGCGGCCGACGCGCTCGGCCCCGACCTGAAGGGCGAACGCCTGAACGAGGGCGGGCCGTCCGAAGTCGCGCGTGCCGCGCGGGCGTTCAACGCGATGCAGGACCGCATCGCGCAGTACATGGCCGAACGCATGCAGATCCTCGCGTCGATCTCGCACGACCTGCAGACGCCGATCACGCGCATGCGATTGCGCGTCGACGTGATGGACGACGACGCGCAGGGCGCGAAGCTGCGCCAGGACCTGATCGAGATGGAGCATCTGGTGAAGGAGGGCGTCGCCTATGCGCGCACGCTGCACGGCACGGATGAAGCCGCGCGCCGCATCGATCTCGATGCGCTGCTCGACAGCATCGTGTGCGATTACACGGATGCGGGGCAGGACGTCGCGCTGCACAGCGGCGGCCCGCTCGCGCTCGTCACGCGACCGAAGGCGCTGCGCCGGATCGTCGGCAACCTCGTCGACAACGCGCTGAAGTTTGCGGGCGCGGCCGAGATCGACGTGCAGGCGGCGTCAGGCGGCGGCGCGGTCATTGCGGTGCGCGATCGCGGGCCCGGCATTCCGGACGATCAGCTCGACGCGGTGTTCGAACCGTTCCGGCGCGTGGAGACGTCGCGCAATCGCGAGACGGGCGGTACGGGGCTCGGTCTCGCGATCGCGCGGCAGCTTGCGCTCGCGATGGGCGGCACGCTCACGTTGCGCAACCGGACGGATGGCGGCGGGCTCGAAGCGCGGCTGACGCTGGCGAATGCTGCGTGATGTGTGATGCGACGGCCGGATCGCGCGGGATCCGTCAGCACCGGCCGGTGCGCAGCGCGACGGTCCAGTCGTCGCGGCCGCGCGCTGCCGCGGTGTCGGCGGCCGTGTGCCAGTCGTATTCGACCGCGTGGAATTCGGCCTGCCAGCCGGCCGGCGTGCGCGACACCATCGCGTAGCGCGCATGCGGCGAGCCCGTTTCGATCCGGTGCGGATGCGGTTGATCGTCCGTGTACGCCTGCAGCCCGACGCTGCCCGGATTGACGATCAGCCGGCCGTCGTCGAGCTTCGCGATGCGGGGGACATGCGTGTGGCCGCACAGAATCAGCGACGCCGGCGCGTCACCCGCACGCTGCGCGATTTCATCGGGCGTCGCCGCGCGGCAGCCGTCGGGCGTCACCGTTTCGAGGAAATAAACGAGGTCGCTGGCGGGCGTGCCGTGCACCATCAGCACGTCGTCGTCGAGCGTCAGGCGTTCGGGCAATGCGGCGATCCACGCGCGATGGTCGTCGCGCAACGTGTCGTGCGCCCAGCGATCGGAGAGCCGCATCGTTTCGCGATCGCCGCTCAGCAGTTGCCGTTCGTGATTGCCCTTGATGGTCGGCAGGTCGAGCGCGATCAGGCGATCGGCCGTCTCGGCCGGATGGAGCGCGCCCGACACGATGTCGCCGAGGTTGACGATCAGGTCGGCGCCGCGGCGGCGCACGTCGTCGAGCACCGCGTCGAGCGCGGCGAGGTTGCCGTGGATGTCGGACAGCGCGGCGATTTTCATGGCGAGGAAGTCGAGGCGGGGAGCGGCGATTGTCGCCAATTCGGCGTGGCGCGTCCAATCGCGCCGACGGCGAGTGGACCCGCGCGTCGAGCGTCGGCCATCGGTCGGCCGGCGCTTCAGTCGGTCGCGATGCGCGCGTACATCGCGAAATCGCCCGGCACGCCGCGCACCATCCGGTAGGCGCGCAGCAATCCCTCGTACCGGTAGCCGCATTTCTGCAGCACACGCTTGGAGCCGGCGTTGCTGGTCAGCACGACGCCCTGGATGCGCATGAAGCCGTCTTCGGCGAATGCCCACGCGGTGACGCTCGCGCACACCGCGCTCGCGATGCCGCGCCCCCAGTGCGACGGCGCGAGGTCGTACGCGATCTCGGCCGAGCGGTTCGCGGTGGACACCGTATGCAGCCCGATCGTCCCGGCGAGCGCGCCCGATGCATCATCGACGATCGCGAGCCGGCGGATCGAATCCGGTTGGGCCGAATCGATGCCGTCGAACAGCGGCAGCAGGTCGTCGCGCGAATGCAGGTTCCAGCTCGTGTGGCGGACGACGTCGGGGTTCGACAGGTACGCGTACCACGCGTCGAGATCCGTGCGGTCGAGTTGCCGGAGCGACAGGCCGGGGGCGCCGGCGCGGGGCGGCGCGGCGATTCTCATCGCGCGCTCGTCGCGAACGATGCGATACGCGTGCCGACGCCCCTACGCAGCATGACGCCGATACAGCGCGAGCAGCACGGGCTGCGGCGGCGGCGAAGATCAGCGGGGGTGGTTTCAGGCATGACGGAGACTCCCGATGGCAGATGCGCGCTCGATTATCGGGCGCGCGGCTCCACGCCGTACAGCGACGTTCGTCGCGCGACAAATTATCTCGAAATCGGCAAGAAGCTGTTTTCATTATTGCGCTATCGAACGGAACCGGTTCCATCTACCATGGCGGCCTCGGCGGGCATGCTCGCCGCGACGTGCCGCGCGCGTATCGCACGCGCGCGTTCCCGCGTGCGACCGCCGTCGGCCTCGCATGCAGGCGTATCTCGCCGGCCGCACGCGTTACTCGCATAGAACAACGGGCTGACCGCCCGGAGACGCTAAAAACCATGAACAAGCAACTGATCGCAGCACCGCTGCTGCTCTCGCTCGCGGGCATCGCATCCGCGCAAAGCTCCGTCACGCTGTACGGCATCGTCGACGCGGGCGTGACCTATCGCAGCAACGAACGGGTCGGCTCGCCGGGCGCCTACACCGGGCATTCGGAGGTCGGCCTGACCACCGGTAACCTGTCGGGCAGCCGCTGGGGCATCAAGGGTTCCGAGGATCTCGGCGGCGGGATGCGCGCGCTGTTCGTGCTCGAGAACGGCTTCGACATCACCAACGGCACGTCGGGCCAGGGTGGCCGCCAGTTCGGCCGGCAGGCGTTCGTCGGCGTCGGCAGCAACCGCTACGGCACGGTCACGCTCGGCCGCCAGTACACGTCGCTCAACGACTTCGTGAGCCCGGTCGGCCCGTCGTCGTTCATCGGCGGGTTCGGCGCGCACCCGGGCGACATCGACGACCTCGACCAGACCGCACGCGTCGACAGCTCGATCAAGTACACGAGCGCGAACTACGCGGGCTTCACGTTCGGCGCGCTGTACGGCTTCGGCAGCCAGCCGGGCAGCATGAAGCAGCGCAACACGTGGAGCGTCGGCGCGGCATACGCGGCGGGGCCGCTGCGCGTGGGCGTCGGTTACGAGCGCTCGGACAACAGCAAGACGGGCGCGACCGATCCGACGGCCGGCAAATGGCAGAGCACCGACGACGGGCTGTTCAACTCGTCGATCAACGAAGGCTATGCGAGCGCGCAGTCGCAGCAGGTCATCGCGACCGGCGCGACGTACGACTTCGGCCCGGCCGTCGTCGGCGTGAATTACAGCAACGTGCAGTACCGCAGCGGCGCGCAGTCGCTGTTCAACGGTCATGCGACGTTCAACGTCGCGGGCGTGTTCACGCGCTGGAACGTGCAGCCGCAGACCCAGCTGTTCGCCGGCTACAGCTACACGCGCGGCAGTGACGTCGACGGCATCGACAACCGCGCGCAGTATCACAACGTCACGCTCGGCGCGGTCTACGACCTGTCGAAGCGCACCAGCGTGTACCTGCTCGGCGCCTACCAGCGTGCGTCCGGCACGACGCTCGACGCACTCGGTCGGCCGGTGGCCGCGACCGCGTCGGTGTCGGACAAGGCGAACGGCCACTCGTCCGATTCGCGGTCGCAGGCGATCGTCAGCCTCGGCCTGCGCCAGAAGTTCTGACGCCACGCGCGCGACCGGCCGCCCGCGCGCGCTGCGGGCCGCCGGTCGCACGCCGGGCCGGCGTACGGCCTTCTCCATTCTCTATTCAACACGGCCCGCATCACGCTTCGCCGCACGTGCGGCCCACCTTCGTTTATCCCTCCGTCTTCGTCGGCAACCGTATTCCGCCGCGCCCCGCCTTATTTCACTTCTTCACGATTTTCCCGGCAATGCAACATGCTGCGGATAATATTTTTTCTCTTTCATTTTAATTTCGATTTGTAATCATCGAGTCGATTTGCCGGCAATGGAAATTCAATGTGCGTGTATCAGAAAAAATGACGCATTTGCATTAGGAAATTCGGAACAAAGTGCCGGTAATGATGAATCGCCACAGCGCTGTCCGGCGGGAGCCCAGGCGCTGGTCCCGGGATGCTCCGGCGTCGGCCAACCACTGTCACGCGGTAAAAGAACGTAATGAGTCATTCGTGGTGGAAATGAACGGGTTTTTGCAGAAATCACCAATATTTCATACGCGTCGAACTAGAGTATCGACAGGCGATCGTCCGGGAGCATCATTCATGTTATCGAAACAAATTCGCGCGGCATTGCTTGGATTGTGCATGGCAATGCTGGCGCCGGTCAGTCACGCACAAGCGCAATACACGACGGACTGGCTCGCGAACACGTTCGGCACGGTGGCCGCGCACGTCGGCAACGGTGCGCGCTCGCTGTGGGTCGCGCCCGAAGGCGTGATCTATACGGCGTCGCGCTGGGACGAGAATGCCGGCGGCGTCGCGATCTACCAGAACGGGCAGACGCTCGGCACGATCGGCATCCACGACGAATTCCAGGGCGGCGCGATCACCGGCAACGCGAACTCGCTGTTCGTCGCGCTCGGCTACAACCGCACCTTCGGCAGCGGCTCGGTCGGCCGCTACAACCGCAGCACGAACCAGCGCGACCTGCGCATCCCGGTCAGCACGTGGACGGGCATCCAGTACGCGGACGTGATCACCGGCCTCGCGACGACCGGCAACCTGCTGTACGTGAGCGACTTCTACGGCAACCGCGTGCGTGTGTATACGACGGACGGCGTGTGGCAGCGCGACATCGGCGTAGCGGGGCCCGGCGCGCTGGCGCTCGACGCGGGCGGCAACCTGTGGGTCGCACGCAAGAGCGCGGGCATCGTCGCGCAGTTCAGCCCGGCCGGCACGGCGATGAACACGATCCAGATGGCGGCCCGCGCGCGGCCGGCGTCGCTGTATTTCGACGCGCTGAGCGGACAGATGCTGGTGGGCGACGAAGGCCCCGACATGAACATCAAGATCTACACGCTCGCCGGCCAGCCCGTGCAGGTCGGCACGTTCGGCGTGCAGGGCGGTTATCTCGACACGACGTCGGGCATCAAGGGGCAGGTCGGCGACAAGCGCTTCACGCGCGTCGCGGGCATCGGCAAGGACGCGGCCGGCAACCTGTACGTGCTGAACAACGCGTGGGGCGGCGGCTGGGATCTCGGGCGCAACGGCAGCACCGACCTCCATTCGTACGGCCCGACGGGCGTGCTGCAATGGAAGCTGCAGGCGCTGAATTTCGAGGGCGCCGCCGCGCCCGACCCGGCGACCGACGGCGCGTTCTTCTACAGCGGCAACAACGTCTATACCGGTACGGCGGGCGGCACGTTCGTCGCGAACACGATCGATCCGTTCACCTATCCGAAGGACCCGCGCCTCGACATGAAGGACTACCAGCGCGGCCAGCATTTCGGGCAGCTCGCGCTGGTGAACGGCACCCGGATGCTCGTCGCGACCGGGCAGAACCCGGGCAACTACAACCTCTATCACTTCAACAACGCGAGCGGCTATATCGCGATTCCGGACGGCTCGATCCCCGGCAAGCCGTTCAACACGACCCTGCAGGTGACGGCCGGTTTCGCGCTCGACGACAACGGCGACGTATGGGCCGGGCTCGATCGCACCAACAACATCTCGCACTATCCGATGAAGGGCTTCGACGCGACCGGCAAGCCGACATGGGGCACGCCGGAGCAGATCCAGATTCCGCGCACGGTGCTGCCGCTCACGCGGATCATCTACCAGGCCGACAGCGACACGATGATCCTCGCGCAGGGCATCTCGGGCAGCTGGGACTGGACCGCGATGAACGGGCACATCGAGGTCTATCGCGGCTGGAAGGCCGGCAACACGAGCACGCCGAACGTGGCGATCGACCTGACGAGCGCGAACCCGAAATCGATGGCGGCGGCCGGCCACTACCTGTTCGTCGGCTACGTGCACACGGTGCCGAACGTCGACGTGTTCGACCTGAACACCGGCAGCCTCGTCACCACGCTGACGAACTCGAACACGTCCGCGATGGACGTCGGCAACGACGTCGACTCGATGTACGGCATCCGCGCGTACCGGCGCTCGACCGGCGAATACGTGATCACGAAGGACAACTACAACGGGTCGAGCCTCGTCGTGTATCGCTGGCATCCGTGACCACGCAGGCCGCGGCGGGCGGACCTCACGGCGCACCGAGCACGTGGCCGTTCACCTCGCGCCCGTACATCGAGTCGGGCGTGTCGTGGAATTTCGCGCGCGTGTCCTGCACCGAGCCGGTGAAGCGCGGGTCCTGCGGACGCTCGTGGCTGTCCATGAAGGTCGCGACGTCCCACGCTTGCTGATCGGTCAGCGTGCCGCCGAGCCCGAGCGGCATATTGGCCTTCACGAAGCCGGCCGCGTTGCGGATGTCGCCCATCCCCGCCCCCCAGTTGAACGAGCGTGCGCCCCACAGCGCCGGAAAGACCGGCTTGTCGCCGCTCGACCGTCCTTGGCCGTCCGCGCCGTGACACAGCGCGCAGTGCTGCGTGTAGACGGCGGCGCCGCGCGCGTAGTCGGCCTTTTGCGCGGGCGGCGGCAGTTTCGGAAAACCCTGGCCGGGCAGCCGGGTGCCGACCGGCGCGCCCTTCGCGAGCCAGTACGAATAGGTTTCGAGCGCAACGAGGATCGGGTCGCCAGCCGGCGGCGCCTTGCCGTTCATGCTGTAGCGAAAGCATCCCTGCAGGCGTTCGGCGAACGTGTTCACGTGGCCGTTCTTGCTGCGGTAGGCCGGGTACAGCAGGTACGCGGCCCACATCGGGCCCGCATCGGGCCGGCGGCCCGCGTCGAGGTGGCAGCTCGCGCAGGTCAGCTTGTTGCCGACGTACTTGCCCGCGTACTCGGGCGTGTGCAGGAAGATCTGCTCGCCGAGCTTCACGGTCTTGCCGAAGTCGTCGGCAGGGATCGCGGATTCGGGCGGTGGCGTGAACGGCTTCGCCGCGGCGGGAAGCGGCGCCACCGCGGTGGCGGAAGCGGCGGCCGGTGCGTCCTGCGGCGCGGCCGCGCAGGCTAGCGCGGGCAGCCAGGCCGCACCGAGCAGCGCGGCGCGCGCGCCGCGGATCAACTTCGTGCGCTTGATCATTGTTTTTCTCCGTTCGCGGCGCCGCCGCGCGCATAGTAGGCGGCCACCGCGTCGATGTCGGCGTCGGACAGCTTGCCGGCGATCATCGGCATCAGCGCCATCGGGCCGGGTGCGCGCGTGCCGTGCTTCCAGCCGTTCAGCTGGCCCGCGAGATACGCGGCCGGCTGGCCGGCGAGCGGCGGAAACGCGGCGCCCACGCCGAGGCCGCCCGCGCCGTGGCATTGCGCGCACGCGGGCAGGCCCTGCGACCAGCGTCCGCGCGTCGCGAGCCATGCGCCGGTGTTGGCCGGATCGATCGACGTGGCGTCGGACGTCGTGATCGCCGGCGGCGCGGGCAGGCTCTCGAAATACGCGGACACCGCATCGCGATCGTGCGGCGACAGCTGTTTCGCGAGCGGCTGCATGACCGGGTTCTGACGGCTGCCGTCCGCGAACGCGGCGAGTTGCACGGACAGGTAACCAGCGTTCGTGCCGGCAAGACGCGGGAAGCCGGCGGCCGCGTTGCCTTCACCCTGTGCACCGTGGCAGCCGACGCAGGCGGCCACGCCCGTCGTCGTGCCCTGGGTGGCGATCGTCTTGCCGAGCGCGATGTCGTCCGCGCGGGCGTGGCCGGCCAACAGCGCGGCCGCGGCGAGCAGCAGCGGCGCGAACCGGCGTCGCGGTAGGTCGACCGAATCGTTCACGTGTCCCCTCCTTGTTGTCTGTCTTGTTGCGCGTGCGCTCGCGCGCTCAGCCCGCGTCGGGCCGGTCTTGCCGTGGCGCGAGAGGCGGCGCGAGATGCGGCGTCGGCGCCGTCGCGTCGTATTGCCCGAAGCCGTAGCGCGCGAAAATCCGGAATGCGTCCGGCGACCGGATGAACGCCAGCCATGCACGCGCGGCTTCCGGATGCGGCGCGTGCTTCACCATCGCGCCCGCATAGATCGCCGTCGTATTGTGCGCGGCCGGGATGTCGATGTGCATCAGCGGATGCCCGACCTGTTCCTGGAACGCCGCTTCCGACTGCCACAGCACGCCGGCGTCCGCGCGGCCCTGCATCAGGAACAGCGCGGTTTCCCGATGATGGATGTGCGTGAGTTCGGTCGTGCCGGCCCGCACCTTGTCGTCGTAGACGGTGCGCGCGAGCGCATCGCCGCCGGCCTTCACGAGCGACGCGCGAATCTGCCGCGCGACGCCTTCGAATGCCGGGTTCGGCATCGCGAGCTGCACGTCGGGCCGCGCGAGATCGTTCAGCGACGCGATGTGCTTCGGATTGCCGGCGCGCACCATGATCGTCAGCTGGTTCGTCACGTACGGCACGGCCGGCCCTTCGAGCGTGCCGTCCGCGATCAGGTCGTCGATCTTGCCGAGCCCCGCGAAATACGCGTCGGGCTTGACCGTCCACGTCATGTTGCCCACGGTGATCGTGCCGCCCGCGTGAATCTGCTCCACGAGCAGGCCGGGCGGGATCGTTTCCCAGTAGATGCGGCCGCGGTATTCGGGATGATCGGCCTCGAACTTCGCGACGAGCGGCGCCATCGCGAAGAAGTAATTGCCGCCGACGTACAGGACGAGCTTCGGTGCGGTGAGGTCGCCATGGAAATCGGCGAGCACGTCGACCTGCGGCACCGTGAATTCGAGGCCGCGATTCGTCGCGTCGTTGTTGCGGCCGTCCTGCCACGGCGGAAAGACGCTGGTGGAAGGGGCGGCGGGTGCGGCGAGCGCCAGCGCCGACGTGCAGCAGAGCGCAGCCAGCGCCGCCTGCAGCGCCGTGCGCCACCCGCGTTGCAACGGAGCGCGCGTACGGATCGATGTCATGGCGCGCCTCACTTCGCGTAGGTGAAACCGGCGTGCTGCAGTTCGGGCAGCGTGCCGACCGCGCCTGGCGTGACGATCGCCGACGGAATCACATGGTTGGTCAGGTCGGCGGCGAGGGCGTCGAGCGGCAGCTTGTCCGGATTTGCGCTTGCGCGGTCGAGCCGTTCGGCGAGTTCCCAGATCGCGTTGTGGCACGACAGGAACACGACGCCGCGCTGCTCGAGCGCGGCGATGCTGTTGTCGTGCGACGAGAATGCGCCGTCGGCCAGTTCGTGGTCGTGCGCGTCTTTCGACTGCGCGGGTTTCGCGGCGAGCAGCGTGTTGGTTGGAAACGCGGCGCCCGCGAATTTCGCGAGGCCGTATTTGTCCCACGCGAGCTGGTCGAACAGCGCGAGATGCGCGGCGCCGTGCGTGGCCGACACGACGAGG
The DNA here is from genome assembly GCF_054055695.1 of Burkholderia sp. PvR073. NCBI lineage: Bacteria > Pseudomonadati > Pseudomonadota > Betaproteobacteria > Burkholderiales > Burkholderiaceae > Burkholderia > Burkholderia sp. PvR073. Next base: position 59,153 of record NZ_JBSRXO010000016.1, read on the forward strand.
AAGTCCGGATGACCGAACCCCCAGATCTGCGCGTTCAGTGCATTGCGCATCAGGTTCAGCCACGGGCCGCCGAGCTCGGTGTTGTCCCACACCTGCTTCGGGCCGCCGCGATAGCCGATTACTTCCATGAGCGCCGCGTGATCCCATTGATCGGGGCGCTCGACGATCATCGGCACCGTCTTGAAGTCGCGCCGTCTCGGCGCGGCTGCGAGGCGGCGGGTGAGCTCGGCGAGGTGCGTCGCGCCGCTGGCCAGCAGCGCGCCGGTTTCGGGTGTGGCCGCCTGGGCGACGCGCGCTGCGCCGAGCAGCGCGGTGCCGGCCGTGAGGCCGAGTGTCTTGAGCGCGCCGCGGCGCGCATGCCGGTCGGACATCGATCTCTCCCATGTCGTTGTTGTGGGGGGCGTGCCGCATCGCCGTGCTGCCGGCGATGCATCGCCATCGCGTAGCCAGTCTAGAGGCGCGCGATCGATACCGGAAATCGCGATATCGGATGGGAGATATTCGAGGGGGCGATGATTGGCGCAAACGCCAAGGCCGCGCGGTGCCGTTCATGCGGCGCCGCGCGGCCTTCGTCAGCGGTGGAAAGTCAGTGCACGGTACGTTCGCGCAGCACGTTCGACGGCCGCACGTTGCGCACGAACACGCCGGCCAGCACCGCGCCCGCGAGGGCGATCGCGCCGGCCAGCACGAACGCGGACGCGAACGAGCCGCTGCGCTCGACGATAAAGCCGGTCACGGCCGGCCCGATCACGCCCGACAGGCTGCCCATGCAATGCAGGAAGCCGCTGACGCCGCCGACGCGGGTCGGATGCACGACGTCCTGCACGATCGCCCAGTAGATCGCGCCCGTCACGTACAGGAAGAACAGCGACACCGACATCAGTGCGACCGCGCCCTGCGTCGACTGCACGGCGCCCGCGACGGCCACGCAAGCACCCGCGCCGAGCAGGCAGGTGACGAGCACGATCCGGCGCGACAGCAGCAGGTTGCCGGTGAGCCGGTACAGCGCATCCGAGATCGCGCCGCCGCACGCGAGGCCGACCGTGCCGACGAGCCAGGGCACGACGGTGGCGACGCTCATCTCCTTGATGTTCAGATGGTGCGCACGCACGAGGTAGCTCGGGAACCAGCTCAGGAAGAAGAACAGCACGTAGTTGTAGCTGAAGAATGCGGCGGCCGTCGCGATGATGCGCGGCTGGCGCACGTAGTGCGACAGCGTGTGCGCCGGCGTCGCGGCCGCCGCCGCGGGCGCGTGGGCGGGCGATGCCGCACGCGTTGCTGCACGCGCATCCGGCGCATCGCCGGCCGGCGCGGCCGGACGGTCCGACGTCGACGTCATCCACACGACGACCCACGCGAGCCCGATCGCGCACACGATCCAGAAGGCCGGCCGCCAGCCGAACTGCGCGGCCAGCAGGCCGACGATCGGCCCGGCGATCGCGCCGCCGAGCGGCGAGCCGGCGCTGAGCAGGCCCATCGCGGTCGCGGCGCCGTCGCGCGGCAGCCAGTTGTTGACCATCTTGTTCGCGGCCGAGCACAGCGGCCCTTCGGCCATGCCGAACAGCAGCCGCACGATCAGCAGGCTCACGAAGCCGACGGTGAGTGCGGTCATCCCGCAGAACACCGACCACAGTCCGACCGACAGCACGTACACGAGCTTCGGCCCGAGCCGGTCGGACGCGAGCCCGCCGATGAAATTGAACAACGCGTAGCCGATGAAGAACGTGCTGAACACGAGGCCCATCTGCGCGGCATCGATGCCGAGATCGGTCTGCACGATCGGCGCGACGATCGACAGCGCGACGCGGTCGAGATAGTTGATCCCGTACACCAGGAACAGCAGGAACACCGTGAACCACGCCTGCGACTTCTGCTTCATTGTCTGTCTCCTTCGTGCCGGTGGGCCGGCCGTCATGTCGTGTCGATCGATCGTTCGCCGCGTCGGTATCGCCGTCGGCGGGCAGGGGCATTGCGCGGTTCGCTGCGGTTGCGGCGAACCGTGACGAGCGTTCGTTCAGCGTGCGTGCAACGGCGCGAGCAGCGCGTCGGTGCCGTGCGTGCGCAGCGTCGACAGATGCGCGCCGACGCGCGCGATCAACGCATCGGGCCACACGGTCGAACCGGCGAGCGCGCTGCTGCCGAGTGCGGCGCGAACCGCGCCGGTTGCATCGCCGGCCGCCGACAGCGTCGCGCCGAGCGCGGCCGCGCCCGGATCGCTGATCGCGAGCGGCCGGCCCGACTCGTCGCGTGCGGTGGCGACGTAGTGCAGCCAGAGCGCCAGCGCGCGTTCCAGGCAGGGACGCTCGACCCCGGTCGCCGCGCTTTCGCCCAGCGCCGGCAGCCAGCGCAGCGGCACCTTCTGCGTGCCGTCCATCGCGATCTGTTCGGTGCGATGCGCGAGCGTCGGATTGCGGAAGCGCTGCACGAGCGTCGCGCAATAGCCGTGCGCGTCGTAACCGGACGGCACGTCGACGGTCGCGAGCAGGTCGCGCGTCATCACGCCGTCGACGAGCGCCGCGATCGCCGGATCGGCCATCGCGTCGGACACGGTCGCGCGGCCGCGCAGCTGCCCCGCATACGCGATCGCCGAATGCGAGCCGTTCAGCAACCGCAGCTTCATCGTTTCGTAGGGCCGCACGTCGCCGACGAGGTGCGCGCCGGCGTCTTCCCAGCGCGGGCGCGGGCCGGCGAAGCGATCCTCGATCACCCATTGCGAGAACGGCTCGCAGACGATCGCGGCCGCGTCGCGCGCGCCGAGATGCGCGTGCGCCCAGTCGAGCGATTCGGGCGTCGCGGCCGGCACGATCCGGTCGACCATGCTGTTCGGGAACGCGACGTCGTCGCGGATGCGCCGCGCGAGCGCGCCGTCGATGCGTTCCGCATAGTCGATCAGCAACGCGCGCAGCGTGTCGCCGTTCGACGTCATGTTGTCGCAGCACACGACGGTCAGCGGCGCATGGGCCGGCCGCCGGCGCAGGCCGGCCGCGATCACGCCGAGCGCGGTGCGCGGCGCGTCGGGCGTCGCGAGATCCTGGCGAATCGCGGGATCGTCGGCATCGAGACCGCCGCCGGGGCGGCGGCAATAGCCCTTCTCGGTCACGGTCAGGCTGACGATCGCCACCGCCGGATCGGCGATCAGCGCCAGCAGCGCGGGCAGCGATTCGGGCGCGAACAGCGCGCCGTGCACCGCGCCGACGATGCGCGTGCGTGCCCCGTGGCCGTCGCGTTCGGTCACCGTGTACAGGTGATCCTGCGCGGCGAGCAGGTCGACGGTATGGCGCCGGCGCAGCTCGACGCCGACGATCCCCCAGCGGAGATCGCCCTGTTCGAGCACCGTTTCCGTATGAAGCGCCTGGTGCGCGCGATGGAACGCGCCGAGGCCGAGATGGACGATGCCGGTGTGGACCGCCCGCCGGTCATAACGGGGGCGGCGGGTGCCGGGCGGCGCGGTGCGCAGGAAATCGGGGGCGGATGACATGGTGATCAGGGGCGGTGCGTACCATGGTAGATGGTCGAATGCGTGCAGGTTATTTCGAGTTTTCTCGCGAAGTTATTGGTGTAAACGCCAGATCGCCTGAATTCGATCGGTTCTGTACCATGGTAGTTATCGATATCGAGTCGGATCAATCGCACCATGAGCGAAACGGCAGTAATGGAAGAAGCGGACGTCGTCGTCACGGCGTTGCAGGGGTTCTCGCTGGACGAGAGCCGGTCATATACGGAGCAGGTGCATGCGCTGCTGCGCCACGCGATCGTGCGCGGCGCGCTGCCGCCGCGCACCGCGCTGTCGGAGGCGGTGATCTCCACGACGATCAAGGTCAGCCGCACGCCGGTGCGCGAAGCGTTCGCGCAGCTCGCCGACGAGCGGCTCGTGCAGATCATCCGCAAGGTCGGCACGCTGGTCGCGCCGATTCCGGTGTCGATCCTCGAGGAAGGGCGCTTCGCGCGCAGCACGCTCGAATGCGCGAACCACGTCGAGCTCGCGCAGAAGATCGCGCCGGCGCAACTCGCGGAGCTGTCGCGGATCATCGACGCCCAGCGTGACGCGGTGGCCGCCGGCGATGTCGAAGCGTTCTTCGATCTCGACGAGGCAATGCACGGACGGATGTTCGCGTTCGCGGGCCGGCCGCACGTGTGGGAAATGCTGCAGCCGATGAAGCGCCAGTTCGACCGGGTGCGCTGGCTGCTGCTCGATCGCGTCGAGGATCACGCGCGCCGCGCGCTGCAGGAACACGAACAGATCCTCGCGCACATCGCGTCGCGCAACATGGCGCTGCTCGGCGCATCGGTCGCGGCGCACGTCGACCGGATCGGCTCGCACCTGCCGGAAGTGCGCAGCCGCGCGCCCCATTACTTTGTCGACTGACATCTGAATCGCCCGCTGGAGGAGCGCTGTGAAAATCGAACGCTTGCAGACCATCGTCACGTGTCCGGGCCGGAACTTCGTGACGGTGAAGATCGTGACCGACGAGGGTGTCCACGGCCTGGGCGACGCGACGCTCAACGGGCGCGAGCTCGCGGTGCGTGCGTACCTGGAAGACCACGTGTTCCCGTGCCTCGTCGGCCGCGACCCGCGCAACATCGAGGACATCTGGCAATACCTGTATCGCGGCGCGTACTGGCGGCGCGGGCCCGTGACGATGACGGCGATCGCCGCGATCGACATGGCGCTGTGGGACATCCTGGGCAAGCTCGCGGGCATGCCCGTCTACCAGTTGCTCGGCGGCAAGAGCCGCGACGGCCTGATGGTGTACGGCCACGCGAACGGGCGCGATCACGCGGAAGCGGTCGACGCGGTGCGTGCGCACATCGAGGCCGGCTATCGCGCGATCCGCGTGCAGTCGGGCGTGCCGGGGCTCGACAAGGTGTACGGCGTCGGCAAGACGGCCGGCGCGTACGAGCCGGCCGAGAAGGGTCTGCCGCCCGAGGAGCCGTGGGACACCGCGCTCTACCTGCGTCACACGCCGGAACTGTTCCGCAAGGTGCGCGACGCGGTCGGCGATGCGCCGCACCTGCTGCACGACGCGCATCACCGGCTCACGCCGATCGAGGCCGCGCGGCTCGGTCGCGACCTCGAGCCGCATCGGCTGTTCTGGCTCGAGGACGCGACGCCCGCGGAGAACCAGGACGCATTCCGCCTGATCCGCCAGCACACGACGACGCCGCTCGCGGTCGGCGAGGTGTTCAACTCGGTCTGGGATTGCAAGGACCTGATCCGCGACCAGCTGATCGACTACATCCGCGCGACGATCGTGCACGCGGGCGGCATCACGCACGTGCGGCGCATCGCCGATTACGCGGCGATGTACCAGGTACGCACCGGCTTCCACGGCGCGACGGACCTGTCGCCCGTCTGCATGGCGGCGGCCGTGAACTTCGGGCTGTGGGCGCCGAACTTCGGCATCCAGGAACTGATGCCGCACAGCACGCTGACCGATGAAGTGTTTCCGCACAACTACCGCTTCGAGGACGGCTATCTCGTGATGGACGACGTGCCGGGCCTCGGCGTCGACATCGACGAGACGCTGGCCGCGAAATATCCGTACGAGCGCGCGTACCTGCCGGTCGCGCGGCTGCGCGACGGCTCGATGTGGAACTGGTGAGCGGCGAAGATCCGAAGGAGAGAACCGAAATGTTAAGCGTCGTTGTCGATCGTCCGAACAGCATGGGCGTGCGTGAAGTGCCGCTGCCCGTGCCCGCCGCCGGCGAGGTGCGCGTGAAGGTGCGCTATGCGGGCATCTGCGGGTCGGACCTGCACATCTTTCACGGCAAGAATCCGTTCGTGTCGTACCCGCGCATCATCGGCCATGAATTCGTCGGCACGATCGAGTCGGTCGGCGCGGGCGTCGATGCCGCGCGGCTCGGCGAGACCGTCGCGGTCGATCCGGTGATCAGTTGCGGGCATTGCCACGCATGCATGATCGGCCGGCGCAACGTGTGCCGCCACCTGACCGTGCTCGGCGTGCATCGTGACGGCGGCTTCAGCCAGTACACGTGCGTGCCGGCCGGCAATGCGTACTGGATTCCGGACGCGATCGCCGATACCTGCGCGGCGATCGTCGAGCCGTTCGCGGTGGCCGCGAACGCGACGTCGCGCACCGGCGTGCTGCCGGGCGATGTCGCGCTGATCTACGGCGCCGGCACCGTCGGGCTGACGATCCTGCAGGTGCTCAAGCGCGTGCACGGCATTCGCGCGTTCATCACCGACCGGCTCGACGCGCGGCTGCAGCTCGCGCGCAAGTGCGGCGCGGCGGAGGACGAGATCATCAACACGAGCGTCGAGTCGCTGCCCGACGCGCTGGACAAGCGCGGCGTCGACGGCGGCCCGACGCTGATCTTCGATGCGGTCGGCCATCCGTCGATTCTCGAGGAGGCCGTGACGATCGCCGCGCCGGCTGGCCGGATCGGCGTGCTCGGATTTTCGTCGGAGCCGTCGGCGATCGTGCAGGCCGAGCTGACGAAGAAGGAGCTCACGCTCGCCGCGTCGCGGCTCAACTGCGCGATGTTCCCGCAGGTGATCGACTGGATTGCTCGCGGGCTGATCGAGCCTGAGCACATCGTCACGCACAAGGTCGGCTTTCGCGACGTCGCGCAGGCGTTCGAGATGGCCGAGCGCAATCCCGCGGAAAGCTGCAAGATCCTGCTCGATTTCGCGGGCGGCTGATAGCGCGCCTTACCGGTTCGTGTCGCCGGCCGGAGCGTGTCGCGCGTGTCGCGCGGCCCCGGCCGCCCGGTGCGATCGCTCGCCGCAGGCGAGTCGCGGCGGCGCGAATCCCGCGCGCCGTAGCGAGGGCAGCTTCGGGATCGGACACAACGATATCCAATATCAGGAGACATGCATCGTGACCCGGATTGCCTTCGAGGAAATGCAACGCGTGATCCATGCGGCGCTCGTGAATGCCGGCATGCGCGAACGCGACGCCGAAATCTGTGCGCGGGTGCATACCGAATCGACCTGTGACGGCGTCAATTCGCATGGCATCAATCGCGTCGCGCGATTCGTCGACTATGTCGACAAGGGGTGGGTGAACCTGGACGGAGCGTGCACGCCCGTCAAGCAATTCGGCGCGATCGAGGTCTGCGACGGCCAGCGCGGCCCCGGCATTCTCAATGCGCTATCCGCGACCGACCGGGCCATCGAAATGGCCGACGAGCAGGGCGTCGGCATCGTGGCGATGCGCAATGCGACCCACTGGATGCGAGGCGGCACGTATGGCTGGCACGCGGCCGAGCGCGGCTACATCGCGATCTGCTGGACCAACACCGAATCCTGCATGCCCGGCTGGGGCGGCAAGAACACGCGCGTCGGCAACAATCCGTTCGTGATGGCGGCGCCGCGCGAGCGCGGCCATATCGTGCTCGACATGGCGATGTCCCAGTACTCGTACGGCAAGCTGCAGGCCACCCGCCTCAAGGGGAAGAACATGCCGTTTCCCGCCGGCTTCGACAGCGACGGGAAGCTGACTGTCGAGCCCGGCCCGATCGAGGCGTCGATGCGCATTTTGCCGATGGGCTACTGGAAAGGCTCGGGGTTCGCGATCATGCTCGACGTGCTGGCGGCGGTGCTGTCCGAAGGGCTCGCGACGAACGGGATCGATGCGATCGAGCAGGGAAGCTGCACCGGCTGCTCGCAGGTCTTCATCGTGATCGACCCGCGCAAACTCGGCGGCGAAGCATTCACGAACCACGTGGCCGACAGCGTGGCGGACTATGTGAACACGTCCGAGCTCGCGGAAGACAGCACGGAAGTGCTCTATCCGGGGCAGAGCGCGCTGCGCACGCGGATGGAGCAGCGGCGCAACGGCATCGCCGTAGACGACGGAATCTGGGCCGACATGCTCGCGCTCGCGCAGCGGCGGGCGTCGCCGCAGCGCTGACGCGCCGGCCGTCGCGCCGGACCGCACTGACGGAATGGCCCCATTGCTGCAAGGACGCTGGTTTTCATCGGGAGAACTGACCATGAAGGCGGATGTCGCGCTTGCGCTGGACGCAGGCATCGAGGCACGGAACGAAGACGCGTTGTACCGGAAAGTGATACTGAGGATCGTCCCGCTGTTCTTCCTCGGTTTCATCATGTCCTATCTGGACCGCGTCAACATCGGTTTCGCGAAATTGCAGATGGCGGCCGATTTCGGCCTGACGAATGCGTCGTTTGCGTTGGGAGCGAGCGTGTTCTTTTGGGGCTACATGCTGTTCGAGATTCCGAGCAACCTGATCCTGCGGCGTGTCGGCGCACGCGCGTGGATCGCGCGGATCATGATTACGTGGGGAATCGTGTCGATCCTGATGGTCTTCTCGCGGAACGCGGTTGCGTTCTATTCGCTGCGGTTCCTGCTGGGCGTCTGCGAGGCGGGCTTCGTACCGGGCGTGATGTACTACACGAACACGTGGTTGCCGGCGCGGCGTCAAAGCGGCATGTATTCGCTGTTCCTGATGGCGTTGCCGATCGCCGTCGTGTTCGGTGCGCCGCTCTCCGGCGCGATCATGGAGACGCTGAACGGCGTGGCCGGCATCCATGGGTGGCAGTGGCTGTTCCTGCTCGAAGGGCTGCCGTCGGTGTTGCTCGGCGTCGTCATCCTGGTGCTGCTGCGAAACAAGCCGTCCGACGTGGATTGGCTGACGCCGCGCGAGAAGCGGATCATCGAGGCGAACGTCGCGACGGAGGCGGCCCTCAAGTCGCATCGCGTGGCTGATGCCTTCCGGTCGCCGAAGATCTATGCGCTGATCGTCGTGATGATCCTGTTCAACACCGGGTTCTACGGGCTGACGTTCTGGATGCCGACGCTGTTCCATGATGCAGGGGTGAAGAACAGTTTGACCGTCGGGCTGCTGACGGCCATTCCGTTCGGCGCTGCCGCCATCTGCATGTACGTGAACGCGAAGCATGCGGAGCAATCCGGGCGGCTGCGGCGGCACGGCGTGATACCCGTCGCGCTGGCGGCGGCCGGCCTGTTCGTCGCGACGGTGGCGCACGACAACTTCTGGCTCGCACTGGCGATGCTGACCGTCGCGACGTCGGGCATCCTGTCGTTGATGCCGATCTTCTGGACGCTGCCGGGGCGTGTGCTGTCCGGCCCGGCGGCCGCGGCCGGTTTCGCGCTGATCAACGCGTGCGGGAGCCTGTCCGGCGTCCTGGGCGCGACGATCATCGGCTATGCGGGCCTGCGGATCGGCATGACTGTCCTGGCATGCTTTCTGGCGGTGTGCAGCGTCGTGTTCTACCTGGTCTGCCCGGCCACGACGGACTAGCCGCAGGCCAGGCCGCCGCTGGCCGCGCGATGATCGTCAGAACGACACCGTCGTCGTCAGCGTGACGAGCCGCGGCTCGCCGACCGCGACGATCAGGTTGCTGTTGCTCGACGGATAGTAGGTCTTGTCGAGCAGGTTCTTCACGTTGAGCTGGATGCGCGTCGGGAACTTGCCGATCGTCGTCTCGTAGGCCGCGAATGCGTCGACGGTCACGTAGCCGGGCAGCGTGAAGCTGTTCGCGGTGTCGCCGGGCCGTGCGCCGACGAGCCGCGCGCCGCCGCCGAAGCGCCAGCGGCCGGGCAGGTTCCCGAGCGCCGTGTCATACACCGCGAACAGGCTGCCGGTGTGGCGCGCGACGTTGACGAGCGACGTGTTGCTGTCGCGATCGTTCGCGTTCGTGTACGCGTAGCTGCCGATCAGGCTCAGGTGCCGCGTGATCTGCCCCGCGACGTCGAGTTCGATCCCGCGCGAGCGCGCGGTGCCGATCGTCGACGTGATGTCGTCTACTGTTACCGCGACGTTGCGCTTGTCGATCTGGTAGGCCGCGAGCGTGCCGGTGATGCCGGGCTTCAGGCTGAACTTCAGGCCGGCTTCGAGCACGCGGCCGAATTCCGGCGCGAGCGGCGACGTGACATTCGACGCGACGTTCGGCTTGAACGAGCGGCTCACGTTCGCATACGCGGTCAGCGACGGCGTGAGCGCATACGCGAGCCCGAACTGCGGCAGCCACACGTTGCCGTGCGAGCGGTCGGCGAACGCGAACGGCCGCCCCATGCCCGATTCCTGCTGCCAGTCCTCCCAGCGCAGCCCGCCGACCGCGGTGAGCCGGTCGGTGATCTTCACCGAGTCCTGCACGATCATCGAATACGTGTGGACCAACGACCGCGAATCGCTCGACTTCGCGTTCGGCGTGCCGCCCGGCGCAAGCAGACCGTAGACGGGATCGTAGAGATCGAAGCCCTTGATCGCCTTGCCGCGGATGGTGTCGCCGCGGAAGCTGCGCTGCCGCTCGTATTCGCCACCGATGTAGAGCGCGTGATTCATCCCCGCGAGCGTCAGGTTGCCGAGCAGGCCGAGCGTCGCGATCTGGTCGGAGTCGTTGCGCCCGAGGTTCGCATCGGCCGTGCGCGTCATCGCGCCGGTCGCGCTGTTGAAGGTGGTGCCGCGGGCGATGTACTGATCGTAGCGGTCGCGGCCCCAGCCGTACGTCGCGCGCACGCGCCACGCGTCGGAGAAGCGGTGCTCGACGCGCGCCCGCAGCGTTTCCTGGATCCCGCTGCTTTGCGCCCAGGCTTCCTCGTAGCGGCGATAGCGCAGCGAGTCGTCAGGGCGGCCGTTCACGAGCACGGTGCCGCGATCGAACGGCATCGTGTAGTCGACGTACTGGTAGCTGACGTCGATCGACGTGTTCGCGTCGTGCCACGACAGCGCGGGCGCGATCAGCGCGTTGCGTTCGCGGCCGAAGCTGCGCCAGTAGCGGCTCGTGTCGTATTCGCCGGTGAGCCGGAACGCGAGCGTGCCGCCCGCGACCTGCCCCGGCTTGCCGAGCGGGCCCGTCAGGTCGAACTGCGCGCTGCTGCCGTCGTGGCTCGTGCGCGATGCGGAGATCGAACCGCCGAACGTGTCCTCCGGCTTGCGCGTGACGAGGTTGATCACGCCGCCCGGGTCCTGCATCCCGTACAGCAGCGAAGCCGGGCCCTTCAGCACTTCGACGCGGTCGATCGTCGCGAGATAGCTGTGCAGCACCGGCGTGCGGACACCGTCGACCAGCACGGAGCCGTCGTTGTTCGAACCGAAACCGCGCTTGATGAATGCGTCGCGCGTGCCGCCGAGCGTGTTGGTCTGCGTGACGCCGCTGATGTTGCCGAGCACGTCGTCGAGCGAGCGCGCCTGCTGATCCTGCATCACGCTGCTGCTGACCACGGCGACCGATTGCGGGATCTCCTTGAGCGGGCGCTCGTCGCCGCCGGCGATGCTGCTGGTGCGCGGCTGATAGCCGACGGTCGGATCGGCGACCGCCGATGCGTTGACGCTGATCGTCGGCAGTTCGCGTTCGGGCGGCGAAATGGACTCGGGTGCGGACGCGGGCGCGGATGCCGCCGCGGCAGGTTCGGTATCCGCATGCGCGCCGCTGGCGACGCAAAGGGTGATCAGGGCAGGCAGGCTCGCGCGCCACGGGCGCAAGGTCCGCGCGCGGCGGGGCGTTCGACGGGATGGCATGAATCGATGAATGACGGAGTGCTAAGGACGAGGGCACAGGCCGCAGCGCTTCACTGCGCCGCTGCGGCAGGATGCGCATGATATACGTAATGAGAATCGTTTGCAATTGTAATGAGGCCGAGACGGACCGTGCCCCGCGATTGCCGGGCCGTCGGCCGTCTGCTACCGTAGCGGCCAAAATCAGACGCAGTGAAATTCATTGAGAGCCGGGGGCCGCACCATGTCATCTTCCCGTCACGTCGCGTGCAGCGCGAGCGCGAACTCGTGCGCTGCGGTCGACCACGCGGGTGGTGAAGTGATTGCAGCCGTGTTCCGCCATTCGAACGAATAAAGCAACGGAAGCGAATTCATCCGGCGTAGCGCCGGGCTTCAATCACTTCAATCACCACGCTAGAGGGGAGACCACCCATGAACAAGATTTCCGCGCCGTTCGCGGCGTTGACGCTTGCGTCCTGCACGCTGCTGGCGGGCATTCAGCAGACCGCTTGCGCGGCTTCGGCCGCCGAGCCCACGGTTGACGCGCATTACGGCGCAGTGATCGAGGCCTACACGCGGGACATGGCCGCCGCGAAGACGAAGTACGACGGCAAGCGCCTCGTGTTCGTCGGCGCCGTGATTCGGATGGGCAGCGACCCCGGCGGCACGTACTTCGGCGCGCTGACGACCGACGGCGAACAGTTCGATACGCACTTCGACGTGGCCGATCAGGCTGCGCTGAAACCGAAATTCCCCGGCGGCGAGATCAAGCCGTTCACGGCGTCCGCGAATTTCCGCTTCAGCTGCGTGAACGAAGGCTATATCGATGCGCCCGTATTGCCGGGGCTGAAGCTCGCGCATTGCCGGCTGGAGGGCTGACGTCCGGCGCGCGCGGTTCGCGGGCGGCGGCGAGCCGCCCGCAACGGCGCTGCCCGGGGCGTCAGAATTTCTGCTGAATCCCGGCCATGACGCCGAGCTGGTTGCTGCCTGTCGCGACGGTTCCGCCCGCGGCCACCGCATTGGCGGCGGTGGCGCTGTTGAACATGTAGCCCACCGACGTATAGACGGTCGTCCGCTTGGACAGGAAATAGTTCGCGCGGCCGACGAGCAGCGTGGCGTTCGTGCCGCCTTGGCTGTTTTCGCGACGCTGCAGGTAGCGCACGCCCTGCAGGTCGAGCGCGAGGTAGGGCGTCGCGTAGTACGTGCCGCCCGCGAACACGATGTCGGCCTGCAGGTGTTCGGCCGCCGCGAGGTTGCGGCGGATCCACCCGGCGCCGAGTTTCGCGGGGCCGATCTTCACGTAGCCGGCGACGATGTCGCGCGTGTCGGTATACGCCGGATTGTTCAGCGGCGCGAGCGCGCCGCCGCCGCCGCGCATCACGTCGTGCGAGGCGGCCAGCCCGAAATTGCTCGCGTCATAGGCGAGCATCGCCGTGTACTGCCGGCAGGCGACGATGTCGCCGGGCACCTGGCCGGCGCAGCCCGTCGCCGACGGTCCAGCCGGGCCGGCCGCGTCGCGGCCGAAGCTGTAGGTGGCGCCGAGCGTCACGCCGTGGAACGTGCCTTTGTAGCCGATTGCATTGTCGCTGCGCGAGTTCGGCAGGTAGGAGTCGAAATCCGCCATCGAATGAATCGACGGGCCGATCACGTCGGCATTGGTCAGCACGATCATCGACATGTTCATCTGGCGGCCGAGGGTCAGCGCGCCGAACGGACTGTTCACGCCCACGTTCGCCTGTCGCCCGAACAGGCGCCCGCCATAGTTGAATGCGCCGGTGCCGGGCTGGAAGCCGTTTTCGAGCACGAAGAAGGCCTGGTAGCCGCCGCCGAGATCCTCCGTGCCTCTGAGGCCCCAGCGTGACGGCACCTCGCCGGTCAGCGTCGGCATCCCGGTGAACGACCCGCCGTGCGCGGCGTTGTTGTAGTAGGACACACCGGTATCGATGATCCCGTACAGCGTGACGCTGCTTTGCGCGCAGGCCGGTCCGGCCAGTGCCATCGCCGTCGCGAGCGCGGCGCCCAGTTTCGTTTTCATGGCTGTCTCCAAACAGTATGTAGATCTACTTATCGTTTTTTTGATTGCCCCGGACATGCCCGGGGTACCGACGGGTATCGGTCAAGCCTGCGGGTGTCGTGCGTTACGACATCGCCGGATCGCGTTGCCGGTGCGGTGCCGCGGCGCGCGCGCCCGCCACGGCGACGGCGATTGCCGCGCCGGCCAGCGGCACGAGGAACGCGAGATAGAGATGGGACACGGACCAGCCGTCGTCCAGCAGCGCGCCGACCGTCATCGGCGACAGGATCGCACCGAGGCGGCCGATGCCGACCGCGAGACCGATGCCGGTCGTGCGGATCTCGGCCGGATACGGCGTCGGCGACAGCGCATACATGCCGGCCACGCACGCGTTGATCACGGCACCGAGGAACACCGCGACCGTCATGCCGATGCCGAGCGAGCCGGTGTTCGCGCCGAACACGACCATCAGCACGCCGCCCAGCAGCAGCGTCGCGCCCAGCAGGTTGCGCAGGCCGAACCGCGTCGACAGCAGGCTGAAGAGCGACGCGCCCGCGATGCCGCCGAGATTGAGCAGCACGCCGCCGGTCACGCCCTGCGATGCCGACATTCCGGCCTGGACCAGCAGTTTTGGCGTCCAGCTCACGACGAAGTAGAAGCTGCCCATCACGAGAAAGAACGCGATCCACAGCGCGATCGTGCGGCGCGTGAGCGGTGCGCGCAGCACGGCCGTCCAGCTCGACGCGGGGTTCGCCGTGTCGATGGAAGCGGTCGCGGCCGGCAGCATGTCGATCGGCGCGCGCTTCATTCTCGCGAGGATGCGGTTGATTTTCGGCAGCGCGTTGTCCGGACGCCGTGCCAGCAGGAAGTCGAGCGATTCCGGCAGCAGCGCGAGCACCATCGGGATCGACATCAAGGTCAGGATGCCGCCGAACGCGAACACGCTGCGCCATCCCCACGTCGACAGCAGGTAACCGGCGATGACGCCGCCGGCGGTGGCGCCGATCGCGTAGCCGGTCGACTGCATGCCGATCGCGGCGCTGCGCCATTTGTTCGATGCGTACTCGCCGCTGATGACGGTCAGGCTCGCCAGCATGCCGCCGATGCCGAGCCCCGTGTAGGCACGCGCGGCCGCCAGTTGCAGCGTGCTGTGGGTGGCCGCGCAGGCCAGCATTCCGGTCGAGATCACGGCGAGGCACAGCAGGATGATGCGGCGGCGGCCGACGCGATCGGCCAGCGGCGCGATCAGCACCGAGCCGATGCCCATGCCGGCCAGCCCGGCGCTCAGCAGCAGGCCGATTTCCTTGCCGCTCAGTTTCCACTCGGCTGCCAGATGCGGCGCGGCAAACGCGATGGCCAGCACGTCGAAGCCGTCGAGCATGTTCAGCACGACGCAGGCCGTGACCGCCATCGTCTGAAACGCGCTCATCGGGGATTCGTCGATCGTATTGCGGATATTTGCGCTCACGTCAAAGATCCTTCATAAAAATAGTATGACTAATTGAATGGGATGAAATCGACGCACTGCCGTAGCGAATGGGACGAAAGCGAATGCGTGGGCTGACGGGCAACCCGGGTTACGCGCGCCGGCGCGATGGCTACGCGGGTTCGGATTGCAGCAGCAGCCGCTCGATCACGCGCCGCGCGCGATTGGGGCCCGCGTCGACATGAATGTCGATCTGGCGGCGGTCCGGGAACCGCAGCTGATTCCGGTATTGCGCTTCGATCACGGTCTTGTCCTCGTCGAACGTCGCGGCGGATTGCTCAATGACCGTTCGCGCGACGCGTTCGATGTCGTGCTGCGGATTGGTCGCGACGGTCCAGAAGTAGTGCGTGGTCGTTTCCGTCTCGGGCGTGATGCCGTGGAAGCCGCGCATGTGAAAGCCGCCGCGCGCCGGATCGTGCAGGTCGCCGGTGCCGGCATCCATCGCGCCGGTCCAGATCCGGATGTGTGACACGTGGAATTCGATTTCCTGCCAGCGATCGACGCGGCCCGTGAACGGCCATGCCGCCGTGTAGGTCGGCGGCGGCTCCGAATCGGGCATGCGGCGGACCAGCGTCACCGTGTCGCCCTCGGTGCTGACGCGGGTTTCCGCGCCCATGTGCAGCGACGCGTTGCCGCCGATGGTTTTCAGATGGACATAGCCGAGGTGGCTCAGGTCCATCAGGTTGTCGTGAATCAGCTGATACGGCGCGTCGTAATGGTAGTTGCCGCCGCCGAACCGGTATTGCGGATCCGCGTGGAACGGATAGCGCGGCGGCGCGCCGGTCGGTTCAGCGTGCGCGTCGGCGCCGATCCAGATCCATACGATGGCGTCCTGTTCCCGCACCGGATACGACGCCACGCACGCCTTCGCCGGAATCCGGTCCTGGCCGGGAATCTCCACGCAGGTGCCGCCGCGGTCGAACAGCAGGCCGTGATAGCCGCAGCGCAGGCCGCGCACCTCGAGCGAGCCGCACGACAGCGGCAGCGATTTGTGGCAGCAGCGATCCTCCAGCGCACCGACTTCCCCGGACGGCAAGCGGAACAGCACGACCGGGCGGCCGAGCAGCGTGCGCGCGACGGGTTTGTCCGTCAGTTCCGATGACAGCGCGGCGACCCACCATCGGTCGATCGGAAACTTAGTAGTATTAATTGGTGGTGCGGCATGATGCGCCATTGATCGTCTCCAGTATTGTGGTTTTCCGCCGCGCGCCGCGCGGTCCGTCTACAGATCGAGTACCAGCAGGTCGGTTCGCGATCGCGAACAGCACGGCATGAACTGGTCGCCGGCCGCTTGTTCCGCTTCCGTCAGATACGAATCGCGATGATCGGGCTGGCCTTCCAGCACGCGCGTCACGCAGGTGCCGCATACGCCTTGCTCGCACGACGTAAGAACCTCGACGCCGTTGGCCGCCAGCGCCGCGATCACCGTGCATTCGGCCGGCACGTCGATCACCTTGCCGCTGCTCGCGATCCGGACCTGGAACGCGCGATCCGCGGCGGACGACGCAACCGCGCCGCCGAAGAACTCGTAATGCAGCCGCTCGTCCGCCCAGTCGCGCTCGCGCGCGGCGCTTAGCACCGCATCCATGAAGCCGCGCGGGCCGCAGACGTACAGGTGCGTGCCGTCGGGTGCCGCGGCGAGCACCGAGGCCAGGTCGAAGCGTTGCGCGGGGTCGCCGTCGTCGACGTGGAAGCGCGCGCGGTCATTGAACCCGGCCGCGTTGATCCGCTCGACGAAGGCCATGCGGTCGGTCGAGCGCGCGCAGTAGTGCATGTCGAACGGGATGCCGGACGAGAACAGCCGCTCCGCCATGCAGAGAATCGGCGTGACGCCGATTCCGCCCGCGAGCAACAGGTGGTGCGGCGCGTCGGGCGCGAGCGGGAATTGATTGCGCGGGAGGCCGATCCGCACGGTATCGCCTTGCCGCACTTCGTCGTGAATGGCGCGCGACCCGCCGCGGCCGTCGGCATCGCGCAGCACCGCGATCTGATAGCGATCGCCGTGCTCCGGGTGATTGCACAGCGAGTACTGGCGCACGAGGCCGCCCGGCAAATGCACGTCGATATGGGCGCCGGCGTCGAAGCGCGGCAACGGCGAACCGTCGTCGCTGACGAATTCGAAGCCGCAGATGTCGCGCGCTTCCTGCCACTTGCGGGCCACCCGGACCGTCAGCGTCGCGGCGCTCATGACGCCTCCTTGATCTGCGCGACCGGAATCACGGGGCGCTGCGGGCTCGACGCCTGTTCGTCGGCGAGCAGCCGCTCGATCACCTTGCGCGACAGCACGCCGCCGGCGTCGATGTTCAGCTTGAGCAGCTTGCGGTCCGGCCACTGCTCGAGGTTGAGCTGCTGGCGCTCGAGCATCTCGAGATCCTCGGCGAAGATCTTGCCCTGGCCTTCGCGGATCTCGGCGGTCAGCGCGTGATCGTCGGGCCGGAAGTTGCGCGCCATCCCCCAGAAGTACCAGATCGAGCTGTCCGTCTCGGGCGTGATGAAGTCGACCACGATCGACGAGGCCTTCAGCTCGGCCGGCGCGTCGTAGCCGCCGTGGCCCGCATGCGCGACACCCACTTCGATCATCACGTGGCTCGGCGGCGTGAAGCGGCAGATCTGCCAGCGGTCGACCGGCACGTCGTCGGCCAGCCCGTTGCCGCGCAGCGCCATCTGCCAGAACGGCGGAGGCATCACGTTCTGCATGAAGCGGCTCGTGACGACTTCGTCGCCGTTGGCGGTCGTCTTCGGCGGCGCTTCGTCGATTTCCTTCTGGCCGATGCTCGTCGCATGCACGTACGTTTCGTGCGTGAGGTCCATCAGGTTGTCGATCATCAGCCGGTAGTCGCAGCGGATGTGATACAGGCCGCCGCCGTGCGCCCAGGCCGGATCCTCGGCCCACGACAGCGCGGGCAGCCGGGCGGGATCGGCTTCGGACGCATCGCCCGGCCACACCCAGACGAAGCCGTACCGTTCGACGACGGGGAAGCTGCGAATCGGCGGGAAGCCGCCAACCCGCTGGCCCGGCATGCCGGCCGCCTTGCCGTTGCAGCCCATTTCCAGCCCGTGATAGCCGCACACGAGCACGCCGTCGCGCACGAATCCCAGCGACAGCGGCGCGCCGCGGTGCGGGCAGAAGTCCTCGAGCGCGGCGATCTGGCCGTCCGCCGCGCGGTAAAACACCATCGGCTCGTTGCAGATCTTGCGGCCCAGCGGCTTGCCGTCGATTTCATCGGGCGTGCAGGCCACATACCAAGCGTTCTTGAGAAACACGTTCATCGTCTCCTTCAGGGCAGTGCCGCCGTTACGCGGCACGTGGTCATTCCGTGTACTGAATGAGATTCAGTGTACGCATTGAGATTGGCGGGAGCAAGGCGGGCGGTATACTGGTTTTCCCGGGAAATGGCGCGAGGCAGCGCCATGCCGTCGGTGCACGCAACGGCGTGCGCCGCCTATGTCATCGACTCATCCATGGAAAAAACGAATCCCGCCGACGCGCCGGCATTCCCGCTCGATCTGTACGACGAACCCGGGCACCTGATCCGGCGCGCCCACCAGATCGCGGTTGCGATGTTCTACGAAAAGCTGGGCCGGGACGTGACGCCGGTGCAGTACGCGGTCCTGCGGATGCTCTACGAATGCCCGGGGCTCGACCAGGTGACGCTCGCGCAGCGGGTGGCGCTCGACACGTCGACGACCGCGGATCTCGCGGTCCGGCTCGAAGCGAAAGGATTGATCGTCCGCGAAGTGCTGCCGCGGCGTCAGCGGCGCCTGCTGCTGACGCCGGCGGGCGTGGAACTACTCACGCACCTGATTCCGTCGGTGAAGGAACTGCGTGCCGGCCTGTTCGACGGGATGGGAGAGGACGATTCGGAGGAACTGATGCGGCTGTTGCGCAAGTTCGTCCATCTGAACAACGAGCAGAGCCGCGCGCCGCTGCGGGTGGGCGAGGATTCGTAGCGGCGGGGTCCGCGACACAGCGCAGAAGAGGCGGCGGGGCGGCAGGCGAAACCCGCCGGCGTCACGCGCGTGACGCTTGCCCTTCCAGCCGCCGCACCGCTTCCGCGACCTCGTTCCTGAAGCGCACCAGGGCCGCCTGCTCCGGCGCGGGCGGCTGCACGGCCGCCCACAGCATGTCGACCAACTGCGTGGCCGTCGTTTCCGTATCGAGCTTGCGGTGTCCGAGGATCGCATCCCACAGCACGTGCTCGATCGGCCCGAACACCATCGAGCGCAGCAGGCTCAGCGGCATGTCGCGGCGCACCTGCCCGGCTGCCTGGCCGCGCGCGAGCACGTCCATCAACGGCGCCGTGTAGCGGCGCTGCAGCGCGGTGAGCTCGTCGCTCAGCGCATGCTGCTTCGCACGACCCTCCGACAGCACCAGCGCGCACAGCCCCGTGCCGTTCACCAGCATCAGCCGCAGGTGGGTGCGCACGATGAACGCGAACTGCTGCTGCACCGATGCCTCCACCGGCATCCCGTGTTCGAACGCGGCAATGATTTCGTCGTACCAATCGGCGATCACGCGTGCGCACAGCTCGCGCTTGCCGCGGAAATAGCTGAACACCGTCGCCTCCGACACGCCGACGCGCTGCGCGATCTCGGCGGCCGTCGCATGCTCGTAACCCTTTTCGGCGAACACTTCACGACCGGCGCGCAGAATGTCCTGCACGCGCTGCTGGGATTTGCGCCCGGCGGGTGCGCGCGACGGGTCGGCGCGGTCGGGTCTGGCGGTGGCGGTCATGGTGTCGGCGGGAGCGGCTGTCATGCTGCGATGATATCTGAGTATCACTCAAAAAACTATTGACGCCAAGCCGGACGAGGCGCGAAACTGTGCAAAATTTCCGCTGTATTAGCTTAATGAATCGACGCATTGATCCGATTTGAGCGAAACTCAGAAATCGGCGCGTGCGACCCACTTTCTGGAGACGGAGGAGACATGATCAACCTGCCCGGCGTGCAATTCATGCTCGGTGAAGACATCGAGATGCTGCGCGACGCCGTCGCGACGTTTGCGGCGAAGGAAATCACGCCGCGCGCGGCGGAGGTCGACCGCACCGACCAGTTTCCGATGGATCTGTGGAAGAAGTTCGGCGATCTCGGCGTGCTCGGCATGACGGTGGCCGAGGAATACGGCGGCGCGAACATGGGCTACACCGCGCACATGGTCGCGATGGAGGAGATCTCGCGCGCCTCGGCGTCGATCGGCCTGTCGTACGGCGCGCACTCGAACCTGTGCGTGAACCAGATCCACCGCAACGGCACCGACGCGCAAAAGCAGAAGTACCTGCCCAAGCTCGTGTCGGGCGAACACATCGGCGCGCTCGCGATGAGCGAGCCGAACGCGGGTTCCGACGTCGTCAGCATGAAGCTGCGCGCGGACAAGCGCGGCGACCGTTATGTGCTCAACGGCACGAAGATGTGGATCACCAACGGCCCCGACTGCGACACGCTCGTCGTCTACGCGAAGACGGACATCGACGCCGGCCCGCGCGGCATCACCGCCTTCATCGTCGAGAAGGGGATGAAGGGCTTCTCGGTCGCGCAGAAACTCGACAAGCTCGGCATGCGCGGGTCGCACACGGGCGAGCTCGTGTTCCAGGACGTCGAGGTGCCGGAGGAGAACATCCTCGGCCAGCTCAACGGCGGCGTGAAGGTGCTGATGAGCGGCCTCGACTACGAGCGCGCGGTGCTCTCGGGCGGCCCGACGGGCATCATGGCCGCGTGTCTCGACGCGGTGGTCCCGTATATCCACGACCGCAAGCAGTTCGGCCAGTCGATCGGCGAGTTCCAGCTGATCCAGGGCAAGGTCGCCGACATGTACACGACGTTCCAGGCATGCCGCGCCTACCTGTACGCGGTCGGCCGCCATCTCGACTCGGCGGGCAGCGACCATATTCGCCAGGTGCGCAAGGACTGCGCGGGCGTGATCCTCTATACGGCCGAGAAGGCCACGTGGATGGCCGGCGAGGCGATCCAGATCCTCGGCGGCAACGGCTATATCAACGAATACCCGGTCGGTCGTCTGTGGCGCGATGCGAAGCTGTACGAGATCGGCGCCGGCACGAGCGAGATCCGCCGGATGCTGATCGGCCGCGAGCTGTTCGCGGAAACGATGTAACGCCCCACGTCACGCGAACGGAGCCCCGTCGATGCCGATCATCGAATCGAAACTGAACCCGCGTTCGGAAGAATTCCGCACGAACGCCGCGGCGCTGGAGGCGGTCGTCGCCGACCTGCGCGCGAAGATCGAACAGCTCGCGCAAGGCGGCGGCCAGGCCGCGCGCGACAAGCACCTGTCACGCGGCAAGCTGCTGCCGCGCGACCGGATCGCGCAACTGCTCGATCCCGGCGCGCCGTTCCTCGAGTTCTCGCAGCTCGCGGCGAACGGCATGTACAACGACGACGCGCCCGGCGCGGGCGTGATCACCGGCATCGGCCGGATCGCGGGCCGCGAGTGCGTGATCGTGTGCAACGACGCGACGGTCAAGGGCGGCACCTACTACCCGATAACCGTGAAGAAGCACGTGCGCGCACAGGAAATCGCCGCGGAAAACCGGCTGCCGTGCGTGTACCTCGTCGACTCGGGCGGCGCGAACCTGCCGAACCAGGACGACGTGTTTCCCGATCGCGACCACTTCGGCCGCATCTTCTTCAACCAGGCGACGATGTCCGCCGCGGGGATCGCGCAGATCGCGGTCGTGATGGGCTCGTGCACGGCGGGCGGCGCGTACGTGCCGGCGATGAGCGACGAGTCGATCATCGTGAAGAACCAGGGCACGATTTTCCTCGGTGGCCCGCCGCTCGTGAAGGCCGCGACCGGCGAGGAAGTGAGCGCCGAGGATCTCGGCGGCGGCGACGTGCACACGCGCCTGTCGGGCGTGGTCGACCATCTCGCGCAGAACGACGCGCATGCGCTGTCGATCGCGCGCAATATCGTCGATCATCTCGCGCCAAAGATCGCGTCGCCGCTCGCGCTGCGCGAACCGAAGCCGCCGCGCTACGACGCGAAGAGCCTGTACGGCGTGATTCCGGTCGACACGCGCAAGCCGTTCGACGTGCGCGAGGTGATCGCGCGCATCGTCGATGATTCGGAGTTCGACGAATTCAAGGCGCGCTTCGGCACGACGCTCGTCACGGGCTTCGCGCACATCTGGGGCCATCCGGTCGGGATCATCGCGAACAACGGCATCCTGTTTTCCGAATCGGCCGTGAAGGGCGCGCATTTCATCGAGCTGTGCTGCCAGCGCAAGATCCCGCTCGTGTTTCTGCAGAACATCACGGGCTTCATGGTCGGCCGCAAGTACGAGAACGAAGGCATCGCGCGCCACGGCGCGAAGATGGTGACGGCCGTGTCGAATGCGAAGGTGCCGAAGTTCACGGTGATCATCGGCGGCTCGTTCGGCGCGGGCAACTACGGTATGTGCGGCCGCGCATTCGGTCCGCGCTTCCTGTGGATGTGGCCGAACGCGCGGATTTCGGTGATGGGCGGCGAGCAGGCCGCGTCGGTGCTCGCGACCGTGCGTCGCGACGGCATCGAGGCGAAGGGCGGCTCGTGGTCGGCCGAGGAGGAGGATGCGTTCAAGCAGCCGATCCGCGATCAGTACGAGCGCCAGGGGCATCCGTACTACGCGAGCGCGCGGTTGTGGGACGACGGCGTGATCGACCCCGCGCAGACGCGCGACGTGCTCGGGCTCGGCCTCGCCGCGTCGATGAACGCGCCGATCGACGACACGCGCTTCGGCGTGTTCCGCATGTAACGGCCGGGAGGGCTGACCGATGCGATACGAAACGATCAAGGTACACGAGGCCGACCGCGTGGCGACCGTCACGCTCGCGCGCCCCGCCGTGCGCAACGCGTTCGACGAGACGACGATCGCCGAGCTGACCACCGCGTTCGAGTGGCTCGACGCGCACGCAGGCGTGCGCGCGATCGTGCTCGCGGCGGAAGGCGCCGCGTTCTGCGCGGGCGCCGACCTGAACTGGATGAAGAAGATGGCCGGTTACTCGGACGACGAGAACCGTGCCGATGCGCGCAAGCTCGCGCGCATGCTCGAGGCGATCCATCGCTGCGGCAAGCCGGTGATCGCGCGCGTGCACGGCGACGCCTATGCGGGCGGCGTGGGCCTCGTCGCGGCGGCCGACATCGCGATCGCCGCCGACGGCGTGAAGTTCTGCCTGTCCGAGGCGCGGCTCGGGCTGATTCCCGCGACGATCGCGCCGTACGTCGTGCGCGCGATGGGCGAGCGCGCGGCGCGCCGCTACTTCACGACGGCCGAAGTGTTCGACAGCGCGCGCGCCGCGTCGCTCGGCTTCATTCACGACGCGGTGCCGGCCGAGGCGCTCGACGAAACGGTCGCGAAGCTGGCCGCGGCGCTTGTCGCGAACGGCCCCGACGCGGTGCGGGCGTGCAAGCGGCTCGTCGCCGACGTGGCCGGCCGGCCGCTCGACGCGATGCTGATCGAGCAGACCGCCGACTGGATCGCGCGCACCCGCGCCGGCGCGGAAGCGCGCGAAGGGATCGCGTCGTTCCTCGAGAAGCGCACGCCTTCGTGGCGTGAATGACGGCGTGCCAATAACTTTCCGGACGACACCGAAGCCATGTTCGACAAGATTCTGATCGCCAACCGCGGCGAAATCGCCTGCCGCGTCGCCGCGACGTGCAAACGTCTCGGGATCGCGAGCGTCGCCGTCTATTCCGACGCGGACGCGAACGCGAAGCACGTCGCCGCATGCGACGAAGCCGTGCATATTGGCGGCGCGGCGGCCGCGGACAGCTACCTGCGCGGCTTGCGCATCATCGAGGCCGCGCGTGCGACCGGCGCGCAGGCCATCCACCCCGGCTACGGCTTCCTGTCGGAGAACGAGGATTTCGCGCACGCATGCGAAGCGGCCGGCATCGTGTTCATCGGCCCGCCGGTCGACGCGATCGCGGCGATGGGCTCGAAGGCGGCCGCGAAGGCGCTGATGCACGCGGCCGCGGTGCCGCTCGTGCCCGGCTATCACGGCGACGACCAGGACACGGCCAACCTGCATCGCGAAGCCGACGAGATCGGCTACCCGGTGCTGCTGAAGGCGAGCGCGGGCGGCGGCGGCAAGGGGATGCGCGTGGTCGAGCGCTCGGAGGACTTCCGGGCGGCGCTCGCGTCGTGCCAGCGCGAGGCCGCGAGCAGCTTCGGCAACGCCCGCGTGCTGATCGAGAAATACCTGACGCGCCCGCGTCACGTCGAAGTGCAGGTGTTCGGTGACACGCACGGCAACACCGTCTACCTGTTCGATCGCGACTGCTCGGTGCAGCGCCGTCACCAGAAGGTGCTCGAGGAAGCGCCGGCGCCGGGCCTGCCTGACGACCTGCGTCGCGCGATGGGCGAGGCGGCCGTCGCGGCCGCGCGCGCGGTGCATTACGTCGGGGCGGGCACCGTCGAATTCATCATGACGGCCGACGCGTTCTACTTCATGGAAATGAACACGCGCCTGCAGGTCGAGCATCCGGTCACCGAGATGGTTACCGGGCTCGATCTCGTCGAGTGGCAACTGCGCGTTGCATCGGGCGAGCCGCTGCCGCTGACGCAGGACCAACTGCGCGTGCAGGGCCACGCGATCGAGGCACGTCTCTACGCGGAGAATCCGGCGCGCGGCTTCCTGCCGTCCACCGGCACACTGAAGCACCTGCGGCTGCCGGAAGGCGTCGAGTTCGCGATCGGCGCGCCGGTGCGCGTCGACAGCGGCGTGCGCGAAGGCGACGCGATCACGCCGTTCTACGATCCGATGATCGCGAAGCTGATCGTGCACGGCGCGGACCGCGCGGAAGCGCTCGGCACGATGTTGCGCGCGCTGCGGGCTTGCGAAGTGGTCGGCCTGCACACGAACGCCGCGTTTCTGCAGCGGATCGTCGCGTGCGAGCCGTTCGCGACCGCCAATCTCGACACGGGCCTGATCGAGCGCAACCACGATGCGCTGTTCGCGCCGCAACCGTCGCCGCGTGCGACGCTGGCGCTGGCCTGCGCGGCGCTGCTCGCGCGCGAGCGCGGGGCGGCCGCGCAGCAGGGCATGTCGCCGTGGCGTGCGCTGCCGGACTGGCGGCTGAACGGCGGCTATCGCCGCACGCTTGAATGGCATGCCCCCGATCGTGAAGCGGACGCGACGGTCACCTACGAGGACAATGGCGGCCGCGCGAGCCTCGCCACCGGCGATGCGGCCGCGCAGCCGTTCGCGTGGACGCGCGGCGCGACGCCGCTCGACTTCGACGTGACGCTCGACGGCGTGCGCAGCAGCGGCCGCGTGTATGCGGACGGCGACAGTTTCCACGTGTTCACGCAGGGTGTCGCCGAGACGTTCGAATGGCGCAACGTGCTCGCGCACGCGGGCGATGCCGAGCATGGCGGCGGCCGCCTGACCGCGCCGATGCCCGGCAAGGTGATCGCGGTGCTGGTCGAGCCGGGCCAGAAGGTCGAGGCCGGCACGCCGCTGATCGTGATGGAAGCGATGAAGATGGAGCACACGATCGGCGCGCCGGGTACGGGCGTCGTCGCGGAAGTGCTGTACGGCGTCGGCGACCAGGTCGCGGATGGCGCGCAGTTGCTGGTGATGGCGGAAGACTGACCGGAGCGTGTGCGTGAGGGCCCTTGCCGGCCCTCACGGATAGCGCGGGCGTCCGCTCGCGAATCGTCGATCGCATACAAAAAATAAAAGATGCGCGTGCAATGTCCTCATGGTTTCTGGGCCATCAACCGATCCCGGCCGTTGATCAGCGGCGCAACATGCGCCGTTGCTCGTCGATTCGGCTATTGCAACACTCGTTGACAGATCGAAAACGGCTTCTCCTCAGCTTCATCCGCAACGCGAATTCGCCTGTTTCCCCCGTGGAGCAACGCGCTGAATGACATCGATCGCTTTCCGGATGTCATGCTGGATGAGCGAAACCACCGCATCTTTCTGCTCACGCTCGATGATTACAGGGGCCACGGAGATCTGACGCCGCCGGAATTGTTTTGCCTGATCGTGATCGACGTCGCCTGTGATGAATTGGGTATCGATGATGCTGTCGGGATCGCAATGATTTTGTTGGGACAAAGGTTTGTGCCGACCCGAGGAAAATTCCGCGGAGCGGTCAAGGGGACATCGGTCGCATCAAGGGTTTCACGGAGGATGTTGCCCTATGAAATCAAGCACAAAATTCTTCCAACGGTAACTTCATTCAAGAGTCTCGTGCTTCTCAAGGTGAAATTTACCAGGGAGCTCGGCGTATTTGTCGGACGGGCGGTGCCGGTGGCAGGATGGATCATTACAGCTGCCGACATATCGATCATAATGTATCGCTCTGCAGTCACGTACAATCGCCTGGTCAAGCCGGAGGATCGTTTTTGATGGACGCTCGTTTGATCGAGATGGTGCGGGAGGAGGCTGATTCGCCATTGTGGGGTGAGCTTGAAATTACCCCGGAAACGGATCTCTGCATTGATCTTGAGATTTCCGACAGAGCCATGTTGAGATTGATGCGGAGATTTTCGGAATCGTTCGGCGTCGATATTTCTGCTTTCGATGTGGATTATTATTACCCATCCAGAAAACTGGGTTTCGGTCGATATCTGGTGGAAGTGTTGAAGTCGCCGTTCAGCAGCGGCGCCAGGGACAAAATCCTGGAGCGTCCGCTGACCATCCGGATGATGGAGGCGGCAATCGAAGCCGGACGATGGGAGATGTGACAGCTCGGCAAAGGCCGCGCCGTAACTCGTCCATCGCTGACCATCCATGACACTCCTGCGGTCGGCAGTCCGCTAGAATGACCCGTTGTTCCCGGGGTGCGCCGCCATGCGCACCACATCGCGTCCATTCAATTTCCCGTCCCGCCGACGATGACGTCTCCTGTCCTGAACGGCCTGCGCATCGGTATCACGATCGGTCTGCGCGCCCCCGACGAAAGCCTGTGGATCAATGGCATCAAGCAGAACGCGCTGTTTCTCGCGAAGCTGTTGATGGCGTCGCCGCATGGCTATCGCGTGACGCTGGTCAACACGACCGACGTGTCGCTCACCGACGCGCTGCCGTGGGATCGCACCGTATTCGACACGCGTGCATTCGCCGACATGAAGGATGCGCTCGACGTGGTGATCGAACTCGGCGGCCAGATCGACGCCGCGCAGACGGACTACCTGAAGGCGCGCGGCGCGAAGATCGTCAGCTATTGCTGCGGCGTCGAGTACATCAACGCGATGGAGTCGATGCTGTTCGGCCGCCGGCTGTGGGAAACGCTGTTCATCAACCGCGGCTACGACGAGGTGTGGGCGATTCCGCAGATCGCGCCGTCGTCGCTGCCGTTCCTGCAGTCGCTGCGTCGCTGCCCGGGGCGCGTCGTGCCGTTCGTGTGGGATCCGATGTTCCTGAGCGCGCGCGCGGCATCGCTGCCCGAGCACGGCGAATACCGGCCGCGCAGCGAGCCGGGCAAGCGGCTCACGGTGATGGAGCCGAACCACAACGTCGTGAAGTTCTGCGTGTACCCGATGCTGATCATCGACGAGGCGTATCGCCGCGACCCCGAGGCGATCTGCTTCACGCACGTGACGAACGCCGACCGTCTCGCGCACGACAGCCCCGAGTTCGTGATGCTGATGAACTATCTGGACATCGTGCGCGCGGGCAAGGCGAGCTTCGTCGGACGCTTCGACACGCCGCTGTTCCTGGCCGACCTGACCGACATCGTCGTGTCGCATCAATGGTCGAACCCGCTCAACTACTTCTATTTCGACGTGTGCTGGCAGGGCTATCCGCTCGTGCACAACGCGAGCCTCGCGCCCGATCTCGGCTACTACTATCCGGACAACGACGTGCAGCAGGGCGCGCAGGCGCTGCTGCACGCGCTGCACACACACGACGACGACTGGCAGGGGTACACGCGGCGCCAGCGCGAGATCCTCGGCCGCTATACGTCGGCAAACCCCGCGCTCGTCGCCGAATACGACGCGCTGCTCGCGAACCTGATCGGCGCGACGGCTGCTTGAGCTTGCGTGACGCCTGCCGTAGCCGGTGGCCCCGCGTTAATGTCTGATGAAAATCATGCCGTAAAAAAGAAACCGCCGAACCGGGGAAGATTCGACGGTTTTTGAAGGCACGAAATTGACGGCTCCGAGGGAAGTCCGTCAGAAATTATTTTATAGGTTAACAAATCGAAAAGATTGTTAAAAATCTTTCAATCGACAAATGCCGTATGGTTCGGGCCGATATTGTAATTTTATTTTGGCGAATTATCGTTTGGCTATTTTCAATATCGTTTGAAACGGCGAAATTGAATTCTCCGGGGACCGAATGCCCGATGGGAATCCACCGGTGACGTGGCCCGCAGGGCCTCGCGGCGAATCCGGGCGACATGTCCGGATACCGTTTCGCTGCCGGACATTAATCATACGAAATAACGGGTGTCTGATTTTGAAACGAGACCCTCGATAAATCGATTTTTGCCAAAGGCGTTTGGGCGGGCAATATCGCCGATGGTTTTATGTAACCTGTCGCACTGTCGGCGATGTGCATGCGTGGTGTATTTTCGGTATTTGAATATCGTTGACAATATCGGATTTGACGGCACGCCGAAATGAAAAGTACGCTCCCTGAAAAGATCGAAACAAGAGGATGGGCCGGGTAGGCGGTGGCGCGTGTCGTGGTCGGCTCGCGCCACATGTATCGAGAGCGCGGGCCGTCATCGGCGGCCCGACAATTGCCGGAGCGCCGGATGAATGCGGTCGAACCTCGCCTGGAGGCGAACAGCGTAGCGAATCGGGACGAAATCGATCTCGTGTTCGGCGCGCCTGACGATCACCCCGACCTTGCGTCGGTACGCAGTTTCGTCGAAAGCCGGCTCGGGTTTGCGCGCGAGCCGGTCTGCCGCGCCGACCTGTCGGGCGGCGTGCTGTATCACGAATGCCTCGCGCGGTTGCGCTGGGGGTCGCGCGACGCGTTGCCGCCGCTCGCGTTCCTGCCGCGCCTCGAGTCGCTCGGGCTGATGCGCTGGTTCGACCGGCTCGTGGTGGGCCGGACGATCGACGCGCTGCGTGCCGATCCGCAGGCCGTATATGGCTGCAACATCGCGGCGGCGAGCGCGGTGGTGGACGACGCGTGGCTGGCCATCTTCAGGCGGCTCGAGCGCGAGCCGTCCGTCGCGGCGCGGCTGGTCGTCGAGATTACCGAGACGGGGCCGCTGAACCCCGTCGCGGGCCGGTCGTTCGTGAATCGGTTCCGCCAGGCCGGATGCCGCGTCGCGATCGACGACTTCGGCGTCGGCTTCAGCGCGCTGAACAACCTGGTGGTCGGCAACCCCGATATCGTGAAGCTCGACAGGTCGGTCCTGTCGCTCATCAAGCGCAACGCGATCGGGCGCTACCAGTTTCGCCGGCTGATCGCGTTTGCGCACGAAAGCGCGCGGCACGTCGTCGTCGAAGGCGTGGAGAATGAGACCGACCGGCAGATCATCCTGGATTCCGGCGTCGCGTGGGCGCAGGGCATTCGCTTCTCTTGGCGGTCGCCGGCCGCCGCATGACGCAGCGGCGCGGGCGCGGGGCGCTGGCATCGGGCAACGATGGATCGCAAAGGGGCGTGGGCATGGTGGCGACGAAGAGGGCCGGGCACAAAACGGGCACGCAGGCGGCCGATGCGCGCGAACTCGTCGCGATCGCCGAACTGGCCGACATGTTGTGGCAGCTCGGTGCCGAATCGACCGATACGCCGATCGACGTCGCACCGTATCTCGACGGCCTGCAGGCCGTCGCGCACCGTATTCACCGGATGAAGCCGCTCGACGCCGACGGCCGCGACCTCGCGGCGCGGCACTATTACGCCGGCGTGTTTGCGGGGGCCTGCGGCGAAGATTCGGCGATCGCCTGCGGTGTATCCGGCAGCCTCGCGAGGCGGGCCGGCCAGGTCAGCGGCGCCGCACTCCGCTGTTTCACGAGGCTGGCGCGGATCGGACGCCGGCATGGCCGCGCGTTTGCCGCACGGCGCGCCGACGGCGTGCAAGCGTCGCGCCCGCTTGCGCGCCGCGCTTGACGCTCACCGATCGCGGGCATGCGCTTGCCCGGCAAGCGCACCGTCAGTTGTTACCGAAACCTTCGGATTTCCGGCGCGCATCGGCTTTCGTGTGCGACGGGGCGATGAACGCGTCCATCATCCGCGACTGCGTGGCGTCGCGCTGCACCTTGATCGTAATCGCGAGGTTGATTTACAGCGCCGGCTTCGGGCGCTGTGCGGCTTACGGCGTGAAATCCTGCCCCTGGCGCGGCACATAGCCGGTCAGGTGCCAGCGGCCGTCGTCGTCGAGTCGAAAGCTCAGCTTTTCGTACACGGTCGTGCCGGTCGTGAGCGTCGTCGCGTAGTCGACGTTCGCGTAAAGCCCGTCGGGCGTTGCCGGTGCGTTCGTGTAGCGAATGCGCGTGACCTGCGCCCAGCCGCGATGGCGGACCGTGCCGACCGACTGGCGCGCGCGCTGCATGTCCGCCGCGAACTGATCCTGCTTGATGCGTGCCTTCACGAACGCGGCGGAATCGGTCCATACCGCGCCGTACTGGCCGGCGTCGAGCTGCTTGAAGACCGCGTCGGCGTCGCGCAGCAGTGCGTCGGCCGATTCGCCGCCGGATTGCGCGTGCGCGCCGATCGCGAGCGACGCGACGGCGCAGCCGATCAGCCATTTCGCGCGGGAGAGGGGCCGGTATGGGTTCATGTCGGAGTCCGAAGAGGGCGGCGCGTCAGGCGTCGCGATAGAGTGACGCGATCGCGTCGGAATACGCGGCGACGTTGTCGGGGTTGTAGATGCTGACCGAGTCGAGCACGTGCTTCGATTGCTCGCGATACGCTTCCAGGTTCGCGTCGTGTTCGTCGAACGCCTGCAGCAGCGCACGGCCGCCGGCCTGGCAATCGAAGTCCGGATAGAAATACCCGGCCTTGCCGAGGAACGGCGAGTTGTGGATCAGCGGATAGTCGCCGTACAGCAGTTCGTAGTACAGGTAGTTCTGCGCGTTTTCCCACGTGTGCGACACCACCGCGTCGCCGTAGGCCGCCATGAACTCGTACACCGCGTAGCGGCTTTCGAACGTCGTGATCCCGTGGTTCACGATGTCGAGGCTCTTCGCGAAGTGCACGAACGTCGCATGTTCCTTCAGGTGCAGCGTGTTGCACACGCGCACGAACTCGAGGAATTCGGGCTTCGCGCGATACGCCTCTTCAGTCACCAGCATCGGGATGATGCTCGTCTTCACCATGCAGATGTTCGGCTCGAACATCGTCACGCGCCAGCGTGGCTTGCCGGGCTGATAACCGAACGACAGGCCGGCGCCGAGCGTCGCGCGCGCCTTGTCGAACAGCATCGGATGCCAGATGTGCGGGACGATCGTGACGGGCGCGCGCAGGCCCGTCTGGTAATAGTGCAGGCACGAGCGCTCGAATTCCGGAATCGTCCACACCGCGTCGTACGGCGCGCCCGAGAACAGGAAGCCCGACGGCTTGTCGAACATCGCGCGCTCGATGTCGATCACGTAGTCGTTGCCGACCCGCATCGTGATGACCTTGCCGCCGCGGTCGCGGAACGCGCGCAGGTAATCGGCGCTGAACTGCGCGCTCATTTCGATCAACACGTCGCAGCGCTGCAGCGCTTCGTCCATCGACAGCAGCGGCACGTCCCATTCGCCGAGCATCAACTGCGGATCGGCGAGCTGTTCGCCGCCGTTCACCATCACGGCCTGAGCGACGTGCGGCGACTGACGCAGCAGCAGGATCAGCAGCAGGCAGTTCTGAAAGATGCCGTTTTCCCACAGCGACTGGCCGGCGCCGCGCACGAACAGCGACACGCCGACGACGAGACGCTTGCCCTCGCCGGGCGCTTGACGGGCATTGGAGTCCGACATGCGTATGCTCCGGTTCAGGCGACCA
The DNA here is from genome assembly GCF_054055695.1 of Burkholderia sp. PvR073. NCBI lineage: Bacteria > Pseudomonadati > Pseudomonadota > Betaproteobacteria > Burkholderiales > Burkholderiaceae > Burkholderia > Burkholderia sp. PvR073. Next base: position 90,997 of record NZ_JBSRXO010000016.1, read on the forward strand.
GGCGCGTGACGAACGCGTCCAGGTTCGCGGGGTTGTCGATCGAGACCGACTGCAGCAGCCGGTCGGCTTTCGCGCGATAGTCGTCGAGCCGCTCGTCGTGATGCAGCCATGCATCGCGCAGCGCGTGGCTGCCCGCGACGGAATCGAAGTCCGGGTAGTAATAGCCGGCGTCGCCGAGCAGCGTCGAGTTGTGGATCAGCGGATAGCCGCCGTACAGCACGTCGTAGTACAGGTAGTTCTGCGGATTTTCCCAATGGTGCGACACGACGGCATCCGCATGACGCGCCATGAAGCCCGGCAGGTCGATGCGCGGCTCGAACGTCGCCTTGTGCTGGCGCACGAGGTCGAGGCTGTTCGCGAAGTGTACGAAGGTCCGATGCGCCTTCATGTGCATCGCGTTGACGACGAACAGATGCTGGACCGCGTCCGGATGCGCGCGGTAGAACTCGTCGCACACGAGCATCGGGTAATGGCAGGTCTTCACGACCGAGATGTTCGGCTCGAGCGTGGCGAGATGCCACGGGCGGCGGCCGGGCCGATAGCCGAACGTGACGCCTTCGCTCGCCAGCGCGGCGATGCGGCGATCGAGGAAGTACGGCGACCACAGATGCGGAATCGTATGAACCGGCGCGCGCGTGAGCGTGCGCAAGAGCGGCACGTCGATCTTCTGCGACTTCTCGAGCACCCACACTTCGTCGAACTGCGTGCCGTTGAAGATGTGCCCCGACGGCTTTTCGAAGATCGGCGTTTCGGCGAGACCGCTGTAGGTGTGGCCGACGTAGCACGCGACGAGCTTCGTGCCGAGCGCCTTCACGTGCCTGAGCCATTCGAGCGGCAGTTGCGCGCCCATCTCGATCACGACGTCGAGCTCGTGCGTGACGTCGGCGGGCTTCACGAGCGGCACGTCGAGGCCGTCGAGTTCGAGGCCGAGCGGCAGTGCGTTCGCGTCGCCGCCGTTCAGGAAATAGACGGGGCCGACGCGGTCCGAGCGCTTGAGCATCATCGCGAGGTACGCGATGTTCTGGTGAATGCCGTTTTCCCAGATCGCCTGGCCGTCCCGCGCAAACAGCGAGATGCCGACGGCAGGCCGTTGCTTGCGGGTGCCGCCCGAGGCGGCTTGATTGATGTCCGTCACCGGTTGGTTTCCTCTGCGGCGTCGTGCGTTCGGCCGTGGCGTCGAGCGCCTGGCCGCGTAACGGCGCGCCGTGGATTGTCGTGGTTGCGTTTGCGCCGGCGCGCGCTCGACAACGAGTCGAGCGACGCGGATCGCGGGGCGGCCGGCGGATTCCGGTGTGTCGTCGGGCGGGACTGGCACGGCGCGCGACGCGGGCGGAACGCCCCGGCAGCTGTCTGCGGCGATTGTGGCACGGAAGTCAGCGGTTTGTGGAGGGGGGCTGACGAACTTTGACATAGCCGCCGGCGCCCTGGCGAAGCGGTGTCGGCGGGGTCCGGCGGGGCGGTGGGCGGTGGCGATCAGGGCCGTCGCTTGCGGGTGCGACGGCCGGCGGCTCAGCGTTGCAGCGAGATGTCGACGCGGCGGTTGCTCGCGCGGCCTTCGGCCGTCGCGTTGGACGCGACCGGATCCGCGCTTCCGCGGCCCGTGACCGACACGGTTTGCGCCTTCAGCCCGTGTGACTTCAAGTAGCCCGCGACGGTTTCCGCGCGGCGCTTCGACAGCGCGAGATTGGCGGCGTCGTTGCCGACCGAATCCGTATGGCCGGTGACCGTGACCTGTGTATACGTACGGTCTTCGCGCTCGCTCAACAACTTGTCGAGCGATGCGCGCGCGGCCGGCGTGAGCGTGGCCAGGCCCGTCGCGAACAGTGCGTCGCCCGCGAGGTTCACGTGTTCGACCGCGGCGGGCGCGGGTGCCGGCTCGGCGGCCGATGCCGCTTCGGCCGGCGCGGCGCCGCACTGGAACACCAGCGTCGCGGGATCCGAGCCGTCGCGCAGCGCGCGGGCCGAGTCGACGGTGCGTACCGGCTGCTCGCCACAGATCTTGCGGGCGGCTTTCATGCAGGTCTGCGGACCCGACAGCAGGCCGTGGCAGTCCACCTGGAAGGTGCGCACGCCATCGCGCGGCTGCAGTTCGGATGCGCTGAAGGTCGGGCCGGATGCGGTCGAGCACGCGGCGAGGGCCATCGTGGAAAGTGCGAGCGCAAGAGCGAGTTTGTTCACGGTTACGTCCTCAAAGCTTGGGTTGACCGAGGCCCGCCGCGGGTTGCGCGGCGGGCTCGTCGTGCCGTCGGGGCCGCCGCACGCCGTCCGGCTCGTGAGCCGGCGGCGTGGCGGCGCGACGCGTTACTTCCACTGGTACAGCATGCCGGCGCCGATCACCTTCTGACCGCCGCTGAAGCCGCCGTTGATCGACGCCTTCAGGTTCTCGGTGATCCGGGCCTGCATGTTGACCGCCATCGCTTTCTGGCCGAGGAAGGTCGACGTGCCCACACCCATCCCGAAGTTGGCGTCGCGATCGAGCTGCGGGATCGACGCCATCGCGCCGACGGCCGCGATACCCTGCTTCGCCATCTGGTCGGTCTGCTGCAGTTGCGAACCCAGCGAGTTGATCTGGGTCTGCTGGCCCGACAGTGCCGTCGACAGCGTCGTCTGCACCTGCGTCAGCTGGTTCACGTTCACTGCGTCGGTGCCTTGCGTGCCCGGCGCGACGTTCGTGATCTGGCGCTGCTGCGTGTCGCTGCCGACCGACACCACGTTCGAACGACCGCCGTCATTCGAATTCGCGCCGATCGCCACCGAGTTCGAGCCGGCGGTGACGGTCGGCCGATCGTTGCCGGTGCCGTTCATGTCGACCGCGACACCGTTGTTGCTCAACGAGCGCGTCGTGTTGTTGTTGATCGTCGTCGACAGTTGCGACACCTGGTCGCCCAGGTTCGTCACGCCCGTCGACAGCGAGGCCACCGTGCTGTTCGTCGTGCTCAGGCCGGTCGACAGCGAGCCGATGCCGGTCGAGGTCGACGTGGACAGCGATGTCAGGTTGCTGTTCGTCGAGCTGAGGCCCGTCGACAGCGAGTTGATCGCCGTCGAGGTCGACGTGGACAGCGACGTCACCGAGCTGTTGGTCGAGCTGAGACCCGTGGACAGCGAACCGATGCCGGTCGACAGCGACGAGATGTTCGACGCGGTCGACGTGGACAGGCTGTTGACTGCCTGGTTCGTCGCGTGGAGCTGGCTGCCGTTGATCGCGTCCGTGCTGGTGGCCGAGACCTGGCCTGCCGCGACGTTCGTGATCTGGCGTTCCTGCCCCGGCTGGCCGACGCTCACCACGCCCACCGGCGAGCTACCCGCGAAGAGGTACGAGACGCCGCCGATCGTGGCGCTCGAGGTGCCGACTGCCGCACCCGTGACCGAGTTCGCGCCGAGGGCGATCGAGTTCGCGACGTTCGCCGTGGCGTTCGTGCCGAAGGCGAGCGCATCCGCTGCCGTGGCCGATGCACCCGAGCCGTAGGCCTGGGCGCCGGTGGCGCTTGCGACTGCCTTGTTGCCGAGCGCGATCGTGTTGTCCGCGGTGGCCTGATTCGAGCTGCCGAGGGCGAGCGCGCTGTTGCCGGTTGCGGTGTTCGCGTTGCCGAGCGCCACTGCGCCGCTGCCGGTCGCCGTGTCGTTCGCGCCCATCGCCACTGCGCCGGTGCCCGTTGCGACGCTCGGGTCGCCGATCGCGACCGCGCCGTCGCCGCTCGCGGTGTTGCCGGAGCCGATCGACACCGCCTTGCCGCCGGTGGCCGACGCGTTCTGGCCGATCGCGACTGCACCCGCCGACTGTGCGTTCGAGCCATCGCCGACCGCGACGCTGCTGGCGCCTGCGGCGCTGGCGTTCACGCCGGCGGCGAGCGAGTTGACACCCGTTGCGCCGTCGTTGGCGTAGTTGCCTTGCTGCGTGCCGTTGTCGTTGACGCTGTAGTAGTGCGTCTTCGCGGCGTCGATCGCGGTCGACGTCGACGTGGAGAGCGACGTGATCGAGCTGGTGGCCGTCGACAGACCCGTCGACGTGGAGGTCGAGAGCGACGTTACCGTGCTGTCGGTCGAGCTCAGGCCAGTGGACAGCGAACCGATCGAGCTGGTTGCGGATGACAGGCCCGTCGAAGTCGACGTGGACAGCGAGCTGATCGAGCTGGTCGCCGACGAGAGGCCGGTCGACGTCGAGGTCGACAGCGACGCGACCGAGCTGTTCGTGGAGCTCAGGCCCGTCGACAGTGAGTTGATGCCCGTGGAGGTCGACGTGGACAACGACGTGAGCGAGCTGTTGGTCGAGCTGAGGCCGGTGGACAGCGAGCCGATCGAGCTGGTCGCGGACGACAGGCCCGTCGAGGTCGAGGTCGACAGCGAGCTGATCGAGCTGGTGGCCGACGAGAGGCCCGTCGACGTGGAGGTCGAGAGCGACGTTACCGTGCTGTCGGTCGAGCTGAGGCCCGTGGACAGCGAGTTGATGCCGGTCGAGGTCGACGTGGACAGCGAGCCGATCGAGCTGGTGGCCGACGACAGGCCGGTCGACGTGGAGGTCGAGAGCGACGTTACCGTGCTGTCGGTCGAGCTGAGGCCGGTGGACAGCGAGTTGATGCCGGTCGAGGTCGACGTGGACAGCGAACCGATCGAGCTGGTTGCCGACGACAGGCCGGTCGACGTGGAGGTCGAGAGCGAAGCCACCGAGCTGTCGGTCGTGCTCAGGCCAGTCGACAACGAGTTGATGCCCGTCGAGGTCGACGTGGACAGCGAGCCGATCGAGCTTGTGGCCGACGACAGGCCCGTCGACGTGGAAGTCGACAGCGAAGCCACCGAGCTGTTGGTCGAGCTGAGGCCGGTGGACAGCGAACCGATCGAGCTGGTTGCGGACGACAGGCCGGTCGAGGTCGATGTCGACAGCGAGCTGATCGAGCTGGTGGCCGACGAGAGGCCCGTTGACGTCGAAGTCGAGAGCGACGTTACCGTGCTGTCGGTGGAGCTCAAGCCCGTGGACAGCGAGTTGATGCCCGTCGAGGTCGAGGTGGACAGCGACGTGATCGAGCTATTCGCCGACGACAGGCCCGTCGACGTCGAAGTCGAGAGCGAAGCAACCGTGCTGTCGGTTGAGCTCAGGCCGGTCGACAACGAGTTGATACCCGTCGAGGTCGACGTGGACAACGAGCTGATCGAGCTGGTCGCCGAGGACAGGCCGGTCGACGTGGAGGTCGAGAGCGAAGCAACCGAGCTGTCGGTCGAGCTCAGGCCCGTGGACAGAGAGTTGATGCCCGTCGAAGTCGAGGTGGACAGCGAACCGATCGAGCTGGTTGCCGACGAGAGGCCGGTCGACGTGGAAGTCGACAGCGAAGCCACCGAGCTATCGGTCGAGCTGAGGCCCGTGGACAGAGAGTTGATGCCCGTCGAAGTCGACGTGGACAGCGAACCAATCGAGCTGGTGGCCGACGAGAGGCCGGTCGACGTGGAGGTCGACAGCGACGCCACCGAGCTATCGGTCGAGCTGAGGCCGGTGGACAGCGAGTTGATGCCGGTCGAGGTCGAGGTTGAGAGCGACGTGATCGAGCTATTCGCCGACGAGAGGCCGGTCGACGTCGAAGTCGAGAGCGACGTTACCGTGCTGTCGGTCGAGCTGAGGCCGGTGGACAGCGAGTTGATACCAGTCGAGGTCGACGTGGAGAGCGACGTGATCGAGCTATTCGCCGACGACAAGCCGGTCGACGTCGAAGTCGAGAGCGACGTTACCGAGCTGTCGGTCGAGCTCAGACCGGTGGACAGCGAGTTGATGCCGGTCGAGGTCGAGGTTGAGAGCGACGTGATCGAGCTATTCGCCGACGAGAGGCCGGTCGACGCGGAGGTCGACAGCGAAGCCACCGAGCTATCGGTCGAGCTGAGGCCGGTGGACAGCGAGTTGATACCAGTCGAGGTCGACGTGGAGAGCGACGTGATCGAGCTGGTCGCCGAGGACAGGCCGGTCGACGTGGAGGTCGAGAGCGACGTTACCGTGCTGTCGGTCGAGCTGAGGCCCGTCGACAACGAGTTGATACCCGTCGAGGTCGAGGTGGACAACGAGCTGATCGAGCTGGTTGCCGACGACAAGCCCGTCGACGTCGAAGTCGAGAGCGAAGCCACCGAGCTATCGGTCGAGCTGAGGCCGGTGGACAGCGAGTTGATACCTGTCGAGGTCGACGTGGAGAGCGACGTGATCGAGCTGGTCGCCGAGGACAGGCCGGTCGACGTCGAAGTCGAGAGCGACGTTACCGTGCTGTCGGTCGAGCTCAGGCCAGTCGACAGCGAGTTAATGCCCGTCGAGGTCGACGTGGACAACGAGCTGATACCGGTAGAAGTCGAGGTGGACAACGAGCTGATTGAGCTGGTTGCCGACGACAGACCAGTCGACGTGGAAGTCGACAGCGAGGTCACTGAGCTATCGGTCGAGCTGAGGCCAGTCGACAGCGAGTTGATACCGGTCGAGGTCGACGTGGAAAGCGAGCCGATCGAGCTGGTTGCCGACGACAGGCCCGTCGACGTGGAGGTCGAGAGCGACGTTACCGTACTGTCGGTCGAGCTCAGGCCAGTCGACAGCGAGTTAATACCCGTCGAGGTCGACGTGGACAACGAACCAATCGAGCTGGTGGCCGACGAGAGGCCGGTCGACGTGGAGGTCGAGAGCGAAGCCACCGAGCTATCGGTCGTGCTGAGGCCGGTCGACAGCGAGTTGATGCCGGTCGAGGTCGAGGTTGAGAGCGACGTGATCGAGCTATTCGCCGACGAGAGGCCGGTCGACGTCGAAGTCGAGAGCGACGTTACCGTGCTGTCGGTCGAGCTGAGGCCGGTGGACAGCGAGTTGATGCCCGTCGAGGTTGAGGTGGACAACGAGCTGATCGAGCTGGTTGCCGACGACAGGCCCGTCGACGTGGAGGTCGACAGCGAAGCCACCGAGCTGTCGGTCGAGCTGAGGCCCGTGGACAACGAGTTGATACCGGTCGAAGTCGACGTGGAGAGCGACGTGATCGAGCTATTCGCCGACGAGAGGCCAGTCGACGTCGAAGTCGACAGCGACGTTACCGAGCTGTCGGTCGAGCTGAGGCCCGTGGACAGCGAGTTGATACCGGTCGAAGTCGACGTGGAAAGCGAGCTGATCGAGCTATTCGCCGACGAGAGGCCGGTCGACGTCGAAGTCGACAGCGACGTCACTGAGCTGTCGGTCGAGCTGAGGCCAGTCGACAGCGAGTTGATACCCGTCGAGGTCGAGGTGGAGAGCGATGTGATCGAGCTATTCGCCGACGACAGACCCGTCGACGTCGAAGTCGACAGCGACGTTACCGAGCTGTCGGTCGAGCTGAGGCCCGTGGACAACGAGTTGATACCGGTCGAAGTCGACGTGGAGAGCGACGTGATCGAGCTATTTGCCGACGACAAGCCTGTCGACGTCGAGGTCGACAACGAAGTGACCGAGCTATCGGTGGAGCTCAGACCCGTCGACAACGAGTTAATACCGGTCGAAGTCGACGTGGACAGCGAGCTGATCGAGCTGTTAGCCGACGAGAGACCGGTCGACGTGGACGACGAGAGCGACGTAACCGAGCTGTTAGTCGAGCTGAGGCCTGTCGACAACGAAGTGATGCCGGTCGACAACGACGAGATTGCGTTGCTGGACGACGACACCGTCGTCGACAGCGAATTCACGGCCGAATTGGTCGCGAAGAGCTGCGAGCCGTTGATCGCGTCGGTGCTGGTCGCCGTGATTTGACCTGCCGCGACATTGGTGATCTGACGCGTGGTGCCCGTGCTCGCGTTGCCGACGCTCACCACGCTGCTCGGATTGCCGCCCGCGAACGTGCTCGTCACGCCGCCGACGGTACCGGTCGGCGTTGCGTTCGGGGTGCTGGTGACGGAGCCGCTGCCGAGCGCGACGTCGCCGGTATTGTTGGCGATGGCGTTCGGACCGATAGCGACCGAGTCGGTGCCGAGCGCCTGGCTGTCCGTGCCCGTCGAATTCGCGTGGAAGTACTTGATGCCCTGGTTGTTGATGCTGTCGATCGCCGAGCCGACGCTGTTGGCGGTCGACGTCGTACCGTTCGTGTTGTACGTGGTGTACGACGGAGCGGAAACCGTGCCGGTTGCCGGGTTGTAGCCCGCGCCGCCGCCGAGGGCTGCGGCGGTGCTGTTACCGAGATTGTCGGTTTTGGTCGTGACCGTGCTGAGGCCGGTGGACAGCGAGCCGATCGAGCTGTTTGCCGACGAGAGGCCGGTCGACGTGGATGTCGACAGCGATGCCACCGAGCTATTGGTCGAGCTGAGGCCAGTCGACAGGGACCCGATCGAGCTGTTAGCAGACGACAGCCCGGTCGAGGTCGACGTGGACAGCGAGCCGATCGAGCTGTTGGCCGACGAGAGGCCGGTCGACGTTGACGACGAGAGCGACGTAACCGAGCTGTTGGTCGAGCTGAGGCCGGTCGACAGCGAACCGATCGAGCTATTAGCAGACGACAGGCCGGTCGAGGTCGACGTGGAAAGCGAGCCGATCGAGCTGTTGGCCGACGAGAGGCCGGTGGACGTTGACGACGAGAGCGACGTAACCGAGCTGTTGGTGGAGCTGAGGCCGGTCGAGAGCGAACCGATCGAGCTGTTAGCAGACGACAGGCCGGTCGAGGTCGACGTGGAGAGCGAGCCGATCGAGCTATTGGCCGACGAGAGACCGGTCGACGTGGACGAGGAAAGCGACGTAACCGAGCTGTTGGTCGAGCTGAGGCCGGTCGACAGCGAACCGATCGAGCTGTTAGCGGACGACAGGCCGGTCGAGGTCGAGGTGGAAAGCGAGCCGATCGAGCTGTTAGCCGACGAGAGACCCGTCGAGGTCGACGACGAAAGCGAAGTAACAGAGCTGTTGGTCGAGCTCAGACCGGTCGAGGTCGACGTGGAGAGCGAGCCGATCGAGCTGTTGGCCGACGAGAGGCCGGTGGACGTGGACGACGAGAGCGACGTAACCGAGCTGTTGGTCGAGCTGAGGCCGGTCGACAGCGAACCGATCGAGCTGTTAGCGGACGACAGGCCGGTCGAGGTCGAGGTGGA
>NZ_JBSRXO010000017.1:0-92108 GCF_054055695.1 Burkholderia sp. PvR073
CCGTCCCAGCGCAGCTCCATGTTGTAGTTCAGGCCGCCGCGAATCACGTGCGTATGGTTGTCGGTCAGGCCCGGCAGCACGGCGCGGCCGTCGAGATCGACGACCTTGGTCGCGCGGCCCGCGAGCGGCATGACGTCCGCGTTGCTGCCGACCGCGACGAAGCGGCCGTCCTTGATCGCCACCGCGGCGGCGACGGGGTTCGCACGGTCGAGCGTCGTGATGCGCCCGTTGTGCAGGATCAGATCCGGTTGGGTATCGGTTGCGGTCATATGCGTCACCTCACTTCGATCAAAGGCCGATGAGCCGCTTGAGGGCGGGAATCGCCTGCACGCCAATCAACATGCCGAGCAACCCGACCAGGGCAATCAGCGGCGGTGCGGGAGAGCGAACCTTGATTGCGCTGTAGATCACGCCTATCAGCAGGCCCGCACCAAGAGAAACCAGATAAGGTTCCATACGATCAATCTCTCGAACAAATTGGAATGCAGGCGAATGCCCTGCAAACGCTCCGCGGGCGGCATCCGCGGACGAACCGCGTCACGCCGCCCGCATTGACGTATCACCGCCGCGGCGCGCTCATCGAGCATGCCGCGGCGGCATCGACAGTCCCGACTGTCCGCGTTACTTCGCCGGCACCGGCGGAATCGACTCGTGCGGCGTCGCGGTGCGTTGCGGCGCATTGTGGACCATCGTGTACGCGTAATCGACGCCCATCCCGTACGCGCCCGAATGCTCCTTCGCGATCGCCATCACCGCGTCGTAGCTGTCGCGGCGTGCCCAGTCGCGTTGCCATTCGAGCAGCACCTGCTGCCACGTGACCGGCACCACGCCGGCCTGCACCATGCGCTGCATCGCGACGTCGTGCGCGGCTTGCGACGTGCCGCCCGATGCGTCGGCGACCATGTAGATCTCGTAGTCGCCTTCGAGCATCGCGCACAGCGCGAACGTCGTGTTGCAGACTTCGGTCCACAGGCCCGACACGACCACCTTCTTGCGGCCGTTCGCGGCCAGTGCGTCACGCACCTTCTGGTCGTCCCACGAGTTCATCGACGTGCGTTCGAGCGTCTTCTGGTTCGGGAACACGTCGAGCAGTTCGGGATAGGTATGCCCCGAGAAGCTATCGCTTTCGACCGTCGTGATCGTGGTCGGGATGTTGAATACCTTCGCGGCCTTCGCCAGGCCCACGACGTTGTTCTTCAGCACCTGGCGATCGATCGACTGCACGCCGAACGCCATCTGCGGCTGCTGGTCGATGAAGATCAGCTGGCTGTTCTGGGGGGTGAGAACTTCAAGCTTCGGATTGCTCATGGCGGTCATGTCCTTTGACGTGGAGAAAAATAAAGCCTGCCTCGCCGGCAAGCCGGGGGGCCCGATGTGCTGTGCTGGGAGGTTTGCCTGCCAACGTCTACCATTCAACATGGAAACTTGCAGCAATGCCAATTAATCGTTCTGTTTAAAAAAATCCCTAAAACAAATTCTTAAAAGATCTTAAATCAGTTGAATTTTCGCGCCGCTCCAGCGATGACCTGATAGGCTCTTTTTCGACTTCATCGGTTCATCGGCGGGGCGTTATTCATATCTTTCCACGCGGTTGTCATTCACTTCAATTTATATTATGAAACCGTACATTTCGTCGCTATTGGCCGGCATTCTCGCCGGCGCCGTCTACGCGTTGATCGGCGTGCAATCGCCCGCTCCGCCCACCATTGCGCTGGCCGGCCTGTTGGGCATCCTTGCCGGCGAACAGATCCTGCCGGTCGCTCGCCGGATGCTCGCGGGCATCCACCTGAAGGCCGCATGGAGCGAGGCGAAGTGCACCCAGCACATGTTCGGCTCGCTGCCCGGCGCGCAGCCATCCAACGCCGCGGGGAAGCACCACGAGTCGACGCCGACGTGACGGATCGCTATTGACTGGACAAAGGGGCTCAGGGCGTTAACATGACGGCCCGATGCCCCGCCTGTGAAATCCATCATGAAGCTGTCATTCGAAGCGCTCGAAGCGCTGGACGCGATCGACCGCACCGGCACGTTCGCCGAAGCCGCGGAACTGCTGCATCGCGTACCGTCGGCCCTGAGTTACCTCGTGCAAAAGCTCGAGGGCGACCTCGGCGTCGCCCTGTTCGACCGCAGCGGACGCCGTGCGAAGCTCACGCATGCGGGTCGCGTCGTCGTCGAAGAAGGCCGGCGGCTTCTGCATGCGGCGGAACAGCTCGAACTCAAGGCACAGCGCGCGCAGCAAGGCTGGGAAACCGAGCTGCGCATCTGTATCGACGAGATCCTGCCGTTCGACGCGCTATGGCCTTGCGTGCATGCGTTCTACGGGCTCGAAATGGACACGCGGCTGCGGCTCTCGACCGAAGTCCTCGGTGGCACCTGGGACGCGCTGGTTGCGCGCCGTGCGGATCTCGTCGTCGGCGCGACGGGCGAGCCGCCGGAGCTGCCGGGCATCGTTACGCGGCCGATCGGCACGCTCAGGCACGTGTTCGCGGTCGCGCCCACCCATCCGCTCGCGGCCTTGCCCGAACCGCTGTCGATGGCGTCGATCGTCGAGCATCGCGGCGCCGTCATCAGCGATACGTCTCGCGAACTGCAGCCGCGCTCGGTCGCGGTCGATGCCGGGCAGCCGACGCTCGCGGTACCGACCCTCGCGGCAAAACTGGCCGCGCAGTGCGAAGGACTCGCCGTGGGCACGCTGCCGGACTGCATCGCGGCGCGCGCGATCGCACAGGGCAAGCTCGTCGCCCGCCAGGTGACCGGCATGCGCGACACGACGCATTGCTACATGGCGTGGCGCAGCGACGAAGCCGGCCGCGCGTTGCGCTGGTGGGTCGAGCAACTCGATCGCCCCGATCTCGTCGACCGGTTCCTCGCGCTTGCGTGATCCCGCCGGTGTTCCTGACGTGTCGGCCGAACGGATCGCGAACGCACTTCATCTCCCTCTCGGATCACGCGTCCGGATCCCGGCATCGGACCCACTGTCGTGATTTCGCCGGCCGCGCGTGTCGTTACGGTTCGTCGCCTGTCTCGCAAGCGAGCGCATCCGCTTCGGGCCACGCGTCGTGGACGCCCCGGCTCGAGCCGGAGCCATGCGCGAGCGCCGCGGCATACGCGGCCAGCAAGCGCTTGCGCGCATCGTCTCGGGCCGGCGTCGCATCCAGATCCCGCATCGCCTCGAGCGCCACGCGCGCGCGTTCGCGACACTCGTCCACGAGCGACAGGTCCAGCAGGCACGGCACCGCCACGGCCGCCAGTGCGATGCCGGTCTCCGCGTGGCCGTTCGATGAAAATGCCCAGTCGAGCACCGCGCGCAGATTGCCGAGTTCGCGGCGCACCAGATCGAGCCGCGCTTCGGCCGGCGACCCATCGCCGCCGCCGGGCAGCGTGAACAACGTAAGAAAGTAGTTCGCATGCGCGAGCGCGGCGGCCGCGCATTCGCCGTTGTTCTCGAGCTGCTGCAGCGCATAGGCGCGCGTCGTCGTCAACAGCCGGTAGCGCGGCACGCCGTGCGCATTCTCGACGTTCACGAGCGACTTCGACACCAGGCCGGCGATCGTGTCGAGCAGGTCGGCATCGGCCAGCCCCGTCGTGCCGACGATGTTTCGCACCGCCTCGATCGAAAAACCGTCACGAAACACGCCGAGCCAGCGCAACAGCACGCGCTCCGTGTCCCCCAGCAAGCGGTAGCTCCAGTCGTACATGGCCTGCAGCGTCCGGTGGCGTGGCAATGCCGTGCGAAAGCCGCCGGTCAGCAACCGGAAATGGTCGTCGAGATGATCGGCCAGCACGTCGATGCCGAGCACGGCCGCGCGGGCAGCGGCCAGTTCGATCGCCAGCGGCAGGCCGTCGAGATGTCGGCACACCGACGCCATCAGCGACACGCTGTGTTCGTCGAGCGGAAAGCGCGGGTCGGCGGCGCACGCGCGTGCCGCGAACAATTGCACCGCACTTGCGCCCAGCGTGTCGGCTGCGTCGGCACCTTCGCCGCCGACCTCGAGCGGCGGCACCGGACACTGTCGCTCGCCGTGGATGCGAAGCGCCTCGCGGCTGGTCGCCAGCACACGCAGCCCGGTATCGGATTCGGTCAACACGGCGGCGATCCGCGCGGCTGCGTCCAGCAGATGCTCGCAATTGTCGAGCACGAGCAACATCCTGCGATGCGCGACGCTCGCCAGCACCGCTTCAAGCGTCAGCGAGCGGGCCGGCAGCACGAGGTCCAGCGCGTCCGCCAGCGCGGCGGGAACGAATTGCGGGGAGGCAACCGTCGCCAGCGACACGAACGCCGCCCCATCCGGAAAGCGCGCCTCGGCCCGGATCGCGGCTTCGATCGCGACGCGCGTCTTGCCGATACCGCCCGCCCCGACCAGCGTCACGACGCGCGACGCGTCGAGCGCCGCGAGGACATCGGCGACCATCTGCTCCCGCCCCACGAGCGCGGTCGGCGCGGGCGCGAGCCGGGATGTCACGGGACGCACGGAGGCTGCGCCTTCGGCGGGTTCGCTGACGAGCCGATAGCCGCGCCCCGGCACCGTGACGATCAGATCCCGGTCCCGGCCCAGCGCCTTGCGCAACGATGCGATATGCACCTGCAGGTTGTTTTCCTCCACGATCGTGTGCGGCCATACCCGCTGCATGATCTCGTCCTTCGAGACCAGCGCGCCATTTGCCTGAACCAGGAGTTCGAGAATTTCGAATGCACGGCTGCCGATACGCAACAGTTTGCCGTTCGCGCGAATTTCACGTCTGTCGAGAAAAACGTGAAGCGTTCCAATGCGGATCATGGGAGGGGTCTAATCAATGGCATTTATCGATGCCGGTCAAAACGACACCGATTTGACACCCAATGCTACGGCATTTACTACGTATGATGATTCAAATTATCAGAATGGAATGAGCAAATTTTTTGAATCGTTGAAATGCGCGGGCCTCGCATCTTCTGCGCGCGGCACGGCATGGCGCCCGTCATTCCCGACCGGAGAAGCAGGGATTCGGCGATGAATTGGATTTCGTACGATTTTTCCGCGATTCGATTGACGCGGGAATTCGGGCGAACCGCGTTTTCGGCCCGTAGTTGAACGCGCGGTTCGGGATGAGCGTGGCGAGGACGCCGGACGGCCGGGGCCGCCCGGCTACGTCACGCCAATGTCACGCGCGGACGAACGCCAGCAGTTCGTCGTTCAATCGTTGTGCATGCGTCAGATACAGCGCATGCGGGGCGCCTTCGTAGATGCTCAGCGTCGCGTGCGGCACGCGCGCGGCGGTGGCCGCCCCCGTCAGGGCGAGCGGCGCCGTCTGGTCGTCGTCGCCATGAATCACGCGCGTCGGTACGTCGAACTTGCTGAGATCCGTCCTGAAATCGGTTTCGGAAAATGCCCGGACGCAATCGAGCGTGCCCTTCAATCCGGCCTGCAGCGCCATGAACGAAGTCCAGTCGAGCGCGGCGCGCGAGATCGTCGAATCCGCCCGGTTCGAACCGGTGAACAACGGCCAGAAGGACTCGAAGAACGCGGCGCGGTCCGCCACGATCGCCGAGCGAATGCCGTCGAACATCGCGACGTCGACGCCGTCCGGATGATCGTCGCCCCGCGCGATGAGCGGCGTCACCGAGCCGATCAGGACGGCCTTCGCGATGTGGCGCGTGCCGTGCCGGCCGATGTATCGGGCCACCTCGCCGCCGCCCATCGAAAAGCCGACGAGCGTCACGTCGCGCAATTCGAGCGTCTCGATCAGCGTCGCGAGATCGTCCGCCAGCGTATCGTAGTCGTAGCCCGTCCACGGTTGGCCGGACCGGCCGAAACCGCGCCGGTCGTACGCGATGCCGCGAAAACCGTTCGATGCCAGATGATGCATCTGGACGTCCCACATGTCCGCATTCAGCGGCCAGCCGTGAATGAACACCACCGGGCGCCCCGCGCCCCAGTCCTTGTAGTGAATCGAGACGCCGTCGCGTGTCGTGAACGTGCTCATGAAGCTTCCTCGGCAAAGAAGAGGCAGCGGCGCCAGCCGCCGCCGATGGATGGGGCGCACCGCTCCCGGTCAGGAGCGGGACAGCCTGACGATGAACCGGTCCAGCTCGGACGCGAGGATCGCCTCCCAGCAATTCGCGGGACGCTTCGCTCCGCGCCACTGCGGCTTGTAGATCGCATCGCCGGCGCGAATCGGCAGGCCGGTCAGGGCGCAGCGCCCCGGCGAGCGGCACTTTGCGCTGATCCAGCGCTGCTCGTCATACCGGCAGTGGGTCGGATCGCTCCACGACACCAGCAGCGAGGAATCGGTCTGCCGCTCGACCGCGACGATCGCGCACCCGCGACGCCCGCCACCGCCGGACGCCCCGCGCGCGTCGTCGCGATGACGGCGGCGCGCGGCGTCCCGGTCGCGAAGATTCAGCGACGCGCAGCGGCTTGCGCCGGACGACGGATCGAGCAGCGTCATCACGTGCTCCCAGCGATCGAATGTGTCCATGACGGCGTATCCAGGCAAGTGGCGAGAGATTCGGACGTTTCGCATCCGCGCGCATCACGATCGTCATGCGCTGGCGCGAACCGGCAGCGACCCGCGACGGGACGGCTTGATGCTGACGATAGCGAGCGGCCGCTGAAGAGTCTTGATTCCCATGCTTAATTGTTCTGGCGGCTTGGCTCGCGCGCCACACCGACCGGCCGGTTCATGAAAATTCAGCCGAATTTCAGTACACGCGGTATGGCCCCGCGCTAGGCTCCCGTCGACGTTCGTTCGCTCCCGTCGTGCGCCTGCCGGCTCGCGACCGCGAACGCACGCCGGCTGCCGGCGACAGTGCCGCATGCGGGCAGATCCGGACCATCGATTCCACACGACATCATTCCACCGCACGTTCAAGGAGCCTCAATGCGTCCCGCAGATCTCGACGCCATCCCCTCGGCACGCCGCCGCGACATGCTGCTTGCCGGCGCGACCGCCGTTGCAGCCGCCGCGCTGCCGGCCGCCGCCGCCGCTGCCGCCCCCAAACACGCCGCTTCCGCCCATCAAGGAACCCATCCGATGAACACGATCACCACGCAAGACGGTACGCAGATTTATTTCAAGGACTGGGGCAGCGGCCGTCCGGTCGTGTTCTCGCACGGCTGGCCGCTGTGCGCCGACGCATGGGACCCGCAGATGCTGTTCCTGGTGCAGCACGGCTACCGCGTGATCGCGCACGACCGCCGCGGTCACGGCCGATCGAGCCAGCCGTCGCAAGGCAATGACATGGATACCTACGCGGACGATCTCGCCGCGCTGATGAATGCGCTGGACCTGCGCGAAGCGACGCTCGTCGGCCACTCCACCGGCGGCGGCGAAGTCGCCCACTACATCGGCCGTCACGGCACGAAGCGCGTGTCGAAGGCCGTGCTGATCGGCGCCGTGCCGCCCCAGATGGTGAAATCGCCGACCAATCCGGGCGGCCTGCCGATGGACGTATTCGACGGCATCCGCAAGAACGTCGCCGAGAACCGTTCGCAGTTCTACAAGGATCTCGCCGTGCCGTTCTTCGGCTTCAATCGCCCCAATGCGAAGGTGTCGCAGGGCACGATCGACGCATTCTGGGCACAAGGGATGATGGGCGGCGCCCATGGCCAGTATCTGTGCGTCAAGGAATTCTCCGAGGTCGACTACACCGAGGACCTGAAGAAAATCGACGTCCCGACGCTGATCCTGCACGGCGACGACGACCAGATCGTGCCGATCGACGATTCCGCGCGCCTGTCGGCGAAGATCGTGAAGCACGCGCAGCTCAAGATCATCCCGGGCGGCGCGCACGGCATGTGCGTCGTCGACGCGGCGCGCATCAATGCGGAACTGCTCGCGTTCCTGAAGGCGTAACCGCCGCCATACGGCGCGCCGCGCGTCGACCTGCGCTGCGACGCCATCCGCGTGATGGCGAATCGCACGCAGGTTCGGCAGGGGAACCTGAATCCGGTGACCCCCACGCTCGATGCGATGGACGGTCTGGCCGCGTCGCGTGAACTCGCGCCTTCAGAACGTTTCAGCGCGGCTTCAGGAATTGGCGAGCGCGCACACGTAGACTGGTTTCACGAGCCGTCGTGCGGGCACTTGCCCGCGCGTCGGCGCCCTTCCTGGAGTGACGAATGATTTCCGGCGCCTATTGTCCCGCGCATCGAATCGGGTACGACCGGCCGATTCGCGTGGAGCACGCATGAAGCACAAACGACTCTGGTTCGGTGCGACCGGCGTCGCGCTCGCGGGTCTCGCGATCGCCGTCGGCATCATGGTCCGGCCGTCGATCGCGCCGATCGAGCCGCCCGCACGCGCGTCGTTCGATCCGCAACTCGTCCGAGCCGGCGCGCGCGTGGTCGCGCTCGGCGATTGCGTCGTCTGCCATACGGCGAAGGACGGCAAACCGTTCGCCGGCGGGCTGCCGCTCGCGACGCCGTTCGGCACGATCTACGCAACCAACATCACGCCGGATGCCGATACCGGCATCGGCCGCTGGTCGCGGGACGCGTTCTCGCGCGCGCTGCGCAGCGGCATCGCCCGGGACGGGCATCCGCTCTACCCCGCTTTTCCGTACATCCACTTCACGCGGATGTCCGACGACGAGATCGCGGCTGCCTACGCGTACCTGATGACACGCGAGCCGGTTCAAGCAAGCACGCCGAAGAACGAGCTGATCTTCCCGCTCAACTTCCGCCCGCTCGTCGCGTTCTGGAACGTCCTGTTCCTGCACGAAGGCGCGATCGCGCCGGACCCTGCGCAATCCGCGCAGTGGAATCGCGGCAAGGCGCTGGTCGACGGCCTCGGCCACTGCGCGTCCTGCCATTCGCCGCTGAATGCGATCGGCGGCGAGAAAGCGGGCAAGGCATTCGACGGCGGCATCGTCGACGGGTGGGAAGCGCCGCCGCTCAATACGCTCGGCAGCGCTACACGTCCGTGGACGCAGGCACAACTGGTCGCGTATCTGCGCACCGGCCGCGCGAGCGAGCATGGCGCGGCCGCCGGACCGATGCTGCCCGTCACGCGCGATCTCGCGACCGTGCCCGCGGAAGACGTCGAGGCGATCGCCGCGTACATCCTGTCGATCCAGAAGCCTGCCGGCGCGCGGCCGGCGACGGCCGGCGCCGGACACAACCCGACGACGCCCGCCGGACAACGCGGTGCGGTGCTGTTCCAGGCGTCGTGCGCGCAGTGCCACGGGCCGGCGGCGCCCATGCAATCGATCGGCGAGCGGCCGACGCTTGCGTTCAGCACGGCGGTCGCCGCCGACACGCCGCGCAACGCGATCCAGATGATGTTCAACGGTATCGGCTGGCATGGCGAGGACACGCTGAACTACATGCCGTCATACCTCGACCAGTACGACGACCGGCAAATCGCGGATCTCGCTGCGTACATCCGCGAAACGTACTCCGATCGCCCCGCGTGGAGCGACGTCGAAACCCTGGCCGCGAAACTCAGAAAGGAGGACCGCACGCGATGATCACCCTCACCGTGAATGGCGCGCGGCATACGCTCGACATCGATCCCTCCACGCCGCTGCTCTATGCGCTGCGCAACGACCTGCACCTGCACGGCGCGAAGTTCGGTTGCGGCCTCGGACAATGCGGCGCGTGCACCGTGATCGTCGACGACAAGCCGATGTTCTCGTGCCTGATCCCGGTCGCCGCGATCGGCGCACGCAGCGTCAGGACCATCGAAAGCCTCGGCACCGCCGAGCGGCCGGGCAAGCTTCAACAAGCGTTCATCGATCACCAGGCGGCGCAGTGCGGCTATTGCATTGCCGGGATGATCATGCGCGCGCAGGCGCTGCTCGAACGCAACCCGAAACCGACCGAACGCGAACTGCGCACCCACATGGAACCGAACCTGTGCCGTTGCGGCACCCACCTGCGGATCCTGGCGGCCGTGCGCCAGGTCGCGGGCCTGCCGGACCCGGAACCGGCCGGCGCGCCGGTCATGATCAGCAAAGGGCTCTGATGAACGCACCCGACGACATCGACGAAGGCCGCCGGCACTTCATGGTTTCCGGCGCGCTCTTCGTCGCGTTCAGCCTGGCACCGGCCGCACGCGCCGCCGCCGAGGTGGTGATCGCGGACGAAGGCGCGGCCGTGCATGTATCGCGCGCCACCGAAACGCTGGCCGGCAGCCTGAAGACCAACCCGCTGCTGGATGCGTGGATCAAGATCACGCCCGACGGCAAGGTCACCGTGTTTACCGGCAAGGTCGAGCTCGGCACCGGCGTGCGCACCGCGTTGCTGCAGGTGGCGGCCGAGGAGCTGAACATGAAGCCCTCGCTGATCACGTTCCTGACGGCCGACACCGGCGCGTCGCCGGACGAGGGCCTGACCGCCGGCAGCCACACGATGGCGGACAGCGGCTCCGCGCTGCTGAACGCGGCCGCGCAGGTGCGCGGGCTGCTGGTCGACGGCGCGGCGAAGCAGTTCGGCGTCGATCCGCGCACGCTCACGGTCGCCGATGCGCTCATCAAGGCGCCGGACGGCCGCACGATGCGCTATGGCGACGCGGTTCGCACCGTCGACCTGCATCGCAACGCGACGCCGACCTCGCCGCTGAAGCCGCCGGCGACGTTCGCCGTAATCGGCACGTCACTGCCGCGCGTCGATATTCCAAACAAGGTCACGGGTGGCGCGAGCTACGTGCAGGACATGGAACTGCCCGGCATGCTGCATGCACGCGTCGTGATGCCGCCGGTGTACGACGCGAAACTGCTGTCGTTCGACGAAGCTGCGATCCTGAAGATGCCGGGCGTCGTCCGGATCGTGCGCAACGGCAGCATGCTTGCCGTCGTCGCCCAGGGGGAATGGCAGGCCGTCGTCGCGCAGCGCGCGCTGGCCGCCGCGTGCCGCTGGTCGCCCGGTCGGACGCTGCCCGAGCGCAATACGGTTCATGAAGACCTGAAGCGGATCTCGACGCAGCACATCGAGATCGCCAATACGCATGCGCCCGCCGCGCCCGCGGTGAAGACGCTGAGCGCCACGTTCCTGAAGAATTACCTGCTGCACGGCTCGATCGGGCCGTCCTGCTCGGTCGCGCGTCTCGAGAACGGCATGCTGACCGTGTGGACCCACTCGCAAGGCGTGTATCCGCTGCGCGACGCGCTGGCCGAGATGCTGTCGATGCCGAAGGCGAACGTCCGCTGCATCCATACCGAGGGCTCGGGCTGCTACGGGCACAACGGCGCGGACGACGCGGCGGCGCATGCGGCGCTGATCGCCGCCGCGATGCCCGGCAAGCCGATTCGCGTCCAGTGGATGCGCGAACAGGAACATACGTGGGACCACTTCACGCCGGCGATGGTCACCGAGCTCAGCGCGTCGCTCGACGCCAGCGGGCGCATCGTCGACTGGAAGTACGCGCTGTGGAGCAGCTCGCACAACGAACGCATCGTCAATGCCGGCCGGCTGCTGCCCGCGCGGATGCTCGAGCCGCCGTTCGTCCCCGCGCCGTCGACGCCGATGCTGCAGCCCGAGGGCGGCGGGGATCGCAACGCGATCCCGCTGTACGCGCTGCCGAACCTGCACATCGTGAACAATTTCTCGCCGACGATGCCGCTGCAGACGTCCGCGATGCGCTCGCTCGGCGCGCACACGAACATCTGGTCGATCGAAAGCTTCATGGACGAGCTGGCGCACGCCGCCGGCGTCGATCCCGTCGAATTCCGGCTGCGTCACATGCAGGATCACCGCGCGCAGCAGGTGATCAAGCTCGCCGCGACCAAGTTCGGCTGGCCTCGCCCGCCGCGCGCGCGCAATCGCGGCGTCGGCTTCGCGTTCGGCAAATACAAGAACCTGATGGCTTACGTCGCGATGGCGATCGAGATTTCGGTGGTCCCGGAAACGGGCCAGGTCACGCTCGACCACGCGGAAGTCGCCGTCGACGCCGGGCAGGTCGTGTCGCCGGACGGCATCCGCAACCAGATCGAGGGCGGCATCGTGCAAGCCGCCAGCTGGACGCTGTACGAGGCATTGAAATACGATACGCAGCGCATCCGCAGCTTCGACTGGAGCAGCTATCCGATCCTGCGCTTCTCGGCGGCGCCGCAAAGCGTGAAGGTCCACCTGATCAATCGTCCCGGCGCACCGTTTCTCGGCGCGGCCGAGGCGTCGATGGGACCGACCGCCGGCGCGCTGGCCAACGCGATTTTCGACGCGACCGGCCAGCGCCCGCGCGAAATGCCGTTTGCCGGTGACGGGCTGAGGAAACGCATCGACGCATAGCGTCACGACACAACCGATCGCGCCGGCACGAACCGGCGCCGACAATCGACCGGCTGGAGATTTCTGAACGATGGATACCTTGCTTTCGATGCGCGTATTTACGCGCATCGTCGAAACGGGCAGTTTCACGCGCGCGTCGGACACGACCGGGCTGACGACGCCGCGCGTGTCCGCGCTGCTGAGCACGCTCGAACAGCACCTCGGTTGCCGGCTGCTGAACCGCACGACGCGCCGCATCTCGCTGACCGAGGACGGGCAGGCGTACTACGAACGCTGCGTCGGGGTGCTGCGCGAAATCGACGACATGGAAGCAGCGGTCTCGCAGGCGCGCAACGTGCCGCGCGGCCGCCTGAAAGTGAACCTGCCGCCCGCGATGGCCAAGCAGATCATGGTGCCCGCGCTGCCCGAGTTTCTCGCCGCCCATCCGAACATCTCGATCGAACTCGGCGTGACCGATCGCCAGATCGACCTCGTCGGCGAGGGCGTCGATTGCGTGGTGCGCATCGGCGCGCTCGACGACTCGGGCATGATCGCCAAGCGGATCGGCAGCCTGACCACCTGCACGTGCGCGGCCCCCGCGTATCTCGACCGCTGCGGCGCGCCCGAAACGGTCGACGATCTCGCGCAGCACGTCGCGATCAGCCATATCTCGGCCGATACCGGCCGCCCGCGGCCGTGGGACTACGTCGTCGACGGCGAAGCGCGGATCGTGCAGATGTGCGGCACGGTCGCGGTCAACGACGCCGATACCTACATCGAGTGCGGCGTCGCGGGCATCGGCCTGATCAAGACCTCGCTGTACCTGGTCGAACCGTATCTGAAATCGGGGCGGTTGCGCGAGGTGCTGACCGATTTCAACGCGCCGCCCCGGCCGATCTCGATCCTGTATCCGCCCAATCGGCATACGCCCGTCAAGCTCAAGATCTTCGTCGACTGGCTCACGACCCTGTTCGCGCAGATTCCGACGCTGCAGGGCCAGCGCGGCTGAACGCCGCCACCGGCCCTCCTGCCCGGACGCCGGACGCCCGGACGCCGGATGCCCGGACGCCCACGTCCCAACCGTTTTCACGCCATCGGCCCCGCGAGCGTTGCGCGCCTTTGCGCGGCACGCAATGCTCGATTGCGCGACGGACGTATTCCGTTGTCATCGCTCGATCAATAGTCTTGACGGCAATGCGGCGTGCGTGGCTCGCCGCTTGAGAAATTGCAATGCGCCGCCCGGCAAACGGGCGTCCGACATCTCGTTCAAGGAGTCGATCATGTCAATGGAATCCACCCCGCTCGCGGCCCACGGGCAGGCGCCCAGGCTCACGCAGGGCCTCATCCTGCTGTTCGCGTTCAGTTGCGGCGCGATCGTCGCGAACCTGTACTACGCGCAACCGATCACCGAGCTCATCGCGCCCGGGCTGCACATGTCCGGCGGGATGGCGAGCCTCATCGTGTCGCTGACGCAGATCGGCTACGCGCTCGGCCTGTTCTTCATCGTGCCGCTCGGCGACCTGCTCGAGAACCGCAAGCTGATGATCGTCACGGCCGTGATCTCGATCGCGAGCCTCGCCGCGGCCGCGGTGACCCGGACGCCCGGCCTGTTCCTCGCGATTTCGCTGCTGATCGGCTTCAGTTCGGTCGCCGTCCAGATCCTGGTCCCGCTCGCCGCGCACCTCGCGCCGGATCATTCGCGCGGCCGGGTGGTCGGCACGATCATGAGCGGGCTGCTGCTCGGCATCCTGCTCGCGCGCCCGTTGTCGAGCATCGTGGCGGACGCATTCGGCTGGCGCTTCGTGTTCGCCGCCGCCGCGGGGGTGATGACGCTCGTGACGGTCGTGCTCGCGCTGACGATTCCGTCGCGCCAGCCCGATCATCGCGCAACCTATTTCGACCTGATCGGCTCGCTGCTGCATCTGGTGCGCACGATGCCGGTGCTGCGCCATCGCGCGTTCTACCAGGGCCTGATGTTCGCGTCGTTCAGCCTGTTCTGGACCGCCGTGCCGGTCGAGCTGACGCGTCACTACGGGCTGTCGCAATCCGCCATCGGCCTGTTCGCGCTCGTCGGCGCGATCGGTGCGACGTCGGCGCCGGTCGCCGGCCGCCTCGCGGATGCCGGCCATACCGTGCGGGCGACGCTGATCGCGCTGGTCGCCGGCGCACTGTCGTATGCGGTCGCGCTGCTTCACGGCGTCGGCCTGTACGGCCTCGTCGTCACGGGCATCGTGCTCGATTTCGCGGTGCAGATGAACATGGTACTCGGCCAGCGCGAGATCTACGCGCTGGATGCGACGAGCCGCAACCGTCTGAACGCGCTGTACATGACCAGCATCTTCGTCGGCGGCGCCATCGGCTCCGCGCTCGCGAGCCCGCTGTACGAACACGGCGGCTGGCCGCTCGTCGCCGCGGTCGCCGGCGCATTCCCGATCGTCGCGCTCGCGCACTACCTCGCGATCGGCCGGCCGTACGCGCAACGCCACGCACGCACCTGAACCGGCGCCGGCCGCCGGTCGAGCGCACGCATGCCGACCGGCTCGTGCGCTCGACCGGAACGCCGCCGGCATGTCACTCCGACTTTTCACCGGGGCCGCTGTCTCGCCGTTTCGCCGTTTCGCCGCTTCGCAGTTTGCCGCGGCGCGATGCGCGACGCCCCTGCTCAACGCACAAGGAATCCACCATGTCTTCCCTGCTCAGCACCTATGATCTGCGCGGCCTGCCTCTACCCAACCGCGTCGTGATGGGGCCGATGACGCGCTCGCGCGCACCATTGCGCGGCCTGCCGACCGCGCTCATGGCCGAGTATTACGCGCAGCGCGCGTCCGCCGGCCTGATCGTCACCGAGGCGACCAACGTCAGCCACACGTCCGCGGCGTTCGAACTGACGCCGGGGCTCGTCACCGACGAGCAGGCGGCCGGCTGGAAGCAGGTCACGGACGCGGTCCATGCGAACGGCGGCCGCATCTTCGCGCAGCTGTGGCACGGCGGCCGCGTCAGCTCGCTGACGCTGCTCGGCGGCGACGCGCCGCTGTCGCCGTCCGGCGTCAACGACGATCTCGAACAGTTGCAGGTGTGGGCCCGGTTGCAGAACGGCTACTACACGAAGATTCACGCGACGCCGTCGCGCGCGATGACGACGGACGAAGTCGCCGCAACGGTCGATGAATTCGGCCGCGCGGCCGCCCGCGCGATGGCGGCCGGCTTCGACGGCGTCGAGATCCATGCGGCCAACGGCTACCTGCCGCACCAGTTCCTGTCGTCGACGCTGAACCGCCGCGACGACCGCTACGGCGGCTCGGTCGCGAACCGCGCGCGCTTTCTCGAGGAGATCGTCGACGCGGTCGGCGACGTGATGCCGCTCAGCCGCGTGGGCGTGCGCATCTCGCCGTACGCGCAATACAACAACGTGCGGGACGCGGATCCGGATGCGACGTACGCGTACGTCGGCCGCCTGCTCGACGAAGCGGGCGTCGCCTACCTGCACGCGGCCGATACCAACGGCTGGAGCGGCGAGCCCGACCTGCCGCGCATCATCGAGCACACGCGCAAGACGTTCGGCGGCACGCTGATCGTCAACGGCGGCATCACGCCGGACGCCGCGAATGCGCTGATCGATGCGGGCGACGCCGATCTCGTCGCGTTCGCGCGGGCCTACATCGCGAACCCGGATCTCGTCGAACGCATCGCCACGCATGCGCCGCTCGCCGTGCCGAAGTCGATCGGCTGGTACGGCGGCGAGCGCGCGGGATACGTCGACTATGCGCGGCACGACGCGGTGGCACCGACCGCCTGAGCCCCGTCGCACGGCGACGCCCCGCCGCCATGACCGGCGGGGCACGCCCGCTGCCGGCTGTTGCTTCGCAACGGTTTCTTCAGGCGTCCTTCCAGTGCGCACCCAGCACGCGCCCGCAGAAATTCGGCCGGTGAAAATCCGGATCGGCCCGCTCGAGCACGTCGGCGCTCCAGGTGCCGAACGTCGATGCCGGGCGGTGCGCGACCCCGCGGGCGACCGCGTCGAGGAACGCCTCGCCGAACCCGTCGCCGCGCGGATAAGCGGCGAGCAGCGCGCGGCGCTCGTCGGCCGAATACGCGTCGGCGTCGGTGGCCATCAGGTCCGTCGATACCGCGCTCGACAACGCGCGTGCCAGCGGCGACACGCGGGCGGCCACGCCGGGCGTCGTATGCAGCGCGATGGCGCGCCATACGTCGTCGCAGATGGGCTGCGGCGTGCCGTGCCGCGACAGGAACGCGTGCGCGGCATCGGCGCTGTCGAGCTCGTAGCGCGCGCTCGAGCGGCAATACGCGGCACTCAGGCCCATGTTCGCGTACAGGGCGGCCACGTACAGCGCATCGGCATCGCACGTGTCGCCGGCGCGGCGCGCGGCGAGCGACGCGAGGACGAATACCCGGCAAGCGTGGTCGGTGATCACGCGCGGCAGCGACGCGCGTGCGGCTTCGGCGGCCTCGATCGCGATCGGCGTGCGCGGAATGCGAACGCCGGCGACTTCGTCATTCGCCGATGCGCACGTGTGCGCAGAATTCATGTCGTCTCCTTCTGCCCCGTGCCGGGGTCGAAAAATTGCTTGTTCTTCGCGCCACGCGCGCCGATACCCGTCGCCTAAAAAGCAGCGCCGAGGCAACCGAACGCGCTGCACGGCTCGGCGAGTTCCGTCGCGGCCGCATCCACGCGCTGCGCGAAACGACGCCCGTATTCGCGCGCGAAACCGGCATCGCGGCCGCCGTCGGCCGCGGCGCGCGGCTGCGCCGACGCGACCGGGCGCCACCGGCCCATGCCGCCGAACTCGGCCACGGGCGACCACGCGGGGCTCACCGGCAGCGGCGGCGGCGCCAGCGGCGCGAATTCGTCATCCGCGTGCACGACCTTGCCGTCGACGATCGTCAGGACCGACGACAGGTGCTTGATGCGTGATTCGTCGATCGTGAAGTAGTCGTCCGTGAGCACCGCGAAATCCGCGTACCGGCCGGGCACCAGCGCGCCCTTGCGATCGTCTTCGTTCGAGAACCACGCGCTGCCGACCGTATAGCGGCGCAGCGCCTCCATCCGGCTGAGCCGGTTGCGCTCCGGATAGAGCACGGTGCCGCCGACCGTGCGCCCGGACACCATCCAGTACAGCGACACGAACGGGTTGTAGCTCGCGATGCGCGTCGCATCGGAGCCCGCGCCGACCGGCAGCCCGGCCGCCAGCATCGCGCGGATCGGCGGCGTGCGCGTGGCGGCTTGCGCGCCGTAGCGCGCGATGAAGTACTCGCCCTGAAACGCCATCCGGTGCTGCACCGTCACGCCACCGCCGAGCGCCGCGATGCGCGCGATGTTCGCATCCGAAATCGTCTCGCAATGATCGAAGAACCAGCGCAGGCCGTCGAACGGGACGTCGCGATTGACGGCTTCGAGCACGTTCAGGAAGCGGCCGATCGATTCGTCATACGTCGCGTGCAGCCGGAACGGCCAGCGCTGGCCGACCAGCAGCCGGACGACCGCGGTCAGCTCCGCCTCGAGTTCGTCGGGCAGATCCGGGCGCGGTTCGAGGAAATTGCCGAAATCGGCCGCGGAATACACCAGCAGTTCGCCGACGCCGTTCAGCCGCAGGAACGCGTCGCCGTCGCCCGGCTTCGCCAGCGTCATCCAGCGCGCGCAGTCGTCGATTTCGCGCCCCGCATGCTGCACGAACAGGCTGTAGGCGATGCGCACCGTCATTTCGCCGCGCTTCGCGAGCGCCATGAGCGCGGCGTAATCATCCGGATAGGCCTGGAAATCGCCGCCGGCGTCGATCGCGCTGGTCACGCCGAGGCGGTTCAATTCGCGCATGAAATGCCGCATCGAATTCATCTGGTCGTCGAAGCCGAGCCGGGGGCCCTTCTCCAGCGCCGCATGCAGGACGGCCACGTCCGGGCGCGCGAGCAGCATGCCGGTCGGCCTGCCGGCGCGATCGCGCTGGATCTCGCCGCCGGGCGGATCGCACGTGTCGCGGCCATAGCCGATCGCGCGCAGCGCGGCCGCGTTCAGGAGCGCGCTGTCGCCCAGGTGCATCACGAAAACCGGCGTGTCGGGCGCGATCGCGTTGAGCTCGGCCACCGTCGGCCCGCGTTTTTCGGCGAACTGGAATTCGGTCCAGCCGCCGACCACGCGCACCCACTGCGGCGCGGGCGTGCGCAGCACCTGGCGACGCAGCATGCGCAGCGCCTCGGCCAGCGTCGACACGCCGTCCCAGCGCAGTTCCAGGTTGAAATTCAGGCCGCCGCGGATCACGTGCAGGTGCGAGTCGTTCAGCCCCGGGATCACGGTGCGGCCGTTCAGGTCGATGTGAAGCGTGTCGCCATGCGCATGGCGCATGACCTCATCCGCGCTGCCGGCCGCGAGAATCCGGCCGTCCTTCACCGCGAGCGCGGTCACGAACGACTGCCTCTCGTCCTGCGTCGCGATCTTGCCGTTGAATACGATGAGGTCCGCCGTTTCCGCGGATTGCGTCGCCTTAAGCACCGTCAGCCTCCCCGCTTGCGCCGCAGGCCGGCAACCGGCCGCACGCGGCATGCCGGCGGTTTGACGTTACAAGAACCATCCACCCTCCGTTGAATGTTGATCGATCGGACGGCCGGCCGCGTTGCGCGGGTGCGTCCTGAGCGGGCCACACGCGCCATCACGCGGCCGATTGCATCGCATCCAGCGTCTCGTGGCGGATGTGCGCATGACCGGTCGGCCGCGCCGTCTCCGAGCGGATGAAGCTCTGCACCCGCGCGAGGCGACGCACGTCGACCGCGCGCGATTGCGGGTCGAAATGCCCCGACAGGTTCGCCACCAGCGACGACGCCTGCCCGATACGCCCGCGCTCGATCAGATGATCGGCGAGATCGAGCGTGCCGCGCAGCGCCCACATGGCCGCGCCTTGCCCGTTCGCCGCGTGGATCGCCATCAGCAGATGCCGGTGCCCGTCCGCTTCGCAGGCGATCGCGCGCTCCGCGTCGGCGGTGCGGGCCTGTTCGAGCATCGCCAGACCTCGGGCACGCAGCAGCTCGGGCACGAACAGATGCTCGCCTTGCGCGCGGCAGCACGCGAGCGTCGCGTCGAGCTTCACGCGGGCCTCGGCCGCGCGGCCCGTGCGCGTGAGCCCTTCCGCATACGCGACCACCAGCGGCGCGAGCAGGCGCCGGAAGCCGCTCGCCTCGATGCGTCGCAGCGCGGGTTCGAGCCGCGCCAGCCCGGCGCCGGGATGGCCGGCCTGCATGTCGAACTGTCCCGCGAGACATTCCGCATGGTCGAGCCAGATATCGAACCCGTTCGCCTCGGCGGCCGAGCGCAGCGTCGCGAGATAGTCGGAGATGATGTCGTGATCGCCATGGCGCAACGCGATCGGCACGGCCGCCGCGCCGAGCACGACGCACAACGCCAGCGCCGACCCACCGCGGCGCGCGGATTCGACCGCCTGCGCGGCGAGCCGCATCGCATAGTCCAGATCGCCCTGCATCCAGACGAGCCGCGCCAGCACCGTGCGGCCAAGCGTCGCGACATCGATGCCGAGCGCCGCTGCCGCGCAAGGCGGTTCGCCCGCCACGGCCAGCTCGGCCGTGGCCGCCTCCAGCCGCTCGCGCGCCTGCGCATGCTCGCCGAAGTAATGCAGCGACGTCGCGACCATCGCGTTCGCCAGCAGCCGTTGCGGCCGGTCGCCGCGCCGCTCGGCGGCCCGCTCGAAGCGCATCGCATAGCGCAGCGATTCGTGAATGTCGCCACGCGACAGCATCGCGTTCCAGAGCCCGACCATCGCGCTGGCGTCGAATGCCTCGTCGCCGACCCGCCCGGCGAGGCCGAGCGTGCGCTCCCACATCGCGGCGGCCGTGTGCGTATCGCCGTCCGTATACAGCAGCGCCGACGCATAGGCCGCGCGCAGCCGCATCTCGCTCGACGCGTCGACGACCGCGAGCGCGCCGGCCTCGATGGCATCGAGCGCGCGCCTCGCCGGGATCGAACAGTCACGCATGCGCGCCGGCTCCCGCAATGCGAGCGCCAGCGCGTCGGCTTCCGCGACGGGCGGCTCGGCCGCCGCGGGTTCGCGCGCGGCTTGCACGTGAACCGGCATCCGGGCCTGCGCCTGCGCATGTTCATGGCGCGCATGACGCTCGGCGATGCGCTCGAACTCGCCTTCGTTGTGCAGCTTATCGAGCGCATACGCGCGCGTCGATTCGGTCAATCGGTAGCGCGCCTGCGCGCCGTTGAATTCGACGGTCACCAGCGACTTCGCGATCAGCTCGCCGAGCACCGCGATCATTTCGGCGGGCGACATGCCAGGATCCATCGCGACTTCGCGGGCCGCATCGAACGTGAACGGGCCGACGAAGCACGCCATCCGGCGAAACAGCGCACGCGCGGCCGCATCCAGCAGCACGTAGCTCCAGTCGAACGTCGCGCGCAGCGTCTGATGGCGCGGCAACGCGGAGCGCAGGCCGCCCGTCAGCAGGTTCAACCGGTCGTCGAGACGCGACGCGACGACCTCCAGCCCGAGCGTCGCGACGCGCGCGGCAGCCAGTTCGATGGCGAGGGGAAGCCCGTCGAGCCGCCGGCAGATATCGCCGATCAGCCGGACACCGGCCGCGTCGATCACGCAATCGGGCGTGGCCGCGCGAACCCGCGCCAGAAACAGCTCGACCGCCGAATGACGCACGATCTCGTCGGCCGTTGCAGCGCCGTCGGGCACCGCCAGCGGACTCACGCGAAACACGGTTTCGACCGAGATATGAAGCGGTTCGCGACTCGTCACGAGCACCCGCAGCGGCACGACGCGCGCCGTCAGCGACTCGACGAGGTCGGCAACCAGGTCGACGACGTGCTCCGCGTTGTCGAGCACGAGCAGGCTGCGCGAGACGGCGAATGCGTCGCCGATCCGGTCGACGGCCGGCACGCCATTCGTGTCGAGCCCCAGTTCCGCGGCAATCGCGAGCAGCACGTCGTCGCGCGTCGTGGCCCGCGCCAGTTCGACGAACAGCACGCGCTCGCCGGCCCGGCCGCGCCACGTGTGCGCGACCCGGTCGGCCAGACTCGTCTTGCCGATGCCGCCCGCGCCGACGAGCGTGACGACCGGCGCACGGTCGATCATGTCGACGATCTGCTCGAGCTCGGCCCGGCGTCCGACGAGCGGGGCCTGATGGGCCGCTTCGGCGTCCGGTGCCGCGGCAGCCGGGTGCGGCGCCACCGCGTGCAGGAGCGGCGGATTCGCGACCAGCAGGTAGCCGCGGCCCGGGACGGTCTTGATCAGGTCGCGGCTCGCGCCGAGCGCCTTGCGCAACGCCGCGACATGAACCTGCAGCCGGTTCTCCTCGACGATCAGGCCGGGCCAGACGGCATCCATGATGTCGTCCTTCGACACGACGGAACCGTTGGCGCGATGCAGTACTTCAAGTATGTCGAGCGCGCGCGCGCCAACACGCAGCGCCGCGCCGTGACGGCGAATGTCCCGCTGCTCGAAATCCACCGATAAAGCCCCGATCTGGATCATGGCCGCCTCCAGGTTCCCCACGATGACCGCCATGTGAACGGAGCAGGTCACGGGGGCGGGAGTCCGCACCCGGCCTGCCCTTCAGGGCGGGTTCAAAGTCTCGAAAATGTGGGCCGAGTGTATACGCGGCTTTTGTAAAAATCTTGAAGGAAAATGCGCTGACGCGCCGCGCCGGCGCCGGCCGCCCGGCGGGAATGCAGATCCGGCGATATCATTCGCCCCAGCGTGTTCGCGTGCTGGTCAGGCCCCGGTACCGCGCGAAAGGGTCCGCGGCAAGCATTTCGTCAACCAGCGGACATTTGTTCAAGTTATCCTCGGCCTATCGGGCTCGCTGTATGTACCGGACGCAACGATGCTCGCCCGCCGTCCGACTCCGAAGGATTCTCCGCCATGCCAGATCCCCTCGCCGCGCCACCCGCGGCACCACCGAAAGACACGCTCGGATGCATCGCGAACCTGCTATCCAAGGATA
Source organism: Burkholderia sp. PvR073 (assembly GCF_054055695.1). Classification (NCBI taxonomy): domain Bacteria; kingdom Pseudomonadati; phylum Pseudomonadota; class Betaproteobacteria; order Burkholderiales; family Burkholderiaceae; genus Burkholderia; species Burkholderia sp. PvR073. The sequence goes on from NZ_JBSRXO010000017.1 coordinate 22,167, forward strand.
TTGAAAGGTCCGCGGGCGGCCTGACGCTCCATCGCAAATGCATGCGCGACGAACAGTTCGAGCGCATCGAGATGGCGGCCAGCGATCGCGGCTTCCTGATCGGCGTATCGCTGAACGCCGGCCACCGGCGGACGATCTACCGCGGGTCCGGCAAATCCGAGCGGCGCTTTCAGCACAACTCCATCTACATTCGCGACTTTTCGCGGAATTTCCGCGCCGACCTCTACGGCAAGTTCGACTTCGTCCTCGTCGAGCTGTCGCATCGCTATCTGGGCGACCTCGGCCGCGAGCACGACGGTCTGGAAATCGGCGGCCTGAGTTGCGCGCCCGACGTGCAGGACGCGGTGCTGGGCCACCTCGCGCAAGCCGTCGCCGACAGCCTCGACGGAGCCGGCGCGCTGAACGCGTTGTTCGTCGAGCAGATGGGGCTCGCGATCGGCACGCATCTGGCCTGCCGTTACGGCAATGCGCGCGCGCGCGACCTGGAGCGCAAGGGCACCCTGTCGCCGGTCAAGGTCGCGCTCGCCAAGGAGCTTCTGATGGAGAAGGCGGACCTCGGCGTGTCGATCGAGGAAGTCGCCAACGAATGCGATCTGTCGCGCGGCTATTTCATCCGCGCGTTCTCGCGGGCAACCGGACGCACACCGCATCAATGGCTGCTCGAACAGCGCGTGGTCCGCGCCCGCCAACTGATCGAGACGACCGACATGACGCTCGCGGAAATCGCTGCCGCCTGCGGCTTCGCGGACCAGAGCCATCTGAACCGCCTGTTCGCCCGCATCGTCGGCCATCCGCCCGGCGCATGGCGGCGCGGCATGTCGCGCTGAGCCGCCGCTGCCGAGAGCCCGTTCATGCCGGTCACGGGCTCGCGCCGACCACCGGCCACCGGCCACGCCCGGCGCGACGAACGATTTTTTTCAACGGCGAAACCTGCGTGACTGGCGTGAACAGGCGCTATTGCAGCGGCGTCGCGTCGTAGTTGACCGGCACCCAGTCGTAGCCCTCGCCGTCTTTTCGCAAATGCCCGAGCCCGGGAAACGCGATGTGCGCGGCACCGACCAGATAACGCTTGCCCGCCACGCGCGCGAGCGTGTCGCGCCGCGTGCGGCGAGCCGCATCGGCATCGGTGTCGTACTGGACGGTGGCGGCGGTGTCCTGCAACTGGATCGCCGCGACGTGGACGATGTCGCCCCACGCGAGCAGCCCGGCATTGCCGCTCTCGATCAGATAGGCCGTATGGCCCGGCGTATGACCCGGCATCGGCACCGCGCGAATGCCGGGCGCGAGCGTCGCTTCGCCGCGAAACGTGCTGAAGCGCCCGGCCGCGACGTAAGGCGCGACCGATGCGGCCGCCGCATCGAAAAACGACGCCAGGAACGCCGGCGCCTGCGCCTTGCCGTCCGGATCGAGCCAGTATTTCGCCTCGATCTCGTTCACGCGGACGGTCGCATTCGGAAAGGTCATCCTGCCGTTCGAAACCAGGCCACCGACATGATCCTTGTGCAGATGCGTGAGCAGCACTTCGTCGATCTGCCCGGGCTCGTAGCCGGCCGCGCGCAGATTGGCGAGCAGCTTGCCGCAGCAGTCGCCATAGAGCACGCCGGCGCCGGTGTCGACGAGGATCCGCTTCGACCCGGTGTCGATCAGGAACGCGTTGATCGACCCTTGAACCGGCGGCTCGAGAAATTCGCGATCGAGATCGCGCCGGATGGCCTCCTTCGACACATCGCGAAACACCGTGTCGATCGGAAACGGATGCGTCCCATCCGACAACGCGACAATCTGCAGGCTGCCGAGCTTCTGCCGATAGAATCCGGGCGGCTGGCGGCCGCCGCCCGGCTCGTCCGCGAACGCGGCCGACGCAAGGCTGCCGAGACACCCCACGACGAGCAGCATGCGGCCCGCGCGCGCCACGCGTGTACACCAGTTCAAGTTCTTCTTCATGTCCGATCCCGGGTTTGCGTATCGACGTAATGCCGTGACACCGAGCTTAACCGTCAGGACCGGGAATAATCCTGCGCGACGCATGAATCGTTCTGAACGCGGGACACGGTGCGATCCACGGCCGCTGGCCGGCGATAGAATGCGAACGGCATGCAACGCATCGTCGCGACAGCGACACGCACACCGACGACGACATGGACAAATTCTCCGCGCTGCGCGCGTTCGTTGAAGTAGCGGAAGCCGGTGGCTTCTCCAGCGCAGGGCGCCGCCTCGATCTCGCTGCTTCGTCGATGGTGCGTGCGGTGGACGCGCTCGAGGCATCGCTCGGCACCGTGCTGCTGAACCGCACCACGCGACAGGTCACGTTGTCCGATGCGGGCGCCGTCTACTATGCACGGGCGAAGCAGCTGCTCGAGGCGCTCGCGGAGGCCGATGCACTCGTCGCCGATCGCGGCGACGAACCGTCCGGACCGCTGCGGGTGTCCGTGCCGGTCGCATACGGCATGCACCGCATCGCACCGCACGTCGGCGCATTCCTCGCGCGCTATCCCAAGCTTGACCTCGATCTGCAACTCACCGACGCACGCGTCGATCTCGTCACCAGCCGGATCGACGTCGCGATCCGGCTCGGCGAAGCCGCGCCGTCCGCGGAGGTCGTCGCGCGCCAGCTCGGCACGTTCCGGCGGTATGTCGTGGCGAGCCCCGACTATCTCGATGCGCACGGCACGCCATCGATGCCGGGTGAGCTGGTCGATCATGGATGCCTGCGCTTTCACTTCGGTGGCGACCAGCAGGCATGGTCGTTTGTCGACGCGCACGGCGCGACGAAGGTGCTCGTCACCGGGCGACTGAAATCGAACCACAGCGAAGTGTTGCGCGCCGCCGCGCTCGATGGCGGCGGCATCGCGCTGCTGCCCGACTGGCTGGTCGATGCCGACGTCCGGGCGGGCCGCCTGCGCAGGCTGTTCGAACAGTACGACGTCGTGCCCGACGCGGCACGCTCGATCGTCACCGCGCTCTACCTGCCGAATCAGCGCGGCTCGAAGCGCGTCACGGCGTTCATCGATTTTGTCGAGGCGCTGGCTCGCACGCCGTGCTGAATCGCACGGCATGCGGTGTTACCAGCCGAACTTCGCCTCCATGCCGACATAGTCGGCATTGCGCGCGCCGAGCGCACGAATCGAATCGGCGATCTGGAAGTGCACGGCTTCGACGGCAAGCGCCACGTTTGCATTGACGAGCCAGTCCACGCGGGCCTGCGCATACATGCCGGTCCACGCACTGCCCTTGCCGGCCGTGCCGGGCACCGCCGACATCCCTTGCCCGTAGATCGCGTCGGCCGTCGTCGCGCGCCACTGGAAGCCGACCGCGGTCATAACCGTCACGTTGCTGGCCGGCTTGAACGTCAGCGACGGCTTCACGTGAATCAGGTTGCTGTAGCCGGTGTAGCCGGCGAGCGTGAAGTAATAGCCGTTCGGGAACAGCGGGTTGAAGGTACCCATGCGCCCGTCGCCGGGATGCCTGTCGCCCGATGCGCCGTCGACCTGAATGCCGATGCGCGGCATGCCGGCCGTTTTGGTGAACGTGTAGCCGGCCAGCGTGCCGAATGCCCACGCCCCGATCGTGTCCGGTCCGATGTGCCCGGTCTGGAGCATCGCCTCGGCGTCCCAGTCGAATTGCCCCGATTTGCCCGCGTAGCGCATGTCGAACACGTCGCGTCGTTCGGTGCCGGCCCCGGCGAGATAGCGCGCATTGTCGCGGGTATAGCGCGACCAGTACGCGGACAGGTCGCCAGGACCGGTGCCGCTCCGCTCGACGCGCACGCCGTCGAATCTCAGGTGCCGGTTCGAGACGTCGTCGAACACCGCGTCGTTACGGTATTGCACCGGGCGCGTCACATAGCCGATCAGCCGCCATTTGCCGATTTCGTAATTGGCCCACAGCGCGTCGAACGCCTGACGCACGTTGGGCCCGTCGCGCACCGACACGAACCGCTGCAAGTCGAATGCCATCTCCTGCCGGCCGATGCGGGCCTTGAAGGTGCCGCCGCCCAGTTGATCGACATACGCGACGAACGCCTGCTCGATGTCGAGCTGATCGCGATCGACCACCCCGACCGTATCCTTGCCGAACGGCCGGGAATCGACGAGCTGGAAGAACGCCTGGAAATGCCCGGCGTAGCGCAGATCCGCGTGCACGTTCGCACGCTGGATCACGTAATTGTCGTCATGCGCGGCGCCCAGCCCGAACAGCGGCGCGTTGTTCAGCTCGAAGCGCTCGCGCAGGTTCGCACCGAGCGACAGGTAGGTCGACGGATCGCCGCCGAGCGGGATGTACTTCAACGCGTCGAGCGGCTTGCGCGGCACGCACGGATTCGCGAGTACCGACCAGTCTTCCTGCCAGCGGTTGAACAGCACCGTGGGCCGCTTCGCGGTGCACGACGTGCCGGCGGCCGGGGCCGTGGCGGGGGCCGTGGCCGATGATGCGTCGGCACCGGCCGCCGTACCGGCGTACGTCGCGACGCCTGCCGCCAGCATGGCGGTCGGCAGGACGCCCCGCCACGCACGTTGCCTCGACCGATGTCCCATTACTTCGACCGCGCGTGGATCTCGGCGACATAGCCGCCGGGGAACTGAACGAGCGCCGCGTCGCGGCCGTCCGACGTAAACGTCGGCACGAGCACGGTCACGCCGGCCGCTTGCGCCTGCTTCAGCGTGGTGGCGAGATCGGACACTTCATAGCCCGTCATCTCGCGGCCGAACGGGTAAGGCAGACGGCCATCCGTCGCGAGCACGGTCATCTTGCCGAAGCCCGATTCGATGCGGATGCGGCGGTACGTATCGTTCGGCCGGCCGATCTCGACGCCCGGCGCGTGGCGCACGTCCGACACGACCTTGCCGCGCGAGAACGCGACGAAATCGCGCACCAGCTTGTTCGCGCTTTCCGGCGACACGTACACGCGGTTTTCCGGCACCGTCTGCAGCGCATCGTAGTGCGGCGCTTCGGTATGCCAGTACAGTTGCATGTTCACGCCGCCCGGCCAGCGGATGATCGCATCGCGGCCGATCGGATCCGGGAACGTGTCGACGATCACGTCCGCGCCGTGCGCGCGCGCCGACTTCATCGCGACGTCCATGTCGGTGACGAGATAGCCGGTGCGTTCCTCACAGAACGGATACGGGATCGGCGTCTTGAAGCCGAACACCGACACCGTGCCGACCGGGGTGAGCACGAGCTGCGACATCGTCTGGCTCGGCGTCGGCGTGACCTGGAACACGCCCTGCTTCGACTTCTTGCCGCCGAACGTCGCGACGAAGCTGTCGGTAAAGCGGTCGAAATCTTCCGGCGCGACGCATACGTGCGTCGTATCGTATTGCGGCCCGACCGTGACGGCCGGTACACGCCCGGATGCGGACTCGACCAGACGCGTCGTATCGGCATGGGCCGGCGCGTTCACCAGCAATGCGCCGAATACGGCCGTCGTCAGCAATACCTGTCGCAACTTCAGTGCAATCATCGAGTTCTCCTTGAGCTTGCCGACAGGCGTGCTGCCCGTGCGGCGGTTCGAAACAGACTAGTGAAGGCGGGCCTGAATGTCATGGCGGCATCCTGAATTGTTCTGAATATGCAGCCCGGGCCGCACAACTTCATCGAAAATGCTCGCCGTCACCCCGGGATCGGCAAACCCAGCCGCCAGTTCAGATTCCCGCGCGCGCGCGCCTCGCAGCGCGTATAGAAGAAATCGGTCAGATAAATGCGCGGGCGTTCGAGCAGCCCGCGCAGAATGGCACGTTCAAGACGATCGTAAGCGCGGTCGTCGAGATCCGGGCGCTCGGCCCGCAGGCGCCGCCCGTCTTCGCGAAACCGGCTGCGAGACGCACCGAGCACGGCCAGGTCGATGTCGCACACGAAACGGGTATCCGGTTCCGCGGCAGGGCCCGCGTGGGTGGTCGCGAGAATCATCGCGCAGACCGGGTCGCACGCGCGGATGCGTCCATCCGCCTGGCGCCGGAACCAGTCGGCGCTACGCTGCTCGTTATCCTGCGCGCCAGGCACGAAGATCACGTCATGGAACCAGAGCGCGAGCTCGACGGCCTCCGGCTCGGGAATCGCGCCGCGCGCCAGGTCGAGATGACGCAAGCAGCGCCGTACATGCACGAGCGTATGGTAATGGCGCGCCGGCTCCGCATAGCGGCACGCCAGCATGCGATAGACATCCTCGGCACGTGTCCCGCCGCAGCATGACCACAACGCAACGAACCGCGCTTGCGTCCGGTTCACGTTCGCTCCTTGGTGCGGGGCGCCCACGCACGATCGCCCCATGCCGACATGAGCGCGATGCGCTCAGAAAAATTCCCTGCGAATGTCGATGCTGGACCGCTGTCCGATGTTTCCGTAATGATGCGCGAGCCACGCGTCCGCTTCGCGCCGCCCGTGGTCGCGCAGCTCGCTCAGGAATCCCCAATCCGCGTTGTACTTGCTCGATACGCTCAATGCGCTCAGCGCGTCGTCCGCGCGAATGGAATGGATCAGCATTTCCTTCATGTCGCCGCGCTTGACCGTGCCGTCCCGGATCAGGTCGGTGACGAACGCGATGGCGCGCATTTCGCGCATCAGCGACGAGTTGAAACTGATCTCGCTGATACGGTTGAGAATTTCCGCGGCCGTGATGGGTACACCGCGGCGCACGAGCGGATTGATGTGCACGATCACGACGTCGCGCGTCGCGCAGTTGTAGATCAGCGGATAGATGGCCGGATTACCCATGTAGCCGCCGTCCCAGTAGAACTCGCCATCGATCGAGACCGCCTGGAACAGGGTCGGCACGCATGCCGACGCAAGCACCGCGTCGGCGCTGACATCCTCGCCCGTGAAGATGCGGATCTTCCCGGTCTCGACGTTGGTGGCGCACAGGTACAACCGGATCGGACAGTGCTTGCGCAGCGCATCGAAGTCGACCCGGCGCTCGAGCACCTCGCTCAGCGGATTCAGGTTGTTCGGATTGAACTGATAGGGCGAGAAAATGCGCAGCATCATGTCGGCGAACGCATAAATCGGCGAATGATCGAGCCCGAAGCTGTGCGTGCCCTTCAGCCAGGGCGCCCAGCGCAGCGGGTTGTAGTGCTCCGCCGATTGCGCCACCGCCTCCCAGAAGTCGTGCAGTGCCTGACGCGCACCGTCCTCGCCGCCCTGCAGCAGCCCGTAGGCGAGTACCGTGGCGTTCATCGCGCCGGCGCTGGTGGCACTGACGCCCTCGATTTCGAGCCTGCCGTCTTCGATCAGCCGGTCGAGCACGCCCCAGGTGAAGGCGCCGTGCATCCCGCCGCCCTGCAACGCCAGTGCGACCGGTTTGCGCGGGACATCGCGGTGACGTCTTGTGTGCGTGATTGTCATGCCCGTCTCCTCAAGCAGCGACAGGGCGCGGGCGGCACGCGGTCACACGATGCGTCGTCGTGCGCCGCGGGCCCGTTCATTCCGCGCGCGCGCCCAATGCATCCAGCAGCGTTTTGGCCTCTTTCAGGTCGCTCGTGTCGAAGCCTTCCGTGAAGCCGGTGTACACCTCGGACAGCGCTTGCGTCGCCTCCACGGTCTTTCCCTGTCGTTGCAACAGCCTGGCGAGGTCCGACGCCGCCCGCAGTTCCAGCGATCTGGCACCCTGCTGGCGCGCTCGTGCGATCGCTTTGTTCAGGCAGTCGACCGCTTCGTCTTCGCGTTCGGATGCCGTGCCTTCCTTGCCCGCGCCGTCAGCCAGATAGATTCCGGTGAGCCGGTACACCTCGGCCTCGTAGCAATGCTCGCCGGATTGCTCGACGATCGCCCTGGCCTCGTCCAGCATGCCCAGTGCCGAGCGCTTGTCGCCCGCGCGCCAGTAACTGTCGGCGAGCAACGCGAGCGAATAAGGACGCTGGTCTTCGCCGCCGACTGCCCGCTGCGCGTCGAGGCCCCGCCGCATCTGCGCGATACCGTCCTCGATGTTTCCCTGCGCGCTCATCGCCCAGCCTCGCAGCACCGTTCCCCACGCGAGCCAGTACGGCAACCCGTGCTCGGTCGATACGGCAATGACCGCGTCCGCGCGCTCGGCGGTAAGCAGCGGCTCGCGCCGCAGTTGGTGCAAGTGCGCGGTGTAGGTCAGGCTGAACGCCAGGGAAGGCCCATACGAAAGGCTCCGTGCGAGCGCCAGTGCTTCGGCGCTGCATTTGAGCGCCTGGTCGGGATACCCCTGAATCCACAGGGTCAGCACGAGGAAACTGAGCGCCCGGATGCCGGGATCCACCCCGTGTGCGAACACGTGCGCCTGATGCTGCTCCGGATCGTAGATCGCACGGGCCTGTTCGAGGTGCGTGCGAGCCGTGCCGAAATCGCCCTGCAGAAAAAAGCACGAACCCAGCGCGCTATGTGCCTCGATGAGGAAGTCCGGATCATTCGCCTCCCGGGCCGTATCGAGCATCTGCTTGCCGAGATCGGTCGCGAGCGCATACTCGCCGCGCACCACGTGGTGCATCCGCAATCCCAGTTGCGTCGCGAAGCGCTGCGACGCCTCTCCGGTCCGCTCGCACAGCTCGAGCGCGCGCGTATAGATCGCACCGACCTCGGTCGCGCCATACCCTCGCACGTCCATCAAGACCGGCCCGAGGGAAAGCAGCAGTGTCAGCTCCCAATGCGCACGCACGGGTGTGTCGGGCAAGCCCTTCAGTAACGCCAGCGCCGCGCCGAGGTGATTCATGGCATCGTGATGGGCGGCATGGCGCAACGCCTGCTGGGCCGCACGATGCAGGTATTCGACCGCCTTGGGAATGTTTCCGCTCTGGCTGTAGTGGTGCGCAAGCTCGCTGCAGTAATCGGCGATGCGCGTCGGGAACAGCACCTCGATCGCCTGCGCGGTGCGCTCATGCAGCGTGGTACGCCGCTCCGTGAGCAACGAGCGCCCGGCCACTTCCTGGGTCAGCGCGTGCTTGAACGAATAATTGACTTCGGGAAAGGCGGGACGCTCGTAGATGAACTCCGCCGCTTCCAGATGCGCGAGGAGACGCCGCAGTTCGTCGTCCCGTGCCGGCGCCTCGCCGCAAATTCGCCGGATCAGGCTGAACGGAAACTCGTGGCCGATCACGGCGAGCGCCTGCAGCAGTTCCTTTTCGTCGAGCGGCAGCCGGTCGATCCGGGCAGCCAGCACGCCCTGCACGGTGGTGGGAATGTGCAGCGTCGCCGGTGTCTCCTCGATCCGGTAACGCCCTGCGTCGCCGAGCAGCGACTTCTCTTCGACGAGCGTCTGGACCACTTCCTCCATGAAGAACGGGTTGCCCTCCGTCTTCTCCAGAATGAGCTGCTTCAGCGGCACGAGCGAGCGATCCTCACCGAGCAGCGCCGTGAGCAGCCCCTGCGCATCCGACGGGCCCAGCGGTTCGAGCCGGAGCGTGCTCCAGTGCGCCGCGCCAGCCCACGCGGGCCGGTACTCGGGCCGGTAGTTCACCAGGAGCAGGATGCGTGCGTCCGGCACGTGGTCGATCAGGTACGTGAGGAAGGCTTCCGTTTCACGGTCCAGCCATTGCAGATCCTCGAACAGCAGATGGACCGGCTGATTCCGGCTCTCTCGCACGAGCAGCTGCCTGATCGCGTCGAAGGTGCGCTCGCGCCGGATCTGCGGATCCATCTCGGCGAGCACCGGGCCGCCTTCACCGATGCCCAGCAGATAGAGGACGTACGGCACGAGATCCTCGAAACTGCGCTCGAGCGTGAGCGCCTTGCCGATGACCTTTTCCCGGCAGCGCCGCTCGTCGTCCTGAGTCGTGATCTGGAAATAATTCTTCAGGAGTTCGATGAGCGGCAGATTGGGAAACGCCTTGCCGTGCGACACCGAGAACGTCTCCAGCACCAGCGCGCCGCGCCGTGAACGCTCCTTGAACTCGTGGAACAGGCGCGACTTGCCGACGCCGGCTTCGCCCACCACGCCGACCACGCGCCCGTGCCCGGCCCTCATGGTGTCCAGCGCGCGGTTCAGGTGGTCCATTTCCGTTTCACGGCCGACAAACCGCGCGAGGCCGCGGTGCGCCGCCAGTTGCAGGCGCGTGCGCAACGCGCCCAGGCCCAGCACCTCGTAGACGCACAGCGGCGTGGGAATTCCCTTGAGTTGCGTCGCGCCCAGCGCCTTGAATTCGAAATAGCCCTCGGCCAGCTTGTGGGTCGACTCGCTGACGAGAATCGACGTGGGCGCTGCGATGCCCTCGATCCGCGACGCGATGTGGATCGTATGTCCGAGCGGATCGTACTCGGTGTGCAAGTCGTCGGTGCGGATCGACCGGACGACGACCTCGCCCGTGTGAACGCCGACGCGGATCTGCAGAGGAATACCTTCCTGCAGACGAATGCGATCGCCATGCTGGCGCATCGCCTGCTGCATGCGCAATGCGGCGAAGAGCGCGCGCTGCGCATGGTCTTCGTGGGCGATCGGTGCGCCGAACAGCGCGAGGATGCCGTCGCCGAGCGATTTCGCGACGTACCCTTCGTAGTAATGGACCGCTTCCATCATCAGCTCGACCACGGGCACGATCAGGCGATGCGCCACTTCGGGATCGAGGTCGTGGATCAACGCGGTCGATCCAGCCATGTCGGCAAACAGCGCGGTAACGGTCTTGCGCTCGCCGGCCGGCTCGCCGCGCGCTTCCATCGCCGCGTGCTCGGCACGGATTCGCTCGGCAAGATGATCCGGCGTGTAATGGACGGGGGTTGGCGGGGGCTCCCGGGCCGATTGCCGGGAAGGCGGCGGCGCAGCCGCGGGTGTCGCCAACGACGCTCCGCAATGGCTGCAGAAGCGGGCAGCGGGCTCGGCGTCATGTCCGCAATGCGGACACGTGCGGGACAGCGCGGCCTGACATTCCTGGCAGAACCTCGCACCGGGAGGATTCTCGGACCCGCATAGTGTGCAGCGCATAAAACCCTCTTCCTGCCAAGGGTCGACCTCAAAACATTATGCGCCACTCGCCGCGGGTATTCAGGCCAAACCGGCGCCAATTAACCCTACATCTTCCCCGCAAGATGAAACCGCGACGCCGGATGCCACAGCCTCACCGACGTGGCGACCTGCTCGCCGACCCACGTGCGGCGCCGCAATAGCAGACACGGTTCGCCGATCTCCATGACGAGATGCCGACGCACCTGCGCATTCGGCTTCTCAGCATAGATCCGGAACTCCGCGCGCTGGATCGGCGCGAGCCGCACCATGTAGTGATTCGGCGTCTCGAGCGTGAAATCCTGCTCCAGGTAGTCCGGAAACAACGCCGGATTGACGTATCGATCCTCGAACTGGATCGGCTCGTCCTCCTCGTAATGCACGATGCGCGAATGAAACACAGGCCCCGCACGAAGCCCCAGCGCATCGATCGCTTCCGGCTCGACGCTGCGCTCGATCAGCAACACGCGCGCGCTGTGCCGATGACCGCGCTCCGCAATCTCGTCCGCGATGTTGCGGATTTCCAGCACCGTCGATTCGTAATGCCGGCGCTCGACGAACGTGCCAGCGCCCTGGATGCGCGTCAGCACGCGCTCGGTGGTCAGCTCGCGCAGCGCACGCGACACCGTCATCCGTGCGACGCCGAACTCCTTGACCAGCTCGGCCTCGGTCGGAATCGCGCCGCCGGGCTTCCAGTCGCCTTTCGCGATCCGCTCGACGACGTAGCGCTTGATCTGCTGGTACGCCGGCAGCGCGCGTGCCGGCACGTCGTCGCCCGACGTGCTCGCCCGACGCGCCGGTGTGTATCGTTCCGTTTCGTTCATGCGCCCTCGACCGATTGAAGGTTGGATGCCCCGCCGCCCGTCATCCCTCGCACCGCTACAGCACGGACGGCGGCACGCCCGCGACGATCCCGGCCGCGATCGCGATGTCGTCGGCAAGCGGCCGGTCGTCGTGATACGCGGGCACACGTTCGCGCACCTGTCGCCACAGCGCATCGGTCGACGCGGCACGCGCCGCTCCGCTCGCCTGCAAATCGTAGGCCTGCGCGGCGGCCAGCAGCTCGATCGCGAGCACGCGCGTCGTATTCTCGATGATGTCGAGCGCCTTCAGCGCGGCAGGCGTCGCGTGGCACAGATGATCTTCCTGCAGCCCCGACGTAATGCCGCCGTCGAGGCTCGCCGGTGCCGCGAGTCGCTGATTCTGCGCGACGAGCGCAACCGCCGTGTACTGCGCGATCATGAAGCCCGAACACGTGCCGCCGGGCGCCGCGAGAAACGCCGGCAACCCGCTCACAAGCGGATTGACGAGACGGTCCAGACGCCGCTCGGCGATGGCCGCCACCTGCGCCATCGCGGCCGCGAGGCTGTCCATGGCAAGCGCGATGCCCGCGCCGACCGCATGCGCCTGCGAATGAACGACCGGTGCGTCGCGCGTACCGGCGACGATCGGATTGTCGGTCACGGACGCGAGTTCGCGGTCGACGACTTCCGCCGTCACCGCGAACACGTCGCGCGCCGCGCCGTGCACGTGCGGGATCGTGCGCAGGCTGAGCGGATCCTGCGTATGCCGCCCGTTCGCCGCGCCAAGCATCGGGCTGTCGGCGAGCATCGCCCGCAGGCGCGCGCCGACGTGCCCGATGCCGGGCGAGATCCGCAGCGCGAGCGACGCCGGGTCGAACGCGGCGAGCTGCCCGCCGAGATTCTCGAAGCTCGCCGCCGCGATCCAGTCGGCCCAGTCGAGCAGCCGCTCCGCGCGAGCCAGCGCGAACGCGGCGAGCCCCGTCACGCACGGCGTGCCGTTGACCAGGCTCAGGCCTTCTTTCGCCCCGAGCGCGAGCGGTTCGCGACCGATGCGGCGCAGTGCCTCGTCGCCGCGCATGCGCTCGCCGCGATGGCGCGCATGACCCTGCCCGATGCAGACGAGCGCGACATGCGCCATGTGGGTCAGGTAGCCGACCGAACCGTGCGCCGGCACCTCGGGCAGGCAATCGTGTTCGAGCAGCGCGACGAGCTGGTCGACGACATCGGCATGCACGCCCGAATGCCCATGCGCGAAGTTGTTGATCGCCGCCGCGATGATCGCGCGCGTTTCGGCCGCGCCGAGCGGCATGCCGACGCCGACCGCGTGGCTCATCAGGATGTTGCGCGACAGCGTGCTCTGCTGGGCCGGCGACACGATCACATCGCACAGCGCACCGACGCCGGTATTGACGCCGTACGCGCGAATCCCGCGCGCGACGATCTCGTCGACGAGCTCGCGCGCCGCGGCGATCCGCCCGCGCGCATCGTCGGTCAACGCCAGCGGTTCGCCGGCCGCGACGGCCGCAATCTGCCGCCAGTCGAGCGGCCGTGCAGAACGGAATACGGTCATGACGTCCTCAGTTCGCGGCGCGGTCGTGATGGCTCGACACGAACTGGCGGAAGCGTTCCGAACACTGGCCGCCGAACAGCGCGTCGGGTGGCCCGTCCGAATCGACCTCGCCCTGATGCAGGAACATCACGCGATTCGACACGTGCCGCGCGAAGCCCATTTCGTGCGTGACGACCAGCATGGTGCGCCCTTCCTCCGCGAGCGAGCGCATCACGCGCAGCACTTCGCCGACCAGCTCCGGATCGAGCGCCGACGTCGGTTCGTCGAACAGCATCACCTTCGGATGCATCGCGAGCGCCCGGGCGATCGCGACGCGCTGCTGCTGGCCGCCCGACAGGTGCGCGGGATAGTAGCCGCGCTTGTCCGCGAGGCCGACGCGCGCGAGCAGCGCCTCGGCTTCCTCGACCGCTTCCGCGCGGCTGCGCTTCAGCACGCGCAGCGGCCCTTCGACGAGATTGTCGAGCACGGTCATGTGCGACCACAGGTTGAAGTTCTGGAACACCATCCCGAGCTGCGAGCGAATGCGATCGACCTGCCGCCGGTCGCCCGGCTGCAGCTTGCCGTCGCGTGCGCGCTTCATCTTCAGTTCCTCGCCGGCCAGCGCGACGGAGCCGTCGTCGGGCGTTTCGAGCAGGTTCAGGCAGCGCAGGAAGGTGCTCTTGCCCGAGCCGCTCGCGCCGAGGATCGAGATGACATCGCCCTCGTGCGCGTCGAGCGAGATACCCTTCAGCACGTGATGATCGCCAAACGACTTGTGGATGTTCTTGACCGACAGCGCAACGGGAGCAGCGGTGTTCATCGGATTCTCCGGGAAAGGACGGGGGCGCTCAGGACGCAACGCGCCGGGGATTGCGTGACGCCGCGGCGGACGCACCGGATGGCTTCGGCGCACGCAGGTGGCCGGAGAGTCGCCATTCGAGCGCGCCGAGCAGGCGCACGACGATGAAGTTCAGGCCCAGATAGATCAGCGCCGCGCACACGAACACCTCGGTCGTCCGGTAGGTCTGCTGGATGATCTGCTGCGCGACGCCCGTCACCTCCCACACGGTCACGAGGCTGGCGAGCGCGGTCGACTTGACCAGCAGCACGGCTTCGGTCGAATACGCGGGCAGGCACTGGCGCAATGCGATCGGGCCGATCACGCGGCGCAGCAGCGCGAAGCCCGACAGGCCGATCGAATAACCGGCCTCGATCTGCCCGACCGGCACGGCCATCAGCCCGCCACGCAAGATCTCGGCCGTGTAGCCTGCCGTGCACAGCGCGAGCGACAGCACCGCGCATACATACGGCTCGCGCAGCAGCGGCCAGATGAAGCTTTCGCGGATCACGCCGAACTGGCCGAGCCCGTAATACACGAGGAACATCTGGATCAGCAGCGGCGAGCCGCGAAACACGAGGATGTAGGCACGCGCGAAGCGGTTCGGCAGCCAGTGCGGCGACACGCGCATCGTGACGATCACGAGCGACAGCAGGCCGCCGAGCACGAGCGACGCGAAGAACAGGCCCAGCGTGGTCGGCACGGCCGCGAGCAGCTGGCGCAGCGTGCCGAAGAGGAAATCGAAATCGAGTGACATGCGTGCTCTCCGTCAGTTGCGCGCGAAATTGCGGCGGAACGAGCGGCCGACGATCGCTTCGGCCCGGTTGAACACGCGGTTCGACAGGCCCGTCATGACCAGGTACAGCGCGCCGCCCGCGACGAAGAACACGAAGTATTGATGCGTCGAGCTCGCCGCGATCTGGCTCGTGCGCAGCAGTTCGGCGAGGCCGGTGACCGAGATCAGTGCCGAATCCTTCAGGCTCAGCTGCCATACGTTGCCGATGCCGGGCAGCGCGAAACGCAGTACCTGCGGCACCAGGATGCGGCGCAGCACCATGGCGCGCGGCATGCCGATCGAGCGCGCCGCTTCGAGCTCGCCCTTCGACACCGCGAGCACCGCCGCGCGATACACCTCGGCCTGATAGGCGCCCGAGATCATCCCGACGGCGAGTGCGCCGATCACGAACGGCGGCACACCGATGAAGCCTTCCGCGCCGAACCACTGGCCGATGGTCGTGACGAGCGTCGAGCCGCCGAAGTAGAACAGATAGATGACGAGCAGTTCGGGCACGCCGCGAAACACCGTCGTGTACAGGTCGCCGAGCAGGCGGGCGCTGCGGTGGCGCGACAGCTTGGCCGCCGCGATCGCCGCGCCGATCACGGCGCCGACCGCGAGCGCGGCGAGCGTCAGCGCGACCGTCATCAGCGCGGCGAGCAACAGCACGCCGCCCCAGCCCTCGGTACCGAAGCCGAGCATTTCAAGAATCGCCATGCGTGCCTCCCGGCAAGTGTTGGATGAATCCGCAGGATGCGTGCCGCCGCGCGTCGTTCGAGCCGCTCACGCGGCGGCGGCCGGACACGCGCTTACGGCGTGACGTCGGTCTTGAACCACTTGTCGGCGAGTTTCTTCACGGTGCCGTCCGCGAGCGCCGCGCCGATCGCCGTATCGAACTTCGTCTTCAGGTCGGCGTCCTGCTTGCGGAACGCGAGCCCTTCACCCGGGCCCCAGATCGGTCCGCCGAGCTTCGGCCCCGCGAGCACGATCGACGCGTTGTCCTTCTTCGTGTTGTTCGCCGCGTAGTACGTGACGTCGTCGAACGACGCGTCGATGCGGCCCGCGACGAGGTCGAGATCGCGCTCAGGCGAGGTCTTGTACACGCGGATCGACGCGATGTCCTTGAAGCTGTCGTTGATGAACTTCGTATAGACGGTGCCCGACTGGATGCCGATCGTCTTGCCCTTGAGCTGCTTGCGCAGCGTGTCGACGGTCGGCTTGTCGGCATTCGCGTCGCCGGTCAGCTTGACCATCGGCGCGCCGGGCGCGGCCTTCGGCAGGATCTTCGTATCGGTGACGGCGAAGGTCGCCGGCGTGGCCGCATATGGACGCGAGAACAGCAGGATCTTCTCGCGCTCCGGCGTGATCGAGATCGCATCCATCAGGATGTCGAACTTGCCGGCCTGCAGACCCGGAATCATCCCGTCCCAGTCCTGCGCGACCATGTTGCACTGCACCTTGATCCGCTCGCACACGTTGGCGAGCAGTTCCGGTTCGAAACCGCCCAGCTTGCCGCCCGGCAGCGTGAGGTTCCACGGTGCGTAGCCGCCTTCGAGCGCGACCGTCACCGTCTTCCATTCCTTTGCCTGCACCGGTGCGGCGAGCGTTGCCGCCGCGGCCGCGATGGCGCCGATCGTCCTGATTGCCCACTTGATGCGCTTGCCGTTCACGAGAGTTCTCCTTGCGTTGAAGTTCGCCATCCCTTCGGTGCAGCAAGCCGCCTCAGGAATTTGTCTATACAAGCATGCAAGAAGAAAAACAGCGAGACAAGCAGCGATCAAAAAAAACCGCGTAAACGCGGGAAATCCCCTAATTTCAGGGCTCTGGCGTGCCTCATCGAGGGGAATCCGGGCACGGATTTGGTGCAGTTAGGCCGATTCAATCGCAAGGATGACTAGACAAATTTTGAATTCGATCGGGAGGGGCCGAGACTCGGCAGGGACGACCACAACAATTCATCTCGCGATGAATCACGTCCTTGCCAATCCCGCCCCTGGGCGGCGGGCGACGATCCGGCCCGCGCATGCACTACTCCTGCTTGGTTTGCTCGCGGTCCAACACCGCAAAGAGCTGATCGAAACGCGCTTTTGCATCGCGCGGTTGCGCAACGCTTCGGGCCGCGGCTTCGTTCGTCGGCTGTCCCACCACGATCAAGCCGACCATGCCCAACATGTGATGAGGGAGACAGCGATAGCCATAGACGCCCGGCGTGTCGAACTTCACGGTCAGGTCTTCACTGATCTTTCCCCCAAACGACCTGGCCCCGTCCGGCGCCATCCCGGGAATGCTTTCGACGCTATGACCGCTGTCGGCGGCCACAAAATGGACGCTGTCGCCCGGGTTGATATGGACGAGGGCCGGCTCGAACCCGCGCTGGCCGTCCGACGCCTGATTCAGCATCCTGACTTCGATGTCGGCCGCGTAAGCACCGAGCGACCACAGCAATCCCACCCCGACGATCAACCGCGGCAATCCAGATTTCTTCATTTCGTCCTCCGACGGATTGGCCGCGGGATCGCTCCCCCGGCCAACCCGATCACGGTATCAGCTGCGCTTCAGATCGAAGCGATCGAGGTTCATCACTTTCGTCCACGCGTGGACAAAGTCGCGCACGAACTTCTCGTGCGCATCGTCCGACGCATAGACTTCGGCGACGGCCCGCAGCTCCGAACTGGAACCGAACACCAGATCGACCGGGCTTGCCGTCCACTTGAGCGCGCCCGTCTTGCGGTCACGCCCTTCGTAAGTCCCGTCTGCACGTGAGGACTTCGTCCATTGGGTCGACATGTCGAGCAGATTCACGAAGAAGTCGTTGCTCAGCGTGCCGGGACGATCGGTCAGGACACCCAGCCTTGAATGGCCCGCATTGGCGTCCAGCGCACGCAGCCCGCCCACGAGAACGGTCATCTCCGGAACGGTGAGATCCAGCTTGCTCGCGCGGTCGACCATCAACTCGGCCGGCGACCGCTCATTGCTTTTCTGATAGTAGTTGCGGAACCCGTCGGAGGTCGGCTCGAGAACGGCGAACGAAGCGACATCGGCCTGCGCCTGCGTCGCATCGACGCGTCCCGGCGAGAATGGAACCTTGACGTCGTAGCCGGCCTTGCGGGCCGCATCCTCGACGGCCGCGCTGCCGCCCAGCACGATCACGTCGGCCAGCGACACCTGCTTGCCATCCGTTCTGTTCCTGTTGAAGCCGGACTGAATGCCTTCCAGCGACTTCAGCACTTTCGACAGGCTCGCCGGGTCATTCACCGCCCAGGCGTTTTCCGGCGCGAGCCGAATGCGCGCGCCATTCGCGCCGCCTCGGTAGTCGGTGGCACGGAACGAGGCCGCGGACGCCCACGCGGTCTTGATCAGTTCCGACTTCGGCACCCCCGATGCGAGGATCCTGCGCTTCAGCTCCGCAATATCGGCGTCGCCGATCATCTGGTAGCCGGCAACGGGCAGCGGATCCTGCCAGATCAGATCGACCTTGGGCACATCCTTGCCCAGATAACGCGCCTTCGGTCCCAGGTCCCGGTGCGTCAGCTTGAACCACGCCTTGGCGAACGCCAGCTTGAATTCCTCGGGATGCGCCTGAAAGCGCTTGGCGATCGCGCTGTACGCGGGATCGACCTTCAATGCGATATCGGTCGTAAACATCATCAGCGGATGTCGCTTCGACGGATCGTGTGCGTCCGGCACGATGTCCTGCGCGTCCTTCGGCATCCACTGATGAGCGCCTGCCGGGCTCTTCGTCAGCACCCAATCGTGTTCGAGCAGATTGTCGAGATACTGCATCGTGAAGTGAACGGGGTCGACCGACCATGCGCCTTCAAGGCCGCTCGTGATCGTGTCGGCGCCCTTCCCGGTACCGCACTTGTTCGCCCAGCCCAGGCCTTGCGCTTCGACGCCCGCGCCCGCCGGTGCCGCGCCCACGCATTTGTCGGGCGACGCCGCGCCGTGGGCCTTGCCGAAGGTATGACCGCCCGCGATCAGCGCGAGGGTCTCCTCGTCATTCATCGCCATGCGGCCGAACGCCTCGCGAATGTCCTTTGCCGCGGCGACGGGATCGGGGTTGCCGTTCGGACCTTCCGGGTTCACGTAGATCAGCCCCATCTGGGTGGCCGCCAGCGGCTTCTCGAGCTTGCCGTTCTTGTCGCGGTTATCCGACATGAATTTCGTGCCGGCGCCCCAATAAACCAGATCCGATTGCCAGTCGTCTTCCCGGCCGCCGCCAAAGCCGAAGGTTTGAAAACCCATGGATTCAAGCGCGACATTGCCGGTGAGGACCATCAAATCGCCCCACGAAATATTCTCGCCATATTTCTTCTTGATCGGCCACAACAAACGGCGCGCCTTGTCGAGATTGGCGTTATCGGGCCAGCTGTTCAGCGGCTCGAATCGCTGCTGTGCGCCGCCGGCGCCGCCACGGCCATCGTACGTGCGATAGGTGCCCGCTCCGTGCCACGCCATCCGGATGAAGAACGGTCCATAGTTGCCGTAGTCTGCCGGCCACCAGTCCTGCGACGTCGTCAGGGTCGCGCGGATATCCTTCTTCACGGCCTCGATATCGAGCTTGTTGAATGCCTGCGCATAGTCGAAATCCTTCCCGTACGGATTCGACTCGACGTCGTGCTGACGCAGCGGCGAAAGATCGAGCCGCTCCGGCCACCAGAAGTCATTCGTGCGCGGCGCACCATCGGCCCACGCGGCAATGGTGCCGACACTCATCGCGATGATGGCGAGCGCGGCCACGACCGATTTTCCGATACGTTTTTTCTGCATATGACCTCTCCGTAATTGGGCGTAATGTTGGAATGCGGGAGGATTGTGGTCTTTGATGGAATTGGTCGGCCAATCGGTAGTTTTTATTCGTCCGATTAATGCGGACTATGGCCGCGATCCGGATGCCACGGATTCAAATGCGGCAATCGGGCTCGTGAGGCGGCAGCGTCATTGCCGCGTGCCATTGCCACTCCGTACGCAAGCCTCGCGAACAAGGATCTCGGCGAGACGAGCGCCCGCTTCGCGTACTCGCGCTGGCTATGCAGATGGCACCGGGCGCGAACGAAGGCGCCCACACAGAAGGCGAACCGTCCGCGGTGAGCATGTAGCCAGAGCTACCGTGTCAGACCGCGCGAGCCTCGCGTAGACAGAAATAAAGTTGTCACCGTTTGCGAAGTAAAGATGTCACTTCGCCGGGTGCCATTAACCGCCCGAAGGGAAACTCACGAAGAATCATGGCGTTGTCGGCCGCGCATGAGAGAACGAATCGTAGTTCGGTATGGTGAGGCTGGAGGAATGTGTTTCGCAGGTCGCCCACGCATTCGCTCAAGGCGCTCGAGCGCCTTGGCAACGACCGCCTGCGCGGCGCGCAGCCAATCGTCGTGCCATCCGATTAGTGCGACGACGCATTCGTCCGTCTCCAGTCCCCGCTCCCCGCGAGTCTTGCCGTGCCCATAACGCTCCCCGGCAAGCGACTGAAAGAACTTGACCCACGAGCGCCACCGATACCGAGATCACCCCGACGGCGCTCGCTAGTCCCGAAAATTCAGCACCGCCTCCCTACCGCCCCAAAACCCGCTCCACCAACTTCACGAAATAGCTCGCCCCCACCGGCAGCAACGCATCGTTGAAGTCGTAACTGGCGTTATGCAGCAGGCAAGGGCCGCCGCCATGCCCATGCACGCGATGATCGCCCACCCCATTCCCGAGAAACGCATAACACCCCGGCTTCTCGCGCAGCATGAACGAGAAATCCTCCGCCGCCATGGTCGGATCGACGGCGGCGTTCACATGCGCGTCGCCCACCAGCTCGCGCATCACCGCCACCGCCACCGCGGTCTGCTCGGCGTCGTTCACGGTAGCCGGATACTGGCGCTGGAAATCCACCTCGCTCTCGCAATCGAAGGCCGCGGCCGTCCCGGCCACCACGGCGCGCATGCGCGTCTCGATCAGGTCGAGCGTCGCATCGGAGAAGGTCCGCACCGTGCCGCCGAGCCACGCATCGGTCGGCACCACATTCATCGCCTCGCCCGCATGCACCTGCGTGACCGACAGCACCGCGCCGTCGATCGGATTTCGGTTGCGCGTGACGATCCCCTGCAGAGCGCTCAGCACCTGCCCCGCCGCGAACACCGGATCGCGGCCCAGGTGCGGCATGGCCGCGTGGCAACCGGCACCGCGCAAGTTGATCCGGAACAGGCTGGTCGAGGCCATCAGCGGCCCTGGCCGCACCGCGAAATCGCCGGCCGCGATGCCGGGCCAGTTGTGCAGCCCGAACACGGCATCCACCGGGAAACGCTCGAACAGGCCGTCCTCGATCATCGCGCGCGCGCCGCCGCCCGCCTCCTCGGCCGGCTGAAAGAATAGCTGCACGGTGCCGTCGAACTCGCCATGCCGCGCCAGATGGCGCGCGGCCCCCAGTAGCATGGCGGTGTGCCCGTCGTGGCCGCACGCATGCATCGCGCCGGGCACCGTCGAACGATGCGCGAAGGTGTTGGCCTCCTGCACGGGCAGCGCATCCATGTCGGCGCGCAGGCCGATCGCGCGCGCGCTGCCACCGCGCTTCAAGGTGCCGACCACGCCGGTGCGGCCGACGCCGCGCGTGACGGTATAACCCCATTGCTCGAGCCGTTCGGCGACGAGTTCGGCGGTGCGGAACACGTCGTAGCCCACCTCGGGATGGGCATGGATATCGCGGCGTATCGCCGTCAGTTCGTCGGCGTGCGCGACGATGGAATCGATCAGTTTCATGGGGATGGGAGCGCTCTTGTTGGTCATCGCGGCACGGCGGCGGGCCAGCCCATGCCGCCCGCCGCCGTGCCGCGAGGCATCAGATACGGAACAGCTGCGCCACCAGGGTCGCGCCGATGAAGGTACCGGCATTGGCCACGAACGACACCAGCACGATGCGCCAGCCAAGCCGCCGGAAGGCCGGAATGTCCTTGGCGATCGACAGCCCCGCGAACACCAGCATCGGCGTGGTCACCCCGAGGAAATCGTTGTGCGAGCTGAGCGCGGCGATCTGCGAAGCCCACGGGCACCACGGCGAGGTCAGGAACATCGCCACCACCGATACCCAGCAGACCGCCGGAATCCGCCGCCCCGTCACGCGCGCCAGCGCATCGCCGACGATCGTCGCGCACACCATGATCGCGATTCCCGGCAGTCCCGCCAGCGGTGTGGTGCCGTGGGCGATCCAGTCGCACACCAGCGCCATCGCGGCTGTCACGATCCAGGCCAGCAGCTTGCCGCCGTAGCCAAGCGCGGGCGCCTCGGTCCGCACCTCGCCCAGCGACGGGCTGGCCACTTCGGGCTGCGCCGATGCCTTGGTGGTGCGGCCGATCAGCGGCTCCAGCACGCGATAGCCCCAGACCGCGAGCGGCAGCGAGATGAACAGCGTGAAGTAGGTACCGATGGTGGTGGTGATCAGGTTGCTGGCCGCGGCGAAGGCGAGCACCGATTTCGCCGTCTCCGGGTCCTGCTGCGCGGCGATCGCGCCCGAGGCGGCCGCCATCATGCTGCCCGAGCCGACGCCCGAGCCCATCGCCAGCGCGAGCGGATCGAAGATGCCGAGGCTGCTCACGAAACCCGCGAACACGGCGATGAACACCGCACCGAACACGGTGCCGGTCAGGTACTCGGCCAGCACGCCGCGGCCCTCGGCCGAATCCATGCCGTACTTCTCGCCGATGATCGCGAGGCTCGGCTCGCGGCCCACCGAGAAGGTCGCGCCGATCGCCTCGCGCTTGATGCCGAGCAGCAACGCGAGCGGCAGGCCGAGCAGGATGGTGCCGACGAAGTGGCCGAATTCCTGGAAGGCCAGCGCCCAGCCCGCCGACGCCAGCTTGGGCAGCGCGCTGCCCACCATCAGCCCGAGCTTGGAGACGAACAGCAGCAGCGCCGGCTGCAGGATCGCTGCCGCGAAGAACTGGTCGGGCACGCTCAGGCGCGCGCTGCTGTTCCAGCGCGCGCTGGCCAGCCCCACCGCGGCGCCGAGCAGCAGTGCCCAGATCATCGGCAGCAGCACGACCTTGCCCGGTCCGAGCTTGAACGTGAACGAGCCGATCCATTCGGCGACCAGCAGGATGCCGGCCGCGTAAAGCAGGACCTTGGCGGTGGCCGCGCCGCCAAGCTCGCGGCGCTCGATACCCAGTGCGTGTTCCATGACGAATCTCCCCTTGAAGCCCGGCTGCCGTCGAATGCGGGCCGGTGGTTACAGATAACCGAACGCGGTGGGCGGCGCTTCGGCCGTCTCGACCCACACGCTCTTGGTCTGCGTGTATTCGTACAGCGCCTCGACCCCGCTCGAGCGGCCGTAGCCGCTCATGCCGTAGCCGCCGAACGGCGAGGCCACGTTGATGGTCTTGTAGCCGTTGACCCAGAAGGTGCCGGCGTTCACCTGCGCGGCCACGCGATGCGCGCGCGCCACGTCGGTGGTCCAGGCTGCGCCGGCCAGGCCGAAGTCGGTGTCGTTGGCGATCGCGATCGCCTCGTCCTCGGTGTCGAACGGAATGGCCGCCACCACCGGCCCGAAGATCTCGGTGCGCGCGACCTCCATCGCGTTCGACACGCCGGTCAGCACGGTGGGCGCCACGAAGTAGCCGCCGCCCTCCCCGACGCGCTCGGCCGAGCCGCAGGCGAGCGTGGCGCCAGCCGCCACGCCGCGCGCGATCATCGACATCACGTGGTCGTACTGCTTGCGATTGTTGATCGGGCCCACCTCGGTCGCATCGTCGAGCGGTGCACCGACGCGGATCTTCTTCGCCCCGGCAGCCACCATCGCGACGAATTCGTCGTAGACGGCGCGCTGCACCAGCAGACGCGAGCCGGCCACGCAGCTCTGGCCCGCGCCAGCGAAGATCGCCGCCTGGGCGGTCAGCGCGGCGCGCTTGAGGTCGGCGTCGGCGAACACGATATTGGCCGACTTGCCGCCCAGCTCCAGCACGCACGGCAGCACGCGGCGCGCGGCGGCCTCGGCGATGCGCGCGCCGGTGGCCGGCGAGCCGACGAATACCACCTTGCTCACCACGCGATGCGCGATCGCGGCCTGCCCGGCGGTGTGACCGAAGCCGGCCAGCACGTTGACCAGGCCGCGCGGCAGCCCGGCCCGCTCGCCGAGTCGGGCGACCGCCAGCGAGGTGAACGGCGTCAGCTCCGAGGGCTTGAGCAGCACGCCGTTGCCCATCGCCACCGCGGGCGCCACCTGCCAGCCGCAGGTGAACACCGGCGCGTTCCAGGGTGTGATCTGCAGCACCACGCCGGCCGGCTCGCGGCGCGTGTAGTTGAGGTGCGAGGTCGGCACCGGGATCACGCTGCCGTAGAACTTGTCGGTCCAGCCCCCGTAGTACTCGAACATCTCGGCGACCTTGCCCACCTCGCCCCGGCAGTCGCGGATCGGCTTGCCCGAGCCCAGTGCCTCCAGCCGCGCAATCGCCTCGGCCTCGGCGCGGATCGCGCGCGCCACCTCCTGCATCACGCGGCCGCGCGCGGCATGCGTGAGCGCCCACCATTCGCGCTGCGCGCGGCGCGCGCTTTCGGCGGCATGGTCGATCACTGCTGCGCCGGCGTCGCGATAGGCGAGCGTGGCCTCGCCCGTCGCCGCATCGTAAAGCTGGATCGTGTCGCCCTGGCCGGCGACGAGCTCGCCGTCGATATACGAGCCGATCGTGGCGGCGCCGGGGAAGAAATGCGCGAAGGCGGTGAGCAACTGGTCTGCGTGCTGGGTCATGTCAGGTTTCCGTATCTGTGGGTCGAGCGGGATCGTGGCGCGGGCTGCCCGGCCTCAGGCAGGGTCGAGGAAGTCGACGATGCGGTTGAAGTCCTCGCCGTCGGCGACGGACACCTCGCTGGCGGCCCACACGCGCGCCGCCTCGCGCGCTACCGGCGCGACGCTGTCGAATTGGTCCAGCAACCCCAGCGCGAGCCGCACGTCCTTGCGCATCAGCTTCATGGTGAAACCGGAATCGAACTTGCGGTTGAAGATCCAGGTCGGGTAGTTGGTCAGCGTCGCGCTGTTGCGGCCGGAGCCGCCGTTGAGCGCCTCGACCAGCTTTTCCGGATCGACGCCGGCCGCGCGCGCGGTGCGCACCGCCTCGCTGGCGGCCAGCAGGTGCACGCCGGTCAGCAGATTGTTGAGCAGCTTGGTGACGTGGCCGGCACCCACCGGGCCCACATGCACGCGCTTGGCGCTGATCGCCGTGAGGATCGGCTCGATGGCCGCGATATCGCTGTCCGAGCCACCCAGCACCATGGTCATGGTGGCGGTGGCCGCGCCCTTCGGGCCGCCGCTCACCGGGCCGTCGACGAAGCCGATGCCGCGCTCGGCCAGGGCCGCCGCCACGCGCCGCGTGCTGTCCGGATCGGCCGTGGTGGTGTCGATCACGATGCTGCCCGGCCTCGCGTTCTCGAGCACGCCGCCCGCGCCCAGCACCACCGCCTCGACCACCGCCGACGTCGGCAGCGACAGCAGCAGCACGTCGGCGTCGCGCGCGATCTCGGCCACCGAATCGCGCGCCGACAGCACCTCCTGCTCGGACAGCGCGAGCGCCACGCCCGGCGCCGCGTCGTAGCCAAGCACCGTGTAGTCGCCGCGCCGCAGCGAACCTGCCATGCCGCGCCCCATGTTGCCCAGACCGATCACGCCCACCGTTTTCATCCGACGACTCCTGATAGCTGTTGGTTCGAGGCCGGCGCGCCAGCTTGCGCCCGCCTTGCATGGCTACGATGTTCGGTCCGGCGATCCGTATAATCAATCAACGCCAATATTGAGATTGTTCTCTTTTTTAGAACACCTGGATCATGAGCGACACCCTTACCGACAGCCGGATCGTCTATTTCTACGAGGCCGTGCGCTGCGGCACGATCCGCGCCGCGGCCGACTGGCTCGACGTGGCGCCCTCGGCCGTGAGCCGCCAGATCGGGTTGCTGGAGAAGGAGCTCGACGCCACCCTGGTGGAGCGCCACGCGCGCGGCGTGACGCCCACCGACGCTGGACGCTGCGTGATCGAGTATTTCCGCGAGCAGCTCGCGCATCGCGACGACCTGATCTCGCGCCTGCAGGAGCTGCGCGGGCTCAAGACCGGCCAGGTCAGCCTGGTGCTCGGCGAGGGCTTCGTCTCGGATCTACTGGCCGGGCCGATGCAGCAGTTCTGCCGGCAGTTCCCCGGGATCCGTGTCAACCTCGACGTGGGCAGCACCAACGACGTGATCCGCAAAATCTCGAACGACGAGGGCGAGATCGGCCTGGTCTACAACCCGCCCGCCGAACCCAAGCTGGTGTCGCGCGCCTCGAAGCGGCAGCCGATGATGGCGATCGTCGGCCCCGACTTCCCGCGCCGCAGCCACAAGGTGCTGACGGTGCAGCAGCTCGCCACCTACCCGCTGGCGGCCACCCACCCGTCCTACGGCACGCGGCAGATGATGGAGGCCGTGGAATACGCCGAGCGCGTACGGCTCGCGCCGATCATCACCACCAATTCCTTCGCGATCCTGAAGGAATTCGTGAAGTCGGGGCTCGGCATCTCGGTGATGCCGGCTTTCGCGGTGGCGGCCGAACTGCAGGCCAAGGAACTGTTCGCGATCGAGATCGCGCATCCGATTCTCGAGAACGCCGAGGCGCACATGGTCACGCGCGTGGGCCGCAAGCTCTCGGTGGCCGCCAACAAGATGCTGCAGATGATGACGGGGCAGATGCGGGCGTTCCGCTAACGGCTCCTGCCCTGGCTCCTGCTCCTGCCAGCGACGCGAGGCCGGGGTAGGAGGTCTTAACAAAATGAGGTTTTTTCAGGTGTCGGCAGCCGTAGACACAAATAACCGTGTCACGGTTTGCGAAGGAAAAATGTCCCGTCGCCCAGCGACGCTAACCGCCAGAGGGCAATTCGCGAAGAACCATTGAGTTGCTTGCTGCGCATTGAAGTTGTCACCGAGCGCGGCGTCGCGAATCTCGGTGTCAACTCTCTCGCGACATCGTTACAGGGCTGGCAGCTTCGACCACACGTCGTGCGAAATCAAAGTGTGAGCCGGCACTCGTGCCGTCGTGATAAGGTCCCCTATCTCACTGGCGCGTCGATCCCGATGTCAGGAACTTGCACGCGACAGTGAATGGCGGTTTTGCGGCAGCCGCTGTCCTAAAACGCAGCAGTCATCAGCCGGGGCCGCGTCCGCGCCGCGCGGCGCCGCGCCGTCTGCCAGGATCGCCATGCCGCACGGGAGCGGCTGTTGCAGTTCGTAGATACGGCTAATGGTGTCCGTTCGTGCGCTAATCGTGTCCGGCTATTCCGCTAATGCGGTGCGGCGAAGGTCAAGCGACATTGCAAGGTCTTGAAGGCGCATTAGCAAAATCTTCGCACATACATCCCCCCCTTTGTTACATGAGCGCAGCAGAAACTTCGAACGGCAACCATCGGCGTGGCCTTGTGGTCGGTCGGGAACAGCCGCGCCGTGTTACGCATGCTGCTGCGGCAGCCGATGATAAGCGCGCCCGTGATAGACGAGGCCCGAACACGCGGAACCGAGATGTACCGCCTGCACGGCGCAGAAAAAGACCGTATGAGTGCCGATGTCGATGCTTCGGTCCACCGTGCAGTCGAGACTCGCGGCCGCTGTGGCCAGCACCGGCGCACCCGTGACGAGACGGATCCACTCGCCGTACGTGAAGCGCTCGGTCATCTGGACATCGCCCTTGCCCGCGAAGATCGGTGCAAGCATCTCGTGCTCATGGGAAAGGACGTTGACACAGATGATGCCCGCCTTGCTGAAGTGGCCAAATTGACGGCTGGACCGGCCTATGCAAACGAGCACCGTAGCAGGGTCGTCGGTGACGGAGCACACCGCGGACACCGTCATGCCGACATCGCCGGAAGGTGTCGTGGTGGTGATGATATTCACCGCGGCGCCGATACGGGACATGGCTTCGCGGAAGGTCGTGCGGTCAGGGGAAAGTGCTATCACGGCGGTACCTCTCTCGGTGGACGGAACGGGGTGCAGCTTCATGGCGGAGCGCCACAGGTACTGACATGAAGCAGCGTGGTGAAGTACCCGTGGCGTTACACCGTTCATCGCCCGCGCCGCACCGTCGACAGGTTCTCGTGGCCAGTTGCGCTGCCGGCGATTCCTATTGCTGGTGAACGGAAGCTGCTGGCCCTGAACCGGCAAGCTGCTCTTTGATCAACTGTTCTTCGGCATCGTCGTAAAGGCCGGCAATAATGTGCTCGTAGCGTGCCATCAATGCCTTGCGGCGTTTCTTGCGCGTGGCGGTCATCACACCATTTTCCGGTGTGAGTTCCTCGGGGAATATCCTGAACGCCTTGATCTGCTCTGCCCGCGCCAACCTCGCATTCGCCTTTTCCACTTCTTCACGGAGCAGGTCGATAACGATCTGCGAGGTGGCCAGATCGGCGTACTGCGTGACCGAAGGGTCGCGCGTCCGGGCCCAGTCCATGGTGAGCGTGCCGTCGACTTCGATCAACGCCGTCAGATACTTGCGCCCTTCCCCAATCACCAGTGCCTCGGTAATGTACGGGCTCTGGCGAAGTTCGTTTTCGATCTGCACCGGGCTGATCGATTTGCCGGCGGCCGTATTGATAAGCTCTTTCTTTCGATCGATCAGCTTGTACGAACCGTCCGCGCCGACGTCGACGATGTCGCCGGTATACAGCCAGCCGTCCCGCAACGCGGCCTTCGTTTCGGCTTCCTTGTTCCAGTAGCCGATGAACAGCCCCGGCCCCCGAACGATCATTTCACCGTCCGGCAACACACGGGTTTCCCAGGCGGGGTCGTCAAGCGGCACGCCGGAATTGCCAGGCCTCGACCAGTCGGTCACCTGCGCGAGGTTTCCGCCGACCATCTCCGTTTGCCCGTAATTCTCTTTCAGGTTGACGCCCCACAACTGGAACAGTGTGACGACCTCGGGTGGCACTGGAGCGGAGGCTGTATACGGATAGCGCAGATCGTCGAAGCCGATTCTGGCCAGCAACGGCTTGAAAACGTGCTCACGGCAGGTGGCGTAGAGCTGTTCCTTGAATGGGTCGCCCGTGCCTGCGTCCAGTCGATCGGCCAGCACTTCCCGCGCGACGCCAAGTGCGAGCTTGTAGTTTCTCTGCTCGGCTTCGCTGCTGCCGTTTACGTGGTTGATGATCTGGGTCGCGAACTTCTGATAGAAGCGCGGCGGCGCCATGTAGGACGTCGGTCTGACTTCCTGAATGCACTTCGCGAAATCGGCCGACACGTCGACGAAGTAAGGTACCGTCTTCGCGATCAACGGCAGCGTCGTCGCCTGAATGCGCGCGACCGTGTGCGAAAGCGGCAGATGGACCACCATGCGCTGCGGTTCGGACAATATCGCCGGACAGAAGGTCGGCCACGTGAACGCGCCCGCCAGCATCGACACATGCGTCAGCATTGCACCTTTGGGCGCCCCCGTGGTTCCGGAGGTGTAACCCAGGCTCACCAGGTCCGTCGGCCTCGCAAGCTCGGACTGCTCACGCAGGTAAGCGACTTCGTCGCCGGCAAAATGCGACGCGAACTCGGCGAGTGAAACGACATTCATGCCGGTTTCGCCAGGCGAGCGCTTCCAGTCCGGATCGAGCACCACGATCTTGAGGAGCCTGCGGGACGTATCGGCCGCTTCCATGATCCGAAGCTGTTCGGCACTTCCGGCAAAGGCGAGTCTCGCCCCTGAATCCTCCAGGTGGTAGCGGACCTCCTCGACCGACGCGGTGAAATAGACGCCTACCGTCACCGCTCCCGAGCAGATCGTCGCCATGTCGGCAATGAGCCACTCCCGGGATACGTCGCCCATGATGGCAATCCGATCGCCTCGTGCTACACCGGCCGCCCTGAGGGCGGCGGATACGGAACAGACTGCGTTCGCATAGCCTTTCCAGGTGGTGGGCACCCACTCCCCGGCACGCTTCTGAAAGAACGCGTTAGCGTCGGCGTCGTTCTTCACGCGCTCGATCAGCAAGGCCGGAATAGTGGTGGTCGCGAATTGACTGCCGGAAGTCCACGGTGCCGCGCTCATTTCCAGTTTTCTCCAAAGCGCTTGCGCTTTTCGGTGAACGAAGCCACCGCTGCGCGGCGCTCGGGGGAAGTGAACGTGATCGTCTCCAGAGCGATCGACGTATCGAGTAGCAGATGGGCATTCTGCTTGACGAGCTTGTTGACACAGTATTTCGTCCAGACGATCGCGTCGCGCGGACCGCTCGCGAGCAGTTCCGCGTAATCGATCGCCGCCTCCAGCAGCTTGTCGCTTTCGACGATCTTGTTGATCATCCCCATCGTCAGCGCTTCCTCGGCGCTGATGAAGTCGCCCGTCATCAGATAGTGCCGAGCGCGGACCGGCCCGAGCAGAAGCGGCCAGATCACAGCACCACCGTCGCCGGCGACGACACCGGCATTGACGTGCGTATCGGCGAACCGTGCGGTCGGGCTCGCATAAATCATGTCGCAGAACAGCGCCAGCGTCGCGCCCAGACCCACGGCCACGCCATTGACCGCCGCCACGATCGGCACCTCGACCTCGAGCATGTTTCTCACGAGATGACGACCGCCGCGCGTCGCCGACGGGATATCGCCATTGTCGATCGACTTCTGATCGCCGCCGGAGCAGAAACCGCGGCCGGCGCCGGTCAAAACGATCGCCTTGACCGATTTGTCGTGATCCAGATCGACGAACACCCGTTCCAGTTCGCCGTGCATGTCCCAATTGATGGCGTTCAGGATTTCCGGACGATTCATCGTGACAATCGCGACACCGGAGGACCGTTGTTCGACATTCAGATACTGATAGCGCGAAGACGTATTCATACGTAGGTTCATCCTTGAGTGTGCTGCGGGTTGGCAGCCTGCGGGCGCATCGCGCGAATCTTCTCGAGCAACTCGTCGGTCGGGCGGACGATATTGTTGCGATCGTTGAAATGAGGAATCACGTAGCGACCCACCATCTCGATCGCCGACATGATCTGCTCGTGCGGTACCGAGTCGATATGCAGCAGCACCTCGTCGATTCCGAGCTTCTCGTATTGCTCCAACTGACGGATGACGGTATCGGGGCTTCCGCACACCGTGGTGGCGGATTCGTTCAGGAGGTAGTCCCAATCTTCGGCGGCGCGTTGCATCGCGGACACGCTTTCGGCCATGTACGCGTAGTTGTCCGCGAGTTTGGCGAGCCGCGGATAGGCGTCGGTCGAGATGCGCGCGTAGTTCATGATCGCGCGGGCGTAAATGTCCTTCGCTTCCTGGTCGGTCTTGCCGATACCGATGAAGAGCGGCATGCCGGCACGCGGCTTGTGCAACGGTCCGGTCTCATCGCGCTTCCAGCTCTTCCAGTAGGTGTCCAGCAGACCCTTCTGTTTTTCCCATCCCTGATAAATCGCATGGCTCATCACCGCGAGGCCTTCCGAGCCGGCCCAAGCGTGGCTGTTCGCGCTGGTGGCGGCAACGCCGAGCACGGGATACGGTTTTTGCAACGGCTTCGGCACGAGCGACCGGGGCGGCACCTGGTAATACTTTCCCTCGAAGGTGAAAACGTCCTCACGCATCGCTTTGCGCAACAGCGCCATGCCCTCTTCCATTTGCGGCAGGGTTTCCTCGGGCGATACGTTGAACGCGCGCATTGCGATCGTCGTGTTCGCGCGCCCGCAATACATCTCCATCCGGCCGTCGGAGAGGATGTCGGTGGCCGCCAGCCGTTCCGCGGTACGCAGTGCGTGATTGATGGCCTTCGGCATCAACGCCACGGCAGGACGAAGCCTGATTCGCGAAGTGACGGCTGCGAGATAGCCAAAGACCACTTCAGGCGCCGAACTCGACACTCCGCCAAGCGCAAAGTGCTGCTCCGACAACGCAACGAAGTCGAAACCCATTTGCTCCGCGAAAAGCGCTTCGCGAACCAGCTCGCGAAGCCTGTTCGAGTAGCTATGCCCGACCTGCGTCTCCTGCTCGGACCAAAAACCAAATTTCAATGGCATTTTCTCTTCCTTGACAGTCGTAATTTGAAAATTCACGGCGCGCGCGAACTGTTGCCGAGGTTCCGGTCACTGTCGTGCCGTTGAACCATGAACATCGCCCTTGCACTTGATTTAGAAACGTCTCGGCCAGAATGGATAGGAATCCCTATCGATCTGTTTGCCGTTTCTGACTTGATCTCTTATTTGTTTCCGTGAATGAATATTGCCGCATATCCCGCAGCATTTTTTATTCTTTTCATGCCGCGACCTTGCCGATACCGGCAGATCATGCTGCCGGCGTTCCGCCCTTTTCTACGTCGATGATTCGGCTGCAAATGCCGACGCGAGAAGTCTGGCCGTCGCACGCAGACAGGCCTCGCCAATCTCGCGTGATGATCCTCGCGCATCGCCGAGCACGCCGTTTCGGGAGAGGGACGCCACGCCTTCCTTCCACATCCGGTTCAATTGCTCGGTCGTCATGACGCCCACATGGCCTGCCGTGAGTTGAGCGAGTCGGACACTGTCGGGATGAAGGTGGATCATGAGGGAGGTTTCGGCGATGTCGGCGTGTCCGCCCACGGATTCCGGATCGCCGCCGGCTTCCTCGACCGCCAGTCGCCATTCACGCAGCCACGCCTGATGATTCGTATAGGCAAGCACCTCGACGTCCGGCCCGACAGCCTGTCGCAATCCCGGCAACATCGCGTGAAGGGCATTGAAGTTGCCGACGTGTGCCGAGAACAGGTAGATGCGCTTGAATCCGTGTGTCGCGAGGCTCACGCAGTAATCGTGGCAGAGCGCGGCATACGTGTGCTCCTGCAACGAGATCGTGCCCGGGAAGGCCATGTGGTGCTTCGAGCATCCCGCTTGTATCGTCGGTGCGATTAGGGTTCGCCCCAGCAACGTGGCGATTTCCACCGCCAGCGCGTCAGCATGATCGGCATCCATGCTCAGCGGCAGATGGGGGCCGTGCTGCTCGATTGCGCCGCAAGGAATGATGACGCGATCGAACTGCATGGCCAATGCGGCCGCCACGTCCTCATACGTCATGCGCGCGAGATGCAGCGTTTCCGGTAGTGGGAGATTGCTCACGATCAGGCCTTCTTGTTGCGGTTCAGAAATCTGGATCTCGCGTCCGCGGTCTTCGCGTTACCGAGATATCCACGCAGGTCATCGAGCGTCATCTGCAGCAGAGATGCGTCGTTCATCCGCGGACTCTCGCGCAGCGTTCTCTTGATGGCGGCGAAGAGTTGGCGATCTTTGGTGCAAAGCTCGCGGCATTTGGCCAGCGCGTCTCGCAGCGTTTCATCACGCGCGGATATCGTGTCGACCGCGCCTATCTCCAGCGCTTCTCCGGCGGTGATCAGTTCGCCTGAATAAAGCAGCGAACGCGCGGCACGTTGACCCAGCAGGGCCGCTGCGTGGCGCATGCCTTTTGCCGCGGGCAGCAAGCCGTGATTGATCTCGGGAAATCCCAGCCGGGATTCGGCGGACGCGACGACGTAATCCGCATGCAGCACCATTTCGAATCCGGCGCCCACTGCATAACCGTTGACCGCGCACACGAGCGGGCTCGGATACTGCTCGAGTTGCGCCAGGAACGCGTGGAACGCTTCCATGCGCGACAGGGCGAGATCATGGTCCGCCACTTCATTGATATCACCACCGGCACAAAAGAACTTCTCTCCCGCGCCGGTGAGCACGATGCCGGGTGGCACGTCTTGTTGAGCGAGGTCGCGGAAGATGGAAATCAATGCGGTGATGAGCGGTTCGCTCAGCGCGTTTGCCGGTGGCCGGTTGATCGTCAGCCGCACGATGTCCGCGTCGACGTGTGTGCAAATCAATTCGTCGGTTTTCATACCTGATGTCCCGTCATTTTTCATCGGGTCAGTGTAGGTCCAGCCGGGCCAAATTTAATTTTGATTTACGGGCGCCATCGTTGATTCGGCGGATTAAAATCGCGTCAGTCGGATGGCCCACAATATGTTGCGCCGAGGGCGACGACACATGAATTCACCGAGGCCGGGCAGGCGCAGAAAGCGAGTGAAACGTGGAACCCGAAACTCCCGAAATCCGTATGTCCGCTTCGCGAGCCATGACAGACCAGGTGAAGATCAACTATCAACCGTTCGATCCGGACTCCGTCGATTTGCCGGTCATTTCCGTTCTTCTGGAGACGAGTGCAAAAGAGGATGAGCTGCCAATGCACGTTCATCGCAAGGGGCAAATGGTCGTCGCATTGAGCGGGTCGGTCATGTGTCGATCACCGAGCGGATGGTGGATCGTCCCGCCCAACGGCGCGGTGTGGATTCCGGGCGGCATTCCTCACAGCAATCATGCTTCCGATTTCGCCAAGCTGTACGTCATCTTCATTCCACCGGACGAAGCCGGTCTGCCCACCGACTGCCGCAGCTTTACGATCACGCCGCTCATCCGCGAGCTGATCCGTTCACTGGCCAGATTCCCACCCGACTATCCGAAGGACGGCCCGGTGGGTCGGCTCGCCAGAGTGTTGCTGGATCAGCTCGCGCTGCTGGCGCCCGACGACGTCTTTCTCCCGATCTCCGACAATCCCCGGCTTCAACAGATCGCTTCGGCGTTGCTCGACAACCCCGCCGACCGCAGCACGATCGCGGAATGGGGGCGCCGATATGCAATGAGCGAACGTACGCTCGCGCGACTGGTACGCAGCGAAACCGGCATGACCTTCGGGCGCTGGCGCGAGCGCCTGCATATCATCATTGCGCTTCAGCGATTGTCGGCAGGCGCGTCGGTTCACGCGGTGGCGCTCGAGCTCGGCTATGAAGGTCCGAATTCGTTCATCACCATGTTCAAGAAGACCATGGGACAAAGTCCCGGCAAATTTCGAGTGGACAACAAGGAGGCTTCGTCGCGTTGATCGAAACGCGGCGGCTGGCGCTACGCCGCCGCCTCTTTCACAGCTGGCGCGCTCGCTCCCGCAAGTTGAACTTCTGGATCTTGCCGGTCGCAGTCTTCGGCAGTAGCGAGAACACGATGGTCTTCGGCACCTTGAAATGTGCCAGCCGCTCGCGGCAAAACGCGATGATGTCTGCTTCGGTCACGACCGAATCGTCTTTGAGCGTGATGAAAGCACAAGGTGTCTCGCCCCACTTGTCGTCGGGACGCGCGACGATTGCCGCCTCCAGAACAGCGGGATGGGAATACAGTATGTCCTCGACCTCGATCGACGAAATGTTTTCGCCCCCCGAGATGATGATGTCCTTCGAGCGATCCTTGATTTCCAGGTAGCCATCGGGATGCCACACCCCGAGATCGCCTGTATGAAACCACCCGCCGGAAAATGCCTCCGCGGTTGCGTCCGGATTCTTCAGGTAGCCCATCATGACGTTGTTGCCACGCAGAAATACCTCGCCGAGCGTTTGCCCGTCTTTTGGAACGGGCTCCAGCGTATCCGGGTGGGCCACCATCATTGCCTCGAGAACAGGGCCGCGCACACCCTGGCGGGCCTTGAGTCGCGCTTTCGCATCGAGATCGAGCGCATTCCACGACTCGCGCCACACGCATTGCACGACCGGCCCATAAGACTCGGTCAACCCATAGGCATGCGTCACCTCCCAGCCCATGCGCTCCATGCCGGCGATCACCGAAGCCGGCGGCGGCGCACCGCCGGTCATGACCTTGACTCCGTGACGAATGCCCGCTTTCAGCTCCGGCGCGGCGTTATTGATCATGTTCAACACCACGGACGCGGCACAAAAATGCGTGACCGCCTCGGTGCGGATGGCGGCGAGAATCCGCTCGGCCCGCGTATGACGCAGAAAGACACTGGTGCCGGCCACCAACGCCATGGTCCAGGGAAAGCACCAACCATTGCAATGAAACATCGGCAAGGTCCACAAATAGGTCGTGTCCTCGTCCAGATGCCACGATAGTGCATTCGACACGGCGTTCAGATATGCGCCGCGATGGTGATACACCACGCCTTTTGGATTGCCCGTCGTGCCGGATGTGTAGTTAAGCGAAATGGCCTGCCATTCGTCTTCCGGCATCGCGACAGAGAATTCCGTGTGCGTGGCCTCCTGCAGCAACGCTTCGTAGTCTTTTTCGCCGAGCAGATCGCCTTCTCTACACTGAGGATCGTCGATGTCGATGACCTGAATGACGCGGCCAAGACGTGCCAGGGCTTTCTTGACCGTCGGGGAGAATTCACGGTCGGTGATCAGCAGCTTCACGTCGCCGTGGTCGAGAATGAAAGCGATCGTGTCGGCATCGAGCCGTGTGTTGATGGTATTCAGTACGGCACCGCAAAGCGGTACACCGAAATGCGCCTCGAACAGTTCCGGCGTATTGGCCGCGATCATCGCCACCGTATCGCCCTTGCCAATGCCGCGCCCGCGCAGCGCACCGGCGAGCAGCCGGCAACGTCGATAGGTTTCGGCCCAGTCGCGGCGAATCGTGCCGTGCACGATGGCCGTGCGCTCCGGCCAGACAGACGCGGCGCGTTCGAGAAACGTCAGCGGCGACAAGGCAACGAAGTTCGCCCGGTCGCGCTCGAGTCCGATCGTATAGGGATTGTCTGCCGTTGTTTTCATGCGGGTCGCCCCGCAGCTATGGCACTCGCGCGCTCGCCGACGATGCCGAAGTTTTCTGCGTGTCTCATCTCTCCTCCTCCAGTTGCTCTTCTGGTCACGAAACGCTCTGCAATGAGCGACACGACTTCATCCGGAAAAACGCCACCGCAACTAGAACGGGAGAGCCCGATTTCTGCATCGGCACGGCGGCACGACCGGACGGCGTCAAACTTCCTGATCGTCGTGGATACGCTCTATTTTTCTCTGCTCCACCACGTTCAAACCATAGCCCTCCAGGCCCACGATCGTTCTTTCATGATTGGAGAGCAGGATCATGTTCTTCACGCCGAGTTCGGTGAGAATTTGCGCGCCTATTCCGTAATCACGCAGTTCCGGCTCGGCAGGCTTGGGGTGCATCATGGAACGCACACGTTCCGACACGGCCGTGACGCGCGACTCGCGGATCACCACGATGACGCCGCGGTTCTCGTCCGCCAGCAAACGCGCGGCGCCGCGTAGAGACGCCAGATGGTGACCGCCGATGACGTCGTTCATGGTATCCATCGCATGCATGCGCACGAGAACAGGGTCCGCGCCCCGCAGATCGCCCATGACGATGGCGATATGCTCGACCTGATCGATCCGGTTCCGGTAGACGACGATCCGCCAATGCCTTCCGTTCGGCTCGGTAAAGCTCCCGTGTTCAACGGCCTCCACGAGCCTTTCCGTTCGTCGGCGATACGCGATGAGATCGGCGATCGTGCCCAGCTTCAGCTGATGCCGCCGTGAAAAGGCGACCAGGTCCGGCAGCCTCGCCATAGTGCCGTCGTCGTTCATGATTTCGCAGATCGCACCAGCCGGCGCGAGCCCGGCCAGACGGGCGATATCTACCGCCGCCTCGGTGTGACCCGCGCGCACGAGCGTGCCGCCGTCGCGCGCCATGAGCGGAAAGACATGCCCGGGAGAAACGAGCTCGTCGCGCCCCGTTTCCGGATTGATCGCAATCGAAATCGTGCGGGAACGGTCGGCCGCCGAGATGCCGGTACTCACACCGTCACGCGCCTCGATCGACACCGTGAAGGCCGTCTCGTGCCGCGAGCCGTTGATTTGGCTCATCAAATGCAAGCCCAGCGATTCGCAGCGCGAGCGTGTCATCGCGAGGCAGATCAAGCCACGTGCATGCGTCGCCATGAAGTTGACGGCGTCGGGCGTGGCGAATTGCGCGGGAATGATGAGGTCGCCTTCGTTCTCGCGATCCTCGTCGTCGACCAGAATGAACATGCGCCCGGCGCGCGCTTCTTCGATAATCTCCGACGCCGTTGCGATGTCGGCGCGCGAATCCACCGGCCGGCCGGCGGACATTGCGTTACTCATGAGAACACCTCACGCGATGTGATCACGACGCCTGCGCCAGGCCATGAATCTGGATAGGCCGTGTCTTGTCGATAGGAAGCGTCGTCTTGTTGGCAAGCCGTTTCAGGACGACGTTCGAGCGAACGCTGGCCACACCGGGAAGCGACGTCAGCTTGTGTGTGATGATGTGTTCGAGTTCGACGAGATCCCTCGCCACCACCCGCAGCAAATAGTCGGTTTGCCCGGTCATCATGAAGCAGTCCATGACTTCGGTGATGCCTCTGACCGTGTCGGCGAAACTCTCCCGCGCCTGCATGCCCTGCCGCTCCAGACTGATCTCGACGATGGCCATGACGCCCAGGCCGAGCAGGGACGCATTGAGCACGGCGACGCGCCGGCTGATTACACCGAGACGCTCCAGATTTCTGACTCTGACGAGACAGGGAGAGGGCGACAGGTTGACTCGAGCCGCCAGTTCGAGATTCGTCAAACTTGAGTCCTCCTGAAGTTCACTCAGGATGCTAAGGTCTATCCTGTCCAGCGCAACGTTCATGGCCTGGGTCTCCTCTTTGCACAAGGCTCCGGTGCCCTGAGGTTCGAACGCTCGCTTTCGGGCAGACCATCGATTTCCGCTCCGGCACGCATTCGAACAACATCACCTGATGAACGAGTTTATGCCAGCCGGCTCCGCGGAAAATTCCGATAAAAAGTCGAGTTATCACCAAAAACAGACATTCTCGGCGCACGCTCGGGAAAACCCGCTATTCGTCATACTTGCGACATGCAGGCCCTGATGTCGATCAGGCCTTTCCAGGCGGCGGCAGGTCCGTACACACGCCTTCGTACAACTCGGCGGCCATGCCGACCGATTCACCGAGCGTCGGGTGCGGATGGATCGTCTTGCCGATGTCTTCCGCGTCCGCGCCCATCTCGACGGCGAGACACACTTCGCTGATCAGGTCGCCCGCGTTCAGGCCGACGATGCCGCCACCGATCACGCGATGGGTTTCCTCGTCGAAGATCAGCTTCGTGAAGCCTTCGTCGCGGCCGTTCGCGATCGCGCGGCCCGATGCGACCCACGGGAACACCGCCTTGCCGTACTTGATGCCTTCGGCCTTGCACTGGTCTTCCGTCTTGCCGGCCCACGCCACTTCCGGATCGGTGTAGGCCACCGACGGAATCTGCAGCGCGTCGAAGTACGCCTTCTCGCCGTGCGCGGCTTCCGCTGCCACGTGGCCTTCATGCACGGCCTTGTGCGCGAGCATCGGCTGGCCGACGACGTCGCCGATCGCGAAGATGTGCGGGACGTTCGTGCGCATCTGCTTGTCGACGTCGATGAAGCCGCGGTCGGTGACGGCCACGCCGGCCTTGTCGGCGCCGATCGTCTTGCCGTTCGGGCTGCGGCCCACCGCGACGAGCACGAGGTCGTAGCGCTGCGCTTCCGCCGGCGCCTTCTCGCCCTCGAACTTCACGTAGATGCCGTCTTCCTTCGCTTCCGCGCCGACCGTCTTGGTCTTCAGCATCACGTTGCCGAAGCGCTTCGCGTTGTACTTTTCCCAGACCTTCACCAGATCGCGGTCCGCGCCCATCATCAGGCCGTCCATCATTTCGACCACGTCGATCTCGGCGCCGAGCGTCGCGTACACCGTTGCCATTTCGAGGCCGATGATGCCGCCGCCGATCACCAGCATCCGCTTCGGCAGTTGGCGCAGTTCGAGTGCGCCCGTCGAATCGACGACGCGCGGGTCTTCCGGCATGAACGGCAGCTTCACGGCTTGCGAGCCCGCGGCGATGATCGCCTGCTTGAACTTGACGACCTTCTTGCCGTTTTCGCCCTGCACTTCCATGTGATACGGATCGACGAATGCGCCGACGCCCGTGACGACTTCGACCTTGCGCGCCTTCGCCATGCCGGCCAGGCCCGTCGTCAGCTTCTTGACGACGCCGCCCTTGAAGTCGCGCAGCTTGTCGAGATCGACCTCCGGCTTGCCGAACGTGATGCCGTGCGATGCGAGCGCCGCGGCTTCGTCGATGACGAGCGCCGTGTGCAGCAGCGCCTTCGACGGGATGCAGCCAACGTTCAGGCACACGCCGCCGAGCGTCGAGTAGCGTTCGACCAGCACCGTCTTCATGCCGAGGTCGGCTGAGCGGAACGCGGCCGAGTAGCCGCCGGGGCCGGCGCCGAGCACGAGCATGTCGCACTCGATGTCCACCGCGCCGGCATAGCTGCCGGCTTGCGGCGCGGCGGCCGGAGCGGGTGCAGCCGGTGCGGGTTTCGCTGCCTCGGGTGCTTTCGCGGGTGCGGCGGCGCCTGCTGCTGCTTCGACGATGGCGATGACGGTGCCTTGCGAGACTTTCTCGCCGGCTTTGACCTTGATTTCCTTGACCGTGCCGGCGACGTCGCTGGGCACTTCCATGGAGGCTTTATCGGATTCGAGCGTGATGAGCGTTTGCTCTTTTTCGATCACGTCGCCTGGCTTCACGTTGACTTCGATGACATCGACGCCGCTGAAATCGCCGATATCCGGAACCTTGACTTCGATGAGACTCATTACTGTCCCCTTCTTGATTAGCTGCTGACAGAGGGAGAGGGCTCAACCGCTGAACGACGGCCTGACAAGAGAACGCGATGCTGGGCAGGACCACCTTTGCGGTCCGCCCAAGGACGCGCCTTTCTTTTGGTTACTTTTCTTTGGAAGACAAAGAAAAGTGACCGCCGCCCCGCGCAGGGGCGACGCTGGCAGACCGTTAGCAAAACAGGTTCAACGACGAGGCGTGGATGACCGACAGAAACCCCACGCCCCTGCGAGCCCCTCTGCTCATCAAAGAATGACGCGACGGAGATCGCCCAGGATGGTTTTCAGATAAGCATTGAAGCGTCCCGCTTCCGCCCCGTCGATGACTCGGTGATCCCACGACAACGACAGTGGCAGAATGAGCCGCGGCACGAACTGCTTGCCATCCCACACCGGCTTCATCGCGCTGCGCGACAACCCGAGGATTGCGACTTCCGGCGCGTTGATGATCGGCGTGAAGTTGGTGCCGCCGATCCCGCCGAGCGACGAGATCGAGAAGCAGCCGCCTTGCATCTGGTCCGGCTTCAGCTTGCCGTCGCGCGCGGCCTTCGACAGCTCGGCCATTTCCTTCGCGATGTCGACGAGACCCTTCTTGTCCGCATCGCGGATCACCGGCACGACGAGGCCGTTCGGCGTATCGGCGGCGAAACCGACGTGGTAGTACTGCTTGAACACCAGGTTGTCGCCGTCGAGGCTCGCGTTGAAGGTCGGGAACTTCTTCAGCGCGGCGACGACCGCCTTGATCACGAACGCGAGCATCGTGAACTTCACGCCCGCCTTCTCGTGTTCCTTGTTCAGCTGCGCACGCAGTGCCTCCAGTTCGGTGATGTCCGCTTCGTCGTTGTTCGTGACGTGCGGGATCATCACCCAGTTGCGATGCAGGTTCGCGCCCGAGATCTTCTTGATCCGCGACAGCGGCTGCGAATCGACGGGACCAAATTTCGCGAAATCCACCTTCGGCCATGGCAATAAACCCAGCTCCGCTGCGTTCGCCGGGACAGGCGTCGAGACTGGAGACGTGCTGGACGATGCCGTCATCGCATTCCTGACGAACGCGGCAACGTCTTCCGATGTAACGCGCTGCTTCGGACCGGTGCCCTGCACATGCGATATCTCGACGCCCAGTTCTCGCGCGAGCTTGCGCACCGACGGCGACGCATGGCTGTCGCGATGCGGTTCGCCTTCGTGCGCCGGGGCGCGATGCAATGGCGCGGGCGCGGCTTTCAGTTCGGGCGCCGGCGCGGGCACTGGCACTGGCACTGTCGTGACATTCGCCGACGAACACGTGAGATCGCGCGCCGCGGAGGCGGCAGCAGGCACAGGCACCGCGTCGTCCTGCCGCTCACCGTCGTTCTCGAGCAGCGCGATCAGCGTGCCTTGCGACACCGTTTCGCCAACCGCGACCTTCAGCTCCTTGATCACGCCAGCGGTGGGACTGGGCACATCCATCGTCGCCTTGTCCGACTCGAGCACGACGAGCGACTGCTCCTGTTCGACGCGTTGTCCAACTCCCACCAGAACTTCGATCACCGGGATGTTCTTGTAATCGCCGATATCCGGTACTTCTATTCGTGTCACCCGCACATTCGTCTCCAACAGCAAGCGTTTCAACAGTCGGCACTCCTCTTCATCTGGCCGGACGCACTTGATTCGATCGGATTGCCCACGATGGACCGATGAACGCGCGAAGCCTTCGAGCAGCCGATTCGCGCGCCGCTCTCATGGCGCGCACCGGTCAACGGGTTCTAGACAAGCCAGGGTTCGATCAGCCCGCTTCCGATTCGCCCGTATCGGTCGATCGCCCGACGCACGATGTCCGGGTCCTGCTGGCCGTCGTCGGCGAGTGCTTTCAGCGCGGCGATCACGATCGACGCACGGTCCACTTCGAAGAACGCCCGCAACGCCGCACGTGTATCGCTGCGCCCGAAGCCGTCGGTACCGAGCACGACATAGCGGGACGGCACGTACGCGCGGATCAGTTCGGGCACGGCGCGCACATAGTCGGTCGCGGCAATCACCGGTCCACGCGCGGCGCCCAGGGCCGCCGTCACGTACGGCACCGGAGGCTCGCCGCGCTCCAGCAGCCGCTGCTTGCGCTCCGCGGACACGCCGTCGCGATGCAATTCGGTAAAGCTCGTCACGCTCCAGACGGCCGCGTCGATATTCCAGTCGTCTTTCAACATCCGTGCCGCGGCCTGGACTTCACCGAGAATCGCGCCCGAGCCAAGCAACTGCACCTGCGCGATCTCGACCTGCGCAGGCTCCAGCACGTACATCCCCTTGAGCACGCCGCGCCGGACGCGATCGACATCCGCTTCAGTCAACGGACGTTGTGCGTAGTTTTCGTTGGTGACCGTCATGTAGTAAAACACGTCGCGCTGACGCGCGATCATCTCCTGCATGCCTTCGTCGACGATCATCGCCACTTCGTACGCGAAGGCAGGATCGTACGCACGGCAGTTCGGTATCGTCGAAGCCGCAAGGTGGCTCGTGCCGTCTTGATGCTGCAGACCTTCACCACCGAGCGTCGTCTTGCCGGCCGTCGCGCCGATCAGGAAACCGCGCGCGCGCTGGTCGGCAGCCGCCCAGATCAGGTCGCCGATACGCTGGAAACCGAACATCGAGTAGTAGATATAAAACGGCAGCATCGTCAGATCGTGCACGCTGTAAGACGTCGCCGCGGCAATCCACGACGACACCGCGCCCGCCTCGGAGATGCCTTCTTCCAGAATCTGGCCGCCCG
This sequence comes from Burkholderia sp. PvR073, assembly GCF_054055695.1. NCBI lineage: Bacteria > Pseudomonadati > Pseudomonadota > Betaproteobacteria > Burkholderiales > Burkholderiaceae > Burkholderia > Burkholderia sp. PvR073. The sequence goes on from NZ_JBSRXO010000017.1 coordinate 65,182, forward strand.
TATCCTCACGGTAATAGAGCATCGAACCCATGTCTTCCGGCTCGTACAGTTGACCGAGCGGAGAATAGATGCCGACTTGCCGGAACAGATTCGCCATGCCGAAGGTGCGCGCCTCGTCGGCGACGACGGGCACCACACGCGGCCCCAGCTCGGCGTCCTTCAACAGGTTGCCGAGCATGCGCACGAACGCCATCGTGGTGGACATTTCCTTGTCGTTGGTGTCGAGCGCGAATCGTCCCCACGACGACATCGCTGGCACGGCCGGCGCGTGCGATGCCGCTGTGCGCCTTCGGGGAAGGTAGCCGCCCAGCGCCGCACGGCGCGCGTGCAGATACTGCATGACGGCACTGCTTTCGTCCGGTTTGTAGAACTTGAGTTGTTCGACATCGTCGTCGGAAAGTGGCAGGCGAAAGCGGTCGCGAAACGCCTTCAACTGGTCGATGTCGAGCTTCTTTTGCTGATGCGTTGTCATGCGCCCCTGGCCGATCGAGCCCATGCCGAAGCCCTTCATCGTCTTCGCGAGAATGACCGTGGGTTGCCCGCTGTGTTTCGACGCCTTTTCGTACGCAGCGTGCAATTTGCGCACATCGTGGCCGCCGCGCCGCAGGCTGTCGATATCGTCGTTGCTCAGATGCGCGGCGAGCGCGGCCAGCTCGGCGTTCTGACCGAAAAAGCGTTCGCGATTGTAAGCGCCGTCGTTGGCGGAAAAAGTCTGGAATTGGCCGTCCACGGTGTGCGCGAACGCGCGCAACAGCGCCCCCGTGCGATCACGTGCGAACAGGGCGTCCCAGTCCGAACCCCACAACACCTTGATGACGTTCCAGCCCGCCCCCGTGAACTGCGCTTCGAGTTCGTCGATGATGCGGCCATTGCTGCGCACAGGTCCGTCGAGCCGCTGCAAATTGCAGTTGATCACGAACACGAGATTGTCGAGTCCCTCGCGCGCGGCCAGCGAAAGCGCGCCGATCGCCTCGGGTTCGTCCATTTCGCCATCGCCGAAATAGCCCCACACCTTTCGGCCTTCCGTGCGTTGCAATCCGCGGTTCTGCAGATAACGCATGAAACGCGCCTGGTAGATCGAGTTGATCGGCCCGATACCCATCGAGCCGGTCGGGAACTGCCAGAAGTCCGGCATCAGCCACGGATGCGGATAGGAACACAGGCCCGCACCGGTGATTTCCTGTCGGTAATGCTCGAGATGCGTCTCGTCGAGAAAGCCCTCGAGATAAGCCCGCGCGTAAACACCCGGCGCGGAATGAGGTTGAAAATAGACGAGATCGCCACCGTGAGCATCATTCGGCCCACGAAAGAAATGATTGAAGCCGACTTCGAACAGGTCAGCCGCCGACGCATAGCTGGCAATATGCCCGCCGAGTTCACCGTAGGCACGATTGGCCCGCACCACCATGGCCAGCGCATTCCAGCGCAGCGCGGCAGCAAGCTTTTCTTCGATATCGAAGTCGCCGGGATACGGGGGCTGCTGATCGACGGTAAGTGTATTCGCGTATGGCGTGATATTGAGGCGCGCCGTTGCGATACCGTTGGACGAAGCGTGGGCCGCGAGCCGATCGAACAGGTACTGCGCCCGTTCGGCACCTGCATGCCGGACCACGCCATCGAGCGCGTCGAGCCATTCGGCTGTTTCGAGTGGGTCGTCGTCAACTTTCGTCTGGCCCAGGGAAAGGATCGAGGGTGTCCCCGTCGATAAGTCGGTCATCTTGCTACTCCGTAAAAGCAATGCGAATTCAGTGGCGAGTGCGCAAAGATTACGGGGGATGCCGCAGAATGTGTGGTCGTATTCAGGGCCGCCGAAGCGCTGTCAGCTGCGGTCTCTTCTGCGAAATGCGTGATCTACAGCATTTCTATTTGATGCGGGCGGCCTAGCGCGCAGGACCCGGAGTCACTGGCGGGAAAATGGACGAAAGGCGCGTCGAAACGCGAAGCGCGTTCCATCACGACGGGCATCGGGAAGGAACGGGCCGCATGATTGCGGCCGCTCGCGCCACACGTTCATCGATACGCAGAGGCGCGCGACTTCACACATCGGCCACCCCATCCGCTGGGCCATCCGCTCGGTCGTCCATCTCGGTCGAAGTCGTCGACGCGAGGACCGCCCCCGACTGCGTGCGCGCCAGCGCGGCGAAGTAGCGGCCTGGCGAATGCCCGAGCGCTTTCTTGAACATGGTGATGAAGGCGGTTACCGACTCGTAGCCAAGTTCGTCCGACACGCGTTGCACGGAAGCGCCGCCGGCAAGCTCGCGCACCGCAACGAGCAGTTGCAACTGCTGCCGCCAGCGGCCAAAGGTCAGTCCCGTTTCGCTGACGACGAGTCTTGCCAGCGAACGCTCGCTCATGGCGAGACGCTTGGCCCATTGCGCGACGGTGCTGCGATCGCCGGGATTGGCGTTCAACGCGTCCGCCATCTGCCGAATTCTCGGATGATCCGTAACCGGCAGATAAAGACGCTCGACCGGCATCAACGTCAGCTCATGCAACAGCACGCGCGCAAGCCGGTCGGTATGGCCGCCCTGCTCATGGTCCGGCGGCGCGTCGGCCAGATGCAGGATCATTTCCCGCAGCATCGGCGAAATGGACAGCGTGCAGCAATCCGTCGGCAAGTCGACGATACCGGGCTCTGCGAACAGATAGCAAAGCCGGGCATTGGGCGTGGCGTGGTTGCTGTGCGGCATCTCGCCAGGAATCCAGACGCCGCATTGCGGCGGGACGATCCAGAACGCGCCCGCGACCCGACAGGTTACGGCGCCGTGCAACGCCAGCACCAGTTGCCCCTTCAGATGTTTGTGAACAGGGATTTCGGCAGCATGCTCGTCGACGTGCATGCGCATCGCTACCGCCGGCCGATCGATCGCGTCGGGATCCGCAAAATCAGGAAGACTAACGTAACGGTTCATATCCGGCATTTTAGCGACATGTTGAAATTGTAGCGAAATCGATGCGAAGCATGAGCCGGCATAGTCGCGCCATACCAAGCTGGAATGCCGCCACGACTTTCATTGCGCCAGACCTCGCCTTCCCGAACAGCTGGAATCCGGGCTCGCGGGTGAGCGTTTCGACAGTGTCGATGCCTGTGCTGTCCGGTTCGGACCCGATTGTGCTTCGTGCACAATCTGTGGCACATCACGTACGCGGCTCACAAGTCGGACGAAAGCCACGATGGCGTCGCGCGGATCGACGTGGACGGCACCGCGAAGTTCAGCGAGCCACCGACCGCGAATTGCGCTTCGATTGACGGCTCTCACCGCACAATCTGCCGAACGGAGCGCCACTGCGGCAACACAAGAATAAGAAATGCTGCCTGAACTGCGGCAATATTTCTCCGTGCAATCAAAATGACTTCACGATCCAGGCGACCCGGATTCCGTCAAGCGCAATGAAATCCGGAGCGACGAAATAATAAATCAAGCGAGACAGTTTTTTCATACTAATGCCGGACGGACGACAGCGCCGCACCACTGCGTATGGGGCTTGTCCCGTACGGCACGGTCGTCGTCCGTTGAATCCGCAGCGCCGCTTCATTCGCATAACCAACCAGCCTCGGTAATTAATCAAATATTCGTCATATTAATCATCGATTCTTGAAACCCGTTTTACTGGAACTTAATGCTCGACCATCTGCGCCACCACCTTTAAACCAGCAAACAAAATGTAATACCCGGAGTAAACCCTTCCTTTTAACGCAAGGAGAACAATATGGAAATACGGCAAATCAACGTCTACGATGTCGTCGACAGTCGCAGAATCGGCAGGAGGCAGTATTTCATCGTCGCCTTCTGTGCGCTGCTCATGCTGTTCGATGGCTTCGACACCCAGGTCATCAGCTTCATCGTGCCCGTTCTCGCGAAAGAATGGCAACTGCCCAAGGCGGTATTCGGCGCGATTTTTTCAGCAGTTTTCTTCGGGCTACTAATCGGCAACTTCGGCATTCCGTTCGCGACCCGGCGCTTCGGCACGAAGAAGATTGCTTTCGTGGCAACCGCTGCTTTCGGCCTGTTCACCGTCCTGACCGTCTTTGCCACCAGCGTGCCGCAACTGATCGCCTTGAGGTTCCTCACAGGCATCGGCCTCGGAGCGGCCACGCCTTGCGCGGTGGGCCTCGTTTCGGAATTCAGCCCGAAGAGAACCCGTGCGACTTTCGTCATTCTTGTCTACCTGGGATATGCGCTGGGGTTTATCTTCGCGGGCATCTGCAGTAGCGCCTTGATCCCGCGGTTTGGCTGGGAAGGTCCACTGTGGCTGGGCGGGCTCGCGGCACTGGGCTTGACGGTGTTGCTTATCCCGCTGCTGCCGGAATCCGTGGCCTACCTGTCGGCAAATGCGGAGCCGGCCGAATTGCTTCGTTTAACCAAGCGCCTCTTTCCCGATTTCACGCTGCAATCGGGCAGCGAACTGGTCACTCACGATGAGAAGCCAGCGGACGCAAGCGTGCTCGGATTGTTCTCCGCACAATTCCGCGTGGGGACATTCCTGCTGTGGGCCGTATTCGCCATCAACCTGGCCGCTTTCTATTTTCTGCAAAGCTGGCTGCCGACCGTTCTCGCGTCCATCTCGTTCCCACCCGCGCTCGTGGTCTGGGCGACCATCACCGTGATCATCGGCGGCATCGTGGCCAGTCTGCTGATGGGACCCATCATGGATCGCACGAGCCCTTACAGAATTCTGTCCGCGGTCTACGTCGGCGGCGCCGTGTCAATGTACGCGATCTCCGTGGCAATCGGCTCATCGCATCTCGCTTTACTCACGACGATCTTCTTTTGCGGCTTTTGCATCAGCGGCGGACAAACCTGCACGATCGCGTTGTGCACGCTCTTCTATAGCCCGGAATTGCGCGCCCCGGGCGTCGCATGGGCCTATGGATTCGGTCGGCTCGGCGCCGCGGGCGGCACTTACCTCGCGGGCGTCCTGTACGCGAACAACTGGGCCGTCGACGCGATGTTTCGCGTTGCAGCAGCGCCAATACTCGTTGCAGCGGCTTGCGTGGCCCTGATGGGCGCTTGCTATGGCCTGACGAAGAACGGCCTCAAGAAATCCTTCTCGGCCTGACCTGCACCACGCGCTGAATCGATGAACGTCAGGTGAACGGTTCTTTTATGCCTTTGAAATGCGGAGATCTCATGAAAACGAAAAAAATCGAAATCATTGTCGGCTCGCTCATGGGACTGGCCAGTTCCGTCGCGCATAGCCAAAGCAGCGTCACGCTCTATGGCGAGATCGACAACGGTATTCATTACCAGACCAACGTAGGCGGCGGCAAAGCTGTCTACATGGACTCGCTGGACGGTATCGACGGCAGTCGCTGGGGGCTGACCGGCAAGGAAGATCTGGGAGGCGGTCTCAAGGCGATTTTTACGCTCGAGTCCGGCATCAACGTGAATAACGGACAACTTGCCCAGGGCGGCACGGCGTTTGGCCGACAAGCTTTCGTCGGACTGAGCAGCGACACTTACGGTTCTCTCACCGTCGGCCGTCAATACGACATGGTGTGGTATTTCCCCGAGTTTCTTGCCGGTGCTGCAGCGGTTGGCGACCTGGCAAGTGCGCATCCGGGAGATTTCGACAACACCAGTAACAGCGTGCGATTCAACAACTCGGTGCGCTACATGAGCCCGGACTTCCACGGCTTCTCCTTTGGCGCCGAATATAGCCTTGGCGGCGTGCCCGGCGACTTCACTTCGACGTCGGGCTATTCGCTTGGAGTCGGTTACACACACGGTCCGCTTCAGATCGGCGCGGCGTTCGATTACTTCAAACACCCGACGTCGACACCAGGTAACGGATGGTTCACCAACTATGCAAGCGGCTTCAATCTGCTGGCCTCTTCCCTGAATTCGGCTTATCAGGTCGCGCAAGCCTATCAGGACGCCGTCATCGCGGCGGCCTACACGATCGGAAACGCAACGATCAGCGCGTCGTATTCAAATGTTCAATACGCCAATCTCGGTGCGTCGTTCCTGAACGGTACGGCCATCTTCAACAACTATGACATCGGTTTGAACTACTGTGTCACGCCGGCCTTTTTCGTCGGCGTCGCGTATGACTACATGAAGGCGCGGAGCGTCGCGACGGCACAAGGCAATTCCGTCGGCAATCAGCACTACAATCAGGTGGCGTTCACGCTGGACTATCTGCTGTCGAAGCGTACCGACGTGTACTTCTCGGGCGGCTGGCAACGCGCTTCCGGCACATCGTCGACGGGCGCGCTAGCGGTCGCCAACATTGGCGGATCCGGAGATTCATCGAATAACCACCAGATGGTTTATCGGGTCGCTATACGACATAAATTCTGAGCCTTGCTCGCCCTCGAGTCCGCATGACGATGCGGCGATATTTCAGCGCCGGCATGCAGACGCCACGGTCATTGCTCAAGGTTGCTGGTTCGACGCCTGCAAGGATGGCGTCGTCCCGGCGCCTGCATCACGGACATCCCAATTCCGGCGAGCCTGCGCCATATCGGGCGGATAGGTCCGCTGCCTGCGCGAGTGAGTCGGAATCCAGCCGTCGCGTTCTGCCTGAACGAGTTCGGCCCGCACCTCAGCTCGCGTCTTTCCACTTGTGACCACTGCCGCGGCGCAGCCCGCATCGACTACACCGGCGCTTGCGGCCAACGGGAAGCACGTGACGAAGCAGAGTATCGCTGCAATTGTCGTGCGCATGAGAATCTCCTTCCTTGTAAAGCCGTGGCTCCGCGCTCAGACGAAGCCATACATGGTGAACAACATGACGTACGGGATCTCCTGTCCCGCCGAATTGCGGACCATGACGTCGGTCTTCTGAATGGCGCACGCGGACACGATTGCCTTTGCGACTTTCGAAAGGACAAGCTTCATGATGATTGACTCCTCAATCTGATGTGACCTTACGGTCGATCTCTCGGCGATCCGTCAATGGTGCTGAACCGCGCTCGACGGCTGCATCATTGGTTCGTGACGCATCGCGGCCATCTACATCGCACAACGCTTGTTTACTACCGGCTCGAAGCACGGGAATCTGGCACTCCGGTGCTTTGAAGCGTCTCCGTGAGGCGTACTTTATCCACATTCAGCCAGTCTGAATTTGTGGAAGATGACAACGCATCTGCAAAAACTGCCAGAGTTTTTCTGATGCACGGTGTCCTGTCGGCAGTCCAATCAGCGTCGTTGTGCGCCGCCGCTCATCGAGCAGAGACAGACGCGTGGCACGCCGCCATTGCGGGTTGTCCGACTGCGGAGGATACGCATGCGTGTCGAAGACCCGACGCCGAAGTCGATCGCTTCGTACGCCCGGATCCTGCGCAGCCATTGGATCGAGGTGGACAACTTCACATGCAAGCAAACCGTCGCGCATCCACCGCAAGACACCCGCGCAGCGCGCAGTTCCTGTAGGCGTTCACAATTAGCGCTAGGGCGTGTTCACACTCTATTGGCAAGTGCTCAACGCGATCCTCTACGTTGCCGAGCACGGGTGTAAATGGCGCGGCTTGCCCCCGCGTTTCGGCCGCTGGCACACGATCTACACGCGCATGAACCGTTGGTCTCGCAACGGCGTATGGACCGAGTGTTCACGGAGTTGCAGCGCGCTCAGATCATTCGCGATCGAACCCCATAGTCCATCGCACTAGTCGGTAGCGCGGAATGCCAGATGGAGCGCGCCGCGAGCCCCGGCGCTTTCGCTCAATGTGATCGGCAAGCCAAGTCCGGATTCGCCACGCCACTCGGCGAACCCTAAAAAACACTAAAAATCGCGGCGCGAACTGGCGCTCGGTAAATATCGGCGGCTCACCCGTTCGAGGGCCCTTGCCAGTTGGCGCTTCGACGGATTCCACCGCCCCCCCGCGAAACACCCCAACCATCACAAATCCTTTAACTTTCCGTGAGGACTTAGACACCGGCCGCTGCCTACTCTGTGCGCATGTTTTCAGGACCTGCTTCAAGGAGCCCGTCATGCCCACCCGCAGACATCTGCTGTTCGCCGGCGCCACCGGCCTCGCCACGCTCGCGGCGCTGTCGTCGGCTGGCCGCCGTGCGCTCGTCGGCCGCGCTTTCGCCGCGCCGCCCGCCGCCCCGTTCGAGATCACCCGCAGCGACGCCGAATGGCGCCGCCGCCTCACGCCCGCCCAATACACGGTGCTGCGCAATGCCGGCACCGAGCCGCCGTACAGCAGCCCGCTGAACGCCGAGCACCGCCACGGCACGTTCGCGTGCGCCGGCTGCGACCTCGCGCTGTTCTCGTCCGACACCAAATTCGACAGCCACACCGGTTGGCCGAGCTTCTGGAAGCCGCTCGACCACGCGGTCGCGACCGAGACGGATCCGTCGTACGGGATGGCGCGCACCGAAGTGCACTGCCGCCGCTGCGGCGGCCATCTCGGCCACGTGTTCGACGACGGCCCGCCGCCCACCGGCCTGCGCTACTGCATGAACGGGCTCGCGCTCGCCTTCCACCCGGCCGCCGCCTGACGGGCCGCCGCCTTCTGAACGACCGGAGACTGCCCCATGCTGCTCATCGTCCTTGCCTATCTCGGCGGCGTCCTCACGATCCTGAGCCCGTGCATCCTGCCCGTGCTGCCGTTCGTGTTCGCGCGCGCCGACCAGCCGTTCGTGCGTACCGGCCTGCCGTTGCTGATCGGCATGGCGCTCACGTTCGCCGTCGTCGCGACGCTCGCCGCCGTCGGCGGCGGCTGGGTCGCGCAGGCCAACCAGGCCGGCCGCTGGCTCGCCATCGTGCTGCTCGCGGTGTTCGGCCTGACGCTGCTGCTGCCGCGTTTCGCCGAACACCTGACGCGCCCGCTCGTCGCGGCCGGCAACCGGCTCACCGGCTTCGCGCAGCGCGACGGCCGCCCGGCCGGTCCCCTGTCGTCGCTGCTGCTCGGCGTCGCGACCGGCCTGCTGTGGGCGCCGTGCGCGGGCCCGATCCTCGGGCTCGTGCTGACCGGCGCCGCGCTGCGCGGGGCGAGCGTCGGCACGACGGTGCTGCTGGTCGCGTATGCGGCCGGGGCGGCGACGTCGCTCGGCGTCGCGCTCGTGATCGGCGGCAAGGTGTTCGCCGCGATGAAGCGCTCGCTCGGCGCCGGCGAATGGATCCGGCGCGGGATCGGCGCTGCGCTGCTGGCCGGCGTCGCCGCGATCGCGCTCGGCCTCGATACGGGTGCGCTCGCGCAACTGTCGACGGTCACGACGGGCAGCCTCGAGACGAAGCTCGTCGACCGGCTCGGCGGGCGCTCGAATGGTGCGCCGGCCGCCATGTCCTCCACGAGCAACACCGGCAGCAGCAACAGCAGCAGCGGCACGGCGAGCGGCGCGATGATGGCCGCGGCGACCGATGGCGCACCGGCGGCCGGCAGCGCGATGATGCGCACGGCCGGCACGACGCCCGCGATGCCGGCGCCGGCCGCGCTGCCCGTCGAAGGCACGCTGCCGTCGCTCGACGGCGCCGTGCAGTGGCTGAATTCGCCGCCGCTGACCGCGGCCGGTCTGCGCGGCAAGGTCGTGCTCGTCGATTTCTGGACGTATTCGTGCATCAACTGCCTGCGCACGCTGCCGTACACGACCGCGTGGGCGCACAAGTACGCGCCGTACGGACTCGTCGTGATCGGTGTGCACGCACCGGAATTCGCGTTCGAGCGCGACATCGGCAACGTGAAGAAGGCCGTGCATGACCTCGGCATCGACTACCCGGTCGCGATCGACAACGGCTATGCGATCTGGCGCGCGTTCGGCAACGAATACTGGCCCGCGCACTACTTCATCGACGCACAGGGGCGGATCCGCCATCACCACTTCGGCGAAGGCGAATACGCGCAGTCGGAACGCGCGATCCAGTCGCTGCTCGCCGAAGCCGGCCACCCGGAAGCGCTGAACGTGCCGCTCGGGCTCACCGGCGCGCCCGCGAAAGGCGCGCTCGCGGCGGCCGACAGCGCGGACGTCCGCTCGCCCGAAACCTATGTCGGCTATGCGCGTGCGGAAGACTTCACGTCGCCGGGCGGCGTCGTGCGCGACGCGTCACACCGCTACGACGCACCCGCTCACCCCGACCTGAACGACTGGGGCCTCGCCGGCACGTGGCAGGTCGGCGCCGAGCGCGCGACGCTCGCCGCGCCGGCCGGCAGGATCGTCTACCGCTTCCATGCGCGCGACCTCCACCTCGTGCTCGGCCCGGGGGCGAACGGCAAGCCGGTGCGCTTTCGCGTGACGCTCGATGGCGCGGCGCCCGGCGCGGCACACGGCGCGGACGTCGACGCGCAGGGCTACGGCACCGTCACCGGCCAACGCCTGTACCAGCTGGTGCGGCAGCCGGGCACGATCGCCGACCGCACGTTCTCGATCGAATTTCTCGATCCGGGCGTCGATGCGTATGCGTTCACGTTTGGTTGAGTGCTGCGGCCGGACCACCTTATTTCGTCCCTCGTTTTCGAAGGAGCAACTCATGATCCCGACATCCACTCGCGATTCCGCACCGCGGCGGCGGGCGGCCATGCTGCGCCGCATCGGCGCGATCGCCCTCGCGGCCGCCGCCGTGTTCGGCTACCAGCGCGTCGTCAGTTCCGCGGAACCGATGCGCACGGTGCCCGCGCCGACGCTCGACGAAACCCCGGGCACAGCCCACGAGGAAACCGCCGTGATCGCCGGCGGCTGCTTCTGGGGCGTGCAGGGCGTGTTCGAGCACGTGAAGGGCGTGAAGCAGGTCACGGCCGGCTATGCGGGCGGCGCCTCCGAAACCGCGCATTACGCGCTGGTCGGCAGCGGGCTGACCGGCCATGCGGAATCGGTGCGCATCGTCTTCGACCCGACGCAGGTCACGTACGGCCGGCTGCTGCAGGTGTTCTTCTCGGTCGCGCACGATCCGACCGAACTGAACCGTCAGGGCCCCGACGAAGGTTCGCAGTACCGGTCCGCGATCTTCCCGACCACCGCGCAGCAGCGGGCCGTCGCGACCGCGTACATCGCGCAGCTCGGCACCGCGCACACGTTCCCGTCGCCCGTCGTCACGCGCGTCGAGCCGTACAAGGGCTTCTATCCGGCCGAGGCGTATCACCAGAACTACCTCGAGCTGCATCCCGACGCGCCGTACATCGCATACAACGACATGCCGAAGGTTGCCGGACTGAAGCAGCGCTTCCCGACGCTGTATCGTCCCGACGCGGTACTGTGGCGCGACGCCCATCTGTGACAGGTCGCCGGCGGCGCGGCGGCCGGCCCGCAGCATGACGCGCCCGGCCCGCGCCGCCGGCCGCGTTTGAGCTGCATCAACGAACCGCATGCCGCGCCGACGGGGCAAACCCCGATCAGGTCAGCTGCACGGGCCAACTTCGCGTAGACTTCTCCAGATCAGTCCCCGCCGCATCACGCGGCGCCCGGAACTCACCAGCTTGCCAGGAGGCGTCACGCATGCGCGCAGTGCCTTTGTCTGACAGCAGCACCCTTGAAGAACCGTCCACCGGCGCAGTCGTGCGCGACCTGCGCCGCGTGCCCATTCATCCCGACCACTGGTATCCGCTCGCGTGGTCGCGCGAGCTCAAGCGCGGCAAGACGCTCGGCGTGCGCTTCGCCGGCGATCCGATCGTGCTCGTGCGCACCGAATCCGGCGCCGTGTATGCACTCGAAGATCGTTGCGCGCACCGCCAGGTGCCGCTGCATGCGGGCGTCGTGTCCGGCGAAACGCTGCGCTGCTGCTACCACGGCTGGACCTACGCGTGCGACAGCGGCCGTTGCGTCGACGTGCCTTACCTCGGCCGCGACCGTTTGCCCAACGGCGTGCGCGCGTATCCGTGCCGCGAGGCGCACGGTCTGATCTTCGTGTTCCCCGGCGACGCGACGCTCGCCGACGAACGCCCGTTCCCCGCGCTCGAATCGGCGGACGACCGTGCATTCAAGACGCGCCGCTTCGGCCGCGAGGTCAAGTGCCACTACTCGTTCATGCACGAGAACCTGATGGACATGAACCATCAGTTCCTGCATCGCAAGCAGATGGGACAGATGCGCGCGCGCAGCGTCGGCCGCCGGCGCGGCGACGACTGGGTCGAGGTCGACTACACGTTCGCACGGATGGAAGGCAAGCAGCCGGTCGGCGAGGCGCTCGTGTTCGGCGCCAGCAAGAAGCCGGCCGACCAGTCCGACAAGAGCGTGATGACGGTGCGCACCCTCTACCCGTACCAGACGCTGCAGATCCGCTCGAGCGAGGGCACGCTCGTGATGGACCTGTGGATCGTCTACGTGCCGCTCGACGCGGAGCAGCGCACCAACCGCACGTTCGGCGTGCTGTCGATCCACAAGCCGGGCATCCCGTTCGCGCTCGATCTCGCGTGGCCGCTGCTCGTCTGGTTCACCGAGCGGATCTTCCGCGAGGATCGCTGGATCGTCGAGCGCGAGCAGGAAGCGCACGACCGGCAGGGCGCCGACTGGAACCACGAGGTGTTCCCGGTCATCAACGAACTGCGCGACCTGCTGCGCCAGTGCGGCGCGCGCACCGTGATCCCGATCCGCGAAGCGAACGCGGGCGACGCGCGCTGACCGCCGTGGCGAGCGCGCCTTTCGCGCGCTTTGCACGCTTTGCCCGCTTTGCCCTCGCTCAGCCGGCGCGCTCGACCGGATGCGGCTCGCGCAGCCGGTTCGCGATGCGGGCGGCCTCGTAGTAGCCGGCGGCAGGCGGCCGCTCCAGGTAGCGGCCCGCGCCGCGCACCGCACGCAGCTCGCCGTCGGCCCATGCGAGCGCGCCGCGCGTGAGCGTGTGCGTCGCGACGCCCTGCACCGTCATCCCTTCGAACACGTTGAAGTCGACCTGCTGGTGATGGGTCTTCACCGAGATCGTCTTCGTCGCGGCCGGATCCCACACGACGAGATCGGCATCGGCGCCGACCTGCACCGCCCCCTTGCGCGGGTACAGGTTGAAGATCTGCGCGGCGTTCGTCGACGTGATCCGTACGAACTCGTTCGGCGTGATGCGGCCGTAATTCACGCCGTGATGCCACAGCACCGACATGCGGTCCTCGACGCCGCCGCAGCCGTTCGGAATCTTCGTGAAGTCGTCGCGGCCCATCGCCTTCTGCGACGCGCAGAACACGCAGTGGTCGGTGGCCGTCGTATGCAGCTGACCGGCCTGCAGCCCGCGCCACAGCGCTTCGCGATGCTCGGCCGAGCGGAACGGCGGGCTCATCACGTGCGCGGCCGCGCGCGTCCAGTCCGGGTCGCGATAAACGGCCTCGTCGATCACCAGGTGGCCCGGCAGCACTTCGCCGAACACGCGCAGCCCTTCGCTGCGCGCACGCGTGATCGCATCGACCGCGTCCTTCGACGACACATGCACGATATACACGGGCACGCCGAGCACCTGCGCGATGCGGATCGCGCGGTTCGCGGCTTCGCCCTCGACCTCGGGCGGACGCGACAGCGGATGCGCCTCCGGCCCGGTCATCCCGCGCGCGAGCAGCGCCTGCTGCAGCCGGAACACGAGTTCGCCGTTCTCCGCGTGCACGGTCGGCAGCGCGCCGAGTTCGAGCGAACGCGAGAAGCTGTTCACGAGCACCTCGTCGTCGGCCATGATCGCGTTCTTGTACGCCATGAAGTGCTTGAAGCTCGACACGCCGTGCTCGCGCACGAGCGTGCCCATGTCGCGGTGCACCGATTCGTCCCACCACGTGACGGCCACGTGAAAACCGTAGTCGGCCGCCGCCTTCTCGGCCCAGCCGCGCCATTCGCGGAACGCGTCCATCAGCGGCTGCTTCGGGCTCGGGATCACGAAGTCGATGATGCTCGTCGTGCCGCCCGACAGCCCGGCGGCCGTCCCCGAATAGAAATCGTCGCTCGCCGTCGTGCCCATGAACGGCAGTTCCATGTGCGTATGCGGATCGATGCCGCCGGGCATCACGTACTGGTCGTGCGCGTCGACCACCGTCGCGCCGGCCGGCGCGTCGATGGTCTCGGCGATCTGCAGGATCGTGCCGCCGTCCTGCGGGTCGGCACACAGTACGTCCGCGCGATAGGTGCGGTCCGCATCGACCACGGTGCCGCCACGAATCAGGATTGCCATGTCGTTGCCTCCTCGTTGACTGTCGGGTGCCGCATGCCTGCGCGCATCACGCGCTCGCGATCTGCGCGCGCTGGGCGGCGCGCCACTTCATCCAGGTGCCGTACACGCCGGACGCCAGCACGAGGCCGACGAACCACGCGTACGTGTAAAGCGTGTTGAAGAAGGCCGGCACGTTCGGGAACGACGCCGGGAATGCGGTATGCAGGAAGCCGGGCAGGTTCGGCAGCACGCCAATCGCGAGCGCGGCCAGGGCGGCCGGGTTCCAGCCGCGCGCATAGCTGAAGTCGCCGCGCTCGTCGAACAGCGCGTGCGTATCGAGCCGCGTGCCGCGAATCAGGAAGTAGTCGACCATCAGGATGCCCGCGACCGGGCCCAGCAGCGCCGAATAGCCGACGAGCCAGGTGAAGATATAGCCGTCCGTCGTCGCGAGGATCTTCCACGGCATCATCACGATCGCGATCGTCGCGGTGATCATCCCGCCGGTGCGATATGAGATCGCCTTCGGCCACAGGCTCGAGAAATCGTAAGCGGGGCCGACGAGGTTCGCCGCGAGATTGCAGCACATCGTGTCAAGCGTGAGGATCACGAGCGCGATGCCGACGCCGATGCCGGTCATCCGGCTCGTCAGGTCGATCGGATCCCAGATCGCGTTGCCGTAGATCACGACGGTCGCCGACGTCACGACGACCGACACCACCGACAGCAGCGCCATCGGCAGCGGCAGCCCGATCGACTGACCGATCATCTGGTCGCGCTGCGAATGCGCGAAGCGCGTGAAGTCGGGAATGTTCAGCGCGAGCGTCGCCCAGAAGCCGACCATCGCGGTCAGGCCCGGCCAGAACGTCGCCCAGAAGAGTCCGGCCTTCTTGCCGCCCGCGACGAACTGCGACGGCGCCGACAGCATCGAGCCGAAGCCGCCCGCCTGCGACGTCGCCCACCACACGAGCGCGACGCACATCACGACCTTGATCGGCGCGGACCAGCTCTCGAGCCAGCGGATCGAATCGGTGCCGTGCAGGATGAAGTAAAGCTGCAGCGCCCAGAACACCAGGAAGCACGCGAGCTGCCCGAACGAGATGCCGACGACCGGCAGCGCCGCGCCGTGCAGCGCGTTGCCGGTCAGGATGTTGAGCAGCGTGTAGATTGCGCTGCCGCCGAGCCAGGTCTGGATGCCGTACCAGCCGCATGCGACGATCGCGCGCAGCAGCGCCGGCAGCTTCGCGCCCTGCGTGCCGAACGACGCGCGCACGAGCACCGCGTACGGAATCCCGTGCTTCGCGCCCGCATGGCCGACCAGCAGCATCGGCACGAGCACGATCAGGTTGCCGAGCAACACGGTCAGCACCGCCTGCCACGGCGACATGCCTTCCTGGATCAGCCCGGCCGCGAGCAT
The DNA here is from genome assembly GCF_054055695.1 of Burkholderia sp. PvR073. NCBI lineage: Bacteria > Pseudomonadati > Pseudomonadota > Betaproteobacteria > Burkholderiales > Burkholderiaceae > Burkholderia > Burkholderia sp. PvR073. The sequence continues at coordinate 80,594 of NZ_JBSRXO010000017.1, forward strand.
GTACGACGCGATGTTCATCACCATCCCGACCCACAGCGCCGCGAAGTGGTACCACCGCCATGTGCGCTGCGCCGCCGTCGTCGGCGCGAGGTCGTCGTTGTACAGGCTGCCGGCCGGCGCCGCGGCGCTGTCGGCATCGGCGGGAATCGCTGCTGGTTTCATCGAAAGCGCTCCACGTAAACGTCAGCGCCGGCATCGCGCGATGCCGGCGAAACAGGACACAAGCGGCGGCGCGGCCCCTACCGCGCCGCCGGCCGCCGGTCAGGCCGCCTTCGCGTGCTTCGCGGGTTCCACCGGGCCGGCACCCGCGTCGGCGCGCGCCGGATTGTTCGGATGCGTGGTCCAGTTCGCATAGTCGCCCGCGTCGACCCGCTCCATCGTGATGCATTGCTCGACCGGACACACATGCATGCAAAGATTGCACCCGACGCACTCCGCGTCCACCACTTCGAAATGCCGCACGCCGTCCTTCTCGGCGGTGATCGCCTGGTGCGACGTGTCCTCGCACGCGATATGGCACAGCCCGCACTGGATGCAGCGGTCCTGGTCGATGCGCGCCTTGATGTCGTATTTCAGGTTCAGGTATTTCCAGTCGGTGACGTTCGGCACCGCGCGGCCGCGGATGTCGTCGAGCGTCGCGTAGCCCTTCTCGTCCATCCAGTTCGACAGCCCGTCGGCGAGATCCGTCACGATCCGGAAGCCGTAGTGCATCGCGGCGGTGCACACCTGCACGCTGCCGGCGCCGAGCACCATGAACTCGGCCGCGTCGCGCCACGACGAAATCCCGCCGATGCCGGAAATCGGCAGGTTCGGCGTTTCCGGGTCGCGCGCGATCTCCGCGACCATGTTCAGCGCGATCGGCTTGACCGCGGGGCCGCAATAGCCGCCGTGCGTGCCCTTGCCGTCGACGGTCGGCATCGGCGCCATCTGGTCGAGGTCCACCGCGACGATCGAGTTGATCGTGTTGATCAGCGACACGCCGTCCGCGCCGCCCTTGTAGGCAGCGCGCGAGCCCATCCGGATGTCGCTGATGTTCGGCGTGAGCTTCACGAGGCACGGCAGCTTCGTGCCTTCCTTGACCCAGCGCGTGACCATCTCGACGTATTCCGGCACCTGCCCGACGGCCGCGCCCATCCCGCGCTCGCTCATCCCGTGCGGACAGCCGAAGTTCAGCTCGACCGCGTCGGCGCCCGTATCCTCGACGAGCGGCAGGATCCATTTCCAGTCGCGCTCGTTGCACGGCACCATCAGCGACACGATCAGCGCGCGGTCGGGCCAGTCGCGCTTCACCTGCGCGATCTCTCTCAGGTTCACGTCGAGCGGACGGTCGGTGATCAGCTCGATGTTGTTCAGCCCGGCGATCCGCTGGCCGTTCCACTGCACCGCGCCGTAGCGCGAGCTGACGTTGACGACGTGCGGATCGAGCCCGAGCGTCTTCCAGACGACGCCGCCCCAGCCCGCCTCGAACGCGCGGTTGACGTTGTACGCCTTGTCGGTCGGCGGCGCGGAGGCGAGCCAGAAGGGGTTCGGCGAAGTGATGCCTGCGATGGTGCAGCGAAGGTCGGCCATGTTCGGCTCCGTGAAAATGGGGCGTTTATCGTGATCCGCGCGGCATGCGCGATGCCGTTGCGTAGGCCGCGCTCACGCGGCCTTGGCGTCGCGCTGCGCGAGCGCCGCGTCGATCGCGGCCGCGGCGCGCTTGCCGTCCTGCACGGCCTGCACCGTGAGGTCGATACCGCCCGTCGCCGCGCAATCGCCGCCGGCCCACACGTCGGGCAACGCGGTGCGTCCGTCCGCATCGACCGCGATGCGCGTGCCGTCCGCCGTCAGCAATGCGGCCGCGATACCGTCCGGCACCAGCGTCTGGCCAATTGCCTTCAGCACCATGTCCGCGTCGACGGTGAAGCGTTCGCCCGACGCGGCCTCGAATTCGACACCCGTCACGTGCCCGTCCGCGCCCGCGATGCGCACCGGCTTCGCGTGCGTGACGAGCGTGACGCCGCTCTTTTGCGCGAACTCGCGTTCGGCCCACGTCGCGCTCATCGCGTCCACGCCGCGCCGGTACACCATCGTCACGCGCTCGGCGCCGAGCTTGCGGCTCTGCACGGACGCGTCGATCGCCGTGTTGCCGCCGCCGATCACGACCACGCGCCGCCCGACCGGCACGTTCTCCAGCCCGTCGGCCTGTCGTACCTGCTCGATGAAGTCGACCGCGTTCATCACGCCGGTCAACTGCTCGCCGTCGATCGCGAGCGTGCGCACGCCGCCCAGCCCCATCGCGAGAAACACCGCGTCATGCTGCTCGCGCAACGCGTCGAGCGTCACGTCGCGGCCGAGCGCGACGCCCGTCTCCAGCGCGATACCGCCGACCGACAGCAGCCACTCGACTTCGCGCTGTGCAAAATCGTCGACGGTCTTGTACGCGGCGATGCCGTATTCGTTCAAGCCGCCCGCCTTCGGCCGCGCGTCGAACAGCGTGACGCGATGCCCGGCAAGCGCGAGCCGGTGCGCGCAGGCAAGCCCGGCCGGCCCCGCGCCGACCACCGCGACATGCCGCCCCGTATCGGGCGCACGCGTGAAGCGCACCGCACCGGTCGCCATCGCCCAGTCGGTCGCGTGCCGCTGCAGCGCGCCGATCGCGACCGGCTGCGCGTCCTGGTGATTGCGCACGCACGCGCCTTCGCACAGGATCTCGGTCGGACACACGCGTGCACACATCCCGCCGAGCGGATTCGCGGACAGGATGTCGGTCGCCGCGCCCTTCAGGTTGCCGTTGCCGATCTTGCGGATGAAGCTCGGGATATCGATCTGCGTCGGGCAAGCCTGCACGCACGGCGCGTCGTAGCAGTAGTGGCAGCGGCTGGCGGCGGCCGCGGCGGCAGTCGGATCGAGCAGCGGCGCGATATCGGCGAATTCGCACGAGAGTTGCGTGGACGTCAGGCGATGCGCGGCGATATCGCCGGTTGGCTTGGTGGTCATACGCGTTCCTTCGACTGAGTGGAGACAAAGCCGTCCCCGCCGGCTGCGAATGCACAGTCGGGCGGCTATGTTTTGGAGTGCTACGGTCAGGCGATGAGCAGCCTGCCGGCCGCGCTACATCCGATCCGTCATGAAGCCGGCTCGCACGCACGCGAGAGCATCGCGTGCAGCAGTACGTTCGCGCCTGCCTCGATCCACGCAGGCGTCGCGTCCTCGATCTCGTTGTGGCTGATGCCGTCGACGCAGGGCACGAACACCATCGACGTCGGCGCGACCTGCGCCAGATAGCACGCGTCGTGTCCCGCACCCGACACGATGTCGCGATGCGAGTAGCCGAAGCGGTCGGCCGCGTCGCGCACGGCCGCCACGCAGGCCGGATCGAACGCGACGGGCTTGTAGTAGAAAATCTGCTCGAGCGCAGTCTCCAACCCGATCTCGCCCGCGATGCGCGCGACGCCGTCGCGCAGCGCGGCATCCATCTTCGCGAGCACGGCGTCGTCCGGATGACGGAAATCGACGGTGAAGAACACGCGGCCCGGAATCACGTTGCGCGAGTTCGGATGAATCTGCATCATCCCGACCGTCGCGCAACCGAACGGCGCGTGATCGAGGCCGATCCGGTTCACGAGATCGACGACGCGCGACGCGCCGAGCAGCGCGTCGCGGCGGCGCGGCATCGGCGTCGGCCCCGCATGCGCTTCCTGGCCGGTGAACGTGATCTCGTACCAGCGCTGCCCCTGCGCGTCGGTCACCACGCCGATCGTCTTGCACTCCGCTTCGAGAATCGGCCCCTGCTCGATATGCAACTCGAACGCCGCATGCAGCTTGCGGCCGCCGCACGGCACGTCGCCGGCATAGCCGATGCGCGCCAGCTCCTCGCCGATCGTCTTGCCGTCGACGTCCTTGCGCGACAGCCCGTATTCGAGCGAAAACACGCCCGCGAACACGCCCGACGCGACCATCGCCGGTGCGAAGCGCGAGCCTTCCTCGTTGGTCCAGATCACGACCTCGACCGGATGCTCGGTCTCGATGCCGTGATCGTTCAGACTGCGAATCACCTCGAGGCCGCCCAGCACGCCGTAGATGCCGTCGAAGCGGCCGCCGGTCGGCTGCGAATCCGCGTGCGAGCCGGTGACGACCGGTGCCGCGTCGGCCACGCGCCCCGCGCGACGCATGAATACGTTGCCCATCGTATCGACCGTCACCGTGCAGCCGGCCGCCTTGGCCCAACTGACGATCAGGTCGCGCCCGGCCTTGTCGAGATCGGTGAGCGCGAGGCGGCAGACGCCGCCCTTCGGCGTCGCGCCGATCTTCGCCACCTCCATCAGGCTGTCCCACAGCCGTCTGCCGTCGATCTTGATCGACGTGTCGAATGCTGCCCGCTTCACTGTTTCCGATACCGTGTCCATTCGTATCGCTCCTGTGGGGTCGGTCATGTCGTGAGCCGGTCGGTGCCGGTGCACGCATTGCTGCTGTCGGGGCAAACCCGCACCTGCGAGGTGCAGGTGCGCATCGTTCGTGCGATTCGTCCGATCGATCGGCGGGATGCTGGCACTGCGTTCCGCCGCTCGTCGAATCCTGTCCGATTGGACAGGTTTTAGACCATCAAAATGTCCAGCGCAACGTCTTTCTTGCGTGACCTGTTCGAGCGAGAAACGTGCCATCGCATCGCAGCATCGCGCACGCGCGGATCCATGCGCGCACGTGCGTTCGATGCAGACCTGCGACTAGAATGAAGCCCAACGCGGCACGCCTGCCGCGCGAGGGCAATGATGAGACATGACGAAGCGGCCACCGCAGCCGGCGGCCACGACGAAACGGGCCCGCCTTTGCGGCGACGCAAGGCGCACATCCGCGAGTCCAACGAAGCGCATCTGCTGGCCTGCGCGGAAGCCGTGTTCGCGGAGCGCGGGCTCGACGGCGCGAGCACCGCGATGATCGCCGAACGGGCGGGCCTGCCGAAGGCGAACCTGCATTACTACTTCCCGACGAAGCTGGCGTTGTACCGCCGTGTGCTCGACGACCTGTTCGAAGACTGGCACCGCGCGGCCGGCTCGTTCGAGGCCGGTGACGATCCGGTCGAGGCGATCGGCAGCTACGTGCGCGCGAAGATGGATCTGTCGCGACGGCGCCCGCTCGGCTCGAAGGTGTGGGCCAACGAGATCATCCACGGCGCCGAGCACATGCAGGACATCCTGTCGGAACGTGTGAAGCCGTGGTTCGACACGCGCGTGAACGTGATCGAAGGCTGGATCGCGCGCGGGCTGCTCGCACCGATCGATGCGCACGCATTGATGTACCTGATCTGGGCGACCACGCAGCACTATGCGGATTTCGATGCGCAGATCCGCGCGCTGAGCGGCAAGCGTGCGTTCACGCAGAAGGCCTTCGCCGAGAAGACCGAGCACGTCGTGCAACTCGTGATCCGCGCGTGCGGTGCGGTGTCGCCGGGCGCGAGCGCGTAGCGCGATCGCGCATTCCCGGGGAAAACAAAACGGGCGACGGGCACGATGCCCGCCGCCCGCGTCGCGAGACGGCGTACGAGCCGTCCCACGCGTGAAGCGTGACCGCGTGCGCGTTACGCGACGCGCTCGATCGCGATCGCCGTCGCCTCGCCGCCGCCGATGCACAGCGATGCGATGCCGCGCTTCAGGCCATACGATTCGAGCGCGGCCAGCAGCGTCACCATCACGCGTGCACCCGATGCGCCGATCGGATGGCCGAGCGCACACGCGCCGCCGTGCACGTTGACCTTGTCGTGCGAGAGGTCGAGATCGCGCATCGCGGCCATCACGACCACCGCGAAGGCTTCGTTGATCTCGAACAGGTCGACGTCGCGCAGGTTCCAGCCGTTTTTTTCGGATAGCTTACGAATCGCGCCGATCGGTGCCGTCGCGAACAGGCCCGGCTTGTTCGCGTAGGTCGAATGCCCGACGATCACGGCCTTCGGCGTGAGGCCGAGCCGCTCCGCTTCCGAGCGACGCATCATCACGAGCGCGGCCGCGCCGTCGGAAATCGACGACGAATTGGCCGCCGTCACCGTGCCGCCTTCGCGGAACGCCGGCTTGAGCGTCGGAATCTTGTCGAGCTTCGCTTTGCCCGGTTGCTCGTCGATCGAGACCACCGCTTCGGTCTTGCCGGCCTTCACGGTCACCGGCGCGACCTCCGACGTGAAGCGCCCTTCCGCGATTGCACGTTGCGCACGTGTCAGCGACGCGATCGCGAACGCATCCTGCGCCTCGCGCGTGAACTGGTAGGCCTGCGCACAATCCTCCGCGAACGTGCCCATCAGCCGGCCCTTGTCGTACGCGTCCTCGAGCCCGTCGAGGAACATGTGGTCGAGCACCTGGCCGTGACCCATGCGCATCCCCGCGCGCGCCTTCGGCAGCAGGTACGGCGCGTTCGTCATGCTCTCCATCCCGCCCGCGACCGCCACGTCGGCCGACCCGGCCAGCAGCAGGTCGTGCGCGAACATCGCGGCCTTCATCCCGGAGCCGCACATCTTGTTGACCGTGGTCGCGCCCGCGGCCAGCGGCAATCCGGCCTTCAGCGCGGCCTGCCGCGCCGGCGCCTGACCCTGGCCGGCAGGCAGCACGCAGCCGAACACGATTTCATCGATGCGCTCGGCCGGCACACGCGCGCGCTCGAGCGCCGCGCGGATTGCCGCCGCGCCGAGCTCGCTCGCGCTGGCCCCGGCGAGGTCGCCTTGAAAACCACCCATCGGCGTGCGTGCCGCACCGACGATTACGATCGGATCCTGTGTCGTCATGATCGAATTTCTCCAGTTCCAGTTTCAGTTTTCAGCGCGGCGCCATGCGCAACGCGCCATCGAGACGAATGACTTCGCCGTTCAGCATCGTGTTCTCGGCGATGTGGCGCACCAGCGCCGCGAATTCGTCGGGGCGGCCGAGCCGCGGCGGGAACGGCACGCTCTTGCCGAGCGCGTCCTGCACGTCCTGCGGCATGCCGGTCATCATCGGCGTTGCGAAAATGCCCGGTGCGATCGTCACCACGCGAATGCCGAACCGCGCGAGTTCGCGCGCGATCGGCAGCGTCATGCCCACCACGCCGCTCTTCGATGCCGCATACGCGGCCTGCCCGATCTGTCCGTCGAACGCCGCGACCGACGCGGTGTTGACGATCACGCCGCGCTCGCCCTGCGCGTCGGCGTCCTGCTTCGACATCACGTCGGCCGCCAGCCGGATCATGTTGAACGTGCCGACCAGGTTGATCGACACCGCGCGCGCGAAGCGCTCGAGCGAATGCGGGCCTTCGCGGCCGACGACTTTCTCGCCCGGCGCGACGCCCGCGCAGTTCACGAGCGCATCGATGCGGCCGAACGCGTCGCGCGCGGCGGCAACGGCCGCTTGCCCGTCGGCTTCGCTCGTCACGTCGGTCTTCACGAAGCATGCGGCCGCACCGAGTTCGTGCGCGAGGCTCGCACCGGCATCCTCATTGACGTCCAGCAACACCGCCTTGCCGCCTTCGGCCACCACCATGCGCGCCACCGCGGCGCCGAGGCCCGAACCGGCGCCCGTAATCAGAAAAACGCGATCCTCGATATTCATTCGCACTCCGTATTCATTCTTCAGGATTGAGCGGCCTTCTCGGCTTCCATCTTGCGCAGAACGAAACGCTGGATCTTGCCGCTCGGGGTTTTCGGCAGCGCGTCGACGAAGTCGATCGCGCGGGGATACGCGTGGGCCGACAGCCGCCGCTTCACGTGCTGGCTCAGTTCGTCGGCCAGCGCCGGCGTGCCCTCAAAACCTTTCGACAGCACGACGAACGCCTTGACGATCTCCGTGCGCTCCGGGTCCGGCACGCCGATCACCGCGGCCTCGCTGACGGCCGGGTGTTCGATCAGCGCGCTTTCTACGTCGAATGGGCCGATCCGGTAGCCGGACGACGTGATCACGTCATCCGCGCGGCCGATGAAGCTCACAGTGCCGTCCGGCTCGAGCTCGACGTTGTCGCCGGTCCGGTAGTAGCCGCCCGCGATCGCCGGCGTATCCTGCTGCCAGTAGCCGTAGAACCACAGCAGCGGCGAGCGTGCGATGTCGATCGCGAGGTTGCCGGGCTCGCCCGGGCCGAGCTCGCGACCGGCTTCGTCGAGTACCGCGACGCGATAGCCGGGCATCGCGAGACCGGCCGAACCGGTATGGACGACGTGCGTGAGCCCGTGATGGTTGTTCACGACCATCCCGAGTTCGGTCTGACCGTAGTGATCGTGGATCGGCGCGCCGAGCGCCGCGTGGAACCAGCGCACGACTTCCGGATTCAGCGGTTCGCCCGCGCTGCTGACGACCCGCAGTTGCCCTTTCAGCCGCGCCGCCACTTCGGTGCCGGCCGCCATCAGCATCCGGTACGCGGTCGGCGAACCGGCGAGGCTCGTGATGCCGAGCCGTTCGATCACGTCGCAGGTGCTGTCGACCGTGAAGCTGCCTTCGTACAGCGTCGTGGCATGGCCGAGCAGCAGCGGGCCCGTGATCGCGTAGTAGAGACCGTATGCCCAACCCGGATCGGCGATGTTCCAGAAGCGGTCGCTGGCGCGCAGGTCCACCGCGTCGCGCATGTAGGCGCCGAACGCGAGCAGTGCGCGCAGCGGCACCGGCACGCCCTTCGGCAAACCCGTCGTGCCCGACGTCGACATCATCATGAACAGGTCGGTGCCCTTGCGCGGCACCGGTTCGAACGTGCCCGACTGCGCGTCGAGCGCCGCACGGAAATCGATGTCGCGGGCCGGCAGCGTGTCGCCCGGCTCGCGCACCGTGGCGACCGGCGGGCAATCCACGATCTCGTCGAGCTTCGCGCGATTCGCGATGTTGGTGACGATCAGCCGCGCATCGCTCATGCGCAGCCGGTGTTCGATCGCCTTCGGTCCGAACGCGGTGAAAAGCGGCTGGTAGACGGCCCCCGCGCGCCACGTGCCGAGGATCGTCGCGACGAGTTCGGGCGTGCGCGGCAACAGGCCGGCCACCACGTCACCCGGCTTCACGCCCTGCTCGACCAGCAGGTTCGCGACGCGCGCCGACAGCGCCTGCATCTGCGCGAACGTGAAGCTGCGATGCCGGCCGCCGACGTCGATCCAGTCGAGTGCGATCGCGTTCGCGTCCGCCGCCGCATGCCGGTCGCAGCATTCGACGCAGGCGTTCAGACCCTGCTCCAGGTCGCCGTGCAGATATGCGGCGGCGGTCTCGATACGGAAGCCGGCCACGGCGTCGGCGTAGGCCGGCACCTCCCGGGCAGTTGCTCCATCACGCATGCGTGTCTCCTGTTCGTTATGACCGCCGGCGAACCGAGGGTATATCGATGATGGTAGACAGCAGTCACATTGCAATCAATGACAAACAGAATCTAGAATCGTGATCGCTTTTGCCATGTCTGGAGGGCATGAAAAAATGGGGCCGCAAATGATCTCGCCCGATTTCGTCGAGGATGCGCTCGAGAGCCTGAGCCGGCAACGGATTCCGGTCGGGCCCGTGCTGCACGCGGCCGGCCTGCCGGCCGCCGTGCGCGGGCCCGTCACGCCGCAGCAGTATGGCCGGCTGTGGCTGGCGATCGCCACCGCGATCGACGACGAATTCTTCGGGCTCGCGGCCCGCCCGATGCGGCGTGGCAGCTTCATGCTGCTGTGCCATGCCGTGCTGGACGCGGGCACGCTCGAGAAGGCGCTGCGGCGTGCGCTGCAGTTCCTGCGCGTGGTGCTCGACGAGCCGCACGGCGAGCTCGTGGTCGCCGACGGGCAGGCGCAGATCGTGCTCAAACAGGCGGGCGCGCCCTATTCCGCGTTCGCTTACCGGACGTTCTGGCTGATCCTGCTCGGCGTCGCCTGCTGGCTGACCGGCCGGCGCATTCCACTGCAGCGCATCGATTTCGCGTGCCCGAGCCCCGACCACCGCAGCGATTACCACCAGTTCTTCGGGGTACCGGTCCATTTCGACCGGCCCGACAGCCGGCTCGCCTTCAACGCCGCGTATCTCGCGCTGCCGACGATCCGCTCCGCACAGGCATTGAAGACCTTCCTGCGCGGCGCGCCCGGCAACCTGCTGGTCCGCTACCGGCACGACACCGGCTGGGTGGCAAAAACGCGCGCGCACCTGAAGGCACTGCCGGCCGCCGAGTGGCCGGACTTCGACACGCTGGCCGTGCGCCTCGGCACGACGCCCGCGACGCTGCGACGACGCTTGCGCAGCGAGGGACAGAGCTTCGCGTCGATCAAGGACGAACTGCGTGGCGCACTGGCCCAGTCGCTGCTGCGCGCGCACAGGCTCAGCGTCGCGGAAATCGCGGCCGAACTCGGCTTCACCGAACCCAGCGCGTTTCATCGCGCGTTCCGGAAATGGACGGGGACGAGCCCCGGCGCGTTTCGGCGCGACGTCAATGCGGCGCAACCGGAGCATTGATGCGCGACGGGGCCGGGCACGCTGCGGGGCCCGGGCACGCTGCGGGATCAGCGCGACATGCCGTCGACGCGCGCGGCCGCCGGCTTGCTGACTTTCGTCGCGACCCTGTTTCGAGGTGAACACGGCTGGCTCCGCGTCGACTGGCTTTTCGTGTGCGCGGCGCTATCGGCGATACCGCTCTGGATGCTGACCGACGACCCGACGATGTCGATCTGTCGGGTCACGCTGATCGAGCTTGCCGGTCTCGGTCCGACCGTACGCTGTGCGTGATCAAGTACGCGCTGAATACGTGGCATGTCGCGGTTGCGTTCTATCCGTCGGTCGACATCCTCGCGTCGATCGGTATCTGCTTGCTGATGATGGTGTGGCGTCGGGGCGCTGTCGAAAGCGGAGTAGTCTCTGTCGAGTAGCCGTGATGCCGGCATGCGAAGGCCACCGCGGCCCGCCCGGCGAGCACGCGTGGAATCCCGATCCTTCGAACTGATGCGAGGCCCGATATGGATGCAGTTCGTGCAGTCATCGAACCGTATGAAGCCGCACTTCGAGCGGCGATGCTCACCAACGACGTCGACGCACTCGACACGTTGCTGGACGACAACCTGATCTTCACCGTTCCGACCGGGCAGGTCATTGCGAAGCACGACGATCTGTCCGCGCATCGCGCGAAGCTGCTGCGCCTCGACGCACTCGATATCCAGGAGATGGGGACGAAGATGATCGGCGAGATGATTCTCACCACGACGAAGGCGATGCTTGCCGGTCGTTTCGACGGCGCAGCATTCAACGGCATGTTCGCCTATACGCGCCTGTGGCGCCGGTCGGGGAGCGACTGGCGTGTGGTTGCAGGACACGCATCGCAGATCGGTTGAGCTGCGACATGCCGGCAATCGGCGAACTGCGGGATCCAAAAGTGAGTCGATGCAGCGACTGTCACGCACCGACATGCTCGGCGCGCAGGGACCTGCGCCCGTGACGGGAAGAAGAGATGCGCCAACGACGACGGCGCCCCTCGCTGCCATCGCGCTTTCCGACGCCGCCAATGCAAAAACCCCCGCCTTGTCGGGCGGGGGTTCTTGGCTTAGGGAGCCTGACGATTACCTACTTTCACACGGGAATCCGCACTATCATCGGCG
>NZ_JBSRXO010000018.1:0-92037 GCF_054055695.1 Burkholderia sp. PvR073
GATTCGAACCCCTGTACTCACCGTGAAAGGGTGATGTCCTAGGCCTCTAGACGAAGGGGACAACGTACTGCTTACATCTTTAATACAAAAGCCCGCTCAAAAACGTCTTGAACGGGCTTCGTTCTGGCGGAGCGGACGGGACTCGAACCCGCGACCCCCGGCGTGACAGGCCGGTATTCTAACCGACTGAACTACCGCTCCAACTTTCTGCACCGTTACCTGCAGGACGTCGGTTACGTTCTGCAAGCCTCGCGACACTTCTACGAAACGCCGCTGAATCTGGCGTCCCCTAGGGGATTCGAACCCCTGTACTCACCGTGAAAGGGTGATGTCCTAGGCCTCTAGACGAAGGGGACATAATCTTTTCAGATCTGTCTGACTTTCGCTATTCAATCACCGCAACAGCGAAGGCCGAAATTCTAACTGCTTTAAATCATTTTGTGAAGCATTTATTACTACTGCCACTGCTTCACAACTCAATCCATTCTGCTCTGATGGTGGAGGTAAGCGGGATCGAACCGCTGACCTCTTGCATGCCATGCAAGCGCTCTCCCAGCTGAGCTATACCCCCTTGCAGAACAGAAATGAGATTATATGGACCGATTTTGAACTTGTAAATACCCTTTTTGCGATTCGAGCGAAATTTTTTGCGAAGCCGCACCGCTCTCACGCGCGGACGGCCTCGCTCCCGCCCCAACCTCAGGCCAGCGCGGCCTCGATACGCGACACCACGACGTCGCGACCGAACAGCACGAGCACCGCGTCGATCGACGGCGTATGCGTCGTGCCCGCCACCAGCAGGCGCACCGGCATCGCGAGCTGCGGCATCTTCATCTTGTGCGTGCCGAGCGTCGCCTTCAGCGCCGCGGACACGGCTTCCTTCGTCCAGTCGGCCGCCTTCAGTGCGGCGGCGAGGTCGGCGAGCGCCGGACGCACCGCATCGGTCACGTGCTGCGCGAGTGCGTCGGCGTCCGGCGCCGGCACACGGTAGAACATCGCGGCGCCTTCGGCGATCTCCTTGACCGTCGTCGCGCGATCCTTCATCAGGCCGACCACCGCGTCGAGCGCGGGGCCCGTCGCGATCGCCGCGTCCTCGATGCCGAGCGCGTCGAGGAACGGCTTCGCCAGCGCGGCGAGGCGCGCGTTGTCGGCTTCCTTGATGTAGTGCGCGTTCAGCCAGCTCAGCTTGCTGTGGTCGTACTGCGCGGGCGACTTGCCGAGATGCTCGAGGTCGAACCATTCGACGAACTGTTCGCGCGAGAAGATTTCAGCGTCGCCGTGCGACCAGCCGAGACGCGCGAGATAGTTGACGACGGCCTCCGGCAGGAAGCCGGCGTCACGATAAGCCGTCACGCTCATCGCGCCATGCCGCTTGCTCATCTTCTCGCCCTGCTCGTTCAGCACGGTCGGCAGGTGCGCATAGACGGGCGGCTCGCCGCCGAGCGCGCGCAGGATGTTGATCTGGCGCGGCGTGTTGTTCACGTGGTCGTCGCCACGGATCACGTGCGTGATGTTCATGTCCATGTCGTCCACGACCACGCAGAAGTTGTAGATCGGCGTGCCGTCCGGGCGCGCGATCACGAGGTCGTCGAGTTCCTCGTTCGAGATCTCGACACGGCCCTTCACCGCGTCGTCCCACACGACCGTGCCGGTCAGCGGGTTGCGGAAACGCAGCACCGGCTTCACGCCGGCCGGCGGCTCGGGCAGCACCTTGCCCGGCTCCGGACGCCACGTGCCGTCGTAGCGCGGCTTCAGGCCGGCCTCGCGCTGGCGTTCGCGCAGCGCGTCGAGCTCCTCGGCCGACATGTAGCACGGGTACGCGAGGCCCTTCTCCAGCATCTGCGCGAGCACCTCGCGATAGCGGTCCATCCGCTGCATCTGGTAGATCGGGCCTTCGTCGAAATCGAGGCCGAGCCACTGCATCCCTTCGAGGATCGCATCCACGGCTTCCTGCGACGAACGCTCGACGTCGGTATCCTCGATACGCAGCACGAACGTGCCCTTCATCTTGCGGGCGAACGCCCACGGATAGAGCGCGGAGCGGATGTTGCCGAGGTGGATGAAGCCGGTGGGACTCGGCGCGAAGCGGGTACGGACAGGACGGGTCATAAACGGTAACTCGAACGCCTGGGGCGCATGAATGATTCGACGCGGGATCGACGGCGGCAGCCCGGACAGCAATGGGGCCGGCCGCGCCCGGAACGGGAAAGAAGCCGGAATTATACTCGCGCCGGTCTTCGCGCCAAGCGCGCCGCTTGCTTTATGATGTGCGCGCCGCGGCCGCCAGTCGGCGCCGCGCCGGCCGCCCGGATTCCGCCGCACGGCCGCTCGGAACCTATCGCCGCCGCGGGCCGCACGGCCCGCCGCCAAGCCGCCGGAGAATCAATCGATGTCGTCCCCTCGCCTGTCGCGCCGTCACTTCACGATCGCGTGCGCGTCCGCCAGCCTCGCCGCCTGTACGTCGTTCGGCGACAAGTCCCGTCCCGACAACGCCGCGAATTCCGCGCAGTCGCACGAAAAGCCCGTGAAGATCGGCATCGCGCTCGGCGGCGGCGCCGCCCGCGGCTTCTCGCACATCGGCGTGCTGAAGGCGCTCGAGGCACGCGGCATCCCGGTCGAGATCGTCGCGGGCACGAGCGCGGGCTCGGTGGTCGGCGCGCTCTACGCGTCCGGGATGAGCGCGCTGCAGATCAACAAGATCGCGCTCGACATGGATCAGGCGTCGATCAGCGACTGGGCGCTGCCGTTCCGCTCACGCGGATTGCTGCAGGGCGTCGCGCTGCAGAACTTCCTGAACAAGACGCTCAACAACCGGCCGATCGAGAAGATGGCGAAGCCGCTCGGCATCGTCGCGACGGATCTGCAGAGCGGCCAGCCGATCCTGTTCCAGCAGGGCAATACGGGGCTCGCGGTGCGCGCGTCGTGCAGCGTGCCGTCGGTGTTCGAACCGGTGAGGATCGGCAACCGCGAGTACGTCGACGGCGGCCTCGTGAGCCCGGTGCCCGCGTCGTTCGCGCGCAAGATGGGCGCGAGCTTCGTGATCGCGGTCGACATCTCGGCGCGACCGGATGGCGCGGCGACCAACAACCCGATCGAGATGCTGCTGCAGACCTTCACGATCATGGGCCAGACGATCAAGTCCTACGAGCTCGACAAGTACGCGGACGTGGTAATCCGCCCGAACCTCGCGGCGATGGGCGGCAGCGACTTCAACCAGCGCAACGCGGCCATCCTCGCGGGCGAGGAAGCCGTCGCGCGCATCATGCCCGAGCTGCAGCGCAAGCTCGCGGCGGCCCGCGGCGTCGCGGCGGCGTAATCGGACTCAGCGCGACGCGTGACGGCGCGCGCCGCCCACGGTGACACGGCCGCCCGCCGGTTCCGCGCGCCTCAAAACAAAAAACCCTGCCGCCTTTCGGTGACAGGGTTTTTTTGATTCGGCGGAGCGCCGGCGAGCGTCAGTTGCTGCCGTTCGCCGCGTCGTCGCCGATCGTCGCGCGCACGCGCTGGCGCAGGTCGTCGGCCTTCATCGGAAACTCCGATTCGAGTCGGCGCGCGCCGGTGAACCGCTTTTCCCAGTAGCCGTTGTCGAGATCGTCGACGCGAATGGTGCTGCCCGTCGACGGCGAATGCACGAACTTGTTGTCGCCGATGTAGATGCCGACGTGCGAGAACGTACGGCGCATCGTGTTGAAGAACACGAGGTCGCCCGGCTTAAGGTTGCTCATGCTGACCTTCTCGCCGACGCGGCTCATTTCTTCCGCACGGCGCGGCAGCGACATGCCGAGCGTGTCCTGGAACACGTAACGCACGAAGCCGCTGCAGTCGAGGCCCGAATCCGGCGAGTTGCCGCCCCAGCGATAGCGCACGCCGATCATGTTCAGCGCGCCGACGACCACGTCGCCTGCCTTGCCTGCCATGCCGGCGAGGAACGACTTCGCACCGCCGCTGGACGGCTGCGCGCTGGTCTGCTGGAGGGAAGAACCCGACCCGATCTGAGTCGAATTGCTGGCATTCTGGTTAAAACTGCTGACTTCGTCGGCGAACGCGCCGGGAGCTGCTGCGAACAGGGCGCCGATGAAGAGCCCGGCGATGGTGCGCGCGCATGCCTGGGTCAAGGATCGATGCTGCATTGGGCGATGGAATTTGCTTAAAAATCAGCTGATTGGCGGAAAATTTCGGTCGATACTAGCCAGCGCGTAATCGTTTGTCAAAACAAATTAATAAATACAATCGAGATGGTCAGACCATTGGCGGCCTATCACGCTTTCCAGACCGCTTTCAACAGCTTTTGTGTGTAAGGATGTGACGGTCTGGCGAAGATCTCGGCGACCTCTCCCGACTCCACGACGACGCCGTCCTGCATTACCGCGACGCGGTGTGCCATCGCGCCGATCACCTCCAGATCGTGGCTGATGAACACATAGCCGAGGTTGTATTTCTGTTGCAAATTCGCGAGCAGTTTCAGCACCTGCTGCTGGATCGACACGTCGAGCGCGGACGTCGGTTCGTCGAGGATCAGGATGCGCGGCTCCAGCACGAGCGCGCGCGCGATTGCGATCCGCTGGCGCTGGCCGCCCGAGAATTCATGCGGATAACGATGCAGCACCGTGCGGTCGAGCCCCACTTCCCGCAGCACGGCCAGCGACTTCGCGCGGCGCGCGTCCGGCGTCAGTTCCGGACGATGCAGTTCGAGCCCCTCGCCGACGATCCGCTCGATCGTGTGACGCGGGGAAAGTGAACTGAAGGGATCCTGAAAGACGACCTGCATGTTCGAGCGCAGCGCGGTCTGTTCCCGGCCGCGATAGGTCGACAGCGCGCGCCCCTGGAATTCGATTTCGCCGTGCGCCGTCTTCTGCAGCCCGAGCAGCGCCATCGCGAGCGTCGACTTGCCGGACCCCGATTCGCCGACGATGCCGAGCGTCTCGCCCTGCCGCACCGACACGGACACGTCCGCGACCGCCGTCACGGGCACCGTGCCGAACCAGCCCGCGAAGCCCGGCCGCTTGCGCGCGAACTGCACGCTGACGTGGCGCGCGTCGAGCACGACGGGCGCAATTGGCATCACCGGCACGACCGTGCGCTGCGGGCGGCTGTTCAGCAGCCGCTGCGTATACGGATGTTCCGGCTCCGCGAAGATCCGCTCGACCGGCCCGCTTTCGACCAGCTTGCCGCGCTCCATTACCGCGACCCGATCGGCGAAATGCCGCACGAGGTTCAAATCGTGCGTGATCAGCAGGATCGCCATCCCGCGCTTTTCCGCCTCCTCGCGCTGCAGTTCGAGCAGCAGGTCGACGATCTGCGCGCGGATCGTCACGTCGAGCGCGGTGGTCGGCTCGTCCGCGAGCAGCAGGCGCGGCCGGCACGCGAGCGCCATCGCAATCATCGCGCGCTGCCGCTGGCCGCCTGACAACTGGTGCGGGTAGCTGTCGACGCGCTTCTCCGGCTCCGCGATGCCCGTGCGCGCCAGCAGCGCGATCGCGCGCTTGCGCGCCACGGCCGCCGTCACGCCGTCGTGCAGCACGATCGTCTCGCCGATCTGCGCGCCGATCGTATACAGCGGGTTGAGCGCCGTCATCGGCTCCTGGAAGATCATCGCGATGTCCGAGCCGCGCAGCCCGCGCATCTCGCGCTCGCTCTTGCCGGCGAGGTCTTGTCCGGCCAGGCGGATCGTGCCGCTCACCTCGGCATCGCGCAGCAGCCGCAGGATCGCCAGCGCGGTCACGCTCTTGCCCGAGCCCGACTCGCCGACGAGCGCGACGCGCTCGCCGCGACCGATCGTGAGCGTCACGTCGTCGACGGCCACCGTGTCGCCGAAGCGCACATGCAGATGCTCGAGCGACAGCAGCGGTTCGCCCGATTTCGCTACGACCGTGTCGCTCATCGCTGGCCTCCCGCCGCGCGCACCGAGTCGGCGATCCGCGTGTCGAGCGCGTTGCGCAGCGCGTCGCCCATGAAGGTCAGCAGCAGCAGCGTCGCGACCAGCACGCCGAACGTCGACAGCGAGATCCACCACGCGTCGAGGTTGCCCTTGCCCTGCGCGAGCAGTTCGCCGAGGCTCGGCGTCGGCGGCGGCACGCCGAGCCCGAGGAAGTCGAGGCTCGTGAGCGCGAGGATCGCGCCGCTCATCCGGAACGGCAGGAACGTGATCACGGGTGTCAGGCTGTTCGGCAGCACGTGGCGCCAGATGATCTGCCAGTTCGTGAGCCCCATCGCGCGAGCCGCGCGCACGTAGTCCTGGGTACGGTTGCGCAGGAATTCGGCGCGCACGTAGTCGGCCAGGCCGATCCAGCCGAACAGCGACAGCAGCACGATCAGCAGCAGGAAGCTCGGCTCGAAGATCGACGCGAAGATGATCAGCAGGTACAGCTCCGGCAGCGAACTCCAGATCTCGATCAACCGCTGTCCGACGATGTCGATGCGCCCGCCGAAGAAACCCTGCACCGCGCCCGCGGCGATCCCGAGCAGCGTGCCGATCACGGTCAGGATCAGCCCGAACTCGACCGACACGCGGAACCCGTACACGAGCCGCGCGAGCAGGTCGCGCCCCTGCGCATCGGTGCCGAGCCAGTTCTCGCGCGACGGCGGCGCCGGGTTCGGCACGCTCGAGAAGTAGTTCAGCGTGTCGTAGTAATAGCGGTTCGGCGGATAGACGACGAAGTTGCCCGGCGCCTCGAGCCGCTTGCGCACGTACGGATCGAGATAGTCGGCCTGCGCCGGGAAGTCGCCGCCGAAGGTCGTCTCCGGGTACGCGTGGAACATCGGGAAATAGTAGTGATCGTCGTAGCGCACGACGAGCGGCTTGTCGTTCGACCACAGCGGCGCCGCGAGGCTCGCGGCGAACGCGACGAAGAAAATCACGAAGCTCCAGTAGCCGAGGCGCTGCTGGCGAAAGCGCTGCCAGACGCGGCGCGCGGGCGACGGCGACACGCGCGCACGCGCGGCGTCGAGGCGGGACGACACGACGGCCCGGTTCATCGCAATCCTCGCCCGATCGCGCCAGGCATGCGGATGGATCGTTTCATGTCAGCGCTCCAGGTTGTCGAATTGAATGCGCGGGTCGACCCACACGTAGCAGAGGTCGGAGACCAGCTTGGTCGCGAGCCCGATCAGCGTGAACAGGTACAGCGTGCCGAGCACGACCGGGTAGTCGCGCCGCACGACCGACTCGTACGACAGCAGCCCGAGGCCGTCGAGCGAGAACAGCGTCTCGATCAGCAGGCTGCCCGTGAAGAACGCGCCGATGAATGCGGCCGGAAAGCCGACGATCAGCGGCAGCATCGCGTTGCGGAACACGTGCTTCCACAGCACGGTGCGCTCGGCGAGCCCTTTCGCGCGCGCGGTCAGCACGTACTGCTTGCGGATCTCGTCGAGGAACGCGTTCTTCGTGAGCATCGTGATGACCGCGAAGCTGCCGACGACCGACGCCGTGATCGGCAGCGCGATGTGCCACAGATAGTCGAGCACCTTGCCGGGGAGCGACAGCTGCGCGAAGTTGTCCGACGTGAGCCCGCGCAGCGGGAACAGCTGCCAGAACGAGCCGCCGCCGAACAGCACGAGCAGCAGCACGCCGAGCACGAAGCCCGGGATCGCATAGCCGACCAGCACGACGAGGCTCGTCGCGACGTCGAACGGCGAGCCGTTGCGCACGGCCTTCGCGATGCCGAGCGGCACGGAGATCAGGTAGGTGACGAAGAACGTCCACAACCCGATGCTGATCGACACCGGCAGCTTCTGCACGATCAGCGACCACACGCTCTGGTGGCGGAAGTAGCTGTCGCCGAGATCGAAGCGCGCGAAGCGCTTGAGCATCAGCCAGTAGCGCTCGAGCGGCGGCTTGTCGAAGCCGTACAGCGCCTTGAGCTGCGCGAGCTGCTGCGCATCGACGCCGGTATGCGCACGCATCCCGAACGGCGTCGCGCCCTGCTCCGTCGCGCCCTTGCGCAGTTCCTGCACGGCCTGTTCGACCGGGCCGCCCGGCACGAACTGGATCACGGCGAACGTGAGCGTGAGCACGCCGACGAGCGTCGGGATCATCAGCAGCAGGCGTTTGAGGATGTAGCTCCACATAGGGGGGCGACTCGCGATCGATAGGCTGGGTTGAACGAAGGGCCGGCGTGCGTCAGTGGCCGGGCTTGGCCCACCAGGTCGACACGACCCAGCCCTCGGCCGAATAGTACAGCGGCAGCGTTTGCGGATAGCCGAGCGTGCGCTTGTAGGCGATCCGGTGCGTCGTGCTGTACCACTGAGGAACCGCGTAATAACCGTGCATCAGCACGCGGTCGAGCGCATGCGTCGCGTCGAGCAGGTCGTCGCGCGTCTGCGCGGTGCCGAGTGCATGCAGCAGCGCGTCGACGGCCGGCGACTTCAGGCCGATGAGGTTGTCGGAGCCCGGCTCGTCGGCGAACTTGCTGGCGTAGCGCGAGAACTGCTCCGCACCCGGCACCTGCACGCCCGGCAGGCGGACCGTCGTCATGTCGTAGTCGAACGCGTCGAGCCGCTTTTGCAGCAGCGCGTAATCGGCCGTGCGAAAGCGCGCGTCGATGCCGAGCTTCGCGAGATTGCGCCGATAGGCCGTCACGATGCCTTCCATCGCCGCGCCCGAATCGTCGAGGATCTCGAACTCGAACGGCTCGCCCTGCGCGTTGCGCAGCGCGCCGTCGCGGTAGGTCCAGCCGGCCTGCGCGAGCAGCGCGCGCGCCTTCAGCAGGTTCGCGCGCAACGAGCCCGGCGGGTTCGTGCTCGGTTGCGAGACCATCGGGCCGAATACGGCCGGGTCGAGCTGCGCGCGCAGCGGCTCCAGCAGCTTCAGCTCGCCGGGGCCCGGCGTGCCGGTCGCCTGCAGGTCGGTGTCGGCGAAATAGCTGTCGAGGCGCGTGTACGCGCCATAGAACAACTGGCGGTTCAGCCATTCGAAGTCGAACGCGAGATCGAGCGCCTGGCGCACGCGCACGTCGCGAAACAGCGGCCGGCGCTGGTTCATGAAGAAACCCTGCATGCCCGCGCCGTTGTGCTGGCGGAATTCGCGCTTGACGAGCTCGCCGCTGTCGAAGCGCTTGCCGACGTCGCGCCGCGTCCAGTTGCGCGCGATGTATTCGACCAGCACGTCGTACTCGCCGGCCTTGAACGCCTCGAGCCGCGCGACGCCGTCGCCGTACAGCTTGTAGACGATCCGCTCGAAGTTGTGGGTGCCGACCCGCACCGGCAAGTCGGCGCCCCAGTACGCGGGATTGCGCCGATACGTAATGGTGCGGCCGTTGTCGTGGCGCTCGATCAGATACGCGCCGCTGCCGATCGGCTGCTCGAACGCGAGCTGGTCGAACGGAATCCGCGAACCGTCCGTGCGCAGCCCCCACTTGCGCGAGAACACCGGCACGCCGCCGGCGATCAGCGGCAGCTCGCGGTTCGCGCTGCGGAATTCGAACCGCACGGTCGCGCGGTCGATCACGACGGCCTTCGCGATTTCAGCGAAATACGCGCCGAACTGCGGCGCGGCCTGCTTGCTCTTCAGCGTGTCGAACGAAAACCTGACGTCGTCGGCCGTGACCGGGTCGCCGTTCGAGAAGCGCGCGCGCGGGTTCAAGTGGAACGTGACCGAGCGGCGGTCCGGCGCGATCTCGATGTCGTCGGCGAGCAACCCGTAGGCGGACGCCGGTTCGTCCGAGCTGCCGGTCGTGAGGCTCTCGAACAGCATGTCGATGCCCGGCGCGGGGTTGCCGCGCATCGTGAACGGATTGAACTTGTCGAACGACGTCAGCCGGCTCGGATTCGCGAGCACGAGCGTGCCGCCCTTCGGCGCATCCGGGTTCACGTAGTCGAAATGCTTGAAGCCCGGCGGATATTTCGGCTCGCCGTACTGCGCGATCGCATACGCCGCATGCGCGGCCGTCGCGGCCAGTACCGCCTGTATTGCCCATACTGCCGCCGTGCGGCCGGCGGCCCGTACCGCATGCGCGGCGCCGAAACGGATGCGCGCGGCGGCGGTCCGGGACGAACCTTTCGTCATAGAGGCCCTGTCGGTCGATTGAGGGGATGGAACGTAGGTCGATTCTACCCATTCAATTCGACGCCGAGCCAGCTTGCGGCGCGGTCGTGCGTGACTTCACCGCGCCGCGACCTCCGCGCGCGGTCGGCGCGGGCAAAAGAAAACCGCCACGCGGGCGGTTTTCTGCTGATGCGGCGCACGCGTCACGCTTGCGCGATGTGCACCCTGTGCGCCATCGGTCGATCAGCGCCAGCCGTTGTGGCGGCCGTTATCCCAGTGACCGTGACGACGCTCGTCGCCCCAGCCGCGGCCGTGATGGCGATACCACTCGTCGCGCCCCCAGTAGCGGCGGCCGTCCCAGTAGCGATCGCCGTGCCAGCCGATCACGATCGCCGGTGCCGGCGCATAGACAGGTGCCGGTGCATACACGGGCGCCGGCTGGTAGACGACCGGCGGAGGCGGCGGCGCATACACGGGCGCAGGCGCGACGTAGACCGGAGCCGGTACGCCGACGTTGATCCCGACATTGACTCCCGCCATTGCTGCGCCCGACACGAGCAAGGCCGTCATACCGGTCAAGAGCGAGGCAACACGCAAAGTCTTCATGGATTCCTCTTCGAGTTGTTTCATGTGTGATTCGACTATAACGGCAAGCGCCGTGCCCGCATATTTCAAGTTTGTAAGAACTGATGCGCGGGATGGCAACCGGAAGCGCGGCTAACGTCTTGTAACAATTGACGCCCGGCCGCCGTGCCCCGCCTTGCCGCACCGCCCGCCCGTCCTGTCCGCCCTTTCCTAAAACATCTTTCATCCTGGCCCGCGCCCGGCGTTAAGCGGCGCCACGCACACTGCGCGAGCCGATGCGGGCTCACGCCGCGCTTCGGCACCTCGCTGACAGGCCGGCGCCCCGCGCCGGCGGAGACCTCGCCGATGCTGAAACTCGTCCGACTCGCGCTCGCGCGCCCCTATACGTTCATCGTCCTTGCGCTGCTGATCCTGATCGCGGGACCGCTCGCGGCACTGCGCACGCCGACCGACATTTTCCCCGACATCCGGATTCCGGTCATCAGCGTCGTGTGGAATTACGCGGGCCTGCAGCCGGCCGACATGGCCGGGCGCATCGTCACGTACTACGAGCGCACGCTCGGCACGACGGTCAACGACGTCGCGCACATCGAGTCGCAGTCGTTCCGCAGCTTCGGGATCGTCAAGATCTTCTTCCAGCCGAGCGTCGACATCCGCACCGCGACCGCGCAGGTCACGTCGATCTCGCAGACGGTGCTCAAGCAGATGCCGCCCGGCACCACGCCGCCGCAGATCCTCAACTACAACGCGTCGACCGTGCCCGTGCTGCAGCTGGCGCTGACGAGCGACACGCTCAACGAGCAGCAGCTCGGCGACTACGCGACCAACGTGATCCGGCCGCAGCTGCTGTCGGTCGCCGGCGTCGCGGTTCCGTCGCCGTATGGCGGCAAGGTGCGCCAGGTGCAGATCGACCTCGATCCGCAAGCGCTGCAGGCGAAGGGGCTGTCCGCGCAGGACGTCGCGACCGCGCTCGCGCAGCAGAACCAGATCATCCCGGCCGGCACGCAGAAGATCGGCCGCTTCGAGTACAACATCCGCCTCAACGACAGCCCGCTGAGCGTCGACCAGCTCAACGCGCTGCCGATCCGGACCGTCAACGGCGCGGTGATCTTCATGCGCGACGTCGCGCACGTGCGCGACGGCTTTCCGCCGCAAGGCAACATCGTGCGCGTCGACGGCCGCCGCGCGGTGCTGATGAGCATACTGAAAAGCGGCTCGGCGTCGACGCTCGACATCATCGCCGGCGTGAAGGCGCAGTTGCCGCGCATCGAGGCGACGCTGCCGCCGTCGCTCAGGCTCGTCGTGATGGGCGACCAGTCGGTGTTCGTCAAGGGCGCGGTGAGCGGCGTCGCGCGCGAAGGGCTGATCGCCGCCGCGCTCACGTCCGCGATGATCCTGCTGTTCCTCGGCAGCTGGCGCTCGACGCTGATCATCGCCGCGTCAATTCCGCTCGCGGTGCTGGCGGCGATCGCCGCGCTCGCCGCCGCGGGCGAGACGCTCAACGTGATGACGCTCGGCGGGCTTGCGCTCGCGGTCGGCATTCTCGTCGACGATGCGACCGTCACGATCGAGAACGTGAACTGGCATCTCGAACAGGGCAAGGACGTCCGCAGCGCGATCCTCGACGGCGCGTCGCAGATCGTCGCGCCCGCGTTCGTGTCGCTGCTGTGCATCTGCATCGTGTTCGTGCCGATGCTGCTGCTCGACGGCGTCGCGCGCTTCCTGTTCGTGCCGATGGCCGAAGCCGTGATCTTCGCGATGATCGCGTCGTTCGTGCTGTCGCGCACGTTCGTGCCGATGATGGCGCGCTACCTGCTGCGCCCGCACGCCGCCCATCCGGCGGCTGTGCTCGCGCCGCACGGCGCGCCATTCCCGACGCCGCGAGCGCGCAATCCGCTCGTCTCGTTCCAGCAGGGCTTCGAGCGCCGCTTCGCGGCCTTGCGCACCGGCTACCGTGCCGTGCTCGGCCTCGCGCTCGCGCACCGCGCGCGCTTCGTCGTGCTGTTCCTCACGGCGGTCGCGCTGTCGTTCGTCCTGGTGCCGGGGCTCGGCCGCAACTTCTTCCCGTCGGTCGACGCGGGCGAAATCGCGCTGCACGTGCGCGCGCCGATCGGTACGCGCATCGAGGAGACGGCCGCGCTGTTCGATCGCGTCGAGCGCACGGTGCGCGGCGTCGTGCCGCCGCGCGCGCTCGCGAGCATCGTCGACAACATGGGGCTGCCGAACAGCGGGATCAACCTCACCTACAGCAACAGCGGCTCGATCGGCCCGCAGGACGGCGACATCCTCGTGTCGCTCACCGGCGAGCACGCGCCGACCGCCGACTACGTGAAGAAGCTGCGCGCCGTGCTGCCGCGCGCGTTCCCGGGCGTCACGTTCTCGTTCCTGCCTGCCGACATCGTCAGCCAGATCCTCAACTTCGGCGCCCCCGCGCCGATCGACGTCCAGGTGACGGGCCCCGATCTGGCGGCGAACCGTGCGTATGCGACCGAGCTGCTGCGGCGCATCCGCACGGTGCCGGGCGTCGCCGACGCGCGCGTGCAGCAGGCGTCGACCTATCCGCAGTTCACGGTGTCGGTCGACCGCGCGCTCGCCGCGCAGCTCGGCATCACCGAGCAGGACGTCACCAATGCCGTCGTCGCGAGCCTGTCCGGCACGAGCCAGGTCTCGCCGACCTACTGGCTCGATCCGCACAACGGCGTGTCCTACCCGATCGTCGCGCAGACACCCCAGTACCGGATGACGTCGCTGTCGGACCTGCGCGCGCTGCCCGTCACGGGCCGCTCGGGCACGCCGCAATTGCTCGGCGGCCTCGCGACGATCGTACGCGGCCAGACCGATGCGGTCGTGTCGCACTACGACATCGCGCCGCTGAACGACATCTTCGCGACGACCCAGGACCGCGATCTCGGCGCGGTCAGCGCCGACATCGAGCGCGTGCTCCACGCAAGCGCGGCCGACTTGCCGAAGGGGTCGCGCGTGACCCTGCGCGGCCAGGTGCAGACGATGAGCAGCGCGTTCGGCGGGCTGCTCGCGGGCCTTGCCGGCGCAGTGCTGCTGATCTATCTGCTGATCGTCGTGAACTTCCATTCGTGGCGCGACGCGTTCGTGATCGTGAGCGCGCTGCCCGCGGCGCTCGCCGGCATCGTGTGGATGCTGTTCGTCACGCGCACGCCGCTGTCGGTGCCGGCGCTGACGGGCGCGATCCTGTGCATGGGCGTCGCGACCGCGAACAGCATCCTGGTCGTCACGTTCGCGCGCGAGCGGCTCGCGCATACGGCCGACGCGACCGTCGCCGCGCTCGAGGCCGGCTTCACGCGCTTCAGGCCCGTGATGATGACCGCGCTCGCGATGATCATCGGCATGGCGCCGATGGCGCTCGGCCTCGGCGACGGCGGCGAACAGAACGCGCCGCTCGGCCGCGCGGTGATCGGCGGCCTGCTCTGCGCGACCGTCGCGACGCTCGTGTTCGTGCCCGTCGTGTTCAGTCTCGTCCATCGGCGCGATCGTGCGCCCCACTCCGAATCCCCGTCCCTCACTCCGGGAGAACAGCATGTCCACTGAATTCGACGTCCGTCCCCCCGCCACGCCGCGTTACCTGAAACCGCTCGCGATCGCCGGCGTGATCGCGGCACTTGCCGCCGCCGCGGCCGGCGCCGTCGAGCGCGCGCACGATGCGCGTGAAGTCGCCGCGTGGACCGCCAGCCAGGCGATCCCGACCGTCGCGACGGTCGCGCCGCAGCCGGCCACCGCCGATGCGCTGGTGCTGCCAGGCCGCCTCGACGCCTACGTCGATGCGCCGATCTACGCGCGCGTGCCCGGCTACCTGCACGCGTGGTACGTCGACATCGGCACGCACGTGAAGGCCGGCCAGTTGCTCGCGTCGATCGACACGCCCGACCTCGACCAGCAGCTGCAGCAGGCGCGCGCCGACCTGCAAAGCGCGAATGCGAACGAACGGCTCGCGGCCGTCACCGCCGCGCGCTGGTCCGAGATGCTCGCGCAGGATTCGGTGTCGCGCCAGGAAGCCGACGAGAAGCGCAGCGATCTCGATGCGAAACGCGCGGCCGTGGCCGCCAGCACCGCGAACGTGCGGCGGCTCGAGGCGCTCGAATCGTTCAAGCGCCTCACCGCGCCGTTCGATGGCGTCGTGACCGCGCGCAAGACCGATGTCGGCGCGCTGATCGACGCGGGCAGCGGCAACGGCGCCGAGCTCTTCACCGTCTCGGATGCACGGCGGCTGCGGCTCTACGTCCATATTCCGCAGGACGACGCGGGCGCGATCCGTGCGGGCATGCATGTCGCGCTGACCGTCCCCGAGCGTCCCGGCACGACGTTCGATGCGACGCTCGCCGATTCCGCCCAGGCGATCGATCCGGCTTCCGGCACGCTGCTTGCGCAGTTCTCGATCGCGAACCCGGCAGGCACGCTGTTCCCGGGCGAATACGCGCAGGTGCGGATCGCGGTGGCCAACGCCGCGCACGCGCTGACGATTCCGGCGAGCACGCTGATCTTCCGCCACGACGGGTTGCAGGTCGCCGTGCTCGACACGACCGGGCATGCGCGCTTGCGCCACGTGTCGATCGCGACCGATCTCGGCACGCGCGTCGAGATCGCGTCGGGGCTCGCGGCGAGCGACCGCGTGATCGACAATCCACCCGATTCGCTCGCGGACGGCGACCCGGTGCGCATCGCCGGCACCGCGACGAAGGAGCCTGCGCATGGCTGACCGTACGCTCGCTGCTTGGCTCGGCAGCGCCGCGCTGCTCGCCGGCTGTTCGTTCGCGCCGACGTATCACGCGCCGGCCGTGCCGGTGCCGGCCGCGTTTCGCGAAACCGGCCCGTGGGTCGATGCCGCTCCGGCCGATCGCCTGCCGCGCGACGGCTGGTGGCGCGTATACGGGGACGCGACACTCGACCGGCTCGAGCCGCTCGTCGCACGCGCGAATCCGGACCTCGCCGCCGCCGTCGCACGGCACGACGAAGCGGCTGCATTGTTCGACGAGGCGCATGCCGCGTTGCTGCCGACCATCGGCATCGGCGCGGAGACCGACCGCGACCGGCAGTCCGCGCGCCGGCCGCTGCGCGGCAGCGGGCAGCCCGACGTCTACGAATCGAACACGCTCGACGCCGGGCTCGGCTACGACATCGATCTGTGGGGCAAGGTCCGCAACACGGTCGCCGCCGGCCGCGATCACGCGCAAGCCGCGGCCGATGATCTCGCATCCGTCCGGCTCAGCCTGCAGGCCCGCGTCGCCAGCACCTACTTCGATCTCGCGGGACTCGATCGTGAAGCGGGCTCGCTCGCGCAGACGATCGATGCGTACCGCCGTGCGTGGCAACTGACGGTCAGCCGCCATCGCGGCGGCCTCGCATCGGGGCTCGATGTATCGCGCGCGCAGACGCAGCTCGCGCTCGCGCAGGCTCGCGCATCCGACATCGCCGCGCGCCGTGCGCTCGACGAGCATGCGATCGCCGTGCTCGTCGGCGTATCCGCGTCGACGTTCTCGCTGCCGGCCGCCGCCGCGCTGCCCGCCGTTCCGTCGATTCCGACCGGGCTCGCGTCGACGCTGCTCGAACGCCGCCCGGACATTGCCGCCGCGGAACGCCGCGTCGCGGCCGCGAACGCACGGATCGGCGTCGCGCGCGCCGCGTACTTCCCGGACCTGTCGCTCGGCCTCGACGCGGGCTTCCAGAGCGACACGTTCTCGCCGTGGCTCGCCGCACCGAACGAAATCTGGTCGATCGGGCCGCGCCTCGCGACGACACTGTTCGACGGCGGCCTGCGTGCGGCGGGCGTACGCCACGCGCGCGCGCAGTTCGCCGAACAGGGCGCACGTTACCGAAGCGTCGTACTGGCGGCGTTCCGCGAAGTCGAGGACGATCTCGCGCTGCTGCACCGGCTCGGAGACGAATCAGCCCAGGACGACGCCGCGCTCGTCGCGGCGCAGCAGTCGCTTGCGCTTGCGATGTCGCGCTATCGCGACGGCGCCGTCAGCTATCTCGACGTGGTCACCGCGCAGACGACCGAGCTCGATACGCAGATCGCGTCGCTCGACGTCGATGCCCGACGCCTGCAAGCGTCCGTCGCGCTCGTACGCGCGCTCGGCGGCGGCTGGCGCGACGCGCGTTCATGAACGTTTCTTCATCGGCGCGCCCGGTGCCCGACGGAGCGCGCCCGATAACGTGTGACCTGCCGGCTTCGCATTCGCGGCGCCGGTCTCCGCCCTTCGCAAAGGATCACGTCATGAAGACACTGCTGTTCGCCACCCTGCTCTGCGCCCTCTGTGTCGCGCCGCCCGGCCGTGCCGCCGCATCGCAATCCGCCGCGGCGAGCGCGCCGCAGACGCTTGCATCGACTGCCCCCGCGCGGGCGTCATCGCGCAATGCGTGGCATGCGCCGCCGGTGACGCCGCTCACGCGTGCCCAGGTCTATCGCGAACTCGTTCGCGCCCAACGCGACGGCCAGCTCGCGCAACTCAACCGCGAGCTTTATTCGCACTGATTGCGCCGCAACGGCGACGCCGCGCGCCATACCGCCGGCGTCCGTTCGCCATTCGCCGTTCTCAAGCCCGAGCGATACCGCGTCGTCAACCGCCGGCATCGAACCTGAATCCGAATCGCGCAACCGTCTCGATGCGCGCGGAAAACGCGTGCGCGACGAGCTTGCGCCGCAGCCGCACGACCAGCGCATTGACGGTTTCCGGTTCGATGTCGGCTTCGCCCCATGCGTAACGCAGCACGGCATCGCGCCCGACCGGCCGCCCGGCTTCGCGCAGCAGGCATTCGACGACACGGAATTCGCGTGCGCTGAGTGCGAGCCTGCGGCCGCGCTCCTCGAGCGCGCGCGTGGCCGCGTCGAGCCGCACCGACTCGCGCAACGCGATGACGCCCGCGCGACGCCACAGCGCGCGCAAGCGTTCGTGCAGTTCCACGAACGAACACGGCTGGGCAAGACACACGTCGCAGCCGGCCTGCAGCATTCGCGCACGCCGTGCGGGCGTCGCACCGACGACGAGCGCGGCGATCGTCGCGCCGCCAGCCGAGGCGGCAAGCCGCGGCAACATGTCGAGCAGCACGGTCCCGGCAGCCGCATCGGGTTCGACAAGCACGATCGCGTCGAAGCGGTCCTGCGTCGCCGCGAAGCAGCCGTCGCGCCACTCGTCGACGCGCTCCACACCGTGCGTGCTTTCGCGGAACGCCTTGTTGAGCCGCGCCGCCTCCGGCGTCGGGGGGGAAATCAGCAGGATGCGCATCGATCGTTTTCCCGTGCGCTCATCCGAGCGAGCGCGGCCAGCATTCGACGGTGATCGCCGCACCGGCCGGCTGCGCATCGCCGATCCGCAGCGCGAAGCCGTGCACGCGCATCACCGCCGACACGATGCTCAATCCGAGCCCCGAACCGTTCACGTGACGCGTGCGCGCGCCGCGATAGAAGCGCTCGAGCACCGCGTCGCGCTCGCCCGGTGCGATCCCGGGCCCGGTGTCCTCGAACCGCACGAGCGGGCCGTTCGGCGTCGCGTGGAGCGCGACGCGCACGCGACCGCCGGGCGGCGTGAACTTGATCGCGTTGTCCGCGAGATTGCTGAATGCCTCGAACAGCAACGCTCGGTCGCCATGAATACCGTCGACCGGCATCGCGTCGAGCCCGAATGCGACGCCGCCCGCTTCGGCGAGCGGCTCGTACAGCTCGCACACGTCGCGCAGCAATGTCGCGACGTCCACCGCGGCGAACCCGCCGCGCCGGCTCAGCGTCCCGATCTCGGAGATGCGCAGCATCGCGCGAAAGCGCTCGAGCAGCCGGTCGGTTTCATCGCGCGCCGACGCCAGCAGTTGCGCCGACGCCGGATCGTGCGCGCAATGCGGCTGTTCGGCGAGCCGCGCCAGCATCGTATGCACGCGCGCGAGCGGCGTGCGCAGATCGTGCGCGATGCCGTCGCAGGTGTGACGCACCTCGCCCATCAGCCGCTCGACTTCGTCGAGCATGTGGTTCACGAGATGCGCGAGCAGGTCGAGCTCGTCGTAGCGGCCCACCGGCAACCGCTTGCCGAGATCGCCCTCGGCGATCTGTCGCGTGACGCGCCGGATCGCGGCGACGCGGCGGATCTGCCGCATGCCGAGCATGCTGCCGCCCGCGATGCCCGCGATCAGGATCAGCACGCCGCCGATCACGAGTCCGCGGATCGCGACTTCGCGAATCTGGATGAAATGCGACAGGTCGCGCGCGACCACCAGCGTCATCCCGTCGTCGCGGTGCACGGCCATCGCGCGCGTGATCGGCGCGGGCTGGCCGTCGAGCGGCACGAGCGTACGGTCGAGCGTGCGTCCACGGCGATCCGTGCGCAGCGCCGGCGGCGTCGCGATGTCGCCGGCCACGCGGCGCCCGCTCGCGTCGAACAGTCCGTAGAAATTCGTATGCATGTGCTCGTGCTCGAGCCGCCGGTGAATCGCAAGCGGCAGCTCGGCGTCGGGGATCGAATCGAAGTAGATCAGTTGCCACGCGAGCACCTCGTCGGTGTCGCGCGCCATCGTGTGCGTCGCGGCGACGTTGATCACGCCCGCGAGCAGCAGCAGCGAAACCGAGAAGATCGCCGCGTACGCGCACAACCAGCGAAACGTCGTCGTATGCCAGCGACGCGTGAAGTTCGCCGCACGGTCCGCATCCATCCGTGCCTCCGTCATCGGAGCATGTAGCCCGAGCCGCGCACGGTCTGGATCATCGGCACGGCGCCCGGCGGGTCGATCTTCTTGCGCAGCCGCCCCATGTGGACATCGATCAGGTTGGTGCCCGGATCGAAGTGATAGCCCCACACGGCCTCGAACAGCATCGTGCGCGTGATCGTCTGCCCCGCGTTGCGCATCATGAATTCGAGGACGCGAAACTCGGTGGGCAGCAACGGAATCTCGTCGACGCCGCGGCG
This sequence comes from Burkholderia sp. PvR073, assembly GCF_054055695.1. NCBI lineage: Bacteria > Pseudomonadati > Pseudomonadota > Betaproteobacteria > Burkholderiales > Burkholderiaceae > Burkholderia > Burkholderia sp. PvR073. The sequence goes on from NZ_JBSRXO010000018.1 coordinate 19,489, forward strand.
CGCGCAACGCGAAATGAGGTCGAGTTCGAGTGCGCCGACCGTCAACAGCGTCTGCTGCGGCACGCCCGAGGCCTGCCGGCGGCGCAGCAGCACTTCGATACGCGCGCTCAGCTCGCCGGAATCGAACGGCTTGGTCAGGTAGTCGTCGCCGCCCGCGCGCAGCCCGCGGATGCGTTCGTCGACGTCACCGAGCGCGCTCAGCATCAGCACCGGCGTATCGATACCGACCGTGCGCATCGCGGTCAGGATCGCGAGGCCGTCAGCGCCGGGCAGCATCCGGTCGAGCGTGATCGCATCGTAGGATGCGCTCATCGCGCGCATCATTCCTTCGCGGCCGTTGTCGATCCAGTCGACCTCGAATCCGCGCGCGGTCAGTTCGCCAACGATCTCGTTCGCGGTCACCGCATCGTCTTCGACCGTCAGTACTCGCATGCCCGTCCTCGCAATGGATATCACGACGCGCGCACCGATGCGCGCGCAACTATCGTAGCCGTGTCGATCGCCGTCCGGCGTTAGATGAAAATAGCTTCATTCGGCATCGGGCGAATGCGGGTGAAACATGTTTCATCCGTGCGTCGCCCACCTGGCTCCGCGCGCTGCCTACGCTGACGTCATGCGGCATCGGGCCGCGAATTCAGGAGCCACCGGATGAAACTGTCGATTACCGTCGCCTGCATGCTAAGCGCATGCGCCTGCACCGCCGCGTTCGCGGCGCCTCACCTGACGCCGCAGGAATGCAACGCCTACCCGTTCGTTCACACGCGGCATGAAGTCACGCACGCGGATCTCGTGCGCGAGCTGACCGAACTCGAACAGGTCGGCTACGACCCGTCGCACAACAGCCCCTACTATCCCGACGATCTCGACGGCGCGCAGCAGCGGCTCGCCGCCGAATATCGCGCGGACTGCACGCATGCACTGACGGCGGACGCGCGCACGGACACGCACTGACCGGCGTGCGAGGCGCGCCGAAATAGAAAAAGGCGACACTCGCGTGCCGCCTTTTTGCATGAATGCGCATGGAGATCGTCCGCTGCGCCGCGATGCCGCTCAGCGCGACATCATGTTCATGCTGACGTTGTGCATCACCCACAGCGTGCCGACGATCAGGATCGCCGCGGTCAGCACGGTGTAGCTGAACGCCATCACGTTCCAGCGCTGGCCGGACGAGCCGTTCATGTGCAGGAAGTACACGAGGTGCACGACGATCTGAACGAATGCGAGCGCGGCCAGCGCGATCAGCGATGCGTGCGGCGACAGCACGCCGCCCATCACGAGACCGAACGACGCGGCCGTGAGCAGCACCGACAGGATGAACCCGGCGACATAGCCGCCGACGCTGCCGTGCCCTTCTTCGAGTTGAGACGAATGCGAATGGGCCATTTAGATCACGCTCGCGAGATAGACAAAGGAAAACACGCAGATCCACACGATGTCGAGGAAGTGCCAGAAGAGGCTCAGGCACGTCAGACGCCGCAGGTCGCGGTCGGTCAGGTCACCGCCGCGCAATACGATCTGCCCCGCGAGCACGATCATCCACAGCAGGCCGGCCGTCACGTGCAGCCCGTGCGTGCCGACCAGCGTGAAGAACGCGGACAGGAACGCGCTGCGCTGCGGGCCCGCGCCATCCGCGATCAGGTGCGAGAACTCGCGCAGTTCCATCGCGAGGAACGCCGCGCCGAGCACGAACGTCACCGCGAGCCACGCGAGCAGCGCGCCGCGCCGCTGCTTGTACGCGGCCAGCATCGCGAAGCCGTAGGTGATGCTCGACAGCAGCAGCGCGGCGGTTTCGACCGCGACGCCCGGAATGTCGAACAGGTCCTTCGCGGTCGGACCGCCCGCGTGCTGGTTGCCGAGCACCGCGAACGTCGCGAACAGCGCCGCGAAGATCACGCAGTCGGTCATCAGGTACAGCCAGAAGCCGAACACCGAGTGCGACGGCGGATGGTCGTCGTGCTCGAGCAGGGTTGCGCTCAAGGTTTTCTGCAGCATCAGTTGGCCTCCAGTTCCACGTCGTCGACACGCGTGGCCACGCGCGCCGCCGGTTGCTTCTCTTCGATCTTGCGCACTTTCGACGCCGGGATGTAGTAGCCGTCGTTGTCACGCGAGCTGTAGACCACGAGCGTCGCGATGATGCCGACCAGTCCGCCGATCGCCATCCACCAGATGTGCCATACCAGCGCGAAGCCGAGCACCAGGCTGAAGACCGCGATGACGAGACCCGCACACGTGTTCGACGGCATGTGGATGTCGCGGATCGTCGCCGGGTTCGGCCGGCCGTCGCCGCGTGCCTTCATGTCGGCGTACGCGTCCAGCGTGCGCACTTGCGGAAGCACCGCGAAGTTGTAGTCGGCCGGCGGCGACGAGGTCGCCCATTCCAGCGTGCGGCCGCCCCACGGATCGCCCGTGGTGTCGCGATACGCCGGCAGGTTGCGGTTGCGGATGCTGACGACCAGTTGCAGCAGCTGGCATGCGATGCCGATCGCGATCAGCACGGCGCCGAACGCGGCGACCAGCAGCCACGGATGCCACGCCGGGTTGTCGTAGTGGTTCAGACGACGCGTCATGCCCATGAAGCCGAGCACGTAGAGCGGCACGAACGCGACGTAGAAGCCGATCTGCCAGAACCAGAACGCGGCCTTGCCGAGCTTCTCGTTCAGCTTGAAGCCGAACGCCTTCGGGAACCAGTAGTTGAAGCCCGCGAGATAACCGAACAGCACGCCGCCGATGATCACGTTGTGGAAGTGCGCGATCAGGAACAGGCTGTTGTGCAGCACGAAGTCCGCGCCCGGGATCGCCATCATCACGCCGGTCATGCCGCCGAGCGTGAACGTGACCATGAAGCCGATCGTCCACAGCACGGGCGTCGTGAATTCGATCCGGCCGCGATACATCGTGAACAGCCAGTTGAATACCTTCACGCCGGTCGGGATCGCGATGATCATCGTCATGATGCCGAAGAACGCGTTCACGTTCGCACCGGACCCCATCGTGAAGAAGTGATGCAGCCACACGAGGAACGACAGCACCATGATCGCGCAGGTCGCGTACACCATCGTCTTGTAGCCGAACAGCGGCTTCTTCGAGAACGTCGCGATGACTTCCGAGAAGATGCCGAACGCCGGCAGGATCAGGATGTACACCTCCGGATGGCCCCACGCCCAGATCAGGTTCAGGTACAGCATCGCGTTGCCGCCGGCTTCGTTCGTGAAGAAGTGCATGCCGAGGTAACGGTCCAGGCCGAGCAGCGCGAGCGTCGCGGTCAGGATCGGGAACGACGCCATGATCAGCACGTTCGTGCAGAGGGCCGTCCACGTGAACACCGGCATCTTCATCAGCGTCATGCCGGGCGCGCGCATCTTGATGATCGTCACGAAGAAGTTCACGCCGGTCAGCAGCGTGCCGACGCCCGAAATCTGCAGCGCCCACAGGTAGTAGTCGACCCCTACCCCCGGGCTGTACTGCAGCTCCGACAGCGGCGGATACGCGAGCCAGCCCGTCTGCGCGAACTCGCCGATCACGAGCGACACGTTGATCAGGATCGCGCTGACTGCCGTCATCCAGAAGGACAGCGAGTTGATGAACGGGAACGCGACGTCGCGCGCGCCGATCTGCAGCGGCACGACCAGGTTCATCAGGCCGACCATGAACACCATCGCCATGAAGAAGATCATGATCACGCCGTGTGCCGTGAAGATCTGGTCATAGTGGTGCGGTGGCAGGTAGCCGGGCGCGTTGTACGCGAGCGCGAGCTGCATGCGCATCATGATCGCGTCGGCGAAGCCGCGCAGCAGCATGATCAGCGCGACGATGATGTACATCACGCCGAGTCTCTTGTGGTCGACCGTCGTCAGCCATTCCGTCCACAGCCACTTCCAGCGGCCGGTGATCGTCAGCGCGGCGAGGATGCCCAGCACGACCAGCCCCATGAAGGCGCCGGCCACCATGATGATGGGCTGATCGAACGGGATCGCCGATAGTGTGAGTTTTCCGAACATGCGTTACCCCTTCGTGCCGCAGGCGGCGTCCTTCAGGTCGAGAACGTGGCCGTCGTTGTATTTCGCGATGATGTTGTGGAAGAGCCGCGGATCCACCGACGAGAAGTAGCGCACCGGCGCCTTCTCGCTCGGCTGCGCGACGGTGCCGTACACGGTCGCGTCGAGCCGCTCGGGCGAGGCCTTCACCTTCTGCACCCATGCGTCGAACTGCTCGCGCGGCTCGGCGAGCGTGCGGAACTTCATGTCGGAGAAACCGCGGCCGCTGAAGTTGGCGGACGTGCCCGCGTAGTCGCCGGCTTCGTCAGCGATCAGGTGCAGGCGCGTCTGCATGCCGGCCATCGCGTAGACCTGGCCGCCGAGCTGCGGAATGAAGAACGAGTTCATCACCGAATCCGACGTGATGCGGAAATTCACCGGCGTGCCGACCGGAATCGCGAGCTGGTTCACCGACGCGATGCCGAGTTCCGGATAGATGAACAGCCACTTCCAGTCGAGCGCGACGACCTCGACGTCGATCGGCTTCACCGACGACTCGAGCGGCTTGTACGGATCGAGCTCGTGCGTGGTTTTCCACGTGAGCACGCCGAGGAACAGGATGATCAGCGTCGGCACCGTCCAGATCACGACCTCGATCGCGGTCGAGTGCGACCAGTTCGGCGCGTAGGTGGCGTTGCGGTTCGATGCGCGGTAACGCCACGCGAACCACAGCGTGAGCAGGATCACCGGCACGACGACGACCAGCATCGCCCATGTCGAGGTGGCGATCAGCGCCTTTTCGGCGGCGCCGACGCTTCCTTTCGGATTTAGTACATCTAACTTACAACCTGACAGGCTTAGCGCCGCGCCGATCGACATCAGCGCAATCCAGCCTTTTGAAGCTCTTCTTTTCATCACACCGCCCGAGGGTCATTGAATCCGTTGCGTATGCCCGATGCGCATTCGATCCACGAAAGTGGCCGAATCATACGTCGCGCGGGTGCGATGAAAAACCGGTGGATGCGGCAAATCATCATTGCAGAATCTGCTGTGAGACAGATTGTCGCGGGGCAATTTCACGCAGCCGGAAGCCGGCCGAAGACCGGGCGACAACGTTCGCGCGTTCGCGCCCGCCAAGATGGATGTGCGCACAACGACCGCATCGCCGCGCGATGCAGCCGTCGTGCGCGAGGTCACGCGATTCAGCCGTGCGCCGATGCCATGAACGCCGGCTGCGCCGGTGCAACGCCGTCCCCGGCCGGCAGCTTCGAACGGCTGGCGTCGTCGATCAGCCGTGCGACGGTCGGATCGATCGCGTCGGTGAACGGCTTCGGATCGACGCCGACCATCAGCACGATCAGCGCGAGCGACGCGAACATCACGATCTCGCGGCGGCTGAGGTCCGCGAGCTTCGCGATGCGCGGGCTGGCGACCTTGCCGAACACGACGCGCTTGACCATCCAAAGCGTGTACGACGCGCTGAGAATCAGCGTGAGCGCGGCGATTGCGCCGATCCAGAAGTTGACGCGGATCGCGCCCATGATGACCATGAACTCGCCGACGAAACCCGACGTGCCCGGCAGGCCGACGTTGGCCATCGCGAACAGCAGCGCGAACGTCGCGAAGCGCGGCATCACGCCCGCCACGCCGCCGTATGCGCCGATCTCGCGCTGCTTCGTGCGATCGACCAGCACGCTCACGCAGAGCAGCATCGCGCCCGCGACGAAGCCGTACGACACGAGCTGCACGATCGCGCCTTCGACGCCGATCTGGTTGAACAGGAACAGGCCGAGCGTGACGATCCCCATGTGCGCGACCGTCGAATACGCGAGCAGCTTGCCAAGGTCGGTCTGCGCGAGCGCGATCAGGCTCGCGTAGACGATCGCGAACAGCGACAGCGCGATCACGGCCGGCGCGAAGAAGTGGCTCGCGTCCGGCGTGATCGGCAGCGCGAAGCGCAGGAAGCCGTAACCGCCGAGCTTGAGCATCGCGAGCATCAGCGCGGCGCCCGTCGGGCCGTCCGTGTAAACGTCGCGCAGCCACGTATGCACCGGCCACATCGGCACCTTGACCGCGAACGCGGCGAAGAAGCCGAGAAACACCAGCAATTGCGGCGCGAAGCCGAGCTGCAGTGTGCGCCATGCGTTCATGTCGAACGTGTGCGACTTCGCGAACAGGTACAGCATCGCCATCAACAGCAGCAGCGAACCCGCGAACGAGATGAAGAAGAATTTCACGGCCGCGTAGACGCGATGCTCCCTGCCCCACGTGCCGATCAGCAGGTACAGCGGAATCAGCGTCGCCTCGAAGAAGATGAAGAACAGCAGCCCGTCCTGCGCGACGAACACGCCGACCATCAGCCCCGACAGGATCAGGAACGACGCGTAGTACTGCGCGACCCGCACCGTGACCGATTCCCACGACGCGATCACGACGACGAGCGTCGTGAAGGCGGTCAGCACGACGAGCCACAGCGACGCGCCGTCGATCCCGACGCGCCAGCCGGCGTTGAAGGCCGCCAGCCAGTCGCGGGTTTCGGCGAACTGCATCGCGGCCGAGTGCGAATCGAAACCGGTGACGAGCGGCACGACGGCGGCCAGCCCCGCGAGTGCGCCGACGAGCGCGATCAGTCTCGTGCGATGCGGATGACGGTCGGAACCGGCGCGCAGCAGGCACGCGCCGAACAGGATCGGAACCCAGATCGCCAGGCTCAGAAAGGGGAAATCATGCATGTCAACAGGCCTTGAGAGGGTCGCGCGCTGTAGTGGGAACAGACGTGACGATGGGAACGAAATCAAATCGACAGCTAGATTTCGTGGATCGCCAATGTTGGCAAAATGTAAAGCGGGATCAGGGCAAAGCTTGATGCCGCTCAAACGCAATCGGGTTTACCAGCATAAAGCGGTTGATTATTTTTTGCAGCGCAGCAGAGCTTCGTTTTATGTCCCGCAGATAGGCTTCTGATTTTTATGAGTAATTTTTTGTAGTGCGGAGCGGCATCGATCGCACGGATCGGTGCGATGCCGCATTTTTTTCGGAAACGCGGCGCGTCGGTGCGCAAGAACGGAATGTGGGGAGCGATGAATGAGAGCGACTCGATCCTTACACGGATGCTTTCATTTTTATTTCAATGAGCGCCGATCGCCGCGATTCGCAACATCGGACGCCGCCGCGTATGTCGGCGAATCCGTCGACAGGTCGATGCGAAAGGATGATGGTCAGGACGGAATGCCCGAGCGGCGTAGCCGGAAAGGAAGCGGGAAAAGAAAAAGCCCCGCAAGTCCGAGAACTTGCGGGGCTTTGTCACCGCTTTTGGCGGAGACGGAGGGATTCGAACCCTCGATCCAGGTTTTGGCCCAGATGCTCCCTTAGCAGGGGAGTGCCTTCGACCTCTCGGCCACGTCTCCCAAACTTTCGCTCGCACCAGGGAGGCAGTGCGACGAGAACGAAATAATATAGGGTTTCGAACCGCTCGTCAATTTCCGTGATGCATTTTCTTCAATGCATCACACATAAATTCACGCTGCCTGCTCGAGTTCGAATGCCTTGTGCAGCGCGCGGACGGCCAGCTCCATGTACTTCTCGTCGATCAGCACCGAAATCTTGATTTCGGACGTCGAGATCATCTGGATGTTGATGCCCTCTTCCGACAGCGTGCGGAACATCTTGCTCGCGACGCCCACGTGCGAACGCATGCCGACACCGACGACCGACACCTTCGACACCTTCGGGTCGCCCTGCACGCGCTCGGCGCTCACATGGCCCTTCACCTGGTTGGTGAGGATGTCCATTGCCTTCTGGTAGTCGCCGCGACCGACCGTGAACGTGAAGTCGGTCTTGCCTTCGACGCTCTGGTTCTGGATGATCATGTCGACGTCGACGTTCGCGTCGGCGACCGGGCCGAGGATCTGATACGCGATGCCCGGCTTGTCGGGCACGCCCATCACCGCAATGCGTGCTTCGTCGCGCTGGAACGCGATGCCGGAAATGACTGCCTTTTCCATGGTCTCGTCTTCTTCAAAAGTAATCAGGGTGCCCGAGCGCATTTCTTCGTCGAGCGCAATCAGCGGATCGGTCAGGCTCGACAGCACACGCGTCTTCACCTGGTATTTGCCGGCGAATTCGACCGAGCGGATCTGCAGGACCTTCGAGCCGAGGCTGGCCATTTCCAGCATTTCCTCGAACGTCACGCGGTCGAGGCGTCGCGCCTCTTCGACCACGCGCGGGTCGGTCGTGTAGACGCCGTCGACGTCCGTGTAGATCAGGCACTCTGCGGCATCCAGCGCGGCCGCGACCGCCACCGCCGACGTGTCCGAGCCGCCGCGGCCCAGCGTCGTGATGTGGCCGTCCGGATCGACGCCCTGGAAACCCGTGATGATCACGACCTTGCCGGCGTTCAGATCGGCCTTCACCCGCTCGTCGTCGATCGAGTGGATACGCGCCTTCGTGTACGCGTTGTCCGTCTTGATCGGCACTTGCCAGCCGGCATAGCTCACGGCTTCGACGCCGATTTCCTGCAGCGCGATCGACAGCAGGCCGACGCTGACCTGCTCGCCGGTCGACGCGATCATGTCGAGCTCACGCGGGCTCGGCTGGCTCGAAATCTCTTTCGCGAGACCGAGCAGACGGTTGGTTTCGCCGGACATCGCGGACGGCACGACCACCATCTGGTGCCCGGCCTGATGCCATTTTGCGACGCGTTTCGCGACGTTCTTGATGCGCTCGACCGAGCCCATCGAAGTGCCGCCGTATTTGTGTACGATGAGTGCCATTGTCGTTCTGAACTGGAGGAGAAACCGCACGGGCGCGCTGGGCAGGCCGCGTTGCCGTTCGGTCACGCGGCTTGTGGCTGTGGACGGACGACGAGAGGGACGGCTGGGACGCAACACGCAAGCGTGACGGATTTTGCCCGGAAGGCCGATCAGGCCGCGCAAACCGGGTACGTCACGCGGAAAACCTGCACAAAACGCTCAAAAATCGAGCCGAGCAAACGTCCGAGCGTACCCGATAGAGGCCCGCTTGACAAGCCGCTCGCCGGTTTGGCAGGCGTTCCGGCGCTGTTTACCAAATGGTGAAAACCGGCGCGCGATCACGCGGCCGCAAGCATGCCGCCGCTACGCGATCAGCAGGTCGGGACGCCACTCGATCCGGCGCCATCCACCGTCGCCCGAGAGCCCGTCGCCGGAAAGCCCGTCGCCATGATTCACGCCGAGCCGCGGCACGTAGACGAGCCGGTCGCCCGCGAACAGCAGCGGCACGTCGCGCTGCCACGCCGGCACGCCGCGCTCCTGGAACAGGTTCTTCAGCGTGCGCCCCGGGCCACCGGGCGACGTGCGCAGCCGCTCGCCGCCCGCTCGGGCGCGCACGACGAGTGTCGCACCGCGCAGCAGCGCCTCCGGCACCGCCCCGTCGCTGCCGGCCTCGGCCGGCGCGAACACGAACGTGCCGCGCCACGCCGGCACGTGCCAGACTTCCTGTCCGTCCCAGGCGAGCGAGGACTCGGGACGCGACATCCCGGTGCCGTCGTCGGCCGGGTCGGCACTGTCGCCCGCCTCCCAGTACACGACATCACGATAGAGTCGCAGACACTGCCCCGCGTGATCGACCCGCAGCGCATGCGCGTCGTGCGCATCGCGCAGTTGCCGCATCATGTTCGCGAGCCGGCCTGCCGACGCACTGGGCAAGCCGAGCCGGCGCATCCAGAAACGCAGCAGGTTCGCGCCGCGCGTGTCGTCGAACGCGACCAGCGCATCGCGCGACAGCGCGCGGCCGTCGTCGCGCGCGGCGCCGGCGAAATCCAGTTCGGCCAGGTCGTCGAGCAGCCGTTGCGCGGCGGCCGCATGCTGGGCCGCACGGCCCAGCGCATCGCGAAAGCCCGGGAAGTGCATGGCGAGCGTCGGCAGCACGTCGATGCGCAACGCATTGCGCGCGTAGCGCGTGTCGCCGTTCGATTCGTCGTCGATCCACGCGAGCTCACGCTGCGCCGCGTAACGCTCCAGTTGGGCACGCAACAATCGCAGGAACGGCCGCACGCGCTCGACGCTCGCGCCGTCGGGGCGATAGCGCGGCGCCATCGCGGCCAGGCCTGCGATCCCCGCGCCGCGCAACAGTTGCAGCAGCACGGTCTCGGCCTGGTCGTCCGCATGCTGCGCGACCCAGAGCGCCGCCACGCCGTGACGCTCGCACATCGCATCGAGCGCCGCATAGCGACGCTCGCGGGCGGTCGCCTCGATGCCGAGGCCGCTGTCGCGCGGCACGTCGACACGCTCCGATTCGAACGTGACACCAAGGCGCTCGGCCGTCGCTTGCGCATGCGCCACCCAGGCGTCGGCGTTCGCACTCAGGCCGTGATGCACGTGCAGCGCGACGCAGCGCGACGCGCCGGCCATGCGCACGGCCGCATCGAGCAGCACCGTCGAGTCGAGGCCGCCGCTGTACGCGATCGCGATGCGCGCATCGGCCGGCAGATCGGCAAGCGCAACGCCGACCGCGTCGAGTACGACGCGGTCGGCGAAAAGTTCGGTCGGGGGGATCACGAGAGGGACGCGCGCCGGACGGCGCGCGATGTGAACACGCCGGTCATGCGCCGGGCGTGGTTTCCTTGAACTTGCCGTAGGCCATCAGGCGCTCGAAGCGGCGCTCGCGCAGCGCATCGATGCTCATGCCCTGGAACTGGCGCAGCGAATCGGCAAGCGCGCGGCGCAGCAGCGCGGCCATGCCCTTCGGATCGCGGTGCGCACCGCCGAGCGGCTCGTTGATGATCTTGTCGATCAGGCCGAGCGCCTTCAGGCGATGGGCGGTCAGGCCCAGTGCTTCCGCGGCTTCGGGCGCCTTCGCGGCACTCTTCCACAGGATCGACGCGCAGCCTTCCGGCGAGATCACCGAGTAGGTCGAGAACTGCAGCATCATCACGGTGTCGGCCACGGCGATCGCGAGCGCGCCGCCCGAACCGCCCTCGCCGATCACGGTCGTGATGATCGGCGTCTTCAGTTCGGCCATCACGTACAGATTGCGGCCGATCGCTTCCGACTGGCCGCGCTCTTCCGCGCCGATGCCCGGATAGGCGCCCGGCGTATCGACGAACGTGAAGATCGGCAGCCCGAACTTCTCGGCGAGACGCATCAGGCGCTCGGCCTTGCGATAGCCTTCCGGACGCGGCATCCCGAAGTTGCGCGCCGCGCGTTCCTTCGTGTCGCGGCCCTTCTGATGGCCGATCACCATGCACGGATGGCCGCCGAAGCGCGCGAGACCGCCGACGATCGACAGGTCGTCCGCGAATGCGCGGTCGCCATGCAGTTCGTGAAAATCGGTAAACAGTTCCGCAACGTAATCGAGCGTGTACGGACGCTGCGGATGACGCGCGATCTGCGAGACCTGCCACGGCGACAGGTTCGCGTAGAGGTCCTTCGTCAGTTGCTGGCTCTTCTTCGACAGCCGCTCGATTTCTTCCGAAATATCGACAGCCGAGTCGTCCTGCACGAATCGCAACTCTTCGATCTTGGCCTCGAGTTCGGCGATCGGCTGTTCGAAATCCAGAAACGTGGTCTTCATGTGTTCGAATCCTTGGGTCTTGCGGCAGCGCGTATTCTACCCGCGCGGGCGATGTGCAAAACCGGCTCTCAACTATTGATGTTTAAAACCCGATAGCCATCAATCGGCGTCGGGCGCGTCGAGGCTGCGCCACATGTACCAGGTCGCGACGGTACGCCACGGCTCCCAGTTGGCTGCCACCTCGCGCGCCTCGCTGCGCGTGACGGGCTCCCCGCTGAAGTAATTGACGCTGATCGCCCGGATCAGGCCCGGATCGTCGAGCGGCAGCACGTCCGGCCGCGACAGGTTGAAGATCAGGAACATCTCGGCCGTCCAGCGACTGATGCCGCGGATCTGCGTGAGTTCCGCGATCACGTCCTCGTCGTCCATCGACGTCCATTTGTCGACGTGCAGCGCGCCGGACACGAAGTGTTGCGCGAGATCGAGAATGTATTCCGTCTTGCGCTTCGACAGCCCGCATGCGATCAGCTTGTCCGCGCCGAGCCGGATGACCGGTTGCGGTGCGAGTTTCGGACACGCATCCTCGATGCGCGCCCACAGCGCCTGCGCGGACGGCACCGAGATCTGCTGGCCGACAACCGAACGCGCGAGCGTGACGAACGGGTCGCCGCGCTTCACAAGATGCGCGGGACCGAACTTCGGGATCAGTTTCTTCAGGATGCGGTCGCGCTTGACGAGATCGGCGCATGCTTTGTCCCAGTAAGCGGGACGCACGACACCATCGGCGCCGTCGGCTGCCGCATCGGATGCACGCACCTTGCGCACCGCGTCGGCGGCCGCCATCGCGGCCTCCGGCTGCGCCGCGTCCGCGCCCTTCGCGCGCGCGGGCCTCGCATGACCGTTGAGCGCGCCGTTCGGCACGGCGCGCGTCGCGTCCGTCTTCGCCGCCGGCGCGCGCCTGGCTGCCGGACGCGCGGCGACCGGGGTCGCGCGCCTGACCGGCGCTTTTCTTGCCGTTGCCATCTTGCCTCCTACCTGACGGATCGGTCAGTGGAACGCGCCGCGCTCATACGCGACGCCATTCGGTCGATCCGCCCGGTTTGTCTTCAAGAGCGATGCCGGCGTCGAGCAGTTCCGCCCGAATCCGGTCCGCTTCGGCATAGTCCTTCGCTTGCTTCGCCGCGACACGCGCGGCGATCTTCGCTTCGATCTCGTCGGCTGCGAGCCCGCCTGCCTGCGCGGCACCGGTGCCCTGCTGCAGGAACGCGCGCGGTTCGCGGCCAAGCAGGCCCAGCAGGCCCGCCAGGTGTTTCAGCTGCCGCGCGAGCGACACATCGCGCGTGCGGTTGACCTCGCCCGCCAGTTCGAACAGCGTCGCCACCGCGACCGGCGTGTTGATGTCGTCGTTCATCGCCGCCGCGAAACGCTGCGCGTGCGGCTCGTTCCAGTCGAGCGCGAGCGCGTCGGGCTCGACATCCTTCAGCGCCGTGTACAGGCGCGTGAGCGACGCGCGCGCATCGTCGAGATGCACGTCGCTGTAATTGAGCGGCGACCGATAGTGCGTGCGCACGATGAAGAAGCGCATGACCTCGGCGTCGTACCGCTCGAGCACTTCGCGGATCGTGAAGAAGTTGCCGAGCGATTTCGACATCTTCTCGTTGTCGACCTGCACGAAGCCGTTGTGCATCCAGTAATTGACGAACGTCTGGCCGGTCGCGCCTTCGCTCTGCGCGATTTCGTTCTCGTGGTGCGGGAATTGCAGGTCCTGCCCGCCGCCGTGGATGTCGAAATGCTCGCCGAGCAGCGTGCAGCCCATCGCGGAGCACTCGATGTGCCAGCCCGGCCGGCCCATCCCGTACTTCGATGCCCACGACGCGCCTTGCGGGTCGTCCGCCTTCGCGCGCTTCCACAACACGAAATCGAGCGGATCTTCCTTCGCGTCGTTCGCGGCGACGCGCTCGCCCGCGCGCAGGTCGTCGAGCGACTTGCCCGAGAGCTTCCCGTAGTTCGCGAACTTGCGCACCGAATAATTGACGTCGCCGTCGGCCGCCTGGTACGCGTAGCCGTTCGTCTCGAGCTTCTCGATCATGCCGAGCATCTGCGGAATGAACTGCGTCGCGCGCGGCTCGATGTCGGGCCGCTGGATGCCGAGCGCGGCTTCATCCTCGTGCATCGCGCCGATGAACCGGTCGGTCAGCGACTTGATCGTCTCGCCGTTTTCGAGCGCGCGGCGGATGATCTTGTCGTCGATATCGGTGATGTTGCGCACGTACGTGACCCGATAGCCGATCGCACGCAGCCAGCGCTGGACGAGGTCGAACACGACCAGCATGCGCGCGTGGCCCACGTGACAATAGTCGTAGACGGTGATCCCGCATACGTACATCCGCACTTCGCCGGACTGGCGCGGCACGAAGACTTGCTTGTCACGCGCGAGCGTGTTGTAGATGCGCAGTGATTCCATAGAGATGAACCGTGAGCCGAAGGAAACCGCCCTGGCGAAGCTCGCCCAGCATGCGAAACGGAAGGACCACTTGCTGCGGCACGACGCCGGGCGTCCTCGGTATCACATGGGGCGGTCAGGCTGCAAGCACAGCGGTGACGGCCACGAGAGGCAAAGAAAGACTGTCTACGGCTCGCCGGAACGCGCAGACGTTTTGTTAGAATGGCTCGGAGTATAACATTCCGATTTACGCCTATGAAACCTCATCGCGGCCGCGCGCCGAGCGCTGCGACCCTCGTTGCGACCGCCGTCATGGGCGTCGCACTGACGCTTTTCGCGGCCCCCGCGGCACATGCGCAAAAGGCCCCGGCCACCGCCGACGGCACGCCCGAAATCGACGCGTCGATCACCGGCAAGCAGTGGAAGCAGGCGCTCGCGCAACTCGACGCGCGCATCGCGGCGAATCCGCACGACGTGCAGGCGCAGTTCAAGCGCGGCACCGTGCTCGCCCGCATGAACCGCGACGACGACGCGATCCAGCAGTTCGTCGCGATCACGCAGGCCTACCCCGAACTGCCCGAGCCGTACAACAACCTCGCGGCGCTCTACGCGAAGCACGGCCGCTATGACGAAGCGCGCAGCGCGCTCGTCACCGCGACGCAATCGAACCCGAGCTACTCGCTCGCGTACGAGAACCTCGGCGATCTCTACCTGCGCCTCGCGGCCGAATCGTACAAGCGTGCGCAATCGCTCGGCCGCACGAGCGGCGCGACCGCGCAGCGCCTCGCCGATCTGCAGAAGATCGTGTCACCGCCGAAGGCCGCGCCGAACGCCCACGCGGCGAAGCCGGCCACGCGCGAGTACACCGATCGCGCCGCCGCGAACGTGAGCACCACCACGCTGCCGATGTCGCCGACGTTCCAGTTCAGCGGTCCGTCGGGCGCGCTGGCGGCGCCGTACGTCGCGCCGTCGCAATAAGCGGCGCGGCCTTCTTTCCCTCCCAACCTGAGGATCGCAATGAAACGTCTGTTGCTGGCGCTTGGCGGCGCCGCCCTTCTCGCGACCGCGCCTGCTTTCGCGCAATCGGCTACCGCGCACCCCGTCGTGCAGCTGAAGACCTCGCAGGGCGACATCCGCGTCGAGCTCTACCCGGAGAAGGCGCCGAAGACGGTCGCCAACTTCCTCGATTACGTGAAGGCCGGCCAGTACAACGGCACGATCTTCCATCGCGTGATCAAGGGCTTCATGATCCAGGGCGGCGGCTACAAGACCAACTTCGAGGAGAAGCCGACCCGCACGCCGATCCCGCTGGAAAGCCGCAATGGTCTGAAGAACCTGACGGGCACGATCGCGATGGCGCGTACCAGCGATCCGAACTCGGCCACCGCGCAGTTCTTCATCAACACGGTCGACAACGGCGGCCTCGACTACCCGAACCCGGACGGCAACGGCTATGCGGTGTTCGGCAAGGTCGTGTCGGGCCTCGACGTCGTGAAGAAGATCGAAGGCGTGGCGACGACCTCGCGCGGCCCGATGCAGGACGTGCCGGCCCAGCCGGTCTTGATCGAATCGGCCAGCATCGTCTCGAAATAAGCACTTGCCGGCACGTCCGGCGCCACACGCGGCCGCGTCGCACGACCGGCCGCGTGCCATTTAAACCGCCTTACCGAAGGAATTCATCATGGTTGAACTGCACACGAACCACGGCGTGATCAAGCTCGAACTGGACGCCGCGAAGGCACCGAAGACGGTCGAGAACTTCCTCAACTACGTGAAGAAGGGCCATTATGACGGCACGGTGTTCCACCGCGTGATCAACGGCTTCATGATTCAAGGCGGCGGCTTCGAGCCGGGCCTGAAGCAGAAGCCGACCGACGCGCCGATCGACAACGAAGCGAACAACGGCCTGAAGAACGACAACTACACGATCGCGATGGCGCGCACGAACGATCCGCACTCGGCGACCGCACAATTCTTCATCAACGTGAACGACAACGACTTCCTGAACCACTCGTCGCCGACGCCGCAGGGCTGGGGCTACGCGGTGTTCGGCAAGGTCGTCGAAGGCCAGGACGTGGTCGACAAGATCAAGGGCGTCAAGACGGGCAACGCGGGCTTCCACCAGGACGTGCCGGCCGACGACGTCGTGATCGAAAAGGCCGTGGTGGTCTGACGCACGGTTGTTACGGAGGCACTTCGATGTTGCAGGAGAGTCCGCCGCGAAGCGTCTCCGCGGGCGTGCCGGGCGAGCGCGAATACGCGCAAGCCGCACGCCCGTTCCTGTTTCTGTCCGATCTGCACCTGAGCGAGGCGATTCCGAAGACGGTCGCCGCGTTCGAGCATTTCGTGAAATACACGGCCGACAGCGCCGACTCGGTGTTCATCCTCGGCGACCTGTTCGAATACTGGATCGGCGACGACGTGCTCGACGACGATCCGTTCGCGGCACGCATGGCCGCGCTGATGCATACGTTCTCGGAGCGCGGCATCGCGCTCTACGTGATGCACGGCAATCGCGATTTCCTGCTCGGCCGGCGCTTCATGAAGGCGGCCGGCGCGATGCTGCTGCCCGACCCGGCGCTGATCATGGCGTTTGGTCAGCGCATCGTGCTTGCGCACGGCGACGCGCAATGCACGGCCGATCGTGGCTATCAGGTGTTCCGGCGGTTCGCGCGCAATCGCGTTGCGCAGGCGCTGTTTCTCGTATGGCCGTTCCGCTGGCGTCGCGCGCTCGCCCAGCGGATGCGCTCGAACAGCGAAGCGGGCCGGATGCGCCCCGTTTCGGCGATCTACGATGTCACGCGCGAAGGCGTGGCCGCGCTGTTCAAGAAGAGTCGTGCGAGCGTGATCATTCACGGCCACACGCATCGCCCCGCGCGCCACCTCGAACCGGGCGGGACTCGCTGGGTACTGCCCGACTGGGATCTCGACCACGGCACGCGGCGCGGCGGCTATCTGCGCGTCGATGCCGAGGGCATCCACGCGATGCCGCTCGACTGACGCGATTGGTACGATCGGCGCGACTGCCGCTGCCGGCAGCCGCCGGCAGGCGCCGCGTTACGACTGGCGCTCGACCGCCTTGCCTTCCAGCACCGCCGACAGCCTGCGCAAATCGAGACGCGCCGCGTCCGCGCCCTGCAGCGTTTCCAGATGCGTGCCGAGTTGCTCGAGCGCCGCGACGATCTCGTCGACGCGCCGGCTTTCCTTCGCCGCGTGATCGATCAGCCCATGAATCGCGAGCGACATCGGGTCGTCCGCGTTCGGCGTGATCCCGTATGCGCAGAACGCGGCGCGCTCGGGCTGCGGCTTCGGTTGCGCCGGCATCACGATGCGCGCCGGATTGCCGACCGCGGTGCCGCCTGCCGGCACCGGCTTCACGACGACCGCGTTCGAACCGATCTTCGCACCCGCGCCGACCGTGAAACCGCCGAGCACCTTCGCGCCCGCGCCGACGATCACGCCGGCCTCGAGCGTCGGATGGCGCTTCGCGCCGCGCGTGAGCGACGTGCCGCCGAGCGTCACGCCCTGATAGATCGTGCAGTCGTCGCCGATGATCGCGGTTTCGCCGATCACGACACCCATCCCGTGATCGATGAACACGCGCCGGCCGATCGTCGCGCCCGGGTGAATCTCGATCCCCGTCAGGAAGCGCCCGGCCTGCGACGCGAAGCGTGCGAGCCAGTAGCGTTTCGCGCGCCAGCACGCATGGGCGAAACGATGCAGCACGAGCGCGTGCAGCCCCGGATAACAGGTCAGCACTTCCCAGGCACTGCGAGCGGCGGGATCCCGCTCGCGAATCGTCGCAACGTCTTCGCGCAGTCTAGTGAACATGATCTGGTCTGGGCTGGGGAAAAGGCCGGCCGTTATCGCGCCGGGTAATTTGCTTATGATGTCCGGCGATTGTAGGGCCACTGGGGCGAGGCCGCACACCGTCGCGCGTTCACCCCGCCGGCGGCACGGGTATTCACGCGGGGCGCCTGTTGTCGCCGAGCGACACGACCAGCCGGCGGATTCGCGCGGGCCGGGACGCAGTCATCGGGCGGCCGACGCAGTGCGGCCGCAGCAGGCGAAACGCAGCCGCCGAACGCCTGAGCGCCCAGCCGCCGGCGTAGCGGCCGCTTACGCGTCGCCGGCAGGCGTACCGGACTTCAGCAGGATGTGCTTCGCGATGCCGCGCAGGATGTTGACTTCCTCGCGCTCGAGGCCCGTGCGCGCGAACAGGCGCCGCAGCCGCGGCATCAGCTTCTTCGGGTTGCGCGGGTCGAGGAAATCGAGTGCGACCAGCGCGTTCTCGAGGTGCGCGTACATCCGCTCGATCTCGTCGCTCTGCGCGAGCGTGCCGACCTCGGCCTGCGCGTGGTGCAGCTCGCTCCCCCGCTCCAGGAACGCGACGCGCAGCTCGTACGCGAGCACCTGTATGGCCTGCGCGAGATTTAGCGAGCTGTAGGCCGGATTCGCCGGGATGTGCGCGAGCGCGCTGCATTGCTCGACGTGCTCGTTCGCGAGGCCCGTGCGCTCGTTGCCGAACACGAGCGCGATGTCGCCGGCGCCGACCTGCATGCACGCCTGCTCGGCGGCCGCGCGCGGCGCCAGCCGCGGCGGCCCGTATTCGCGCGTGCGGGCGGTCAGCGCGATCGACCAGTGGACGCCTGACAGCGCGTCGCCGAGCGTGGGCACGACATGCGCGGACGCCAGGACGTCATCGGCGCCGCTCGCCATTGCGATCGCCTCAGGGTCATCCTTCACGTGCGGCACGCGCGGCGCGACCAGCACGAGCCGGGAGAAACCCATCGTCTTCAGCGCGCGGGCGGCCGCCCCGACATTGCCGGGATGGCTCGGCTCGACGAGCACGAAACGGGTGGACGTGAAGCCGCCAGACGGTGGCGGGGACGAGGCCGCGCCGGATTCGGACGGCGCGGCGGGGTTCAGCGGAGTTTCCACTACATACGACTCGGTTCATCGGAATGGCAGTATGGTAGCGCCATCGCCCCGGCAAACCCACTCGTCCGGACGGCCAGTGGGGTTTCCCCGCATCCCGGTCACCTGAAACTCTCGAAAATCGGGTAAAATCATGTGTTTACGCGTCGCATCTCGTGCGACGCGGGTCGTACCCCGCTCTTTGTCAATTCGCGTCTCATTTCGCCCGGCACGTTTGCGCCGTTCCAGGCGGTGTGTTCCACTTCGTGGCGGCTCGTGCCGCCGGCTACAGGATCCAGGCTCATGCATCCCATGCTCAACATTGCTGTCAAGGCTGCGCGCCGCGCCGGACAGATCATCAACCGCGCGTCCCTCGACCTCGACCTGATCGAGATCCGCAAGAAGCAGCAGAACGACTTCGTCACCGAAGTGGACAAGGCCGCCGAAGAGGCGATCATCGAGACGCTGAAGACTGCCTACCCCGACCACGCGATCCTCGCGGAAGAATCGGGCGAATCCGAGAACGAATCCGAATTCAAGTGGATCATCGATCCGCTCGACGGCACGACCAACTTCATCCACGGCTTCCCGTACTACTGCGTGTCGATCGCGCTCGAGCACAAGGGCGTCGTCACGCAGGCCGTCGTCTACGATCCGAACAAGAACGACCTGTTCACGGCTACCCGCGGCCGCGGCGCGTACCTGAACGACCGCCGCATCCGCGTCGGCCGTCGCGACCGCCTGGCGGACGCGCTGGTCGGCACGGGCTTCCCGTTCCGCGAAAAGGACGGCCTCGATGCGTACGCGCGCCTGTTCACCGAAATGACGCAGGCCTGCACGGGCCTGCGTCGTCCGGGCGCGGCCGCCCTCGATCTCGCGAACGTCGCGGCCGGCCGTCTCGACGCATTCTTCGAGCAAGGCATCAACGTGTGGGACATGGCGGCAGGCAGCCTGCTGATCACCGAAGCTGGCGGCCTCGTCGGCAACTACACGGGCGACGCCGACTTCCTGCATCGCCATGAGATCGTCGCGGCGAACCCGAAGATCTATGCACAGATGATCCCGATCCTGAACCGCTACAGCCGCGTGCATCCGGCAGCGGAGTAAGCCCGGGCCGCGCCCGCGCGGCACGGCTTGCGCACAACCACTCGCTGGCACCGTCATGATGGAGCGCTCGTTGCCTTTCCGTTATCCGGGGAGCGAAGTAATCTTCTCCACGGAGCGCTCGCTTCGGGCGCCCGTCCTGACATTGCCCGAGTGGCCCGGCCTGACCGGTGTACCGCCGCGCGTGCCGCGCTTTCCGATGCCGGATGATCGGCTTCGGGGATGCCCCGGCAGCGCACGCCGCCGCCGGTACGCCGGCCCCCGCCTGTCTCAACACCGCCACGACTGCGTGGCGACCGTATCCGAATACTCATGTTACGGCTAAGCGAACTGAAACTCCCGCTCGATCACCCCGAGAGCGCCCTCGAAGCCGCGATTCGCGCGCGCCTCGAGGAGCTTGGCGTGGCGGCTGACGGGCTCCTCCGTTACACGGTGTTCCGCCGTGCGCACGATGCGCGCAAGCGCTCCGACATCAAGCTCACGTATATCGTCGATGTCGAGGTCAAGGACGAGGCATCCGTGCTTCCGCGACTCGCCGTCACGCCGCATTGCGCCGTGACGCCCGACATGGCGTACCACTTCGTCGCGAAGGCGCCCGAGCACGGCAACTTCCTGCGCCCGGTCGTCATCGGCATGGGGCCGTGCGGCCTGTTTGCGGGCCTGATCCTCGCGCAGATGGGGTTCCGTCCGATCATCCTCGAACGCGGCAAGGCCGTGCGCGAGCGCACCAAGGACACCTTCGGCCTGTGGCGCAAGAGCGTCCTCAATCCCGAGTCCAACGTGCAGTTCGGCGAAGGCGGGGCCGGGACGTTTTCCGACGGCAAGCTGTACAGCCAGATCAAGGATCCGCACCACTACGGCCGCAAGGTGCTCGACGAATTCGTCAAGGCCGGCGCACCGGAGGACATCCTGTATCTGAGCCGGCCGCACATCGGCACGTTCCGCCTCGTCAGCATGGTGGAAAAGATGCGCGCGACCATCCACGAACTGGGCGGCGAAGTGCGCTTC
This sequence comes from Burkholderia sp. PvR073, assembly GCF_054055695.1. NCBI lineage: Bacteria > Pseudomonadati > Pseudomonadota > Betaproteobacteria > Burkholderiales > Burkholderiaceae > Burkholderia > Burkholderia sp. PvR073. The sequence continues at coordinate 40,426 of NZ_JBSRXO010000018.1, forward strand.
GAAAGCCGGGTCGAGGACATCGAGATCGATCAGGGCAAGGTGCGCTCGCTGACGCTGTCGAACGGCGAAACGCTGCGCTGCGACCACGTCGTGCTGGCCGTGGGCCACAGCGCGCGCGACACGTTCCAGATGCTGCACGATCGCGGCGTCTACGTCGAAGCGAAGCCGTTCTCGCTGGGCTTCCGGATCGAACATCCGCAGGGGCTGATCGATCGCAGCCGCTTCGGCAAGTTCGCGGGCCACAAGCAGCTCGGCGCGGCCGACTACAAGGTGGTCCACCACTGCAGCAACGGACGCGCGGTCTACAGCTTCTGCATGTGCCCGGGCGGCACGGTGGTCGCGGCGACTTCCGAGCCGGGCCGCGTGGTCACCAACGGCATGAGCCAGTATTCGCGCGCCGAGCGCAACGCGAACGCGGGCATCGTCGTCGGCATCACGCCGGAAGACTATCCGGGCGGCCCGCTCGCAGGCATCGCGTTCCAGCGCAAGTGGGAAGAGCGCGCGTTCGAACTCGGCGGCGGCGATTACAGCGCGCCGGGCCAGCTGGTCGGCGACTTCATCGCTGGCCGGCCGTCGACGTCGCTGGGCTCCGTGGTGCCGTCGTACAAGCCTGGCGTGCGCCCGACCGATCTCAGCACGGCGCTGCCCGACTACGTGATCGAAGCCATTCGTGAAGCGCTGCCGCAGATCGACAAGAAGATCGCCGGCTTCGCGATGCACGATGCGGTGCTCACGGGCGTGGAGACGCGCACGTCGTCACCGATCCGGATCCGTCGCAAGGACGATTACCAGAGCGTGAACGTCGAAGGGCTGTATCCGGCCGGCGAAGGCGCCGGATATGCGGGTGGCATCTACTCGGCGGCGATCGACGGGATCGAAGTCGCGCAGGCGGTGGCGCTCGATCTGATGTCGGCGCACGCGTCCTGATTGGTTGGCGAGACTCGGCGCACGCAGGTCGGTGCGCCGGGTGAAGCCGGCTTTTCAATCCCTGCCCGGGAATGAGATCGAATCGCCGTATCGGGCCGACGGCTTCCACCGCGATTTTCTGCTACTGGCTGAACGGTGAACTTCGCGCTTGTGCGCTGAAGCCACTCGTAAGCTCGGGTAGCTCAAGCGACCACTTGGCGCCGGATCTGTGACCACGCTGTCGCCCGAGGCCTTTGCTGGCCACACTCCGATGGTGCAGCAGTACCTGCGCCTTATCTGACAAAGTCTCGATCAGAAAGCTACGCCACGACCTACGCCCGGCAATTGCCTTCGGTTAGCAGCACTCTGCCCTCACACGCCTTTTGGCAGGCGCACCGCGAATATTGTTTCCGTCTGATCGGACCGCGCGTCAATACGGCCATGGTGTGCCTTTGCGATTTCGCTCGCGATGAACAAGCCGAGCCCCAAGCCAACATCGTCACCCGCTACGTCTGCTTGATGCGCTCCGCGCTGAAGCGGGTCGAAGATGCGGTCCAGCGTGCGCCGATCCATGGCCGGCCCACTATTCCTAATCTCGATGAGCACTTCCGCATCAGCCGATGCTGCCGCGACCCATACCGGTGTCTCGGGTGTTCCGTACTTAACGGCGTTGCTCACGAGATTGCTCAGCAACCGCTGCATTCGCTGATCATCCCAGTCACCTCGGAGGTCGCCGCTTACATCGAGATTGATTTCGCGATCGGGATGAGCCACCTGCAATTCCTCAACCACATTGGCGAGCACATGGGCGAGATCAATATTGCGGGGAACGACATTGATGCCTACCCCGAGCTGGGTCCGATTGAAGTCGCAGAGATCGTCAAGGAGGCCCTGCATCCGGCCACCGCTTCTGATCAGCCGGGCCGCGGCCTCCGACACCGCCTCCCCCGCATTGAGCGCGGCAAGATAGGACGCTGTTACGTGAATGGTCTGCAGCGGCGTACGCATGTCGTGACCCAGCATACCGAGCAACAAGTTGCGAGACTGCTCGACCTGTTCGGTAAAGAAAGCAAGCGATTCCGCCAGCGCTTGATCTATCGCTTCATTGAACCGAATCATGTCGTCCAGATCAGGCGGACTCGGCTCGCACTCGTCGATCCATAAGCGCAGCACACTGGCACGCAGCGCTCGATACTCGGCCGCCAACTGGTTGATGTTAAAGCCCCGTCGGGCCCGCAGAACGGCATGCGTCTGCGCGGCCGTCTCCGTGGCCTTCACCGGCTGGGGCGCGCGCCCCAACGATTTTTCACGTTGCTCTTCCGTTGTTTGCGGGGTCGTTATGTCCTTGGCTACGGCCTCCAGGATCTGGCGCGCGTGGTCGCGCAACGCGAGCGAATCCATGCTCCTGGCGGCTGGTAGCAGCGTGGCGGCAAACGCTTCCCACTGCACCAGGATCGGCTCTATGTTCCTAACAATGAAATCAGCTAGCCGCATGTCGCCCCTCATAACAGAATGACCGACGGGTGCTCGTACTTGCGCGATATTAAGTGAATACCGGGGACCGGCGCAATTACATCGAAAGCGAGGCATAATCCGGCCGTCGAATGCCCGCTACCCGTGAGAATCGAGCTGGAACAAGGCGGCAAAAATAATGGCGGTAAAGAACGCCGGGGCCATCCCCCTTGGAATCTGGTTCGTCGAACCATTTTGGCAGACGTAATGTCTTCTGCAGACATGTTGAACCAGAGCTTGTACCACCATCGCCAGACCGTTGATCTGCTATAGAAGGCCAATATCCGCTCTGGACGAAACGCCATGATCGCGGATATCGCGGTGCAGTATGCGATCACGAAAAAGCCGAAAATGACGCGGTAGGTCGATTCGTTCACGTAGCGGTCTCCGATCGACACATGGAGGAAATGGACAGAACGTCCGAAGTTCGATCAATGAACCCATACAGTCAGAATCTAGACTGTCGACCGCAAATGGCATGTCGGGATTAGCACTACGTTGCGTGTTGTGCCTGCAGCGCTACGCCCACGAGCTAGGACAGCCCCCTGTCGCTGCCGATTCCCCAACCCCTGCAACTGGCCAAACGGCGAACTTCGCGCGTGCCCGTCCGGCCCACTGGTAAACTCGGGCAACTCAAGCAACAACTTTACGCCGGATCTATGACCACGCTGTCGCCCGAGGCCTTTGCTGGCCACACCCCGATGATGCAGCAGTACCTGCGCATCAAGGCCGATCACCCCGACACGCTCGTCTTCTACCGGATGGGCGACTTCTACGAGTTGTTCTTCGAAGACGCGGAGAAAGCCGCGCGCCTGCTCGACCTGACCCTCACGCAACGCGGCGCATCGGCCGGCACGCCGATCAAGATGGCCGGCGTCCCGCACCACGCGGTCGAACAGTATCTGGCGAAGCTCGTGAAGATGGGCGAATCGGTCGCGATCTGCGAGCAGATCGGCGACCCGGCCACGTCGAAGGGGCCGGTCGAGCGCAAGGTCGTGCGCGTCGTCACGCCCGGCACGCTGACCGATGCCGCCCTGCTGTCCGACAAGAACGACGTCTACCTGCTTGCAATGTGCACGGGCCACAACAAGCGTGGCGTCGCGGTCAACATCGGCCTCGCGTGGCTGAACCTCGCGAGCGGCGCACTGCGGCTCGCCGAAATCGAACCCGACCAGCTCGGCGCCGCGCTCGAACGCATCCGGCCGGCCGAGATCCTGACGGCGGACGGCGCAACCGACGCGGTGCCCGCAGGCGCCGGCGCGATCAAGCGCGTGCCGGCATGGCACTTCGACATCGCATCGGGCACACAGCGCCTGTGCGACCAGCTGGACGTCGCGGGCCTCGACGGTTTCGGCGCGCATTCGCTGACGAGCGCGTGCGGCGCCGCGGGCGCGCTGCTGCTGTACGCGGCGGCCACGCAGGGCCAGCAACTGCGTCACGTGCGCAGCCTGAAGGTCGAGAACGAAACGGAATACATCGGGCTCGATCCGGCGACACGCCGCAACCTCGAGCTGACCGAAACGCTGCGCGGCACCGAATCGCCGACGCTGTACTCGCTGCTCGACACGTGCTGCACGACGATGGGCAGCCGCCTGCTGCGTCACTGGCTGCATCACCCGCCGCGCGCGTCGGTCGCCGCGCAATCGCGCCAGCAAGCGATCGGCGCACTGCTCGATGCGCCCGCGGACGCGAGCCTCGACGCACTGCGCAGCGCGCTGCGTCAGATCGCCGACGTCGAACGGATCACCGGGCGTCTCGCGCTGCTGTCCGCGCGGCCGCGCGACCTGTCGAGCCTGCGCGATACGTTCGCCGCGCTGCCGGCACTGCGTGAGCGCATCAGCGCGATCGTCGCGAACGCGGATGCGCTCACGCGCGTCGACGCGGCGCTCGCACCGCCCGCCGAATGCCTCGACCTGCTGACGAGCGCGATCGCCCCCGAGCCGGCCGCGATGGTGCGCGACGGCGGCGTGATCGCGCGCGGCTACGACGCGGAGCTCGACGAGCTGCGCGACATCTCCGAGAACTGCGGCCAGTTCCTGATCGATCTCGAAGCGCGCGAGCGCACCCGCACGGGCATCGCGAACCTGCGCGTCGAATACAACAAGGTGCACGGCTTCTACATCGAGGTCACGCGCGGCCAGACCGACAAGGTGCCCGACGATTATCGCCGCCGCCAGACGCTGAAGAATGCCGAGCGCTACATCACGCCCGAACTGAAGACCTTCGAGGACAAGGCGTTGTCCGCGCAGGAGCGCGCACTGGCCCGCGAGCGCGCGCTGTACGACGGCGTGCTGCAGGCGCTGCTGCCGTTCATTCCCGAATGCCAGCGCGTCGCGTCAGCGCTCGCGGAGCTCGACGTGCTCGCCGCGTTCGCCGAGCGTGCCCGCACGCTCGACTGGGTCGCACCGGCCTTCACCGACGAAATCGGCATCGAAATCGAACAGGGTCGCCACCCGGTCGTCGAAGCGCAGGTCGAGCAGTTCATCGCGAACGACTGCCGGTTCGGCGTCGAGCGCAAGCTGCTGCTGATCACCGGCCCGAACATGGGCGGTAAGTCGACGTTCATGCGCCAGACGGCGCTGATCGCGCTGATGGCGTATATCGGCAGCTACGTGCCCGCGAAGTCGGCCTGCTTCGGCCCGATCGACCGCATCTTCACGCGGATCGGCGCGGCCGACGACCTCGCCGGCGGCCGCTCGACCTTCATGGTCGAGATGACCGAAGCCGCCGCGATCCTCAACGACGCGACGCCGCAAAGCCTCGTGCTGATGGACGAAATCGGCCGCGGCACGTCGACGTTCGACGGCCTCGCGCTTGCGTGGGCCATCGCGCGTCACCTGCTGGCGCAAAACGGCTGCTACACGCTGTTCGCGACGCACTACTTCGAGTTGACGCAACTGCCGGCCGAATTCCCGCAAGCGGCGAACGTCCACCTGTCGGCCGTCGAGCACGGCCACGGCATCGTGTTCCTGCACGCAGTCAACGAAGGTCCGGCGAACCAGAGCTACGGGCTGCAGGTTGCGCAGCTCGCGGGTGTACCGGCGCCGGTGATCCGTGCCGCACGCAAGCATCTCGCGTATCTCGAGCAGCAGTCGGCCACGCAGCACACGCCGCAGCTCGACCTCTTCAGCGCGCCGCCCGCCGCGGCCGACGAACTCGAATGCGCGGATGCGCCGGCGGTGTCCGCCATCCCGCATCCGGCGCTCGAAAAGCTGCGCGACATCGATCCGGACGACCTCAAGCCGCGCGACGCGCTCGACCTGCTGTACGAACTGCGCACGCTCGTCCGCTCGCACGATGCCGACGGGCACGCATAAACGCCTCCCGCAGGGCCGGTCGGCCCGCACCGCCGCCGCCGCGCTAATCGCGGCGGTGCTCGCGCTGGCGCAGGCCGGCGCGCTGGCCGCGCCGCCCAAGCGTGCCTCCGCACCCTACTCGTTCGCGATCGTGTCGGGCGTGATCACCGCGCCGGCCGACGAACCGGCCGCGCAGCGACTGTTCGAATCGATCGCGCGCGAGCGCAATCTGGCTTTCGTCGTCTATGCGGGCGACATCAAGGGCACGAAGGAAGCGTGCCGCGACGCGCTGTATACGCAGCGCGGCGCGATCCTGGACGCGTCGCGCGTGCCGCTCGTGTTCATTCCCGGCCACGACGACTGGGTGACGTGCAACACCGCGGCCGGCGGCGGCTACGATCCGGTCGAACGTCTGGACTTCCTGCGGCAGACGCTGCTTGCCGACGCGGCGCTACCCGACGCCGGCGCACTTCAGATCACCCGCGAAAGCGAAGTCGCCCGGTTCCGGCCATATCGCGAAAACGCGCGCTGGATGCATGACGACGTCGTCTACGTCGCGCTGAACGCACCGGCACCGAACAACCATTACCTGACGGCGGGCGGCCGCAACGGTGAATTCGAGGACCGCATCATCGCGAACGGCTTCTGGATCGACCATGCGGCCGAATATGCGAAGCGGCGCGAAGCGCGCGCGATGGTGGTGATTTTTGAAGGCGATCCGCAGTTCGATCGCTATGAGCGAGCCGAACGCTTTGCGTGGTTGCGCTTCAACCGGCCGCGCATCCGCGATGGCTTCCGCGAGCTGAAACGAACGCTGGTGAAGGCGGCGGCGACTTTCCGCGGCCCGATCCTGGTGATGCACGCGAGCAGCGAGCCGCTTGCGAACGGCTTCCTGATCGATCGCCCGCTGCATGCGGACGACGGTGTGCTGGTGGGAAATGTGACGCGCGTCGCGATCGGACCGCGTCATCCGGCGAATCAGTGGGTGAAGGTGAGCGTGTCGCCGGCACGACAGACGATCTTCAACGTGAGCCTGCAGGACGTGCCGAAGAACCTGCCGATCCCGCCCGCACTGCCAGCCGTGCCGCGCGACGATGTGCCGCTGCCGCAGATGCCGGAAATTCCGGCGTTGCCGGCACTGCCCGACTCATCGTCGGTCGCGCCGCCGCTGCAAGGCGACGGCACGACGCCGGGTGCGCCGCCCCCTGCTTCAGGGCCGGCGCCCGGCCTGCCCGCTAGTTCAGTGCAGAGTCCGCCCTGACGGCGTGTCGCCGTCACCGTCCTCGTCTTCGTCCTCGTCGACGATTTCGAGGCCTTCCGCGCCGTGCGCGTGCTCATGCTCGATCTCGTCCTCGGTCGCTTCGCGAACGTCCTTGACCGTGAGCGCGAAACGCAGCGCCATGCCCGCGAGCGGGTGGTTGCCGTCGAGCACGACCTTGTCTTCGGCGACGTCGGTGACCGTGTAGATCAGCGAATCCACTTCCTCGTCGCCGTCTTCCGGCGTGCCTTCGAACTGCATGCCCACTTCGAGCGGCTCGGGAAAACGATCGCGCGGCTCGATCTTCACGAGTTCGGGATCGTAGTCGCCGAACGCGTCCTGCGGCTCGAGCTGAATCTGCGCCTGGTAACCGGGCTCGTGGCCGTCGAGCTGTTCCTCGATCTTGGGGAACGTGCCATCATAGCCGCCGTGCAGATAGACCATCGGCTCGTCGCTTTCCTCGATCAGATTGCCTTGTGCATCCGACAGCTTGTAAGTGACAGACACGACGGTGTTTTTTGCGATTTTCATCCAATTCTCCCAAATACAAGTCTCATTATACGATGCGCAACCGGTCTCAAGCCGAACCGCGGGATGCCGCTGCCGCCCCGTTCGGCGCGCCGCCTTCCGATCTTCCCACACCGCTGCTCGGCGGTCTCTCGCCCGCGCAATTCATGCGCCGCTACTGGCAGAAGAAGCCGCTGCTGATCCGCCAGGCGATCCCCGGCGTGAAGCCGCCGGTCACGCGCGACGCGCTTTTCGAACTGGCGGCCGACTATGACGCCGAGTCGCGACTGATCACCCATTTTCGTAACAAGTGGCAACTCGCGCACGGCCCATTCGAGCCGGGCGCGCTGCCCGCCGTGTCGCGCAAGGCCTGGTCCCTGCTCGTGCAGGGGCTCGACCTGCACGTCGACGCGGCACGCGCGCTGCTCGACCGCTTCCGCTTCATCCCGGACGCACGCCTCGACGACCTGATGATTTCGTACGCGACGGACGGTGGCGGCGTCGGCCCGCACTTCGACTCGTACGACGTGTTCCTGCTGCAGGTCGAGGGCCGGCGCCGTTGGCGCATCGGCGCGCAGAAGGATCTGTCGCTGCAGCCGGACGTGCCGCTGAAGATCCTCGAGCATTTCGAGCCGAGCGACGAGTGGGTGCTGGAGCCGGGCGACATGCTGTACCTGCCGCCGCACATCGCGCACGACGGCGTGGCAGAAGGCGAATGCATGACCTGCTCGATCGGCTTTCGGGCACCGTCCGCCGGCGAGCTGGGCGCGCAATTCCTGTACTACCTCGCGGAACGCGGCGGCCTGCGTGACGAGCGCGGCGACACACTCTACCGCGACCCGAAGCAGCCGGCGGTCGACACGCCGGCGCAACTGCCGCCGGCGATGGTCGAGCGCGTGGCCGAGATCGTCGATGCGATCCGCTGGCGCAAGCGCGACGTCGCCGAATTCCTCGGCTGCTACCTGAGCGAGCCGAAACCGAGCGTCGTATTCGAGCCGCCGGCACGCCCGCTGTCCGAGGCCGCGTTCGTTACGCAGGCGTCACGCCGAGGCGTGTATCTCGACAGAAGGGCCGCATTGATGTATAACGCGCGATCGTACTTCATTAATGGTGAAGAAGAACCGCTCGAGCAAGCCGGCGAATGGCTGCCCGAACTGGCCAATCTGCGCCATATGGAGGCGAAACGGTTTGTAACACTCTCCCGGGCTCCCTCCATGACAGCCTTGCTGCACGAGTGGTATTGTGCGGGCTGGATACGGGTCGGAAACCGGATTTAGTGAGTTGCCCCGTATGCCCATGCAGATCAAATTCTGTATGGGAAAGACAACGTATTGACCCCGCATTTGTCGACGGTCGATAGGAAAGTGCATATAATTTCCGCCCAAGCCGTAGGGAAGATTCACGCTCTAGAAGTGCGTCTCCACCAGCGGCCCAGGTCGGTGTTGGAGCACATTACCGGTATTGTTTCGCGCTGTTGCTTACCTTTAACCATAAAAGGACGTGATCATGAAGAAATCCCTCCTCGTAGCTTCCCTGTTGGCTGCTGTTGCACTGGCTGCTTGCAACAAGAGCGCTGATCAAGCTGCTTCGTCGGCTGCTAGCGACGCATCGGCTGCTGCTTCGTCGGCTGCTTCGGCAGTTGCTGGTGCTGCGAGCGACGCTTCGGCTGCTGCTTCGTCGGCTTCGGCTGCTGCGAGCGATGCAGCTGCTGCTGTGGCGTCGGCTGCTTCGGCAGCGACGGCTGCTCCGGCTTCGGGCGCAAGCCAGTAAGCCTCAGCATCAGCTGAAAAAAAACCGGCCCTCTGGGCCGGTTTTTTTATGTCTGTCGGTTCCGCATCTCGCGCCCGGCAGCCAGGACGGCCAAGACGCCGCCCCGCCCCTCTTGCGCCCGCTCAGCCGAGCGTCAGCCAGTCGAAGCCCGCGTCCTGCGTGGCCACGACCACCTCCTCCCCGTCCGTTCCCAGCACGCCGGCCAACGCCTGGCGCGCCAGCTCGGGCCGATTGTTCTGCTGGCTCAGGTGCGCCGCGACCAGATGCTGGAGGCGGCTGCGTTCGAGCGACGCGAGGATGTCGGCGGCGGCATCGTTGCTCAGGTGGCCGTGATTGCCGCCGATCCGCGCCTTCAGCGACTGCGGATAGCGGCTCCCGGCCAGCATCGCGGTATCGTGGTTGGATTCGAGCACCAGCGCGTCACAGCCGCTCAGGACAGTCGTGATGTGCGGCGTGGCCATCCCGACGTCGGTCAGCACGCCGAGCCGGCGGCAACCGTCCATAAAGACGAACTGGAGCGGTTCCCGCGCGTCGTGGGGCACCGTATAGGGCATCACGGCCAGATCACGTATCGCGGCCGTCTCGTCGCCCCACAACACGTGGAGATCGACGTCGGCCTCGTCCGCGCCGACCGCACGCGCCGTGCCCCAGCTCATGTAGAGCGGCAGCGACCCGCGCCGCGCGAGCGTCAACGCGCTGCCGACGTGGTCGCTGTGTTCGTGGGTGATGAGGATCGCATCGAGATCGTCGATGCCGAGATTCAGGCGGCCGAGGCGGCGCTCGACCTCCTTCGCTGAAAAACCGCAGTCGAGCAGCACGCGGGTGGTCGTCGTGCCGCTCGCGACCTCGACGACCAGTGCGTTGCCTTCGCTGCCGCTACCGAGGCTGGCGAAGCGCACGCGTTCAGTTCAGTTCGGCGTGCAGCAGCGAAATGATCCGCTGCGCGTCCGACGAGTTGTCGACCTTGCCGCTGGCGTCGACCACCGCGACCTGCGTGCCGCTGCCTTGGGCGCGCACGTTGACCAGGTATTCCTTGCCGGGCTTGGCCGCCGCCGGGCCGCCGTAGAACAGCTTGCCGAACAGTCCGTCGCGCTTGAGCTCTTCCATCGTGTTCGCGTAGCGGACCGTGTACAGGCCCTTCTCGCGGTCGCGATTGTCGACCGCGAAATTGGTGCGGTCGAGCGCAAGACCGACCCGCAGCCATGCGCGGTCGAACGATTCAGCCAGTTGCAGCGTCGCGGCGCCGCTGCTCGCGTCGCCAACCTGCGCCGGCGCCGTCGCCGGACGCGCGTCCGTCAGCAGCTGCTTCGCCTGCGCGTCGCTCAGGCCGAACTTCTGCATCAGCTTCGACAGGAACACGGCTTCGAGCACCGGGTTGCGCGGACGCTCTTCCCAGCGCGACGACGTACCGCCCTGCGGACCGACCATCATTTCCTCCATCGCGCTGTGCGTGATCGAGATGTCGGTGTTGCCGTTCGACGTGCGGTTCACGAGCGTACGGAAACGGTCGCGCGTGCCGGACGAGTATGCGAAGTCGATGACCTTGCCGATCGTGCGGCGGAACCAGTCGTCGGGAATGTTCGCGCGGTTCTCGGCCCAGTCGGTGGCCATGATGCCGGTCGACGGTGCGTCGGTCTTCAGCGAGAAGCCGTTCTCCTGCCAGAATTCCTTCAGGATCGGCCACAGCTGCTCGGGCGTGCGCCCGTCCACGACGAGCCAGCGGCGGTCGCCGTCGCGCTCGATATGCATGCCGAGCGGATCCTGCGCGCTCGGGACGCCGTCGGTCGCGTTGCCGGCGGCCGTCGTCGCCCGCGGCGGCAGCGTGCCGAGACCTGCGTTGCTCGGCGGCGCGACGAACTGCTGGGTCGTCGGCACCGGCTTCAGGTCGCTCGGCACCGCGAGCGGCGGCGCCGAACCCGTGTTCTTGTAGTTGACCCGGTCAGGAGCCAGATAGTCGTTCAGCGTATCGCAGCCGGCGAGCGCGCCCAGCGCCAGCGCCACCACCGAAACCTGGATGGCGCGAGATGAAAAGGCGAAACGTTTCATGAAATCCTTCGTCTTGCTAGAGCGCTCGTCAGGAGCGGCGCCGGACGGAGCCGGCCGGTGCGGGTTGATGAGGGGTGCCGGCGGCCGCAGGACGCGGCCGCCTGTGCATCAGGCGAGGACGCCGGCCTCGACCAGGGCCGAACGCACGACATCGTGACAGCGCTCGTCGAGCGGCGTAAGCGGCAGGCGGATGCCGCCCTGCATCTTGCCCATCGCCTGCAGCGCCCACTTCACCGGAATCGGGTTCGCCTCGATGAACAGGTTCTTGTGCAGCGACAGCAGCTTCATGTGCAGCGCGCGCGCCGTGGCGACGTCGCCGGCCAGCGCCGCGCGGCACAGGTCGCTCATCGCGCGCGGTGCGACGTTCGCCGTCACCGAAATGTTGCCGTGGCCGCCGAGCAGCATCAGCGCGATCGCGGTCGGATCGTCGCCGCTGTAGATCGCGAAATGCTTCGGCGCGGCCTTGATCAGGTGCGCGGCGCGATCGATGTTGCCCGTCGCTTCCTTCACGCCGATGATGCCCGGCACCTGCGCGAGGCGCAGCGTCGTCTCGTGCGCCATGTCCGCGACCGTGCGGCCCGGCACGTTGTACAGGATCACCGGCAGGTCGACCGCTTCGGCGATCGACTTGAAGTGCCGGTACATCCCTTCCTGCGTGGGCTTGTTGTAGTACGGCACGACCTGCAGCGTCGCGTCGGCGCCGACGGCCTTCGCGTGCTTCGTCAGTTCGATCGCCTCCGCGGTCGAATTGCCGCCCGCGCCCGCGATGATCGGGATGCGCTTCGCCGCATGCTCGACCGCCGTGCGGATCATCAGGATGTGCTCTTCGACGTTGAGCGTTGCCGACTCGCCACTCGTGCCGACCACGACGATTGCGTCGGTGCCTTCCGCGATGTGCCAGTCGATCAGTTTGCGAAACGCCGGCAGATCGAGACTGCCGTCTTCGAGCATCGGAGTGACGATCGCGGGGATGCTGCCGCGGATTTGAATGCCGTCTTGGGTGCCGTTAGCCATGAAACGCGATTGATTGATGTACCGGTAAACGTTGAGATTGTAGCGGATTAGCCGGGCAGTTCGTAACGTGGAATTCCCGCCCCCGCCGTCGGGGTCGCGCCCTCACGTACCGCGCAGATGCGCTGCACGAACGCCTCGCGCGGCCCGGCGACGAATCCGTCCTCGTAAGCGACCACCCGCAGGCGGCCGCGCACCGCGTCCAGCAACTCGCCCGGAGCGAGCAGGAATGCGGGATTGGACGGTTTGCCGACCGTTTCGTTTCCTTGCGCGAAGGTTTCGTAGATGAGCACACCGCCCGGCGCCACCGCATCGAGCAGATGGGGCCAGAGCGGACGATGCAGATAATGGGTGACGATCACCGCCGCGAACGACGCGCCGGCCTGCAGCGGCCAGGGTGCGCCCTCGAGATCGGCGTCGCGCACATCGACACCTGCGATCGCCCGCAATGCGGCCAGCGCGGCCGGATCACGGTCGAGCGCGACGACCGGATGCCCGTGCGACGCAAACCAGCGCGCATGGCGGCCGCCGCCCGCGGCGACGTCGAGCACCGCACCGCCCGCCGGGACGAGCCGCGACCACCGGGCGACCCAGCGCGACGGCTCGGTCTGGGCGACGTGGCCGCCCGCGGCGACAATGACGGATTCGCGCATGCCGTCACCTCAGGTGTACGACAGGCCCATCGCCTCACGCACGTCGCGCATCGTCTCGACCGCGTGCTTGCGCGCCTTGTCGCAGCCGTCCGCGACGATCGCGCGCAGCAGCGACGGATCGTCCATGTACTTCTGCGCGCGCTCGAGCATCGGCTGCTGTTCGCGCAGGATCCCTTCGACGACCGGCTGCTTGCAGTCGAGGCAGCCGATGCCCGCCGAACGGCAGCCGTGCTGCACCCACTCGTGCGTCGTGGCGTCCGTGTAGACCTGGTGCAGCTGCCACACCGGGCATTTGTCGGGATCGCCCGGATCGGTGCGGCGCACGCGCGCCGGATCGGTCGGCATCGTGCGGACCTTCTTCGTGATCGTCTCCGCGTCTTCGCGCAGGCCGATCGTATTGCCGTACGACTTCGACATCTTCTGGCCGTCGAGGCCCGGCATCCGGGACGCTTCGGTCAGGAGCGCCTGCGGCTCGACCAGGATGATCTTGCGCGCGCCTTCGAGATAGCCGAACAGGCGCTCGCGGTCGCTCATCGACAGGCTCTGCGATTCCTGCAGCATCGCGCGCGCCTGTTCGAGCGCCTCGTCGTCGCCCTCCTGCTGGTATGCATTGCGCAGCTCGTGATAGAGCTTCGCGCGCTTGCCGCCGAGCTTCTTCGCGGCTTCGAGCGCCTTCTCCTCGAAGCCCGGCTCGCGGCCGTACAGGTAGTTGAAGCGGCGCGCGATCTCGCGCGTCATCTCGACGTGCGGCACCTGGTCTTCACCGACCGGCACGAGCGAGCCGCGATACAGCAGGATGTCGGCGGCCATCAGCACCGGGTAGCCGAGAAAGCCGTAGGTCGACAGATCCTTGTCCTTCAGCTTCTCCATCTGCTCCTTGTAGGTCGGCACGCGCTCAAGCCAGCCGAGCGGCGTGCTCATGCCCAGCAGCAGCGCGAGTTCCGCATGCTCGGGCACCTTGCTCTGGATGAACAGCGTCGCCTGCGCCGGATCGATGCCGGACGCGAGCCAGTCGATCAGCACGTCCCACACGTTCTTCTCGATGACCTCGGGCGTCTCGTAGTGCGTCGTCAGCGCATGCCAGTCGACCACGCAGAAGAAACACGGGTACTCGGACTGCAGCTTCACCCAGTTTTTCAGCACGCCGTGGTAGTGGCCGAGGTGCAGCGACCCGGTGGGTCGCATGCCGGAGAAAATACGATCTGGGAACATGATTGTCGTTAGAAAAGCGAGGCGAAGGGAGACAGGATGGCGCTCAGCACGCCGGCCGCGGCGTTCACGAGCGGACGCAGCCAGAAATTCGTCAGCACGCCCGTCGCGACCAGCGCGAGGACGATGATGAAACCGTACGGCTCGATGCGCGACAGCGCGATCGATTGCTTCGGCGGCAGCAGCGCCGCCAGGATACGGCCGCCGTCGAGCGGCGGCAGCGGAAACAGGTTCAGCACGCCAAGCACCAGGTTCGCGCTGACGCCCGCATAGGCCATCCGCGTGAAGAACGGCTCGTCGACGCCGGCCGCGGGCAGCACGATGGTCAGCACGCCCCAGATCAACGCCTGCACGAAGTTGCAGGCCGGGCCCGCGAGCGCGACCCACAGGCTGCCCCAGCGCGGATTGCGCAGGTTGCCGAACGAGACCGGCACCGGCTTCGCATAGCCGAACAGGAACGCGCCGCCGGTCAGGAAATACATCGCGAGCGGGATCGCGATCGTGCCGAGCGGATCGATGTGGCGCATCGGATTGAAGGACACGCGCCCCATCATGTAGGCGGTGTTGTCGCCGAGCAGGCGCGCGGCATAGCCGTGCGCGGCCTCGTGCAGCGTGATCGCGAAGATCACGGGCAGCGCGTAGACAGCGATGGTCTGTATCAGGGAAGCATCCATATCGCGTTATTGTAACAAGCGCATTCGCGCAAAAATGAACGGCGTGCGCTTACGCGGCCACGAGCCCGAACGGTTCGAGCGCGCCGCGCCCCGCACGCACGAGCTGCGGCTCGTCGCCCGTGAGGTCGATCACCGTCGACGGCTCGCGCGGACACGCACCGCCGTCGATCACGAGATCGACCTGCTTCTCGAGCCGCGCGCGGATATCCTCCGGATCGTTGAGCGGCTCGTCGTCCGGCGGCAGGATCAGCGTCGTGCCGAGCAGCGGCTGCCCCAGCGATTCGAGCAGCGCGAGCGTGATCGCGTGATCGGGCACGCGCAGCCCGATCGTCTTGCGCGACGGGTGCGACAGCCGGCGCGGCACTTCCTTCGTCGCCTGCAGGATGAACACGTACGGACCCGGCGTCACCGACTTGATCTGTCGATACTGGCGGTTGTCCACCATCGCGAAGTTGGCCAGCTCCGACAGGTCGCGCACGAGCAGCGACAGGTGCTGCTTCTCGTCGAGGCCGCGGATGCGGCGCACGCGCTCGACCGCGTCCTTGTCGTCGAGGTGGCACGCGAGCGCGTAGCTCGAATCGGTCGGCATCGCGATCACGCCGCCCTTGCTGACGATGTCCGCGGCCTGCTTGATCAGGCGCGGTTGCGGATTATCGGGATGAATCCTGAAGAACTGGGACATGGGGGCACGTAAAGGGGGAAAAGTCGGATGCGGGCGCGACGGGCACCGCGTGCGGCAAGCGGCCGCTGCGCGTCAGAGCCAGCGTTCCCAGACCGGTTTCAGGTCGGGCGGCAACGGCGGCAGGCCGCCGAGCTCGATGCGGCCCTCGCCCGGCGCGTGGAAATCCGAACCGCGCGACACTTCGAAGCCGAAGCGGCGGGCGACGTCCGCGTATTCGCGGTACTGGTCGGGCGTGTGGCTGCCCGTGATGACCTCGATCGCGCGGCCGCCGAGATCGATGAATTCGCCGAAGAACGCGTCGAATTCGACCGGCGTATAGCGGTAGCGGCCCGGGTGAGCGACCACGGCCTCGCCGCCCGCCGCACGAATCCACGCGACCGCATCGGACAATGTCGCCCAGCGGTGCGGGACGAATCCGGGCTTGCCGTCGCCGAGCAGGCGGTCGAACACGTCGGATGTGGATTCGGCGTGGCCGTGCTCGACGAGAAAGCGCGCAAAGTGGGTACGGGAGATCAGGTCGGGATTCGATACGTACTTCAGCGCGCCTTCATACGCGCCGGGGATGCCGAGCGTCTCGAGCTGCGCGGCGATCGCCTGCGCGCGGGCGGCACGGCCGTGGCGCGTGCGATAGAGGCCGTCGACGAGCGTCGGGTTCGACGGATCGATGTGCAGCCCGACGATGTGCACGGTGCGCGACGCCCACGTGACCGAAATCTCGACGCCGCTCAGGTAGCGCATGCCGAGCGCTTGCGCCTCGCTGCGCGCCGCCGCCTGGCCGCCGATCTCGTCGTGGTCGGTCAGCGCCCACAGCGTCACGCCACCGGCATGGGCGCGGCGCGCGACGTCGGCAGGCGACAGCAACCCGTCGGAAACATTCGAATGGCAGTGGAGATCAGCGTTCATTGTCGGTATGGCAGGTGAAGCTTCATTCTACTGCAATGCGGCAATTCCGCCGCCCGCCTGCCCTGCCGCTACCGCCGCCGGCCTACGCGCAGAAGGCCTCGATCAGCGCCGCGATCTGCTCCGGCTGGTCGTGGTGGACCATGTGGCCGGCATCCTCGACGAGCTTTTCGCGCCAGTCGGGGAACGCGCCGAAGCGCGCCTTGAACTCCGGCAGCGGGATATCGCCCGCGAGGTACGCGAGCGTCGGCGAAGCGACGGCCTCGACGTGCAGCACCTTCGCGCGCACCTGCTTCCAGACGGCCATCACCTCGTCGAGCCGGTACAGCATGGGGCCCGCCATCTTGTGCGCGGGGTCCGCCAACAGGTGGTACAGGCCGTCGTCGCCGCGCTTCGACCAGTGCGCGGCAAGGAACGCGGCGCGGCGCGGATCGAGCCGCGGATTGGTCTTGACCAGCCGGGCCGCCACGTCGTCGAGCGACGCGTACGGGCGCAGCACCGGCGGCTCGCGCAGCTCGTCGAGCCAGCCGCGCAGCCGGCGCGGCGCCTGCTCGGCCCGCGCGGGGGCGAGCCCGAACCCTTCGAGATCGACCACGCGCCGCACGCGCTCCGGCCGCGCGCCCGCGTACAGGCATACGACGTTCGCGCCCATGCTGTGCCCGACCAGATTGACTTCGCCGGTCGGCGCATAGTGATCGACGAGCGCATCGAGGTCGCCCAGATATTCGTGGAACCAGTAATGACCGCCGCCGTGCCGTGCGACCGGCCAGTCGGACAGGCCGAAGCCGCGCGCATCCGGCGCGATCACCTGCCAGTCGCCGGCGAGCGCGTCAACGACGAACTGGAACGACGCCGCGACGTCCATCCAGCCGTGCAGCATGAACAGCGTCGGCGCATCGGGCCGGCCCCAGCGCCGCACATGCAGCTTGACGCCGCGCACCGTGACGAAATCGGAAACAGAACTCGAGGCACTCATTGCAGCCGCCGAAAAAAGAATGGTCGTTCGATTATAGCGTTGACGCTTGCGTTCCGGCGGCCGGCAGTCGAGGCCGCTCTCTAGCGCCAGGGAAGCCGATGGCGCGTGCAAGCGGCGCACCGGATGCCCGCGGCATGGCGCCGAACGCTCGTGCGGCCGGCCTGCGGCCGCTTTCGCACCGCGGCAGCCGGCGTCCCGCAGCCGCCCTAACCCGCCGCGTTGCCGTCCGCCGCGTCCTGCGCGGCGAGTTCGTCCAGCTCCGCCTGCTCGAAGCCGGCGGTGCGGCGCGCGTCGAAATTGAATGGACCGCGCAGCCGCGGCGCATGGTACTGCTCGGCGAGCTCGCGGTAGGCAGGCACCGGATCGCGGCCGGCCGCGTCGCACAAGTGCCGGAACCAGCGGTTCCCGATCGCGACATGGCCAATCTCGTCGCGCAGGATCACGTCGAGGATCGCCGCGGATGCGTCGTCGCCCGCCTGCACGAGCCGCGCGCGGATCGGCGGCGACGCGTCGAGCCCGCGCGCCTCGAGCGTGCGCGGCACGAGCGCCATCCGCGCGAGCACGTCGGCCTTGGTCCGCTCGCACATCTCCCACAGCCCGTTGTGCGCGGGAAAATCGCCGTATGCATGCCCGAACCCGGCCAGCCGGTCGGACAGCAGCGTGAAGTGATAAGCCTCCTCGGCCGCGACCTTCAGCCAGTCCGCATAGAACGCGTCCGGCATCCGGGCGAAGCGCCACACGGCGTCGAGCGCGAGGTTGATCGCATTGAATTCGATATGCGCGAGCGCGTGCAGCAACACCGCGCGCCCCGCAGGCGAGCGCATGCTGCGACGCTCGAGCTGGCGCGGCTCGACAAGCGGCGGGCGCGCCGGGCGGCCCGGCAGGTCGGCCGGTTCGTCCAGGTCGAGCGCCGGCGCGATCGCGGCCTGCCCGCCCAGCAGTGCGTCGTACAGCGCGCGGACCTGCGCGGCCTTCGCGGCCGGCTCGGACATCCGCAGCGCGTCGAGCGCGGCGCGGCGCACACAGCGCGGCGCGGCGGTGAAAGAAGAAGGCTCCATGCTCGTCCAACGGGGCGTCCGTGCGCATCGCGGGAGCGCATGCACGCGACGGTTTACAATATGCGTTTGTGCCGCGACGCAATGCGCCCGGCACGCCAGACGCGCCATTCTACCGGCGCCCATCATCGAAGAGACCAGGAGACTCCGTGACGATCTACAAACTGGGCGAGACGGCCCCGACGATCCACGAAAGCGTATTCGTCGCCGATACGGCGGCCATCATCGGCAAGGTCGTGCTGGAGGAAAACGCGAGCGTCTGGTTCGGCGCGACGATTCGCGGCGACAACGAGACGATCACGGTCGGCACCGGCAGCAATGTCCAGGAAGGCGCGGTCCTGCACACTGACCCCGGTTTTCCCCTGACGATTGCGGAAAACGTGACGATCGGGCACCAGGCGATGCTGCACGGATGCACGATCGGCGAAGGTTCGCTGATCGGGATTCAGGCGGTGGTCTTGAATGGTGCGGTCATCGGCCGCAACTGTCTGGTTGGTGCAGGCGCGGTCGTGACGGAAGGCAAGGTGTTCCCGGACAACTCGCTGATTCTCGGCGCCCCGGCGAAAGTCGTGCGCGAGCTGTCGGCGGACGACATCGCGCGGCTGCGCGCCAATGCGAAGACGTACGTCGAGCGACGTGCGCATTTCAAGGAGCAACTCGTGCGGATCGGGTGATTCGCGCGATTTCAAGGAAGAAGAGTGAGCGACCAGTTACAGAAATTCATGTTCAATTCGGCACCCGTGCGCGGCGAAATCGTGTCGCTGCGCAACACGTGGCAAGAGGTGCTTTCCCGCCGTGACTACCCTGCCCCGGTGCGCACGGTGCTCGGCGAGATGATGGCCGCGTGTGCACTGCTGTCCGCGAACCTGAAATTTCACGGCACCCTGATCATGCAGATCTTCGGCGACGGGCCGGTCCAGATGCTGGTCGTCCAGTGCAGCTCGGACCTGTCGATGCGCGCCACGGCCAAGTTCGCCGGCGACGCGGCGCAGACGATCGGCGACGACACGAGCTTTGCGTCGCTCGTCAACGCGAGCGGCCACGGCCGTTGCGTGATCACGCTCGACCCGGCCGAGAAGCTGCCGGGCCAGCAGCCGTACCAGGGCATCGTGCCGCTGAACGGCGTCGACGGTCCGCTCGAATCGGTGTCGCAGGTGCTCGAGCACTATATGCATCACTCGGAGCAGCTCGACACGCGGCTGTGGCTCGCGGCCGATCGCGACCGCGCGGTCGGCATGCTGCTGCAGAAGCTGCCGGGCGACGGCGGCATCGTGCCGCGCAACGCCGAGACGGACATCGATACCTGGGAGCGTGTCTGCACGCTCGGCGGCACGCTGTCCGCGAAGGAACTGCTCGAGGTCGAACCGGAAGTCGTGTTCCGCCGGCTCTTCTGGCAGGAAAACGTGCAGCACTTCGAACCGGCCGGTACGCGCTTCCAGTGCTCGTGCTCGCGCGAGAAGGTCGGCGCGATGCTGCGCATGCTCGGTCGCGATGAAGTCGACAGCGTGATCGTCGAGCGCGGTCACGTCGAGATTCACTGCGAGTTCTGCAACCAGCGCTACGAGTTCGATCCCGTCGACGTCGCGCAGTTGTTCGCCGCGCCGGAACTCGCGACCGGCATCACGCCCGCGACCGACCAGCGTCACTGAGCCGCGCGTCCGTGCCCGCGATGCGGGCGCGGGCGCATAATGACGCATGAGCGTCGCACGCACGGCTCAGCTCAGTTGCCGCAGGCCTGGCCTTCGGTGCAAGCCGCTTCTCGCTGTCGGCGCGCTGCTGGAGAGATACATGAATCGCCCGTTCCGCACCCTCGTCCTGACCAGCGTCGCCGCCGGCACGCTGGCCCTCGCCGGCTGCGCGGTGCAGCCGCCTTCGTCGACGATCCTCAGCCGCCTGCCCGAACCGGGCGCATCGGGCGGCCAGCCGCCCGCGCTGTCGAGTGCGGAACGCAAACGCTACGACGATATCGACCGGCAGGTGCTGCGCGAGCAGAACGATGCAATGGCAGCCGAGGCAGCCGCACGCGCGTGGGCGTATTACTCGCCGCCGCCCGTGACAGTCTATGGCGGCTATTACGGCGGTTGGGGAAACCGGTGGGGCACCGGCATCGGCTATGGCTACGGTTACCCGGGCTGGTGGTGGTGATGCGCGAACGCGCTGATCGACCCGATTGAAAACTGGCAGGAAATAAAAAAGCGCGGCATTTCCCGCGCTTTTTCAATGGTTCGGACTGCCGTGCTCAGTGATGCGCGGGCTTGCCCTTCTCGCCGCCGTGATGCCGCGACGGCTTTGCAATCGACTGCGGGTTCGGCACGACACGCACGGGCGCCGCGGACACGGCGCCACGCGTCGACGTGTTGGACGGCGTGGTGTTCAGCGGCCCGGCCGGCGTGTTCGGCGACACGAACTGCACGAACACTTCGCCGTCCTTCACCATGCCCATCTCGTAGCGCCCACGCTCCTCGATGGCCGCGGTGCCGCTTTGCAGATCCTGCACTTCCCCCGCGATCCGTTCATTGCGCAGCTTCTCGTCCGCGTTCTTCTGCAGCTGATCGCCGAGTTGCTGACGCAATTCGTGCACCCGCAACCAGCCGCCGTGTCCCCACCATAGGGGGTACTGAATGAGCGCCAGCAAGGCAATCAGGACGACAGTGACAAGCCGCATGTAAGAGACGCAGATATAAGAAGCGCCGCTTCGCGCGAATGCACGGAGCGGCGTCGAGGTGACGAACCCGATAGTAACGCGTTAGCGCAGGTTATAGAAAGCCGATTTGCCCGGGTAGCTCGCGATATCGCCGAGATCTTCCTCGATACGCAGCAGCTGGTTGTACTTCGAGATGCGGTCGCTGCGCGACAGCGAACCCGTCTTGATCTGACCGGCGTTCAGGCCGACCGCGATGTCCGCGATCGTCGAATCTTCCGTTTCGCCCGAGCGGTGCGAGATCACGGCCGTGTAGCCCGCGCGCTTCGCCATTTCGATTGCCGCGAACGTTTCGGTCAGCGTACCGATCTGGTTGATCTTGATGAGGATCGAGTTCGCGATGCCCTTCTCGATGCCTTCCTTCAGGATGCGCGTGTTCGTGACGAACAGGTCGTCGCCGACGAGCTGCACCTTCTTGCCGAGGCGCTCGGTCAGCAGCTTCCAGCCTTCCCAGTCGCTTTCGTGCATGCCGTCCTCGATCGACACGATCGGGAACTTGTCGGCGAGCGTCGCGAGGTAGTCGGTGAATTCGGCCGACGACAGTTGCAGGCCTTCGCCGGCGAGCTGGTACTTGCCGTCATGGTAGAACTCGGAGGCCGCGCAGTCGAGCGCGAGCAGCACGTCTTCGCCCGCACGGTAGCCGGCCTTCTCGATCGCCTGCAGGATCGTCGACAGGCACTCGTCGTTGCTGCCGAAGTTCGGTGCGAAGCCGCCTTCGTCGCCGACTGCCGTGCTCATGCCGCGGTCGCTCAGGATCTTCTTCAGCGCGTGGAACACTTCCGCGCCGCAACGCAGGGCTTCACGGAACGTCGGCTGGCTGACCGGGACGATCATGAATTCCTGGATGTCGAGGCTGTTGTTCGCGTGCGCGCCGCCGTTGACGATGTTCATCATCGGGACCGGCAGCTGCATCGCGCCCGAGCCGCCGAAGTAGCGGTACAGCGGCAGGCCGGCTTCTTCGGCCGCTGCCTTCGCGACGGCCATCGACACGGCCAGCATCGCGTTCGCGCCGAGGCGCGACTTGTTGTCGGTGCCGTCCAGCTCGAGCAGGGTCTTGTCGAGGAACGCCTGTTCCGACGCGTCGAGGCCCATGATGGCTTCGGAGATTTCGGTGTTGATGTGCTCGACCGCCTTCAGCACGCCCTTGCCGTTGTAGCGGCCGGCTTCGCCGTCACGCAGTTCGATCGCTTCACGCGAGCCGGTGGACGCGCCCGACGGCACCGCCGCGCGGCCCATCGTGCCCGATTCGAG
The DNA here is from genome assembly GCF_054055695.1 of Burkholderia sp. PvR073. Taxonomy (NCBI): domain Bacteria; kingdom Pseudomonadati; phylum Pseudomonadota; class Betaproteobacteria; order Burkholderiales; family Burkholderiaceae; genus Burkholderia; species Burkholderia sp. PvR073. Next base: position 62,833 of record NZ_JBSRXO010000018.1, read on the forward strand.
CAGCACGTCGCATTCGACGGTGGGGTTTCCGCGCGAATCCAGAATCTCGCGGCCGATGATATCTACGATTGCACTCATGGGTTTCCTCTGAGAATGACGATGGATTCTTCAAACTGCGACGACACGCGTGCCGAAACTGCTTTCGCTACAGACGCGCGAAGCCGCCGCAAGGTTCATTCGATCTTTAGTTGAAATCGTTTTCCAGGAACGGATGGCGCTTCACCGCCTGGTCGAGCGTGACGAGGGTCTCCAGCAACGCGCCCATCCGGTTCAGCGGCACCGCGTTCGGGCCGTCCGACTTCGCTTCGGCCGGATTCGGGTGCGTTTCCATGAACAGGCCCGCGACGCCCGTCGCGACCGCGGCACGCGCGAGCACCGGCACGAATTCGCGCTGGCCGCCCGAGCTCGTGCCCTGCCCGCCCGGCAGCTGCACCGAGTGGGTCGCGTCGAACACGACCGGCGCGCTCGTCTCGCGCATGATCGCGAGCGAACGCATGTCGGACACGAGGTTGTTGTAGCCGAACGAGACGCCGCGCTCGCACGCCATGAAGCGGTCTTCCGACAGGCCGGCTTCACGCGCCGCTTCGCGCGCCTTGTCGATCACGTTCTTCATGTCGTGCGGCGCGAGGAACTGGCCCTTCTTGATGTTGACGGGCTTACCCGAGCGCGCGCACGCATGGATGAAGTCGGTCTGGCGGCACAGGAACGCGGGCGTCTGCAGCACGTCGACGACCGACGCGACCTGCTCGATCTCGTCGATCGAATGCACGTCGGTCAGCACCGGCAGACCGAGCTGGCGCTTCACTTCGCCGAGGATCCGCAGGCCCTCGTCCATTCCGAGGCCGCGAAACGACTTGCCCGAGCTGCGGTTCGCCTTGTCATAGGACGACTTGTAGATGAACGGCACGTTCAGCTTCTCGCAGATCTCCTTCAGGCGGCCCGCCGTGTCGATCGTCATTTGCTCCGATTCGACGACGCAGGTACCCGCGATCAGGAAGAAAGGCTGGTCGAGACCGACCTCGAAATCGCACAGCTTCATGCTTTCACTCCGCGCGCTTGCTTGTTGGCGAGCGCGGCTTCGACGAACGATTTGAACAGCGGATGGCCGTCACGCGGCGTCGACGTGAATTCCGGGTGGAACTGGACGCCGACGAACCACGGGTGCATCGAACGCGGCAGCTCCATCATTTCCGGCAGATCCTCGCTCGGGGTACGGGCGCTGATGATAAGGCCGCCGGCTTCGAGCTGGGGCACGAAGCGGTTATTGACTTCATAACGGTGGCGATGGCGCTCGTTCACGTCCTTGCCATAGATCTCTTCGGCCATCGTGCCCGGCTTGATCGGGCAGCGCTGCGAGCCGAGGCGCATCGTGCCGCCGAGATCCGACTCTTCGGTGCGCGTCTCGACCTTGCCATCGCGGTCGTACCACTCGGTGATCAGCGCGACCACGCGTTCCGGCGTTTCCGGATCGAATTCCGTGCTGTTCGCCTGTTTCAGGCCGACGACGTCGCGTGCGAATTCGATCACCGCGAGCTGCATGCCGAGACAGATGCCGAGGTATGGCACCTTCGACTCGCGCGCGTAGCGGATCGCCCCGATCTTGCCTTCCGTGCCGCGACGGCCGAAACCGCCCGGAACGAGCACCGCATCCAGGTGCTTCAGGCTGTCGACACCGTTCGCCTCGATCTCTTCCGAGTCGATGTACTCGATGTTGACCTTGGTCGACGTGTGCAGCGATGCGTGGCGCAGCGCCTCGATCAGCGACTTGTACGACTCGGTCAGATCGACATACTTGCCGACCATGCCGATCGTGACTTCGTGCTTCGGGTTTTCCAGCTTCTCGACGAGCTCCGACCACATGCTCAGGTCGGCGTCCTTCGGCGACAGCTTCAGCTCCTCGCAGATGATCCGGTCGAGGCCCTGGTCGTGCAGCATCTGCGGAATCTTGTAGATGCTGTCGGCGTCCCACACCGAAATCACCGCGTCTTCCGGCACGTTCGAGAACATCGAGATCTTCTTCGATTCGTCGTCGGGGATGCGGCGATCCGCACGGCACAGCAGCACGTGCGGCAGGATGCCGATCTCGCGCAGCTTCTGCACGCTGTGCTGGGTCGGCTTCGTCTTCAGCTCGCCGGCCGTCGCGACGTACGGCACGAGCGTCAGGTGCACGAAGCACGCGCTGTTGCGGCCGAGGCGCAGGCTCATCTGGCGCGCGGCTTCCAGGAACGGCAGCGACTCGATGTCGCCGACGGTACCGCCGATCTCGACGATCGCGACGTCCGGCTCGCCGCAGGTGGCCGATGCCGCCCCGCGCTCGATGAATGCCTGGATTTCGTTCGTGATGTGCGGGATCACCTGCACGGTCTTGCCGAGATAGTCGCCGCGGCGTTCCTTGCGGATCACCGATTCGTAGATCTGGCCGGTCGTGAAGTTGTTGGCCTTGCGCATCTTCGTGCTGATGAAGCGCTCATAGTGGCCGAGGTCGAGGTCGGTCTCCGCTCCGTCTTCCGTCACGAACACTTCGCCGTGCTGGAACGGGCTCATCGTGCCGGGGTCGACGTTGATGTAGGGATCGAGTTTGAGGAGGGTGACTTTCAGACCGCGCGATTCAAGGATCGCGGCGAGAGAGGCGGCGGCAATACCCTTGCCGAGGGAAGAAACTACGCCGCCGGTGACGAAAACATATTTGGTCATCGCTGGATGCTCGCGGGAAAAACGGATTATACCGTAAAGCCCGCCCTTCTCTCAGCAATTGGCGCGATGATCGCGCCCCTTCGCGCATTGCCGCACCGGCCGTGCGGGCCGACGCGAACCGACCGGCCGGTCGGTGCACCGCGCATGTGCAACGCAGTGCACCGGACTGCGTCAGGCGCGCTTCGCGAGCGCCACGCTGTCGCGCGGCACGCCGCCCTCCGTCGCCTTCAGCGAATTCAGCATCCGCTGCAATGCGCGGGCCGTCTCGATCGGCCGCTCCATCGGGAACAGGTGGCTGCCCTCGAGCCATTCGATGCGCCCGCGCGCCGCGCGGCGCGTCGCGTCGAGCCCGACCTGCCGCACTTCGCGCGAGCGCGTGCCGGCGAGAAAGCCGAGCGGCACCGGCGCGCCGTGCGCGAGCCGCGGGCCGAGCGTGTGCGGCAACGTCCGGTAGATCAGGTATTCGACCTGGCGGTCGAATGCGAGCGCGCGTTCGCCGTCGGCGCCCGCCTGCGGGATGCCGTAATCGATGTAGTCGGACAGCATCCGTTCGTCCCAGCGGGCGAACGCCGGTTTCTCGTGGAAGTGCCGCCAGACTTCGTCGCGGCTCGTCCAGCGCGTGCGCCGGTTGCGGGTCGCGGCCGCCGGCGACAGCCGTTCGTCGAGCCCGGCCCACTGGCTCGCGCGCAGCGCGCCGGCACGCCAGCCCGCGATGATCGGCGAATCGATCATCACCACGCCGCGCACCCATTGCGGCTTTTTCAGCGCGGCCATCAGCGACAGGTAGCCGCCGAGCGAATGGCCGACGAGCCAGACCGGGCGCTCGTAGCGGCCGCCGATGTCGTCGAGCAGCTGCTCGACGAGATGCGGCCAGTCGCGCGTCACCGGGTAGCGGCGATCGTGACCGATGCGCTCGATGTAGCGCAGCTCGTAGTCGTCTGCCAGCTCGGCGAAGATCGTCCGGTACGTCGACGCCGGAAAACCGTTCGCATGCGAGAAGTGGAGGATGTCCTTCAAACGCCAATGTCTCCTGTGTCGATCACCGGTCCATCCAGTACCGTCGCCGCGCATCGCGATAACGCTCGAACGCGAAAACGCCGCCCGCCGGCGCGACGTCGAACCGCACGGCCCCGTCGCGATCGGTGCGGGGCAGCGGGATCCCGCGCGCCTCGTAGCGCGCGAGGACCGTCCGGTGCGGATGCCCGAAGCGATTGCGATAGCCTACAGGAAATACCGCGACGCGCGGCTCGACCGAATCGAGGAAAGGCTCGACCGACGACGTGCGGCTGCCGTGATGCGGAACGACGAGGATCTGCGCGGCCAGTGCGTCGCGCGCGTCGGCCACCAGCCGCCGTTCGGCGCGCGCCTCGATGTCGCCCGTCAGCAGTGCCGACGTGCCGCCCGCGTCGATGCGCAACACACAGGATCGCTCGTTCGACGGGCCTGCGCCTGCCACGCCGGGCGGCCACAGCATCGTGAAGACGACACCGTCCCAGGTCCACCGCTGCCCGGCCGCGCACGGCAGCCGATCGGTCACGCCGGCCGCCTGCGCGTCGCGCCACAGCCGGTGCCGCGGCGCAATGCCGGCGAGCAGCTGGCGGACCTCGGCCGCCGCATAGACGGCCGCCGCGCCGCCCGCGTGATCGGCGTCCGCATGGCTGAGCACGAGCGAATCGAGGGTCCGGATTCCACGTGCACGCAACGCCGGCGCAACGATCCGCGTACCGGCATGGGTCGACTCCGCATCCGGCCCCGCGTCAAACAGCAGGGTCCGGCGCGCGGTCTCGACCAGCACCGACGCGCCCTGCCCGACGTCGAGCACGGTCAGTCGGAAACCGCCCGGCGGCGGCGCATCGGGCGCCGGTGCGACCAGTGGCAGCCATGTGAGCGGCGCCGCCCAGCGCAGCGGCCAGCCGCGCGGCATCAATGCCCACCCGACACCCACGCACGCAAGCGCCAGCACCGGCCAGTCCGGCATGCGCAGCCAGAACACGCCGGCCGGCCAGTCGGCGAGGTGCCGGAGCAGCGCCATCATCGGTTCGAGCGCCGCATGCGCGAGCCGAAATGCAACCGCGTCCAACGGCGCGGGCAACCCGATACCGGCGAGCACGATCGGCGTCACGACGGAACTGACCCACGGAATCGCAAACGCATTGCCGAGCGGACCCGATACCGAGATCTGCGCGAACCACGCGGCCGTGAGCGGCGCGAGGCCGAGCGTCACCGCGTACTGCACGCGCGTCGCCTCCGCGATCCGGCGTCCGGCACGCATGCACCATGCGCGCAGCCGGCGCCGGCGATCGACCGCGGCGGCGCCATCGGGCGCACTGTCGTCGCCGCCGTCGAATTCACGCACCGCGCGCCAGCCCGCCACCGCCATCAGGATCACGGCGACCGCCCCGAACGACAGCCAGAACCCGGCCGACAGCACCGCCCACGGATCGGCCAGCAGCACGCCGCCGAGCGCCGCGCACAACACCGCGGAAGTCGGCACGCTGCGTCCGGCCAGATAGGCAGCCGCCCCGGCCGCGATCATCCACCACGCGCGCTGCGCCGGCACGTTGAAGCCGGCAAGCGCCGCATAGCCGGCGGCGGCCGTCAGCGCCGCCAGGGAAGCGACGTATGGCGCGGGCATCACGAGCGCCGCGGCACGTCCGCGCCAGCGCAGACGCCGCCAGACCATCGAAACGATCCCGCCTGCGATCGCGCCGACGAGCCCGACGTGCAGGCCCGAAATCGCGACCAGATGGCTCGTGCCCGTATTGCGCAGCACGCGCCAGTCGTCGTCGCCGATACCGGCTTGATCACCGACCGCGAGCGCGGTGACGATGCCGCGATGGCGCGCGTTATCGAGCGCGTCGCCGATACGGGTGCGCAACGCGTCGCGCAGCCGATCGATCGATGCGCGCCATCCCGCTGCGCGCGCGTCGAGCAATTCCGCGCGCTCGGGCGCGACGACGTAGCCGATCGCACGAATGCCCGCGGCCAGCCACGCCGCCTCGCTGTCGCGCACGCCGGGGTTCGCCTCGGCATGCGGGCGCTTCAGGCGCACGACGAGACGCCAGCGCTGCGCCGCGCGCAAGTCGGGAATCGTATCGCGTGCGGCGGGCGCGCCGTATGTGCGCCATGACAACCGGATCACCGGCGGGAAACGGGCCAGGCCCGCGTCGTTCGATTCGACGGCCAACAGCAGTCGCGCGCCGGTGTCGTCGATCACCGGCAACCCGCGAATCACGCCGGTGACGGCGATGTCGCGCCCTTCCCGCTCGACGGGCAGGCTGTCACGCAGCCGCCATTCGGCGCGCGCGGCCGCATAGCCGAATCCGATCGCACAGGCCGCGCTTGCGCACAGCATCCACCGGAGCGCGACGATCGCACGGGTTCGACGGCGGCGCGCACACCATGCGAGCAGCGCGCCGCAACCGGCCAGCACCGCCGCCCCGATTACCCAGCCGCTCGCGCCCGGCAACGCCGCCTGCCGCTGCAGCACGACGACGCCGAGCGCGAACGCGATCCACCACACCCGCATCGCGCCTCCTCGTCGACCCGGCGCCGCCGATGTCGATGCGGCGCCTTCCGGCAACGATTATGCGGACGAAAGTGCGAGGCGCGGCAGCGCAGCGAGCGCGTTAGCCGTTGTGGATAGGGACAGGGAGTGAACGTCGATCCCGCGCAGTTCGGCGAGCACGGCGCCGATGCGCGGCACTTGGTCGGGCGCGTTGCGGGATTTGTACGCCCACTCGGGCGCGATGTCGGGCGCGTCCGTCTCGACGACGATCGCGTCGAGCGGCAACTGCGCGGCGAGCCGGCGGATCTGCAACGCACGCCTGAACGTCACGTTGCCGCCGAAGCCGAGGTGCAGCCCCTGCGCGAGATACGCCTCGGCCTGCTGGAAGCTGCCGTTGAACGCATGTGCGATACCGCGCCGCACGCCGAAGCGACGCAACCCGGCGAGCACGCGGTCCTGCGACTTGCGCACGTGGCACAAGACCGGCAGGTCGAATTCGCGCGCGAGCTTGAGCTGCCCCTGATAGAAGAATTGCTGCCGCTCTTCGTCGAGCCCCGGCACGAAGTAGTCGAGACCGATCTCACCGATCGCGACGAAGCGCGGATCGTCGAGGCTCGCCTCGATCTCCATGCGCAGCCGGTCGAGATCCGCGTCGTGCGCCTGTGGCGTAAACATCGGATGGATGCCGAGCGCATAGACCGCGCCCGGCGTGCGCTGCGCGAGTTCGCGCACCGTCGTGAAATTGTCGCGCCCGACGCTCGGGATCACGATGCGCGACACGCCGGCCGCGCGCGCCGCCTGGGCGACCGCGTCACGGTCGGCGTCAAATTCGGCGGCATCGAGATGGCAATGCGTATCGATCCACATGGCGGTTTTCCTGCGCCCTCGCCGCGCCGCCGGGGCTCACCCGGCAGCGCAGCGGGAGCGCTCGTTCACACCGGCAGCGCCGGCTCCTCGTGCAGCACGCCGTCGCGCAAGCGCATGATGCGGTCGCAGCGCGCGGCGAGCTCGGGGTCGTGCGTGACGATCACGAAGCTCGTTTCGAGCGTCTCGGACAATTCGAGCATTAGGTTGAACACCGTATCGGCCGTCGTGCCGTCGAGGTTGCCGGTCGGCTCGTCGGCGAGCACGCAGGCCGGCTTCGTCACCAGCGCGCGCGCGATCGCGACGCGCTGTCGCTCGCCGCCCGACAGCTCGCCCGGCCGATGCTTCGCACGCGGACCGAGACCGACCCGCTCGAGCATCGCCTGTGCCTGCTCGCGCGCATCCTCGGTCGTCATCCGGCGAATGCGCAGCGGCATCGCGACGTTGTCGAGCGCGGTGAATTCCGGCAGCAGGTGATGGAACTGATAGACGAACCCGAGCGCGCGATTGCGCAACTCGTTGCGCTCGCGCTCGGCGAGCTGCGTAAACGGCTTGCCGAGCAGCGACACTTCGCCCGCGCTCGGTTCGTCGAGGCCGCCCAGCACGTGCAGCAGCGTGCTCTTGCCGGAGCCCGACGCGCCGACGACCGCGAGCTTCTCGCCGCGCCGCACCGTCAGCTCGGTGTTGTTGAGCACCTGCACATTGAAGCCGCCCTGCACGAACGCCTTCGTGATCCCGCGCGCCTGAAGCACGTATTCCTGCATACCTGCCGAATCCTGTCTGATGGGTTGTCGTGAATCCGCGAATGCGGTCGCGCGATCATTCATAGCGCAGCGCCTCCGCCGGCTTCACCTTCGCGCCGCGCCAGCTCGGATAGAGCGTCGCGACGGCCGACAGCACGAACGCGATCAGGCCGATCTTGATCACGTCCCCCGCGACGAGCTCGGACGGCAGCTCGCTGATGAAGTACACCGACGGCGGCAGGAACTGCACGCCGAACAGATGCTCGATCATCGGGATCAGCCACGGAATGCTCCATGCGATCAGGCACCCGAGCGCGACGCCCGACGCGGTGCCGACGAAGCCGATCGTCACGCCCTGCACGACGAAGATCTTCATGATCGAACCCGGCTGCGCGCCGAGCGTGCGCAGGATCGCGATGTCGGCCTGCTTGTTGGTCACCGTCATCACGAGCGACGACACGAGGTTGAACGCAGCGACCGCGATGATCAGCGTGAGGATGATGAACATCATCCGCTTCTCGATCTGCACGGCCGAGAACCAGGTCTTGTTCTGCTGGGTCCAGTCGCGGATGTACAGGCTGCCCGACAGCGTGTGCGACAGCTCGACCGCGACCTGCGGCGCCTTCTGCATGTCGGTGAGCCGCAGCCGCACGCCGGTCGGCGCGGACATCCGGAACAGCGCCTCCGCGTCGCGGATGTCGACCATCGCGAGCGTGCTGTCGTATTCGTAGTGGCCCGATTCGAACACGCCGACGACCGTGAACTGCTTGAGCCGCGGCATCATCCCGGCCGGCGTGATCGTGCCTTCGGGCGCGACCAGCGTGATCTTGTCGCCGACCGTCACGCCGAGGTTGCCGGCGAGCGCATCGCCGAGCACGATGCCGAACTGGCCGGGCACGAGCGCGGTCAACTGGCCCGCCTTCATGTCCTTGCCGATGTCCGACACCTGCGGTTCGAGCGACGGCTCGATGCCGCGCAGCATCACGCCGCTCACCGCGTCCTGGCGCGTGAGCAGCGCCTGCGCATCGACGTAAGGCGCCGCGCCCGTCACCAACGGATTGCGGCGCGCCTCTTGCGCGGTCAGTTGCCAGTTGGGCATCGAGCCGGTCGGCGAGAACACCTCGACGTGCGCGAGCACCGACAGCATGCGGTCGCGCACTTCCTTCTGGAAGCCGTTCATCACGGACAGCACGACGATCAGCGCCGCGACGCCGAGCGCGATCCCGAGCATCGACACGAGCGCGATGAAGGAAATGAAGCCGTTGCCGGTCGTGCGTTTGCCGGCGCGCGTGTAGCGCCAGCCGATCTGCCATTCGTACGGAAGTTTCAAGCGAATCCTTTCTGCTGGTTACGGCGGGGATGACGGCCCGCGCCCGGAGCGCCATCCTGTGGCGGCCGGCCGCCCGGGCGCGGTCGAAAAACGGTCGCCGGACGCAATCGGGCCGTCCGCCGGCCCGATCACGCGCGCAGTTTGCCATACAATGCGCACCATCATGCACGACCGACGCCTCCATTTTCTCGTTCCGTTCGCGCTGCCGTCGGCAGCCGATGCGGCCTCGTCCCTGCACACGCTGGACAGTCCCGCGCTCGAAAAGTTGCTGGCCCGCGCGAGCCTCGTCGAGCGCGTGGCCGGCGAGGACTTCCAGCGCACGCTGCCGCACGAGCGCTGGCTGGCCCGCCAGTTCGGCGCGAGCCGGGGCAACGCCGCCGACGAGGCGCCGCTCGCGCCCTACATGCTGCTGGCGGACGGCGGCGACCCCGGCACGCAGGCCTGGGCGTGCGTCGAGCCGGTGCACGTCCAGATCGCGCACGATCACCTCGTGCTCGTCGACCCGGCCAGCCTCGCGCTCGACGACGGCGACGCGGCCGCGCTGCTGGCGGTCGCGCGCCCGCTGATCGAGGAGCTCGGCGTGCGGCTGGAAGCGCCGCAGCCGACCCGCTGGTACCTGTCCAGCGAACAGCTCGCCCGCCTCGCCGGCGCCGCGCCGCTGCGCGCGAGCGGCCGCAACATCGAAATCTGGCTGCCGCACGAGGCGCACACCGGCGAACGTTCGCGGATGTGGATGAAGCTCCAGAACGAAGTGCAGATGGCGTGGTTCCAGCACCCGGTCAACGAAGCGCGCGAAGCGCGCGGGTTGCCCGCCGTCAATTCGATCTGGTTCCATGCGCAAGGCACGCTGAAGCCGGTCGGCAAGCCGTTCGAGCGCGTACTGTCCGCTTCCCCCGCGGCGCTCGGCCTCGCGAGCGCCGCGCACGCCGAGGCCGGTGCCGCGCCGGCCGCCTTCGGTGCGCTGCCCGCCGCCGCCGGCGCGACGCTCGTCGAACTGCCGGCACTGTCCGCCCCGTTCATCGAACAGGACTGGGCACGCTGGCACGACGCGCTCGCCATGCTCGAGCGCGACTGGTTCGCGCCGACCCTCGCCGCGCTGCGGAACGGCGAGCTGGCCAGCGTCGATTTCACGCTGTGCGGCGACACCAGCTCCGTGACGCTGCACGCGACGCGCGGCGACCTGCGCAAGTTCTGGCGCCGCCGCGCGCTGGCGTCCCTGTTCGAATGACCCCACTCGTATGACCCGGATCGTTACCCGCCCCGTCGCGCCCGCCGACGCCGAAGCGCTCGCGCGCCACGGCCTGCATCCCGTCCTCGCGCGCCTGTATGCGTCGCGCGGCGTGCAGTCCCCGACCGACATCGAGACCGCGCTCGCGCGCCTCGTGCCGCCCACCGAACTGAAAGGCTGCGCGGACGCCGCGGCGCTGCTCGCCGATGCGATCGCCGACAAGCGGCGCCTGCTGGTCGTCGCCGACTACGACTGCGACGGCGCGACCGCCTGTGCGGTCGCGGTGCGCGGCCTGCGGATGTTCGGCGCGCAGATCGACTACCTGGTGCCGAACCGCTTCGAATACGGCTACGGGCTCACGCCCGAGATCGTCGAACTCGCGGCCGCACGCAAGCCCGACCTGCTGATCACCGTCGACAACGGGATCGCGAGCGTCGCGGGCGTCGAAGCCGCGAATGCACGCGGCATCGACGTGCTCGTGACCGACCACCACTTGCCCGGCGACGCGCTGCCCGCCGCGCGCGCGATCGTCAACCCGAACCAGCCCGGCTGCGCGTTCCCGAGCAAGCACATCGCCGGTGTCGGCGTGATGTTCTACGTGTTGCTCGCGCTGCGCGCCGAGCTGCGCCGCCGCGGCGCGTTCGCGAGCAAGGAAGCCGAGCCGCGCCTCGACGGACTGCTCGATCTCGTCGCGCTCGGCACCGTCGCCGACGTGGTGCGGCTCGACGGCAACAACCGTGTGCTCGTCGCGCAGGGGCTGCAGCGCATCCGCAACGGCCGCATGCAGCCGGGCATCGCCGCGCTGTTCCGCGCCGCCGGCCGCGAGGCGCGCACCGCATCGGGGTTCGACCTCGGCTTCGGCCTCGGCCCGCGCCTGAATGCCGCCGGGCGGCTCTCGGACATGTCGCTCGGCATCGAATGCCTGATCACCGACGACATCGGCCGCGCGTGGGACCTCGCGCAGCAGCTCGACGTAATGAACCGCGAGCGCCGCGAGATCGAGGCCGGCATGCAGCAGCAGGCGCTCGCCGACCTCGCCGACGTCGATCCGGCCGACGCGTGCACGATCACGCTGTTCAATCCCGAATGGCACCAGGGCGTGGTCGGCATCGTTGCCGGGCGGCTGAAGGAGAAATTCCACCGCCCGTCGTTCACGTTCGCGCATGCGGACGAAGCCGGCACGCGGGTCAAGGGTTCGGGCCGCTCGATTCCCGGCTTCCACCTGCGCGACGCGCTCGACCTGGTGTCGAAGCGCGAGCCCGACCTGATCGTCGCGTTCGGCGGCCACGCAATGGCGGCCGGCCTCACGCTCGGCACCGACGACGTGCCGCGCTTCGCGGCCGCGTTCGAGGCCGTCGCGCGCGAGTGGCTGTCCGACGACGCGCTCGCGCGCGTGATCGAGACCGACGGCGAACTGGAGGACGCGTATTTCACGCCGCAGTTCGTCGGGCTGCTCGACGAAGCCGTCTGGGGCCAGGGCTTTCCGGCCCCGCTTTTCTCGGGCGAGTTCGACGTCGTGTCGCAGTCGCTCGTGAAGGAAAAGCACCTGAAGCTGCAGCTGGCGCGCGGCCGCCAGCGCTTCAACGCGATCTGGTTCAACCACACCGAGCCGCTGCCGGCGAGCGCGCTGATCGCGTATCGCCTCGTCGCGGACACGTGGAATGGCGTCACGCGCGTCCAACTGATCGTCGAGCACGCGGCCGGCTGAGCACCGGCCATCCGGCCCGCGCGCTCGCGGGCCGCATGCGCGCCGCGCCGAACGGGGCCACGGCGCGCATGCAAGCACACTCCGCGTCACCGGGAAACCCCGCCGATCGGCTATAATTCCGCTTTTTTACGAAGCAAGAACAGCGAACGATCATGGAAGCGGAACGTCTCAACGCGATCGAAAGCTCCCTGCTCGACCTGCGCACCCGCGCGGGCGAGCTTCGGGGGTATCTTTGACTACGACGCCAAATCTGCGCGTCTGACCGAAGTCAACAAGGAACTCGAAGACCCGAACGTCTGGAACGATTCGAAGAACGCTCAGGCACTCGGCCGCGAGAAGAAGCTGCTCGAAGGTGTCGTCATGACGCTCACCGCGCTCGATAGCGACCTGCGCGATGCGCTCGACCTGTTCGAGCTCGCACGCGAGGAAGGCGACGAAGACACCCTCGTCGCATCCGAAGACGACGCGAAGAAGCTCGAAGCGCGCGTCGGCGACATCGAATTCCGCCGGATGTTCTCGAACCCGGCCGACCCGAACAACTGCTTCATCGACATCCAGGCCGGCGCCGGCGGCACCGAGGCGTGCGACTGGGCGTCGATGCTGCTGCGCCAATACCTGCGCTACTGCGAGCGCAAGGGCTTCAAGGCCGAAGTGCTCGAAGAGTCGGACGGCGACGTCGCCGGCATCAAGAACGCGACGGTCAAGGTCACGGGCGAATACGCATACGGCTTCCTGCGCACCGAAACGGGCATCCACCGCCTCGTGCGCAAGTCGCCGTTCGACTCGTCCGGCGGCCGCCACACGTCGTTCTCGTCGGTGTTCGTGTATCCGGAAATCGACGACTCGATCGAAGTCGAGGTCAATCCGGCCGACCTGCGCATCGACACATACCGCGCGTCGGGCGCGGGCGGCCAGCACATCAACAAGACCGATTCGGCCGTGCGGATCACGCACATGCCGACCGGCATTGTCGTGCAGTGCCAGAACGATCGCTCGCAGCACCGCAACCGCGCCGAAGCGATGGCGATGCTGAAGTCGCGCCTGTACGAAGCCGAGATGCGCAAGCGCCAGGCCGAACAGGACAAGCTCGAATCGAGCAAGACCGATGTGGGCTGGGGCCACCAGATCCGTTCGTACGTGCTCGACCAGAGCCGCGTGAAGGACCTGCGCACGAACGTCGAAATGAGCAACACGCGAGCCGTGCTCGACGGTGATCTCGACGACTTCATCAGCGCGAGCCTCAAACAGGGCGTGTAAGCGCCGCGGCGCGGCCTCTCCGGTCGCGCCGCCCTTCCCGTTGCGTTGCCGCACCCATTCCGAATTCCGACCATCATGACCGAACCGACCCAAACGCAGCCCGCCGTCGCGGCGGACGAAAACCAGATCATCGCCGAGCGCCGCGAGAAGCTGCGCGCATTGCGCGAGCAAGGCGTCGCCTATCCGAACGATTTCCGGCCGACGCATCACGCCGCCGATCTCCAGGCAACCTTCGCCGACTCGGACAAGGCCGCGCTCGAAGCGAACCCGGTCGAGGTGTCGGTCGCCGGCCGCATGATGCTCAAGCGCGTGATGGGCAAGGCGAGCTTCGCGACGGTGCAGGACGGTTCGGGCCAGATCCAGTTCTTCGTGACGCCGAACGATGTCGGTGCGGAAACCTACGACGCATTCAAGAAGTGGGACCTCGGCGACATCGTCGCCGCCCGCGGCGTGCTGTTCCGCACCAACAAGGGCGAGCTGTCGGTCCAGTGCAAGGAACTGCGCCTGCTGTCGAAGGCGCTGCGCCCGCTGCCGGACAAGTTCCACGGCCTCGCCGACCAGGAGATGCGCTATCGCCAGCGCTACGTCGACCTGATCGTCACGCCGGAAACGCGCGACACGTTCCGCGCGCGTACCCGGACCATCGCGTCGATCCGCAAGTTCATGGACAACGCCGACTTCATGGAAGTCGAAACGCCGATGCTGCACCCGATCCCGGGCGGCGCCGCGGCCAAGCCGTTCGTCACGCATCACAACGCGCTCGACATGCAGATGTTCCTGCGCATCGCGCCGGAGCTGTATCTCAAGCGCCTGATCGTCGGCGGCTTCGAGCGCGTGTTCGAGATCAACCGCAATTTCCGGAATGAAGGCGTGTCGCCGCGCCACAACCCGGAATTCACGATGATGGAGTTCTACGCCGCGTACACCGATTACCGCTGGCTGATGGACTTCACCGAGCAACTGATCCGCCAGGCGGCGATCGATGCGCTCGGCACCGCGACGATCCAGTACCAGGGCCGCGAACTCGACCTCGCAAAGCCGTTCCACCGCCTGACGATCACGCAGGCGATCCAGAAGTACGCGCCGCAGTACACCGACGGCCAGCTGTCCGACGACGCGTTCCTGCGTACCGAACTGAAGCGCTTCGGCGTCGACGTGTCGCAACCGGCCTTCCTGAACGCCGGCATCGGCGCACTGCAGCTCGCGCTGTTCGAGGAAACCGCCGAATCGCAGCTGTGGGAGCCGACCTACATCATCGACTACCCGGTCGAAGTGTCGCCGCTCGCACGCGCGTCGGATACGACGCCGGGCATCACCGAGCGTTTCGAGCTGTTCATGACGGGCCGCGAGATCGCGAACGGCTTCTCGGAGCTGAACGATCCGGAAGACCAGGCCGCGCGCTTCAAGAAGCAGGTCGAGCAGAAGGATGCCGGCGACGAGGAAGCGATGTTCTTCGACGCCGACTACATCCGCGCGCTCGAACACGGGATGCCGCCGACGGGCGGCTGCGGGATCGGCATCGACCGTCTCGTGATGCTGCTGACCGACAGCCCGACGATCCGCGACGTGCTGCTGTTCCCGCACCTGCGCCGCGAAGACTGACGCTCGTGCCAGCGTGTGCGCCGCGCCCCGCGGCGCGCACGCGTGCGGTTTGTAACCACGCGTAAATCCCGCCTGCCGGCGTCCGCCGGTTTTCGATCCTCCCCCGTTTTATCCCCTCGTCGCGACGGCCTTCTCCGGGTTTTCCCGGTTACGCCCGCCGGCACCGCGCTGCAATTCGTTACACCTTGATACGGTGCGCCGCTCGCCGGTAGACGACACTCCTGTTGCGTCACCACGCATGACCACGGGACCAGAACGCGGCGCCGGAACGCCAAGTCTGCTCGCTCCCGAAGCGTGGGATCCGGCCAGCGCCAACGTGCGGAGCCGGATCGACACCGGAGAAAAACATGGACAACCAGAATCAGACCACGCCGCAAAAACAACGCCTCCACCCGCTCATCGCGACCGCGGCAGGCGCCATCATCGTCGCCAGCCTCGCCGCCACCGCCGCGATCACCGGCATCTTCCCGAAGGCCAGCAGCAACAACGCGCAGAACGGTCAGACCCAGGCCGCGCTGATCGCGTCGCAGCCGGCCGTCGATACGGCCGCGGCAGCCAGTGCCGCGCTGGCCGCGCAAGCGCAGCAGCAGGCAGCCGAACAGGCCGCGCAGCAAAAGGCCGAGCAAAAGGCGGCGGCCGAGAAGGCGGCGGCGGCACAAGCCGAACCGAAGCCCGCGCCGCGCCCGGCAGCCACGCACCACCGCCATACGCCGGCACCGCAACCGCCGCAATATGCGCAACAGCAGTCCGCGCCCGCTCAGCCGGCCTATTGCCAGAGCTGCGGCACGATCGTCTCGATCACGCAATCGCGCACGCCGGGCCAGAGCTCGGGGATCGGCGCGGTCGGCGGCGCAGCGGCCGGCGGCCTGCTCGGCAACCAGTTCGGTCACGGCAACGGCCGCACCGCGATGACCATCATCGGCGCGCTCGGCGGCGGTCTTGCCGGCAACCAGGTCGAGAAGCAGGTGCGCGCGGAAACCGACTACCAGGTGCAGGTCCAGATGGAAAGCGGCGCGACGCGTACGTTCACGTACCACAGCCCGCCGCCGTTCGGCCAGGGTCAGCGCGTGCGGATCGAGAACGGCACGCTGGTCGGCGCGTAACACGCAACGCATGACGAATCGCCGGGCGGCCGGTGTGCCGCGCCGGAAATGAAAAAGGCTCGTGACAGCGTCACGAGCCTTTTCTTTTTGGGGGAGCGGCGCCGAGCGAGTGCCGGGCGCCGGGCGCGAACCTCAGTCTTCGTCGTCGAAGTCGGATTCGTCGATCCAGTGAGCCTGGATCGCTTCGAGGATCTTCTCGCCCGAGTGGCTGGGATCGTCGGAGAAGCCATCGAGCTCGATGACCCATTGGCGCAGGTCGACGAAATTGATCCGCTGCGGATCGACGTCCGGATGCTTGTCTGCCAGCGCGATGGCGATTTCGCGCGAATCGGTCCATTTCATGGCCTGCTCTCCCGTGTACGTAGCGAGTTCGCTAGGCGGAACGCACATGATGCGCACCGCCCGCCCCGCCGAACCGTCAGTGATTTTCCTTCGCGTGGTTGATCGAGTACTTCGGGATCTCGACCACCAGGTCCGAATCTTCCTGCACGATCGCCTGGCACGACAGGCGCGACGTCGGCTCGAGGCCCCACGCCTTGTCGAGCAGGTCGTCTTCGTCCTCTTCCGACGGCTCGAGATCGTTGAAGCCCTCTCGGATCACCACGTGGCAGGTCGTGCATGCGCACGACTTCTCGCATGCATGCTCGATTTCGATTCCGTGGTCGAGCAGGTTGTCGCAAATACTCTTGCCAGGCGTCGCGTCGATCACTGCGCCGTCCGGACACAGTTCGACGTGAGGCAGCACTACCAGTTGAGGCATGTCCGTTCCGTCAGTCAGGGTGCGGCGGCTGGCGCCGCACGGTTCAATATCGCGCGGACCGTCGCCGGCCCACGTGCAGGTCGTTCGTTCAGATCTCGTCGAGCCGTCGGCCCGACAGTGCGCGCTTGATGCTCTTGTCCATCCGGCGCGCCGCGAATTCGTCGGTGCCGTCGGCCAATGCCTTGGTCGCGGTTTCGATCGCGTCCGCGTCGTCGCCCTGAGCAATCGTGCGCAGCGCCGCGACGAGCGCGTCGACCTGCGTGCGTTCGGCGTCATCGAGCAATTCGCCGTCGGCCGCCAGCGCCGCCTGCGTCGCCTCGATCATCCGCTGGGCCTCGACCTGAGCTTCGCGCAGCGCGCGTGCACGCATGTCGATCTCGGCGGTCTTGAAGCTGTCCTCGAGCATCTTCGCGATGTCGTCGTCGGCGAGGCCGTACGACGGCTTCACGACGACCGATGCCTCGACGCCCGAATGCTGCTCGCGTGCGAACACCGACAGCAGCCCGTCCGCATCGACCTGGTAGGTCACGCGGATGCGCGCCGCACCGGCCGTCATCGGCGGGATGCCGCGCAGCTCGAAGCGTGCGAGCGACCGGCAGTCGGCGACGAGCTCGCGCTCGCCCTGCACGACGTGGATCGCCATCGCGGTCTGACCGTCCTTGAAGGTCGTGAACTCCTGCGCACGCGCGATCGGAATCGTCGAATTGCGCGGAACGATCTTCTCGACGAGACCGCCCATCGTCTCGACACCGAGCGACAGCGGAATCACGTCGAGCAGCAGCCAGTCGTCGCCGCTGCCGCGATTGCCGGCGAGCAGGTCGGCCTGGATCGCCGCGCCGAGCGCGACGACCTGGTCCGGATCGAGATTGACGAGCGGCGGCTGGCCGAAATACTTCGCGACCGCATCGCGGATCACCGGCATGCGCGTCGCGCCGCCGACCAGCACGACACCCTTGATGTCGGCCGGCGTCACCTGCGCGTCGCGCAATGCCTTGCGGGTCGGCGTCAGCGTACGCTGCACGAGCGGCTCGACGAGCGACGCGAACGTGTCGTGCGAGATCGTCTGCACGAGCTGCGCACCGCTCGACAGCGTCACGTCGAGCGACGCCTGCGGCGCGGACGACAGCGCTTCCTTCAGCACGCGCACGCGATCGAGCAGCAGGCGCACGTCCTCGGGCGCAAGCGCCTTCACGTCGATGCCGGCCTGTGCGAGCACGTGACCGAACAGCACGTGATCGAAATCATCGCCGCCGAGCGCGGAATCGCCGCCCGCGGCCAGCACTTCGAACACGCCCTTCGTCAGCTTCAGGATCGACAGGTCGAACGTGCCGCCGCCGAGGTCGTACACCGCGTAGAGGCCTTCGGCCGCGTTGTCGAGACCGTAGGCGATCGCGGCCGCGGTCGGCTCGTTCAGCAGCCGCAGCACGTTGAGGCCCGCGAGACGCGCGGCGTCCTTCGTCGCCTGGCGCTGCGCCTCGTCGAAATACGCGGGCACCGTGATCACCGCGCCGACCAGCTCGTCGCCGAGCGTGTCTTCCGCGCGGTAACGCAGCGTCGCGAGAATCTCGGCCGACACCTCGACCGGGCTCTTCACGCCGTCGATCGTGCGGATCTGCACCATGCCCGGCGCATCGACGAATTCGTAAGGTGCGTTCGCCGCGCCTTCGACCTCGGCCTTGCCGCGGCCCATGAAGCGCTTGACCGACACGATCGTGTTGCGCGGATCGGTCGCGGCCTGCTCCTTCGCTTCGTGGCCGATGCGGCGGCCGCCCTTCTCCAGATAACGGACCACCGACGGCAGCAGCGCGCGGCCCGCGTCGTCCGGCAGCACTTCGGGCACGCTGTTGCGCACGGCCGCGACGAGCGAGTTCGTCGTGCCGAGATCGATCCCGACAGCGAGTCGCCGCTGGTGCGGCGCCGGCGCCATGCCCGGTTCGGAAATTTGCAGTAATGCCATCTTGGTTCGTTCGGGCGCTCGGCCCGTTTGCTGCGCGTGCCGCGAGGCACGCGGTTAAGTTTCGAGGCGCTCGATCTGCGCGCCCACTTCCGACGCGACGCGTTCGATGAACATCAGCTGGCGTACGGCCTCGGCGGCGGCCTGGTCGGCCGCGCTGTCGAGCAGCGTGCCGAGGCGCTCGAGGCGCACGCGCTTCTCATCACGCAGTTCGGCGAGCAGCGCATCGAGCGCGTCGACGTTGCGGGCGGCCGCGGCATCCTCGATGCCTTCGCGCCACTCCATCTGCTGCATCAGGAACGCGGGCTCCATCGCGGTGTTGTTTTCAGCACCGATGTCGACGCCGCGCAGCAACAGCAGATAGGTCGCACGCTTCAGCGGATCGCGCAACGTGCGGTAGGCCTCGTTCGCACGCGTCGCCCATTGCATCGCGATGCGTTTTTGCGCATCGCCGGCCGCCGCGAAGCGATCCGGGTGCACCTGCGTCTGCACCGTGCGATACGCGCTGTCGAGCGCCGCCTCGTCGAGAGCGAATTGCGCCGGCAGATGAAACAGATCGAAGTGGCTGTCTTTCAGCGAAACCATCGTCGCGTTCAATTCCGGTTCGTCGCGCGGCAAACGCCGCACATTAAAAAGGCGGCCCGTGCCGCCTCTTGCCCGCATTGCGCGGAAGACCGCGTCAGACGCGGAACGATTCGCCGCAGCCGCACTCGTCCTTCACGTTCGGGTTGTTGAACTTGAACCCTTCGTTCAGGCCTTCGCGCGCGAAGTCGAGTTCGGTGCCGTCGATGTACGCGAGGCTCTTCGGGTCGACGATGACCTTCACGCCATGGCTCTCGAATACCTGATCCTCGGGAGCCAGCTCGTCGACATACTCGAGCTTGTACGCGAGCCCCGAGCACCCGGTCGTGCGAACGCCAAGCCGCAGGCCCACACCCTTGCCGCGACGGACGAGGTATTTCTGGACGTGCTGTGCTGCTTTTTCGGTCAGTGTAATTGCCATGATGTCCTTGCCGCGGCACGCCTGGGGCCAGCCGCGATCCTTCACAAGCCGCTCGATGCCGCTCAGGCCGCTGCCTGATCGCCTTCCGTGGTGTCGTGGCGCTTCTTGTAGTCGGCCACGGCTGCCTTGATCGCGTCTTCCGCGAGAATCGAGCAGTGAATCTTCACCGGCGGCAGTGCAAGTTCTTCGGCGATCTGCGTGTTCTTGATCGACAGCGCCTCGTCGAGCGTCTTGCCCTTCACCCATTCGGTCACGAGCGAGCTCGACGCGATGGCCGAACCGCAGCCGTACGTCTTGAACTTCGCGTCTTCGATCACGCCGTCCGCGCCGACGCGGATCTGCAGCTTCATCACGTCGCCGCAGGCCGGCGCGCCGACCATGCCCGTACCGACCGCGTCGTCGTCCTTCGCGAACGAACCGACGTTACGCGGGTTTTCGTAGTGATCCAGAACCTTGTTGCTGTATGACATGACTCAGACTCCTTGACTCGTTACGTCTGCGTGCGCAAATTCGCCCGCGAATGTACTCAATGCGATGTTCAGTGCGCAGCCCATTCGATCGTCGACAGATCGATGCCTTCCTGGTGCATTTCCCAGAGCGGCGACAGTTCGCGCAGCTTCGAGATCTTGCTGTTCAGCAGGTCGATCACGAAGTCGACATCCTGCTCCGTCGTGAAGCGGCCGACCGTGAAGCGGATCGAGCTGTGGGCGAGTTCGTCGTTGCGGCCGAGCGCACGCAGCACGTACGAAGGCTCCAGCGACGCCGACGTGCAAGCGGAACCCGACGACACCGCGACATCCTTGATCGCCATGATCAGCGACTCGCCTTCGACGAAGTTGAAACTGATGTTCAGGTTGTGCGGGACACGGCGCTCCATGTCGCCGTTCACGTACGTTTCCTCGATCTGCGACAGACCGCGCAGCAGCTTGTCGCGCAGCATGCGGACGCGCTCGTTCTCGGTCGCCATTTCTTCGCGCGCGATGCGGAACGCTTCGCCCATGCCGACGATCTGGTGCGTCGCCAGCGTGCCCGAACGCATGCCGCGCTCATGACCGCCGCCGTGCATTTGCGCTTCGATGCGCACGCGCGGCTTGCGGCGCACGTACAGCGCGCCGATGCCCTTCGGGCCGTAGGTCTTGTGCGCCGAGAACGACATCAGGTCGACCTTCAGCTTCGCGAGGTCGATCTCGACCTTGCCGGTCGACTGTGCGGCGTCGACGTGGAACACGATGCCCTTCTCGCGGCAGATTTCACCGATCGTCTCGATGTCCTGGATCACGCCGATCTCGTTGTTCACGTGCATCACCGACACGAGGATCGTGTCCGGGCGCAGCGCGGCCTTGAACACGTCGAGGTCGATCAGGCCGTCTTCCTTCACGTCGAGATAGGTGACTTCGAAACCGTCGCGCTCGAGCTCGCGGCACGTATCGAGCACGGCCTTGTGCTCGGTCTTCACCGTGATGATGTGCTTGCCCTTGCCCTTGTAGAAGTTCGCGGCACCCTTGATCGCGAGGTTGTCCGACTCCGTTGCGCCGGACGTCCAGATGATCTCGCGCGGATCCGCGTTCACGAGCGCGGCCACCTGCTCGCGCGCTTCCTCTACCGCGCGCTCCGCATCCCAGCCGTATGCGTGGCTGCGCGATGCCGGGTTGCCGAACTGCTCGCGCAGGTACGGCACCATCTTGTCGACCACGCGCGGGTCGACCGGCGTCGTCGCGCTGTAATCCATGTAGATGGGCAGGTGGAGAGTCTCTTGGGTCATCTGTCGCTCCGGGTATTCTGTGCAGGGACTATGTGCGTTATGGGGTGTGCGGCGCGTTCGCGCTCACGAACTCGCGATGTTGAACACCGAATTGGGGCCGAGCGGCATCGTGCGCACCGGTTCGGCCGGCGCCGCGACGGGCTCCGGCGCACGCCGGTCGCGCAGCACCGCGGGTGCGCCCTCGCGTGCTCGCTGCTGATCGACGAGATCCTGCAGCGACACCGAATCGAGGTATTCGACCATTTTCTGGTTCAGGGTCGACCACAGCTCGTGCGTCATGCAATGGCCGTCGGGCTGCTTCGAGCCGTCGCACGTGCCTTTGCCGCCGCACTGCGTGGCGTCGAGCGGTTCATCGACCGCGATGATGATGTCGGCGACGGTGACGTCCTGCGCGCGGCGCGCGAGGTTGTAGCCGCCGCCCGGGCCGCGCACGGATTCGACGATTTCATGCCTGCGCAGTTTCCCGAACAGCTGTTCGAGATACGAGAGCGAAATCCGCTGGCGCTGGCTGATGCCTGCAAGCGTCACCGGGCCCTGCTCCTGGCGCAGTGCCAAGTCAATCATCGCCGTGACGGCGAAACGGCCTTTGGTGGTGAGTCTCATGGTGTCTAGGGGACTGCAATCTTGACGATTTTGGTCAAGTATAAATATTTGACGAATTTAGTCAAGTATCCATGTCTGCGACAGGGTATTCGCAGCACGCTGAATACCTTGCCGCGCTCAGTGTCCGGTACGGCTCCGGAGGGTGTTCAGCAGGCCCGCGCAGGCGCGCTCGACCTGATCGAGCACCTGTTCGAAGCCCTGCGCGCCGCCAAAATAAGGATCGGCCACTTCGGTTTCGGCCGCGCCTGATGCGAATTCCATCAGGAGGCGCACCTTGTCGCGATGCTCGGGCGGACAGCGCCGGCGCAATTCCGCGAGATTGGCTTCGTCCATCGCCAGCAGCAGGTCGAACCGCTCGAAATCCGCCGCGCTCACCTGCCGCGCCCGCAGCGCCGACAGGTCGTAGCCGCGGGTACGGGCCGCCGCCTGCGCGCGGGTGTCGGGCGGTTCGCCGACGTGCCAGTCGCCGGTGCCGGCCGAATCGATCGCGATGTGCTCGGTCAGCCCGGCCGCGTCCACCTGGTGGCGCATCACGCCTTCCGCCGTGGGCGAACGGCAGATATTGCCGAGACAGACAAAACAGATCGCAACGCGGGTCATCGCACTGTCGGAAAGCCGCGGCGAACCGCGTCGGAGAAGAACGCGCCATTATACAAAGGCGCCCGAAATCGCGCCGCCGCGCAAAGCGACGGCGGCGTGCCTTACAGCGCCTTGGGTGCGGCGAGCACGACGTCACCGGAGGCGGCCGGCAACGGTTGCGCCGCGTCGTCGACGAGCCCGAACGACACCGCGCGCGCCAGTTCGGCCGATGCCTGATGCACGGCGAGCGGACCACGCGACGGCGCGTCGGCCATCGCGTGCAGATAGGCGAGCGCGGCGAGCGGGACGACGATTGCCAGCGGCCAGTACATCGATATTGTCTTTTTCATGATGCGGCTCCTTGACCTCATTCCCCGAAACCCAATTCCGGGGACTACAGACGAGATTCTATAGACCGCATCTATCGAGATAAATACATAAATAGCGAACGCACTGTTGTCACCCGATGAACAGTCGTCAGCCGAGGTGGCTTTGCGATGCCGCGTACAGTTCGCGGAACGTGCGGCCGGTCGGTGTCGGCATGTCGCGCGTGTCCATCCAGCCGCCCATCATCGGCAGGCGCCGCAGCATGCCGCCGCTGCCGCCGAGCCGCTCGAGGACCCGCACCGCGAGCTTGGTCGTCAGCGCGTAAAGCAGCGGCCGGCGCGCGAAAAAGCCCCACGCGGCGAGTGCGGCGCGCTCGCGCCACGGCCGCAGGTGCCGCTCGACCTGTTTCTCGCGCAGCGTGCGCAGCAGGTGCGACAGCGGGATCCCCACCGGGCAGACGCTGTCGCATTCGCCGCACAGCGTCGCGGCCTGCGGCAGGTCGAGCGCACGGTCGATCCCGACGTAGCTCGGCGTCAGCACCGACCCCATCGGGCCCGGATAGACCCATCCGTACGCGTGCCCGCCGACCTTCTGGTACACCGGGCAATGGTTCATGCACGCGCCGCAGCGGATGCAGCGCAGCATCTCCTGGAATTCGCCGCCGAGCAGGCCCGTGCGGCCGCCGTCGACGAGCACCACGTAGTTGTGCTCCGGGCCGTCCTCGTCTGCCGGGCCGCGCGGCCCGGTGAGCAGGGAGAAGTAGTTCGACGTCTTCTGCCCGGTCGCCGAACGCGGCAGCAGACGCATCGCGGTCGCGAGATCCTCGAGCGTCGGCAGCACCTTCTCGATGCCCGTCACCGCGACATGCACGCGCGGCATCACCGTGCACATGCCTTCGTTGCCTTCGTTCGTGACGATCGCGACCGAACCCGTCTCGGCGATCACGAAGTTGCCGCCCGTCACGCCCATGTCGGCCGACAGGAAATGCGGGCGCAGCACCTCGCGCGCCTCGCGCGTCATGTCGGGAATCTCGGTCAGCCGCTCGCGGTGGTGCGTGCGCGCGAACAGGTCGGCGATCTCGTCCTTGTCCTTGTGCACCACGGGCGCAATGATGTGGCTCGGCGGCTCGTTGTCGTTGATCTGCAGGATGTATTCGCCGAGGTCCGTCTCGATCGACTGCACGCCCATCTCGGCGAGCACCGCGTTCAGGCGCATTTCCTCGGACACCATCGACTTCGTCTTGATGACCTTCTTCACGTCGTGGCGCCGCGCGATGTCGGCGACGAGCCGCGCGGCGTCCTCGGTCGTTTCCGCGAACAACACCGTCGTGCCGCGCCGCGACGCCTCGCGCTCGAACGCCTCGAGCCACACGTCGAGGTTCTCCAGCGCACGGTTGCGGCGCGCCTTCAGCGCGGCACGCGTCGCCTGGAAGTCGATCGCGGTCATCGCGTCGGCGCGCGCGGACACGAACTTCGTCGACAGCTTCTTCAGGTTCTGCTGCAAGCGCTGGTCGGCCAGCTTCTGGCCGGCACGCGCCTTGAAATGCATCGATTGGACTTGCATCGCGGTATCGGGGAAAAGTGAGCGGAACCGGGCGTCAGACGTCGCCCGCCAGCACCTGCGCGACGTGCAGCACGCGCGTGTCGCGGTCGCCCGTGCGGCGCAACCGCCCTTCGATGTTCAGCATGCAGCCGAGATCGCCCAACACGACGGCGCCCGCGCCGGACGCGCGCACGTTCGCGCATTTCTCGTCCGCGATGGCTGCCGAAATGTCGCCGTACTTGACCGCGAACGTGCCGCCGAAGCCGCAGCAGTGCTCGCAGTCCTTCATCTCGGTAACGGCCACGCCGCGCTGCGCGAGCAGCGCACGCGGCTGCGCCTTCACGCCGAGTTCGCGCAGGCCCGAGCACGAGTCGTGGTAAGTGACGGGCCCCGCGAATTCGCCGGGCGCGAGCGTGACCTTCGCGACGTTCGCGAGGAAATCGGTCAGTTCGTAGACTTTCTGCTGGAACCGCGCATAGCGCCCCATCAGTTCGGGGTCGTCGCGGAACAGGTCGCCGTAGTGCGCGCGGATCATGCCGCCGCACGAGCCCGATGGCGCGACGACGTAATCGAACTGCTCGAACTCGCGCAGCGTCTTTTCCGCGAGGTCGCGCGCGAGCGCGCGGTCGCCCGAGTTGTAGGCCGGCTGGCCGCAGCAGGTTTGCGCGGGCGGCACGAACACCTCGTAGCCGGCGTCGCGAATCAGTTTCAGCGCGGAAAAGCCGATTTCCGGACGCATCAGGTCGACCAGGCAGGTCACGAACAAACCGACTCGCATACGCGCTCCTTCGAGAAAACGGCTCTCATTATCCGCCGTTTGGCCGGCAAGACCAACGCCGGAGCATGCGCAAGCATGCATGTCAGGAAACGAGGACTTCCTCGAACGGCGTTCGCTTTTTTCACAATACGAGATACAATCGACGCAACAACCGCTTGACGCGTCAACCGATTCTCCCCTGACATGAGCCAACCCACCCCGGATTCCAAAACGTCGATCCAAGTGATCGAACGCATGATGCGGTTGCTGGACGCGCTCGCCGCGCACAGCGACCCTGTCAGCCTGAAGGAGCTTGCCCAGCGCACGGAGCTGCATCCGTCGACCGCGCACCGTATCCTCAACGACATGGTGACCTGCCGCCTCGTCGACCGCTCCGATCCCGGCACGTACCGGCTCGGCATGCGGCTGCTGGAGCTCGGCAACCTCGTGAAGGCGCGCCTGTCGGTACGTGACGCGGCACTGATGCCGATGCGCGAGCTGCACCGCCTGACGGGCCAGACCGTGAACCTGTCGGTACGCCAGGGCGACGAGATCGTCTATATCGAGCGCGCGTATTCGGAACGCTCGGGGATGCAGGTCGTCCGCGCGATCGGCGGCCGCGCGCCGCTGCACCTGACGTCGGTCGGCAAGCTGTTCCTCGCGGTCGACGAAACGTCGCGCGTGCGCGCCTATGCGACGCGCACCGGGCTGTCCGGCCATACGCAGAACAGCATTACCGACATCGCGAAGCTCGAGCGCGAGCTGACGCTCGTGCGCCAGCAATCGTGCGCGCGCGACAACGAGGAACTCGAGCTGGGCGTGCGCTGTATCGCGGCCGGCATCTACGACGACTCGGGCAAGCTCGTCGCGGGCCTGTCGCTGTCGGCACCGGCCGATCGCCTGCAGGACGCGTGGCTCGGCCAGTTGAGCCGCACCGCGCTGACCATCTCGGAATCGCTCGGCTACCGCCCCGCGCCCGCGAAGGATACGGAAGGACTGCAACGGCACGCATGAGCCGCGCCACCCGCCGCACGGCGGCCGAACGAAAAAAAGCCCCGCGATTGCGGGGCTTTTTCTTTGCGGCGACCGATGCGGCGGCAAACCGCCGCGACGCGATCAGGTGCCGCCGTTCGCCGTGTTGGCCGCCGTCAGGCGCTCGCCACCGCCGGCGTCGAGCCAGTTGCGCAGGCGCGCCGCGTCGGCAAAGCGCGAATACTTGCCGAACGAATCCAGCAGCACCATCACCATCGGCCGGCCATGGATCGTCGCCTGCATCACGAGACATTCGCCTGCCTCGTTGATGAAGCCCGTCTTCTGCAGGCCGATGTCCCACGAGCCGTTGCCGCGGATCAGCGCGTTCGTGCTGTTGTAGACCAGGTTGCGCTTGCCCGTATAGACGTCGTACGTCCGATCGGTCGAGAACTGGCGAATCATCGGGTACTGGTATGCCGCATTGACCATCTTCACGAGGTCGCGCGCGCTCGACACGTTCGAGCTCGACAGGCCCGTCGAATTCTCGAAGTGCGTGTCGTTCATGCCGAGCGTCTTCGCCTTCGCGTTCATCGCGGCGATGAAGGCCGGACGGCCGCCCGGATAGTAGCGCGACAGCGCGGCGGCCGCGCGGTTTTCCGACGCCATCAGCGCGATGTGCAGCATGTCCTCGCGCGACAGGACCGAGCCGACCGACAGGCGCGAGCCCGTGCCCTTTTCGTAGTCGCGATCTTCGTCGGTGACTTCGATCTGGTCGGTCATCGGCGACTTCGAGTCGAGCACGACCATCGCCGTCATCAGCTTCGAGATCGACGCGATCGGCACGACGGCGTGCGAATTCTTGTCGAACAGCGGCTCGCCGGTGTTCTGGTCGACGACGTACGCGACACTCGAGCGCAACGCGAGCGCGTCCGGCGTGTCGTGCAGGCCGAACGCCTGGCCGACCGTCGGGCGACGCGGCTGGAACGCGACCTTGCGCACCGAGCCGCGGTGGCCATGCACGTTCGCCGTGAGCGTCGCGCGCTTGCGCGATGCCTTCGCGCGCGGCGCATCGGCCGACGCGACGTCGGCGGATTTTGCGGAGGCAGCCTTCAGCGACTTCTTCGCGGACGAAGTGGAAGCGGCTTTCTTGGTGGCCTGGTGGGTCTTCGCAGTGGCGGCAAAGGCGTCAACCGGCGTGACGGACGCGGTGGTCGCCAGCAAGGCGACGGCGACCGACACAGCCGTGCCGAGCGTCATGCTCTGCAACAATCTGCGTGGTGAAAACGATTCGGCTTTCATTGGGGTCTGGACAAAGCGGGCGGGAGGTTTCCGCAAGTGTAGTTAAAGCTTAAAAAAAGAGCAATATTAGGCACTTACCGATCGTCGTTAAACCGGAATGTAAGGGTCGCCCGACGATCCATCGATCGACCCTCCCGCTCCCATCGAAAAAATTCATGAGATGCGCTGCCCGACAGTACCCGCCTCCCGAATTACCACGCGGTTAATTGAGATAACGTCACTTTGACGAGAAATTAAAGCGGGGAAAGTACGGATCCGGCGCTCGGTGTGCCTGCGGCACCGGTCTCGGCCGCGGCGGCGGCACGTCGCCACGGCACGCGCATTGAAACGGCGCGCTTTTCGACAGGAACAGAAGCATAACGTTCCACATGCCTGTCAGGTTTACCTGTGCATGATCATGGTGCGGCGCGCCTGCCCCGGCCGGGTGCGCACCATGTGGGAAAACACGCATGAAACCGATTCCGGACGCGCGCGATAACTCATTGTTTTATCGATAATTTGTCGCGATTGTGCAACGCACAAAAAATGCTTGACAAGACTTTTCTGTGCCCTAAAATACGACTCATTGCTGCGATGCACAAAGCGCGCAGCTCCGAGGTTCCCCAGCGTAGTGCCCTTTATCCCTGCGATCGACGCGATCGCTTTTCAGGAGCTTGACATGTCCTTGCTGACCCCCGAGCAAATCGCCGCCGCCCAGAAAGCCAACCTCGAAAGCCTGTTCGGTCTGACGACCAAGGCGTTCGAAGGCGTCGAAAAGCTGATCGAACTCAACCTGCAGGTCGTGAAGTCGACGCTGACGGAAAGCCAGGAAAACGCACAACGCCTGCTGTCGGTGAAGGACGCGCAAGAGCTGATCGCGCTGCAAGCGAGCCTGTCGCAGCCGGTCGCGGAAAAGGTGCTGTCGTACACCCGTCACCTGTATGAAATCGCGTCGTCGACGCAAGCCGAGTTCGCGAAGGTTGCAGAAGCGCAATTCGAAGAGCAGAACAAGAAGGTCCAGGCGCTCGTCGACAACGTCGCGAAGAACGCCCCGGCCGGTTCGGAAACGGCTGTCGCCGCACTGAAGTCGGCGCTGAACGCAGCGAACACCACGTACGAAACGGTCCAGAAGGCTGCCAAGCAAGCCGTCGAGATCGCTGAAACGAACTTCAACGCGGCTGCCGCTGTCGCGACGAAGGCTGCAAGCGCTGCTGCATCGCGCCGTTCGACCAAGCCGGCCGCGTAAGCGTCCCTGCTCCTGAAAAAGCCGCGCACTGCGCGGCTTTTTCTTTTCCGGCGCCGACATACTGCGCGGCCGATCATCGTCGATGCGTCGACGCGACACGGACGGCGGGCTGCCGTCGGCCTCGGGCAAAAGAAAACGCCGCCGTCCGGATGTCCGGGCGGCGGCGTTTTTCATGGCCGGCGCGAGGCCGGCCATGCCGGTCGAGTTACTTCTTGCGTTGCGGCGGCAGGTCCGTACACACGCCTTCGTACAACTCGGCGGCCATGCCGACCGATTCACCGAGCGTCGGATGCGGATGGATCGTCTTGCCGATGTCTTCCGCGTCCGCGCCCATCTCGACGGCGAGACACACTTCGCTGATCAGGTCGCCCGCGTTCAGGCCGAC
>NZ_JBSRXO010000019.1:0-89863 GCF_054055695.1 Burkholderia sp. PvR073
ATCGCGACCGTGCGGATGTTCAGCTCGGCGGCGGCACGCATCACGCGGATCGAGATTTCCGAACGGTTCGCGATCAGGATGGACTGGATGGGGGTTGAAGTCACGGCAGCCATGAATCGTTGAAGGTTGAATGAAACCCGTCGACGCGATCCATCCGCCGCCAGATCAAGTTGCCGGTCGGTGCGCGGAGCGCGCCGGCGTTCGCTTTGCATCGGGCCCGCTTGCGGCCACCTGCATTGTTGTCACACTTTCCGGCGGCCGCAATCGGCATCGCGCCGGCGAATGGTATCCAGCCGACTGGTCGCGAGCCGGCGCGCGGCCGCTGTGCGGCGAAAGACGCGGCGAATAAAGGACCCGAAGCGGGCCCGATGCGGATCAGTCGCGATGATCGAAGAGCGGCGCGTGATCCATCCAGTCGTAGTGAGCACTGCCGGTCGCCCATGCCCAGTTCACGTCGACGCGCCGCGTGCTGTTCGCACCCGATGTCGCCGGCGCGTGCCTGTCATGTGCCACAGGGTCGTCCGGTGCGACGGAGGCACCGCAGCGCCGCGCACCGGTGCCCGTTCCAATGTCGCTCATCGCATCAGTCCCCCGGCGCATCATTGCGCGTCGCGGATCATGTTGCGGGCGATCACCAGTTG
The DNA here is from genome assembly GCF_054055695.1 of Burkholderia sp. PvR073. Lineage (NCBI taxonomy): Bacteria > Pseudomonadati > Pseudomonadota > Betaproteobacteria > Burkholderiales > Burkholderiaceae > Burkholderia > Burkholderia sp. PvR073. Next base: position 642 of record NZ_JBSRXO010000019.1, read on the forward strand.
CTGGATCTGGGTCGTGCCTTCGTAGATGCGGAACAGGCGCACGTCGCGATAGAAGCGCTCGATGCCGTATTCGGCCATGTACCCCGCACCGCCGAAAATCTGCACGGCACGATCGGCCACGCGCCCGCACATCTCGGATGCGAACAGCTTCGCGCACGACGCCTCGGTGCTCACCGGCAACTTCGCGTCGCGCCGGCGCGCGGCGTCCACCACCATGCAGCGCGCCGCATAGATTTCGGCCTTGCTGTCGGCGAGCATCGCCTGCACGAGCTGAAAATCGGCGATGGGCTTGCCGAACTGCTTGCGCTCCATCGCATACGTCAACGCCATCGACAGCATGCGCTCGGCCACGGCCACACAGACCGCGGCGATGTGGATGCGCCCCTTGTCGAGCACCTTCATCGCCGTCTTGAAGCCCTGGCCCTCTTTCCCGCCGATCAGGTTGGCCGCCGGCACGCGCACGTTGTCGAAGATCACGTCGCAGGTATGCGCGCCCTTCTGCCCCATTTTCTTGTCGCGCTTGCCGAAGCTGATGCCCGGCGTCTTCGCGTCGACGATGAACGCCGAGATGCCGCCCGAGCCCTTGTCCTCCGGATTGGTGCGCGCCATCAGCGTGAAGATGCCGGCATGCGGCGCATTCGTGATGAAGCGCTTGGTGCCGTTGACCACGTAGTCGTCGCCGTCCCGGATGGCCGTGGTGCGCAACGACGCCGCGTCGGAGCCGGACTCCGGCTCGGTCAGCGCGAACGACGCGATCAGCTCGCCGGTCGCGAGGCGCGGCAGGTAGCGCTCCTGCTGCTCGGGCGTGCCGTCGAACAGGATGCCCTGCGACCCGATGCCCACGGTCGTGCCCAGCAGCGAGCGAAACACCGGCGATGCCTGGCACAGCTCGAACACCGCGAGCACCTCTTCCTCCATCGTCAGTTCCAGCCCGCCGAAGCGCTCGGGAATGGTGAGGCCGAACAGGCCCATCGCCTTCATGTCGGCGACGATGTCCTCGGGTATTTCATCGGTTTCGGCTACCTGCTCCTCGTTGGGTACGAGACGCTCGCGCACGAAGCGGGCAATGGAGTCGAGCAGGCCGTTGAGCGTTTCTTGATCGCGAATCATGTCGGTACGCCTGAAAAAGGTGAAGAAAACGTCGAAATGCTGCGCCGACTGCCGACACGAAACAATCACGTCGACGAAAACGTTCCGTAGATTGAAATCACGCCGGCTAAGCGGGGACTGGAGCCGGCGATCCGGCCGGCCGGTCATCTACCAAGGTACGGAACAAACTCGATCGATGCGTTGACCGGCGATCGGCGCGGTTCCATCGTAGGGACTCGAATCAATCGCCACTCCATTCGCCATGCCGCTCCAGCCCGATCACCTGCTGTCCCGCCGCTTTCCGCCCATCGAGCACGCGTACTCGCTGCGCGATACCCAGCTCTACGCGCTCGGCCTCGGGCTCGGCGCCGATCCGCTCGACGCCGGGCAATTGCGCTACGTCTACGAAGGCAACGAAGGCGAGTCGCTGCGCGCGCTGCCGACGATGGCGAACGTGCTCGCCTACCCCGGGTTCTGGGCACGCGAACCGGACACGGGCATCACCTGGCAAAAGATCCTGCACGCCGAACAGGAAATCCGGATTCACGCGCCGCTACCCGCGAGCGGCCGCGTCACGGGCACGACGCGCATCACCGGCCTGTGGGACAAGGGGGAAAACAAGGGCGCGTTCCTGCAGCAGACGCGCGACATCGCCGATGCCGACACCGGCCGCCTGCTTGCGACCGTGGTGCAACTGAGCCTGTTGCGCGGCGACGGCGGTTTCGGCGACGGCGGCAGCACCGACGCGCTGCCGATGCCGCACACGATGCCCGACGGCGCGCCCGACCACGTGTGCGAACTGACCACGCCCGCGCAGCTGGCGCTGATCTATCGCCTGAGCGGCGACCTGAATCCGTTGCATGCCGATCCCGCGGTGGCATCGGCGGCCGGTTTTCCGCGCCCGATCCTGCACGGCATGGCGCTGATGGGCGTGGCCGCACATGCGGTGCTGCGCACGGTGCTCGACTACGACAACACGCGCTTCGCGGGCATGCGCGTGCGCTTCACCGCGCCGGCGTGGCCCGGCGACACGCTGCGCACCGAGATGTGGGTGCGCGACAAGACGGTTTCACTGCGCGTCACGGCCGTGGAGCGCAACGTGGTGGTATTGACCAACGCGCGGGTCGACCTGCGCTGAATCGCAATTCTTCAGGAGACACACATGGATCTGGGTTTGACCGGCAAAGTTGCCATCGTCACCGGCTCGGCACGCGGCCTGGGCGCCGCCACAGCGCGCCGGCTCGCGCAGGAAGGCGCGAGCGTCGTCATCACCGACATCAACGCGGAACTGGCGCAGGCCACCGCGAAGGCGCTGCAGGACGAAGGGCTGGCCGCGCACTGCATCGTGGGCGACATCACCAAGGAAGCCGACGTACAGCGCCTCGTCGATGAAACCGTCGCGCATTTCGGCGGCGTGCACATCCTGGTGAACAACGCCGGCGCGCCGCGCGACAAGTACCTGGTGAAGATGAGCGCGGACGACTGGGATTTCGTGATGAACGTGATGCTCAAGGGCGCGTTCCTGGCCGCGCGGGCCGTCATGCCGCACTTCATCGAGCAATGTTGGGGCCGCCTGATCAACATCAGCTCGCGCGCGCACCTGGGCAATCCGACGCAGGCCAACTACTCGGCCGCGAAGGCCGGCCTGATCGGCATGGCCAAGGCGCTGTCGATGGAAGAAGGCCGCTACGGCATCACCGCGAACTGCGTAGCGCCCGGCTTCATGGAAACGGAAATGGTGCAGGCGCTGCCGACCTACGAAACGATCAAGGAGCGCGCGGTGGCGGCCCAGCCGATCAAGCGCGTCGGCCGCCCGGACGACATCGCCGACGCGGTGGCGTTCCTGGCCAGCGAACGCGCCGGCTTCATCAGCGGCGAGGTGCTGCACGTTACCGGCGGACGCTACGGCTGATCGCGCGACGGCAGACCACGGACAATAGCGGCCAGCGCGTGACAGACGCGCGATGGCGGCGGAACATTCATGACATTCAAGAGGCAATTCAAATGAAACGAGCAGCCATCGTCGCCCCGCTGCGGACTCCGGTGGGCGCATTCGGCGGAACGTTGAAGGGCGTTCCCGTCGAGGAACTCGGCGCCACCGTCGCGCGTGCGGTCGTGGAGCGCACCGGGCTCGACCCCGCGCGCATCGACGACGTCGTGTTCGCGCAAAGCTACGCGAGCGGCGAGACGCCGTGCACCGGGCGCTGGGTCGCGCTGCAGGCCGGCTTCCCGATCGAAGTGGCCGGGATGCAGCTCGACCGCCGCTGCGGCGGCGGCGTGCAGGCGCTGGCCACCGCGGCGATGATGGTGCAGACCGGCGCGGCCGACGTGGTGATGGCCGGCGGCGTCGAAAGCATGAGCAACGTCGAGTTCTATACGACCGACATGCGCTGGGGCAAGCGCGCGGGCTCGGTCACGATGCACGACCGCCTCGATCGCGGCCGCGAGCGCTCGCAGCCGGAAAGCCGCTTCGGCCGCATCAGCGGCATGATCGAAACCGCCGAGACGCTGGCGCGCGAATACGACATCACGCGCGAAGCGTCCGACCGCTTCGCCGCCCGCAGCCACCAGCGTGCCGCCGCCGCGCAGCAGGCCGGGTATTTCGACGCGGAGATCGTCCCCGTCGCCGTGCCGCAGCGCAAGGGCGATGCGCTGATCGTCAGGCAGGACGAAGGGGTGCGCGGCGACACCACGCCGGAAAGCCTCGCGAAGCTGCGCACGATCATGAAGGACGGCGTCGTCACGGCCGGCAACGCATGCCAGCAGAACGACGCGGCGGCCGCGTGCCTGATCGTCGCCGAGGACAAGCTCGACGAGCTGGGCCTCACGCCGATCGGCTGGCTGGTCGGCTGGGCGGCCGCCGGCTGCGACCCGGCGCGCATGGGCATCGGCCCCGTGCCGGCCGTACAGAAGGTGCTGGCGCGCACCGGCCTCACGTTCGACCAGATGGACCTGATCGAGCTGAACGAAGCGTTCGCGTGCCAGGCGCTGGCCTGCGTGAAGGGCTGGGGCAGCTCGATGGCGGCGCTGGAAGACAAGCTCAACGTGAACGGCTCGGGCATTTCGCTGGGCCACCCGGTGGGCGCGACGGGCGGGCGCATCATGACGACGCTGCTGCACGAAATGCAGCGTCGCCAGGCACGCTACGGCCTGGAAACGATGTGCATCGGCGGCGGCCAGGGCATCGCGATGATCGTCGAACGCGCATAAGGCAGGAGACCAACCATGAGCCACCCTGAATCCGGCCAGACCTGGCAACCGGGCCAGCGCGAGCTGCAGAACGCCGGCATCGTGAAGCTGATGCGCGCGCTGGACGTGCCGTCGTATGACGAACTGATGCGCGTATCGATCGCCGAGCCCGAGCGCTACTGGCACACCGTGATGTGCGAATGCGCGATCGCGTGGGACGTGCCGCCGACCGGCTATGTCGACCTGTCGCGCGGCCCGCAGTTTCCGAGCTGGTTCCCCGGCGGCAAGCTCAACTGGGTCAACACGATCTACGCGTGGGCACGGCATCCCGCCACAGCGCAGCAAAAGGCCGTGGTGGCCGAACGCGAGGACGGCGGCGTCAACACGCTGACTTTCGCGGAACTGGAGCAGCGTGTGCAGGATTTCGCTGCGGGGCTCGCGCGTCGCGGCGTCAAGCAGGGCGACCGCATCGGCCTGCTGATGGAAAACGGCGTCGAAGCCACCATCTCGCTGCTGGCGATCGTGCACCTCGGCGCACTGGTCGTGCCGCTGTTCAGCGGCTTCGGCGTCGATGCGATCGTGGCCCGCCTCTCCGCCGCCGAAGCGCGCATGGTGATCGCGTCCACCGGCTTCTCGCGCCGCACCAAGCGCGTGGACGTGCAAGGCGCGCTGCGCGACGCGTGGCGCCAGTTGCCGCTGCTCGAACACGTGATCTGGAAGCGCGGCGAAGGCGACACCGCGCAGGACGCGCGCGACCTCGACTGGCAGGAGACCGCGGCCGCTGCACCGGAACAACGCAGCGCCGCCGTGTCGGTCACGCCCGACACGCCGTTCATGGTGATCTATACGTCGGGCACCACGGGCAAGCCCAAGGGCGTCGTGCATACGCACGGCAGCTTCCCGATCAAGATCGCACACGACTCGCTGATCCACTTCGACGTACATCCTGGCGACGTCTATTGCTGGCCGGCCGACATGGGCTGGATCGCAGGCACGCTGGTGCTCGGCTGCGCGCTGCTGCGGGGCGCGACGCTGGTGTGCTACGACGGCGCGCCCGACTACCCCGACTGGTCGCGCATGTCGCGCGTGGTCGAACGTCATCGCGTCACGCACTTCGGCTCGGCCCCCACGCTGATCCGCGGGATGGCGAGCCACGAGGCACTGGCGCTCGCGGGCGACCGCTCGACGGTGCGGCTGCTGATCACGGCCGGCGAAGGCATCGCGCCCGAGCATTTCAACTGGTTCCTGCAACGCTTCGGCGACGGCACGGCGCCCGTCATCAACTACACGGGCGGCACCGAGGCATCGGGCGCGCTGCTCGCGAGCGTGCCGATCCGGCCGATTCCGCCGAGCGGCTTCAACACCGTGTCGCCGGGCGTGGCCGCCGACGTCGTGAACGCAGACGGCCAGAGCGTGACCGGCGAAGTCGGCGAGCTGGCGATCCGCGCGCCGTTCGTCGGCATGACGCACTCGTTCTGGCGCGACGACGAGCGCTACCTGGAAACCTACTGGCAGACCATTCCGGGGATCTGGGTGCATGGCGACCTGGCGCTACGCACGCCCGACGGCAACTACTTCATGATGGGCCGCTCCGACGACACGCTGAAGGTCGCCGGGAAGCGACTGGGGCCGGCCGAGGTCGAGGAAGTCGTGCTGGAGCTGCATGACGTGGCCGAAGCGGCCGCGATCGGCGTGGCGGATGCCGACAAGGGCCAGAAACTGGTGGTCTTCGTCGTGCCCAAGCCCGGCACGGCTGTCGCGGCCGCCGAACTGGAAACCCTCGTTTCCGGTCACGTCGACAAGCGGCTGGGCCGCCCGTTCCGGCCTGGCCACGTGCACGTGGTCGCGCAACTGCCGAAGACGCGCAGCTCGAAGATCATGCGGCGCGTGATCCGCAGCGTGTACTGCGGGCAGCCGCCGGGCGACCTGTCGTCGCTGGACAATCCCGCCGCGCTCGACGAAGTGCGCGCGGCCTCGACCGTCTGCTGACCCGCGCAACGTCCGGCCCCGGGCCCGCCCTGGCCGCGCTCGGGCCGGATCGAGCCATGCGATGCATGCGCTCGCATGAAGCGCAACCGGCATGGCCGCCTGGCCGATCCCAGATCGACCAGGCGGCCGACTTAACCGTAAACGAAACATGAAAGTACTCGAAGGCATCAAGGTCCTCGATTTCGGCCGCTTCATCGCCGGGCCGTTCTGCTCGGCGCTGCTCGCCGACTACGGCGCCGACGTCATCCGCATCGACCGCGTCGGCGGCGGCGAGGATCGCTTCATCGTGCCCGTCACCGAACACGGCGAAGGCGCGCTGTTCCTGCAGGTCAACCGCAACAAGCGCTCGATGACGCTCGATCTCGACAGCCCGGAGGGGCGCGAGATCGTGCGCAAGCTCGTCGCCGATGCCGACGTGGTGATCGCCAACATGCCGCCGCGCACGCTCAAGAGCCTCGGCCTCGACTACGCCAGCCTGTGCGCGATCAAGCCCGACGTGATCCTGGTCGCATCCAATGCGTTCGGCAACAGCGAGGCGGTGCGCGACCGCGTGGGCTTCGACGGCGTGGGCCAGGCGCTGAGCGGCGCCGTGCACATCGCGGGCACGCCCGACCGGCCGCAGAAGGCAATGGTGCCGGTGGTCGACTTCGCGACCGCGTTCTCCTGCGCGCTCGGCGTGATGCTGGCGCTCTACGAACGTCAGCGCAGCGGCATGGGCCAGGAAGTCAGCGCATCGCTGCTGTGCACGGGCCTGAACATGGCCAGCGGCGCGCTGATCGAGGAAGCGTTGCTCGGTCTCGATCGTCAAGCTACGTTGAATCGAGCCTCCGGCTATGCGCCGTCGGACATCTTCAAGGCCACCGACGGCTGGTTCATCACGCAGGTCATCGGCCGCCCGATGTTCAAGCGCTGGACGCAACTCGTGGGCCGGCCGGAACTGCTCGACGATCCGCGCTTCGCCGACGATACGCTGCGCGGCGAGCACGGCGAGTTCCTGAGCGATATCATGAGCGCATGGTGCGCGGACAAGACGCTGGCCGACGTGCTGGCCGAACTCGAAAAGGCGCGTATCCCGGCCAGCCCGGTCAACTCGCCGCGTCAGGTGCTGGAAGACGAGACCGTCAAGGCCGCCGATGTGATCCGCTGGATGGACTATCCCGGCGCGCCGAAGCAGGTACCGATCTTCGCGACGCCGGTGACGCTGTCGCGCACGCCACCGGAAATCCATACGCGACCACCGCTGACCGGTGAGCACACGGATGAAATCCTGGCGGGGATTGGTCTCGATGCGCGGACCGTCGCCGATCTGAGGGCGCGGAAGATCGTGTGACCTGACCGGAGCACACCGTCGTGACCCGTGGCATCCCTGGCCGCGACCACGGGTGCCGGGTCCCGTTGACGGTGCGCCCCCCTTCGATCGTCCCGGCCGGCGTCGTGGCATCGCGGACGCCGCAACGATATGGATATTCGCCAAGTACAATCTGCGCTATCGTCGTAAGACATACTTGACAATCGAATCATGGACCCGTCCCAGCTCCCTTCCCTCGCATGGTTCGTGCATATCGCGCACCATCTCAGCTTCACGAAGGCAGCGGCCGAGATGGGTGTGTCGCGCGCGGCGCTGTCGCAGAACCTGAAGGCGCTCGAGCGGCAATTGAACGTGAAGCTCCTGTACCGGACGACGCGCGACATGTCGCTGACCGAGGACGGGCAACGCCTGTACGACACGCTGCGGCCGGCGTTCGGCTCGATCGAACGGGCGATCCGCAGCCTGCACGAAGTACGGAACGAGCCGTCGGGTTTGCTGCGCGTCAATACGTCCCGGATTGCTGCGAGGAAGCTGATCGAGCCGCACCTGGGCGAATTCATGGCGCGTTACCCGCTGCTGCGGGTCGAACTCGTGATGGACGACGGACTGTCGAACATCATCGCCGACGGATACGATGCGGGTATCCGCCTTGGCGAAAGCCTTGCGGAACACATGGTCGCGGTGCCGATCACACCGATGCTCGAAATGGCGGTGGTCGGCTCGCCGGACTATTTCGCTCGCCACGGCAAGCCGGCGACGCCCGCCGACCTGATCGGGCACAACTGCCTGTGCTATCGCCACACGACGAGCGGTGCGATCTATCGTTGGGAATTCACGTCGACCGAAATCGAAGGCCACGCATTCGAGGTGGAACCGCAAGGCAGCGTGGTCACGAATGACGACGACGGCATGATTCGCGCGGGGCTGCAGGGCATCGGCCTGATTCAGCACCAGGACATCGCGTTGCGTGAGCATCTGGCCGCCGGCACGCTGGTGCGCGTACTTGAAGCGTGGTGCAAGCCGTTTCCCGGCTACTACCTCTACACGCCCTCGCGCGAACAGATGCCCGCGAAGGTGCGCGCGCTGATGGATTTCCTGGTCGAGAAACGAGAACACCTTGCCGCTGACGCGGCAAAGCGCTCGGCCGCCCCCGCCACACCGAAGCGCCGCAAGCCGTCGACTCGACGTGCGTGAGCGGCCGCGATTCGTGCCGCTGACCGACCCTACTCAACGCTTCCCGCGCTGCGCGAATTCGTGCACTGATGCGACCAGCGTCGGTGATTCGGTGCGGTAGCGATACTGCATCCACCTCTCCATCGCCAGCCCGTCGTTCAGCGGTATCTCCATCGCCCGGCGGGCCAAGAGCTTCATGGCCGCCAGCGCATCGGCATCGATTCGCGCGATCTCGCTGGCAAGCTGCATCGTCGCCGTGTCGAGGTCATCGCCGCTCACCGCCTGCGACGCCAGCCCCATCCGTTCGGCGTCGCGCCCCGTCATGCGCCGCCCGGTGACGAGGTAGTACATCGCACGGGCGAGCCCGATCTTGCGCGGCAACCGCTGCGAGCCGCCGCCGCTCGGCAGCAGGTTGCGCTGCAGATGCCCGTCACCGAGTTCCGCGCTCTCGTCGGCGATCAAGATGTCGCATGCCAGCGCCAGTTCGAAGCCGCCGGCCACCGCATGGCCGTTGACCGACGCGATCGTGATTTGACGCGCGCCCTCCATCGACGAGAACGTGTCCTGCATCAGGTCCTGGTGCCGCATGTGCGCCGCAGGATCAGAGAGCACGCCGCTCGCAAGCCATTTCAGATCATTGCCGGCGCAGAATGCGCGTCCGCTGCCGCGAATCACGATCACGCGAATCTCGAGCGCGGGATCCGCGGCCGTCCGCACGGCGTCGTTCAATGCAGCAAGCGTCGGGCCGTCGAGCGCATTCATCCGCTCGGGGCGATTCAGCGTGACGACGCGAACGCCGGGCAGCGAATCGTCGATCAGGAGCGATTGCGTCATGAGCCGTCACCGTGCTTGCTTTCCGGCGCGCACCGACCCACGCCGGCGCCCGTCGCGATCGCGGCATCGGCAACGCCCTGCTCCCGGCACGCGCGATCCGGCGCCGTTCGGGTCTCGTCCGGTGCCATGCCGGACGCTGCTTCGTTGTGCATGCTGTCTCCTCGCCGTCTGGGTCGACCGGCACCTGCTTGCGGTGTGCTGGCACTCCGGCCCCTGCCCTCATTAAAGGCGCGTGTCGTCGGTCTTCGCAATGCGACACGCGAGTTGTTCCGAATGTTGGAAATACACGTGGCGCCGGTAACGACAAGTGCCGCGACCTGAGCCGCTTGCCCAGCGTCGCGTGCCCGGAAATCGCGCATGCCAATCGCGCGCGACCCGGCCCCGCGCATCGCACTGTCACCGGCATCGCCGGCGCGCGCATCATGGCCGCCCCTTCCGAAGTACGAAACAATGTGCAGGAAACGGATCGGCATCGATGTCCGCCGTGATGCAATCGAATATCCATGTCCGGACGAGTACAACACGCTTCTCGAACGCGGCCGGCGCTCGATCCGCAAGGACGCGCTTCGGCAAAGCCGCCCATCAAACAATCTCGAGGGAGACACACCATGCCGTTACTGCATACCATTCGCTCGCGGATCGGCCATGCGGAAGTCGTGCAGATCGTCGAAATGGACATCAGCCGGATTCTGGAGACCCTGCTGCCCGACGCCACGCCCGACGTGTTGAAGACCATTCCGTGGATGAAGCCTCCCTACGTGGACGACGACTACGGCATGCGTGCCGTCAGCCAGTGCTTTATCGTCAGGACGGGCGCACGCACGCTGGTGGTGGATACCTGCGTTGGAAACGACAAGAACACGGCCGGCTTCGATGCGTTCGCCGATCTGCAGCTCGAATTCCTGGCCACGCTCGAGCAGGCAGGCATCGACCGTCACGCGGTCACCGATGTGCTGTGCACGCACCTGCATTTCGATCACGTGGGCTGGAACACCTACAAGCAGGACGGCCGGTGGCTGCCGACTTTCCCCAATGCGAAATACCACCTCGGCAAGCAGGAGTTCGAGTTCGCGCAACAAGGCAACCCGAACGACGCGATGTATAACGCGCAGGACCTGTCGTTCCAGGAGTCCGTCAAGCCAGTCGTCGAGGCGGGCCTCGCGAACTTCATCAATCGCGACACCGACCTCGGTGACGGGATCACGGTGTTCTCCACACCGGGGCACACCATCGGCCACATCGCGATCGAGATCGACGCCGGCACCGAGACCTTCATCATCGCCGGCGACGCCATGCACCACCCGGTCCAGGTTGCCAGGCCGGATATGGCGCAGATATTCGACTACGACAACGCCCAGTCGTCGGCCACGCGACACGCGTTGCTGTCGCGCCTCGACGGCAGCGCAACGCTATTCGCCTGCACGCATTTCTGTTCGCCGTCGTTCGGGTTGATTACCCGTGATCCGGAAGGCGACTACGTGTTCACCGGCGTGCACAAGTAACCCTTATTTTTCGAATCCATGCTCAGTCTCGTCCCCACACTCGACCGGTTGAACGTCCGCCCCGGGCGTCTTTTCATCGATGGCCAATGGCTGGACTGGCCCGATGCGCGTTTCGATCAGTTCAACCCCAATACCAACGAAGTCATGACCAGCTTCGCCGACGCGGGCCCGCGCGGCGTGGATCTGGCGGTGGCCGCGGCGCGCAAGGCATTCGACGATGGCCCCTGGCCGCGCATGCGCGCGCAGGACCGCAAGCGCCTGTTGCAGCCCATTGTCGATCGCCTGTACGCGGCAGAGGAAGAGATCGCCCGGCTGCAAACGCTCGACAACGGCATTCCGTACACCTTCAGCCGAAACTCCCGCGTGTCCGCCAAGGCGGCCGCCGACATCTTCGATCACTTCCTGGGGTGGATCGACAAGATCAACGGCGAGACGCTCCCGATCTTCTCCGGTGCGTCGAACATGCAGTACATGACCTTTCGCGACCCGATCGGCGTGGTTGCGGCCGTGCTGCCGTACAACGGCCCGGTGATGACGTTCGCGATGAAAGTGGCACCGGCGCTGGCCTGCGGCTGTACCGTGATCGTCAAGCCGTCGGAGCTCACCAACCTGGCCGTGAGCAGGTTGGCGCAGATCCTGGCCGAGAGCGACTTGCCGCCCGGCGTGTTCAACCTCGTTACCGGCGGCATCGAAACCGGCACCGCTCTCACCTCGCACGCCGGCGTCGACAAGGTGACCTTCACCGGCAGCCCGCTGGTAGGCGAAAAAATCACGGTCGCCAGCGCGCCGACCATGAAGCGCCTGTCGCTGGAGTTGGGCGGCAAGAGCGCGGCGCTGGTCTTTCCCGACACGCGCAGCGTCCAGGCCACCGCGCAGGCGCTGATGGGGCTGTGTTCGACCTTTTTGTCGGGACAGGTCTGCACCACGCCGTCACGCGCGGTCGTGCATCGCTCGATCATGGACGAGTTCCTCCAGCACGCTCAGGCACAACTCGGGAAGGTACGGTTCGGCGATCCGTTCGATGCCGCCACCACGTCGGCGCCGATGATCTCCCGGCGTCACCAGGCGCGCGTCCTCGACTACGTCGAAAGCGGCCGGCAGCAAGGCGCGAAGCTTCTGGCCGGCGGCGGCATGCCCGGTGGCGAATTCGGCAACGGCAACTGGGTCGAGCCCGCGCTCTTCGCCGACGTACGCAACGACATGAAGATCGCCCAGGAAGAGATCTTCGGCCCCGTGCTGTCGGTGATTCCGTTCGACACCGAGGAGGAGGCCGTGCGCATCGCCAACGACAGCGAGTACGGCCTCGCGGGCTGCGTCTACACCACGGACGTGAGCCGCGCCTTCCGCGTGGCGCGCGCGGTGAAGAGCGGCTCGATTGGTGTCAACGGCTTCGCCAGCATTCCGAATGCGCCTTTCGGTGGCATCAAGCGCTCGGGCGTGGGGCGTGAAGGCGGCTGGTCGACGATCGAGGCGTTCACCGAACTGAAGACCATCAACTTCAATCTGGATGCCTGAGCCATGACCGAAACCTTTGACTATGTCGTCGTCGGCGCGGGTAGCGGTGGCAGCGTGGTGGCCGCGCGCCTGGCAGAAGCAGGCCATACCGTGTGCGTGCTCGAAGCCGGCCCGCCCGATACCAATCCCTTCATTCACATTCCGGCCGGGTACATCAAGAACCTGTTCAACGACAAGCTGGTGTGGCGCTTCCGCAGCGGCCCGATCGCAGGCACGGATGGACGCACCATCGAATTGACGCAGGGCAAGGTCGTGGGCGGCTCGGGTTCGATCAACGGGATGGTCTACAACCGCGGTCAGCACGCCGATTTCGACGACTGGGCCGCACTGGGCAATCCGGGGTGGAGTTACGACGACGTCCTGCCGTTCTTCAAGAAGGCGGAAACGCGGATCGGGCCCGGCGATGATCGCTATCGTGGCCGCAGCGGGCCGCTGATCATTACCGACCCGATCATGCCCGCCCCGTTGTGCAATCTGTTCATCGAAGCAGTCGAGAGCCTGGGCTACCCCTATGTCGCCGACTCCAACGCCGAAGCTCAGGATGGTGTCGGCCCGTGGCATTTCATGATTGACACGCGCGGCCGTGCGCCGCGACGCAGAAGCGCCGCCAGGGCCTACCTGCATCCGGCCATCAAGAACGGCCGCGTGACGCTGCGGACCGGCAGCCCCGCCACCCGCGTGCTGCTGGACGGTCGCCGCGCCACGGGCGTGCGTTACCGGGCGGGCGGCGCCGGCGCACCCGAGCACGAAGTGCGCGCCAATCGCGAGGTCATCGTGGCGGCAGGCGCGCTGAACACGCCTCGCCTTCTGCAAATCTCGGGCATCGGCGACAGCGCGCATCTACGTGCGATCGGCGTGCAGACGCGGGTCGACCTTCCCGGTGTCGGCGCCAACCTGGTCGATCACTTCAACCTGCGCGTGGCCGTCAAGGTCAAGGAGGTCGCCACCATCAACGAGCGCGGGCGCGGCTTGCCGCTGGTCAGGGAGATCGCAAAGTACTTCCTCGGACGGCCCAGCATCCTGAGCATGGGCCCCGTGCCGATGCGTTTTTTCTTCCGCTCCGAACCTGCGTTGTCGCGGCCCGACCTGCAGGTTTCGTTCACGCCGGGCAGCTATCAGGAGGGACTGCCCGGCCTGCTGGATCATTATCCGGGTATGACGCTCGGTGGCCACAAGCAGCGCCCCGACAGTCGGGGTTGGGTCAAGGCGCGCTCCGCCAACATCGACGAACTGCCCGAGGTGCAGCCCAACTACCTGACCAACGAGTCGGACCAGCGCGCCATGGTGGCGGTGGTAAAGATGGCGCGCGCCGTGCTGCAGGCCCGGCCGTTCGCACCGTACTACGTCGACGAAATGTTCCCCGGCAAGGACGTCCGCACCGACGACGAGATCCTCGCGTTCGCACGCCAGCGCGGCGGTACCGTTTATCATCACAACGGCACCGCGCGCATGGGGCCGGACAGCGATCCAATGGCCGTGGTAGATGCGCGACTGCGTGTTCGCGGCGTGCAGGGCCTGCGTGTGGCCGACGCGTCGATCATGCCGTCGCCGATCTCGGGCGCGACCAATGCGGCCACCATCATGATTGGCGAGAAGGCCGCTGACATGCTGATCCAGGACGCGAAGACGATAGTCTAGGCGCGCGTCCGGCGGATGCCGCCCATCTTCCCGGATGCGGATGGGTGGGCGGCAATACGGAATACGAAAGCCGACAGGCGGTTGCCCCGCCACCGCTGAGCGCTCGACATCCGAGTCGCTACTTCACCGGCACCGCCGGTACCGGTCCGGCAGCGCTGAAATCGATTGATCGGCTGATGGCTTCCCACTGGATGGCCGCTTCGGCACGCACGCGGTCGGCGTTGCGTCCCGCTTCAATCGCATCATTGCCGAGAATGATGTGCGCCGGCAGTCTCCGGGCCTCCGCAACTTTCAATACGACCTGTGCCACCCGGGCCGGATCGCCGGATTCGTTTCCCCAGACCGATCGCAGGAAACCCAGGAACTGGCCCACGGAAGGCTCGTAGTCCGGCCACGCTTCATCTCGTTCCGGCGCCGCAACGGTACCAAACCCGGTCCGCATCCCGCCCGGTTCAAGCGCCGTGATCTCGACGCCGAACGGTGCCGTCTCTTGCGCGACCGACTCCGTAAATCCGCTCACCGCCCACTTCGCCGCGTGGTACGAAGCACTGCCCGGGAACCCGATCCGTCCACCGATCGACGAAATCTGGATCACGTGTCCGCTGCGTTGCGCACGCATAACCGGGAGCGCGGCGCGCGTCATGTTCACCACACCAAACAGGCAGGTTTCCACGACGCGGCGAAAATCCTCCGACGGCGTTTGCTCGAACGGGCGCAGGTCGCCATAGCCGGCATTGTTGACAAGCACGTCGAGCCGACCGAACGCATCGACCGCCGTTTGTACGGCGGCCTTGCCTTGCGCCTCGTCGGTTACATCCAGTCGGAAGGTGCGGACCTGCGCGCCATACCGGTCGACCAGATCGCCAAGCGGCTCGACGTTTCGTGCGGTTGCAACCAGCCGATGGCCCGCAGCGAGCACGGCATCGGCAATGGTGCGGCCCAAACCGCCGGCACTACCCGTAATCAGCCAGACTTTTGACATCGTGATCTCTTTCGTAAAGGTTTATTGAGGATTGCTACGGTGTAAGTCAATACTGGAACGACTTTTCTCGATGGCGTTGACGTATCGGCGAGTGGCTGGTGCGCCATGAAAAACGGTAGGGCACTGGCCGACGCAATGCCGACCGGCTCCGGCGATGGATCCGGCTGCCGAACGATTCGGAAAGTATGTTTTCCACTCAGCGACGCTTATCCTAGCCAATGGGTGCACTTTCCCGTATCTCTCGAATTCAAACTCAGTGTTCAGTCGCAATTGACAATGCACTCGCCGGATCGGTCGGACACGCGCCGCTACGCACGTTGGCTCGATCGATCGGCAATGATCTCGATACGTCAGCAGAGACAGAAACGGAGCCGTTGTAGTAACCTATCACTTGTTAGGTTACTGCATCGTCCGGCGTCATGTCATCTTTAAATCCGCCACTGCTCACAATCCGGAACGTCGAACGGAGAGAATCCGCTTGAGCGCGCCTGCATCCCTGCGATCAGCCGGTAAGGGTCACCCGCTGCGCGACCTGCTGTTTCCCTGGGCCATCGCTATTGCCACCGGGCTCGACTATTTCGACAGTTCGTCGTTTTCGTTCTTCATTACCCGTATCGCAGGCGGCATCAACGCATCGCCGGACGAACTCGTGTGGGCGTCAAGCGCCTACGCGGCCGCGTCGGTCGCCGGCATTCTGCAGCAGCAATGGTGGGTCGAGCGGATCGGCTATCGACGCTATATCTCGGGTTCGCTGCTCTTGTTCGCCGCCGGATCGACGATGGCGATCCTCAGTGAATCGTCGCTTGAATTGGCATTCGCCCGCGGATTCCAGGGTTACTTCATCGGCCCGATGATGTCTGCATGCCGGATTCTGCTGCAGGTGGGTTTCCCCGCGCAGCGGCGCGCAAGCGGCACCCGGCTGTTCCTGTTGATGATCCTGCTCGGCAGTGCGCTCGCGCCGCTCGTCGGCGGATACCTGGTCGCGGATTTCGGCTGGCGAGCGCTGTTCGCCTGTACGGCGTTCGCCGGCGCTGCCTCTGCGTCGCTCGCCATGTTCGCGTTGCCGCCGGCGGGCAAGGTCGTGCCCGAAGAACGCGGCGATGCGCATCTGTGGCCCTACCTCGTGTTCGCCTTCGCACAAGGGGCGCTTCAAATCTCGATGCAGCAAGTACGGTTCGAACTTTATACCGCGAGCCCGGAACTGATGCTGCTCACCGCAATCGCGCTGCTCTGCCTCGGCTGGTTCGGCTGGCATCAATGGCACCACCCGAAGCCGCTGATACGTCTGCACGCGTTGCGCGAGCGTACCTACCAGACCGGCATCGCGCTCTATGTCTGCTACTACTATGTCAGCAATGCGCTCGGCTATCTCGTGTCGCGATTCCTGGAAGGTGGGCTCGCGTACCCGATCGAGAATGCCGGGACACTGGTCGGATACACGTCACTCGCCTCATTGGCGGGCGCAGTCATCTATTTTCGCTATTCGGCGCGCATCGCGCGCAAGAAATGGCTGATTGTCCCGGGTCTCATGCTCGCCGTCGCAATCAGCGCGGGGATGGCCAACATGCCGCCCGATGTCAGCATGGCATGGCTCGCCGTTCCGCTTGTCCTTCGCGGCCTGCTACTGCTGCTCATCGCTTTGCCAAACGCCGGCATCACGTTCCGGATCTTTTCTATCGACGAGTATCACAACGGCTATCGTCTGAAGAACATCGTCAAGCAGTTGACCTTCTCGTTCTCGACCGCGACGATGATCATCCTCGATCAACACCGGCGCGCGCTGCACGAGACACGGCTTACCGAGTCCGTCAACGTGTACAACCCGCAGTTTCAAAATACCTTCGACATCCTCACCCGCGCTTTCGTGAGCCTCGGCCGCACGGTCGACAATTCAAGGGAACTCGCGCTCGCCGAAATCAGCAACACGATTACGCGACAGGCGGCATTCCTCAGCACCCTCGACGGGTTCTGGTTCATTGCGGGAGTCGCGACGGCTGGCTGCCTCTTCGCAGTCTGGCAGAAGCAGATCGACTGAAGCGTCCGGAATCGCGACATCCATACACCGCATCGGGTGCGAATGGAGCAGTTTTCCTCGGCATACGGATCGACAGATCGGCGCCGATCAGCACTCGATCGTGCAGGCCGACTGTACAACGTCGTTTCTCGGTCGTCATTCCGTACTTCGAAATACCTTCCCGGCCAGCGGACGGACGCAGCGCTGTCGCCGTCGCTCCGCCTGTCATCCGGACGATCCATTTATCTAACGAATGATAGATCGATTCGAAAATGACGACGACTCCATCCGGTCAAACCCGCACGCACGCGCCACGTACGGATCATGCAAGTCGCGCTTAATGGATAACACCCATGGCACATCACTTTCGATCTCGACAAACTACCTAACAATAGTTTGATAAAAGCACTCGCAGACGTCGTCGCAGCAGTTCCGATCGATGTGGCGATGAGCACCCGATGCACTCGATCGACGCGATGCCATCACTTCGCCTGTCGTGTCTTTCGTAATCACCGAAAAGATTTCACTGCAACTCAATGGTCGAATTGGAGAAATGATGAGGAATGCCATGAATGAATCCCCGCCCGTCGGAAACCTAAGCGATGCACTAGCGGGACACACCTCGGCCCAGACCGGGCATGACAGCCTCCGGTCATGGTACGTCTTGGTCATTCTCACGCTGGCGTACTCGCTTGCGTACATCGACCGCCAGCTCCTCAATCTGCTCGTCGACCCGATCCGGCATTCGCTTGCCATCTCCGACACCCAGCTCAGTCTCGTCCAGGGCCTCGCGTTCATTTCCGCCTATCTGATCGCGTCGCCGCTTTTCGGCCGGCTCGTCGACGTGACCAACCGGCGCAACATCCTGCTGGCCGGCATCTGTCTGTGGTGCGTCTTTACCGCCCTGTGCGGAAAGGCCACGACGTTTCAGGGGTTGTTTCTCGCGCGCGTCGGCGTTGGCGCCAGCGAAGCCTGCGTGTTTCCGATCGCACTTTCGATGATCGCCGATTGCTTTTCGGCGAAGCGGATGCCGCGCGCGATGAGCATCTTCATCCTGGGCCCGATGCTCGGCGGTGGACTCTCGCTTGTCGCCGGCGGCCTCGTCATCTCATTCGCTCGCAACGTTCGCGAGCAGTTCCCGATGCTCGCTCAGTTCGAGACCTGGCAGCTCGCATTTGTACTGATCGGGCTGCCGGGTATTCTGTTCGCGTTGCTGGTATTGTTGACGGTTCGCGAACCGGTGCGCAGCAAGGTCTCCAGTGGC
Source organism: Burkholderia sp. PvR073 (assembly GCF_054055695.1). Lineage (NCBI taxonomy): Bacteria > Pseudomonadati > Pseudomonadota > Betaproteobacteria > Burkholderiales > Burkholderiaceae > Burkholderia > Burkholderia sp. PvR073. The sequence continues at coordinate 19,140 of NZ_JBSRXO010000019.1, forward strand.
GGAAAGGATGAACGTCAATACTCGACCCGCGAGTCATTCGCATTTCTTTGGGAGCGGCGCGGATTCTATGCGCGCATCCTGCTCGGCGTCGGCATGCTCGCGATCGTCGTGCTCGGCATGCCCGCGTGGCTGCCGACGTATCTGATCCGTTCACACGGTATGCCGGCAGCGCTCGTCGGATTCCGCTTTGGCGCGCTGGTGGTCTGCTCCGGCATCGTCGGCGCGCTGGTCGGCCCATGGGTCGTTCGCCAGTTCGAGAAGCGTGGCTACGAGGATGCCTCCCTGCGAACTGCCTCGTTTGCGATGATTCCGATGCTGCTCTGCTGTGCGAGCATTCCGTTTGCGCCCGGCGCAAACGGTGCACTGGCCGCGGCCGCAGGCACCGTCTTTTTCTTCACGCTGCCGACTGCCTGCATGGCCGCTGCACTGCAACTCGTCGCACCCAGTCGCATGCGGGGCATGGTCGGGGCACTCTACTCGTTCTTCGCCCAATTGATCGGCTTCGGACTCGGGCCGACGTTGATTGCACTCGTCACGGATCGCGTGTTCGGTAATCCGAAGATGGTTGGCAATTCCATCGGAATCGTCTGCGCGATTGCGGCAGCATTGGCCGCATGGCTTCTGTTCACTGCGCTACCGCACTACCGCAAATTGCTTGCAGAGGAGCGTGGCGCGCACGCTGATTGATGTTGCGCGAAGTTCGTCAGGCGGCGGCTGGCGTCTCGACGTCCCGAGGTTCAAGCGCAACGTTACTATTGCGAACGTGAAGCACCTCATTGCCCCGCGACTGTCCCCGCTGAAGGGGTAGATAGTCCTTACTATCGGCCCCTTCATTTTGTTTGAGTTCCCCTGTAGTGGTCAACCAACCGCGGACACTGAGTTAAGTTCTTCTTCCGCCACCAACAACTCGCCGTGTGACCAGATCGACCATCGCCGCCAGATAATGCCAACGGCCTTGCGCCCAGACGTAAGTGATGTCGCCAAACCAGACCTGATTCGGCGCAGCAACCTCAAACTGACGGTTGAGATGGTTCGGGATATCGATCCGTTCTACCGTCGCCTGCTTGTGCGCATGGCTGCCTGGCTGCTTGCAAATCAATCTCAGTTCTTCCATCAAGCGACTTACCTTGAAGCGGCCAATTGCCGTGCCTTCCTCGCGCATCACGCCCACGATGCTGCGGCTACTATCGCAGCGTCAAGGATCCGCAGACGGCGCTGCGTCAGCGCATGCGCGAGATCGCGCAGACGCGAGTTCGATACGGCTACCGGCGCGTGCACGCGCTGCTCAAGCGTGAAGGTTGGCGTGTGAACCGAAATCGGGTCTATCGGCTCTACGCCGAAGAGCAGCTTCAGTTGCGCTCGAAGCTGCCCAAGCGCAGCAAGATGGTGGTGTCGCGCCGCGAGCGTTGCGTGCCTGTTCGCCCCAATGAAGTCTGGAGACTGGACTTTGTAGCGGGCCAGTTGGCCGACGGCACCCGCCTGCGAGCCCTGACGGTCGTGGACATCTTTAGTCGCGACGCACTGGCCATCGAAGTGGGCAAGCGCTTGCATGCCGAGGATGTCGTGTCAGTGCTGAATCGATCGGTAGCGCAACGCCATGCGCCGCGATTTCTGTTTGCCGATAACGGCAGCGAATTCTCGGGTCGTCTACTGGACATGTGGGCCTACCACTACAAGGTGCAGATCGACTTCAGCCGACCAGGCAAGCCCACCGACAATAGCTTCATCGAGACATTCAACGGCTCGTTCAGGGACGAATGCCTGAACCTGCACTGGTTCGAATCGTTGGCGGATCAAAACGCCGGAAAACTCGCTCTAGATTTGGCCCGGAAACCCCAAGCGGATCAAAAAGACCGAACACTAACGCTCGGCACTGTCCAAGAAATCCAAGCGGCTCAAAAATCGGACGAGGCGAACGGAACGTCACTCTGCTGAATTTGCTGAAGATTGCTCACGCGCTTTCATGCCGCCCGTCCGAATTACTTTCTTCCGCTGCATTGTAAGCACACTTCATGCTCAAAAGCCCCCACTGGATATCGGTATCCATTGACCGCGCAACCCGCGATGCGAAGCCGTCCTCTGCATGGGCCCACGGCCCTCTCCTGTGGCGGTGATCCGGTTCATTGGCCACATAACACATTGGTGCGACTCTGCTCGGAATCCAGCGAATGCAACCTATGATGGCCCGTCTCTAACCATCGTCACCTACGATTGACCACTTGTCGGCCGCGGGCAATCCAGCGCCGGAGGCTGCGATGGCTGCAACGGAACGGATCACGATGACGATGCACTAGCTGGACCGATTCAAGGTCATTCAGGACGTAGCCGACGACAACCTCAAGCCATGGCGTGCGGCGGAACGGCTGGAACTGACGAAGCGGCAAGTTCGCCGTCACGTCGCCAGGTTTGCTTTTTGCGTCCGGTGAAGCCGGCTCTGGCAGGACACCTTTCGCGGCCGCGATCGGCGTAACGAGCAGCCCGAGCATCGTGTTGCGCATGCGGATTAGCCGGTTCGATATCGTGCGCCGACGGTCGCGCAGCGCGACCCGTAACGGCATCAGGTGCTCTCGTCGCACGTTCCGCGAAATTCGAGTTCGGCATTTGCGCGCGTTGAGTTCGAATATCACGCCAACCCATCGTTACCGCGGCGAATGTCAATTCAATATCATATTATGATATATAAGGATGGTTGACTAAATGACCCGGATGCTGTGGCAGACATCCGCAGCTCGCGCTTGCCGGAACCTGTCGCGGGGCGTATGGTTTATTTCTCTATCGCCCTTTTCCGGGGGATATCAAAATGGCTGCCATGCAATCCGCGGCCACGCCCCTCTCCGACGAGGAAGCCCGGCGCCAGTTGCACCGCGCCGTCATCGCCAGCACGATTGGCACCACGATCGAATGGTATGACTTCTTCCTCTACAGCACGGTCACCGGCCTGGTCTTCGCAAAGCTGTATTTCCCGCAATCCCATCCACTCGTCGGCACGCTGCAGGCGTTCCTGATCTATGCCGTCGGCTTTGTCGCACGGCCGGTCGGCGCGGCGATCTTCGGCCATTACGGCGATCGCATCGGACGCAAGGCCACCCTGATCGTGACCTTGTTGCTGATGGGGCTCGCCACGTTCGCCGTGGCCTTTGTTCCGACCTATGCCGCGATCGGCATCTGGGGCGCCGTTATCCTCACGGTACTGCGCTTCATCCAGGGCGTCGGCGTGGGCGGCGAATGGGGCGGCTCGGTCCTGATGTCGATGGAGTGGGCGCGCACCAATACGCATCGCGGTTTCGTCGCGTCGTGGCCGCAATTCGGCGTGCCTGCGGGATTGTTCCTCGCCAACCTTGCCGTGCTGGCCATGAGCTGGTTTTCCGGCAGCGCTTTCCTCGCGTGGGGCTGGCGCGTGCCGTTTTTCCTCAGCATCGTGCTGGTCGCGATCGGGCTCTATATCCGGCTGAATATTCTCGAGACGCCGATCTTCGCGAAGCTGCTGGCCGAGCGTCGGATCGAGAAGACCCCGATGCTCGAAGTGCTGCGCAAGCAGCCGAGGGATATCGTGCTGTCGGCGTTTTCGCGGATGGCCGAGCAGGCGCCGTTCTATATCTATACGGCGTTCGTGTTCACTTACGGGATCACGGCGCTGGGCGTCACGCGCGAACTGCTGCTGGCGGCGGTGCTGGTCGCATCCGTGGTCGAGTTCTTCACCATTCCGCTGTTCGGGCACGTGTCGGATCTGATCGGGCGGCGGAGGATGTACATGATCGGTGCGGCTGCCGCCGGCGTGTTCGGATTCGTCTACTTCGCGATGGTCGATAGCCGGAATCCGGTGTGGATCTTCGTGGCCATCGTATTGTCGTTGGTTCCGCATTCGATGATGTATGGACCGCAGGCTGCATTGATTGCCGAGTCATTCACAGGGCGGTTGCGGTATAGCGGCGCGTCGATGGGTTATCAGCTCGCTTCCGTCATTGCCGGTGGCCCGGCACCGCTGATCGCAACGGCGCTGTTTGCCTACTACCACTCGGGGTATGCGATCGCGGTGTACGTGCTGGTGTGTGCGGTGCTGAGCGTGGTCGCCGCATCGAAGCTCGGGGACTATACAAACAAGGATATTTCGCGGGAATACGACGACGCCCAGGCGGTGGGGGATCATGGGCACGCGCCGCCGGTGACTTGACAAATTCGGCGGTTCAGGCACGCGATGACGATGGCGGCCGCGATCCCATGGCGTCACGGATGCATCGCGGCTTCTTTGGTGGGTCGACCCGCTGGGCCGCACCGCGAGACGGCGCCGGGCGACGCAGAACACCGAGCGTAACCGGGTTATCGCTCGCTGACCTTCACGCGCGGCAGCCATTCAGCCTGGGCGCCCTGCGTACCTTTCAGATGAGCAGGAGTCGCGTCGTGCGCGTGCGCGCCGAAACGGCGTGCCGCCTCGGTGTCGAGATGCCGGCCATCGAACGTCGACTGGCGACGGGTAATCATGTTGATGCGAAGGCGTTTTGCCGCCATGGTCGGTATTCCTTGAGAAAACGGTACCCCGCCGACAGGCGAAGTGCCATAGATTTACGCGAGAAAAATGTCGCTGCGATGACGCGGCGCGCGACGCGAATCTCCACCCTCACCTCTCTCCTCCGGCAATCCCTCCTCAACCATCCGTCCAGGATGACCCAGAACAAACAGATCAGGCATAGCCTGAGGGGGGCCCTGGTATCGGCGCTTGTCTTGTAGCTGAAGAACGAGCATGCCTTGCAGGTGCAGATGTAGAAATACACTTGGCAGACATTTGTTCGTCTCGACTTTCAACAAGAACGTAATGCCGCGAATAAGAATTAGCGGACTTGACGACGCACCCCAAAAAACCGGCTACGGCCAGGTTGCCGTCGTCGCATGAGGTGGCTCCGCCGCCTACTTCATTGTCGCCAACGGATCGTGCGTGAGGGACAGGAAGCCGAAGTGTCCGTAGAGCGCCGCAGCGCCCTCGTCCTTCGCGTCGACGGTCAAGGCGACGGCCGGAATCTCGGAGCGGGCAGCTCGTCGCAGTGCATTGACCAGCAAGGTCGCACCCAGCCCCCTGTCCCGGTACCGGCGATCAACGGCCTCGTGTTCGGCATCGTGGTCGCGACGACGTTTCCTGACCGGTCAGACGCAATCCATGCGGCCCGCCCGGCACCGCGCACGCGCGTTACGCGTTCACGTCCTCGGCAATCCCGGCGGATTGGTCTGCGACCTGTCGATCGCCTCGGCATCGAGACTCCAGCGGCCGAGCACCTTCCGGTAACTGCCATTCGCGATCAATGCATTGATCGCGAGCGTCAGCGGATCGGCGAGTCCGCTGCCCCTGCGCGTCGTGATCGCGATATCCGCGGTGCGCGGCCAGCCGCCGCTCACGGTGCCGATCAGCTTCGCATCGCCGCGCAGCGACGCCTGATACGCGAGCATCGAATTCACGCTAAAGATCGTGTCGACGCGGCCCGACTGCAATGCGACCCAGCGTTCCGCAGCATCGGCGTAATACTGGATCGCGACGGGCGCGAGGCCGCGTTCGACGTTCTGCCGGTTCCATTCGAGCAGGATCTTTTCCTGGTTCGTGCCGGGGTCGGTGACGACGCGCAGCCCGGCGACGTCCTTCGGTTCGCGGATCGCCGCGATCCGGTTGCCGGACTTCACATAGAAGCCGAGCTGATCCTTGCGATACGTCGAGAAGTCGAACTTCTCCTTGCGCTGCTCGGTAACCGTCACATTCGAGATCACCGCGTCGACCTTGCCCGACTGCAGCGCGAGCGGCCAGTCGGCCCACGCGAGCGGTACGATCTTCAGCTTGCGCCCGATACTGTCCGCAACGAGTTGCGCGAGATCTGGATCGAACCCGACTACCGTGCGCGCGTCGGTCGCATACGTGCTCAGCGGCGGCAAGTTCGGCGCGATGCCGATCGTCAGCGTGTTCGCTTCGGCAAACCTGAAGCCGCCCGGCACGGCCTGCTCGACCGCCGGGTTCACAGTGCCGCGCTGCCGGCCCCGCTGCTCGGGGCTAAGGTCGAATGTCGCGGCCTGGGCGGCGACGCCAGCGCCGATCAGCGCAACGGCCAGCACGCGAACGAGGTGCGCAATCTGGAATGCAGTTCGTCTCATATCCTACTCACCCCTTTCCGTCCTTCTAATAAAAAAAGCAACGAACGCGGACGGGAGCCGAACGATTTTGACCACACATCGCCCCGCCCCACGTTCCGGTCCGTGTCAAGCCGGCGTTGCCTCGAGATCGGTCGCAGTTTCACGACGGACCGCCGGCCGCGCAGCCGGCGCGAGGCGCTGCACCGGCGAGTCGCCCGCATACAACGCCTTCGGGTCGAATACGCGCGCCTGCAGCGGCGTAAATGCGCGGAAGTTCCACAGGCTGCGCGCGACGAACACACGCTGTACCCAGCGAAACGCGCGATCGTTCTCGTCGTATTGCGGATCGAACTTGTCGCGCGAATGCAGCGTGAAGTGGTTGTTGATCAGCACCAGCTTGCCCGGCGACACCTGGACGCCGAACGACACCTCGCGTACCGCGCGATACAGGTTGGCCAATGCTTCCTGAGCGCGCGTATTGACTGGCAGCACCATGTCCGGATAGAACGCGACCGTCACGCGCGGCGCGTCGAGCGGCCCGGACAGCACGGCGCTCAGGTCGGTGTTGTCGCGCGGCGTCGGGGTCGCGCCGCGCCAGCGGTATGGCACCCGGATGATGTAATGCTCGCCGTACAGTTGCGCGATATCGTCCGGCGACAGGAGCTGCAGCGCGCGGCGCGCGTCGGCGAGCCGTGTGTACGGGCCGCCGCCGGCTTCGCTGCGGATGCCGAGCAGCAGCAACGCGAATGGCGACGTGTCGCCCTCGGGCATGTGGGCCTGCGCGGCGTTCTCGATATGGAAATCGAGTTCGACCTCGGAGCCGAGACCCGTGTAATCGCGCGCGGTCGTCTTGTGCGGCGTCAGGTTGTTCACCAGCTCGCGCCCTTCGTGCGCGATCGAATACGGTTCGCCGGCCAGCGTGCTCAATGCAACGAGCACGTTTTCGCTCAGCACGCCGGCCTTGAACGAGCGACCGGTTTCCTCGAAGCGCGGGCTGCCGTTCACGTCGCCGTCGATCGGCAGGTTGTCGATCTCGATGGAGCCGTGCGCGTCGGCGGTCGGCGCCTTCGCGCGATCGAACGCGTCGACGATCCGGTCGGGAAACGCGTTGTAGGCGAGCTTGCGGACAGCGCTGATGTAGCCGGCGCCGCCGGCTGGGTCGTAATTTAGCGCGCCGAGCGTCTTCCGGATGTGGCCGGACTCCGCCGCCGTCAAAGCGATACGTTCATCTGCGAGATAGGTCATAGGTCTCTCGAATTAATTTCCTGGATCGAAGAGCGGTGTGCCACCACCGCCGCGCGTTGCCGTCCTCGGTGCGAAGCGCTCGACAAGACTAGGGGACCGGCATTCCCTTTAGAAATGATATAAATTCGATTGCAAACAAAAATTATCGATATAAGTTCAGCAACGCAATCGGCGCGCGGCCGCGCCGGCCGATTCCGCCCTTAACACGAATAGTTGTTAAAAAATCGCCGGTTATTATTTGTATTGGCTAGCGGGTCGATGCTAGTTTCTGTCGGACTCCACGACGCGGCCGGCCGTCGATCGACGGTCGGCGCCCTTCATCCGCCACACGGGAACCCGCAGATGAACCGATACCGCCTGTCATGCCGCGCCCACTGCCACGAGACATCGCTGCCGACGCACGGCGTCATCCGCCACGCGGCCCGGGAGCTGCGATGAGCGAGCGTGTTCCCGCACTCGACAGCGCACTGGCCGCCGCCGCGCCGCAGCACCGCACGTCACTGCGCGCGATCTTCCCGACGGTTGCGGCCGCGAGCCTCGGCTTCGCGATCGTCCAGCTCGACGTGACCGTCGTCAACGTCGCGATTCCGAGCCTCGGTCATTCATTCGGATCGAGCGTTCACGGCCTGCAATGGATCGTCGATGCCTATACGCTGTCGTTCGCCGCGCTGCTGCTGACGTCCGGCACGCTGGCCGATCGCTTCGGCAGCCGGAAACTGTTCGCATACGGCCTCGCGCTGTTCCTGCTCGCGTCGCTCGGTTGCGCGCTCGCGCCATCGCTCGCCGCGCTGATCGCCGCGCGGGTCGCACAGGGCGTCGGCGCCGCGATGATTCTGCCGACGTCGCTCGCGCTCATCACGCATGCGTGCGCGAACGACGCCGCCGCGCGCGTGAAAGCCGTCGCGTGGTGGAGCGCGACAGGCGGCGCGATCAGCGCGGCCGGGCCGACGCTCGGCGGCCTGCTGATCGACTCGCTGGGCTGGCGCGCGATCTTCTTCATCAACCTGCCGATCTGTGCGCTCGGGTTATGGCTCACGCTGCGCCACGTGCAGGATTCGGCCGCCGCGCGCACGCGGCTGTTCGATCCGGCCGGTCAGATCGTCGCGGTGCTGGTGCTCGGGCTGCTGACAGGCGGGATCATCCGGGCCGGCGCCCAGGGCATCGGCGACCCTTACGCGGTCGGTGCGCTGGCCGCGTCGGTCGTGCTCGGTGCGCTGTTCGTCGCAATCGAGCGACGCGTCGCCGCGCCGATGCTGCAACTGGCGTTCTTCCGGATCGCGCGCGTGCCGGGCGTGCTCGCGATCGGTGCGATCACGAACGCCGCGTTCTACGGGCTGATCTTCTCGTTGAGCCTGTATTTCCAGAACGCGCGCGGCTTCACCGCGACCGAATCGGGGCTGGCGCTCGCGCCGCTCACGATCATCATGCTCGCCAACATCGCGAGCGCGCGGCTGGCCGTCCGGTACGGATTCCGCGTGACCGTCGTCATCGGCCTCGCCGTATCGCTCGTGGGCTATCTGTGGCTGTGGCAGACGCTTGCCGCCCATACGCCGTACCTGCTGCTCGCGCCCGGGCTCGCGGCGATGGCGGTCGGCGGCGGCATCGCGATTCCGGCACTGACGTCGACGCTGCTCGGCAGCGTCGAGACCGGCCGCTCGGCCACGGCGTCCGCGATCCTCAATACCGCACGCCAGGTAGGGGCCGCAATCGGCGTCGCGGCGCTCGGTGCGCTGGTCGCCGGCCAGGGCGCGGCGATCGTGACCGGCGCGGCGCGCGCGTTCGCGATCGCGGCCGCGCTCGTCGCCGTCTGCATCGTGCTGGCCGCGCGCTGGCGCGGCGACGCACCGCCTGCCGGCACGCGGCCCTGATCGCGTGCGGTCCGCCATCCTTCAACCGATTCCCCAGCCGAGCGAGGACTCCATGCAGCATCGCTTCATCGATACCGTCCTGATCGTCGACGGCGCGTCGACGGCCGCCTATCTGGCGCCCGCGTTTCGCGCGTACGGCATCCGTTGCGCGCACGTGATCAGCGCCCCCGATCTGCCGGCCATCTACCGGAACCAGTTCAATCCGTCCGACTACGTCCGCCAGGTCGAGCATCGCGGCGACATCGACGCAACCCTAGCGAAGTTGAGCGACCTGCGGATCGGGGCCGTGCTGCACGGCCTCGACGCAGCGCTGGAGCTGGCCGACACGCTGGCCGAGCGGCTCGACGTGCCGTATCGCAACCCGCTCGCGACATCGGCCGCGCGACGCGACAAGTTCGCGATGAACGAACGCATTCGCCAGGCCGGCCTGCGCGCACCGGCGCACTTCCACAGTACGTCGGTCGATGAAGCGCTCGAATGGGCACGCGCGCAGGCCACGCTGCCGCTCGTGGTGAAGCCGGCGCGCAGCGCGGGCGTGGCCGGTGTGAAGATCTGCCGGACCCTCGCGCAGGTCGACGCGGCCGCGCGCGACGTGCTCGCCACCCGTTCGCTGTACAACCAGCCGAACGACGACATCGTGATCCAGAGTTATTCCGAGGGGCAGGAATACATCGTCGATTCGGTGTCGTTCGAAGGCCGCCATCGCGTGGTCAGCCTATGGGAAGTGCACCGCGACCGCACGCATGCGCCGCGGCTCGACAAGATGCTGGTGCTGAACCATGCCGACCCGCGCTACGCGCCGCTGCTCGATTACGCGGCCAGCGTGCTCGACGCACTCGACGTGCGCTTCGGACCGACCCACCTCGAACTGTTCGATACGGCCGACGGCCCGACGATCGTCGAACTGAACGCGCGGCTGCACGGCAGCCTCGACCCGCGGCTGACCAGCGCGGTGAGCGGCGAGAACCACGTATCCGCCACCGTCGAAGCCGTGCTGCATCCGGAACGACTGTTCGGCGACGTCACCGCGCCGACGGATTTTCGCGGCTACTGCGGCCACGTGCTGCTGCTGTCGTCACGCAACGGCGTGCTCCGGCAGGACTTCACGTGGCAGGCGATCCAGGCGCTGCCGTCGTTCGTCGGTCTCAAGCAATGGATCAAGGTCGGCGACACGCTGCGCGTGACCACCGACCTGCAGACGGCGCTCGGCACGGTCGGCCTCTACAGCCCGACGTTCGAGCGGCTGCTCGAGGATTGCCGGCGCATCCGCGAAATCGAGGCCGATTTCTTCGCCGACGAACGCGCGGTTGCTCCGGCCTAGCGCGGCCGCCGCCGCGCGCCGCGGCGCCCGGGTCAGCGTGCGAGCAGCGCGCCCGCCTGGCGGCCCAGCACCGCACGCAACGCATCGAGTTCGGGCAGCACGGGCGCGTCGTCGGGCGTGACGAGGTAGGTCGTCACGCTGCCGAGATCGTCGAACGCATACGCGCGCAGCTCCTTGCGCGCGACATGCTCGGTCGTGATCCGCTTCGGCAGGATTGCGACGCCCATGCCGGCCGCCACGCAGCCGAGGATCGCGCCGAACGTGCCGAACGACGACACCGATTCGATCGCGAAGCCGCGCGCCTTCAGCCAGTGCTCCGCGATCGAGCGATACGGACAGCCTTCGTGAAACGCGAGCAGCCGCACGGTGTTGTCGGCCAGCAACTGCCGGCGCGTGAGCGCAGCCGCGCTCACCAGCACCATGTCCTCGGCGAACGCGGGCTCGTAACGCAGCCCGGGCCGCACGAGCGCACGCGCGGTCAGCGCGGCGTCGATCCGGCCGCGCAGCAGGGCGTCAGCCAGCTCCGGCTCGCTGCCGATCTGTACCACGAGACCGAGCGCCGGATCGCGCTTCTTCAACGCGGCCGCGAGCGCCGGCAAGCGCGTGGCCGCCGTGCTTTCCATCGAACCGAGCCGGAAGCTGCGTGCGATCGGTGTCTCCCGGACGACCTGCGTCGCTTCGTCGACGAGGCGCAGGATGCGGTCGCAATACGGGATCAGCCTGCGACCGGCGTCGTTGAGCACCAGCCGCTTGCCGTGCCGGTCAAACAGCGGCGCGTCGAGCGACTCCTCGAGCTGGCGAAGTCGCGCGGTCACGTTCGACTGCGTGCAGCCGAGCCGCTCGGCCGCGCGCAGCGCGCTGCCCTCCTGAACGACGGCCCGGAAGGTTTCGAGCAAAGGTATGTTCATATCACGTTCTCTTGTTACTGATTCAGGTTATATCATTTTACTTCGCCCATCATCCGGATTAGCCTAGCGGACATTCGGTGCCGGCCGGCCCCTTCCGAGGACTCCGCATGCCATCCGCTGTCTGCTCAGGTTTCACCGTCGTCCGCCGCGGGTCCGCGGTTCACCGATGCGCGCGCTGATCGCCGCGCTGGTGCGGCGGGGGCCGACCGTGCTCGCGTGCGGCGTCGGCCTCGGGCTGCTGGTCCCGCCGCTCGCCGAACTCGCGCGGCCGCTGATGCCCGTCACCGTGTTCCTGTTCGTGCTCGGCACGCTGCTGCGCGTCGAGCCCAGCGCCGTGCGCGCGGTCGCGCGACGCCCGTCTGTGTCGCTGCTGCTGCCGGCCGCGACGATGATCGCGTGCCCGGTCGCGCTCGGCATCGCCGCGCGGCTCGCCGGCATGCCGTACGACTGGGTCGTCGCACTCGTGGTCGCCTACTGCGCGCCACCGTCGAGTGGCACGTCGACGATCGCGCGGATGCTGTCGCTCGACGCGAGCGTCGCGCTCGTCGCAACCCTTGCGTCGATGGTGTTCGTACCGGTCACTGCGCCGCTGCTGACGGCCTGGTTCAGCCACGACGCGGCCGTGTCGATCTCGCCCGTCAATCTCGCGCTGAGGCTCGCGCTGCTGATCGGCAGCGCCGAAGGCGTCGCGCTGGTCGTGCGGCGCTTCGCCGGATCGCGGCTCGACCGTTATGCAACGCCCATCGATGCAATCGTCGTCATCGCGCTGCTGGTGTTCGCGCTCGGCACGATGGCCGGCATGCAGCAGTCGATCATCGACGCGCCGCACCGCGCGCTGACGGCGATCGCACTGGCCTTCGCCGTCAACGCCGGCTTCCAGCTCGTCGCGTACGGGATCACGCCCGGCGACGTCCGCACGCGCCTGAACGTCGCGCTGATCGTCGCCAACCGCAACGTCGGGCTGATGTGGGCGGCGCTCGGGCTCGCGGCCACGCCGACCATGGCGCTCGTGTTCGCGTGCGCGCAGTTGCCGATCTATACGCTGCCGCGCGTGGTGCAGCACCTGCTGCCGCGCCTCGAAGCACAGCGTCTGCGCAGGCGCACGCGCTAGCCCCTCTCCCGTCCTCGACAAGGATCCAGCATGAAGCGACTCATCGTGATCGGCGCACGCGCCACCGGAAGCAGCGTCGCACTGGTGCGCGCCGCGCTCGCGCGCCAGGTGGCCGTGACCGTCATCACCGCGCCCGGCCATCGTCTCGACGGCGCGTTCCCCGACGGTGTCGAAACGGTCAACCTCGCCCCCGACGCCGCGCAACTGGCCGCCTGGCTGCGCGCCCGCTTCCCGAACGAACTCGACACGTTGCGCGTGACCACCGCGCACGACACCTATGCGCGCACCGCCGCGTGGGTCGCCGACGCGCTGGGCCTGCCCGGCCCCGATGCACGGCATGTCGCACACGCGGTATCGAAGTCGAACCAGAAGGCGTTGCTCGCCGAGCACGGGATCCCGGCCGCGGGGGGGGGGGGGGGGGGGGGGGGGGGGGGGCGGGGGCGGGGGGGCGGGGGGGCCCGGCGGGCCCCCCGGGGGGGGGGGGGGGGGGGGCGGGGGCGCCCCCCCCCCCCCCCGCCCCGCCCCCCCCCCCCCCCCGCCCCCCCCCCCCCCCCCCCCGCCGCCCCCCCCCCCCCGCGGCCGAACCACTGCGCTTTCCGGTCGTCGTCAAGCCGTCGGAGGGATCGGCGAGCGACGGCGTCCGGCGCTGCGAGGACATCGCCGAAGTGCGCGCGCAGCTCGACGCACTCGCCGCCGCGCAGGCCGATGCGGCATCGCGCGCTACCGAGCGCGTCGTCATCGAGGAATTCCTGAGCGGCAGCGAATACTGCGTCGAGTATTTCGACGGCCGCTATGTCGGCGCGCTGCGCAAGCTGAAGCGGCACGGCGCCGGTTTTCTCGAACGCGGCTATACGTCCGAACTCGATCTCGACGCCGATACGCTGCGCGCGCTGATCGACGTCGGCACACGCGCGACCGCGGCCGCGGGGCTCACCTGGGGCCCCGTGCATCTCGACTGCATCGTGCGCGACGGCGTCCCGCACGTGATCGAGCTGAATCCGCGCATCGCGGGCAGCTTCATCTGCGACATCGTGCGCGACGGCTACGGGTTCAACGTGGTCGACGCGTTGCTCGACAAACTCGACGGACGCCCGGTCGCGATCCCCGAGCTGTTCGAGCCGCACGCCTATGCGCGCGCCGAATTCCTGCTCGACAGCGATCCCGGCGCGTGGCGTTTCGCACAGGCCGGCGAGTTGCACGACGGCGCCGTCACGATCAGCTACGGCCCGCAGGTACTGCCCGACCGCGAACGGCGGGCGTTTCTCTATGTGCGCGTCGCGCTGCCCGCCGCGCTTCCCGAGCATGCGGCGTCCGGGCCTGCCGCCAGGTCGGCCGTGGGCGGTCCCGTCGCGCAGCCCACGATTTCCGGCTAGCGCGGAATCGCCGCCGACCGAAGACTCGACACAACCGGCGCGGACGCGCGCCGAACGACTACCCGACTCATCCCCCTCGCCATGACGACGCTATTCTCCGCCGCCTATCCGCGCACGCTGCACACCTTGACCGACCGCTTCACGGCCGGTACCGCGACCCGCATCGAAGCCTGGCTCTTCGAAGACGATGCGGCGCGCCGCGACGCCGAACGCACGCTGGCCGCGCACGGCATCGACGCGGTGCTGCGCAGCGCGTACAAGCCGCTGCTGCATTTCTTCGTCGAGGAATTCACGCCACCGCGCGCCGGCCGCATCGTGATCCGCACGCCCGCGGGCGCATACCAGCGCTTCCGGCTCGAAGCGTATCCGCTCGCCGGCTGGCTTGCGCCGCTCGAATTCGCGTTCAAACCGGGCGACGATCCCGCGCACTACGTCGTCGAAGCCCGTGGCGATACGCATCGCGTCTTCGCGCCGAACGACGCGACCGCGTCGCCGTGCGGCTGGCTGCGCGCGTGGAACGGCGACATGCTGATCGAGGATGGGCCGCTCGTCACCGAATTCGAGGCCGCCGCCACCGCGACGCTCGACGCACTGCGCGCGCATCCGTGGCCGGACCGCGCACCGTTCTTCGACACGCTGCGGATCGCGATCGCCACGTCGGGCATCGAATGGACGCTGCCGTACGGCGAGGAGCTCGTCAGCACGCTCGAAGCGTGGACCGAGGACGCCTATTACGGCGCGGCCGAATTCTTCCACGCCCACGCGGGCCGCGACGCGTCCGACCGCACGCTGCAATCCGGGCAGATCGTGCCCGAGATCAAGCGCACGCAAGGCGATACGACGGTTCACATCACGCTTGAAACGCCTATCCGCGCGGATGCGGATGCGGCCGACACCCGCGCGACGCCGGACGACCCGCTCGCATCGCCGGCCGCACTCGCGGCACTCGCCAAGCCGCTGGCACCGCCCGCCGTCGCCCGTGCGCTCGCGGCACTGCCCGGCGAGCGTTTCGCCTATACGTCCCACCAGGGCCGCAGCGTGAACGGCATTTACGTACGCGGTACCTTGCCGGGGCTCGTCATCACCGGCGGCCAGCACGCCAACGAAACGTCGGGCGTGGTCGGTGCGCTGCGCGCGGCCCATGCGCTGAACGCGCGCCCCGGCGCGCACTACGCGCTTGTACCGCTCGAGAACCCGGACGGCGCCGCGCTGCATCACCACCTGCGCGCCACCTATCCGACGCACCTGTCGCATGCGGCCCGCTTCACCGCGCTCGGCGACGACCTCGAAGCCCGCACGCAGCCGCCGTTCGGCGAGAAGGCCGCCCGGCTCGATGCGGTCGAACGCACCGGCGCGCGGCTGCACCTGAGCCTGCACGGCTACCCCGCGCACGAATGGACGCGCCCGCGCAGCGGCTACGTCCCGCGCGGCAGCGAACTGTGGTCGATTCCGAAGGGCTTCTTCCTGATCCTGCGCCACCATGCAGGCCACGACGGACGGCCGTTCCTCGATGCGCTGACCCGCGCGCTGTCGCAGTGGGACGAGCTCGTCGCGTTCAACGAGCGGCAGATCCACGCGTGGCATGCGCATGCGGGCGACTTGCCGTTTCCGCGCATCAACGGCATTCCGTGCCACGTACTCGAGGATCACCGCTCGACCGTGCCGTTCACGCTCGTCACCGAGTTTCCCGACGAGACCATCGAAGGCGACGCGTTCCGGCTCGCCCATACGACGCAAACGCGCGCGGTCGAGCTGGCCGCCGAACTGTATTGGGACGGGCTGCTCGGCTGACCTGCCCCCGCCTCCTTCACCGCCCTGGAGACCCGGCATGGAACAGCGGCATCGGCACACCAATCTGCAGAAGGTCGTCGCGCGCTCGCGGGCCGACGGGTCGGGCTGGACCGTCGATCGCGTGATCGACTGGGCCGGCCTCGGCGGACTCGGCCCCGTGCTGTCGGGCAGCCCGCGCACGGTCGCCGATGCGCTCGAACACGGGTTCGACACGACCGGCATCGACGGGCTCAACGTCTCGTGTCTGGCGTCACGCCGATGCCACCAGCGCATTGAACGACGTATCCCAGAACGGCGCGACGTTGGCCGGACCATCCAGCACGCCGATTCGCGCGAACACGTCCGCGACCTGTTGATGCTGCGCGACCACGTCGGGCGTGACGGGCAGCAGCGCGTAGTCGTCGCTGCGCTGCGCGAACATCGCCGCCAGATCGGCAACCGGCACGCGCGTCTCCCCATTCTGCACGCGCGCATAGGCGTCGAAATGCCCGTTCGCCCACGCGTACGCGCGCTGGAACCGCAGCAGCAGATCGCCGGTCGCCGCGCGCCGGCGCGGATCGTCGAGCGTGCGCGGGTTCGCATAGATCGGGAAATTGCCGGACAGATAGCCCTTGCCCGTCTTGAGCACGCGTGCACCGTACCGGTTGCGCGCGAGCTGGCCGTTGTAGCCGTAGATCGCCCATGCGTCGAGATCGCCGCGATCGTAGGCAGACAGCCCGTCGGTCGGAGACAGGTTGATCGGGTGGATGTCGTCGAAACCGAGACCGGCCTCCGCGAGCTGCCGGTACAGGAAATAGTGCGACGTCGTCGCGCGCACGTACCCGACGCGCTTGCCCTTCAGGTCCGCGATGCTGCGAATCGGCGTGTCCTTGCGTGCGAGCGTGACCTGGTTGTTCAGGTCTTCCCGCGTACGCGAGATGAACCGGACACTCGCCTTCTGGCGCGCGGCGAACACGGCGGGAATCTCGCTGCCCGAGCCAATGTCGAGCGCATCCGCGTTCAACGCCTCGATGTGCAGCACGCCGTTGTTGAACTCGCGCCACTCGATCCGGTACGGCGTGTCGCTCAGGCCAGCCGCCTGCAGCAGCGCACGCCAGCCGCCCTTGTAGGTCGCGACGCGCAGTGTGGTACCGGCGAGATCGGCGTTGACGCTCGGCGCGGCAAGCGCGACCCGCGCGACCACGGGGGTCGCCGCGAGCGCGGCGCCGGCGAGCAGCAGGCGGCGGCGTGCCGCCGAAGTTGACGCCATCGGATGCTCCTGTCGATTGAATGAAAAGAAAAGGGAAACCGCCGAGCGCGACGGTCGACGTGCGTCAATGCAGCGTCGGGAAGCCGTGGCGCTCGGCCAGCAGGTCGAGGATGCGGCGCGGGTCGGTGACGAAACGCACCGCGCCGAGCGTTTGCGCATCGTCCGGCGCCGGTTGCGCGCTACCGAACACGAGCACCGGCAGGCCCTGATGCGCGTCGTCGAGCACGTCGATCACCGCGTGTCGCGGCCGCTCGAAACCGACGCGGCGCACGTCGAGGCGGTCGCTCCTGTCGGGCGCGCTCGCGAGCAGTCCTTCGATCGCCAGTCCGTGCGGACAGACGAAGTGTCGGCCCGGATGCTTCGGATCGGCAAAGCCCGGTTCCAGCAGAAACAGTACATCCCGACTCATTTCACTCGGCTCCCATGTTGGTAGTTTCACCGGGACACACGCACGCAGCATGCGGTGCGCCGGCGCTGGCCGGCTCGCGGCCGGATGCCCGACTCTACCGCCGCGCATCGTGCGGCCCTACCAACGTTTTGCGGAATCGATATGCCGACGTGCATACCGCATCGGCCGTGCGTGTCACAGCACCGCGTTGCATAAAAACATCGTCAGTGGAACGAACTTCGTCGCGGCATCGAACGATTTCATCGATCGATATGGGCGCGTTCGCACGTTGTCGTCGCCCGGCGTTTGTCATCGATGCCAATGCGTTCGCCGCAGCAAGCGAGCCGGACGCGATCGCGGCGCGTGCGCCGGGCGGGCATCGACGCGCATTGCAATTCGGTCGCGCAGCGAATTGCAAATCACGGATCGAGTATTCGCCGACCATGCCGAATTCAATAGCATCGTGATCCTCGCAGACGTACCCATAAAAAACAGAGGATAGTCATGATCAAGAAGTCGGTAGTCCTGAGTTTGTTTTCGATCGGTTCCATCGGTGCGCATGCGCAGAGTTCCGTCACGCTGTACGGCGTCGTCGACGCCGGCCTCGCCTATACGAACAACCAGGGCGGCGCGAGCAACATCCAGCAGACGAGCGGCAAGCTGAGCGGCAGCCGTTGGGGCCTGAAAGGCGTCGAGGATCTCGGCGGCGGCCTGCAGGCGGTGTTCACGCTCGAAGGCGGGTTCCGGCCGAGCGACGGCGGGCTCGGCCAGGGCGGCCGCCTGTTCGGCCGCTCCGCGTACGTCGGCCTGAACAAGACCGGTCTCGGCACGCTGACGTTCGGCCGCCAGTACGAGCCGATCACCGACCTCGTCGCGCCGTACTCGGGATCCGGCTTCTGGTCGCCGGCAACCCACATCGGCGACAACGACAACCTGAACCAGAGCTTCCGCATCAACAATGCGGTGAAATTCCGCAGCGCGACGATCGCCGGCTTCACGGCCGACGTGCTCTATGCATTCAGCAACCAGGCGAATGGCGGCGCAGGCACCGGTTTCTCGAACAACAACGCGTGGGGCGTGGCGGCGAACTACGTGAACGGTCCGTTCTCGGCGGGTGCGGGCTACGTGCGGCTGAATCACCCGAACGCGACGTCGAACACGAGCGGCGCGGTGGGCGGCGCGACCACGACGACCGGCAACGACTACAGCGGCGCGTTCTTTTACGGGCTGAACGGCGGCGTGCGCAAACAGCAGATCGGTGTCGCCGGGGCGAACTACGCGCTCGGCCGCGCGACGCTCGGCTTCGCGTGGAGCCATACGCAACTCGACTACGTCGACGGCTCGTCGCGCAAATTCAACAACTACGACGTGAACGGGCGCTACCAGATCACGCCGGCGGCCACGCTGATCGGCGTCTATACGTTCACAGACGGACGCGCGAGCGGCTTGCCGGGTACCGGAGGCCAGACGCTGAAGCCGCGCTGGCACCAGTTCACGCTCGGGTTCGACTATGCGCTGTCGAAGCGCACCGACATCTATCTGTCCGGCATCTACCAGCTCGCCGCAGGCGACGCGAGCACCGCGTCGTCGGGCGGCTATCGCAAGATCGCGGCGATCGCGAACATCGGCAGCGCGTCGTCGACGAACCGTCAGGTCGCGTTCGTCAGCGGGCTGCGCGTGAAGTTCTGAACGTGCGCGCAACGTGACACGGGCGCGGCGCGATAAGCAAAGCGGGAATCGTTGTTTGTCGCGCCGCGCGCGGTTGCCGACAATGTCCGTTTTTCCGGATGCTGCCGCGTCGCGCGCGACATGGCTTCGCTGATGACCGATACCTCTTCCCGTCCACGCCGCACCAGCCGCCGCGCGGCATTGCGACAGCTCGCCGGCGGCTGGGCCGCCGCGCTGCTGCCAACAGGCGGCGCGCTGGCGGGCCAGACGCTCGCGCCACTCGACGTACCGCCGTGGACGCGCACGCCGGGCGCACCGTTGCTGTCGCCGCCGTACGGCGTGCCGGGCGGGCACGAACGCGACGTGATCCGCCGCAGCACGCGCGCGCCGGCGCTGCCCGGCTCCGGCTCGTCGATGACGCCGCTCGCCGACCTGTTCGGCGACATCACGCCGAACGGCCTCGTGTACGAACGCCATCACGCGGGCGTGCCCGATATCGATGCGCAGCGTCATCGCGTGGTCGTCCACGGGCTCGTGCGCGAGCCGCGCGTCTTCACGCTCGACGACCTGCTGCGCTTTCCGTCCGAGTCGCGAATCCATTTCCTCGAATGCTCGGGCAACACCGGCAGCGAATGGAACGGCCCGAGCGGGTTGCCCGTCCAGTTCACGCACGGGCTGCTGTCGTGCTGCGAATGGACCGGCGTGCGGCTGTCGACGCTGCTCGACGAAACCGGCATCGACCCGGCCGCGCAATGGCTGCTCGCGGAAGGCGCGGACGGCGCGGCGATGACGCGCAGCCTGCCGCTCGATCGCATTCTCGAGCGCGCGCTCGTCGTCTATGGCCCGTCGAATAGTATTTGCGGCCGGTCACGCGATGATGGTCGCCATCGCGGCGCAGCACGGTCGTGTTCTCGCCCGGCCGCGGCGTGCCGCGCTCGGTCGATGCGCCGCCGAAGATCGCGCCGGCCAGCGCGCGCTCGAGTTGCACGTCGTTGAACGGCGTGCGCGGCGACAGCCGCAGCGTCTCGGTCAGGTCGTAGTGGATGCGCAGCGCGTGCGCGAGGTTCGAATCGGCGGCAGCGAGCGTCGCGATCGTGTCGAACAGATCGACCAGCGTGCCGCCGATGCCGCCGCGTTCGACCGGAATCCGCAGCACGCCGAGCGACGAGCGGCGAAACAGCGCAAAGCCTTCGAACGGCAGTTCGCGGCGCGCCTCGCGTTGCGCGGCGTCGCGCCCGATCTCGGCTACGAGTTCAGGCAGTGCAGCGAGCGCGGTACGCAGCGCGTCGCGCGCTTCGGCGCCATGACGGGCATTCATTCGGCAGTCCCTCTTCCAGGAAAACGACGGCCACACGCACGATTGCGTGAGCCGTCGACGCAGCCCGCAGGCGGCACCGAAAAGTATAGGGACGCATCCGCCACGCGTGAAAAACCGATTTCAGCTTTGGTTATGCCTGCGTCGGGAATGCGCATGCGTGCTCGGTACGACAGGCCGGAGTGCCAGAAATGGCCGGCGTCGCCGAGTTCGATCGGCCTGCCGTTTTCGACGATGTTCGACACGATCAGCACTTCATGGATATTGCTCGGGCTGACAAACCATCGCAACGCCCGAGGCACCGAGAATTCGGTCGATTCGGGCCACCACACCAGCGTGCCGCCATCCAGTTCTTGAATGCCGTTCCGGACCTCGATGAACGTGCACTTGTCCGCGCCGTTCGCACCCGTTATCAGGACGACTTCGTCCGCGTCGAACCACTGAGACAACACCGGCGGCGCGACTGTCGCGCCGAAGCGCGTGGTGCTACCGACGGCGCTCGGAACGACCGTGCCGTATCGACCCGCTCGTCAGAGTCCGTCAGATCCGGATTGCCTGAAAGACGCTCCATGCGCGCTGTCCGGAAGGCGATCGCGTCCGCTCAGCCGCGAACGGAAGGTGCCGGTAGGCGCCGTCGTCCGGTACAGGCCGCGCTTCTTCAATTCCGGCACGATCAGTTCCGCGAAGTCGTCCAGCGTGCCCGGGCTGACCAGCGGATTGAGCATGTAGCCGCTCGTCGTCGACTGCCGCGCATGCTCGGCGAGCTGGTCCGCGACTTCGTCCGGCGCGCCGACGAGGATCAGGTCGGTGCCGCGCGTGACGCTCGCGAACTTGCGCCGCACGTCGCCCGCGGTCAGCGGCTTGCCGCTGCCGTCCGGCCGCACCACATAAGATGTCAGCCCTTCCGTTTGCGTCGTCAGCGGCTCGTCGTCCGCATAGCGGTCGATGTCGATACCGGTGTCGCCCGCATAGCTGACGAGTTGAGCCTGCAGGTGATAGTGCTGCTGCAGCGCGTGGTATTTCTCCTTCGCGTCGGCCGTCGAACGCGCAGTCACGAGGCGCAGCACCGTGAGCGCCTTCACATCCTCCGCTGCCCGGCCGTTTTCGATCGCCAGCCGCCGGATTTCATCGAGGCCGGTGCGGATCTCGTGTGGATTCGACTTCGCGACGAACACCACTTCGGCGTGCTTTGCCGCGAATTCGCGCCCTCGCCCGGACCAGCCAGCCTGGATCAGCACCGGTGAACGCTGCGGCGACGGCGCACAGACGTGCGGGCCGTGCACGCGATAATGGGTGCCCACGTGCTCGATCGGCCGCACACGATCGCCGCGCGCGTAGCGCGGCTCAAGCTTGTCGGCGACGACCGCGTCGTCCGCCCAGCTCCCCTCCCACAGCTTGTACACGACCTCGAGAAATTCCTCCGCGCGCGCGTAGCGCTCGTCGTGGCCGATCATCCGGTCGAGCCCGAAATTGCGCGCCGCGCTCGTCAGGTAGGACGTCACGATGTTCCAGCCGATCCGCCCGCTGCTCAGGTGATCGAGCGTGCTGAAACGCCGCGCGAGCGCGAATGGATGTTCATACGTCGTGCTCGCGGTCACGCCGAATGCGAGCCGCTCGGTCTGCGCGACGAGCGCCGGGATCAGCATCATCGGATCGTTCGCGGGCGACTCCACCGCCCACTTCAGCGCCGCGTCGGCCGACCCGCCATAAACGTCATACAGACCGAGCACGTCCGCGAAGAACAGCATGTCGAGGTCGGCCTGCTCGGCCTTGCGCGCGAGATCCGACCAGTACGCGAGCGTATTCGCGCGCAGCCGTTCGTCGGCGGGATGGGTCCAGAGGCTCGGCGCGCCGCCGCAGCCGACGCTGGCCTGTTCATAAAGGGAAAACAGCAGGGGGCGAGGATCGGACATCGTCGTGTTCAGCTCAAAAGCAGGAATCAGTTGGGTGCCGCCCACGCGCCGGCCGATGCGCCGCGGCGCCGTGCGGGCATGCGATCGTCGGGCTCGCGGGTCAGGTAGCGGTTGAGGTGTTTCTCGAGACGGGCGGCGGGAATCGTCAGCAGCGCGACGAGCACGACATAGACGAGCGCCGCGCCGGCAAGCGGTTCGTATACGCGCAACGTCTCGAAGCGCAGCGTATTGGCCGTCCCCATCACGTCGAACACCGTGACGGTCGACGCGAGGACGGTCGATTTCAGCAGCAGGATCGCTTCGCCGGTGAGCGCGGGCAGCGCGAGTCGCCACGCACGCGGACCGACGATCCGGCGCAGTACGCCCGCCCGCGTCATTCCGTATGCATAGCCGGCCTCGATCTCGCCGGCCGGCACGCCGGCAATCGCGCCGCGCAGGATCGTCGCGACGTAGGCACCCTCGTTCACGCTCAACGCGACGACGGCGTACCAGAACGCGTCCCGCAACAGAGGCGACGCCCAGCTGTCGCGCATCCATTCGCGCGGGACGATCTGGCCGAAGCCGTAATACAGCAGATAGAGCTGCACCAGCAGCGGCGTGCCGCGAATCAGCATGATCCAGCCGCGTGCGGACCAGCGGTACGGTACGTGACGCGAGCTTGCCGCAAGCGCGAGCGGAATGCCGATCACCATGCTGGCGATGCCGGACAACAGCAACAGCGCCAGGGTTGTCGGCACCGCCGCGAGCAGCTTCGGCATCACCGTGTCGAGCAGAAACGTCGGCGAGAAGCTCATGCGGAGGCGCGCCTCGTGCCGCGATTCGCATACCGCTCGAGCATGGCGAACAAGCCCGTCGACATGATGCTCAACAACAGGAACAGCGCCGCAGTGACCAGATAAAAGAACACGTAATGCCGCGTCGCGCCGGCGGCGAGCTGGCTCGCCTTCAGCAGATCCGTGAAAGACCCGAGCACGCTGATGAAGGACGCATCCTTGGTCGCGTTCAGCCACACGTTGCCGACGCCCGGCAGCGCGAGCCGCGCCGCGATCGGCAGCCGGATGCGTGTCAAGGTTTGCCACGGGCGCATTCCGTACGCGTGCGCGGCCTCGATCTGCCCGACTGGTACGTTGATGAGCGCCGCGCGGAAGATGTCGGTCAGATAAGCACCCTGGATGAAGCCGAGCGACAACGCGGCCACGATGAACGGATCGAATGCGAAACCGTCGGACGCGACACCGATGCGATGCAGAACGGCCTCGAGCGCCGGTGCGACCGCGTAGAACGCGAGCAGCAGGCACAACAGTTCGGGCAGCGCGCGCACGAGTGTCGTGTAAATCCGTGCGAGCCACGCGAGCGACGCGTGCCGTGACAGCTTGCCGAGCGCGCCGGCGATGCCGAGCAGCGTCCCGGCGCCAAACGACGCCGCGGCGACGCCAAGCGTCAGCGCGAACGCGCTCGCAAAGATGCGGCCGTAACCGCCGTTACCGAACGCGAGCAATGCCAGCAGCGAATCATCCGCGGCCATCGGCTCACCGGCCCTTCTCGATCGTGCCCTTCAGGTTCGGATAGCGCGCGGTGATCGCGTCCCACGTGCCGTCCTGCTGAAGTTGCGCGATCACGGTCGACAACCGGCCGCGCAGTGCATCGCCTTGCCGCACGCCCGCACCGATGCCGAGACCCAGCACCGGGTTGTCCCCGCAGGTGGCCTTGACCTCGAAATCCTTCCCGTCGCGCGACGACAAGAACGCCGTGAACAGGCCCTTCGCTTCCTGCACGTAGTCGACCCGTCCGGAGACCAGGTCCGCAAGGGCGTTGTCGAATTTGTCGAACGCCTTGATCTGCGCATCGCGCTTGAAGCGTGCATCGAGGAACGCCGAGAAGTTCGTGCCAGCCTCCACGCCGATCACGCGATCCTTGAAGGTTGCAGGCACCGCGCAATCGACGCGGCGCCGATCGCTTTTCGCGCCGACGAATACCGTCGGCGATTCATAATAGGCACGACTGAAGTCGATCGCCTTCTGCCGTTCGCCGGTGATCGTCATCGACGACCAGATCACGTCGATCTTCCGGTTTTGCAGTGCCGGGATCAGCCCGTCCCACGCGATGTCGGTGAGTTCGCAACGCACGTTCAGCTTGCCGCACGCCGCATCGAGCACATCGATTTCCCACCCTTTCCACTTGCCGGTCGCATCCTTCGAGAAGAACGGCGGGTACGACTCGGCGTCGATGCCGACGCGCAGCGTCGGCTGCGCCGCGTGGGCGGCGGACGCCACGCCAAGCATGAACAACGCGGCCGCGGCGCCGCGGACCCGGGAGTACATCGATCGATTCATCTGGCAGGCTTCCGAAATAGTGTCGAAATCGCCGGCGTCGCAACCGGCAGCAGGATGCGAGACTTTAGTGCCTGCCGGTGCGTGTACCAAATGGTTATTTTTTCGATCCATATCTGATCCGGCGATATGCGGCGAGCCAGCCGAGTGCGATCGCGAAACGCGCCGCCGCACGAGAAAAGCGACGCGGGGCGCGAACCGGTTCAACCGTGGAACACGAGCAGCACCAGCGGCATCGTGACGGCCGCGAGCGCCGTCTGAACCGTAATGATGCCGGCAGACAGACGATGATCGCCGCCGAGCAGCTTCGCCATGATGTAGGCGGACGGCGTGCACGGCAACGAGTTGAACAGCACGATCGTCGTCAGCGCCGGGCCGCGGATGCCGAGGCTGAAACCGATCCAGAAGGTCAGCAGCGGCACGAGCAGCAACTTGATCACCGACGACTGGAACACCGGGCCGCGCGCCGCCTTCGCGGCCTTCACGTCGAGGCCCGCGCCCACCGCGAGCAGGCCGAGTGGCAGCGACGCCGCGCCGAGAATCGACAGCACGCTTGCCGCCATGCCCGGCAAACGCAGCCCGCCGAGATTGAACGCGGCGCCGAGCACGACCGACATGATGACCGGGTTCCTCAGCAGCGCGCCGCCGATCTGCCGCGCCGACGGCGCGCCGCCACGGCCTGTATCGCATATTCGAGCATGAAGGTGGCCTGGCCGCCTATATCCGCAACCGCAGGCTAAGAATGGCGGCCGATGAGCTGGTGCGCTTTCCTCATATGGAGGTACAGGACGTAGCCTCGGGGTTAGGTTTCAATGATGCGTCGAGCTTTACGCGCGCATTTCGTCGCGCCTTCGACATCGCGCCACGAGAATTGCACGAGTACGCACCGTTGCTCCAGCGCGGAAGTACAAAACGGGAGCGCTTCACATAGCGGCAGTGGTGAACCGGTTGAATCGGGGGCTGCGATCGGGGCCATCTGACTATACGATCGGGTCAGGCTGCAAGGTCTGGTGGCGCTGCAGGACAAACCCAATGCATTTCTGGGAAGCGTCGCCTTCGAACCGTTACTATGGGGAGACCGGCGCCGGCGTTCGCTTGCACGCTTGCATCGAAGGCGAACTGGACCGGCCAGAGTTTCATGGCCACTCACGAGCCGTTTAGCGCGTAGCACCGCTCAAACGCTATGACGATCAGCGTTCCGCATCCCCCGCGAGTAGCGCGTTCAGCACCCGCGCGTCCGCCGCCCGCTCCAGCGACAGGCACGCGTCGCTCAACGCATCGACCTGCGCATGCTCGAGCGCCATGCCCGCCAGCGCACGATACTTCGCCAGCAGCGCCGCGTCGGACAGCGGTTTGCGAGGATCGCCGAGCGCGATCGGCACGTGACGCGATTCCCGCCGCCCGTCCGCGCGATGCAGGCTCACCGTCGGCTCATCGAGATCGCCCAGCGCTGGATCGACCTCGATCGCGATACGTGCGAGCAACGCCGTGACGCGCGAATCCGTACGCCTGTCGTCGCGATAAACGCCGATCCCCGTGTCGCCGTACGCGAGTGCCGCCGCTACCGCGTACGGCAGGCTCATCTGCGCCGACGACAGCGTCGACAGGTCGCGGCCGCCGCACATCCGGGCCACGAACGCGCTCGCCCGCACGACCACCCGCTCGATCTCGACGGCCTCGAACGTGTGACCGTCCGCAAGCTGCAGCGCCGCGTCGATTGCCGCATGCGCGCTGCGGCACGACGCGTGCGGCTTGATCGAGCAGCGCATCAGTTTCCAGTGCGCGCCGAGGCCGTCGGTCAGCGCGTCGGGTGCCTGCGATTGCGCGGCGAACGTGTTGAAGAAGCCACCCCACACGTCATCGAACACCCTGGCCGGGCCACTCACACCTTCCCGTGCCAGCAGCGCCGCGAGCACGCCGCCTTCCGCGGCCCGGCCGGCATGCAGCCGCTTCGTCTGTGAGCCGTCGTGGATGAAGCCCCACAGACCACCGGAGAAACTTGCCGCATGGCCGAGCGCGTCGCGCGTGCGCGCAGCGTCGAGCCCGAGCACGCGTGCGCTCGCGGCCGCCGCGCCGAACACACCGCAACTGAGTGTCGAGTGCCAGCCGGCACCGTTGTGAGCCGAGTAGCCGCCGGCTGCTTCCAGCACGCGCCGGCCGACGTCGTAGCCGAGCACGATTGCGGTCACGCATTCCCGGCCGGTCACGGGGCGGCCTGCGCACGACAACGCGGCGAGCACGGCCGGCAGCACGACGGCACCCGAATGATCGCAGCCGCCGGCATCGTCGAGCTCAAGCGCGTGTGCGGCGATCCCGTTGACGAACGCGGCGTCGCGCGCGCTTGCGCTGCACTGCGTGCCCCACAGCGACGCGCCGTCGCGCGCGACAGCGCCGGTGAGCGCACGTGCACTGCGCGTCTCGACAGCCGAGGTTCCAGCCAGTGCGGCACCGAACGTATCGAGCACATGACGCGTGGCCTTTGCGACGACATCGTCAGGCACGGCGGCGGCAGGCGTTTGCGCGACAAACGTCGCGAGCCGCGTGGCGCGCGTTTCGGTATCCATCGTCATCGCGCCGACGCCTCTGCCACGCAGCGTGCAAACACGTCGACCGGATGGTCCGGCTCGTTGTCGCGAACCTGCCCGCGCCACCAGCGCGCAACGTCACGCCCGGTCGCAAACCAGACGTCGCCCGCGTCGCGCAGGTGCGCGAGCAACGCACGCAACAGGTCGATCCGCCCTGCCGTGCCGATGATCTCGGGATGCAGGCGCAGCACGCAGCACAGCCCGAAGCGCCGAAACCCGTCGACATCGCGCCGCCAGTTGTCGAGCACGTCACGGTACGCGGCGATGCGCGGCTGACCGGCCGGCACCGGCGGCGACAGATTGAACTCGAAGTACGGCTCGTCCTCGAGTTCGTAGTGCAGCGGCAGTTCGACGAGCCGCAGGTCGGCCGCGCCTGCGTCGGCGCGCGGATGCAGGTACGGCAAATCGTCGCCGCGCCACGACGACGACCACGTGAAGCCTTCCGCCACGAGAAAGTCCGCAAAGCCGTCGGCCCAGTTGCCAGTGAACGAGCGAAAGCCTTCCGCGCGGCGCCCGGTCGCGTCCGCGAGCGCCGCCCGCCCGGCGCGGCACGCATCGATCTGCGCGGCAAGCGGCAGTGCGTCGAAATCCTCGCAGCGAAAACCGCTCACGCCGAGCTCGTGCCCGGCGGCGGCGATCGCCCGCACGGCGCCGCCATGCGTCTGCGCGACGCGGCCCGGCACGAACCAGCTCGTCGGTACGCTGAATTCGTCGAACGCGGCGAGTAGCCGGTCGACGCCGCGCGTCGCGCCGTAGCGCCACACCGACAGCGATTTTTCCCGGCCGACGATACGCGGCTCGCGTGTCTGGATGCCATGAATGTCGTTGAAGTCGACCGTGATCGCGACCGCGCATCGCGCGCCGCCCGGCCACGCACAAGGTGTCTTCACATGTTGCTCCGGTGCGTGGATTGCACGCCTTGCGCGTGCTGCGCGAGCCACCAGTCGGCCACGTCGCGGCAGCGCGCGAACCAGACGCCATCCTGCGCGCACATGTGGCCGAGCCAGGCCTCCAGCAGCGCGATGCGCCCCGGCTTGCCGCAGACTTTCGGATGAAGCAGCGTCGTCAGGCACAGCCCTTCGCGGTATATCCCGTCGAATTCGCGCGTCCAGTTGTCGAGCGTCGCCTCATAGCCGGCGATCCGGTCGAGCCCCGCCGGATAGTCGGGGTTGCGGTGATACGCAAGCGACGCATAATCGTCGGTCTCCCAGCGGCCGGGAATCTCGACGAGCGGCGGCTCGCCGTCCGCGCCGGGCAGCAGGTACGGACGGTCGTCGCCACGCATCGAGCTCGAATAGCGCACGCCCGCTTCGCGCAGCACCGCCACCGTAGCGTCGCTCCAGTCACCCGACGGTGTGCGGAACCCGACCGGCCGCACGCCGAGCGTGCGCGCGAAGATGTCGGCCGACTGCGCCATGATCTCGCGCTGCCGCTCGGGCTCGAGCGCCCAGAACGCTTCGTGCCGGTAACCGTGATATCCGATCTCGTGGCCGCGCTCGACGATTGCCGCGCATTGCGCGGGCCACGTCTGCGCGACCCACGCGGGCACGAAGAACGTCGCGGGCAGGCCGAACGATGCAAGCATGTCGAGCAGCCGGCCGAGCGCCCGCCACGGCCCGTAGCTGCCGAGCGTGAAATACGCGGGGTTGCGCCAGATCGACCCGTTCAGCATCGCGTCGCCGGTCGGGCCGTCGAGATCGAACGCGAGCGCGACGCACGCGCGCTTCGCGGCCGGCCAGCGGGGAGCCAGGTCGGTCATCGCGCGCTCAGTGGGTGCCGTTGACCATCGCCTTCGCCACCGCGTGCTCCTGCAGCCCCCACTTCGCGAGCAGCTTCTGATACGAGCCGTCCGCGATCAGTTGGTTGAGCGCCGTCGTCAGTGCGCCGCTCAGCGCGGTATTGCTCTTCGCGACGCCGATGCCCGTGTATTGCGACAGGAACGGCTTGCCGACCGGTGCATACGCGTTCTGCTCGAGGCTGTTCTGGTACGGCAGCGTCTCGCCGCCCTGCACGGCCGCGTCGATGCGGTTCTGGCGCAACTGCATCCGCGCGTCCGACGAGCCGTCGGTACCGACGACGATGATCGCCGGCTTGCCGGCCTTCACGCAGTTCTCGGCGCTCCACGCGGTGGTGTTGTCGGGGAACGACGTGCGTCGGCTCGAGCCGACGCGCTTGCCGCACAGCGCGCCCATCTGCGCAAATTCGCCGGCGCGCGCCTTGAGCGTATAGAACTGCGGGCCGGTCTCGATGTAGTCGACGAACGTCACCGCATCGCGGCGCGTCGGCAGGTCGGTCATGCCGGACAGGATCATGTCGACGCGCTGCGTCGCGACCGCGCTCATCATCTGGTCGAAGCTCGTTTCGACCCAGTTCAGCTTCGCGCCCATCTTCGCGGCGAGCGCCTCGCCGAGATCGACGTCGAAGCCCGCCAGCTTGTCGGTCGCCGGATCCTTGTATTCGAACGGCGGATAGTTCGGCACGATCGCGACGTTCAGCGTGCGTTTCGCGCTTGCGGATTGCGCGACGGCGAACGATGCGTGGAGTGTGAGCGCGCCGAATGCGACGGCGGCCAGCGTGCGGGTCAGGACGGATGCTTTCATGGGTGTCGCCTTGTCATGTAGAGGAATGGGGACGATGCCGCGCTCGTCGACGGCTCGATCGTTGGGACGCTGCAAAACGGGGCGCCCGCCCCGGTCATGCAATCACGGCGGAGATGAACTCGCGCGTGCGCGCGTGCGTCGGCGCGGACAGCACCTGATCGGGCGGCCCGCTCTCGACGATCCGGCCGCCGTCCATGAACACCACGCGGTCGGCCACCTCGCGCGCGAACCCGAGCTCGTGCGTGACGACGATCATCGTCATCCCGCTCTTCGCGAGGTCGCGCATCACGGCCAGCACTTCACCGACCAGTTCGGGGTCGAGCGCCGACGTCGGTTCGTCGAACAGGATCAGTTGCGGATGCATCGCGAGCGCCCGCGCGATCGCGACGCGCTGCTGCTGTCCGCCGGACAGCTCGACCGGAAACGCATCGCACTTGTGCGCGAGCCCGACGCGCGCGAGCAGCGCACGCGCTTCCTCCTCCGCTTGCGCGCGGCGGCGCTTGAGCACCTGCACCGGGCCTTCGATCACGTTCTCGAGCGCGGTCTTGTGCGGAAACAGGTTGAAGCGCTGGAACACCATGCTCGTCGCCAGCCGCTGGCGCGCGACCTGGCGCTCCGACAGTTCGTGGAGCCGGCTGCCGGCGCGGCGGTAGCCGGCCAGTTCGCCGTTGACCCACAGCGCGCCGGCGCTGATCGTCTCGAGCTGGTTGATGCAGCGCAGGAACGTGCTCTTGCCCGAGCCCGACGGCCCGATGATGCACAGCACTTCGCCCGGCTCGACGTCGAGCGTGATGCCGTGCAGCGCCTGGAAATCGCCGTACGACTTGCGTACGTCGACCGCGCGAACGACCGCGTTCGTCATGACGTTCTCCCGATGGTTGAGGGTCGTGTCGTTCATTTACGGCCCGCCGCCCTGCCCGCGCCGCGTGCGAAACGCCGCTCGACGCGGGCCTGCGCGATCGACAGCACGGTGACGACCGCGAGATACCAGATGCCCGCGACGATCAGCAACTCGATCACGCGGGCATTCGCGTAGTAGATGTTCTGCGCGTTGTGCAGCATCTCCGCGTACTGCACGACGCTCGCCAGCGACGTCAGCTTGACCATGCCGATCAGCTCGTTGCCGATCGGCGGCACGATCACGCGCATCGCCTGCGGCAGGATGATCCGGCGCAGCGCCTGCAGGCGCGGCATGCCGATCGATTTCGCAGCCTCGTACTGGCCCGTGTCGACCGACAGCAGCCCCGCCCGCACGACTTCCGACGTATAGGCTCCCTGATTGATGCCGAGCCCGAGCACCGCCGCGAGGAACGGCGTCATCACGTCGACGGTCCGGTATTCGGCGATACCCGGGATGCCGAGCGTCGGAAACACCAGCGCCAGGTTGAACCACAGCAGCAGTTGCAGGATCACCGGCGTGCCGCGAAACAGCCAGATGTAGCCCTGCGCGATCGCCCCGAGCACCGGGTTCGACGACAGCCGCATCACCGCTGTGACGACGCCCAGCACGACGCCGAGCGTCATCGCGAGGACGGTCATCACGATCGTGTTGCCGAGCCCCGTCAGGATCGAGCGTGCGGTCAGGAACTGGCCGACGACGCGCCACTCGATCTGTCCGCGCGCGAACGCGACCGCCACATACGCAAGCGCGGCAATGATCGCGATCGACGCGACATAGCGGCCCCAGTAGCGCCGGCGCACGCGCACGAACCCGGCGATATCGTCCGCGGCGCGGGCGGCCGGCTCCGGTGTGTCATCGAGACGGCCCGATTCGGATGCGCTCAGCATGACGGCCCCCGGTAGTCGGCCGCCCATGCGGACTGGCGTTCGATCGCGTCGCTCAGGCGGCCGATCTGCTCGCGCACGCGCGCGGGTGACGTGCCGCCCGCCCCGCCGCGCGCGGCGACGGCCGCGTCGAGCGTCAGATGCGCGCGCACCGCGGGCGCGAGGCGCGTGTCGACGGCCTGCAACTGTTCCGCGCTCGCGTCGGCCAGTTCGATGCCGTCCCGCTCGCACGCGCGCACGAGCGTGCCGGTGATCTCGTGCGCCTCGCTGAACGGCACGCCCGTCAGCGCGAGCCAGTCCGCCACCTCGGTCGCGAGCGTGAAGCCGAGCGGCGCCTGGCGACGCATCTCGTCGACGTTGACGCGCATCGTACGGATCATCCCCGCCATCGCGGGCAGCACGAGTTCGAGCGTGTCGATCGAATCGAACGCCGCGATCTTGTCTTCCGCGAGATCGCGGTTGTACGCGAGCGGCAGCGACTTCAGCGTCGCGAGCAGGCCCGTCAGGTTGCCGATCAGGCGCCCCGCCTTGCCGCGCGCGAGTTCCGCGATGTCCGGGTTCTTCTTCTGCGGCATGATCGAGCTGCCGGTCGCATAGGCATCGTCGAGTTCCACCCAGCGGAATTGCCGTGACGTCCACAGGATCACTTCTTCCGACAGCCGGGACAGGTTCACGGCCAGCATGCTCGTGACGAATACGAATTCGGCGACGTGATCGCGCGCGGCCACCGCGTCGATCGAGTTCTCGCACGGCGCGTCGTAACCGAGTTCCTGCGCGGACAGCTCCGGCCGCACGCAGATCGCCGAGCCCGCGAGCGCGGCCGCGCCGAGCGGCGAACGTGCGGTACGGCGGTCCCAGTCGACGAGGCGGTCGACGTCGCGATACAGCGACTGCGCGTGCGCGAGCAACTGATGACCGAACACGATCGGCTGTGCGGGCTGCAGGTGGGTGAATCCGGCGGTTACCGTGTCGACGTGCCGGCTCGCCTGGCCGATCAACGCATCCTGCAGGTCGAGCACGCCGCGCACGAGCTGGCGGGCCTTGTCGCGCAGGTACAGGCGCAGGTCGTTCGCCGCCTGGTCGTTGCGCGAGCGCCCTGCGCGCAGCTTGCCGCCCAGCGCCGGCAGCCGCTGCGTGAGCACGCGCTCGAGGAAGGTGTGCACGTCCTCGTCGACGAGCGACGGCGCGATCGCACCGGCCGCGTGGTCGCGCGCGATGCCGTCCATGGCGGCCAGCAGTTGCGCGAGTTCGTCGTCGTTCACGATGCCGGCGCGATTCAACTCGCGCGCATGCGCGCAGGAGCCCGCGAGGTCGTACGGCACGAGACGAAAGAAACTCGGATCGGAGCGCGACAGGTTCTGCAGCGCGTCGGACGGTTTCGACTGGAAGCGGCCGCCCCACAGGCGCTCGATCGGTTCGGTAAGGCTCATTGCGGTCGACCTCGACTCGGTTGGATTACCCCCACTGTAGGCATTCAATTTTTTTTGTTGTAGCGAGAAATTGAATCCGCTTTAATGAAATTTTTCTCAGCACCGTCGCCTGCGACGCGCCCGCCGATGCGCAACCGCCTGCCCCCGCTGAACCCGCTTCGCGCGTTCGAGGCTGCCGCCCGGTGCGGCACCGTGTCGGCCGCCGCCGACGAACTGCACGTGACCGCGAGCGCGGTCAGCCATCAGATCCGGATTCTCGAGAGCACGCTCGGCGTCGCACTATTCGTCAGATCAAAAGCCCGCGTAAAGCTCACGCCCGAAGGCGAGGCGTTGCTGGAACCGGTCGGCGCCGCGTTCGACATGATCGCGAACGCCACCGTCAGGCTCGATTCGCCGGCGGCCGCCGGCGATCTCGTCGTGTCGACGCCGCTGTCGCTGACGTCGCGCTGGCTCGCCCGGCACATCGGCGATTTTCTCGAGCGCTATCCGGGGATCCACCTGAAAGTGATTCCGTCGAACGACGATCGCGAGACCTACTCACCCGACGTCGACGTATGCATTCGCTACGGGGAAGGCAACTGGCGAAACCGGCGCGTCGAGCTGCTCGCGCATCCGGCGCTGTTCCCGGTCGTAAGCCCGGCGTTGATGAACGGGCCCGATGCGATCCGCAAGGTGCAGGATCTCGCGGGACGCACGCTGTTCTGCGAGCACGCGGGCTCCTGGACGCGCTGGCTGGCGGAAGCGAACGCGGACAAGCTGCCGGGCATCCGCATTCTGGAAATCGGCAACGCGCACATCGGCGTCGAAGCCGCGGTGCACGGGCAAGGCGTCGCGCTCGGCGACAGCCTCTCCGTGCGCGACGACCTGCTCGACGGCACGCTCGTGCGGCCGTTCAGCGCGGCCGTGCCGTCGCGTCATGCCTACTATCTGGTCACGCGTCACGAGCTGGCCGATTCGCCGCTCGTGACCGCGTTCACGACGTGGTTGCGCGCCTGCCTGGCGTGACGCGCGAGCGCGCGGCAGGGGGCGGACTCAGGTAGCGAGACTCGCCAGGTCGTCCCATACCATCACGATGTTGTGCGATCGCCAGATCGGCCCCGGATCGACATACTCGCCCGCCAACCGGCCGTCCAGCGACGCGTAAAAGGCGATCGCGGCATCGTTTCCCTTGACGACACTCAACGCCGCGCCCCGATACCGCACCTTCTGCAAATGCGTGGCGAGCCGGGCGAGCAGCATGCGGCCGATGCCGCGACGCTTGAACCCGGGGTCGACATACAGGAACTTGATCTCGCCACGGCCGCCGAAGATCGGCTCCGACGGCGCGCCGGCCGCGCCGATTCCGACGATCGTGCCGTCGATTTCCGCCACGAGCACCAGCTGGTCGCCATCGTTCGACGCCAGCTTCTCCCGCCATTTCCTGCCGCGATAGTGCGCGTCGAGGACGGCATGTGCTTGCGCCGGCGCGAGATCGCGATAGGTATGCCGCCAGACCTTGACGTGAAAATCGGCGATCGCCTGCGCATCGGCGAGGCTGGCGGATCGGATGGATATTCCGGACATGGAGGCGTCTCTCGGGCGGCTTGGCGCGCGCGGGTGCGGCGCACACGCCGGATTGTCGATGATCCGGGCGACGATGTCAGCACCTCGCAGACATGGCGGATCAGCGCGCCAGCGCTTTCGCATTGCGGACGCTGTGCAGGAACCGCGTCAACCGTCACGGTGAGCACACCGCTGGTCGAGATCTCCTGCAACCGCTCCAAACCCAGCGTCAGCCGGTCGCCGCGCCGTACTCTCCGCCAAGCGCCAAGCCCTGGAGCATTCGAAGATTGTGCATCTTTGTCTCCTCCTTTCCTTGTCGCGCCGACAGGAACACCGACGATCAGCCGGCTTCGACACGTAGACTCGTGTCTGGAGGCCTGCAGACCTCAACGATAGGTCTGCAGCGTTTATTTTCGAAATGGATATGTTGATCTAACTATTCACAGCACAAATAAAATACGGTTCATCGCGGCTTTCCGGGGGAACACCGGGGACGTCGGCATTCAGGCGCTAGAATACGACACGACGCTATCCAGATGGCGACCACGGTTGGCAGAATCGGTGAGCCTTGAAGGGGTATTCAGGGAAGAACGATACACAGATGCAGTAGGCATTCTGGTCTGGCGGGCATTTTTGCCACGCTCTTTCGAAATAGAAAAACGAGCAATGACAAAACTGATTCGATTCCGGGTTCGGCCCGCATATCACAGTAGCGATCTTCTGGTCGAGATACTTGAAGACCATCGCACTGTCGACTTTCCAAACGTCGCTGCGATCCTACAAGATGCTCTCCATTCTGTCCCAGTGCCGCATCCAGACGGCCTTGATGATCCACGAATCGCATTATCTCAGGATCGCTATTTCAGCTATTGGAAATATGCTCGCGGATACTATGAAATAGACGACGATATCTGGGGACTATTCGTCACCGCCTCAATCAACAACTCGTCCATAGTCGCAGACATCGAACGAACACTCCTGTTGACAGGGAAGC
Organism: Burkholderia sp. PvR073; assembly: GCF_054055695.1. NCBI lineage: Bacteria > Pseudomonadati > Pseudomonadota > Betaproteobacteria > Burkholderiales > Burkholderiaceae > Burkholderia > Burkholderia sp. PvR073. The sequence continues at coordinate 54,661 of NZ_JBSRXO010000019.1, forward strand.
TCGTCAAGGAAGAAGTAGATTTCGGCAAGTTCGAGTGACCGGTGACGGCTTACGCTAGTCGGGTTGGATACCGGTTTCTTTGCAACTAGCCGGGACCATCGCTGGCGGCCGCGAGAAGCGGCACGACCAGATCGCTGATCGGCGTCGGAATTCCGTGAGATCGTCCGCATCGCTGCACAACGCCATTCCGGCAGTCCCATTCGAGGGGGCGGTTACCCTGCCGGTCGGCAAGAATGGACGTCCCCAAATCGGGCGGGCAGCGATGGAATCCGTCGACGATCTCCCGCGGCACTTCATCGCCCAGCTTCGCGCCCTCCGCACGGGCGACTTCGAGACATTCCCGCAGGTAGGCGAGCGACAGTTCAGTGATGTCGCTTCGCGAGAACATGCCGGCGCGGCGGCCAGTCAGCACCATGAGTCCCGCCACCGCGTTCTGCAAAAGCTTTCGCCACGCGAGCGAGACGAAATCGGCCGCCACCTCGACCGGGCATCGCGTGCCGTGCAACGCCGAGACCACCACGTTGCTTGCCGGCGTATCGGGCACAGTGAGCCGAGGTTTGCCGCGCAGCCACACCGACGCATCCGATTCGCGTTGCGCCGGAAACCAGACGACCGATGGCACGATCGCCGCGCCGGCTGCATATGGCGCGAAGGCGGCTGTTTGCTCGACGCCATTTTGCAGCACGCAGACAACCGTCTTCGCATCGCATAGCGCTGGGATCCAGGGTGCCGCACTCGCCACTTGCGTCGACTTGACCGCAACGAACACGAGATCGAACCTTTCCTTGACCGCTTGCGGATCGGTCAGCACGGGCCCGGGCACGACGATCTCGCCGCCATCGAAGCGCAGCGTCAGCCGCTCGTGCGCCGAGCGGCCGCAGATCACCGGCGTGCGGCCAGCCTCATGGAGGGCCGCGGCAACGGTCGTTCCGATTGCGCCCGGACCGACAACGGCGACGGTCGGGTAGTCAGACTTCATCATGGTGTTCATCCTCCGAGTGATCTCCGAGATGCGGGCGCAGTGCGAGCGCGAGCGGAAAAATTGCCAGAGCGGTGAACGCGGTGGCATACGTGGCGGCCTGCACACCGATCCTGTCGCCGAGGAAACCGTAGAGGACGGGCGATATCGCGCCCGATGCGATCGTTCCCGTGTAGAAAATCGCGAATGCGCGCTCCGTGCGCTCGGGCGGGGACATCTCCGGAACGGTTCCGTACAGCACGGACGACGTGCCGTTGAGCATCATGCCCAGAATCGGCAGCAGCACCATGGTAAGCGCCAACGGCAGATACATCACGCCGATGATGCACGCAGCCGTACCGCCTTCCGTAAGCAGCACCGTACTCACCACACCCATGCGAACGCCAAGCCAGCCACAGAAGAATTTGCCGGCCGCCCCGCCAATGAAAACAAGCGCAAGGGCCGTTCCCAACAGTTGAGGCGAGATGCCTTTTGCGTTGAGCAGGAAAGGCAGAAAGGTAAGCAGTCCCATGCGTACGGCCGTATCGAGCACGCCAATGGAAAACAGCGCGGTGAATCCGCGCCCCCCGGTGCCCCTGCGTTGAGCGGACGCTTGCTCTTTTGCGGCCGTCTTTCCGGCGTCACGTGGCACGGCGGGAAACCAGAACGCGATGCCGGCGGCAACGACGCAGCCCAATCCGGCGACGACCCATAGCGCGTGACGCCACGGCATCATGATCACGAGCAGCGAAATGGCTGCCGGCAGCGCGGATTTCCCCAGATCGCCGGAAAAGTTGTAGAGGCTCAGTGGGCCTCTCGCGTCACGCCCATAGGTGCGCGAGATGGCGCCCGATGCGATCGGATGTTGCGTGCTGGATCCACCGCCCGATATCGCCAGCGCCACGCACAAACCGAGCAGGCCACCCGACATGCCGGCGATTGCATAGCCCAGCGCGGCGAGCAGCGTGCCGATCGCAAGGACTGCGCGACTGCCCAGGCGTTGCGCGAGACGCCCGGCCGGCAATTGCAGCACCGCCATCGTGCCGGCATAGAGGCCGCGCAGCATAGCCAGGGCCGCGAAGTCGAGTCCGAACTCCGACTGCCATACGGGCAGCAGCGCGTAGATCATGTCCGTATAGCCATCGTGGATCGCGTGTGCAATGCAGGCTAGCCATAGCACGCGCGGCCGTGATGGCACGGCGTCCCGCATGACGGGAGGAGAAAAAACCGGCAAGCGCATCGACGTTCTCTCTGTACGAGCGGCTGATGGAAGCGGCTCTCGGTTTGGTTTTCGGCTCGATGCGTCAATTTTATGGCGGAGGTATCAGCCATTTCAATTGAGCTAAAATCGCGTCAATGGAGAGAAAAAGTCACGTCATGAGCGAAAGCCACGGTGCTGCGAAAATTCGGGACGAGTTGCCGCCGCTCAATGCGCTGCGCGCTTTCGATGCGGTCGCGCGGCACGGCAGCTTCGCGGGCGCGGCGGCGGAACTGCATGTCACCCATTGGGCCGTCGGAAAACAGATCCGGCTGCTGGAGGACTGGTTCGGCCTGCCGTTGTTCGACCGTCGTCCGCGCGGCGTCGTGCTGACCGACGAAGGGGTCGTATTGCTGAACGACGTCAGCCACGCGTTCGAACACCTCGGTACCGCGGTGGTGCGGCTGCGCCACAATACCTTCACACACCGGATATCAGGCGTCGTGCGGGTGAATGTGCCGATGAGCTTCGCGTTTTGCTGGCTGCTGCCACGGCTTGCCGATTTCCATTCGCGGTATCCCGACATCGACGTCAGGGTGTCGACGACATCACGCAAGCTGCGCTATGTCGCCGACGCTTTCGATATCGGTGTTCGCTCCGGTCCGGAACAGGGTGCGGGCGTCGTGTCGCGCCCGTTGATGCCCGACCTGCGCGTGCCGGCCTGCAACCCCGCGTTGCTGCGCCAGCATCCGATACAGAGCGTGGCCGACCTGCGCCATCACACGCTGCTGCATTCGGCCACGACGCGCTCAGCCTGGTCGCACTGGTTGCGGGAAGCGGGCGCCGCCGATCTGCGGGCAGCGCGCCATGTCGAATTCGATCATGTGAATCTTCAGCTTGGCGCGGCCATCGAGGGGCTGGGCGTGGCGCTGGCGTCGCTGCCGCTGATCGGGCGCGATCTCGCCGAAGGACGCCTCGTGTGTCCCATCGCATCGCCTGTATGGCGCGCCGACGACTACACGCTGGTGACGAACGCCGATCGCGCCGACGATGCCGCGGTGTCCGCGTTCGAGCAATGGATGGAAGGCATGGCGAGCCAAGAGGCTGGATAGGCTCGCAGATCAGAACAGGCGGCACACCTTCCGTGCCTGCACGCTGACGCTACGCGTCGGGCGCTAGTCACCCGATACGGCAATACCTCGAAATGTTTTCACCTCTTTTGCGGAAAAAATGGGTTCATCGCAACCGCACCGTCAGAGCGAGGCGCAGGTACTGGCGATCAGGCTCCGCATCCATTTGTGCGGCACGCTGTTGTCGTTACGACGATGCCCGTAGATGTCCCACGAGAATGGCTCCGACGGAAATGGCCCACGACGGTGACAGGAATGCGGCACGGGCAGCCTTCACCGCGCATCGACATCCTCCGCGGTGCTATCCGGGATCTCACGCCATGTCTCGTTACGATATGGGTCAAGACTCGGCAACCACTTCTCGGACACTGACGGAACGTGCCTTCCGTCCATGCAGTTCTCAAATCTCTGCATGATTCGCCATTCCTCTTAGCTTGCCGTTCCGTACAGTCAGATAGCAATATAACGACAGGGTGCGTTCCATGTCATTTCGTTTTGATATCGGACCATTGATGCCGGCAATACTACCGTTGGGGCGCTGAACGTAGCTTCCAGCGGACAGACGACTATCGCCTTCAGTCTCTGTTGCTAAATTAATTCGATATCCTTATCGTATAAGGTTACTTGAGTGCTTTCTCTTTAATGCGTCCCACCATCCCTATCGAGTTTCAGCGCTTGGCTCAGACGCCGCCGACCACCCGCGTCAGCCAGTCGTGTGTATCCGGCGCCGTGCCGTGCTGGATCGCCAGAAGCCTATCTCTAAGATTCGCTGCGACGGGACCGGATGCGCCACCGTTCACTACGATATCTTCCCCAGTGGACGATTTTGCGCGCCCGACTGGCACAAGAACTGCCGCCGTTCCGCATGCGAATACTTCTGTAATTTCCCCTGAACGACACCGAGTTCGTGGAACAGGCCGACGACGGCCTTTCCAATCCCCTTGGTGCCTGCCGTCACCAGGACGCGCTTGCCTTGCAATTCCGGGTTCATGGTCATCAACCGATCTCCAATGACTTGATCTTGTCGCCTTCCAGGCTGAACACATGGTCGAGCTGGACAGGGCTACCCGGGAAATTGCCCACAACATTGGCCGTGACCGTCAGCCGACCGCCTTCCTGGGAAGCGCTGACAGGCTCCACGGTGTACTCGAATTTCTTCCGTACCTCCCGTCGCCAGGACTCGATGGCGGCATGCCCCTGGTGCGTCTGGCCGTCGTCAACGACGACCGCATCCTGCGAGAAGACACGCACGATGTGCCCGACGTCCTCGCCATTGGTGATCTTGAAGTAGGCAGAGACTGGATCTGGTAGTGAAAGGGACATGGTTGCGTTCTCGCAATAGTTTGCTGTACTAGTATTTTCGCCATAGACTATTTATTCATCAAGAACGCACCGAAAAGTAAGTTACTGCGCTATGGGAAAGATATACACGCCAGCCACCGCCGCACTGGGGGTAGAGGAAGTTCTTCGACTGCTGGAAGGTCGATGGAAACTGATCATCCTTTTCCATTTGTTCGATGGAAAAGTACAACGCTATTCGGATTTCGAGAAGTTGATCCCCGGGATTTCTCAGAAGATGCTGGCCCAACAACTCCGGCAACTGGAATCCGATGGAATCGTGTCGCGAAAGCTGTATCCGCAAGTCCCGCCGAAAGTCGAGTACCGTCTAACGGATTGGGGGCAGGCTTTGTGTCCTGCTTTGGATGCGATGCTGAAATGGGCGGAAAAACGCGAAACGCGGGTTGCGACGCCCGCTCCGGACGAGAACACTGACGACTGATGATTTGGTTGGCCGACAACCATCCGTGCCGCCCGATCTCCCATGCCCCGCAGCAAACGGGGTGACGTTTATCTACGCACCCTGCTGATTCAGGCGCACGAGCCGTGATCTCGAGTTCGAAGCACGTACCGGCACATAGGAGGAATCTGCTGGCACGTCTGGCCTAAAAATGTCGGAACCCGGCCGTCGCGGCATAGCATTGCAAGTTCGGGTTGGATGACGCGAACGCGGGCTCACGGTCGTGTGCAAGGCAACGCTTTCGGCGCGGCGGCGGCCCGCCTCGTCAGAAATTGCCCCTGGTCGACTGCCTCGCAGCGACCGCGGCCATCGCACAACATGGTCGATTTTCGGTGGATCCTCGCGCGGCGTTAGAATAGCGCCCCTGCTCATGGGAGACGAAAATGTCCTGGTTCATTTACGAAGTGCCCGAATACCACGAAGACGCTGCGCGCATCGAGCCCTTTAGCGACCTGCGTAGCCGTGTGCTGAAAGTCAGTGGCCCGGCCATGGCCGACGAACTGGAAAGCGTTCGCGAGAACGCCGCGGCGACAGCGGACACACCCGAGCGCCCCCTGCGTACTCCGGAAAATCCGCATGTCTTTCCGATTCCTTACGCCGACTCCATGATCCTGGTCGGGTTCATCTTCGATCTGAAACGCGAATTCCGGCAACTGGTCGTGTCACCCGTGGAAATGCCCTGGCTGAAAGACGCGTAAAAGGTGGTCGGAACGGAAGCCGACGGGAGCGTTGCTCCTGTTCTGGAGCCGGGTCCGAATATTCAGCGCACGCGTTCGGTACACACGCCTCGAGTTGGTACCGCGCGTCGGACTGAATCGAGCTGCTCAGTTATTAAAACCGAGGTGGCTGCCGCGGATCGCGAGTGGGTACCGAGACGCGTTCGACATCTTTTCCGACACGTTGCATCTCGGCCGCCACGGGGACGTGCGCCGCATCAACCATTCTCGCCCCTAAGCTACGCCTGCCGTACGACGACATCCCAAGCGGTATGACACGCTTGCCCCGGTAGGGTGAGCGCGCGCAGCACCACGCGGTCGCCGCGCGTCACCGACAGTTTGCCGTTGCATGGCACCTGCAACGATCGCACTTCACCGTTTTGCTCCAGCTGTGCCCGCGGAGCCGATGGTTGGCCGCTCAGATGCGACAGCGAGATATCGATCACGGCTCGTTCGTGCAGCACTTCGAATTCGAGCTTGTGCGCCGCCCAGGCATTGAACGCAACGCCTTGCGGGTGTCGAAACGAACTGCCGGCAGCGAGGCGCGGGACATTGGGCAGCATGTCCTCATGCGCCGCGACGAAGGCCAGACCGCTGGCGGAGAATCGTTCTAAGCACTGCGAATCGAGTTCGGCGGGTTGTTCTCGAACTGCGGATTCGGGAGCGAGCGCAAACGCCTGCCCGAGTGCGATTGCATGGTCCGCTTCGCGAGCCAGATATCGCCAGCGATTCAGGTAGCGCACATCGCCAGTCATGTGCAAACCGCGGATCGGTTTGCCCTGATATTCGAGCAGGATCCGAGCCGTATCGAAATCATGTCGCTCGTGAAGGCCCCATTTCGTGACGAAATTCTGCTCGCAGCCGACGAGTCGAACATGCCCGAGGCCGCCCCAAAGATGCAGGAACGTCGTATCCAGTCCATAGATCGCCTGGAAATCCTGCCCGATTCGTCCGGCCTGTGCCCGAACGTGTTGCGCGAACTGCGCCCAGGCGATGCGCCCGCCGACAACAAGCCCGGCCTGTAGCGGATGTCCCAATCGGTCGAGCACGTCCTGTGCGCACTGGTGCGTCAGCGCGTCTCTCCGCTCTCCTATGATCGGTGACATGACGAATGCGCAGAAATGCGCGTCGGGCGCGACGTGGAGATGATCATCGTCGGGTACGACATCGAAGATGTCGAAGCTCGGGCCCGGGAACCAGATATCGGCATCGTAGAGGGCAAGCGTCTTGAGTTCCGGATCGGCGTCGAAGATTGCCGCCGCCGATATGTAGCGATCCCATGGCAGGTCGCCGGTGCCCACACTGGTGTAGACCTCGATGCCGTTCGCCACCAACAATGCTTGCTTTTTCGCGGACAGGCCGTAACCGATGACGCCAATGCGACCGCGATAGTCCGTCGCACGCAGCGATACGATGAAGGGAATGACCATCTCGTACCAGGCCTGCGTGTTGTCGTCGATCGCGAAGGCGACGAGATGGTGGCGGCTGGTCTCGTTGTTGTCGGGCATGTTCGTGCGTGTGGTGATGGACGGGTAGTTTCGTGTTTCGAATAGGTCCGGTCCGGCTGGCGTTTTTATGCGTTACGTTAATTATTCTGCAGTAGTCGCATATGCTTGCCCACCATTCGATAATGAGGGGAGTCAATTCAATGACGCTGTTGGCATTTTCGTTCGTAGAGTAAACGATGCTCGATTGAAATTGAAGGCGTTCGTGTAGATGCGCTGTTTGGTGCGTGCGTCATGTCGGTGCCATTTCAAGGGGAGCGCATTTTTGACCGACACGAGATTGATGCTGCAAATGAGTCCGACGACGGCACTGCGGCCGGCGCCGGCATTCGGCAATGGCCACCGTCAATGGCAACCGTCACGGTCGACAAACATCGCGCTATTGCCAACGGCTGGCTGCGTCGCGCGGTCGACGAAATCCGCGTGATGCACCTCTATGACGACGAACGCCGGCGCATCGCGACAGATCTTCTGAGGTTCGAGCGCAGGTACGACAACGCCCGCTTTCGCGGTATGTATCGAGCGAAACATCAATCCAGCTTTCACGCGAGAGCACCCATTCAAGCGCTCGGCGTCTCTCGGTCACTACACCTGTTCGAGACTGCAGCGTGATGAATAGCCTGCAGCGACGACGCCCCATGCCGCATCCAGCGCCCTCCCCCTGTCACACTACCCGACAGCGTGGCCATGCCCGGATTGCCAAGCCCGTCGCCCGCCTGTCACGCCGCACCTGCCGTGTACACCACCGCGACAACGGCCGCCACGATCGCAATGATCGATACGAACCAGCCGACAGTCACGCACTCCGATTCCACTCAAACACGTCGGGCGTCACCCCGACACCCGTTGAGCCAAAATTCCCTACCGAACGACGCTTCACAGCGGCAAAAATAAGACCCGCACGCGAGGTTGGATGCGCGTATGATGAATTTGCCCGAGTGCACGTAAGCGGCTTGACTGCTCACCCCGCCCCCGCCCCTCTCTCGCACGTGTCGTTGCCCCTTTCGCGTCACCCGCCACGCCTTGGCGATCCGGGAAGAATGGGCTCATCCTCACGGTTCGTCGCCACGAGCGCCAGCAGGTCGTGACGAGTTTTCGCAGCTCAGCGAACAAAAATTTCAAATCCTAAATGGAAGGTGGCAATCATGAGCTGGTACTGCGATGTGGAGCACGAGTTAGCCAATATCAGGCGATCGATCGGACTGCTTGAGAAGACGCAACACGCCTTCGTCAACCGATCGTCCGTCAACGATCCAGCGTATTGGCGAGTCAAGCTCAACAAACTCCGCACGCGATTCGAGCGAAACAAGGTTCTCGAACTCCAGATGGATGAGCTTTTCGCCCGCCTCCAGCGAATCCAGGATTCGAGCTTCCGCAAATAGGAGTTTGCCGCGCGCGTGCGGGCACTCGACAGTCGCGGCATCCACCCTGTATGACCCGGGAGCAACATCATGATTGACGCCAACCCGAACAGCACCTTTCGGCACCTGCCGCTCACATTCGAACAAGACGCAGAAATTCGTCACTACATCAAGCGGAAAAGTCAAAAAGGCGAACCATGGGACACGCCGGAGCTGGCGACGATGCTTCGGGACATGCTCGATCCCCCTCCGAACGACGACGAGGAGCCGGAGGCCGACATCGAAGAAACGAAATTGGCCTGCGAGTATGCGTTGGCTTCGGTCGACGAAGCGATGGAACCCGTTTCCGCAAGCGAAGAGCGACATGCGGCAATGGAAAGCGAAGAGATGAAGCGCCCGTGACAGTAGCGCGCCGCGATGGCCGAAGAAGCGGCGCTACCGTTATTCACGTTCAGCCAGATTGAGCGGCCAGCCATTCCTCCGCCCACTTCGTCGCATACGCAACTGCGTCATCACGCACATCGAAGCCAGCCAGGTCGCCGCTGGCGTGCACTTCTCTCTCATCGCCGTCCTCCAGAATCGTGACGATCCTCACATGCGCGATGAATTCTCCATCAGCCCTGCGCGGCGTCGGATCGATTCGGAGCCGCGTCGAATTGAAGAGCATTTGCCCCTCCGTGGCCAGTTGCCGCGAGCCGTGCTGCCGCAGCAGCAGCGCAGGAACGCGCGTCAGACCTTGAGCATTGAACCGCATTGCGGCGTGAACGGGGAGCACGTCGCCGACGGTCGTTTGCATTCACCGCGAACGCTAGCCTCGCACAGGTTGATCAACGTCAACGGACAAGCAGAAGTTCAGTGCGCCCATCGACGACCATGACGTTCGATCGCCGCCACGACGACATTGAGCACATGGCGAGCAACACCCTCGTCAGTCATGCCCGCGTCGAGGTACTGGCGAACCTTCATGCTCTGCGATTGACGGGAGCCGTTCTCATTGTCCATCACGAAAATATTGGCACTCCCGGCATCAGCCATCAATACAACGTGAATCGTCTTGCCGCACGCAATCGCTTGCATATTCAGGGTCACCATGGACGAGCCTGGTTGAGTCATTCGGATCTCAAGTATGCTCGCCAACATCCAGTCGTATTCGCCTATAAACCCCTCCTTTCCAGTCGTTTCATCGGCGATTCGTACCCAGTGAGCACTTTCGGCTTATACGCACGACTGCATCGGCTCGATGTTGTTGTTCGTACGGATCTCCATGCGTAGAACGTCTGGTGGGCCCCGTTTTCGACCGGCACGCTAGGTCCGTCGAACATACCGCTCCGACACGACTGAGCGCTGCTGGATCCATGCGACGGCAAGCTCCAGCGCTTCATTGCGTGCCTCCTGCGCATTGGCGAAGTCTCCATCGACGCCGAGCGTGCGTGTTTCCCCGGCCCGGTCGGTGACGATGGCCGATGCTGCGTAGCGGCCACGTTCGGTGACGGTTACCACCGGCCGGACCTCGCAGCCGTGATACTCCATGACATTGTCCGTTTGCATATGACACCTCCTGCAGTGCATTGCGCATGGCTTGGGCGCGGGACACCGGTCATGCGCGAGTGCGTCACACGTCGGCTGTCACCGCCGCGAGTCCCGGCGCGCGACGAACAGCTTGTCGTCGAGATCGCGCAGCCATTCAGCCTGCGCGTCCAGGCAACACGAGAACCGTTGTCCGGCTACTCGGCGCGAAAGACATCTCCATGCTTCCTCACCCGCCGTTGCCAGCGGTCTGCCGGCTGCGGCGTGGTGTGTCGCTCGGGTGCAGCGCATCGAGGAACGTTTTGCCCTTCTCGGTCAGGTATGCGCGGCGTGCACCTGCGGCGCAATGTTCCAGCATGACCAGTTGGCGTTCAAACAGTGCGTCGAGCTCGGCGCGATTCATATCGATCTGGTCCGGCGCCTGGCGAACCAGCATCAAGGTCGCAAATTCGTGTGGGCTGAGCATTTCCGTCTCCCATAAGACATCGTCCCAATGCAGGGGCACGGTGCAGAAAACGATGCGTCGTGCAGGCCGTATATAGAAAGGCGGCGCTGCCATGCGCCGCGGCGCGCTCACGCAAGGAAGCGCGCCACCGAGCCCGTGTCATCGAGACAGCCGGCGCGTACTTTGGCCGTTTGCACACGTCGCTGATCGTCAGCACCCCCTCGTCAAGCGATCCATCGGTCGCTACCGGGTCGAGCCCCGACAGCGATCGCGGTGATCTCGACGCTGTCGTCGGTGCGGCCGATGTGGAGAAAAGAGTTCGCTGCGCATCGCGCGCAGGCGCGCGGGAAAGCCCGCAAGGACGCTGGTCATCTGCCGGTGCAGGCGGTCGAATTCGCCCAGCAGATTTGTGCTGAAGAAAAGATCGCTCATGACTGGCTCCTTGAAACCGGGGCCTCTCACGAAGAACGAACCGGACCACGCGCTCCAGTTCGCCCGTCCGTGGAAAAGCTCCGCCGACAAACAAATCGAAACACGCGGCGCTTATCGCGACTGCCTGAGCGATGCATAAAATAGCGCAAGCAACGGAAATTTCAAGAGGCCCTGCAACATGTCACCCGGGAGGCTTCATGGTCCTTTTCGATACGCTTCGGGAACAGATGGACAGCGTGCGCATGCCGCTCTTTGCCGTCACGGTCACGGCGGCCGCACAGGTGAATACCCCGCTCTTCGCGATACTCCACTGGCATGGATTCCGGCGCGCGACACCGCTCGTGCTGCCCGGCGTCGAGATTCCACCGCGGCCGGTTCCGGGCTCGGCTGTCCAGATCGATACACCTTGGCACAGCGTCGAGACCGTGGACGCCATGCTGCTCGATGCCGCCTGGCAATCAGGCGCATGGGATGTCGAGCGCGTCGAGCGGCGCGGCTGCAACGTGATCGGCGCCAGCGCTGCCGAGGCGCTCGCTTGCCGTCAGGCGTTCGGCGACTATGGCGAGAACGCGGCCCACTCCCCGCAGCTTCTCGCTGACGAGACCGATCGCGACGAGCTGATGCAGCTTGCCGCGCGCCGAGGCTACGTGCGCTGGCTGTTCCGGCCCGTCAGGGGAGGCCTGTGGCGCACGCTCGATGAGCCGGACGACACCCTGGACGCCGATGGCGGACGCCAGCCGCCCTGTCCTGTGCCGCCTGAGCCCCGCCGCCCGGATGGACGCGGCCGCACGGTTTATCGCCTGGGCAAGGTCCATCGCATCCTGCTGCCGCGCTGAAACAATTTGTTACAAAGAGCCTTTTTTACGCCCCTTGAAGGGCGCGATGGGCGCCTCTATTTCGCATTCCGCCAGACAGTGGTGCGGCTGCCCGGCGGCGACTCTTACGTCAGTCAGGACGCCCGGCAACCGGATTCCTTTTTCGTGAACCTTTAATCGCTCAGGAGATGAGAATGCAGATTCGTCCCCTCTACGACCGGGTAATCGTCAAGCGAATCGAGACGCAGCGGACGACGGCCTCGGGCATCGTGATTCCCGACTCGGCCGCGGAAAAGCCCGAGCAGGGTGAAGTCGTCGCGGTCGGCAGCGGCCGGCTGCTGCAGGATGGAACGCTGCGCGCGCTCCAGGTGAAAGTCGGTGACCAGGTTCTCTTCGGCAAATACGCAGGCCAGACCGTCAAGGTCGATGGCGACGAACTCCTCGTCATGCGTGAGGAAGACGTCATGGGCGTCCTCGAGTCCGATACCGGCGCGTCCCGCAAGGCCGCCTGACATCCTGAGCCGGTCGCGAACACCCGACGGGTTGTTCGCGCCGCGTTGAGTCAACGACTACTATCCGGAGCAACAACATGAGTGCAAAAGACGTCAAATTCCATGACAGCGCCCGCGCCCGCATCGTCAAGGGCGTGAACGTCCTCGCCGATGCCGTGAAGGTGACGCTTGGGCCGAAAGGCCGCAACGTGCTGATCGAGCGCAGCTTCGGCGCACCCACCATCACGAAGGATGGCGTATCGGTCGCGAAGGAAATCGAGCTGAAGGACCGCTTCGAAAACATGGGCGCGCAGATCGTCAAGCAGGTCGCATCGAAGACCGCGGATGTGGCCGGCGACGGCACGACCACGGCCACCGTGCTCGCGCAGGCGATCGTGCAAGAAGGCATGAAGCACGTCGCCGCCGGCATGAATCCGATGGACCTCAAGCGCGGCATCGACAAGGCCGTGGCCGCCGTGCTCGACGAGTTGCGCAAACTGTCGAAGCCGATTTCCACGAACCGGGAGATCGCGCAGGTGGGCTCGATCTCGGCGAACTCGGACGACGCGATCGGCAAGATCATCGCCGACGCCATGGAGAAGGTCGGCAAGGAAGGCGTCATCACGGTCGAGGATGGCAAGTCGCTCGAGAACGAGCTGGATGTGGTTGAAGGGATGCAGTTCGACCGCGGCTACGTCAGCCCCTACTTCATCAACGATCCGGAAAAGCAGGCCGCGTATCTGGACGACGCGCTGATCCTGTTGCACGACAAGAAGATTTCGAACATCCGGGATCTGCTGCCGGTTCTCGAGGCGACCTCCAAGGCGGGCAAGCCGCTGCTGATCGTGGCGGAAGACATCGACGGCGAAGCGCTGGCCACGCTCGTGGTCAACGCGATGCGGGGCATCCTGAAGGTTGCGGCCGTCAAGGCGCCCGGTTTCGGCGACCGGCGCAAGGCCATGCTGGAGGACATCGCGATCCTCACTGGCGCGACCGTCATCTCGGAAGAAACCGGCAAGCAACTGCAGAAGGCCTCGCTCGACGATCTCGGCCGCGCGAAGCGCGTCGAGGTCCGCAAGGACGACACGATCATCATCGACGGCGCGGGCGACGAGCAGCACATCGAGGCGCGCGTGAAGTCGATCCGTACGCAGATCGAGGAAGCCACGAGCGACTACGATCGCGAGAAGCTGCAGGAACGCGTGGCGAAGCTCGCCGGAGGTGTAGCCGTCATCAAGGTCGGCGCGGCCACCGAAGTCGAAATGAAGGAGAAAAAGGACCGCGTCGACGATGCGCTGCACGCCACACGCGCGGCGGTCGAGGAAGGTATCGTGCCGGGTGGTGGCGTGGCGCTTCTGCGTGCGCGTTCGACGGCGACGAGCCTGAAAGGCGCCAACAGTGATCAGGACGCCGGCATCCAGATCGTGCTGCGCGCGCTCGAAGCACCGCTGCGCGTGATCGCGTCGAATGCCGGGGACGAGCCGTCCGTCGTCATCGCGAAGGTGCTCGAAGGCACGGGCAACTTCGGCTACAACGCGGCCACCGGCGAGTATGGCGATCTGGTCGAGGCCGGTGTGGTCGATCCGACCAAGGTCACGCGCACGGCACTGCAAAACGCCGCATCGATTGCCGGGCTGATCCTGACGACGGATGCAACGGTGGCCGATGCGCCGAAGGACGAAAAGCCTGCGCAGGCCACCGCACCGGAGCTCGAGTACTGACCTGCGGGTCTTGCACGCGCCGGCAGCAGTCGCGGCCGGCGCAGCGCGTTCGGCGCCGCAAACTGTTCCTGTCTTGCGGCGCCGCTTTTTGTGGTGGAGCGGCCATGAAACTGAAGCTGAACATCGATTCGAAACCGCTGGACGTCGATATCGACGACGTCGTGGCTGGACTGCTGGCGGTCCGCTTGGATCTGCCTGCAACCGCTGATCACCAGGACGCCCTCACCCGCTATCTCAGCGAGAAGGGCGCGCCCTGGATACTCGACGAGGAACACATGCGTCGACGCATCCTTCGCCGGCTGATTCTGGATATCGCCGATCCGGCACTCGTGATTCGTCATCTCATGGCGGACGAGTGAGCCGGACGGGTCGATTCCGAAGCGCGGGGAGTGATATCAGCCGATATCGATCGTGCGACTCGTGAACCTGGCCGGTTCTGATTTCGGCACGGTCAACGTGAGGACACCGTTGTCGAACTTTGCCAACGTGTGCTCGGGGTCGGCGTTGTCCGGCATCGGGATCGTGCGCGTGAAGCTTCCATGCGCGCGCTCCAGCCGGTAGCAGCCGTTTTCCTCACTGTGCACATCCTGCTTTTTCTCGCCGCGCAGCACGATTGCCCCATCCTCGACGCTCACCTTCAGATCTTCGCGCTCCATTCCGGGCAGTTCGGCGGTGACGCGCAGCACCGGCCCTTCATCGACGACGTCGATGCGCGGCTGGAAACGCGATGAACTGAAGTCGCCGAACCAGCGTTCGAGCGCGCCGCGGCCAGCAAACGGGTCATGAAAGAATTCCTCCATTGCACCCCATGATTCGCGCGAGAACAGGCGCGAAATGTCAGGCCACGCGGCGCGCCATGGCTCGCCTGCCGATGCGTTTTCCGGATCTCCCGCATCAGACTTGCGGGCAGCGCCGCGAAGAAACTTGAAGGGGTTCCACTTTTTCGGATCGGTGTTCATTGCATCCTCCGATTCAGCTTCAATCTGGTTTGAGCCGCGGGCAGCCCATCGGGTAGCGAGCGCGCGCCGCGCTTTGCCCTGTTCCCTGTTACGCGGCGGCGGAGGCACCCGTGCTGCACCGCGGCGGCTGGCGCCTCAGTTGGTCTTGATTTCGATGCGTCGTGGACGCGCTTCGTCGCGGCGTGGGATCGTCAGCTTCAGCACCCCGTCCTGGAGGCTCGCCTCGATCCTGGACGTATCGAAGTCCGCCGACAGCGTAAATGTGCGAGCAAAATGCGGCTGACGGACCTCGGCATGCTGCAGCCGCAGGTTTTGCGGCGTCGGCACCATTGCCTCGGCCTCGATCAGGAGGCTGCTGTCGTGAACCTTGACGTCGAGCTTGTCCTTCGTGACGCCGGGCAAATCGGCCCACAGCGTGACGCCCTGGCTGTCCTCGTATACGTCGACGGCCGGCACGAGTGTCACCCGGCGCGCGGACTGTTCGGTTCCGCCACGTGCGACGGCAGACGAGTCCCGTTCCGTCAGTTGGGTCGTGTCTTTCATGATCGGCTCCTCGTATTACTGGACAGTGATGGCGCGCGGCTTGGACGATTCGCGCTTGCCGACGCTGATCAACAGACAGCCGTTTTCGTAGCGCGCCTGAACCTTGTCGGGATCGGCGGCTTCGGGCAGCTCGATGACGCGCCGGAACATGCCGATAAAGCGCTCCTGCGCATAGGTTCGCCGCTCGCTGTCGGTATCGGGTTGGGGCGATTTGCGTTCACCGCTGATGCTCAGCAGCCCCTTGTCGATCGACACATCGAGCGTGCCGGCATCGACGCCGGGCGCGAACGCGACGATCTCGATCGAATCGTCTGTCGCGCCGATATTGACCTGGGGGAAAGTGCCGAAACGGCTCGCGCGGATGCTGGACGGAAAACCGCCGAAGAGTTGCGCCATCTGCTGCTGCAGGCGGTCGAACTCGCTGAAGAGGTCGGTTCCGAAGTAGAGATCGCTCATGATCACATCCTCCTCGATTGCAGCATGGAGGCGAACGGGCCTACGCGCTCCAGTTCGCCTGCCACACTGCTGGCAAACAAATCGAAACACGCAGCGCGCGGAATGAAGCGACCCACGCGTCTGCCTGAGCGAAACTTAAGATAGGAATTCTGCGGAAAATTTCAAGGGGGTGGTGGCGGTTTTTTGCGCCTGAAATCTTTGCTCGAGCGCCTATAAGCCGCGGGTCGGAACCCTTTCGTCTGACTATTATCCGGGCCAGATCTCAGCGGCCTTCTCGGTACTCAACTGCCCACGCCAGGCATGAAGAAAAACCGGCGTCGGTTAGCGGCCCGAACGAGTATTCAGTCGCAGCGATGAGGCCGCCATTTCGTCCGGATGAGCCCGTGGCGTGACCGGAGAAACCTCACCCCTAACTCGAATTCAACATGCTCGGTCGTTAAAGCAGAGGCACTGGCGCTCGGTCGGGCCCGGCACGCACTCGTGGACGAAACAGGCACCCATGTCGGGCACCGGCTCGGAAGGAAATATGGCGGCAATGTGAAGGCCGACAGTCGCAGGATGCCCGTCATCCCGCAGTTCTCTCTACAACAACGACAATTGGCCCGACAGGCTCGCACGAGCGCCGTGTTCGCTTTCGCCTTCCTGCTCCGATGGGCCCGGTCGGTCTGCGGACTGAATGTTCCCATTCCGCGCCGCATTCCCGCCGTCCGGCCGATATTTGCGCGCCCACGCGGTGCCAAGCACATCGGAGGAGAACACAACACCCGGCGCAATCTGAACAAGCTCGCTCATCTGCGGCTCTTCCTAGGCGGACTGAACGTCGAAGTGCGCAGCAGCGTAGCGCGCACTGCAATTCCACACTTCAGCGGCATTCCGGATGAAGGTGGCCCATCCATTCTCCACGATCAATTCGGCGTCCGGAAATACGTCGCCGTGTCCCATCGCCCTGGCAGCAAAGATCGTCCGCTCACGACACGTCGCCCGGTATTTCCCATCGGGTAGCGTTGACGGCATCGGACTCAACCGTCGACCCCTTTCACTGCTCGATCAAAAACCGGTCACGGTTCTTCGCGCCTGCAATCCAATGCGGCGGCTTGCCGCGCCCGCTCCACGTCGCGCCCGTTTTCGGATCGCGATACTTTGGTGCGACCGGCGCGCGGGTGGCGCTCGACGGAGCGGCACGGCGTCGCCCGAAAAGTTGTTCGGGCGTGATGCCATATTCGGCAATCTGCTCACGCATCGTCGTGATAAGGCTTTCCAGTTCGGCGAGCCGCGCTGCTTCCGCTTTCTGTGCCAGCGCTTCTGCCTGTGCTTTAAGTTCGAGGTAGGTAGCCATGGATATGAAAGGATTCCTTGAAATTTGGAAAGTGGTCCAACAGCCCCTCTATGTCGAGGCAAAAGGCCGTCGACATTATATTCGCGGCAGTGGTGACAATCGATAGCGATCGATTTCTGCAGTATGCCCTATCGGGTTTATATAAATCAAACTGAATCCGGAAGCGGTGTAGTCGCTTTATAGGAATATCCGCCTTTTCGCCGCGTAAGCGATCCGGTCGCCGGGTGTCCGGCGTCGGAGGCTGCGATGGCTGCAACGGAACGGATCATGATGGCGACGCGACAGGCTCGTCGGCTGGTCGCTGGAATGCGGACCTCAAGATCCCATGTCGAGACGGTGTGCAAATCCCGTGACTGCCCCAAGCCGAGAAGCCGGTTATGCGCGCGATCGTGCGTTCGTCGCGCATGTCCCTCACGTCGCGCGCCGCGGCCCCGCGCGATCGCCACCGGCATGTGCTGGACATCGGTAGGCGCGCCATTACATCAACGGAAAATGATTCTGACGTGTAACGCCGTGCGAACGGCCGGGGGCCTCCGGTCACCGGAAGCCCCCGGCGCGACGCCGACATCGGATTCGCAGCCCGTCGCGGGCTGCGCGTCACACTCTGGCGTTGCCCGTCAAAGCGCGTTCGGCGCCGCCCTTCCGTCAAGCACCGCGGCGACGTTATCGAGCGCGGTAAAACCCATCTGGTCGCGTGTCTCGATCGTCGCGCTGGCCATGTGCGGCGACAGAAACACATTGTCGAGCGCGGCGAAACGCGGATCGATATCGGGCTCGTTCCGATAGACGTCAAGCCCCGCGCCGAACAACCGATGCGACGTCAACGCCTCGTGGAGCGCATCCTCGTCGACGAGGCTCCCGCGCGCCGCGTTGACGAACACCGCACCGTCACGCATCAGGCCGAACGCGCGGCGCGTCATCAACGGCGTGCCGCCGCCCGGCACGTGCAGCGTGAGGATGTCGCACTGCGGCAGCAGCGTGTCGAGATCCGCGCAATAGCGGGCGCCCGCCTCGACCTCGGGCGGCGCCGGCCGCCTGTCGGTATAGACGATCTTCATTCCGAAGCCGCGTGCGCGCTGCGCGACCGCGCGGCCGATCCGGCCGAAGCCGACGATCCCGAGCGTCTTGCCGTTCACGCGCGTGCCGAGCATGTCGGTCATGCCGAACGACTTGCCCCACCCCGCGCGCACGATGCGCTCGTACTCCGATGCACGCCGGCACGCGGCCAGAATCAGCAGCATCGTGAAATCGGCCGTGCAATCGGTCAGCGCGTCGGGCGCGTTGCTGACCACGATCCCGCGCTCGCGCGCGGCGGCCACATCCAGGTGGTCGTAGCCGGCGCTCGCGTTCGCGATGATCTTCACGCTCGGCGGCAATGCCGCGATGTGCTCGGCCTGCAGCCCCGATTTCTTGCCGATCAGCACCGCCGGCGTCGCGTAGCGGTTGCAGAACTCGACGACGGACGGTGCATCCATGTCGGCGTCCGTCACGTACGCATGGAATTCGGCTTCGGCACGTGCGGCCACGGCCGCGGGAACCCGTCGCGCTACCAGCAGGCGGGGGCGATTGTTGTCAGGCATGGTCTCGTCCTTGGGTCGGAAAACGAAGCACAGCCTACGAAGCGCGCTCGGCGCGGGTCAATATTGATTGATCCAATCAATATGTCCGTGCTGCATCGCGCTGCCGGCTTCCCGGGGCGGTTCCGGTGCGGCGCCTCATGCGCATCCCCCGCGCAGGCCCGGGAACGACGTGCCCGCGAACTCAGGAAAACCCTGACGCCGCCCCGACGCGACGGGGCGCTTGATATTGATTGAAAGAATCAAGATTGCTGGAGAATCGCCGCCGCGCAATGCTTTTTGCATGTTCAACGGACGGAAGACGAGGTCGTGAAAATGCAGGCACGGAAAAAAATCGCGGCAGTGACGGGCGCCGGCACGGGAATCGGCCAGGCAGCGGCCGTCGCGCTGGCGCGAGCCGGATTCGGCGTGGCATTGCTCGGCAGGCGCATCGAGCCGCTGCTGGCGACGAAGGAGATCATCGAGCAAGCCGGCGGGGTGGCCGCGGCGATTCCGACCGACGTCGCTGACGAGGCGTCGGTGGACGCAAGCTTCGCGCGGATCGAACGCGAGTTCGGGCATCTCGACGTGCTGTTCAACAACGCCGGCCGCAATGCCGGCGCCGTGCCGCTCGACGACTACTCGCTCGAATTCTGGAACGCCGTGGTCGCGACCAACCTGACCGGCGTCTTCCTGTGCGCACGCGCCGCGTGGCGCCAGATGAAGCGCCAGACTCCGCAAGGCGGCCGCATCATCAACAACGGTTCGATCTCGGCGCACTCGCCGCGCCCGAACACGATCGCGTACACGGCCACCAAGCATGCCGTCCTCGGCATCACCCGTTCGCTCGCGCTCGACGGCCGGCCGTTCAACATCGCGTGCGGCCAGATCGACATCGGCAACGCCGCCACGTCGCTGACCGAGCGCATGAACAGCGGCGTGCTGCAGGCCGACGGCCGCGTCGCGCCCGAGCCGCGCGTCGACGTCGCGCACGTCGCGGACGCCATCGTGCAGATGGCGTGCCTTCCGCTCGAAGCCAACATTCTGAACATGACGATCATGGCGAGCGCGATGCCGTATGTCGGGCGCGGCTGACCCGACGATCGCCGGCGCGGATGACGACACCGCGCCGGCCCCCCCATCAGGAGACAGGAGACAACATTGAAAACCGCAGAAGAACAGGTTTCGGTCATGCGCGAGTTCGGCGCGCACGCGGACGTCGCCAGAAGGTCGCGAGTGCGCTATGGCGTGCTGTCGATGCTGCTGGTGGCGACCATCCTCAACTACGTCGACCGCTCGGCGCTCGGCATCGTCGCACCGGCGCTGTCGAAGGATCTCGCGCTTACCCGCGTCCAGATGGGCGAGCTGTTCGCCGTGTTCGGCCTCGCCTACTCGATCGCGCTGGTGCCGGCGGGCGTGCTCGCCGACCTGCTCGGCTCGCGCGTCGCCTATGCGCTGTCGCTGGTCGGCTGGTCGCTGGCGACGCTGACTCAGGGGCTCGCGCACGGCTATCACATGCTGCTCGGCTCGCGGCTGGCGATGGGTGCGCTGGAGGCGCCGGCCTTTCCGTCGAACGCCCGCGCGGTGACGATGTGGTTCCCGGTCCAGGAGCGCGGCTTCGCGACCAGCGTCTATGTGATGGGTCAGTACATCGGCACGCCGCTCTTCACCGGGCCGCTGCTGTGGATCTCGTCGGCGTTCGGCTGGCGCGCCGTGTTCTTCGCGACGGGCGGCTTCGGCATCCTGTTCAGCCTCGTCTGGTACCGGCTCTATCGCGATCCGTCGCGGCATCGCAGCGTCAACGCGGCCGAGCTGCAGTACATCACCGAAGGGCGCCCTGTCGTGACCGCACGCGAGCGCTTCGACTGGCGCATGGCGCTGCGCCTGCTCGGCTACCGGCAGATCCTCGCGATCTGTCTCGGCAAGTTCTGCAACAACACGCTGCTGGTGTTCTTCACGACCTGGTTCATGACCTACCTGGTCGAGGAACGGCACATGTCGATGATCAAGGTCGGCTTGTTCCAGGCGATGCCGTTCGTCGGCGCGACGCTGGGGATCCTGATCGCCGGCTACTTGTCCGATCTTTGCATCCGGCGCGGCGTGTCGATGTCGTCGTCCCGCAAGGCGCCGCTCGTGATCGGCACCTTCCTCGGCGCGTCGATCGTGCTGGTCAACTTCGTGCACTCGAACGCGCTGGTGATCGCGATCCTGACCGTCGCGTTCTTCGCACAGGGGATCGGCTCGATGTCCTGGGCCGCCGTATCCGAGATCGCGCCGAGACGCTATGTCGGGCTCACCAGCAGCATCACGAGCCTCGCGGCCAATATCGCGGCCGTCACCACCCCGCTGATGATCGGCTATGTGACCCAGCACACCGGCAACTTCTTCTGGGCGCTGAACCTGATGGGTGCGATCTGCCTCGTCGGCACGCTGTCGTACTCCGTGCTGCTCGGCAAGCTGTCGCGCATCGAGCTCTGAGTGCGTTCGCATCCCTTGACCGGCCGCCGCGGCGGCTCAACCCCATCCGGCCCACGATCATGATCGAATTCAAATGGGATCACCTGCAACTCTGCTCGGCTGACGCCGAGGCCACCGCGGCGTGGTTCGCGCGCTGCCTGAACGCCGAAATCGTGCGGCGCCCCGGCCGCGTCGACCTGCGGATCGGCACCATCAACCTGTTCATCACGGCCCTGCCCGACGCGCGACCGGCCGCCGTGCCCGACGGCGCACGCGCCCAAGGCATCGATCACTTCGGTGTGCTGGTCGAGGATCTCGATGCCGCGTACGCACACCTGGTCGAGCACGGCGCCGAGGTCGTCCAGCCGGTGACGCGGATCCGCGCCGGCGTGCGCGGCTGTTTCGTGCGCGCACCGGGCGAGATCCTCGTCGAGGTGCTCGAGCGGCGCCCGGCCGAGATGACATCGAGCTGAACGCGGTCTATAGTCGGCACAAGCGGCCGGGCACCGGCCGCGTCCTCATCACGACTCCCCATGCACAACTGGATCACCCTGACGGAAGCCGCGCGGCGGCTCGGCGTGCGGGCGCAGACCGTCTACGCGTATGCGAGCCGCGGCAGCATCGCCGTGATGCAGGATCCCGACGATCCGCGCAAGAGCCTGTATCGCGCCGAGGACGTGATCGCGCTGTGCCGCAAAAAACAGGTCGGCCGCAAGCGTGCGGCGCTGGCGGCGAGCACGATCTTCGGCGCCGAGCCGTGCATCCCCAGCGGCATCACCACATTCTCCAAGGGCCGTGCGTGGTATCGCGGCCGCGACAGCATTCAACTGTCGGACACCGCCACGCTCGAGGAAACGGCCGCGCTGCTCTGGCAAGCCACCACGCCCGTGACGTTCGACGCGCCCGCGGTTGCATTGCCGGCCGGCGAACGTGATCGCCAGTGCGCGTTCACGATGCTTGCCACGTTGGCGGCGCACGGCCACTCGACGCTCGGCCGGCTCGACAGCGCGCTGCACACCGAGGCCGGCCAGCTCGTCGCGATCGTCGCGCGCGCGTTCGGCGCCCAAGACGATGGGGGCCTGCCGTGGACCCACCAGCGGCTCGCGGCGGGCTGGGGCCTGGACGGTCGCGGCGCGGACCTGCTGCGCCGCGCGATGGTGCTCGTCGCCGATCACGAGATCACGAGTTCGGCGTTCGCCGCGCGCATCACAGCATCGACCGGCGCGTCGCTCGCGGGCTGCCTGCTGACCGGGCTCGCGACGCTGTCGGGCCCGCTGCACGGCGACGCGTCAGGACGCGTGCGCGCGGTGTTCGACGACGTGGAACGGCTCGGCGCCGCGCACGTGGTCGATCATCACCTGAAGTCCGCGATCCCGATTCCCGGCTTCGGTCATCATCTCTACCCCGACGGCGACCCGCGCGCGGCCGCGTTGCTCGCGCGGCTCGATCCGCCGGCGGAACTGGCGCGCTTCATCGACAAGGTGACGACGCTCACCGGCCAGCGGCCGACCATCGATGTCGCGCTCGCGATGCTGTCGGTGCAGCTTCGGTTGCCGCGCGATGCGGCTTTCGGGCTGTTCTCGATCGCGCGCAGCGTCGGGCTGCTGGCCCACTGCATCGAACAGCTGCGCGTGGGCAAGGTGATCCGGCCGCGCAGCCGCTATACAGGACCGGCGCTCGACGAGCGGCATCTGCTTCCCAAGGCCGAAGACGACGGCAAACTGCCGAAAGCCGGCGTGATCGAGAAGAACCGGGTGTTCAAGATCGTGGATTGACCGCGGCTGCGATGGAGATGGACCGCGCAGCATCGATGCGGCCTTTTCGATTCGTCACGGTTCCGATCGAAGCCTGGCATCCGGCATCACGATCCGACGCGTAGGCGCATGAAGTGCGGGCGGCCGACGGGGCGTTGAACCGACGGACGGGTCATGGGTAGTGCGTACACCGGCGATACGCCCCTATAACCGACGCGTTTCACGGCTGAAACATTTTCGATACCGGATCCGGCCCCGTGCCGACCGCGATTCCGAATCTGCAGTAGCGTGAGCGCCTTCTGCAGTGCGCCATTGCTGGCACGTCGGCACGGAATCGCACGACCCTCGCGCAGCCGCAACGTATCAGACCTGAAACCAAACCGGCATTCGGATACCGCCGTCGGTCGGCGCATGCCCGCCTCCGCCCCGCCGGGCGCGCCAGTCGCCGCATCTGGCCCGCTCCTTGCTGTTGCTCCGACGCAAACACAAGCAGTCACAAGCAGTCGCACAAGCGACGAACAGCACATAAACAATCGGGGTGAGGCATGAACAAGACGGAGCGCTTGACGGCGGCAATATGCGCGCGCGGCGGGCTGCCGCACCGGTCGGACCGTCACCAGGCCGGCGGCGTGCTGTAATGCAGGCCGCCGCTACGCAAGCCGCTGCCGCGGCCGGGGAGCCGTGCGCCACGCACGGCTGGAATCTGCCGCACGGATCGGGTGTCGAAGACGATCCGTTGCTGGGCTGCCTGCTCGTGCTGACGCGGCTGTTCGACCGGCCGGTGGGCGTCGACACGCTCGTGGCCGGCCTGCCGCTCGCCGGCCGGCGCCTCACCCCGGCCCTGTTCGTGCGGGCCGCGGCGCGCGCCGGCCTGTCGGCCAAACTGGCCCGACGCGCGTTGCCCGACATCCCGGATGCGGTCCTGCCCGCGGTGCTGCTGCTCAACGACGGCCAAGCCTGCGTGCTGGTTCGCCGCAATGCGGACGGCACCCTGCAGGTGATCCTTCCTGAAACCGGCATCGGCGAGGAAGCCGTCGACGCGGCCGAACTCGCGCAACGCCACGCCGGCCACGTGCTGTTCGCGCGCCCGGCCCACCGATTCGATGCACGCGACACGGAAAGCGTCGTGCCGCGCCCGCGCCACTGGTTCTGGGGCGTGGTCGCGCAATCGTGGCCGATCTATGCGGAAGTGATGCTCGCGTCGACGCTGGTCAATCTTTTCGCGCTGGCGATGCCGCTGTTCACGATGAACGTCTACGACCGCGTCGTGCCGAACCGCGCGCTCGAGACGCTGTGGGCGCTGGCGGCCGGCATCGCGCTCGTGATCGTGTTCGACGTCGTGATGCGCACGTTGCGCGGCTATTTCATCGACGTGGCCGGCAAGAAGATCGACGTGATCCTGTCGGCAAACCTGTACGAGAAAGTACTCGGCATCCGGATGGCGGCGCGGCCGCCGTCCGTCGGCGGGTTCGCTTCGCAGATCCAGGAATTCGAAGCCGTGCGGGAATTCCTCACGTCGGCGACCGCGGCGGCGCTGATCGACCTGCCGTTTTCGATCGTGTTCGTCGTGGCGATGTTCTGGGTCGGCGGCGGGCTCGGCTGGCTGCCGCTGCTGGCATTGCCGCTCGTGATCGGCGCGGGCGTGGCCGTGCAGGGGCCGCTCGCGCGGGCCGTGCAAGCCAGCCAGCGCCACGCGAGCCAGCGTCAGGCCCTGCTGATCGAAACGCTGGTCGGCCTCGAGACGATCAAGGTCAACGGCGCGGAAGGACCGATGCAGGCGCGCTGGGAGCAAATGCTTGGCGAGATCGCACGGCTCGGGCTCAAATCGCGCCTGCTGTCGGGTTGCGCGGTCAATTTCGCGATGTTCGCGCAGCAGGCGGCCTATCTCGCGGTGGTCCTGTGCGGCGTATACATGATCGGCGACGACCGGCTCACGACCGGTGGTCTGATCGCCTGCACGATCTTCACCGGCCGCGCGCTCGCGCCGATGGGTCAGGTCGCGTCGCTGCTGACTCGCTACCACCAGTCGCGCAGCGCGCTGGCGTCGATCGACGGCGTGATGAACCTGCCCGGCGAGCGTCCGGCCGAGCAGCGCTTCGTCCATCGGCCGGCACTCAGCGGCGAGATCGAATTCCGCAACGTCGGCTTCGCCTACCCCGGCCAGAGCGGCGTCTCGCTCGAAGGCGTGTCGTTCCGCATCGCCGCGGGCGAGCGCGTCGGCATCATCGGGCGCGTCGGCTCGGGCAAGACCACGATCGAAAAACTCGTCCTCGGTCTCTACCCGCCTTCATCCGGCAACGTGCTGATCGACGGCGTCGAACTGCGTCAGTACGATCCTGCCGCGCTGCGGCGCGGGATCGGTCACGTGCCGCAGGACGTGATGCTGTTCAACGGCACCGTGCGCGACAACATCGTGCTGGGCGCGCCGGGCGCGGACGACGACGCCGTGTTGCGCGCCGCGCAGGTATCCGGCGTCGCGGACTTCGTCAACCGTGTGCCGAACGGCTTCGACCTCGCGGTGGGCGAACGCGGCGAAGCGTTGTCCGGCGGGCAGCGCCAGGCCATCGCCATCGCCCGCGCGATGCTGCTGTCGCCGCCGGTGCTGTTGCTCGACGAGCCGAGCAGCGCGATGGACAACCGGTCGGAAGAGCTGTTCAAGGCCCGTCTGTCGGTCCAGCTCGCCGGCCGCACGCTGCTGCTGGTCACGCACCGTCCGTCGCTGCTCACGCTCGTCGACCGCCTGATCGTGATGGATCAGGGCCGCGTCGTCGCTGACGGCCCGAAGGACCAGGTCCTCGCGGCTCTTGCAGGGAGGAAGCTCCATGTCGCTGCTGGCTGAACCCGACGGCGCCGGCGCGCCGACGACGCAACGCATCGCCGCGCTCAAGGCGCTGCGCGGGCGCATCGGCGCCGCGCTGAAGCCGCGCGCCGACGATACCGCGTTCATGCGCGAACGCTGCGCGGCCGCGATGGAGGGGCCGCGCTACTTCACCCACTGGATCCTGTGGGCGACGCTCGCGTTCATCGTCATCGCCCTCCTGTGGGCCGCGTTCGCCGAAGTCGACGAAGTCACCGTCGGGGAAGGCAAGGTGATCCCGTCCAGCCGCGTGCAGGTGGTGCAGAACCTGGAGGGCGGGATCGTCTCCGAGATCATGGTGCGCGTCGGCCAGGTCGTCCAGAAAGGCCAGCCGCTGATGCGCATCGACGATACGCGGTTCACGTCGTCGTACAAGGAAGGACAGGCGAAGGATGCCGCCCTCCTCGCCCGCATCGCGCGGCTGAGCGCCGAAGCGAACGGCGCCGCGTTCGTCGTGCCGGCCGCCCTGGCACGCGCGAACCCGGGCCTGCTGGACGAGGAACGCTCGCTGTTCGAGTCGCGTCAGCACGAATTGCAGGCCAATCTCGACGTGCTCCGGCAACAGGCCGAACAGCACCGGCAGGAGCTCGCGGAAAAGCGCTCGCGCGAGGGGCAGTTGCAACACAGCTACGCGCTCGTCGCGAAGGAACTGGCGTTGACGAGCCCGCTCGTGGAAAAAGGCGCGGTGTCGGACGTCGAGGTGTTGCGGCTCGAGCGGCAGGCGACCGACATGAAGGGCGACCTCGATGCGACGCGGCTCGCGATGCCGCGGCTGGAAGCCGCCTATCGCGAGGCGCGCCAGAAAATCGACGAAACGACCGCGCATTTTCGCGCCGACGCGATGAAGGAACTGAATCTCGCGCGCGCCGATCAGTCGGCGCTGAGTGCGGCCAACGTCGCGCTCGAGGATCGCGTCACGCGCACGCTCGTGCGCGCGCCGCTGAAAGGGATGATCAAGCAGATCAAGATCAACACCGTGGGCGGCGTGATCCAGCCGGGGATGGACCTGCTGGAAATCGTGCCGCTCGACGACACGCTGTTGATCGAAGCACGCGTGCGGCCGGCGGACATCGCGTTCCTGCATCCGGGGCAGGACGCGACGGTCAAGCTGTCCGCGTACGACTTCTCGATCTATGGCGGCTTTCCCGCCGTCGTCGAGGACATCAGCGCCGACACGATCGTGCCGGACCGTCCCGGCGAGAAACCGGACAGCTATTACCGCGTACTGGTGCGCACCCGGCAAAGCAAGCCGAGCGGCCGGAGCCAGCCGGTCGCGATCGTGCCGGGCATGATCGCGACCGTCGACATCCGCACCGGGCGCCGTACCGTACTGCATTACTTGCTCAAGCCCGTCATCAAGACCAAGGAAATGGCGTTGCGCGAGCGCTGACACGAGAACCGGTTTGCAGTTCGTCGGGCATGCGTCGCATCGAGCGGCGCAGCGCCCGCATCAAAACATGACAGGACGGGGAGCACGACATGGCGACGACTTCAAACGGGACCGCGGTTTCCATCAGCAATACGCCGCAGGCAACGAACGACGTATTTACGTCGGCACAGACGGGGCTCACCGACAATACGCTCACCACCGTCTACCTGAACGTGATGGCGAACGATCTCGGCGGCGCGGCCAAGACGCTCTATTCGCTCGACTCCGGCACCGAAACGACCGTCGCGCTCGAACAGACGGCGTTGCTGACGCAGGATACGGGCCGGGCGGAATCGGTGAGCACGGATTTCAGCGCGCACGGCGCGCACATCTGGATCACGTCGGACGGCAAGGTCGGGTATGACGCGAGCCATCTCGACGCGTCGTGGTTGTCGAACAGCTTCAATACGCTCGGCTACGCGCAGGACAGCTTCACGTACGCGATCCGGCTGGGTAACGGTACGCTGAGCTGGGCGACGGCCTATGTCGACATTGCGCCGCCCGCTCCTGTCGTCGCGCTGGCGCACGACACGGGGATGTCGGCCGCCGACAACCTCACGTCGGACGGTACGCTGTCGGTCGGCGCGGTGGCGCACGGCGCGACCGTTCAGTACAGCACCGACAACGGCGCGCACTGGAACACGAGCTTCTGCGCCGTCGAAGGAACGAATACCGTGCTGGTGCGGCAGATCGACGTGACCGGCAATGCGTCGGCCGTGTCTTCGTGCTCGTTCACGCTGGATACGACTGCCGGGACGGCGCCCGGGGTGGCGTTGGCGGTCGATTCGGGCAGTAGCGCGACCGATCACATCACGAATGTCGGTGCGCTGAATGTCACCGGGGTCCAGACGGGCGCCACCGTGCAGTACAGCGTCGATAACGGGGCGCATTGGAGTACGAGTTTTAGCGCAGTCGAAGGGTTGAACAACGTGCAGGTTCGGCAGGTCGATGTCGCGGGCAATACGTCGGCGTCTACGTCGTTCAGTTTCACGCTCGATACGTCGGCTGGTGCGCCGGGTGTTGCGCTCACGAGTGATTCCGGCAGCAACGCCGCCGACCACATCACCAACGTCGGCACGCTGAACCTCTCCGGCATCGAAACCGGCGCCACCGTTCAGTACAGTATCGATAACGGTGCGCATTGGAACACGAGCTTCAGCGCCGTCGAAGGACTGAACAATGTGCAGGTTCGGCAGATCGATGTCGCGGGCAATACGTCTGCCCCGACCTCGTTCAGTTTCACGCTGGATACGTCGGCTGCTGCGCCAGGTGTTGCGCTCGCGAGTGATTCCGGCAGCAGCGCCACCGACCACATCACCAACGTCGGTACACTGAACCTCTCGGGCATCGAGGCCGGCGCCACAGTGCAATACAGCGTCGATAACGGTGCCCATTGGAACACGAGCTTCAGCGCCGTCGAAGGACTGAACAATGTGCAAGTTCGGCAGATCGATGTCGCGGGCAATACGTCGGCGGCTACGTCGTTCAGTTTCACGCTCGATACGTCGGCTGGTGCGCCGGGTGTTGCGTTGACTACCGACTCGGGTAGCAATGCCGCGGACCATGTTACCAATGTCGGTACGTTGAATCTCTCGGGCATCGAGACGGGTGCCACCGTACAGTACAGCGTCGATAACGGTGCGCATTGGAACACGAGCTTCAGTGCCGTCGAAGGGTTGAACAATGTGCAGGTTCGGCAGGTCGATGTCGCGGGCAATACGTCGGCCCCGACCTCGTTCAGTTTCACGCTGGATACGTCGGCTGCTGCGCCAGGTGTTGCGCTCGCGAGTGATTCCGGCAGCAGCGCCACCGACCACATCACCAACGTCGGTACACTGAACCTCTCGGGCATCGAGGCCGGCGCCACAGTGCAATACAGCGTCGATAACGGTGCCCATTGGAACACGAGCTTCAGCGCCGTCGAAGGACTGAACAATGTGCAAGTTCGGCAGATCGATGTCGCGGGCAATACGTCGGCGGCCACGTCGTTCAGCTTCACGCTCGATACCTCGGCTGGTGCGCCCGGTGTCGCGCTCACGAGTGATTCCGGCAGCAATGCCACCGACCACATCACCAACGTCGGTACACTGAACCTCTCGGGCATCGAGGCCGGCGCCACAGCGCAATACAGCGTCGATAACGGGGCGCATTGGAGTACGAGCTTCAGTGCCGTCGAAGGATTGAACAACGTTCAGGTTCGGCAGATCGACGTGGCCGGCAACACATCGTCAGCTACATCGCTCAGCTTCACGCTCGATACGTCGGCCGCGTCGCCGAGTGTTACGTTGACCACCGACTCCGGCAACAGCGCCACCGACCACATCACCAACGTCGGTACGTTGAATCTCACAGGCATCGAAACCGGCGCCACCGTTCAGTACAGCGTCGACAACGGCGCACATTGGAACACGAGCTTCAGCGCCGTCGAAGGGCTGAACAATGTGCAGGTTCGGCAGATCGATGTCGCGGGCAATACGTCTGCCCCGACCTCGTTCAGTTTCACGCTGGATACGTCGGCTGCTGCGCCCGGTGTCGCACTCACGAGCGACTCGGGTAGCAGCGCCACTGATCACGTCACCAATGTCGGCACGCTGAACGTCACTGGCATCGAAACCGGCGCCACCGTTCAGTACAGCGTCGACAACGGGGCGCATTGGAGTACCAGCTTCAGCGCCGTCGAAGGGCTGAACAACGTGCAAGTTCGACAGATCGATGTCGCGGGCAACACGTCCACCCCGACCTCGTTCAGCTTTACGCTCGATACGTCGGCTGCCTCGCCCGGTGTCGCACTCACGAGCGACTCGGGTAGCAGCGCCACCGATCACATCACCAATGTCGGCACGCTGAACGTCACTGGCATCGAAACCGGCGCAACCGTTCAGTACAGTATCGATAACGGTGCGCATTGGAGTACGAGTTTCGGTGCCCTCGAAGGCGTGAACAATGTGCAGGTTCGGCAGATCGATGTCGCGGGCAACACGTCGGCTCCCACATCGCTCAGCTTCACGCTCGATACCTCGGCTGCCGCGCCCGGTGTCGCACTGACCACCGACTCTGGTAGCAGCGCCACCGATCACATCACCAATGTCGGCACGTTGAATCTCACCGGTGTCGAAACCGGCGCGACTGTCGAATACTCGACCGATGGTGGCCATACCTGGAACACCAGTTTCAATGCCGTTGAAGGCGTGAACGACGTGCAGGTTCGGCAAACCGATGTCGCGGGCAACACGTCAGCTGCCACATCGCTCAGCTTCACGCTCGATACCTCGGCCGCTGCGCCCGGTGTCGTGCTCGCGAATGATTCCGGTAGTAGCGCCACGGACCACATCACCAACGTCGGTACACTGAACCTCTCGGGCATCGAGGCCGGCGCCACAGTGCAATACAGCGTCGATAACGGTGCCCATTGGAACACGAGCTTCAGCGCCGTCGAAGGCGTGAACAATGTGCAGGTTCGGCAGATCGACGTCGCGGGAAACACGTCGTCGGCCACGTCGCTCAGCTTCACGCTCGATACCTCGGCTGCCGCGCCCGGTGTCGCACTGACCACCGACTCCGGTAGCAGCGCCACCGACCACGTCACCAACGTCGGCACGTTGAATCTCACCGCTGTCGAAACCGGCGCCACGATCGAATACTCAATCGATGGCGGTCATACCTGGAACACCAGTTTCAATGCCGTCGAAGGCTTAAACGACGTGCAGGTCCGGCAGACCGATGTCGCAGGCAACACGTCCGCCCCAACCTCGTTCAGCTTCATGCTCGATACGTCAGCCGCTGCGCCAGGTGTCACGCTGACCACTGACTCCGGTAGCAGCTCGACCGACCACATCACCAATGTCGGCACGCTGAATCTCACCGGTGTCGAAACGGGCGCCACGGTCGAATACTCGACCGATGGCGGCCATACCTGGAACACCAGTTTCAATGCCGTAGAAGGCGTGAACGATGTACAAATTCGGCAAACCGATGTCGCAGGCAATACATCGGATCCGACGGCGTTCAGCTTCACGCTCGATACCTCGGCCGCCGCGCCCGGTGTCGCGCTCACGAGCGATTCCGGTAGCAGCGCTACCGATCACATTACCAATGTCGGTACGTTGAATCTCACCGGTGTTGAAACGGGCGCCACCGTCGAATACTCGACGGATGGCGGTCATACCTGGAACGCCAGTTTCAACGCCGTCGAAGGCGTGAATGACGTACAGGTCCGTCAAACCGATATCGCAGGCAATACGTCGGATCCGACGGCGTTCAACTTCACGCTCGATACGTCGGCCGCCGCACCCGGTGTCGCACTGACCACTGACTCCGGTAGCAGCTCGACCGATCACATCACCAACGTCGGCACGCTGAATCTCACCGGTGTTGAAACCGGCGCCACCGTCGAATACTCGACCGATGGCGGTCATACATGGAGCACCAGTTTCAATGCCGTAGAAGGCGTGAACGATGTACAAATTCGGCAAACCGATGTCGCGGGCAATACGTCGGATCCGACGGCGTTCAGCTTCACGCTCGATACCTCGGCCGCCGCGCCGGGTGTCGCACTCACGACCGATTCCGGCAGTGGCTCGACCGATCACGTCACCAACGTCGGCACGTTGAATCTCACTGGTGTTGAAACCGGCGCCACCGTCGAATACTCGACCGATGGCGGTCATACCTGGAACACCAGTTTCAACGCCGTCGAAGGCGTGAATGACGTCCAGGTTCGGCAGACCGATATCGCTGGCAACACATCGGACCCGACCTCGTTCAGCTTCACACTCGATACCTCGGCCGCCGCGCCCGGTGTTGCATTGACGACCGATTCCGGCAGCAATGTCACCGATCACATCACCAACGTCGGTACCCTGAATCTCACCGGTGTCGAAACCGGCGCTACCGTCGAATACTCGACGGATGGTGGCCACACCTGGAACACCAACTTCAACGCCATCGAAGGCGTGAACGACGTACAGGTTCGTCAAACCGATATCGCTGGCAACACGTCGGATCCGACTTCGTTCAGCTTTACGCTGGATACCTCGGCCGCTGCACCGGGTGTCGCCCTGACAGCCGATTCCGGCAGTAGCTCGACCGATCACATCACCAACATCGGTACGTTGAATCTCACCGGTGTCGAAACAGGCGCCACCGTCGAATACTCGACCGATGGCGGTCATACCTGGAACACCAGTTTCAACGCCGTCGAAGGCGTGAATGACGTCCAGGTTCGGCAGACCGATATCGCTGGCAACACATCGGACCCGACCTCGTTCAGCTTCACACTCGATACCTCGGCCGCCGCGCCCGGTGTTGCATTGACGACCGATTCCGGCAGCAATGTCACCGATCACATCACCAATGTCGGCACCCTGAATCTCACCGGTGTCGAAACCGGCGCTACCGTCGAATACTCGACGGATGGTGGCCACACCTGGAATACTAGTTTCAACGCCATCGAAGGCGTGAACGACGTACAGGTTCGTCAAACCGATATCGCTGGCAACACATCGGACCCGACCTCGTTCAGCTTCACGCTCGATACCTCGGCCGCCGCGCCCGGTCTCGCACTGACCGCCGATTCCGGCACTAGCTCGACCGACCACATCACCAACGTCGGTACACTCAACGTGTCTGGTGTGGAGACTGGCGCAGTTGTCGAATACTCGATCGACGGCGGCCATACCTGGAACACCAGTTTCAGCGCTGTCGAAGGCGTGAACGACGTACAGGTCCGGCAGACCGATGTCGCAGGCAATACATCGGACCCGACCTCGTTCAGCTTTACGCTCGATACGTCGTCCGCCGCGCCCGGTGTCGCGCTCACGAGCGATTCCGGGAGCAGCGCTACCGATCACACCACCAATGTCGGCACGCTGAATCTTACCGGCATTGAAACGGGCGCCACCGTCGAATACTCAATCGATGGCGGTCATACCTGGAACACCAGTTTCAACGCCGTAGAAGGCGTGAATGACGTACAGGTCAGGCAGACCGATATCGCAGGCAATACGTCGGATCCGACGGCGTTCATCTTCACGCTTGATACGTCAGCCGCCGCGCCTGGCGTCGCGCTCAACGGCGATTCCGGTAGCAACTCGACCGACCACATCACGAACGTCGGTTCACTCAACGTGTCTGGTGTGGAGACTGGGGCAGTTGTCGAATACTCGATCGATGGCGGTCACACCTGGAACACCAGCTTCAACGCCGTCGAAGGCGTGAACGACGTGCAGATTCGGCAGACTGATGTCGCAGGCAACACGTCGGACCAGACGACGTTCAGCTTCACTCTCGATACATCAGCCACTGCGCCCGGTGTCGCGCTCACGAGCGATTCCGGTAGCAGCGCTACCGATCACACCACCAATGTCGGCGCGCTGAATCTCACCGGGGTCGAAACTGGCGCCACGGTCGAATATTCGACCGATGGCGGCCATACCTGGAACACCAGTTTCAGCGCTGTCGAAGGCGTGAACGACGTCCAGGTCCGGCAAACCGATGTCGCAGGCAATACATCGGACCCGACTTCGTTCAGCTTCACGCTCGATACGTCGGCCGGTGCGCCCGGTGTCGCCCTGACCGCCGATTCCGGCAGTAGCTCGACCGATCACATCACCAACGTCGGTACACTCAATGTTTCCGGTGTGGAAACCGGCGCAGTTGTCGAATACTCGATCGACGGCGGCCATACCTGGAACACCAGTTTCAATGCCGTCGAAGGCGTGAACGACGTGCAGGTTCGGCAAACCGATGTCGCGGGCAATACGTCAGACCCGACTTCATTCAGCTTCACGCTCGACACCTCGGCCGCCGCGCCCGGCGTTGCGCTGACCACCGATTCCGGCAGTGGCTCGACCGATCACATCACCAATGTCGGCACGCTGAATCTGACCGCTGTTGAAACGGGTGCCAGCGTCGAATACTCGATCGATGGCGGGCATACCTGGAGCACCAGTTTCAACGCCGTCGAAGGGGTGAATGACGTCCAGGTCCGGCAGACCGATGTCGCAGGCAACACGTCGGATCCGACGGCGTTCAGCTTCACACTTGATACCTCAGCCGCCGCGCCCGGCGTCGCATTGACCGCCGATTCCGGCACTAGCTCGACCGACCACATCACCAACGTCGGTACATTGAATCCTACGGGCGTTGAAACTGGCGCCACCGTCGAATACTCGATCGATGGCGGTCATACCTGGAGCACCAGTTTCAACGCCGTCGAAGGCGTAAACGACGTGCAGGTTCGGCAAACCGATGTCGCAGGCAACACGTCGGATCCGACGGCGTTCAGCTTCACACTCGACACCTCAGCCGCTGCACCGGGTGTCGCCCTGACCGCCGATTCCGGCAGTAGCTCGACCGATCACATCACCAACATCGGTACGTTGAATCTCACCGGTGTCGAAACCGGCGCTACCGTCGAATACTCGACCGACGGCGGACATACCTGGAACACCAGTTTCAACGCCGTCGAAGGCGTGAATGACGTCCAGGTCCGGCAGACCGATATCGCTGGCAACACATCGGACCCGACCTCGTTCAGCTTCACGCTCGATACCTCGGCCGCCGCGCCCGGCGTCGCGTTGACTACCGACTCCGGCAGCAATGCCGCCGACCACATCACCAACGTCGGTACACTTAGCCTGTCCGGTGTGGAGACTGGGGCAGTTGTCGAATACTCGATCGATGGCGGTCACACCTGGAACACCAGCTTCAACGCCGTCGAAGGCGTGAACGACGTGCAGATTCGGCAGACTGATGTCGC
>NZ_JBSRXO010000020.1:0-88550 GCF_054055695.1 Burkholderia sp. PvR073
GATCACAAGGTCACCGTGTTCTACACCGCGCCGACCGCGATCCGTTCGCTGATCAAGGCCGCCGAAGCCGACGACAAGGTGCATCCGAAGAGCTATGACCTGTCGAGCCTGCGCATCATCGGCACCGTCGGCGAGCCGATCAATCCGGAAGCGTGGATGTGGTACCACAAGCATGTCGGCCAGGAGCGCTGCCCGATCGTCGACACGTGGTGGCAGACCGAAACCGGCGGCCACATGATCACGCCGCTGCCGGGCGCGACGCCGACGGTGCCGGGTTCGTGCACGCTGCCGCTGCCGGGCATCATGGCCGCGGTGGTCGACGAGACCGGCCAGGACGTACCGAACGGGCAAGGCGGGATCCTCGTCGTCAAGCGGCCGTGGCCGGCGATGATCCGCACGATCTGGGGCGACCCGGAGCGGTTCAAGAAGAGCTATTACCCGGAGGAACTCGGCGGCCGGCTGTACCTGGCCGGCGACGGCACGGTGCGCGACAAGGACACCGGCTACTTCACGATCATGGGCCGCATCGACGACGTGCTGAACGTGTCGGGCCACCGGCTCGGCACGATGGAGATCGAGTCGGCGCTGGTCTCGCATGAACTGGTGGCGGAAGCGGCGGTGGTCGGCCGTCCGGACGACACGACGGGCGAGGCGGTGGTCGCGTTCGTGGTGCTGAAGCGTTCGCGTCCGGAAGGCGAGGAAGCGGCGGCGCTCGCGAAGACGCTGCGCGACTGGGTCGGCAAGCAGATCGGGCCGATCGCGAAGCCGAAGGACATCCGCTTCGGCGACAACCTGCCGAAGACGCGCTCGGGCAAGATCATGCGACGCCTGCTGCGCTCGCTCGCGAAGGGCGAGGCGATCACGCAGGATACGTCCACGCTCGAGAACCCGGCGATCCTCGATCAACTCGCCGAAGTGCGCTGATCGCACCTGTTGCGCACGTCGTGCGCACGAGCCCCCGCGCGGCAATCCCGATTGTCCGCGCAGGGGCTTTTTGCTAAATAACGGCATGACCGTTCCGTCCCGTCCGGCGCGTGCCGCGCCGCCGCCCGTTCCCGAGCCGCTCGCGCGCGCCCATGCGCGCTATTGGCGCTTCAACGTCGCGCTGATCCTGGTGCTGATGGCGATCGGTTTCTCGGTGTCGTTCGTCGTGCCGTTCTTCGCACCCGCGCTCGCGGGCATCCGCTTCGCCGGTTTCAGCCTGCCGTTCTACGTCGGCGCGCAGGGCGCGATTCTCGTGTATCTGGTGCTGATCGTCGTCTACATCGGCCTGATGCAGCGCGCGGACCGCGCGCTGCGGCGTGCGTACGACGAGCACGCGGGCAATCCGCACCATGCCCGCTGATCCATGCTGACGCATCGACTGATTCGCGCGTACGCGCTCTACACGCTCGGCTTTCTGGGCTTCGTGCTGCTGCTGTGGCGGATCGAGCGCGCGGCCGGCTCCGGCGTCTGGATCGGCTACGTGTTCCTGTTCGTGCCGATCGCCGTGTATGCGGTGATCGGGCTGCTGTCGCGCACGTCCGATCTCGTCGAATACTACGTGGCCGGGCGGCGCGTGCCGTCCGCGTTCAACGGGATGGCAACCGCGGCCGACTGGCTGTCGGCGGCGTCGTTCATCGGTCTCGCCGGCTCGCTTTACGCAACCGGCTACGATGCGCTCGCCTACGTGATGGGGTGGACAGGCGGGTTCTGCCTCGTCGCGTTCCTGCTCGCGCCGTACGTGCGCAAGCTCGCGCGCTACACGATTCCCGATTTTCTCGGCACGCGCTTTTCGAGTACGGCCGTGCGTGCGCTTGCGGCCGGTGCGGCGATCCTGTGCTCGTTCGTTTATCTGGTCGCGCAGATCCAGGGGATCGGGCTGATCGCGACGCGCTTCATTGGCGTCGACTTCGCGATCGGCATCTTCTGCGGGCTCGCGGGCATTCTCGTGTGCTCGTTTCTCGGCGGCATGCGCGCGGTCACGTGGACGCAGGTCGCGCAGTACATCATCCTGATCAGCGCGATCCTGATCCCCGTGTCGCTGATCGCGATGAAGAACGGGCTCGGGCCGGTGCCGCAGTTCAATTACGGCAAGGTGATGGAGCGCGTGGCGGCGCGCGAGGCGCAGGTGCGCGACGCGGCCGAGGAGCAGCAGGTGCGCGATGCGTATCGCCGGCAGGCCGCGCTCGTCCAGGTGCAGCTCGATCGCTTGCCCGGATCGTATGCGGACGCTCGCCGGCAACTCGTCGACCAGCTTGCGGACCTGCGGCGCCACAACGGGCCGCTGCGCGAGATCAACCAGCGCGAGCGTGAGCTGGCCGACTTCCCGCGCGACCCGACGGGAGCGCGCGTGACCTGGACCCAGGCGCGCGACGACCTGCTGGCGCGCGCCGAGCCGCCCGTGCCGATGCACGAGCCGTTTCCCGCCGCGAGCGATGACGAGCGCAAGCCGCGCGAGCGGAATTTCCTTGCGCTGCTGCTGTGCCTGTCGCTCGGCACCGCGAGCCTGCCGCACATCCTCACGCGCTACAACACGACGACGTCGGTGGCGTCCGCGCGGCGCTCGGTCGGCTGGACGCTGTTCTTCATCGCGCTGTTCTACCTGAGCGTGCCGGTGCTGGCGGTGATGATCAAGTACGAGATTCTCACCAGCCTCGTCGGGCGGCCGATCGCCGAGCTGCCCGCGTGGGTCACGCAGTGGCATCACTTCGAACCGGACCTGATCAGCATCGTCGAGGTGATTCGCGACGGCATCGTCCACTGGTCGGAAATCCAGATGCAACCGGACATGGTCGTGCTGGCCGCGCCGGAGATCGCGGGGCTGCCGTATGTCGTGTCGGGGTTGATCGCGGCCGGTGCGCTGGCCGCGGCGCTGTCGACCGCGGACGGATTGCTGCTGACGATCGCGAATGCGTTGTCGCACGACGTCTATTACTGCATGGTCGCGCCCGACGCATCGAGCCAGCGGCGCGTGACCGTCTCGAAGGTGCTGCTGCTCGGCGTCGCGCTGTTCGCGTCGTATGTCGCCTCGCTCAATACGGGGAAGATTCTGTTTCTCGTCGGTGCGGCGTTTTCGCTCGCGGCGTCCAGTTTCTTTCCGGTGCTCGTGCTGGGGGTGTTCTGGAAACGTACGACGACGCGCGGTGCGATCGCCGGGATGGTGACGGGGCTTGCGGTGTGCGTGTACTACATCGTGTCGACGTACCCCTATTTCACGCAGTTGACGGGATTTGCGGGGCGGACGTGGTTCGGGATCGAGCCGATCAGTTCAGGTGTGTTCGGGGTGCCGGCGGGGTTTGTGGTGGCGATCGTGGTCAGTCTGCTCGATCGGCCGCCGGATGAGTATACAAGGGCGTTGGTGGATTATATTCGGCATCCGTGAGGGGAGAGTGCGGGCAACATCGTATTTGGTTCGCAAATAGCCATCAGTCTGCGTCCGTCCTGCTCGTATATTTCATAGAGAGTTATAGTGTCTGTCAATGAATAGAATGCCTTCGAGGAGAAGGCAAGAAATGACCGGGGGAAGTCATGGAACCAGTACAGGGGCAAGTCGCGTCTGCGGCAGGTGAAGATCAATCTATTTTCCAGAGTAACTTGCCGCTCGCCGAAAAACTGGAGCGAGCGCGGGTTGAATTGCTCGATTTATCCGCACGCAACCGCCTGCTTAATGTGCCACGGGGTGCACGGGGAAGCCGCTTCATCGAAATCATCGATGAGAAAGTCGGTGAGATATTTCGGTTGCTGGTCCGAGAGGGGAAAACTTTCACCTTTTTGGCGGGACGCGCCGTAGAGACCAAGAATTCGGAATCTGACGAAGGTTCGAAACAAGTACTGGTCGAACCCGATGAAATCGAGGAATTGGCCCAGCCAGAAGATGACAGCACGGACGAGCGGGGTGTCTTGCGACGACACACCGACACTCGCCTGCAAACCCGGTTGACCAGCAAGGGTCTCCAGAAGCGTCTCTTGGAACTTTATCTGGATGCACGCACGTTGGAGGAGGAGCAGGGTGTCAATGTACTCTTCTTGGCGATGGGCGCCCTGAAATGGGTCGATCCCAACAATGCAGAGAACACGCGTTACGCACCACTTCTACTCGTTCCTGTTCAGCTTGATCGAGGCAATGCCGGTGAACGCTTCAATCTAAAGGCAAGACAGGAGGACTTTGCGTCCAACCTTTCCCTTGAAGCTTATCTCGACCGAGTGCATGCGCTCCGTATGCCAACTTTTGAGGCGAGCGACATGTTCAATCCGCTCGACTACATGGAGTTGGTTCGGCAGAGCGTTGAGACGAAGGATGGGTGGGAGGTATTCCCCGACCAGATGTCGGTGGGATTTTTTTCCTTCGCTAAGTTTTTGATGTATCGGGATCTGGATCAAGCGGTTTGGCCCAAGGGCGCCGCGATAGGTGACCACCCGCTGGTCCGCTCGCTGTTGGCGGACGGATTTGCTGGTGGCGAGGACCTCGCACACGAGGACGCTAACATCGATGCGTTGATTCCTCCATCTGAAATGCTCCACATTCTTGATTGCGACAGCTCACAGGCACTAGCGATCCATGAAGTGCGGCGAGGTAAAAACTTAGTCATCCAAGGGCCACCGGGGACAGGTAAGAGCCAGACGATCGCCAACATCATCGCTGCCGCAGTCAAGGACGGAAAGAGCGTACTCTTTGTGGCCGAAAAGATGGCCGCGTTGGATGTGGTAAAACGCCGTCTCGATGACAAAGGCGTCGGCGACGCTTGCTTGGAGCTGCACAGTAACAAGGCCAACAAGCGCGCGGTGTTGGATGAGTTGCGGCGCACGTGGGAATTGGGTGCTCCCAAGGTTGCAGACCCGGGAAGCCTTTTCGCGCGTCTGACTGAGGCGCGCGACAGCCTCAACACCCATGCAAGGAATTTGCATACCGTCGATTCGAAATCGGAGCTATCACCGTTCCAGGTCATTGGTCACTTGGTTCGTTTGCGCGAACAGGGCGAGCGTCCTAATGACATTCAACTAGAGAGTCCGGAGCAGTGGGGTAAGGATGGTTTCGCTGCGCGACAGGATTTACTGGCAGATTTGGCGAGTCGTGTGACAGAGATTGGTCGGCCGGCCGATCATGCTTGGGTAGGAGTGGGATTGGCTGCGATCTCACCGATGGATGCTGAGCGTTTGGTCGCGCGTGTTCAGCAGCTACTTGAACGGGTCTTGGCAGAGCAGCAGCAGTTCGACGCTGTCGCCGAACTCTTGGAACTGGAACCGCCGCTTCGATTGTCCGATCTTCCTCCGATGGTGGAACTGCTCAAGCGCATCGCGGAGGCACCCAAACTATCCGCGTCTGCCTTGGGACATGACAGTTGGAAAACCCCAGATCCGATCTTGCATCTGCTCGAGCTGGGTCAGCGGTATGCGGTACAACGACAGGCCCTGATCGGACGAGTTGTCGAGGACGCATGGGATACCAACCTCGATGACACTCTCGGTGCCTTCACGGAGCTTCCCGAGACTTTTAGTGCGGAGCAGTTCCAACGCCTCGCCCGGATATCCGAAGAACTGCCCCGCTTACTGACTGAGGCGGCGGCGCTTGCGCGCCAATTGGGGCGAGAGCCGGGATCCACGTTTGAAGATTTTCGGACGCTGGCCCGTATCGGGGAGCGAGTGGCATCTGCGCCGCCTGCCAGCCCGGAAACATTCGCGTCGGATCTGTGGGATGGCGGGGTCGAGCGAGCCGGAGAGGTCGCTCAAGCAATTGCCGACTATGAAGCCGCCAAGGCCGCCATTGGAGTTCAACTGACCGAGGCGGCATGGTCCCTCAACTTGGCGCATGCACGTGCGACATTGGCATCGCGTGGCACAAGCATTTTTCGTTTTTTGAGTGGTGAATGGCGTGCGGCCAATCGATTGGTCGGATCCGTTCTCGCGACACCCAATCAGCCGCTTTCCATCGTATTGGGGTTGCTGGATACGCTGACCAAGGGGCAGGACGCGAAAAAGATTGTCGACGCGGAAGATGCTTTTGGGCGTAGCGCGTTTGGCGATGATTGGCGTGGGGCGAAGTCGCAGTCAGCGCCGCTCTTGGCGTTGGTCGAATGGATGCGGTCCCTGAAAGGACTGGGCGCAGAGCCGCGATTGATTGCCGCGCGCAGCCCGGCAAAGACGGAGGTGGCGGCACGTGCTCAGCAACTCTCGTCTGTCTGCCAGCAGATTGAACGTGGGCTAATTGAGGTATGGGCGGATCTTGGAATAGCCCGGGATCCTGTATTTGGCGAAGTCGCGGCGGTGGAGCGTGCCGATTTAGATTCGCTGCTCCAGCTCGCGGTGCGATATACGGGCGCGTATTCGGCCGCACGTGTGCTAATCCCGGATGGAGTCTCCAACGTCGGAGAAATTCGCGCTGTCTTGGAGGCGTTGGTCGCTGGTCAATGCGATCGTCAAGCAGTGCGCGAGGGATTAATGTGCGGGCGGGCCGCCTTCGATGGTGAGTGGCAAGCGGAACAGTCGAACTGGGCGTTGCTGCGGTCGGCCGCGGACTGGATCGGACAGAACCCAGATATCCGAGCTTTAGCTGGTCGGATAGGCGAACGAGAGAGTTTGACGCCGCGCGCAGAAGTATTGGCGGCATCGCAGGCGTTCATCCAGGCGAGCTTTAAGGCTTTGACTGACGAACTCCAATTGGATTTGGAGGCTTCAATTGGCGGCACGATTCTAGATGCAAGGCTTGATGTCCTTGTTTGGCGGCTGCGACGCTGGAGCGAGGAGCATGAACAGCTCTTTCGCTGGGTGAACTACCGCGATCGCTCGGCGCGGGCCCGAGCTCAGGGTTGCAGCGATTTGGTGGCGCGCCTGGACGATGGCCGACTGGCACCGGAAGCGCTGGCTTGCGCGTTCGAGATGGCCTATTTTGAAGCGATTTATGCGCGCATGGTTCGCCTCGAACCCGATCTTGCCCGGTTTGATGGGGCTACTCATGGGCGCCTCGTGCAGGAATTTGTCGCCCTGGATCGGCAGCGGATTGTTGCCGCAAGTGCGGAAGTAGTGCGGACGCGTTACCAGAACGTTCCTCCGCGGGATGGCGGTGCGCTGGGCCCGCTTGGTGTACTGCGGGGTGAGATTCAAAAAAATGAAAGGTCATATATCGCTGCGCAAGCTCGTGGAGAGAGCCGGTCCAGCTCTACGGGCCCTCAAACCGGTATTCATGATGAGTCCGCTGTCGGTGGCGCAGTTCCTTGTACCGGGCACTATGGAGTTCGATTTGCTGGTGATGGATGAGGCAAGTCAGATCCAGCCCGTTGACGCCTTGGGAGCTATCGCGCGTTCAAGGCAGGTCGTTGTGGTCGGTGATCCAAAGCAACTGCCGCCCACCGCCTTTTTTGCCAAGATGACCTCGAGCAACGAAGACGAGGATGACGATGGAGCGACTGCGGTCGCTGATATCGAGAGCATCCTGGGCTTATTCACAGCTCGTGGCCTGCCTACGAGGATGTTGCGCTGGCACTATCGCAGCCGCCACCAGTCATTGATTGCGGTCAGCAATCGTCAGTTCTACGAGAACAAGCTTTATATCGTGCCGAGTCCCTATACAGCGCAGGGTGGGCGAGGGTTGAGATTTCACCATATACACGACGGTTTGTTCGACGCAGGTAATAAGCGTACTAACTTGATCGAAGCGAAGGCAGTGGCACAGGCGATCATTGCCCACGCACGTACGTACCCGAAGCTCTCGCTGGGCGTAGCAGCTTTTTCTGCCGCCCAGCGTCGCGCCATCATTGACGAACTTGAACTTTTGCGCCGCGGGCTGTCCTC
The DNA here is from genome assembly GCF_054055695.1 of Burkholderia sp. PvR073. Taxonomy (NCBI): domain Bacteria; kingdom Pseudomonadati; phylum Pseudomonadota; class Betaproteobacteria; order Burkholderiales; family Burkholderiaceae; genus Burkholderia; species Burkholderia sp. PvR073. The sequence continues at coordinate 7,768 of NZ_JBSRXO010000020.1, forward strand.
AGAGGTTGAGGACTTCTTCAAGGCGCATCGCTCGGAACCGTTCTTCGTTAAAAACCTGGAAAACGTCCAGGGTGATGAGCGTGACGTCATCTTTATTTCTGTCGGCTATGGTCGATCTGTACCTAACGGTCGAGTACCGATGCGTTTTGGTCCGTTGGGTACAGCGGGAGGTGAGCGACGGCTGAATGTTTTGATTAGTCGAGCCAAGCAGCGATGCGACGTGTTTGCATCCCTGACAGACGAGGATATTGACCCGGCCTATGCGGCGGAGCGGGCCGGGGTAAACGCGTTCCGAATATTCCTCCAGTATGCGCGCACGGGACGCCTGCCGATGGCGGAGGTCACGGGGCGCGACCACGACAGCATTTTCGAAGCGCAGGTGGCCAACGCGCTCCGAGCGAGAGGCTATGAGGTTCAGGCGCAAGTGGGCCTGGCCGGGTTCTTTATTGATTTGGCTGTCCTCGATGCCGACCGACCGGGACGATTTTTGTTGGGTATCGAATGTGATGGTGCGGCTTACCACAGTGCTCGCTCGGCTCGAGATCGCGATCGACTGCGGCAAACAATCTTGGAGGAGCACGGTTGGGCCATCCACCGGATTTGGAGTACGGATTGGTTTCAGCGTCCAACCGAGCAATTAGACGCGTTGATTCGTCGTATCGAGGCTCTCAAGGTCGATTTCGACGAACTGCAGGAGGACGTTGCGCTAACGGAGCAGTTGGATGCAGAGGCACCCTATGTGGAGCGTGAGGCCGTGACCGACGCAGAAGACGCCGCCGGTTTTGCGCCATATGAAGAAGTGACGTTGGTGCGTCCCAGCCATCTCGTCGGAGAACTCTATGAGGCGCCGCTGGGAGCGCTGACTGAATTGGTGGTCCAGGCAGTCCAAGTCGAGGGCCCGGTACATCGGGACCACATCGTCACACGGATGCGAGAGGCGTGGGGCTTGAAGCGGACCGGTGGCCGAATCGAAGACGCGGTCGGGCGATCCATTGACATTGCAGCCGAGACAGGTCGTATCGCGCGATCGGGGGAATTCCTGTCTACGCCTGACAGTGTGCCCGTGCCTCGTGATCGTTCAGCGGTCAATGCCATCGCCCTCCGTCGAGCCGATATGCTGCCACCGGCGGAGATCGAAGTTGCTGCTCTCCAACTGATTGAAAGGAGTTTCGGCGCGACGCGAGATCAGGTTATCCAGGCCGTGTCGCGTGGATTTGGCATCCGTAACACGAGCAGTCAGATACGAAGCGTGCTTGAACAGGCGGTCGACACTTTGATTTCTCGACAGCAATTGAAGGAGGTCGCGGGGGTGCTGACCTCCACAGATCAATCGAGGGGATCGATTCAATAGCGAACGAGAAGAAATTTCGGCGTACCGGGCTAATCGCGGTGGAATTGGTATATCCCGCCGCGGTTGCTCTGCGGCGGACATCTGTTGAGTCCACATGCCAAGGCTGCTTCTATGTAAACCTGTCGACGTCGAGCCTCTGAATGGCCATCTGTTAGTTCCGCGAGCCTCATGCGTCTTCCGGACCGGAGATGTTGGGCAGTTTTGCATGCGACTTGAAAACGGCATTCTTTGGCACGAGGCAAAGCTGGCTACGTCTGCGCACGCTATCGCGGAACATAAACGTCCATCGTTGTGACGGGGCGAAAGGAAATCGAGAGGAATGTAGCTAGTCTCGATGGGTGTTATTTGAGCGACGACAGGCCACGCCGACGATTGATGGGCTCTTTGGCGGGTACAAATAAAAAACGGGCCGAGAGGCCCGTCTTTGCTGGTGTCCTGGCGGAGAGAGGGGGATTCGAACCCCCGATAGGCGATTAACCTATACACGCTTTCCAGGCGTGCGACTTAAACCACTCATCCATCTCTCCGGAAGACCAAGAGTATAGCAAACTCCGGCGGCCTCCCGCCACCCCCTTCGACGAGCGGCTGTAAGCTGCCGGAAATCCGCTTTCCGCGGCCAGCGCGTCCGTGCAGCTGTACGCGATCCTCGCGGCGACGATCGTCTCGATCGACGTGATCGGGGATGACCAGCACCCGGCCCCAAGTCTGCTATCTTCCCCGGCATCTCATTGCTTCCTCCGCCTCTCCATGACTGACCGCATCGTCGCCGCGTTCGATTTCGACGGCACCATCACGACCACCGACAGCTTCCGCCATTTCGTCCGTTACGCGGTCGGCACGCCGCGCTTCGCGTGGGCCGGGCTGCGCGCGCTGCCGTGGATCGTCGCAATGAAAGCCGGCCTGCTGTCGCGCGGCGATGCGAAGGCGAAGTTCGCATGGTTTGCATTCGGCCCGATGGGCGACGACGCGCTCGATGCGCTCGCGCGCCGGTTCGTCGACGGCTATCTGCCGAACCTCGTGCGTCCGGACATGCTGGAACGGGTGCGCGAGCATCGCGCGCGCGGGCACGAAGTCGTGCTGGTCAGCGCGTCGCCGTCACTGTATCTGGAGAAGTGGGCGAAGACGGCGGGCATCGACACGGTGCTCGCGACGCGCCTCGCGTTCGAGCGCGGCAGGTTCACCGGGCGGCTGAACGGCGAGAACTGCTGGGGCCCGCAGAAAGTCGTGCGCTTGCGCGGCTGGTGGGGAAATCGGGCGCCCGCGAAACTGTTCGCCTACGGCGACAGCCGCGGCGACAAGGAAATGGCCGAACTCGCGAACTGGGCATGGATCCGCGGGCACGGACCGATGCCGCCGATCGGCGACTGATGGACTGACGCGGGCGCCGAGCTGCTCCGCGTGCCGCCGTTACGCGTCGGCCCGCTGCACGCTGCGCATCTCGCGAGTCGGACGATACGCGCCCCAGCGATTCGCCCGCCCGAACGTGCCGACATCGTTGAACCGCACGCCGACTTCACGCAGCGCCGCATGCGCGGTGCGCGCGGTCAACTGCCGGATGTAGAACGGATCGCGCACCACGAAGTGATGAATCGCGTGCGTGCTGCCGAAGTTGAAGCAGAACAGCTGGAACGGCAGCATCCACCACGGGTTGAGCACCTGAGTCTGCTGGATCACGTTGCGCGAATCGATGTCGCCGAAGTAATGCATGTTCGAGCTGACGAAGTTGATGCAGAAGCTGCGCACGAAGTTCGGCCCGAGCCACACGACCGCGAGGAAATCGACGACGTGCATCACACGCTCGACGACGGCCGGCACGGTGATCGCATGGCCGAACGCATGCAGCGCGAACAGCCCGACGTGATAGACGATGAACGCGTGCCACAGCGCGTAGTACGCGTGACCGATCGGCATGTAGGACGACACCTGCTCGACACGCAATTGCACACGTTCGGACGCATCCTGCACCGACTGCGCGGCGACGTACTGCTTGACCTTGCGGCGCATCGCATCCGGTCGCAACACGACGGCGAGCATCCCGTCCGCGATCATCAGCAGCCGCTTCACGCCCCAGCGTTCACCGTTGGTGATGCCGAATTCCTCGAGATCCGATTCGCCGCCCGATACCTTGTGGTGATGCAGGTGCATGCGCCGGCGCGTCCACGGGTTGATCGTGCCCGGCCGCGTGAGCCAACAGAGCGCCATCATCAGGTGATAGGCCCACGGCGTCTTCTTGAAGTACATCAGGTGGATCAGGTCGTGCTCGAGTTCGTGGATCAGCGACGTGACGAACGCGGCGAGCGGCAGCGCGACGTACCACGCGATTGCGCCGCGCGCATACAGCCACGCGATCGCGAGCATCGCGCTGACCGACACGGCCATCACGGTCGCGCCGACGAGGTTCTGGTTGTCGAGCAGCGGAAAGCGCGCGCGGATCGCGTCGCTCGCGGCGTTCACCTCGCGGCGGACATACGCGACCTTGTCGGCGTCGTGTCGAAAGACGGTTCGTGCAGGTTGGCTCATCGACCGGAATCCGTGCGGAAAGAGTGGGGCGCAATGCCGATGTGACAAGCATAGGCGCACCCCGTCGCGCACACGAGGGCCGCCGGTGCCAATGATGGTGTCATTTCGGGCCACGATCGCCGGCGCGACGGCGCCCGATGCGGCCCCGCGCGGCTAGAGTGCCGCCGTGGTGTCATTGCGGGCCAGCGACGCTACAATCCGCCGAAACCGCACCGGAGTCCGCCGCATGGCCCTGTCTGCCCCGGATGCCGCGCGCCAGCTGAACAAGGCGACGGTATCGTCCGCGTATGCGCTGTTCATGCTGATGCTCGCCGAGGAGCGCGGCATCGAGGGCGAGCGTATTCTCGCCGGCTCGGGCGTCGAGCGCGACCGGCTCGCACAGCCCGACGCACGCATCACGCCGCGGCAGCAGGCGGCGATCGTGTTCAACCTGCTCGACGCGACGAACGATCCGTCGATCGCGATCGAGATCGGCCTGCGCAGCAGCCTGACGAAATCCGGGCTGATCGGCTTCGGGCTGATGAGTTGCGCGACGCTCGGCGAAGCGATCGCGCTCGGCATCCGCTACCTGCCGACACGCGTGCCGTTCTTTTCGGTGCGGCTCACGCAGCTCGACGGGATCGTCGACATCGACGTGCTCGAGGCGTTTGCGCTCGGCCGGCTGCGCCAGTTCGCGGTGGAAAACTTCCTGGTCGAGACGGCGATCCTGTTCAACTCGCTGCTCGATCCCGCGCCGGGGCGCACGCTGCAGTCGCGTGCGGAGCTGCATTTCGAATGGCCCGAGCCGCCGTGGTTCGAGCGCTATCGCGGCCGGCTGCCGCGCTGTCATTTCGACGCGAGCGCGAACCGTATCCGCTGCGACGCCGCGCTGCTCGACGAGCCGATCGGCACCGCGAACGCGCAGACCGCGCAGATGATCGTCCAGCAATGCGAGGCCGAGCTCGCGCGGCTCGGCTATGCGGAAAGCATCGTCGAGCGCGTGCGCAACCTGCTGATCTGCGGTGACGCCGGCTATCCGTCGGTGGACGACGTCGCGCGCGAACTGCATGTATCGGCGCGAACGTTGAAACGCAAGCTCGCGGAATTCGGCGCGACCTATTCGGCGCTGCTCGACGAGATCCGGCTGCGCGATGCGCTCCGGTTACTGGAGGGCACGCGCCTGCCGGTCGACGAGATCGCGGAGCGGGTCGGCTATACCGACCGCGCGAATTTCACGCGCGCGTTCAAGCGCTGGACGGGCGTCGCGCCGAGCGAGCGGCGCTGACGGCGCGCCGGGCGGCGCGATCCGGTGCCGGCCGTGCGCACCGCGTCGATCCATCGGTCATTCGACCCATCAGACGAGCGCAACCCAGTTCGCGCCGCGCCCGCCGGGCACGCGCGCGTGCAACGCCAGCGTGCTGTCGTCCGGCGCGATCGCGTAGACCGACACGTATTCCGACTGTTCGCCGCACGCGACGAGCCAGCGTCCCGACGGATCGATCGCGAAGCCGCGTGGCTGCGTTTCGGTGATCGTCGCGTGCGCGGGTTCGAAGCTGCCGTCCGCGGCGCGGCGATAGCAGAGCAACTGGCTCGACGTGCGTTCGCTGACATACGCGAAGCGCTCGTCGGGCGTGAGGTGCAGATCGGCGGCCCACACGGCGGGCCCGGTCGGCGCGGGCGGGCGCGCATGGCCTTGCGCGAGGTCGGCGACGGCCGGGTGCCGCGTGCTGACCTGCGCGTCGCCGAGGCGGCCGCTGTCGGTGTCGCGGGCGAAGGTCGCGAGCGTGGCCTGGAATTCGCTGACCACGACGAGTGCACGGCCGTCGCGCGCGAAGCGCAGGTGACGCGGCCCGAAGCCGCCCGGCGCGCGCGTTTCGCCGTGTTCGAGCGCACGCAGGCCGCCGGCATCCTCGACCAGCGCGAACGTGAAGATCCGGTCCGAGCCGAGCGAACTCACATACGCGAAGCGGTTGTCCGGCGACACGACGACGGCATGCGCGTTCGTGATGCCGTGCGCGACCTGCAGCGGCGCACCGTCGCCGTCACGCATGCGTGCGGCGTCGTAGAGGCTCAGCGAATTGCCGCCGTACGACGCGCCGAGCAGCCAGCGGCCGCTGCGGTCGAGCGACAGGTACGCATGGCTCGCGTCGATCGCGGTCGCGCCGATGCGTGCGAACGCGCCGGTGCCGGTCGCGACGCGGAACGCGACGATCGTCGGCTGCTCGCCGCGCGTCGCGACGTACAGCCGCGCGCGATCGGGCTGCACGGCGATGGGCATCGCGGCGTCGCCGACCGGGTAGCGGGCGAGCGGCGCGAGCGCGCCGTCGGACGTGAGCGAGAACGTGGCGAGGTCGCCGTCGACGGCATTCGAGACGACGACGGTCAGGCGATCAGTGTTCGGCATGGCGGAGCATCGCGGTGTTCGTGAAGGACTCGTCGGCCGGCAGGCCGCGCGGCGGATCGCTGCGCCGGTGCGTGCGCGCGAACAGCGCGGCGACCGCCGCGACGAGGGACGCGATCGCGAGCGCATACAGGCCGCCCGTGATCGAACCCGTATGTTGCTTCAGATAGCCGAATGCCGTCGGCGCGACGAAGCCGCCGAGGTTGCCGATCGAGTTGATCAGCGCGATCACGGCCGCGGCCACGCGCGTGTCGAGGTAGCCCTGCGGGATCGGCCAGAACAGCGACGACGCGGCCTTGAAGCCGAGCGCGGCGAAGCAGATCGACGCGAACGACCAGACGGGATCGTGCGACGTCGACGCGAACAGCCCGCACGCGGCCAGCACCAGTGCGAACGACAGCCAGCGCTGCGGATGCTTCCACTTCGCGGACAGCACCGCGAAGCCGTACATCGCGCCGATCGCGATCATCCACGGAATCGTGTTGTAGAGGCCGACCTGGAAGTCGGTGAGGCCGCCCATCTTGCGGATGATCGTCGGCAGCCAGAAGGTGGCCGCGTAGATCGTCAGCTGGATCGCGAAATACAGGAAGCAGAACAGCATGATCTGCGGGTCGCGCAGCAGCGTGGTGGCCGACACGTGCACCTTCGAGCGCACGTCGCGAGTCGCGCGCTCTTCGTCGAGGGCGTTCTGGAGCGCCGCACGTTCGTCGGCGGTGAGCCACGTCGCGTCGCGGATGTGCGATTTCAGCAGCAGCCAGCTCGCGCCGCACAGGGCGACCGAGAACATCCCTTCGATCAGGAACATCCACTGCCAGCCCTGCAGGCCGAAGCCGTGGATCGACAGCAGCGCGCCGGTGACGGGCCCGGACAGGACCGACGCGAACGCGGAACCGCCGAGGAAGATCGCCATCGCCTTGCCGCGTTCCTGCGGCGGCAGCCATTGCGACAGGTACAGCACGACGCCGGGGAAGAAGCCGGCCTCGGCCGCGCCGAGCAGGAAGCGCAGCGCATAGAACGACGTGTCGTTCCACACGAACGCCATCGCGGCCGCGACGATGCCCCACGTCGCCATGATCCGCGCGAGCCAGATGCGTGCGCCGTAGCGCTGCATCAACAGGTTCGACGGCACTTCGAACAGCGCGTAGCCGACGAAGAACAGGCCGGCGCCGAGCCCGTACGCGGCCGCGCCGATTCCGATCGACGCTTCGAGGTGGCGGTCGACGAAGCCGACGTTCACGCGGTCGATATAGTTCGCGATGAACATGATCAGCACGAGCGGCAGCACGTGCCACTTCACTTTCGAAACGGCGGACGCGAGCGGGTCGCGGCCGGGCAGGGCGGGTGAGGTCAAGGGTGTCTCCGGTCGGGCGGCGAACGGGGTGGCGGCCCGCGTCGGCGTCAGGATGGTGATTTGAGTAGTATGTCGTCGTATGACATGGTACGCCGGAGCACCAGGCGTGGCGTCGCGGGTTTACCCCGAATATGCCCAAATATTGGGGAATATCATGAGGGCGTCGACGGGTTCAATCACATCTGATGACGTATGACGTGGGATCGCCAACACCGGCTGACAGCCGGCGCTCGGCAGGCTCTGCGGCGCCGCGCTTCGGCGGGCTTCGGCCTCGGGGCAACCGGCGGGGTTCCCCCGCAGCCCGCTACGCCATCGACACGACGCTGTTCAGCAGCGTCTTCACGAGCACGGCCTGCCGCGTCGCGCCCGTCTTCGCGAAGATCCCGCGCAGGTGCGCGCGGGCGGTGTTCTTCGTGATGCCGGTCGCGGCGGCCGCTTCGTCGAGTGTCAGGCCGTCGACGAGCAGCAGCGCGATCTCGGTTTCCATCGGCGTGAGGCGAAACAGCCGGTGCAGCATGTCGCGCGAGGTCTGCGGCGACGACGCCGGATCGCGGACGAACACCGCGACGGCCGGCCGGTGCTGGCGGTCCTGCGCGCCGTGATACGGCGCGAGCGGGCGCAGCAGCACGTTCAACGGCATCGCGCCGCCGGGGCGCGACAGCGTGGTGGCCTCGATGCGCCCGAGCGCGCCCGCGCGGAAATGCTCGAGCGTGGCCTGCAGCGCCTTCTGCAGCCGGCGCTCGTCGAGCGGGCACGACGCATGGAGCCGCGCCTGGCGCAGGCACAGGCCGTCCTGCTGCTCGATCAGCCGCTCGGCGATGCGGTTGTGCTTGATCACACGGCCGTCCTCGTCGAGGATCGCGGTGCCGACGTCGAGCCTGTCGACGGCGCCCGCGTACAGCGCGCGCTCGGCGTCGAGCACGTCGAGCGCCGCATGCAGCTCGACCGCGCGCTGCAGATGCGGCAGCAGCGTCGCGACCTGCGCGCGTTCGGCCGCGTCGAAATCGCGGCCGTGATGCGCGCGGCTCACGAAGAACGCGCACTCGACGCCGCCCTCGCCGCGCAGAACCGCACCGAGGATGAAGCGCAGGTCGAGCGGTTGCAGGTACTGCCGGTAGAAATCGTGCGCGCACCATCGGGCGGCGCCGAACAGCGCGTCGGCCGTGAACACCTGGCCGGGCGGCTGGTCGAGAAACGGGCACAGCGCGTAGAACTGCTCGCTGTACGACGGCTCGCCGGGCAGCAGCGGGCCGTGGGCCGATGCGTTGATGATGAGCCCGCGCCGCGAGCCGCCGGGGTTGCGCAGCACGAGCGTCGTGAAGCTCGCGTCGAGCCGCACGCGCATCGCTTCGAGGAAGTCCGCCCACGGCGTCGTTTCGGACGGCCCCTGATAGACGAGCCCGAGCCACGCGCTGAGTTCGCGTGCCGTCCACGCCGCGTCGTCGAAACCGTCGTGCGCGGCCGTGTCGCCGGGCGCCAGCGCGATCCGCATGCTCGTGTTCTCCTGGGTCGGGGTGAATGCTGCCGACCCAGCATACCGACCGGCCAGCGGCCCGCGTCATCCGAACGGAGTAGACGACGCGGGCCGTGGCTATGCGGCGGCGCTTGTGCTGCCCGAGCGTGCTTATGCCGCTTACGTCGCTTATGCCGCGCGCTCGCGCAGCAGGTACGCGACGATGCGCTCCGCCGCCGCTTCCGGCGACTCGGCCACCGTATCGATGCGCAGCTCGGGCCGCGCGGGCGGCTCGTACGGCGAGTCGATGCCCGTGAAGTGCTTCAGCTCGCCCCGGCGCGCCTTCTTGTACAGGCCCTTCGGATCGCGTTCCTCGGCGATCGCGAGCGGCGTGTCGACGAACACTTCGACGAACTCGTCGGGGCCGACCAACGCGCGGGCCATGTCGCGTTCCGCGCGGAACGGCGAGATGAACGACACGAGCGTGACGAGCCCGGCATCGAGCATCAGCCGCGCGACCTCGGCCACGCGCCGGATGTTCTCCACGCGATCGGCCTCGGTGAAGCCGAGATCGCGGTTGAGCCCGTGCCGCACGTTGTCGCCGTCGAGCAGGTAGGTGTGCTTGCCGAGCGCATGCAGTCGACGCTCGACGAGGTTCGCGATCGTCGACTTGCCCGCCCCCGACAGCCCGGTCAGCCACACGATGCGCGGCGTCTGCGCTTTCTGCACCGCGCGCGCGTCGCGGTCGACGTCGACCGCCTGCCAGTGCACGTTGTGCGCGCGGCGCAGCGCGAAGTGCAGCATGCCGGCACCGACCGTGTCGTTGGTGAAGCGGTCGATCACGATGAAGCCGCCCGTGTGGCGGTTGCGGTCGTACGGATCGAACGCGACCGGCCGGTCGAAGCTCAGGTTGCACACGCCGATCTCGTTCAGTGCGAGCGTGCGTGCGGCGAGATGCTCGCGCGTGTTCACGTCGATCTTGTACTTCGGTGTCGCGCAGGTCGCGCCGACCGTCTGCGTGCCGAGCTTCACGAAATACGGCCGGCCCGGCAGCAGCGGTTCGTCGTGCATCCACACGAGCGTCGCCTCGAACTGGTCGGCCACCTCCGGCGGCGCGTCGGCACGCGCGATCATGTCGCCGCGGCTGATGTCGATTTCGTCGACGAGCGTGAGCGTCACCGCTGCGCCGGCGCGCGCGACCTCGGCTTCGCCGGCCGTCGTGATCACCGACGCGACGCGGCTTTCCTTGCCGGACGGCAGCACGCGCACGCGTTCGCCGACGCGGACTTCGCCCGACGCGATGCTGCCGGCGTAGCCGCGGAAGTTCAGGTGCGGACGGTTGACCCATTGCACGGGCAGCCGGAATGGTTCGTCGCGTGTCACGCGCTCGACGATCGGCAGCGTGTCGAGATGCTGCAGCAGCGTCGGGCCCGCGTACCACGGCATCCGCGTGCCCGGCGCGATCACGTTGTCGCCGCGCAGCGCGGACATCGGAATGCTGACGATCTCCTCGAGACCGAGTTCGGCCGCGAACGCGCGATAGTCGGCGTCGATGCGCTCGAACACGGCGCGGTCGTAGTCGACCAGATCCATCTTGTTGATCGCGAGCACCACGCGCTTGATGCCGATCAGCGCGACGAGGTGGCTGTGGCGGCGCGTCTGCGTGAGCAGGCCCTTGCGTGCGTCGATCAGGATCACCGCGAGATCGGCGGTCGACGCGCCGGTGATCATGTTGCGCGTGTACTGTTCGTGGCCGGGGGTATCGGCGACGATGAACTTGCGTCGCGCGGTGGCGAAAAAGCGGTACGCGACGTCGATCGTGATGCCCTGTTCGCGCTCGGCCGACAGACCGTCGACGAGCAGCGCGAAATCGAGTTCGCCGCCTTGCGTGCCGACCTTCTTCGAATCGGCCTCGAGCTGGGTCAGCTGGTCGTCGAACAGCATGTTCGATTCGTAGAGCAGGCGACCGATCAGCGTGCTCTTGCCGTCGTCGACGCTGCCGCAGGTGATGAAGCGCAGCAGGTCCTGCGTCGGTGCAGCGTCGGCATGCATGTCGGGTGTCGCTTGCGCGCGCGTGTCGGGCGCGGTGAGAACGTGTGCCATCAGAAATAGCCCTCCTGTTTCTTCTTTTCCATCGAACCGGCCGAATCGCTGTCGATCAGCCGTCCCTGGCGCTCGGACGTGCGCGTGTCGCGCATCTCCTGCACGATGTCGTCGAGCGAAGTCGCGTCGCTGTCGATCGCGCCCGTCAGCGGATAGCAGCCGAGCGTGCGAAAGCGCACCTTGCGCATCTGCGGCACTTCGCCTTCGCGCAGCGGCAGGCGTTCGTCGTCGACCATGATCAGCGCGCCGTCGCGCTCGACCACGGGCCGCTCCTTCGCGTAGTAGAGCGGCACGATCGGAATATCGTGCAGCTGGATGTACTGCCAGATGTCGAGCTCGGTCCAGTTGGAGATCGGGAACACGCGCAGGCTTTCGCCCTTGCGCTTGCGCGCGTTGTAGAGCGACCAGAGTTCGGGGCGCTGGCGCTTCGGGTCCCAGCGGTGCTGTTCCGAGCGCAGCGACACGATGCGCTCCTTCGCGCGGGACTTCTCCTCGTCGCGGCGCGCGCCGCCGAATGCGGCGTCGAAGCCGTAGTGGTCGAGCGCCTGCTTGAGTCCCTGGGTTTTCCACACGTCGGTGTGCACGGCCGAGCCGTGCGTGAACGGATTGATGCCGTTCGACACGCCGTCGGGATTCACGTGCACGCGCAGGTCGAGGCCGAGGCGCGCGACCGTCTCGTCGCGAAACGCGATCATCTCGCGGAACTTCCACGTCGTATCGACATGCAGCAGCGCAAAGGGCGGCTTCGCCGGGTAGAACGCCTTCATCGCGAGATGCAGCATGACCGAGCTGTCCTTGCCGATCGAATAGAGCATCACCGGGTTTTCGCTTTCCGCGACCACCTCGCGCATGATGTGGATGCTTTCGGCCTCCAGTCGCTCCAAGTGGGTCAACATCGTTCGTCTCCTTGTTTCATGCCGGCGCCGCGCGACATGTGCGGCGTTTCGTGCATGACGCCAACGGTATCGAGCGAGGGGAGGCCGTTCTTCGTCCGGGTGGACTAAACCGCGGTGCGCTCGCGCAGCGGATCTTTCCTTAGTCCACCCGGACGAAGTGGTGCGCGCGGCGCTCGCTTAAGGTGAGCGCTCGACCATCGGCGGAGACGACACATGACGGACGACACACGTGCCACGCAATTGCTTTCGGGCCAGACCTGGGCCGATTTCTGCGACACCCTGAAACGCAGCGGCCAGCAGATCCTGCGCGCCGAGGCGCCGGACGATCCGCTCACGCGCGCGGAAGGGTTCCGCTACCTGAGCCGGCTGATGCGCATCGCGCTCGAGATGCACGTCGAGTTCGCGGACGGCGCGTGGCCCGGCTTCTTCTCGCCGTCGCACGAGACCGCGAAGATCGGCGCCGACAATCCCGACAACCTGTACCAGTACGCGCGCCTCGACGGCCGCTGCGAATATCGCGTGACGGGGCGGCGCGGCACGGTCGCGTACCTGAGCTTCGGCACGCAGAAGGGCGGCTACGAGACGGACGGCAAGATGCTGCAGACCGGCTTTCTCGATGCGAAGCAACTCGAGCTCGCACCGGACGGCAGCTTCGAGATCGTGCTGAGCGAGACGCCGCGCGCGGGCAATTGGGTGCGCATGGAGCCGGACACGAACGCGCTGCTGGTGCGCCAGACCTTCCTCGACCGGCGCGCGGAGACGCCGGCGCAGTTGAAGATCGAGCGCATCGGCGCGCACGATCGTCCGGCGCCGCTCGACCCGCTCGTGCTGCAGGGCGGCCTCACGCGCGCCGCGCGGTTCGTCGAGCAGACGTCGAAGCTGTTCGCCGACTGGGCCGCGAGCTACGGGTCGCACGTGAACGCGCTGCCGCCCGCCGATCAGGCGCTGTGCCAGTCGGTCGGCGGCGATCCGAACATCTACTACTACCACTCGTGCTGGTCGCTGGCCGAGGACGAGGCGCTCGTGATCGACGTCGACACGGTGCCCGACTGCGACTTCTGGAACGTGCAGCTCAACAACTACTGGATGGAGTCGCTTGACTACCGGCACTTCGACATCTGCGTGAACAAGCACGGCGCGCGGCTGAATGCCGACGGCGGCGTGACGGTGGTGGTCGCCGCGTCGCGGCTGGGTGACGCGAACTGGCTCGATACGGCCGGGCATCGCACCGGCACGATCTGCTGGCGCTGGGTCGGGGCCGCGCAGCCGGTGCATCCGCGCACGCGCGTCGTCAAGCTCGCCACGTTGCAGGCGGCGGCATGAACGCGCCACTCGACCAGATCCGCGCGCAGCTTAACGCCGACGGGTTGATCGCCGAGGCCGTGTCGCGCACGGGCGGGCTCACCGCGTTCGGCGACGGGCCGTATCGCGAGGCGCTCGACGTGATGTGCGCATCGCTGATCGACGAAGCGAAGCTGTCCGCGCGCGGCGCGGAGATGATGCGCGAGAAGCTCGTCGGCCAGCTCGTGAACCGGCTCGTCGTCGAGTACTACGGCCGCCGCCATCCGGAGATCGCCGACATCGCGATCGACGATCCGCTCGTGATCGTCGGGCTGCCGCGCACCGGCACGACACTGCTGCAGCGGCTGCTCGCCGTCGATCCGCGCTTTTATTCCGCCGCGTGGTGGGAAACGCGCTATCCGGCGCCGCTCGCCGGCGAGACGCTCGACGCACCGACCGTGCGCATCGCGCGCGCGCAGGCGGAGGTCGCGATGATGATCGACTGCATTCCGCAGATCCTGGCCATTCATCCGCTCGACGCGATGCTCGCCGACGAGGAGTTCATGCTGATGGAGCACGCGTTCGTGTGCGCGATGGATTCGTACGCGAACGTGCCGACGTATACGGCGTGGCTCGCGAAGCAGGACCTGACGCCGGTCTATACGTACCTGAAGCGGATGCTGCAGTTCCTGCAGTGGCAGAAGGCGCGGCGCGGCGTCGCGCCGGCCGAGCGCTGGCTGCTCAAGACGCCGCAGCACCTGCACGCGCTCGACGTGCTGTGCCGCGTGTTCCCGCGGGCGCAGGTGGTGCTCACGCACCGCGAGCCGGCGCAGACGATTCCGTCGATGGCGAGCATGGCGCACACGTTGTGGCAGATGTACGCGGACGACCCGGATCCGCGCACGGTCGGCACGCAGTGGAACGCGGGGATGGCGCGTGCGGTCGGCGCGGCGATGACGGCGCGCGACGCGCTGCCGGCCGAGCGATTTCTCGACGTGCGTTTCGAGGACACCGTGTCGAATCCGCTCGGCGTCGCGCAAGCCGTGTACGGCTTTGCCGGCATGCCGCTCGATGCGCGGCAGCGCGCGGCGATGACGGACTGGATGGCGCGTAACGGCCGCGACAAGCGCGCCGCGCACGACTATTCGATCGCGCGCTTCGGCTTCACCGCTGCGCAACTGGCGCACGATTTCGCCGCGTATCGCGCGCGGCACCTGCAGGCGGCCGGCTGACGGCGCGCCCGCGAGACCAACGATCACCAGGAGACAACCCATGTTGCTGAAGGACAAGATCGTCGTGATTTCCGGGATCGGGCCGGGGCTCGGCGTGAAGCTTGCCGTCGAGGCGGCGCGCGAGGGCGCGCGCGGCGTCGTCGTCGCGGCGCGCACGATGGAGAAGCTCGAGGATGCGGAAGCACGGATCGGCGCACTCGGCGTCGCGTGCGACGTGCTGAAGGTGCGCACCGACATCGCCGAGCGCGCGCAATGCCGGCAACTCGCGACGCTGGCGATCGAGCGCTTCGGCCGGATCGACGCGCTCGTGAACAGCGCGTTCGTGCACGGCACGTTTCCGGAGGCAGTGGAGGACGCCGATCTCGACGGCTGGCGCGCGGTGTTCGACACCAACGTGTTCGGCACGATGACGCTCACGCAGGAAATCGTGCCGCACATGAAGCGGCAGAAGCGCGGCGCGATCGTGATGATCAACACGCAAGCGACTCGCAAGCCATTTGCAGGGGAATCGGGCTACGCTGTATCGAAGGGCGCGCTCGCGGTTGCGGCAAAATATCTGGCGCGCGAGCTCGGCGTGCACGGGATCCGCGCGAACAGCATCCACATGGGGTGGATGTGGGGCGTGCCGACGCAGACGTATTTCCGGCAGGCGGCAGCCGAGTACGGGATGACGGAGGAGGAGATCATCGCGCCGGTCGCGTCGAACATCGCGCTCGCGAAGCTGCCGACCGACGACGACTGCGCGCGCGCGGCGCTGTTCCTTGCGTCGGATTATGCGAACGCGGTGACCGGTGCGACGCTGGACGCGAACGGCGGCGATTTCATGCCCTGAGGAGGGAGCAGCGAATCATGCAGGAAACTCGACAGGCACGGCATTTCTTCGCGTTCAACGGCGACGCGGACGGCCTCTGCGCGCTGCAACAGCTGCGGCTCGCGGAGGGCGCGGGCGGCACGCTCGTGACGGGCGTGAAGCGCGACATCAAGCTGCTCGAGCGAATCGACGCGCGGGCCGGCGATCGCGTGACCGTGCTCGACGTGTCGCACGACCAGAACCGCGACGCATGCGCGCGGCTGCTGCGCGACGGCGCCGCGGTTCGCTACTTCGATCATCACTTCGCGGGCGCGTTGCCCGGCGATCCGCGTTTCGATGCGTATATCGACACGGCCGCCGACATCTGCACGAGCGCGCTCGTGAACCGCTATCTCGGCGGCCGGCACGTGCGCTGGGCGATCGTCGCGGCGTTCGGCGACGAACTGCCGGCGCTTGGCGACGCGCTCGCCCGCGAATACGGAATCGACGAAGCCGAACGCTGCACGCTGGCCGAGCTCGGGCTCTACCTGAACTACAACGCGTACGGCGACTGCGTCGGCGACCTGCATTTCGATCCGGCGGTGCTGGCCGATGCGATGCTGCCGTGCGTCGATCCGCTCGACTTCGTGCGCGACACGCCGGTGTTCGCCGCGCTGCGCGACGGCTATCGCGACGACATGGCGCGGGCATGCGCGCTCGTGCCGCTGCGCGACGTGCCGGGCGCGACGCTGATCAGGATGCCGGATCAACCGTGGGCGCGGCGCGTGTCGGGGATGCTCGCGAACGAACGGATGCGCAATGCGCCGCATGCGGCGCTTGCGGTGCTGTCGCCGCGTGCGCAGGGCGGGCTCGTGGTCAGCGTGCGCGTGCCCGACGACAGGCCGCTCGGCGCCGACGAGTTCTGCCGCGGTTTCCCGACCGGCGGCGGGCGCAAGCGCGCGGGCGGCATCAACCATCTGCCGGAAGCCGACTTCGACGCGTTCGCCGAGCGTTTCGAAGCGGCGTTCCGTCTGGACTGACCCGCGGGCCTGCGACGCGCGCGCCGTGCTGCAATGCCACGGCGCGCGCGTCGCGCAGCCTCAGCCGGTTGCGTCGGCGAGGTCCGTCGCGCGAGAGTCGATCGCCGCGTCGCGCGTGAACCCCGCATCGGTTGCTTTCCGTCACGCGCCCGAGCGCCCGCGCGCCGCGTGCAGCGCTTCCGCGCGCTGCTTCACGTCCCGCGCGCACTGGTCGAACCCCTGTTTCACCCAGCCGCCGTGCTCGCGCATGATCGTTTCCGCGTTGATGCCGAGAAACTGATCGGTCGTGAAGTAGCGGCAGCGTTCGGCGCCGTCGGCTTCGACGTACTGGTCGCGGCGCGCGGCGTCCCGGTTGTCGTCGGTCGGGCGCTGCTCCCACGACAGCAGGCGTTCCGGCTCGCAGGCAACGAGGATTTCGTTGACGGGAATGACGGTCTCCGTGCCCGGAATGCGCACCTGCATGTGGACGAAGTCGCCGATTCGGCCGGTCGTTTCGAGGCCGACGCAGAACGTGTTCCATTCGCCGTAGCGCGGGAAGTCGGTCAGCACTTCCCAGACGACGGAAGCGGGCGCGTCGATCGCGACGGTGATCGAGGTGACGAGATTGGCTGGTTTGGTCATGGCGGTATCGGGTGAGATTGATGATGAGGACGGGACTGCGGGACTGCGGGACTGCGTGGCCGCACGGCCGGACGCACTGCGACGGACGGAGCGGTCCGCGCGGGCGCCGGCGAGCAGGGCACCGGCGTCGCGCGATGCGCGTGACCGGTGTGCGGCCGGCGCGTGTCGCGCGTCGCGGCGAACCCGACATCGAGCGTAGGCCGGCGCATGCGACGAAGAATCGTCGGAATGGACTAAGGCGTTTCACCGGGCCGGTGATCCGGCGATCCGGCGTCGGCACGCGATGCGCGCACGCGCGCCGCATGCATTGCATGCATCGACATCGCGCGAGCCTGCCGCGACAATACGGGTCACTTTCAATTTCCTGCCGCGAGGTGCCCGTGTCAGCCAAGTCGTCCGTTGCTCCTGCCGTCGTGTGGTTCCGCGACGATCTGCGCGTGACCGACCAGCCCGCGCTGACGCGCGCAGTCGCGTCGGGCCGGCCGCTCGTATGCGTGTATGTCGACGATACGGGCGAGGGGGCGGGGCGTGCGCTCGGCGGCGCGGCGCGCTGGTGGCTGCACGGCTCGCTCGCCGCACTCGACGCGGCGCTCGCGCGTCATGGCGGACGCCTGCTGCTGTTGCGCGGCGATGCGCAGCGCGAGATCGAGCGCGTCGTGCACGACACGGGCGCGGCGGCCGTGTACTGGAACCGCCGCTACGCGCAGCCGCAGCGCGATGCCGATGCGGCGTTGAAGGCGTCGCTGAAGGCGCACGGCCTCGAGGTCGAGAGCAGCAACGGCAGCCTGCTGAACGAACCGTGGGAAGTGATGACGGGCGCCGGTACGCCGTTCCAGGTGTTCACCGCATACTGGCGCGCGGTGCGGCGCGATCGCACGGTGGCGGCGCCGCTGCCCGAACCGGAGCGGATCGCGTTTCATCCGTGGCCGGCCGGCGTGCGCGAACGCGCGCTGGCGCTCGACACACTCGCGTTGCGCCCGCACGCGCCGGACTGGGCGGGCGGTCTGCGCGACGCGTGGCCGGCACCCGACGAAGCCGGCGCGCACGCGCGGCTCGATGCGTTCGTGAACGAGTCGCTGGCCGGCTACGCCGACACACGCGATCGACCCGGCCAGCCCGCGACGAGCCGGCTGTCGCCGTTCGTGCGCTTCGGCAACGTGTCGCCGCGACAGGTGTGGCATGCGGTGCAGGGGGCGGCACAGGCGGGCGGTGCGGCGTGCGCGGCCGGTGCCGAGAAATTCCTGAGCGAGCTCGGCTGGCGCGAATTCAGCCACGCGCTGCTGTATCACTTCCCGGCGCTCGCGACCGACAACTTTCGCGCGCAGTTCGACGCGATGCCGTGGCGCGACGATCCCGCCGCGCTGCGCGCATGGCAGCGCGGGCTCACCGGCTACCCGCTCGTCGATGCGGGAATGCGCGAGCTGTGGACGACCGGCTGGATGCACAACCGCGTGCGGATGGTCGTCGCGTCGTTCCTCGTCAAGCATCTGCTGATCGACTGGCGGGCGGGCGAGCGCTGGTTCCACGACACGCTCGTCGATGCGGACGCCGCGAACAACCCGGCGAACTGGCAATGGGTGGCCGGCTGCGGGGCCGACGCCGCGCCGTATTTCCGCATCTTCAATCCGGTGACGCAGGGCCGGAAGTTCGACCCGCAGGGCGTGTACGTGCGCCGCTGGGTGCCGGAACTCGCGGGCCTCGACGCGGCGGCGATTCATGCGCCCTGGGAGGCGTCCGCGGCGCAGCTGGCGGCGGCCGGCGTGCGGCTCGGGCTCGACTATCCGGCGCCGATCGTCGATCACGACGGCGCGCGCCGTCGTGCGCTCGATGCGCTGGCCACATTGCCGAAGTCGAGCGCCGCCGGTCAACCGCGCGCGGTGTAACGTGCCGCGTCAGTTGCAGAACGCCGCGTGCTCGAGCAGCGCGAGCGCGATGCCCGAATCGAAGTAGGTCGCGCCGCACCACGCGACGAACGCGAGCACGCCGGCGGCCAGCGCCGCACGGATCAGGCCCATGCGGCCTTGGCCGACCTGGGGCGCGCGATGCGCGCGTCGTCGATCGGCAGGTGCAGCAGCGCGGCTAGCACGCCGAGCGCGATCGAGCCGATCCAAAGCGGCAGGTACGAATGCGTCGCGTCGTACACGAGCGCGCCGAGCCACACGCCGAAGAAGCTGCCGAGCTGGTGCCCGAAGAAGACGAAGCCGAACAGCGTCGCGATGTAGCGCACGCCGAACACCTGCGAGATCACGCCGTTGGTCAGCGGCACCGTGCCGAGCCACGTGAAGCCCATCACGGCCGCGAACACGTAGACGCTCGCGGGCGACAACGGCGCGGCAACGAACGCGGCCATCGCCAGCGCACGCACGAGGTACAGCACGGACAGCACGTACTTGCGCCGCAGCAGGCCGCCGAGATGGCCGCACGCGTAGGTACCGGCCACGTTGGTCAGCGCGATCAGCGCGAGCGCGACGCTGGCATGGCGCGCGGGCAGCCCGTGATCGAGCAGGTAGGCCGGCAGGTGGGTCGCGATGAACGCGAGCTGGAACCCGCACGCGAAGAACCCGGCGTTCAGCAGCCAGAAGCCGCGGTGCGCGAACGCTTCGCGCACGGCCGCCGCGATCGACTGGTCGGTGCCGTCGGCACGGCTCGCGGCCTGCGCGGGCCGATCGCGCACCAGCACGGCGAGCGGCGCGAGCAGCGCGGCGACGAGGGCGAGCGCGACGAATGCATGCTGCCAGCCGATGCCGCCGATCAGGACCTGCGCGACCGGCACCATGCAGAACTGGCCGAGCCCGCCGATCGCGCCGGCGACGCCGAGCGCCCAGCCGCGCTGGTCGGGCGGAAACAGCCGGCTCAGCGCGCCGTAGATCGACGCGAAGGCCGACCCCGACAACGCGATGCCGATCACGAACCCCGCGCCGGCCGTGAACACGCCGATCGACGCCGCCAGCGCCATCGCGACGAGCCCGGCCGCGTACAGCAGCATGCCGGCGACGATCACGCGCACCGACCCGAAGCGGTCGGCGATCATCCCGGTCAACGGCTGCGCGATGCCCCAGATCAGGTTCTGCAGCGCGAGCGCGAGACCGAACGCTTCGCGCGACCAGCCGTGGTCGAGCGTGACGGGCGCGAGGAACAAGCCCTGCACGTGGCGGATGCCGAGCGCGGCGCCCATGATCAGGCCGCCTGCGAGTACCGGCAGCCAGCGGCGCCGGGCGTCTCGTTCGATCGGGGTCATGCGTGTCTCCGGATGAATGCGGGCGGCGCGACGGCCGCGTTCGATCCGATTAGACGATCCGGTCGCGGTGTCGCTCAAGCGATCATTCGGTCGGGTTCGCATGCGTGCAGGGAATGCGAGACGGGTCGGACGCGCTGCCGGAGAGGAGGGCGGTGCGGGCCGGGTGCGTGGAGCCGCTGCCGCGCAGGCGGCCGGCGCAACACGCGGCCGATGCGCTGTTACGGCGCCGGTCCATCGCCTGCGGCGGCGTGATCCGTCGCACAACGATCGCCGCCGCGCCGGCATCGGCTCGACGCGGAAAATCGCGCGCGGCTACCGCTGCGCCACGTCGTATGCGCGCATCGCCGCGTCGCACTCGGCCGCTTCGGCGAGAATCCAGTCGCGCACGTCGGCGACTTCGCGGCGCGGTGCCGGATCGTGCCGGAACAGCCAATAGCCATAGGCATCCGACGACGCCTGCGAGCGTGGGCCGAGCACCGCGAGCCGTCCGTCGGCGAGCATCGGCGCGACGAGCGCGAGCCGTCCGAGCGCGACGCCCTGGCCGGCGATCGCGGCGTGGATCACCTGGTCGTACTGGTTGAAGCGCAGCACGCCCTTGGGGCGCGCGTCGCCGAGCCCGGCTGCGTGCAGGTGCGCACGCCATTGCAGCTGCGTTTGCGGCGGTCCGTCGAATTCGAGCAGCACGTGGTCCGCGATCACGGCCGCGTCGGTGACGGGCCGGGCGGCCAGCGCAGGGTGCGCGACCGGCACGACGAGCTCGTCGAACAGCCGCACCGCGCCGGCCGGCGCGCGCTCGCGCGGGCAGTAGCGGATCCCGAGGTCGATGCCTTCCGCGCGCAAATCGAGTACCTTGTCGTTCGCGGCGACGCGCAAGTCGACCTCGGGCAGGCGCGCCTGCAGGCGCCCGAGTCGCGGCAGCAGCCACAGCGCGGTGACGCCGATGCTCGCGGTAATCGTGACGGGCTGGCGCTCGCGCGCGGCGGCGAGCGACGCGACGGTGTCCTGCAGGCTGAGCAGCGCCGCATCCGCGGCGCGGAACAGCCGCTCGCCTTCGGGCGTGAATGCGATCTTCCGATAGCCGCGCTGCAGCAGCGCGACGCCGAGATGCGCTTCGAGCGCATGCACCTGGCGGCTGACGGCCGACTGCGTGACGCACAAGTCCTGCGCGGCGAGCGTGATGCTCATGCGGCGGCCGACGGCGACGAAGCCGCGCACGAGGTCCAGCGACGGGAGACGGACGAGCGGCGTTGACATGCGTAGGGCTCATGCGAACGGAGCAGCAAGATTGGTTGAGAACGCCGGGCGCGTCAAGTTCAATGGAGGCTGGCCGACGGGCGGGCGCCGCGTCAGGTGGTGCCGCACAGGAGACAGGATGACGATTTCGAACGAAGCAGGCGGGACGGCGCGCGCGGCCGAGCGAGCGGCGGGCGTATTGCCGCCGCAGCCCGTGACGCTGACCGCGGCCGACGGCTACGCGTTGCGCGGCTACGTGTGGCGCCATCGCGGCGGCGGCGGTGGCGCCGGGCGGCCCGTGACGGTCATCAATTGCGCGACGTCGGTGCGCTGCGACTATTACTTCCGCTTCGCGGCGTGGCTGTTCGCGCAGGGGCGCGACGTGCTCGTCTACGACTATCGCGGCATCGGCGGATCGCGCCCCGCGCGGCTCGCGACGCTGCGCGCGAACTGGCTCGACTGGGGGCGGCTCGATTGCGAGGCCGCGCTGCAGTACGCGCGCGACGCGTTTGCGGGCCAGCCGCTCGACGTCGTCGCGCACAGCATCGGCGGCTGCGTGCTCGGGCTCGCGGCGTCGAACGCGTGTGTGCGTCATGTGGTGACCGTCGGCGCGCAGTATGCGTACTGGCGCGACTACCGGCCGCAAGAGCGGCGGCGCATGTGGTTGAAGTGGCACGTCGCGATGCCGGCGCTCGCGGCCGTGTTCGGCTATGTGCCCGCGAAACGGCTCGGCTGGATGGAAGACACGCCGCGCGGCGTCGCGCTGTCGTGGGTGCGCGCGCAACCGCGCTTCGAGGATGCCTACACGCATGGCCTGCTCGCCGAAACCGCGGCGAGCCGCGCCGCGTTGCCGACCCGCTTCGCGCGGCTGTCGGCGCCGATGCTCGCGATCGGCCTCGAAGACGACGGCTTCGGCACGGTCGACGCGATCGAACGGCTGGTCGGCTACTACACGGGCAGCGACGTCACGCATCTGCGGATCGCGCCGCGCGACATCGGCGTCGATGCGATCGGCCACTTTGCGTTCTTCCACAGCCGCTTCACCGACACGCTGTGGCCCGCCGCGTTGTACTGGCTGCAACACGGCGTGCTGCCGGCCGATGCGCCGGGCCACGTCCACGCGCGCCATCCGGCGCAGCGTGCGCGGCTGGCGGGAAGCGGCGTGCCGGGTGCCGTCGCACAAGGCTGACCGCGCCCGCAACCGGGTGGCCGCGTCGATCAGATGGCCGCGCCACCTGCCGCTGCCGGCGATTCCGGTCGCGACGCATCGATCCGCACCCGGCGCGATCGATTAACATCGGACGTTTGATTCGACTGCCTGCTGCGTGCCGATGTCCGTTCCGCCCGATTCCGAGATTTCCGCCGACCTGTCGCGCGCATGGCGCGTGCACCTGCTCGACCTGCCGCCTGCCGCGTCGCGTGCCGGCGTGCAGGTCGCGCGCATCGATTTCGACTGGCGCGTGCCGCTCGCGTCGCCCGCCTATGCGGCATTGAGCGACGCCGAGCGCGCGCGTGCCGGGCGCTATCTTCGACACGAGGATGCGGTGCGCAGCGCCGCGACGCGCGCCGCGCTGCGCGACGTGCTCGGCGCGGCGCTCGATCTGGCGCCGAACGATATCGCGATCGTCGTCGATGCATCGGGACGGCCGTCGCTGGATCCCGCGCATCGCGCATCGCTCGATTTCAACGTGTCGCACGCGGGCGATCACGCGCTCATCGCATGGACAGAGACGGGGCGCGTCGGCGTCGATATCGAAAGCTGCAACCGCACGACCGACTGGCGCGCGCTGACGGACGAAGTGTGCGCGGCCGCCGAGGCCGCGTTTCTCGACGGCCTGCCGCCCGGCGCGCGTGCCGACGCGTTCATGCGCGTGTGGTCCGCGAAGGAGGCGCTGCTCAAGGCGCTCGGCACCGGCATCGGCGGTGGGCTGCGCGCGTTCGCCGTCGTGCCGCCGCGCGACGCGGCGACGCCCGCGACGACGATCGTCGAGCCGGGCGCGCCGGCGGCCGGCGTGGCGGCGTTCGACGCGCTCTGGCTCGACGCGGCGCCCGGCTACGCGGCGTGCGTCGCGTGGACGCGCGCATGAGCCGAGGTCACCGCGCGGCGCTCACTCGAGCGGTGCGTCGTTCGGCGCCGCGTAGCGCGTCCTGATCACGTCGCTCATCGGGAAGTCGAACGCGAGCCCCTTCGGCGGCACCGGCTTCATGAACCACTTGTCGTACAGCGCATTGATCTCGCCGCTCTTCATCAGCTGCACGAGCACGCCGTCGACGAGCGCCTTGAACTGCGGATCGTCCTTGCGCAGCATGAATCCATACGCTTCCGACGACTGCGGCGTGCCGACGATCTGCCAGTCGGCCGGCTTCGCCGCGAGCTGGCGCACGCCCGCGAGCAGCACGTCGTCCATCATGTAGGCGGCCGCGCGGCCCGATTCGAGCGTGAGGCGTCCTTCGCCGTAGTCCTTCGCGCTGATGATCTGCATGTTCAGCTTCTTTTCCTCGTTCATCTTGCGCAGCAGGCGTTCGGACGTCGTGCCCTGGTTCGTCACGACCGTCTTGCCGGCGAGATCGGGGAAGTCGCGGATGCCCGAGCTCGTGCGCGTGAGCAGGCGCGTCGTCGCGACGAAGAAGGTGGTCGAGAACGCGACCTGCGCGTGGCGCGCGGCGAGATTGGTGGTCACCCCGCATTCGAGATCGACGGTGCCGTTCTGCACGAGCGGGATGCGGTTCTGCGACGTGACCGGGATGAAGCGCACCTGCAGGTCGGGCTTGCCGGTGCGCGCCTTCACGGCGGCGATCACGCGATCGCACAGGTCCTGCGAGAAGCCGATCACCTTGCCGCTCGCGTCGACGTAGGAGAACGGCACCGACGTTTCGCGGTGGCCGATCGAAATCAGGCCGGCCTGCCGGATCTTCTCGAGCGTGCCGGACAGCGGCTCCGCGGCAAGCGACGCGCCGCACGCGAGCGCGCACGCGGCGACGAGCAGGCTGCGGCCGAAAAGGGCGGTCAACCGGGGCGGGATGGTCATGGCAGGTCTCCGAAGGCGGATGGCAGGAAGGTGCGGATTCGTATGTTGCCAAAGACAAAATAATTGCAACATATGTTAATTGCGGAGCCTGTCCGGCTACTCCCGCGGGCCGCACCCGACATCAGGGAAACTCCCAAGTCGAAATCATTAAAAACGGGGTTGTCTAGACAAGTTCCGATGGCTACACTGCAATCCATCCCGAACTTGTCTAGACAGGATTGCTCACATGATTACGTTGACCCCCGGCCACCTGACCCTCCCGCAACTGCGCAAGATCGCGCGCGAATCCGTGCAGCTCACGCTCGACCCGGCGAGCTTCGCGAAGATCGACGCCGGCGCGAAGGCCGTCGCCGACATCGCGGCGAAGGGCGAGCCGGCATACGGCATCAACACGGGCTTCGGCCGCCTGGCCAGCACGCACATCCCGCACGACCAGCTCGAGCTGCTGCAGAAGAACCTGGTGCTGTCGCACGCGGTCGGCGTGGGCGAGCCGATGGCACGCTCGTCGGTGCGCCTGCTGATGGCGCTGAAGCTGTCGAGCCTCGGGCGCGGCCACTCGGGCATCCGCCGCGAGGTGATGGATGCGCTGATCACGCTGTTCAACGCCGACGTGCTGCCGCTGATCCCGGTGAAGGGCTCGGTCGGCGCATCGGGCGACCTCGCGCCGCTCGCGCACATGTCGGCCGTGCTGCTCGGCGTCGGTGAAGTGTTCATCCGCGGCGAGCGCGCGAGCGCGCTCGATGGTCTGCGCGTCGCGGGCCTCGCGCCGCTGACGCTGCAGGCGAAGGAAGGCCTCGCGCTGCTGAACGGCACGCAGGCCTCGACGGCGCTGGCGCTCGACAACATGTTCTCGATCGAAGACCTGTACCGCACCGCGCTCGTCGCGGGTGCGCTGTCGGTCGACGCGGCAGCCGGCTCGGTGAAGCCGTTCGACGCACGCATCCACGAGCTGCGCGGCCATCGCGGCCAGATCGACGCGGCCGCGTCGTATCGCGACCTGCTCGACGGCTCGCCGATCAACCAGTCGCACCTCGACTGCGACAAGGTGCAGGATCCGTACAGCCTGCGCTGCCAGCCGCAGGTGATGGGCGCGTGCCTGGACCAGATGCGCCACGCGGCCGACGTGCTGCTGATCGAAGCGAACGCCGTGTCGGACAACCCGCTGATCTTCCCGGATACCGGCGAAGTGCTGTCGGGCGGCAACTTCCACGCTGAACCCGTCGCATTCGCGGCCGACAACCTCGCGCTCGCCGCGGCCGAAATCGGCGCGCTGGCCGAGCGCCGCATCGCGCTGCTGATCGACGCGACGCTGTCGGGCCTGCCCCCGTTCCTCGTGAAGGACGGCGGCGTGAACTCGGGCTTCATGATCGCCCACGTGACGGCTGCCGCGCTGGCCTCGGAAAACAAGACGCTCGCGCATCCGGCATCGGTCGATTCGCTGCCGACCTCGGCGAACCAGGAAGACCACGTGTCGATGGCGACCTTCGCCGCGCGCAAGCTCGCCGACATCGCGGACAACACGAAGTACATCCTCGCGATCGAACTGCTGGCCGCCGCGCAGGGCGTCGACCTGCGCGCGCCGTACCACACGAGCCCGAAGCTCGCGCCGGTGATGGAAACGATCCGCGGCCATGTGGCGCACTACGAGCTCGACCATTACTTCGCACCGGACATCGCGGTGATCGCGAAGCTCGTCAGCGAGCGCGCGTTCGCCAAGGTCGCGCCGTTCTCGTTCGCATCGGAACAGTAAGCCCATGAGCGCGCCGGTCTACCAGGAGATCAAGGATTTCATCCTGGGCCGCATTCACGCCGGCGAGTGGGCGGAGGGCGACCAGGTGCCCTCCGAGAACGAACTGGCCCGCGAGTTCAAGGTCGCGCGCATGACCGTCAACCGCGCGTTGCGCGAGTTGACGGCCGAGCAGGTGCTCACGCGCATGAAGGGCGCGGGCACCTACGTCGCGCGGCCGAAGTACGAGTCGACGCTCGTCGCGATCCGCAGCATTTCGGAAGAGGTCGACGCGCGCGGGCATGCGTACCGCGCCAGCGTGCTTGGCCTCGACACGATCCGCGCCGACGAGGCGCTCGCCGACGAGATGCAGATGGCCGTGCGCGCAAAGCTGTTTTATTCGCAGGTGTTGCACTTCGAGAATGACGAACCCGTCCAGCTCGAAGAACGATGGGTGAATCCGGCGGTCGCGCCGGATTATGCCGAGCAGGATTTCACGAACACGACGCCGAACCTGTACCTGATGCGCGCGGCCCCGCTGCAGCGCGTCGAGTACCGGATCGAAGCGGCGGCTCCGGCGCCCGAGCGGCGCGAGCAGTTGCGGATGGACGACGTCGAGCCGTGTCTGGTTTTACATCGGCGTACCTGGTCGCAGGGCGTCGTCGCCTCGGTGGCGAATCTGTGGCACCCGGGCAGTCGTTATCGCTTCACCGGGCATTTCTGATTCCAATTGATCTTCACTTTCCTTCGGGAGCAGTTGTCATGAACCATCCGAAACACATCGATCCCCGTCTCGATCCGACGCGCACGATCCGCGCACCGCGCGGCAGCGAGAAGGTCTGCAAGACCTGGCTGGCCGAAGCGGCCTACCGGATGATCCAGAACAACCTGGATCCGGAAGTCGCCGAGCATCCGCACGCACTCGTCGTGTACGGCGGCATCGGCCGCGCGGCGCGCAACTGGGAATGCTACGACCAGATCCTCGCGTCGCTGAAGGATCTCGAGGACAACGAAACGCTGCTGATCCAGTCGGGCAAGCCGGTCGGCGTGTTCCGCACGCACACGGATGCGCCGCGCGTGCTGCTCGCGAACTCGAACCTCGTGCCGCACTGGGCGAACTGGGATCACTTCCACGAGCTCGACCGCAAGGGCCTGATGATGTACGGCCAGATGACGGCCGGCAGCTGGATCTACATCGGCAGCCAGGGGATCGTGCAGGGCACCTATGAGACGTTCTTCTCGGTCGCGAACCAGCATTTCAACGGCGACCCGTCGGGCCGCTGGATCCTGACGGGCGGCCTGGGCGGCATGGGCGGCGCGCAGCCGCTGGCCGCGACGATGGCAGGTTTCTCGATGATCGCGGTCGAATGCGACGAGACGCGCATCGACTTCCGCCTGAAGACCCGCTACGTCGACAAGAAGGCGACGACGCTCGACGAAGCGCTCGGCATGATCGACGAAGCGAAGCGCGCCGGCAAGCCGGTCTCGATCGGCCTGCTCGGCAACGCGGCCGACGTGTTCGCGGAACTCGTCAAGCGTGGCGTCACGCCGGATTGCGTGACCGACCAGACGAGCGCGCACGACCCGATCAACGGCTACCTGCCGCAAGGCTGGACCGTCGCGCAATGGCGCGAGGCGCAGAAGGTCGATCCGCAAAGCATCGTGAAGGTCGCGAAGCAGTCGATGGCCGAACAGGTGCGCGCGATGCTGACGCTGCAGGAACGCGGCGCGGCCACGCTCGACTACGGCAACAACATCCGCCAGATGGCGCTGGAAATGGGTGTCGAGAACGCATTCGATTTCCCGGGCTTCGTGCCGGCCTATATCCGCCCGCTGTTCTGCGAAGGCAAGGGTCCGTTCCGCTGGGTCGCGCTGTCGGGCGATCCGGAAGACATCTACAAGACCGACCAGAAGGTGAAGGAGCTGATCCCCGACGACGCTCACCTGCACAACTGGCTCGACATGGCACGCGAGCGCATCGCGTTCCAGGGCCTGCCGGCGCGGATCTGCTGGGTCGGCGTGAAGGATCGCTATCGCCTCGGCCAGGCGTTCAACGAGATGGTGAAGAACGGCGAACTGAAGGCCCCGATCGTGATCGGCCGCGACCACCTCGACACCGGTTCGGTCGCGAGCCCGAACCGCGAGACGGAATCGATGAAGGACGGTTCGGACGCCGTGAGCGACTGGCCGCTGCTGAACGCACTGCTGAACACCGCGGGCGGCGCATCGTGGGTGTCGCTGCACCATGGCGGCGGCGTCGGGATGGGCTTCTCGCAGCACTCGGGCGTCGTGATCGTCGCCGACGGTACCGCCGAAGCGCACGAGCGTCTCGGCCGCGTGCTGCTGAACGATCCGGCGACGGGCGTGATGCGTCATGCGGATGCCGGCTATGAACTCGCGCAGCAGACGGCCCGCGAAGCCGGCCTGAAGCTGCCGATGCTCGGCCGCTGAGCATGACGGCGCTCGACCAGGCGCCGGTGCACGCAACGATGATCCGCTCGGCGGATCTCGTTGCGTCGCCGTGGAAGAACGGCGGTGGCGTGACGCGCGAAATCGCGGCATTTTCGCCTCGGGAAACGTCCTCCGGGGCGCTGCCGGGCGCCGCGCTCGATGCGTTCGCATGGCGCGTGAGCGTCGCGAACGTCGACGCGGCCGGGCCGTTCTCGCGTTTCGACGGCATCGATCGCACGCTCGTGCTGCTGTCCGGCGCGGGCATGACGCTCACGGAAGCGAGCGGTGCGCGCCATGTGCTCGACGCGCCGCTCGCCCGTGCGGATTTCGCCGGCGAAACGGCGATCGACGCGACGCTGCATGACGGCCCGACCCGCGACTTCAACCTGATGACGCGCCGCTCGGCCGCGCGCGGGACCGTCGACGTGTGGCCCGAAGGCACGCACCGCGTCGAGCGCGCCGATACCGTGCTGCTGTTCTGCGCGACCGGCGCAGTTGGCGTCGAGATCGACGGCGCGCATTACGCGCTGCAGGAAATGGACACGCTGCGGCTCGACGGGCCGCAGCGTGCGTTTGACGTCGTCGTGAGCGGAGGCGGCGCGCTGCTCGCCGTGTCGCTCGCCGTCGGCGAACGAGACTGAACGCATGAAACCGACTGTCTGGCATCACCTGAGGCTGTGTCCGCACGGCCACCCCGACGAAACCATCGACGACGCGGCGATCGCCGTCGACGAAACCGGCACGATCGTGTGGCTCGGCGCGTTCTCCGCGCTGCCGCACGGTTACGCGCACTGGCAGCGGGAAGACCTGCACGGCGCGTGGGTGACGCCGGGCCTCGTCGACTGCCACACGCACCTCGTGTACGGCGGCACGCGCGCCGACGAGTTCGCGCAGCGCCTCGCCGGCGTCAGCTACGAGGAGATCGCGCGGCAGGGCGGCGGGATCGTGTCGACGGTGCGCGCGACGCGCGCGGCCGACGAGACGGCGCTGTTCGTGCAGGCCGCCGCACGTCTGCAGCCGCTGCTCGCGGAAGGCGTGAGCGCGATCGAGATCAAGTCGGGCTACGGGCTCGACCTCGCGAGCGAGCGCAAGATGCTGCGCGTCGCGCGCGAGCTCGGCGAGCGCTTCCCGGTCACCGTCTACACGACGTTCCTCGGCGCGCACGCGCTGCCGCCGGAATATGCGGGCCGCGCGGACGAATACATCGACGAAGTGTGCGAACGGATGCTGCCGACGCTGGCCGACGAAGGCCTCGTCGACGCGGTGGACGTGTTCTGCGAGCGCATCGGCTTTTCGCTCGCGCAGACCGAGCGCGTGTTCGAGGCCGCGACGCGGCGCGGCCTGCCGGTGAAGCTGCACGCGGAGCAGTTGTCGAACGCGGGCGGCACCGCGCTTGCCGCGCGTTATCGCGCGCTGTCCGCCGACCACCTCGAATTTCTCGACGAAGCCGGCATCGAGGCGATGAAGGCGGCCGGCACGGTCGCCGTGCTGTTGCCCGGCGCGTACTACTTCATCCGCGAAACGCAATTGCCGCCGATCGAGCTGCTGCGCAAGCACGGCGTGCCGATCGCGCTCGCGACCGATCACAACCCCGGCACGTCGCCGCTCGAATCGCTGCTGCTGACGCTGAACATGGGCTGCACGCTGTTCCGGATGACGGTGCCCGAGGTGCTGCAGGGCGTGACGCGCCATGCGGCCGCGGCGCTCGGCCGTGCTGATCGGCACGGTGCGCTCGAGATCGGTCGCCAGGCCGATTTCGCGGTCTGGTCGGTCGGCTCGCTGTCGGAGCTCGCTTACTGGATCGGCCGCCCGCTGTGCGAGCAGGTCGTGCGCAGCGGTGCGACGGTGTTTCGCCGGATGAACGGCTAGCCTTGCAGGAGACGAGACTCACCATGACCGAAATGACGCTGTTCGCGGACCATGCCTACCTGCCCGACGGCTGGCGCCGCAACGTGCTGCTGCGCTGGGACGCGGCCGGCACGCTGACCGACGTGACGCCCGACACCGATGCGCCGGCGGGCGTCGCGCGCGCGGCCGGGCCCGTGCTGCCCGGCATGCCGAACCTGCATTCGCACGCGTTCCAGCGCGCGATGGCGGGGCTCACCGAATACCGTGCGAATCCCGCCGACAGCTTCTGGAGCTGGCGCGACCTGATGTACCGCTTCGCGCTGAAGATCACGCCCGACGCGCTCGCGGCGATCGCGCGCTGGCTGTACGTCGAGATGCTCAAGTGCGGCTATACGTCGGTGTGCGAATTCCACTACGTGCATCACGCGCAGGACGGCTCGCGCTATCCGCAGCTCGCGGAGCTCGGCACGCGCGTGATCGACGCGGCGCGCTCGGCCGGCATCGGCATCACGATGCTGCCCGTGTCGTACCAGTTCGCCGGCTTCGGCAACAAGCCGCCGCGCGACGACCAGCGCCGCTTCATCAACACGCCGGACGGCCTGCTCGAACTGCTCGACGCGATGCGCCGCGTCGCGCCCGAGCACGGCGGGCTGCGCTACGGCGTCGCGCCGCACTCGCTGCGCGCGGTGTCCGAGAACGGGCTGCGCGTGCTGCTCGACGGCCTGCCCGACGACGCGCCGGTGCATATCCACATCGCCGAGCAGACGGCCGAAGTCGACGACTGCGTGCGTGCCTACGGCGCGCGGCCCGTGCAATGGCTGCTCGATCGCTTCGACGTCAACGCGCGCTGGTGCCTCGTGCACGCGACGCACGTCGATGCGGCCGAAACGGCGGCGCTCGCGAAGCGTCGCGCGGTGGCGGGCCTCTGCCTGACCACCGAAGCGAACCTCGGCGACGGCGTGTTCCCGGCCCTCGACTATCTTGCGCAGGGCGGCGTGATCGGTGTCGGCTCGGACAGCCACGCATCGGTCGACTGGCGCTCGGAGTTGCGCCTGCTCGAATACGGGCAGCGGCTCGTGCATCGCGCGCGCAACGTGCTCGCGAGCGACACGCAGGCGCATGTCGCCGACCGGTTGTTCGACGCATCGCTCGCGGGCGGCGCGCAGGCAAGCGGGCGGCGCATCGGTGCGCTGCGTGAAGGCTGCCGCGCCGACTGGCTCGTGCTCGATCCCGATCATCCCGCGATCGCCGAACACGGCAGCGCGGCGTGGCTGTCGGGCGCGGTGTTCGCCGAGCACGGCGATACGCCGGTGCTCGACGTCTACACCGGCGGCGAACGCGTCGTGAGCGGCCGCCGTCATCGCGACGAAACCGCTGCTTATGCCGACTACCGCGCCGCGCTGGCGCAACTGCTGCGCTGACGCGCGGCACCCGGCGCACGCCGCGCGCGTGCGCCGGCAGACTTTTACGGTGAGGCGACATGACTGAACAACCGGCTGTATTCACGCTGAAGCAGGGCACGCTGCCGCTGCTGATCTCGATCCCGCACGCAGGCACCCACATCCCCGACGACATCGCCGCGACGATGACGCCCGATGCGCGCTTCGTCGACGATTGCGACTGGCATCTCGAGCGGCTGTACGGGTTTGCGGCGACGCTCGGCGCATCGATCCTCGTGCCGTCGCACGCGCGTTACGTCGTCGACCTGAACCGTCCGCCCGACAACGAGAACTTGTACCCGGGACAGGATACGACCGGGCTCGTGCCGGTCGACACGTTCGACAAGGCGCCGTTGTATCCGCCGAACGCGCTGCCCGGCAACGACGAGATCATGCGCCGCCGCGACCGCTACTGGCGCCCGTATCACGACGCGCTGCAAGGCGAGATCGCGCGCCTGAAGCGCGAGCATGACCGCGTGCTCGTGTGGGAAGCGCATTCGATCCGCTCGCACGTGCCGCGTTTCTTCGAAGGCCGCCTGCCGGACTTCAACTTCGGCACGTCGAGCGGCGCGAGCGCCGCGCCCGGCCTTGCCGAGGCGCTGGCCGCATGCGTGAACGCGCACGGCGGTTATACGGCGGTCGCGAACGGGCGGTTCAAGGGCGGCTACATCACACGTCACTACGGCGTGCCCGCCACCGGCGTCGAAGCCGTGCAACTCGAACTGTCGCAGATCACCTACATGGAAGAGACGCGTCCGTACGCGTACGACGAAGCGCGCGCCGCGCGGCTCGTGCCGCTGCTGCAAACGCTCGTCGAAACCGCGCTCGCGCATCGCTGATCCGTCGGCACGCTGCGTGCGGCGGTGCGGTAATATTTTCCGCACTGGCTTGCCGGCACGCGGTGTGCAGGCTGACGCAGCGCACAAAACGGCATCGATCCGAACGGTCGATGCCGTTTTTTTTGTCTGATCGATGTCGGGATCGGCACCCTAAAATTTGACGCAATTTTTAGGTGATATAAGCTGAATGTCAGGAAGTCGTCACGCGCGCACCGGCGGCGACGGCGTCGATTGGCGCCGTACCGTGCCGGAATCCGATGCGAGACACCTTGCCTACGTGTCGCCGCACGGCATTGCCGCCTGCGCTTCACCGCGACACGTGTCCTGTCTTCATCAGTCAGTCGAGTACGATCGTGAAAGCCGCCAGCCCTTCGATACGCCGGACCCGAAGTCCGTCGGCGGGCGCGCCGCCTCAGGCCGGGCCGATCCGGCATGCTGATCGCGGCACGCGCGCCGCCCTCATACGCGAGCCTGGTTTCTTCGCTGTGTCCCATCGCGGCCTGCGCCGCTTCAACCTCGTGACCGCGCACCTGTTCAGCGCGGTGCAGCGCGACGGCAGCGCTTCATTGTTGCCCTAGTGTCGTTTTCCGTGTTCGCATCGGGTCGTACCGTCTGTTGCCGCACCGTGCGCGCGGCATGATCGCGCACGGGCGCATGCTTCGCCACGGCGGGCTTCCATCGTCCTGCGCGTCCGGACGCGTCGCGCGCTTATCGCGGAGGCGATCATGCGAGCACGCCCGATCGTAGCCGTCACCGCCGACCGCATCCTGCGCGGCGCCCATCCGAACCACACGGCCGGCGAGAAGTATCTCGTCGCGCTGGTCGACGGCGCCGGCGCGCTGGCGTTCGTGCTGCCCGCACTGGGTGCGCGGCAGCCGGTCGACGCGATCGTTGCGTCCGTCGACGGGCTGCTGCTGACCGGCAGCTATTCGAACGTCGAGCCGCATCACTACGGCGGCCCGGCGAGTACGCCTGACACGCTGCACGACCCCGCGCGCGATGCGACCGCGCTGCCGCTGATCCGCGCGGCGATCGATGCCGGCGTGCCGGTGCTCGCGATCTGCCGCGGCATGCAGGAGCTGAACGTCGCGTACGGCGGCACGCTGCATCAGCGGCTGCATGCGAGCCCCGGTTTCCATGACCATCGCGAGCGCGACGGCGATCCGCTCGAGCGCCAGTACGGCCCCGCGCATCGCATTCAGCTTGCGCCGGGCGGCCTGCTGCAACGAATCGCGCGCGGCGCGCACGACGCGATGGTCAATTCGCTGCACGACCAGGGCGTCGCGCGGCTCGGCGCGGGGCTCGCGGTCGAAGCGAGCGCGCCCGACGGGCTGATCGAGGCGGTCAGCGTGCGCGGTGCGCGCGCGTTCGCGCTCGGCGTGCAGTGGCATCCCGAATGGCGTTTCGCGGAACAGCCGCTGTCGCGCGACATCTTCGCGGCATTCGGCGCGGCGTGCCGCGCGCGCATGACACACCGCATTCATGCGGCCGGCGGCACCATGCCGTCGCAAGCCGCATCCGACATCGACTGAACGAGGCCGATCATGCAACCCGAACTGAGCGAATTCCTGCGTCAGCACCGCATCACCGAAGTCGAGGCGATCATTCCCGACATGGCCGGCATCGCGCGCGGCAAGATCATTCCGCGCAACAAATTCGAATCCGGCGAATCGATGCGCCTGCCTCAGGCCGTGATGGTGCAGACCGTCACGGGCGACTATCCGGAGGACGGCACGCTGACAGGCGTGACCGATCCCGACATGGTGTGCGTGCCCGATCCATCGACGATCTGCCTGGTTCCGTGGGCCGTCGATCCGACCGCGCAGGTGATCCACGATTGCGTGCATTTCGATGGCTCGCCGGTCGAGATCTCGCCGCGCTACGTGTTGCGCCGCGTGCTCGACCTGTACAAGGCGAAGGGCTGGAATCCCGTCGTCGCGCCCGAGCTCGAGTTCTATCTGGTCGACATGAACGCGGATCCCGACCTGCCGTTGCGTCCGCCGATCGGGCGCACCGGCCGCGCGGAAACCGGCCGGCAGTCGTATTCGATCGAGGCGGTCAACGAGTTCGATCCGCTGTTCGAGGACATCTACGAATACTGCGAGATGCAGGGGCTCGACATCGAGACGCTGATCCACGAAGTCGGCGCCGCGCAGATGGAGATCAACTTCGTGCACGGCGACGCGCTGTCGCTGGCCGACCAGGTGTTCCTGTTCAAGCGCACGGTGCGCGAGGCGGCGCTGCGGCACAACATGTACGCGACATTCATGGCCAAGCCGATGGAAGGCGAGCCGGGCTCCGCGATGCACATCCACCAGAGCCTCGCCGATGTGCACACCGGTCGCAACCTGTTCGCCGAAGAAGACGGGGTCGTGTCGCCGATGTTCCACAGCTATCTCGCGGGGCTGCAGAAGTACACGCCCGCGCTGATGCCGATCTTCGCGCCGTACATCAACTCGTATCGCCGGCTGTCGCGCTTCATGGCCGCGCCGATCAACGTGCAGTGGGGCTACGACAACCGCACGGTCGGCTTCCGCATCCCGCAGTCGACGCCGGTCGCGCGGCGCATCGAGAACCGGATTCCGGGCGTCGACTGCAACCCGTACCTCGCGTTCGCGGCCACGCTCGCGGCCGGCTATCTCGGCCTCACGCAGCAACTCGCGCCGACCGAACCGATCGCGTCCGACGGCTACGACCTGCCGTACCAGCTGCCGCGCAATCTCGAGGAGGGCATCTCGCTGATGGCCGCGTGCACGCCGCTCGCCGGCATTCTCGGCGACAAGTTCGTGAAGGCGTACCTGGCGCTGAAGGAAACCGAATACGAAGCGTTCTTCCGCGTGATCAGCTCGTGGGAACGCCGCCATTTGCTGCTGCACGTGTGAGTGTGCGGCGCTGTTTTACGGAGGAAACATGACCGATCGAAACGAAGCCTTCCCGCCGCACTCGACCGCCGAATACCGCGCGCTCGACGCCGCGCACCATATTCACCCGTTCTCTGACATGGGCGCGCTCAATCGCGCGGGCAGCCGCGTGATCGTGAAGGCCGACGGCGTCTACCTGTGGGACTCCGACGGCAACAAGGTGATCGACGGGATGGCCGGCCTCTGGTGCGTGAACGTCGGCTACGGCCGCAAGGAACTCGCCGACGCCGCGTATCGCCAGTTGCAGGAACTGCCGTTCTACAACACGTTCTTCAAGACCACGCACCCGCCGGTGATCGAACTGTCGGCGCTGCTTGCCGAAGTCACGCCCGCGGGCTTCAACCACTTCTTCTATTGCAACAGCGGCTCGGAAGGCAACGACACCGTGCTGCGCGTCGTGCACCAGTACTGGCGCGTGCAGGGCAAGCCGCAGAAGAAGTTCGTGATCTCGCGCAAGAATGGCTACCACGGCTCGACGATCGCGGGCGGCACGCTCGGTGGAATGGGCTACATGCACGAGCAGATGCCGTCGAAGGTCGAGCACATCGTGCACATCGACCAGCCGTATTTCTTCGGCGAAGCGCAAGCCGGCGAGACGCCCGAAGCGTTCGGCCTGGCACGCGCGCAGCAGCTCGAGGCGAAGATTCTCGAACTCGGCGCGGAGAACGTCGCCGCGTTCATCGGCGAGCCGTTCCAGGGCGCGGGCGGCGTGATCTTCCCGCCGTCGACGTACTGGCCGGAAATCCAGCGGATCTGCCGCAAGTACGACATCCTGCTCGTCGCCGACGAAGTGATCGGCGGCTTCGGGCGCACCGGCGAATGGTTCGCGCATCAGCACTTCGGCTTCGAGCCGGACCTGATCACGATGGCCAAGGGCCTGACGTCGGGTTACGTGCCGATGGGCGCGGTGGGCATTCACGAGCGCATCGCGCGCCCGATCATCGACAACGGCGAATTCAATCACGGCCTCACGTACTCGGGTCACCCGGTGGCGGCGGCCGTCGCGGTCGCGAACCTGAAGCTGCTGCGCGACGAAGGGATCGTCGAGCGCGTGAAGCGCGACATCGGGCCGTATTTCCAGCGCCGGCTGCGGGAAGCCCTCGGCGATCATCCGATCGTCGGCGAGATCGCGGGAGCGGGGCTGGTCGCGGGCGTTCAGCTGGCGCGCGACCGGAGCCGGCGCGAGCGATTCGGCGCGGACGTCGATATCGGCACGATCTGCCGCGACTTCTGTTTCAACGGCAACCTGATCATGCGTGCGACCGGCGACCGGATGCTGCTGTCGCCGCCGCTCGTGATCCGGGAGGAGGAAGTCGACGAGATCGTCGACAAGGCGCGGCGTGCGTTCGACGCGACGGCGGAGCGGGTGGGGCGAGGCAAGTGAATGGTCGCGGTGCTTCGATGACATGCCGTCGAAGCGCCGACTCTTGAACGGGGTGGGCGAGCCCGAAGCATTCGGCAGCAGAGGAGGGGCGCAGAAAAGCGACCGCAAAACGAAAAGGGCCTGCGTCGTGAGACGCAGGCCCTTGAATTCTTTGGTGGGCGGTACTGGGATCGAACCAGTGACCCCTGCCGTGTGAAGGCAGTGCTCTACCGCTGAGCTAACCGCCCAAAGAAGCTGAAATTATGTCAGAGCTTTTAGGGTTCGTAAAGCCCTTTCTCCAAATATTTTTCGGGCTCGTGCAGCAATCCATCAGCCGGCCGTCGACGGCTCGACGAGATCGAGGATCGAGCCGTCGCGCTTGAGCGTCGCGAGCACGATGCTCGAATTGATCGACATCACGCCCGCCGCGCGGTGCAGCCGGTTGATCACGAAGTCCGAGTAGTGGTCGAGGTCGCGCGCCCGCACCGTCAGCACGTAGTTCGAGCCGCCCGTCACGATCTGCGCGGCGATCACTTCCGGCCACGCCTGGATCGCCTCGACGAACCGGTCGTGCCACTCGGGCACGTCCGGCCGCATCGACACATGCACCAGCGCCTCGAACGCGACGCCGACCTTCTTCGGCTCGATCGTGCAGCGGTACCCCGCAATGGCGCCGCGTTCCTCGAGCAGCTTCACGCGCCGCAGGCACGCCGACGGCGACAGCGCGACCGCGTTCGCGAGGTCCTGATTGCTGATGCGGCCGTCCCGCTCGAGGTGCCGCAGGATCCGCATGTCGGTTCGATCCAAAGTCATTTCGCAGAATCCCGTGAATTTTGAGATACCAGGCGCAGACTCTACTGCAATCGACGCGATTCGTCATCGAAAAGTGAAGCTCATTCTATTTCGTCCTCGATAACATGCGCCCCATGCCTCGACCGCACGGCCTGACGCGCTGTCACGCCGCCGGCCGTATCGCCGCCTTCAACTCCTACCGTCATTCCGCCATGTACGAACATGTTCCCGCCTATCCGGGCGACCCGATCCTGTCGCTGTTTCAGGCGTTCCAGCAGGATGCGCATCCGCACAAGGTCAACCTCAGCATCGGCCTCTACTACGACGACGCGGGCCGCATCCCGGTGCTGGAGAGCACGCGTCTGGCGGCCGAGCGCCTGCGCGAAGCCGGCGCGCCGCACACGTATCTGCCGATGGAAGGGCTCGCCGCGTACCGGCACGGCGTGCAGCGTCTCGTGTTCGGCGCCGGCTGCGCGGCGCTCGCGCAAGGGCGCATCGCGACACTGCAGACGCTCGGCGGCTCGGGCGCGCTGCGGCTCGGCGCCGAGTTCGTGAAGCGCTATTTCCCCGACAGCGCGATCTGGATCAGCGATCCGACGTGGGACAACCATCGCGTGATCTTCTCGGCGGCCGGCCTCGACGTGCACACGTATCCGTACTACGACGAAGCGCGCAACGATCTTCGCGTCGACGCGATGCTCGCGGCGCTCGATGCGCTGCCCGCGCGCAGCATCGTGCTGCTGCAGCCGTGCTGTCACAACCCGACGGGCCTCGACCTCGGCCGCGACGCGTGGCGCGCGGTGATCGACGTGCTCGCGCGCCGCGGGCTGATTCCGTTCCTCGACATGGCGTACCAGGGCTTCGGCGACGGGCTCGACGACGACGCCTGGGCCGTGCGCGCGATCGTCGAAGCCGGGCTGCCGGCGATCGTCAGCAACTCGTTGTCGAAGAATTTCTCGCTGTACGGCGAGCGCGTCGGCGGGCTGTCGATCGTCTGCGCGAGCGCGGGCGAAGCGGCGACGGTGCTGAGCCAGTTGCAAGCCGGCGTGCGCCGCACCTATTCGAGTCCGCCGCTGTTCGGCGCGCAGCTCGTGTCGACCGTGCTGAACGACGACGTGCTGCGCGCGTGTTGGGAGGACGAAGTCGCGGAGGTGCGCGCGCGCATCAAGCGCATGCGCGGCGCGCTGAAGGCGCGGCTCGACGCGCGCCTGCCCGCACCCGCGTTCGATGCACTCGTCACGCAGCGCGGGATGTTCAGCTATACGGGCATCGCCGCGACCGACGTGGACCGCCTGCGTGCGTCGCACGGCGTCTACCTGCTGCGCTCGGGCCGCATGTGCATTGCCGGCCTGAACGACGCGAACGTCGACCATGTCGCGAACGCGATCGCCGACGTGCTCGGCGGCACGTCGCGCCAGGCCGCCTGAGCGGCCGATCCCGAACCGAAGGAGGACACCATGGCAGACACGATCCCGGTCGACTTGCCGCAGTTGGCCCAGCCGTTCTCGTGGGCAACCCGCGCGGGCGGACTGATGTTTACCGGCCACGGGCCGGTCGATGCATCCGGCACGATCGCCGGCGACACGATGACCGACCAGGCGCGCACCACGCTCGACAATCTCGCGAAGGCCGTCGCGGCGGCCGGCGCGACGATGGACGACGTCGCGCAGGTGCTTGTCTATCTGTCCGACGTGAAGGCGATGCCGGAATTCGACGCCGAATACCGGCGCCACTTCCGCGAACCGTATCCGAACCGCACATGCGTGGGCGTGCAGGGCTTCGCGCATCCGACGATGCGCGTCGAACTCGTCGCGTACGTCGCGCTGCCGGCGGCGCGCGACTAGCACCATGCCGCGTGGCGCGGCTTGCAGTACCCGTAATCACCCGCAATCACCAGAAAACCCCAAGAAGTGCAACAAGGATAAAGACAAGGATGGAGACGAACATGACGAGAATGATTCGATTAGCACTACCGACGATGGCGGGCATGCTCGCCGCGAGCGGCGCGATGGCGCAGGGCAGCGTGACGCTGTACGGCATCGTCGACCAGAGCATCCGCTACACGACGCATGCGAATGCGTCGAACGACGCGAGCGTGCAGATGACCAACGGCGCGATCACCAACAGCCGCTGGGGCCTGAAGGGCAGCGAAGCGCTCGGCGGCGGCATGAAGGCGATCTTCCAGCTCGAGAGCGGCTTCGAGCCGCAGAACGGGCAGCTCGACGGCGCGCTGTTCGGCCGCTACGCGTATGTCGGCCTCGCGAGCGACTGGGGCACCGTGAAGCTCGGCCGGCAGGCGACCGAGGCGTTCAACCTGTTTGGCGATCTCGATCCGCTGACGGTCGGCAACTACACGGCCAACATGTGGCCGTACTTCCTCACGCAGGGCCGCGCAAGCAACGCCGTCAGCTACGACGGCACGTTCGGCGGCCTGGACGTCGGCGCGAGCTACGGTTTCGGCGGCGTCGCGGGCAGCCTCGGCGCGAATGCGTACTGGGGCACGCACGTGTCGTACACGCTCGGCGGACTGATGGTCGGCGCGACCTACCAGCAGGTGCGTGACCTGAACAGCCGTGCACAGCAGGCATGGGGCGCGGGCGCACGCTACGCGTTCGGCGCGGCGACGCTGTACGCCGGCTATCTCGGCGGCATCGACCGCACGGGCATGCTCGATCGGCAGCTGCTGAACGCGCCGGGCCGCGACGTGACCTACGGTTCGTTCGCCGACAACCCGCGCCGCGACGCGATCTTCTATACCGGCGTGAGTGTGAAGGTCACGCCGGCGGTATCGGTGACGGGCGTCGGTTACTACGACGACATCCGCAACGTGAACGGCGTGGCAGGTAACGGCGGCAAGCGCTATACGGGCGTGCTCGAGGCCGAGTACGCGCTGTCGAAGGCGACGCAGGTCTATGCGACGCTCGACTACAACCGGGTGAGCGGCGGCGCGTTCACCGAAATGCCCGGACGCGGCAACCAGACGGGCATCGCGGCCGGCCTGCGCCACCTGTTCTGAGTACGCGGCGCGCGGTGGCCGGTGCGGTCCGGCACCGGCCCGTGCGCCGTGGACGTTTCGACCGGACTGACGCTTTAGAACGAGGTCATTCGATGCAACCAGAAGGGCAATTCCAGCACATCGCGGCGCGCGAGCACGGTCTGCGCCGCACGCTTTCCGCACGACAGATGGCGATGATCGCGATCGGCGGTGCGATCGGCACCGGTCTGTTTCTCGGCAGCGGGTTCGCGATCGGCTTCGCGGGCCCGAGCGTGCTCGTCAGTTACGCGATCGGCGCGTTCATCTCGCTGTTGCTGATGGGCTGTCTCGCGGAGATGACGGTCGCGCACCCGACCTCCGGATCGTTCGGCGCCTACGCCGAACATTACGTGAGCCCGTGGGCCGGGTTTCTCGTGCGCTATGCGTACTGGGCGTGCATCGTGCTCGCGGTCGGCACCGAAGTCACCGCGATCGCGCTGTACATGAAGTACTGGTTCCCGGGCGTGCCGGGCTGGCTGTGGATCGTCGGCTTCTCGGCGCTGCTCGTGTTCGTCAACGCGCGCAGCGTCGACGTGTTCGGTGCGGTCGAATACGGTTTCTCGGTCGTGAAGATCGCGGCGATCGTCGGCTTCATCGTGCTCGGCGCGTACGTCGTCTTCGGCAATCCGGCGCTGGTCGGCGACGGCGCGGCGCGCGCGGGTTTCCATCATTACACCGATCGCGGCGGCTTCTTTCCGAAGGGCATGTGGGGGATGTGGGTCGCGGTGATCGTGTCGATCTTCAGCTACCTGAGCATCGAGATGATCGCGGTCGCGGCGGGCGAGGCGGAAGATCCCGAGCGCGCGGTGACGAGCGCGTTCCGCTCGACGATCGTGCGGCTCGTGCTGTTCTACCTCGTCACGCTCGCGCTGATGCTCGCGATCGTGCCGTGGACGGCGGCGGGGCGCGACGAGAGCCCGTTCGTGAAGGTGATGGAGGCGATCCACCTGCCGGGCGCGGCCGGGCTGATCAACTTCGTGGTGCTGATCGCCGCGTTGTCCGCGATGAACAGCCAGCTCTACATCACGACGCGGATGATGTTCAGCCTGTCGCGCGCGGGCCACGCACCGAAGGCGCTCGGCGAGGTGAACGCGCGCGGCGTGCCGTTCGGTGCGCTGATGCTGTCGACGCTTGGCATCGCGCTCGCGACGGTGCTGAGCGTGTTGTATCCGGATGCATCGTTCACGATCATGATGTCGGTGTCGATGTTCGGCGCGTTGTTCACGTGGATGATGATCTTCGTCACGCACTACTGCTTCCGGCGGCGTCGCGCGGCGCTTGGCCTGCCGGCGCCCGCGTTCCGGATGCGCGGCTTTCCGCTGCTGACACTGCTCGGCGCGGCGCTGATGCTCGCGGTGATGGTGACGACCTACTTCACCGCCGAATTCCACATGACGCTGATCTTCGGCATTCCGTTCCTGATCGCGTTGTCGGTCGTGTACGCGGTGTGGTACCGGCGCGCGCAGCCGGTGCTGCAGCCGGACGCGAAGTAGCGGCGGCGGCTCACCCCGCGAGCGCAGGCAGCGCGTCGATCGACGCGCGCACGTAGTCGGCGAAGCGCAGCGCGACCGGTTCGGCGGTGCCGCTGCGCTTCAGTTCCAGCGTGCGCGATTCGAGCGACGCATCCTTCAGCGGCCGGAACGCGAGCCGGTCGCTCTTCACCTGCTGCAGCACGCGCGGCACCAGCGCGACGCCCATCCCGAACTCGATCATCGACAGGATCGTCTGCCACAGCCGCGCCTCGTGACGGATCAGCGGGCTGAATCCCGCGTTCACGCATTGCGCGATGGTCAGGTCGTGATAGTGCGGCGCCGCGTCGCGCGGAAACAGGATGAACGGCTCCGCGGCTAGCGCGGCGAGCGCGACCTGCCGGCGCCGCGCGAGCGGATGCGCGGCCGGCAGGCAGCATACGAAGGGTTCCGCGTAGACGGGCGTCGATTCGACCTCGGGCGGGCAGTGGCCCCAGTGCGCGTAACCGAGATCGATCTGGCCGCGCTGGACCGCCTGCACCTGCGCGTGCGTGTTCATCTCGCTCAGCACGATCTCCACGCCCGGATAGTCGGCCTCGAAGCGCTGCACCGCATCGGGCAGCCCGCGATACAGCATCGAATGGACGAAGCCGATCCGCAGCCGACCCGCGAGACCGGACGCCGAGCGCACCGTGAGACGCTCGGCCTCGCTCGCCTGCAGCAGCAGCCGGCGCGCTTCGCCGAGCAGCACCGCGCCCGCATTGGTCAGCGCGACCGTCTTGTTGGTGCGTGAAAAGAGCTGCACGCCGAGCGCTTCCTCGAACTTGCGGATGTCGAAGCTCAGCGCCGGCTGCGAGATAAACAAGCGCTTCGCCGCGCGCCCGAAATGCAGTTCCTCGGCGACCGCCACGAAGTAGCGCAACTGCCGCAGTTCCATGCTGTCTCCTCCCGGCTCCGGCAACGATAAATTCTGTCTATCGTACCGGACAAATCCTGTATTGGACGCTTATCGATCACGCGCCTAGGCTCTGCGTAAC
This sequence comes from Burkholderia sp. PvR073, assembly GCF_054055695.1. Taxonomy (NCBI): domain Bacteria; kingdom Pseudomonadati; phylum Pseudomonadota; class Betaproteobacteria; order Burkholderiales; family Burkholderiaceae; genus Burkholderia; species Burkholderia sp. PvR073. The sequence continues at coordinate 51,205 of NZ_JBSRXO010000020.1, forward strand.
GCCTGGCATCGGCCGCCGCGCCGCCACGGTGCGGGCGCCGGCCGGCAGCCGGGCCACCATGGAGACGCATGCATGAACGACACCGCTCGCACGCCGGACGCCGGCGCATCCGGCAACATCCCCGACAGCCGGGGCATCAATTTCTTCACGGCCGATCCCGATCTCGGCGCGTTGCTGAGGCTGCACCTCGGCGCCGCCCAATACGCACGACTCGAACCGCAACTGCATGCACTCGGCGCGCGCGTGTCGGGCGAACTCGACGAATGGGCGTCGCGCGCGGACAAGCATCCGCCCGTGCTCGAACATCGCAACCGGCGCGGCGAGGCCGTGCAGCGGATCGACAAGGACCCGGCGTACGTCGCGCTCGAACGCGTCGCGTATTCCGAACTCGGGCTCGCGGCGCTGAGCCACCAGCCCGAGGCGGTGGCGCCGCTCGTCAAGTACGCGCTGACGTTCCTGTTCGTGCAGGCGGAATTCGGGCTGTGCTGCCCGGTCAGCATGACCGACTCGCTCACGCGCACGCTGCGCCGTTTCGGCGAACCGGCGCTCGTCGAGCACTACCTGCCGAGGCTCGCGTCGCGCGATTTCGACACGCTGTTCCAGGGCGCGATGTTCATGACCGAGCAGGCGGCCGGCTCCGACGTCGGCCGCATCGCGACGCGCGCGGTGCGCGAAACGCACGCGCCGGGCGAAGCGGTGTGGCGCCTGTACGGAGACAAGTGGTTCTGCTCGAACGCCGACGCCGATCTGGCGATGGTGCTCGCGCGGCCCGACGGCGCGCCGGACGGCATCAAGGGGCTCGCGCTGTTCCTGCTGCCGAAGACACTGCCGGACGGCACGCGTAACCGCTACCGGATCGTGCGGCTGAAGGACAAGCTCGGCAGCCGGTCGATGGCGAGCGGCGAGATCGCGCTCGAAGGCGCGCAGGCCTACCTGATCGGCGAGATCGGCCGCGGTTTTCACCAGATGGCCGACATGATCAACATGTCGCGGCTGTCGAACGGCGTGCGCGCGGCCGGGCTGATGCGGCGCGCGCTGAACGAGTCGCTGCACGTGGCCGCGCACCGCACGGCGTTCGGCCGCACGCTGATCGAGATGCCGCTGATGCAGCGCCAGTTGATGAAGATGCTGCTGCCCGCCGAGGCCGCGCGTGCGATGTTCATGCAGATCGCGCTGCTGCTGCCGCAGGCGGATGCGGGCGACGAGCAGGCCGCGCGCTGCGTGCGCATCCTGACGCCGCTGATCAAGTTCCGCGCGTGCCGCGATGCGCGCCGCGTGACCGGCGACGCGATGGAGGTGCGCGGCGGCACCGGCTACATCGAGGAATGGAGCGATGCGCGCATCGTGCGCGACGCGCATCTCGGCTCGATCTGGGAAGGCACCAGCAACATCGTCGCGCTCGACGTCGCGCGCGCCGCGCAGCGCGAGCAGGCACTGGACGCGCTGCGCACCTTCCTCGGCGATCGGCTCGGCGCGGCGCCGCTGCCCGACGCAAGTCGCGCGGCGCTGCGGCGCATTCTCGCGCGCGCATGCGATGCGCTCGCCCGGGTTGCGGCGGCAGGCGACGACGCGTGCGTGCGGCAGGCCGCGTCGGCGCTGTACTACGCGAGCGCGGCCGTGCTGATGGCGTGCGAGGGCGTGCGGCTCGCGCCCGATTACCGGCGCCTTGCGCTCGCGCACCTGATCGTGCGTCACAAGCTGCTGCCGATCGACCCGTTCGCGCCGTCGTCGCGCGACGACGAAGCGATGGCGTTCGACGCGCTGGTGCGCGGCACGCCGGTGCCGCTCGACATGGCGCTCGACCTGCTGCCGGAGGTCGAACGATGAACGTGACGAACACGACGAACGCGACGCGCGGCGCACTGGACGGCCTGAAGGTCGTCGACCTGAGCCGCGTGCTCGGCGGCCCGTACTGCACGCAGGCGCTCGCCGACCACGGCGCGACGGTGATCAAGATCGAGCCGCCGGACGGCGACGAGACGCGGGGCTGGGGGCCGCCGTTCCTCGGCGACACCGCGTGGTATTTCATGGGCGTGAACCGCAACAAGGAAGGGCTCGCGCTCGACCTGTCCCGCGACGAAGGGCGCGCGATCCTGTGGCGCCTGCTCGACGACGCCGACGTGCTCGTCGAGAACTTCAAGCCCGGCACGCTCGCGCGCTGGGGGATGGACTACGCGCGCGAGCTGCGGCCGCGCTTCCCGCGCCTGATCCACTGCGCGGTGACCGGCTTCGGCGCAGACGGTCCGCTCGGCGGGCTGCCTGGCTACGACGCGGTGATCCAGGCGATGGCCGGGCTGATGAGCGTCAACGGCGAGCGCGACGGCGACGCGATGCGCATCGGGTTGCCAATCGTCGACATGGTCACGGGGCTCAACGCGCTGGCCGGCATCCTGCTCGCGCTCGCGGAGCGCGAGAAGAGCGGGCAGGGCCAGTCGATCGACATCGCGCTGTACGACTGCGGCGTGTCGCTGCTGCATCCGCACCTGCCGAACTTCTTCGGCTCGGGGCGCGTGCCCGAGCGCAGCGGCAACGCGCATCCGAACATCGCGCCGTACGACAGCTACCGCACGGCGACGGTGCCGATCTTCCTCGCGGTCGGCAACGACCGGCAGTTCGCACGGCTCGTCGCGCATCTCGGCGCGCCGGCGCTCGCCGGCGATCCGCGCTTCGTCGACAACCGCAGCCGCTGCGCGCACCGGCCCGAGCTGAAGGCCGAACTCGAGGCACGGCTTGCCGCCCATCCGTGCGAGCCGCTCGCGCGCGACCTGATGGCGGCGTGCGTGCCGTGCGGGCCGGTGCGCACGGTCGCCGATGTCGCGCGCGACCCGCATGCGCTGCACCGCGAGCTGTTCGTCGAGATCGGCGCATATCGCGGCACCGCATCGCCGGTGAAGCTGTCGCGCACGCCGGCGACCTATCGCTCGCCGCCACCGGCGCTCGGCCGCGACACGCGCGCGGTGCTCGATCGCCTCGGCGTCGATCCCGCGCTCCAGCAGCAACTGCTCGACGCCGGCGTGCTGAAGGTCGCGCCGGACCAGACGTGACCGGCCGACGGGGCACGCGGGTGAGCGTTCCCGGCCGAGGAAGCAGAACGCAAAGCAGCAGAACGTAAAGCCGTAAAGCAACACCGCCAGCCGGCGGCGCAAGGCCGGCCATCCGGCAAGGCGCGCGACAGTCGCGCCGCCGATCACAAACATGGAGACATCGATGAGCCGTCCGCAATCCCCGTCCGCCGTGCCGCCAAGGCCCGGCCGCGCCGCCCTCGCGGCCTTCGTCGGCACCACGATCGAGTGGTACGACTTCTACATCTACGGCACCGCCGCCGCGCTCGTGTTCGGCAAGGTGTTCTTTTCCAGCACGATGGATCCCGGCGTCGCGACGCTGCTCGCGTTCGTCACGTTCTGGGCCGGTTTCGCCGCGCGGCCGCTTGGCGGGATCGTGTTCGGGCATCTCGGCGATCGCGTCGGCCGCAAGACCGCGCTCGTGATCACGCTGATCATGATGGGGCTTGCCACGACCGGCATCGGCCTCTTGCCCGGCTATGCGTCGATCGGCGTGTGGGCGCCCGCGGGCCTCGTCGTGCTGCGTGTGCTGCAGGGCATCGCGGTCGGCGGCGAGTGGGGCGGTGCGGTGCTGATCGCGAGCGAGAACGCGCCGAAGCATCGCAGCATCCTGTATGCGGCATTCGCTCAGCAGGGCTCGCCCACCGGCAACCTGCTCGCGACGGTCGCCTTCTTCGCGTTGAGCGCGTTGCCGACGCCGTCGTTCCTGATGTGGGGCTGGCGCATTCCGTTCCTGCTGTCGGCGGTGCTCGTGATCATCGGGATGGTGATCCGGCTGCGGCTCGAGGAATCGATCGACATGCAGCGCGTGCTCGCGCGCAAGCGGACGGTGAAGCTGCCGCTGCGCGACGTCGTGCGCGACCACTGGGCCGTCGTGCTGCTCGCGGCCGGCACGCTGCCGGTGATCAACGTCACGTATTTCCGCAGCACGTTCGCGCTGTCGTGGGCGACCAAGGAGCTCGGCTACGCGCAGGGCACGTTCCTCGGCATCCTGTCGATCTCGCTCGTCGTGCAGTTCCTGATGCAGCCGATCGGCGCGTGGTTCGTGTCGAAGATCGACATGCGCCGCGCGATGTGCTGGATCCTGATTCCCGAGATCGTGCTGATGCCGGTGATGTTCCATGCACTCGCGACCCGGTCGTACTGGGTCGCCGTCGTGGGGATGTGCATCTCGACGATCCCGTCGGCGATGTTCTACGGTGCGGTCGGCGGCGTGCTCGCACGCGTGTTTCCGGCCAACATCCGCTATACGGGCCTGTCGCTCGCGTATCAGTTGAGCGCGCTCGTCGTCGGCGGCGGCACGCCGGTGCTCGCGCAGGCGATCCTGAACGCGACCGGCAGCATCGTCGGCGTCGCGATCGCGTCGGGGCTGTACGCGCTCGTGTCGCTCGGCTGCATGCTCGCGCTGCTCAATCGCACCGGCTACCGTGCGGATGAGCTGTCGAGCGCCGAGCGCAGCGATGCGGCCGAATGGGGCATCGCAAGCGCAAGCGCGAGCGCCGACGCCGCGGCCGGCGAGTCCGCGCAGCCGGACGAGCGCGGCACGTTGAAGCCGGCGGGGCAGGCCGGCGCGACCTGACCTGGCGGCATCGCATGCGCCGGGCAGACTCGCATCGGCTCGATTGCCCGTCCCCAAAAGCAAACGGCACCGTGCGATGCACGGTGCCGTTTGCCTTGCACTGCTTCGCGCGAGGCCGGCACGGCCGGCCCGCTCGATGCGCGGTGCTCAGCCTTCCGTCGGCGGCACGAAGCCGGACGCCTGGTCCGCGCCGTCGCCGAAGAAGTACTTCTCGGTCTGCTTCATCAGGTACTGACGCGCGCGCGGGTCGGCCATGTTCAGGCGGTTCTCGTTGATCAGCATCGTCTGCTGCTTGAGCCAGCCTTGCCACGCTTCCTTCGACACGCTTTCGTAAATGCGCTTGCCGAGTTCGCCCGGCAGCGGCGGGAAATCGAGAGCCTCGGCTTCCTTGCCGAGCTTCGCGCATTGAATCATTCGAGCCATCGTGTACTTCTCCTGTAATCGGACTGGGGGAGGGCAGTCGTGCCTGCGCTCAGAGCTGCTTCATCAGCACGAGCGACTTGCGCTGCCAGTTATAGAGTTTGCGGCGGTCTTCCGGCAGGTCGTCGACGCTGACCTTGACGAAACCGCGCTTGAGGAACCAGTGCTCGGTGCGCGTCGTGAGCACGAAGATATGCGTGAGGCCGCGCGCGCGGGCGCGCTGCTCGATGCGCTTGAGCAGGCGTTCGCCGTCGCCCGAGCCCTGCGCTTCCGGCGCGACCGTCAGGCACGCCATCTCGCCGATCTTTTCCTGCTGGTACGGATACAGCGCCGCACAGCCGAACAGCACGCCATCGTGCTCGATCACCGAGAAGTGGTCGATGTCGCGTTCGATCTGGTGGCGGCCGCGCCGTACCAGCGTGCCGTCCGACTCGAGCGGCTCGATCAGCGACAGGATGCCGCCGACGTCGTCCGGCGTCGCTTCGCGCAGGCTCTCGAGATTCTCGTACGAGATCATCGTGCCGACGCCGTCGTGCAGGAACAGTTCGAGCAGCATGCTGCCGTCGAGCGACTGCGGGATCAGGTGGGCACGGGTCACGCCGCCACGGCACGCGCGGATCGAGTGCTTCAGGAAGAACGCGTCGTCGCCCTGGACGTTGCCGGAATCGAGCAGCTCGGCGGCTGCGTCGAGCGACATTTCACGGACCAGCTCGCCTTCGTCGCCGACGATGCCGGGCGCCTCGGTCAGGAAGATGATCTTGTCGGCGCGCAGCGCGATCGCGGCCGCCGACGCGACGTCTTCCATCGACAGGTTGAACGCTTCGCCGGTCGGCGAGAAACCGAGCGGCGACAGCAGCACGAGCTTGCGGCTCGCGAGCGAATGACGGATCGATTCGGCGTCGATCTTGCGCACGATGCCCGTGTGCGCGAAATCGACCCCGTCGAGAATCCCCACCGGCCGTGCGGTCACGAAGTTGCCGGACACGACGCTGATGTGCGCGTGCGCCATCGGCGAGTTCGGCAGACCCTGACTGATCGCGGCCTCGATGTCGAGACGCACTTCGCCGGCCGCTTCCTTCGCGGATTCGAGCGCGCGCGCATCGGTGATGCGCAGTCCGTGCGAAAACTCGGATTCGACACCATGCAGGCTCAGCTGCTCCTCGACCTGCGGGCGCGAGCCGTGCACCAGCACGATCTGGATGCCCATCGCCTGCAGCAGCGCGATGTCGGACACGAGCGCGTTCAGGAGTCCCTGCTGCACCACCTCGCCGCCGAACCCCACGACGAACGTGCTGTTGCGGAACTTGTGGATATAGGGCGCGACGGAGCGCATCCAGTCGACGAACTGCGCGTGGCTGGCGGCCGAATCGTCGGCAGCCGGCGGCGTCGCGGCACCGGTCTGGGCGGGAGGGAGGTCGGTTTGGGAATTCATGGGCGGGATTATAATGCGCCCCCATGTCGAATGTACCTAAAAGTCCCGCGCCGACGCGGGCCAAAGCGCCGTCGGCCAGGCACCCGGATGGTGCGGCCGATGCGCGTGAGCAGCAAGGCCAGCCGCCGCGCCAGCCGCAGCAACAGCAGGCAGGCAAGCCGCCGCGCGGGCCGCGCGGTGACGAACGGCGCGGCGACGCGCACCCGCCGGCCGCGGCGACGGACGCACCGCGGGCGGATGCGCGCACCCCACGCCGCGAGCGTGCGCCGCGCGCGGCCGTCGCACCGAATCCCGTTCCGCCGATCACGTATCCCGAAAGCCTGCCCGTATCGGGCAAGCGCGACGAAATCGCGCGCGCGATCGCCGCTCACCAGGTTGTCATCGTCTGCGGCGAAACGGGGTCGGGCAAGACCACCCAGCTGCCGAAGATCTGTCTCGATCTCGGCCGCGGCCTCGGCGCCGGCGGCACGGGCCTGATCGGCCATACGCAGCCGCGGCGCCTGGCCGCATCGTCGACCGGCCGGCGGATCGCCGAGGAACTCGGCACGCCGTTCGGCGAGGTGGTCGGCTACAAGGTGCGCTTCACCGACAATCTCGCGCCGGGCGCGTCCGTGAAGCTGATGACGGACGGCATCCTGCTCGCCGAGACGCAGACCGACCCGCTGCTGAAGGCGTACGACACGCTGATCATCGACGAGGCGCACGAGCGCAGCCTGAACATCGACTTCCTGCTCGGCTACCTGAAGGAGATCCTGCCGAGGCGGCCGGACCTGAAGCTGATCGTCACGTCCGCGACGATCGACGCCGACCGCTTCGCGCGCCATTTCGGCAGCGACGAGCGCCCGGCGCCGGTGATCGAGGTGAGCGGGCGGCTGTATCCGGTCGAGATGCGCTACCGCCCGGTGGCCGAGGATCGCCCGGCCGTGAAGAACGCCGAGGGCACGGGCGGCCGCGACCGCGTGAAAACCGCACGCGAGGCCGAACGCGACCTGATGGACGCGATCGTCGACGCGGTCGACGAACTGTGCCGCGAAGGCCCCGGCGACGTGCTGGTGTTCCTGCCCGGCGAGCGCGAGATTCGCGAAGCGGCCGAGGCGCTGCGCAAGCACCATCCGCCGCATACCGAGATCCTGCCGCTGTTCGCGCGACTCTCTGCGGCCGACCAGGACAAGGTATTCAAGGCGTCGAACGCGCGCCGCATCGTGCTTGCGACCAACGTGGCCGAAACGTCGCTGACGGTGCCGGGCATCCGCTACGTCGTCGACACCGGTCTCGCGCGCGTGAAGCGCTATTCGTACCGGAACAAGGTCGAGCAGCTGCAGGTCGAGTCGATCTCGCAGGCCGCCGCGAATCAGCGCGCGGGTCGCTGCGGCCGGGTGGCCGATGGCGTCTGCATCCGCTTGTACGAGGAAAGCGACTACCAGGCGCGCGCACGCTTCACCGATCCGGAAATCCTGCGCTCGTCGCTCGCGTCGGTGATTCTGCGGATGAAGTCGCTGCACCTGACCGAAATCGAATCGTTCCCGTTCCTCGAGCCGCCGCCCGGCCGCGCGATCGCGGACGGCTACCAGTTGCTCAACGAACTCGGCGCGGTCGACGACGACAACGCGCTGACGCCGCTCGGCCGCGAGCTCGCGCGGCTGCCGCTCGATCCGCGCGTCGGCCGGATGATCCTCGCCGCACGCGACCAGCAGTCGCTGCGCGAGGTGCTGATCATCGCGAGCGCGCTGTCCGTGCAGGACCCGCGCGACCGTCCGATCGAAGCGCAGGAGCAGGCCGACCAGGCGCACCGCCGGTTCGCCGACGAGCGCTCCGAATTCCTGCAGTGGCTGAAGATCTGGGCGTGGTTCGAAGAGGCCGTCGCGCACAAGAAATCGAACCGTCAGCTGATTGACGCGTGTCGGCAGAACTTCCTGTCGCACCTGCGGCTGCGCGAATGGCGCGACGTGCATTCGCAACTGCTGACGGTCGTGCGCGAGCATGGCTGGCGGCTCAACGAAGTCGAGGCAACCTACGAGCAGATCCATCTGGCCCTGTTGACGGGCCTGCTCGGCAACCTCGGCATGAAGGCCGACGACGATCCGCACTATCTCGGCGCGCGCGGGATCAAGTTCTACCTGTGGCCGGGCTCCGCGCTCGCGAAGAAGGCCGGCCGCTGGGTGATGGCGGCCGAACTCGTCGAGACGAGCCGGCTGTACGCGCGCTGCCTCGCGAAGATCGAGCCGGAATGGGTCGAGAAGATCGGCGCGCACCTGCTGAAGAAGTCACTGTCGGAGCCGCACTGGGAAAAGCGTCCCGCGCAGGTCAGCGCGTTCGAGCGCGCGACGCTGTACGGGCTGCCGATCTACCACCGCCGGCGCGTCGCGTTCGGCCGGCAGGATCCGGCGCGAGCGCGCGAGCTGTTCATTCGCGGCGCGCTGGTCGAGGGCGAGTTCGACACGAAGCTGCCGTTCTTCGCGCACAACCGCAAGCTGCTCGCCGACATCGAGCAGCTCGAGCACAAGTCGCGCCGGCAGGACGTGCTGGTCGACGACGAATTGATCTACGCGTACTACGATCAGGCGATTCCGGAGGGCATCCACACGGGCGCCGCGTTCGAGCGCTGGTATCGCGACGAGGTGAGCAAGGGCGGCCGGGCGGAGGACAAGCAGCGGCTGCTGTACCTGTCGCGCGACGACCTGATGCGCCACGAGGCGGCCGGTGTGACGACCGAGCTGTTCCCGAAGCGCGCGACGATGGCCGGCGTCGAGATGGCGCTCACGTACCACTTCGAGCCCGGCACGCCGCGCGACGGCGTGACGCTCGCGGTGCCGCTGTATGCGCTGAACCAGGTCGACGCGCGTCGCTGCGAATGGCTCGTGCCGGGAATGCTGAAGGAGAAGGTGCAGCTGCTGCTGAAGTCGCTGCCGCAGAAGCTGCGCCGGCACTGCGTGCCGCTGCCCGAGTACGCGGCCGGCTTCGTCGAGCGCATGGGGCGCGAGCGCTTCGGCGCGGGCGGCCTCGTCGAGGCGCTGATCGCCGACGTGCGCGGCGAGACGCAGGTCGCGATGAAGACGGCCGACTTCAAGCTCGAGACGCTGCCCGCGCACCTGTTCATGAACTTCAAGGTGATCGACGAGCACGGCCGCCAGCTCGCGATGGGGCGCAATCTCGCGCAGCTGCGGCAGGAACTGGGCGCGCAGGCGCAGCAGCAGTTCCAGAAGATCGCGGCGGCGTCGACGATCGCGCCCGGCGGCGAGGCTGGCACGGGCGACGCGGGCAATGCTGGCGACACGCCGGCGCCCGCTGCCGCGCCGGGTTCAGCGGCGAAGGGCGGCAAGGCCGGCAAGGGCGCGGCGCCGAACACGGCCGCCGCGGCGGAAGCCGGCGCGACCGCGCTGTACGAGAACCTGACGACGTGGAACTTCGGCAAGCTCCCCGAGCTGCTGGAGATCCGTCGGCGCGGCCAGACGCTGTACGGCTATCCGGCACTCGTCGATCGCGGCACGCATTGCGACGTCGAGGTGTTCGACTCGCCGGAGGAGGCCGCGCGGATTCACCGGGCCGGCTTGCGGCGGCTGTTCGCGCTGCAATTGAAGGAGCCGATCAAGTTCCTCGAGAAGAACCTGCCGGGGCTGCGCGAGATGGCGATGCAGTACATGTCGCTCGGCACGCAGGACGAGCTGCGCGACCAGCTGATCGACACGGCGCTCGACCGCGCGTGCCTGCAGGATCCGCTGCCCGACGACGACGTGAGCTTCCATGCGCGTCGCGACGAGGGCCGGAGCCGCCTGAACCTGCTCGCGCAGGAGATCGCGCGGCTCGTCGGGCAGATCCTCGCCGAATACGCGGGGCTCGTGAAGAAGCTCGCGCAGGCGAAGCCGTTTGCGCAGGCCCACGCGGATCTCCAGCAGCAGCTCGCGGCGCTGGTCGGCAAGCGCTTCGTGATCGACACGCCTTACGCACAGCTTGCGCACTTCCCGCGCTATCTGAAGGGCATCGCGTTGCGGATCGACAAGCTGAAGGCCGACCCGGCGCGCGACGCGAAGCAGTCCGGCGAGCTGCTGCCGCTTGTGCAGCAGTACCAGCGCGCGGTGTCGCAGCGCGGCGGCGTGGCCGATCCGCGGCTCGCGGAATTCCGCTGGTTGCTGGAAGAATTGCGAATTTCGCTGTTTGCGCAGGAACTGCGCACGCCGATGCCTGTCTCTGTCAAGCGTCTGCACAAGGTGTGGGAGTCGATGCAGCGCTAGCGCCACGGCGGCCCGCCGGCCCCGCGCCGGCTGCCGACCGCGGCCGGCCCGTGGCGCCTGCCGCAGTCGGCCGCACGGCCGGCGCGGCGTGCGTCGATGTGGCGCAACCCCGGCTTGCGTCAACCGGCGGGGCCGGTCGAACGTTCTACAATGACTGCTGTTCCACGACGTGAGTCTTCATGCGCACTTTCCTTTCCCTCGGCCGCGCACTCGCGCTGGCCGCCGCCGTGCTGGCGCCGGCCGCACACGCGAATAACGTGATCATCCTCAACTCGGCCGAAGCGACGCTTTCCCTGATCGACCAGCAGACTCGCGAGGTCGTCTCCACGATGCCGACCGGCAAGGAGCCGCACCATTTGATGGCGACGCCCGACAATTCGTCGCTGATCGTCGCAAATTCGATCTCGAACAGCCTGATGTTCCTCGATCCGAAGACGGGCAAGCTGCAGCGCACCGTCGAAGGGATCGACGATCCGTACCAGCTCGGCTTCTCGCCCGACCGCAAGTGGTTCGCGGCGGCGGGGCTGCGGCTCGACCGCGTCGACATCTACAGCTACGACGGCCACGACGTGCACCTCGCGAAGCGCGTGCCGCTGGCGGTGATGCCGAGCCACCTCGCGTTCACGAAGGACAGCAAGACGCTGCTCGTGTCGCTGCAGGTGTCCGGCGAGATCGCGGCGATCGACCTGCCGACGCAGACGGTCAAGTGGAAGATGAAGGTCGGCAAGGTGCCGGCCGGCCTGTGGCTCACGCCGGACGACAAGTTCCTGCTGGTCGGGATGACCGGCGCGGATTACGTCGCGGTCGTCGACTGGCGCAACCAGAAGGTCGTCAAGCAGATCTACACGGGCAAGGGCGCGCACAACTTCCGCTCGCTCGCCGACGGCACGCACGTCGCCGTCACGAACCGGGTCGCGAACACGATCAGCATTCTCGACGAGAACACCCTCACCAACGTCGGCGACATCACCGGCCTGCTGCCGGGGCCGGACGACATGGAGCTGTCGGCCGACAAGAAGACGCTGTGGGTGACGTTCCGCTTCGCGAAGAAGGTCGGTATCATCGATCTGGCATCGCGCAAGCTGGTGCAGACGATCGCCGTCGGCCGTTCGCCGCACGGGATCTACTTCTACGACCGCGCGCCGTGGAAGGCTGCAAACGGCGCGTGACGGGCGGAGGCGAACGATGCTGCACCTGATCGATGCGTTCGTGTCGGACATCCAGACCTGGCTGTACGTCGACGTCGTGCAGCCGCTCCTCTTCAAGTTCAACCTGATGGACTATGACGAGGACACCTACGACGCACTGTACTGGGTGATCATCGGCGCGCTGCAGATGGTGCTGATGTTCGCGCTGCTGCGCCCGCTCGAGGCGCTCGCGCCCGTCGAGCGCTGGAAGAACCGCCGCGCGGTGCGGGTCGACGTGATCTACACGGCGATCTCGAAGCTCGGCATCTATACGCTGTTCTTCTTCTTCGCGCTGCAGCCGGTGTTCGACAAGTTCCAGTCGTGGCTGCGCCTGCACGGCGTCGCGAACTTCAACCTCGACTATCTGTGGCCCGGCGTGACCTCGCAGCCGATCGTCGCGTTCGCGATCTACCTCATCGTGCTCGACTTCGCCGGCTACTGGTATCACCGCTGGCAGCACAAGTTCGGCATCTGGTGGGAACTGCACGCGGTCCATCACAGCCAGCGGCAGATGTCGCTGTGGTGCGACGACCGCAACCACCTGCTCGACGACGTGCTCCAGTCGTGCTTCTTCGCCGCGATCGCGCTCGTGATCGGCGTGACGCCGTCGCAGTTCGTCGTGCTGACCGCGGTCACCAACTTCTTGCAGAGCATCCAGCATACGAATGCGCGACTGTCGTTCGGCCGGCTCGGCGAGCGCCTGCTCGTGAGCCCGACTTTCCACCGGCGCCACCACGCGGTCGGCTACGGCCATGAAGGCACCAAGTACGGCTGCAACTTCGGCGTGCTGTTCCCGTGGTGGGACGTCATGTTCGGCACCGCGTCGTGGAACCGCACGGTCGAGCCGACCGGCATCCGCGAGCAGGTCGAGGGCGTGTCCTACGGCGACGGCTTCTGGGCGCAGCACGGCCTCGCGTTCGTGCGGATCTTCCGGCGCCTCGTTCCTGCGAAGCGCGGCGCGGCGTCGGCCTGACCTCGTCACCGTCCCGTTGAACCGCTTCCCTACACGGCCCGCATGCGCTTTGGCGCATGCGGGCCGTGTGGTTTATCCTTTCCCCGTTTTTCTCCGTCGATACAGGTTCGCATGAACGACTTGCTGCGCTCCTTCATCCGGGCGTTCGCCAGCGCGCTGCACCCGCGCATGCTGTGGCTGACCCTGATGCCCTTCGTCGTCTCGGCGCTGCTGTGGGGCGTCTTGTTGTGGTTCTCGTGGCAGGCGCTGATCGATGCCGCGCGCGGCGCGCTCGACGGCTTCGTGCTGACCGCCGCGCTGTACCGCGCGTTCGACGCGATCGGGATGTCGCAGCTGCATGCGGTCGTCGCGCCGTTCGTCGTCGTGTCGCTCGCGATTCCGCTGATCGTGCTGACCGTGCTGCTGCTGATCGCGACAATCTCGATGCCGGTCGTGATCAAGCACCTGTCGAACCGACAGTTCGCCGCGCTCGAGGCGAAGCGGGGCGGCACATTCCTCGGCAGCGCGGTCAATTCGCTCGGTGCGGCGCTCGTCGGCGTCGTGCTGCTCGTCGTCACGATCCCGCTGTGGCTGATTCCGCCGTTCTTCGCGCTGCTGCCGCCCGTGATCTGGGGCTGGCTCACGTACCGCGTGATGACCTACGACGCGCTCGCCCAGCACGCGAGCCGCGACGAGCGCCGCGCGCTCGTGCGGCAGCATCGCTGGCCGCTGATCGGCATCGGCGTCGCGACCGGCCTGCTCGGCACCGTGCCGACCTTCGTGTGGGTGTCGTCGGTCTGGATGATGGTGCTGTTTCCGTTCGTGGCGGCGGCGATGATCTGGGTTTACGCTTTCATCCTGGTCTTCTCGGCGCTGTGGTTCGGGCACTATTGCCTGCGCGCGCTGGACGACCTGCGCGCGAGTTCGCGCGCCACTGCAATCGACATGGGGCAGGCATGAGCATCGGCATCATCATCATCGGCGACGAAATCCTCTCGGGCCGCCGGCAGGACAAGCATCTGGCGAAGGTCATCGAGCTGCTCGGCGCGCGCGGCCTCGCGCTCGACTGGGCCGAATACGTCGGCGACGATCCGGCGCGGATCACCGCGACGCTCGCACGCGCGATCGCGTCCGGCGACATCGTGTTTTCCACGGGCGGGATCGGCGCGACGCCGGACGACCATACGCGCCAGTGCGCCGCCGCCGCGCTCGGCGTGCCGCTCGCGCTGCATCCGGAAGCGAAGGCGCTGATTTCGGAGCGCATTCGCGAGACGCACACCGATCCGGCCACGCCGGTCGATTTCGATTCGCCGGAAAACCGGCACCGCTTCAACATGGGCGTGTTTCCGGTGGGCGCGACGATCATCCCGAACGGCTATAACCGGATTCCCGGTTTCTCGGTCGGCGATCTCCATTTCGTGCCCGGCTTCCCGGTGATGGCGTGGCCGATGATCGAATGGGTGCTCGACACGAAGTACCAGCATCTCCATCATGTGACGCCGCACGCGGAGCGCTCGCTGTTCGTGTTCGAACTGCCCGAATCGACGTTGACGCCGCTGATGGAGAACATCGAGCGCGACTTCCCGGGCGTGCGCGTCTTCAGCCTGCCGAGCGTGGGCGACGCGGAGCGCGGCGGCATCTACGCGCGCCGGCATATCGATCTCGGCGTGAAGGGTGAGCCGGAAGCGGTTGCGGCCGCGTTCGTGAAGCTGCGCGAAGGCGTGCATCTGCTCGGCGGCGATGTCGTCGAGCCGGATGCGCCGCGCGCCTGAGCGGCCCGCGATCAATCGCGCAAACGGACCGCGCAAAAACCACGGGCCGCGCAACGCGGCCCGTCATCGGGATGTCATCGCCCGGCTCGACGATGTGGCAGTCGGGCGTGCCTGAACGGATGTGCGCTCAGGCGCCGATCCACGGCAGTTTCCGGAAGCACCAGCCGTCGACCGTCTTGCGGTGGCCTTCGGCGTCCTTGCCGCCCTCGAAGCCTTCGAGCAGGTCGAACGCCTTCGTGAAGCCGGCCTGCGACGACGCGACCGCGGCGAGCTTCGAGCGCGCGGCGCTGCGGCACAGGAACAGGATGGGCGTATCGGCCGGGAGGGCCGCCTTCAGTTCGTTGACGAATTCGGCGTTCGGCACGCCGCCCGGGTAGCGCGTCCATTCGAGGTGCAGGTACTGGCCGTCGCCGACGAGCGGGCGGCCGATCCAGTCGAGCTCGGCGCGGGTGCGCACGTCGACGAGGCGCGCCGACGGGTCGAGCTGCAGCAGTTCGAATGCCTCGACCGGCAGCAGTGCGCCGGCATAGTTGAGCGCGCCTTGGGTGCGGCGTTCTTCGGCCTTCGCGTAAAGCTGGTCGAGCGTACTCATGGCAGGAGGTCTCCGTATGGTTCGGTCAAACGAACATTCTAGCGCGGCGGCGCCGCGCGGATGTGCGCGTGGCCTGCCGCGCATGCACCGCCCCGTGCTCACCAAAAGAGTGCAGAATGGTGCGCATGCACCAAAATGATTCCGTCGCGCCGGCGCCTCTCATCGGTTGCACCATATCGGTGCGATCCCGCGAGCACCGGTGCGGCGCCCGGCCCCGGAATCGCGCAGCAGGGCCCCGCAGTGGCGCGGGCTGGCGCGATTCATGTCGCTTCTGTGTATGGTTGGCACGGAAGCTGCTATATAGAATTCGGTCGACCCGGGGCGCGCTGCGCCAAAGCCAGACTCCGGGCAGCTCGATAAACGAGGCGGTTCCCAGTCCGCCGGAATTGTTCAATCAGGAGAAGAGGTTATGAGTAAAACCGTCGCCGACGTCATGCAGCTCGTGAAGGACGAGGACTGCAAGTTTGTCGATTTCCGCTTCACGGATACGCGCGGCAAGGAGCAGCACGTGTCGGTGCCGGTTTCGGCGTTCGACGAAGACAAGTTCGAAAGCGGTCATGCATTCGACGGCTCGTCGATCGCCGGCTGGAAGGGCATCGAGGCGTCGGACATGCTGCTCATGCCGGACCCGAGCGCCGCCTTCGTCGACCCGTTCTATGAAGAGTCGACCCTTGTGCTGACCTGCGACGTGGTCGAGCCGGCCGATGGCAAGGGCTACGAACGCGATCCGCGTTCGCTCGCGAAACGCGGCGAAGCGTACCTGAAGAGCACGGGCATCGGCGACACGGCCTACTTTGGTCCGGAACCGGAATTCTTCATTTTCGACTCGGTCCAGTGGAACACGGACATGTCGGGCTGCTTCGTGAAGATCAACTCGGAAGAAGCACCGTGGTCGGCAGGCAAGGAATTCGAAGGCGGCAACACGGGCCACCGTCCGGGCACGAAGGGCGGCTACTTCCCGGTCGCGCCGGTCGACACGTTCCAGGACATGCGTTCGGAAATGTGCCTGCTGCTCGAACAGCTCGGCATCCCGGTCGAAGTGCACCACCACGAAGTGGCGGGCCAGGGCCAGAACGAAATCGGCACGAAGTTCTCGACGCTGGTTCAGCGCGCCGACTGGACGCAATGGTCGAAGTACATCATCCATAACGTCGCGCACTCGTACGGCAAGACGGCGACGTTCATGCCGAAGCCGGTCGTCGGCGACAACGGTTCGGGCATGCACGTTCACCAGTCGATCTGGAAGGACGGCCAGAACCTGTTCGCGGGCAACGGCTATGCCGGCCTGTCGGAACTGGCGCTGTTCTACATCGGCGGCATCATCAAGCACGCCCGTGCACTGAACGCGATCACGAACCCGACGACGAACTCGTACAAGCGTCTGGTCCCGCACTTCGAAGCACCGGTCAAGCTCGCTTACTCGGCGCGTAACCGTTCGGCATCGATCCGCATTCCGCACGTGTCGAACCCGAAGGGTCGCCGTATCGAAACGCGCTTCCCGGATCCGATGGCGAACCCGTACCTGTGCTTCACGGCGCTGATGATGGCCGGCCTCGACGGGATCCAGAACAAGATCCATCCGGGCGAAGCCGCGGACAAGAACCTGTACGACCTGCCGCCGGAAGAGGATGCAAAGATCCCGACCGTCTGCGCGGGCCTCGACCAGGCACTGGAAGCGCTCGACAAGGATCGCGAGTTCCTGACGCGCGGTGGCGTGTTCACGGACAGCATGCTCGATGCGTACCTCGCGCTGAAGGAGCAGGAGCTGGCGAAGTTCCGCATGACGACGCATCCGATCGAGTTCGAGATGTACTACTCGCTGTAATCGGCGATGGCGCTTCGAGTGAGCGCCGTCATGCCGGTTCGTTCCCGTCGCGCGGCCTGCGGCGGGAACCGCGGAGTCTGAAAGGGGACGGCGTCCAGCCGTCCCTTTTTTGTTCCGCAAATTTTCATGTTCCCACCCGGTGAGGCGCGACGATACGCAAGATGGCTCTCAAGAATCTGATCAAGGCGAAGACGGGGCAGCCCGAGCGACTGACGGAAGACGAGCGGCTCGCGCGCTCGGGCCTGCTTGCGGGGCTGGAAGCACTGCCGACGGTCGTGATCGTGCTCGACCGCAAGACGCTCAGGGTTGCGTTCGCGAACCCGTCCGCGGAGGCGATGCTCGACATCTCTCGGCGGCAGCTCGCGCAGCGGCCGTGGGGCGAGATTTTTCCGAACGCGAACGAGCTCGCGTCGACGATCACCGCGATCGGCCAGGAGCGCTTTCACGCGACGCATCTCGACACGGTGCTCGACCGGCCCGGCCACGAGGCGCTGCACGTGCATGCGATCGTCGGCTTCCTCGAGACCGCGCCCGATTTCGTGCTCGTCGAACTGTTCGAGAACGAACGGCAGTCGCGCACCGATCGCGAGGAACGGATCCACGACCTGACCGCGGTCAACAAGCAACTGATCCGCAATCTCGCGCACGAGATCAAGAACCCGCTCGGCGGCATTCGCGGCGCAGCCCAGCTGCTCGAATTCGAGCTGAGCGAGCGCGAGCGCGGCGAGTTGCGCGAATACACGCAGGTGATCATCAAGGAGTCCGACCGCCTGCAGACGCTCGTCGACCGGTTGCTCGAGCCGCACCGGCATCCGCACATCGTCGGCGACGTGAACATTCATGAAGTGTGCGAACGCGTGCGCGCGGTGATGCTCGCGGAATTTCCGCGCGGGCTCACGATCGAGCGCGACTACGACGTCAGCGTGCCCGACCTGCGCGGCGACAAGGAGCAGTTGATCCAGGCGCTGCTGAACATCGTGCGCAACGCCGCGCAGGCGCTGCGCGAACGGATCGCGCAGGGCGACGCGAAGATCGAGCTGCGCACCCGCGTCGCGCGCAAGGTGACGGTCGCGAAGCGCCTGTACAAGCTGGCACTGGACTTGCATGTAGTCGACAACGGACCGGGCATTCCGGAAGAGATCCGCGACCGGATCTTCTACCCGCTCGTGTCCGGGCGCGACGACGGCAGCGGCCTCGGCCTCACGCTCGCGCAGACGTTCGTGCAGCAGCACGACGGGATGATCGAGGTCGACAGCCGGCCCGGACGTACCGAATTTCAGATCCTGCTGCCGCTCGACCATTGAGCGGCAGCATGGCGATTCACCGGATTCCCCAATACTGACCGACCTATGAAGCCGATCTGGATAGTAGACGACGATCAATCGATCCGCTGGGTGCTCGAAAAGGCGCTCGCCCGGGACAGCTTCGCGACGAAGAGTTTCGCGAACGTGCGCGACGCGCTGGCCGCGCTCGACCACGAGACGCCGCAGGTGCTCGTATCCGACATCCGGATGCCGGGCGGCTCCGGCCTCGAGCTGCTGCAGGCGGTGCACGAGCGTCTGCCGGACCTGCCCGTCATCATCATGACGGCGTTCTCCGACCTCGACAGCGCCGTCGCGGCGTTCCAGGGCGGCGCGTTCGAATATCTCGCGAAGCCGTTCGACGTCGACAAGGCGGTCGAGCTGATCCGCCGCGCGGTCGAGGAAAGCCTGCGCAGCGGCGCGCCGCAGGACGAGCGCGTGGCCGAGGCGCCCGAGATGCTCGGCCAGGCACCCGCGATGCAGGACATGTTCCGCGCGATCGGCCGCCTGTCGCATTCGGCCGCGACCGTGCTGATCACCGGCGAATCGGGCACCGGCAAGGAGCTCGTCGCGCGGGCGCTGCACCGGCACAGCCCGCGGGCGAACGGACCGTTCATCGCGCTGAACACCGCGGCGATTCCGAAGGACCTGCTCGAATCCGAACTGTTCGGTCATGAGCGCGGCGCGTTCACCGGC
Organism: Burkholderia sp. PvR073; assembly: GCF_054055695.1. Lineage (NCBI taxonomy): Bacteria > Pseudomonadati > Pseudomonadota > Betaproteobacteria > Burkholderiales > Burkholderiaceae > Burkholderia > Burkholderia sp. PvR073. Next base: position 70,252 of record NZ_JBSRXO010000020.1, read on the forward strand.
GCGCAGACGACGCGCCAGGGCCGCTTCGAACAGGCCGAGAACGGCACGCTGTTCCTCGACGAAATCGGCGACATGCCGTTCGACCTGCAGACACGCCTGTTGCGCGTGCTGTCGGACGGGCAGTTCTACCGGGTCGGCGGCCACAACCCGCTGCGTGCGAACGTGCGCGTGATCGCCGCGACGCACCAGAATCTCGAGGCGCGCGTGCGGCAGGGGCTGTTCCGCGAGGATCTTTACCACCGGCTCAACGTGATCCGGCTGCGGCTGCCGCCGCTGCGCGAACGCAGCGAGGACATCGCGCTGCTCACGCGCCACTTCCTGCAGAAGAGCGCGCGCGATCTCGGCGTCGAGCCCAAGCGCGTGTCCGACGACGCGCTGGCGTACCTGACGTCGTTGTCGTTCCCCGGCAACGTGCGGCAGCTCGAGAATCTCGCGAACTGGCTGACCGTGATGGCGCCCGCGCAGACGGTCGAGATCAAGGACCTGCCGCCCGACCTCGTGCCGGCAGGTGCGCCGGTGACTGCGACGGCCGATGGCATGGATGCGCACGGCGGCGCGAGCCTCGGCGGTGGCGACGGGCTGCGCGTGCAGCCGGCGCTCGGTGCGGCGCCGTTGACGGCGGCGCCCGTCGCGGCTGCACCGAACGGCGCGCCGGCCGGTTATCCGATGTGGGAAAACGGGCTGCGCACCGAAGTTGCGCGGCTGTTGCGCGAGAACTCGGCCGACGTGATGGACGAGCTCGCGCGCCGCTTCGAGGCGGCCGTGATCCGCGAGGCGCTCGACTTCACGCGCGGCCGCAAGGTCGAGGCGGCGGAGCGGCTCGGCATCGGCCGTAACACGATCACGCGCAAGATCCAGGAACTGCACCTGGAGCCTTGAGCCTCCGTCGCGGCATGCGCGGGCATCGCGCATGCCGCGATCGGACATAATCTCGGTTTGCCGTCACGTGCGATCCGTCATGTCCGATTCCTTCCGCTGGCCCGCCGGGGCCGATCCCTTCCGTTTTCTCGAATCGCTCGACAGCAAGCGCGCCCGCGCGTGGGTCGATGAGCAGAACGCGCGCACGCGTGCCGCGCTGCGCGACGACGATGCGTATCGCGCGCTCACCGCGCGGCTCGCGCAGGCGTATCTGCCGCGCGAACGCCCGGTGATTCCGACCCGCTGGCGCGAGTGGGCGTACGACCTGTGGCAGGACGATCTCCACCCGAAGGGACTGTGGCGCCGCGCGCGCTGGGACGACTGGCGCGCGGGCCGGCCCGAGTGGGAAACGCTGCTCGACGTCGACGCGCTCGGCGCGCAAGAGGGCGAGTCGTGGGTGTTCGAGCAGGACGCGATCCTGTACCCGGACGGCGATCGCGCGCTGCTGTCGCTGTCACCGGGCGGCGCCGACGCGGTCGTCGTGCGCGAGTTCGATCTCGTGCAGCGCCGTTTCGTCGACGACGGGTTCACGATCGACGAGCCGGGGCATCACACGGTCGGCTGGATCGACCGCGATACCGTCTACGTGAGCTGGGACCGCGGCGAAGCGCATGCGACCGCGGCCGGCTATCCGTACGACGCGCGCCGCTGGGTACGCGGCACGCCGCTTGCCGATGCGCCGGTCGTGTTTCGCGGCGAACCCGACGACATCAGCGCGGGCGCGGCGTTCGATCCGATCGACGGCCGCCACGTCGCGTGGCGCAGCGTGGATTTCTTCGACGCCCACGCGTACTGGCTGACCGACGCGGGCGAGTGGGCGCGCTACGACGTGCCGACGCACGTCGAGGTCGGCTTCTGGGAGGGCTGGCTCGTGCTGGAGCCGCGGCTCGACTGGGACTGCGGCGGCGTGCGTCACGCGGGCGGCTCGCTGCTCGCGATCCGCGAGCAGGCGTTCCTCGCCGGCGCGCGTGAGCTCACGACGCTGTTCGAACCGCGGCCGTCGACGTCCGCGTGCACGTGGACGCATACCCGCACGATGCTGATCGCGAGCTGGCTCGACGACGTGCAAAACCGCACGATGCTGTGGCAGCCGCGCCAGGGCGAGGACGGCGCATGGACGTGGCACGCGCGGCCGTTCGAGTGGCCGGGCGACGCGCAAGTCGACGTCGAGCCGGTCGAGTCTACGCTGAACGACGACGTGTACGTGGACGTCGACACCTATCTCGATCCCCCCGAATGCTGGCTTGCCGATCTGGCCGATCGCGCGGCCGATGCGGCGTCGCGCCGCGTGCTGCTCGACCGGCCGCCGGTGCGGTTCGACGCGGCCGGGCTCGCCGTGCGGCGCGCCAATGCCCGCTCGCGCGACGGCACGGTGGTGCCGTACACGCTGATCGGGCCGCGTGACGCACTCGATGGGCTGGATCATCCCGACGGCGTCGCCCGCGTCGCGCGACCCTGCCTGCTGTCAGGCTATGGCGGCTTCGCGATTCCGAACCTGCCGGGCTATAGCGATGCACTGGGCATCGCATGGCTCGAACGCGGCGGCGTCGCGGTGTTCGCGCACATCCGCGGCGGCGGCGAATTCGGGCCGGGCTGGCACGTCGACGCGCAGCGCGAGCATCGGCAGCGTGCGTTCGACGACTTCATCGCGGTGGCCGAGGATCTGATCCGCAGCGGCGTGACGACGGCCGCGCAGCTCGGCATCGAGGGCGGCAGCAACGGCGGGCTGCTGGTCGGCGCGTGCATGGTGCAGCGTCCGGAGCTGTTCGGTGCGGTGCTGTGCCGCGTGCCGCTGCTCGACATGCGGCGCTATCCGAAGCTGCATGCGGGCGCCGCGTGGCTCGACGAATACGGCGACCCGGACGATTCGCGCGAGGGCGCGGCGCTGGCCGCCTACTCGCCGTATCACCGCGTGCGCGAAGGTGTCGTGTATCCGCCGCTGTTGCTGACGACGTCGACGCGCGACGATCGCGTGCATCCCGCGCATGCGCGCAAGATGGCCGCGCGCATGCATGCGCTCGGACACGAACGGGTGTGGTACTGGGAGAACACGGACGGCGGCCACGGCAGCGCCGACGATCTGGAGCGTGCCGAAGCAGATGCGGCGGAATTCGGCTTCCTGTGGGCTCATCTCGGGCCCCCGCCCGCACCCGCGCGCGGTTGAGCGCGGGCACGAGCGGGTGGGGGGCTCAGCCGACGACCGCGACGACGGGCGTGTGGTCGGACGGCTGTTCCCACGTGCGCGGGAGGCGGTCGACTTCGCACGACGTGCAGTTGGCGGCGAGCGCAGGCGACAGCAGGATGTGGTCGATGCGCAGCCCCGCGTTGCGGCGGAACGCGAGCATCCGGTAGTCCCACCACGTGAAGGTCTTCTCGGGCTGGTCGAAGCGGCGGAATGCATCGACGAAGCCGAGCTCGATCAGCTTCGCGAAGTGCGCGCGCTCCTGCGGCGACACGAGGTTCTGGCCTTCCCATTTCGCCGGATCGTGCACGTCGCGGTCTTCCGGCGCGATGTTGTAGTCGCCGAGCAGCGCGAGCTTCGGATAGCGCTGCAGCTCGGCGCTCAGCCACGCATGCAGTGCGTCGAGCCACTGCATCTTGTAGACGAACTTGTCGGAGTCGGGCGCCTGGCCGTTCGGGAAATACGCGGACACGATGCGCACGCCCTCGACCGTCACGGCGATCACGCGCTGCTGCGGATCGTCGAAGCCGGGAATGTTGCGCACGACGTCGGATTCGTCGACGGCGAGCGTGTCGCGCACGAGGATCGCGACGCCGTTGTAGGTCCTCTGGCCCGTGAACCAGCTGCGGTAGCCGATGGCCTCGAGATCGGCGCGCGGATATTTCTCGTCCGGCAGCTTCAATTCCTGCAGGCACAGCACGTCGGTTCCGCTGTGCGCGATCCAGTCGAGCACGTGTTGCTTGCGGACGTTGAGCGAGTTGACGTTCCAGGTGGCGATTTTCATGAACGGGAATGCGTGCGGGGTGAATGCGAAGGCCGCCATCTTACCGCGAGCACGGGGCGCGAACGCGCGCGACACGCGATGCGAAGCACGCATCGCGCATCGCGATATCGACGACCCGCGAAGAAATTGTGACAAAGGTGTTGACGTGAGTGCTTCCTCACCCTATAATTTATTTCTCTGGCGCGGGGTGGAGCAGTCTGGCAGCTCGTCGGGCTCATAACCCGAAGGTCGTAGGTTCAAATCCTACCCCCGCAACCAAGCACACCAGACGATGTGCAGCGCATATGACCGATGCGCGCTTCGTCGACAGGAACCCGGCCTCGTGCCGGGTTTTTTGTTTTCAGCGTCCGAATGTCATTTCGGCGCGCCGGGGCTCCCCGGTAGGAAGCCGTTCTCGATCAGATAAGTCGATGTGTTGACGAGCGTGGCCCGCGCGTTCGGCGTGCCGGTCAGCGCCGCGCATTTGTCCTTGCCCGTATTCAGCCGGATCGACCGTTCGGTCGTCGGGTAGTCGACCCCCTTCAGATAGAAATGCGGCAGCGACGTCGTGTAGCGTACGTACGGCACGCACGGCCGCTGCATCGGGTCGCTCGACGCGCCGTTGAACGGGAAGAACTCGTCGAACACGGAAGCGGTGTTCGACAGTCCGCCCCAGTCTGCCGGCACCGCGATGCTGCCGGTCGGTGTCGTGACGCCGGTTGCGACGTCCGTGATGAAGCCTTCGATGGTCGAGCGTCCGTCGGCGCGATCGGCCTGCGCATGGACGATTTGCAGCCGGTAGGCATGGCCCGTTTTCCACGCATAGCCGATCGAGCACGAGGTTCCCGAGCCGCCGTCGGCACCGCCGCGGCAATTCGCCGACAGCGGCGCCGTTCCGGCGCCGAACGCGCTGAAGATCACGACGTTGGTGCTTTGGGTGCGCGGCTGGATGCCGGTATAGATCGGGTGGCTGCCATGTTCGGACGACACCTGGGTGGCCCAGTAGTAACTGGCGTTGATCGTGGTCGGTACGACGTCCGGCGTGATGTCCCACGTGAGGCGATCGAAACCGCCGTTGGGTGTCGTCGGGGCCGACGCGTGGATGGTGGGGTCGGCGTGTGCGCCGAGCATGGTCGACATGGCGAGCATCGCAGCGACCGTGGACTTGAGTCGTTTCATGTTCCGGTTTCCCGTTGGTGGAAAAGAGAGCGCACGAGCAGCACCGATTGAAGCGATGCCGCCCGAATACCAATTTGCGCCCACTTTATTACCAATAGATAACCAGTTGAATCGGCGAGGCCGCGCGACACGCGCCGCCTAATTCGCGGATCGTTCCCGCCGGCCCCGTGCCGCGGGCGAGAGCGAGGCGTCGGGCGCGAGGCGATGCGACGGGCAAGATAGTGATTCCCGCCGCGTGGAATAATCCGGCCATCAAATCGCGGCGAGGGTTGCCGGCGAGCGCGCCGGCCTCCGGCCGAGGTCCGCCGCGCGACGGCGCGCGGTGGTCAGGCCGCCGCCCACTCGACCGCCGCCTTCGCATGCAGCGCGGTCGTATCGAATACGGGCAGCGGCGAATCGTCCGCGCCGATCAGCAGCGTGATTTCCGTGCAGCCGAGAATCACGGCTTGCGCGCCCCGTTTCGCCAGTTCGTCGATGATCGCCACGTAGGTTGCGCGCGACGCCGCATCGATCACGCCGTGACACAACTCGTCGTAGATGATCCGGTGCACGTCGCCGCGCGCGGCTTCGTCCGGCACCAGCACGTCGAGGCCGAACTTGTCGCGCAGGCGCTCCGCATAGAACGGCAATTCCATCGTGTAGCGCGTGCCGAGCAGCGCGACGCGCTCGACGCCCGCGGCGCGCAGCGCGGCGCCGGTCGGATCGGCGATGTGCAGGAACGGCAGCGCTACCGCCGCTTCGATCGCGCCGTGTACGCGGTGCATCGTGTTGGTCGTCAGCACGACGAGATCGGCGCCGGCCGCTTCGAGCTGACGCGCGGCGCCGGCCATCCGTTCGCCGAGCGCGACCCAGTCCTGCGCGCGCTGCAGCGCTTCGATCTCGGCGAAATCCACCGTGACCAGCACGCTCTTCGCGTTGTGATGGCCGCCGTGCAGCGCCTTCGAATGGCGGTTGATCATCCGGTAGTACTCCGCCGACGATTCCCAGCTCATCCCGCCGATCAGTCCGATCGTCTTCATCCGTCACCTGTGCATTTCGTATGTCGTGACAGACGAGTATAGGGGCCGCCCCGTGCGCGCGGGCGGTACGATCCGTGCGAAGCGCGCCGGTACGGGGCGCCCGAACGCGGCAGTACGCGACAGTTGAAACCGGCACTGTGTTTTTGTACAGTATCGGCACCGTGAATCCGACCATCATCCCGCCTGCCGATCCTCCGTGCGAGCCGCCGCCTGGCGAAGCGCAGCCGCGCGTGCGCAAGATCATCCACTGCGACTGCGACTGCTTTTACGCGTCGGTGGAGATGCGTGACGACCCGTCGCTGCGCAACCGGCCGCTCGCGGTCGGCGGCCGGCCCGACCAGCGCGGCGTGATCGCGACCTGCAACTACGAGGCGCGGCGCTACGGCGTGCATTCGGCGATGTCGTCGGCGCTGGCGATGCGCAAGTGTCCGGACCTGCTGATCCTGCCGTCCGCGATGGACAAGTACCGCGCGGCGTCGCGGCAGATCATGGCGATCTATCGCGATTACACGCACGACGTCGAGCCGCTGTCGCTCGACGAGGCTTATCTCGACGTCAGCGGCTCCGAACTGTGCCAGGGCAGCGCGACGCTGATTGCACGGGAGATCCGCCAGCGTGTGTACGACACGGTGGGCGTGACGGTGTCGGCGGGCGTCGCGCCGAACAAGTTCATCGCGAAGATCGCGTCCGACTGGAACAAGCCCGACGGCCTGTTCGTCGTGCGCCCGCATGAAGTCGATGCGTTCGTCGCGGCGCTTCCTGTGCGCAAGCTGCACGGCGTCGGCAAGGTGACGGCCACGCGGCTCGACCGGCTCGGCATCCAGACCTGCGCGCAGTTGCGCGACTGGTCGCTGATCGACCTGCATCGCGACTTCGGCGCGTTCGGTCGACGGCTGTACCAGCTGGCGCGCGGGATCGACGAGCGGCCGGTGCAGGCCGACCAGGAGCGCAAGTCGGTCAGCGTCGAGACGACCTATGTGACCGATCTGACGACGCTCGAACAATGCGCGGACGAGATCCGCCGCCTCGTCGTGCAGCTCGACGCGCGGATCGCGCGCGCGGGTGCGGTGCGCGCGATCCGCAAGCTGTACGTGAAGATCCGCTTCGCCGATTTCCAGCGCACGACGGTCGAATGCGTGGCCGACGCGACGAATGCGCAGACGGCGGTCACGCTGCTCGCGAAGGGGCTGCAGCGGCGCGCTCAGGCCGTGCGGCTGCTGGGCGTCGGCGTGCGCATCGACGAGGATACGGCCGAGCGGCACGGGCAGTTCTCCTTGTTCGACGATGAAGCCGACCATGCTGACGCCGCCGCCGCCGCCGCCGCCGCCGCCGCCGATGCCGCCGCCGATGCCGCCGCCGATGCCGATGCCGATGCCGACGCTGCCGCCAACGCCAACGACGCCAACGACGCCAACGACGCCAACGACGCCAACGACGCCAACGACGAAACACCCGCGCCATGAAAAAAGGCACCGCCGAAGCGGTGCCTTCCGAAGCAGCCGGACGAACCGGCCAGCGCGTGCTCAGTGCGCGGGGGAGGTCATCCCGTTGTGGCGCAGCAGCGCGTCGATTTCCGGCTCGCGGCCGCGGAACGCCTTGAACGAATCCATCGCCGGGCGGCTGCCGCCGACTTCGAGGATCTCGCGGCGATAGCGCGTGCCGGTCGCCGCGTCGAGCACGCTGCCGCCTGCGGCGGCCGCTTCCTCGAACGCCGCGTACGCGTCGGCCGACAGCACCTCGGCCCACTTGTAGCTGTAGTAGCCGGCCGCATAGCCGCCCGCGAAGATGTGGCTGAACGTGTTCGGCCAGCGCGAGAACGCTGCCTGCGGGATCACGTGGTAGCGCTCGTTGATTTCGCGCGCGAACGCGTTCACGCCGGTCGCGCCGGCCGGGTCGAAGTCGACGTGCAGCAGCATGTCGAACATCGAGAACACGATCTGGCGCAGCGTGCCGAGGCCGCTCTGGAAGTTCTTCGCGGCGATCATCTTGTCGAACAGCTCGCGCGGCAGCGCGGCGCCGGTATCGATGTGCGACGACATCGACGACAGGACGTCCCATTCCCAGCAGAAGTTTTCCATGAACTGCGACGGCAGCTCGACCGCATCCCATTCGACGCCGTTGATGCCCGACACGCCGAGCTCGTCGACGCGCGTGAGCATGTGATGCAGTCCGTGGCCGAATTCATGGAACAGCGTGATGACTTCGTCGTGCGTGAAGCACGCGGGCTTGCCGCCGACCGGCGCCGAGAAGTTGCAGGTCAGGTACGCGACCGGCGTCTGCACGGTGCCGCCGCGCTTCGCGCGCGCACGCGCATCGTCCATCCACGCGCCGCCGCGCTTGCCTTCGCGTGCATACAGGTCGAGATAGAACTGCGCGACGAGCGAACCGTCGCGGTTCTCGACGCGGAAAAAGCGCACGTCCCGGTGCCAGACCGGCGCGTCGTCCGGCTTGATCCGCACGCCGAACAGCGTTTCGGTGACGGTGAAGAGGCCCTTCAGCACGGCCGGTTCCGGGAAGTACTGCTTGACCTCGTTTTCCGAGAACGCGTAGCGCTGCTGGCGCAGCCGCTCGGCCGCGAACGCGACGTCCCACGGCGCGAGTTCGGTCAGGCCGAGTTCCTTCGCGGCGAACGCGCGCAGTTCGTCCCAGTCCTTGTCAGCGTGCGGGCGCGCGCGCGTCGCGAGATCCTCGAGGAACGCGATGACCTGCTGCGGCGACTCGGCCATCTTCGGCGCGAGCGACACTTCGGCGAAGTTGCGGTAGCCGAGCATCTGCGCCTCTTCACGGCGCAGCTTCAGCTCGTCGGCGACGATCGCCGTGTTGTCCCATTCGGCCTTGCCGCCGCCGTATTGCGGCCCGAGTTCGGAGGCGCGCGTCGCATACGCGCGATACAGCGTCTCGCGCATCGCGCGGTTCTCGGCGTATTGCAGCACCGGGAAGTAGGACGGGAAGTGCAGCGTGAATTTCCAGCCTTCCTTGCCTTCTTTTTGCGCGGCTTCGCGGGCCGCTTCGATCGCGTCGCCCGGCAGGCCGGCGAGTTCGGCCTCGTCCTGCGCGAAGTACGCATACGCGTTGGTCGCGTCGAGCACGTGGTCGGAGAACGCCTTCGACAGCGCGGCCTGCTGTTCCTGCAGTTCCGCGAAGCGCGGCTTCTGGTCTTCCGGCAGCTCGGCGCCCGACAGGCGGAAATCGCGCAGCGCGTTGTCGAGGATCTTCTTGCGCTCGGCGGACAGCGTCGCGTATTCGGCGCTAGCGGCGATCGCCTTGTACTTCTCGTACAGCGCGAGGTTCTGGCCGACGCTCGACCAGAATTCGGTCACGCGCGGCAGGTTTTCGCCGTAGGCGGCCCGCAGTTCCGGCGTATCGGCGACGGCGTTCAGGTGGCCGACGACGCCCCATGCGCGCCCGAGCGGCTCCGTCGCCTGCTCGACCGTCTCGACGATCGTGGCCCAGGTCGCCGGCGTCGCGGGTGCGCTCGCGGTGTCGACTGCGCGGTTGGCGGTGTCGAGCAGCGTGTCGAGCGCGGGCGTCACATGTTCCGGACGAATCTCGCCGAAGCGGGGCAGGCCGGTGAAATCGAGAAGCGGATTGGTATTGGCGCTGGCGGACATTAAGACTCCCTGTCTGTTGCCGGATGAACCGGGGTGAAAAGGGTGAGGCGCGAAGCAGCGGCGCCCGATATCGACATTATTGGGGCGCATCGCGCGCTTTCCAATCGTTAGTTTCTAACGACGCGATTGGATACGCTCGACGCGGGGTCGGATACGGGCGAAACGCGGCGGAGTGTGGCGGTGTGACGCGCGGCCGCGAGGGCGACCGGCGAGATGCCGGCGCACGAATGCGCGCCGGCTGGGCGAACAGCGCGATCAGGCGGCCGCGGCGGCGCGCTCGGCGGCTTCGATCGTGTTGATCAGCAGCATCGTGATGGTCATCGGGCCGACGCCGCCCGGCACCGGCGTGATGTGGCCGGCGACTTCCTTCACGCCGGCGAAGTCGACATCGCCGCACAGCTTGCCCGCGTCGTCGCGGTTCATGCCGACGTCGATCACCGTCGCGCCGGGCTTGACCATGTCGGCCGTCAGGATGTTGCGCTTGCCGACCGCGGCGACCACGATGTCGGCCTGCCGCGTGTGCGCGGCGAGGTCGCGCGTCTTGCTGTGGCAGATCGTCACGGTCGCGCCGGCTTCGAGCAGCAGCATCGCCATCGGCTTGCCGACGATGTTCGAGCGGCCGATCACGACCGCGTTCGCGCCTTGCAGCGGGATGTCATGCGCTTCGAACATCTTCATCACGCCGTACGGCGTGCACGGACGGAACAGCGGCTTGCCGGTCATCAGCGCGCCGGCGTTCGCGACGTGGAAGCCGTCGACGTCCTTCTCCGGCGCGATCGCCTCGAGCACCTTGTGGCTGTCGATGTGCGCGGGCAGCGGCAGCTGGACCAGGATGCCGTGGATCTTCGGATCGCGGTTCAGTTCGTCGATGCGCGCGAGCAGGTCGGCTTCCGACAGCGTGTCCGGGTACGCATCCTTGTGCGAAAAGAAGCCGTTGTCCTCGCACGCCTTGATCTTGTTGCGCACATAGACTTCGCTCGCCGGGTTGGCGCCGACGAGGATCACCGCGAGACCGGGCTGGTGGCCGCGGGCGGTCAGGGCGGCGGCGCGTTCGGCGGCCTGCGCGCGCAAGGTCTTCGAGAGGGCGTTGCCGTCGATGAGGAGGGCTGTCATGGTGGTGGTCCTGCCGGGAAGTTGGAATGCGAGTGTGCGGCGCACGAAGCGTCGCAGCAAAGCACGCAATTATACCGGTCGCCTGCTGTCGTCCGACAGCGAATACAAGGAAAGCGTCATGGCGGCGATGCCGGCGCCCCGGGGAGGAAGCGCCGGGCCGCGCCGCGCGAGTGGGCTGCGTTGCGCGGCGCGAGGGTGCGTGGGTGCGGCCGGCCGGGCAGGTGCCCCGCGGCCGCACGCAACGTTCAGGCCTGCTTCTTCGACAGCGCGAGGCGCAGCAGGTCGGCTACCGTGTTGACGTTGAGCTTTTCCATGATGTTCGCGCGGTGCGCTTCGACCGTCTTGATGCTGATCCCGAGATCGTCGGCGATCTGCTTGTTCAGGCGGCCGGCGATGATCCGCTCGAGCACCTGCTGCTCGCGCGCGGTCAGCTTCGACAGGCGCTCGCTCGCGGCGCGCTGTTCCTGGACGCTCTTGCTTTCGCTTCGGGCCTTGTCGAGCATCCGCTCGACGAGCTTGCGCAGCTCGGCCTCGTCGAACGGTTTCTCGATAAAGTCCATCGCACCCTTTTTCATCGTCGACACCGCCATCGGCACATCGCCGTGGCCCGTGACGAAGATGATCGGCAGCGCGGCGTTGTCGGCGATCAGGCGCTCCTGCAGCTCGAGGCCGCTCATGCCCGACATCCGCACGTCGAGGATCAGGCAGGCGATCTGGCCGGCCTGCTGCGCCGGCTGGTAAGCATCGAGGAATTGCTCCGCGCTCGAGAAGCATTGCACGCGATAGCCGTTCGCCTCCAGCAGCCAGCGCAGCGAGTCCCGTACGGCCTCGTCGTCGTCGACGACGAAGACGGTTTCCTGAGTGGTGGTGACAGGGCTATTCATAGTTCTCCCGTAACGGTATGTGATGCCGATGCCTCGCGCCCCCCTTGGCCGAGATCAGCGGGTTCCCCAATGGGCAGGCTGCAGTGGAATGTCGCGCCGGAAATGCGGCCGTCCGGTTCGACATTGTTGACCACCCACAGACGCCCCCGATGCGATTCGATGATCGAACGGCAGATGTTCAGCCCCATGCCCATGCCGTCGGACTTGGTGCTGTAAAACGGTTCAAACAGGCGTTCGGCGGTCGCTTCGTCGACGCCCGGACCCTGGTCGATCACGCGGATGTCGACGAAACCCGCATCGATGTCGGCGACGACGCGGATCACGCCGTCCACCGACGCCGGCTTCACGTCGGCCATTGCCTCGGCCGCGTTCTTCATCAGGTTCATGAGCACCTGCTCGATCAGCACGGGGTCGACATAAATAATAGGCATTCTTGCGAGGATTTCCGTGACGATCCGGATCCTGCGCTTCCTGGCCTCGATTTCGGCGAGCCCGACTGCGTCGGCGACGATGTCCGCGACCCGCGCCGGCTGGCGCTTCGGCTCGCTGCGCTTCACGAATTCGCGGATCCGCTTGACGATCATCCCCGCGCGCAGCGCCTGCTGCGCGGTCTTTTCCAGCGCGGGCTGCAGCGTCTCGGGCGTGCCGCGGCCGCTCTTCACGAGCGCGAGCGTGCCCGAGCAGTAGTTGTTGATCGCGGCGAGCGGCTGGTTCAATTCGTGAGCAATCGACGACGCCATTTCACCCATCGTCATCAATCGGCTCGTGAACTGCAGCTTCTCTTCCTGCTGGTGCGCGAGTTCCTGCGCCTTCTTGCGGGTCGTGATGTCGGTCGCGATCTGCATCTGCGCGAGGTGGCCGTCCACCCACTGGATGTACTGGCGGCGCACCTCGAACCACTTCTGGATGCTCTCGACGTACACCTCCTGTGCGTCGGCCGTGCTGCTCGTCAGCGCGGCGGCCGGCAGGCCCGCGAACGCGTCGACCATGTCGATCGAGTCGGACGACGCCTGCGCGCGGTCGAAGCCGCCGCCCGACAGTTCGAGGTGGCCGTCCGGGCGGATCCCGAACAGGTGGCGGTAGTAGCGGTTCGCGAACAGCAGCTCGGCTTCGTCGGCGGCGAGCACCGACACCGCGGCGTCGAGGCTTTCGAGCACCGTCGTGAAGCGTTCGTGCGCGGCCGCGAGCTCCTCGCGCGCGCGCTTCGGCTCGGTGATGTCGGTCATCGACGACATCCAGCCGGTCTGGCGGCCCGAGCTGTCGATCAGCGGCGACACGTAGAGGCGCGCATGGAACAGCGTGCCGTTCTTGCGCCGCACGCGCAGCTCGAAGCCCGAGCTCGGCGCCTTGCCGCGCAGCGTCATGTCGAGCTGGCGCTGCATTTCCGGATACGAGTCGCGCGGCCAGTACGGGAACGGTGCGACCTTGCCGACCAGGTCGGTTTCGTCCCAGCCCGTCATCCGGCAGAACGCGGGGTTCACGTGCGTGATGCGGCCGTGCATGTCGAGCACGCGCATGCCGATCAGCACCGAATTTTCCATCGCGCGGCGGAAGAACGCCTCCGCGTACAGCGCCTGCTGCGCCTCGAAGCGCTGGCGCGTGTGCTTCCACAGGCTCCAGAGGCTCCACAGCACGAAGCACGACAGCCCGGCGACGAGCCAGACGAGCGTGTTGTTGGTCAGGTTCGTGAGTTGCGGGAACGCGTACACGCGCACGGTCAGCCCCTGGCCGGGCGGATCGAGCGGCAGGTCGTAATGGGAGTCGCGCGGCAGGCGCGGGCGCGTCGACGTGGACGACAGCTCGCGATTGTTCGAGTCGGTGATCGAGATCTTGTACTTCGACGACAACTCCTGCGGGATGTCGTGCTTCAGGATGCCTTCGACCGAGAACACCGCGGCGATCGAGCCGAGATATTCGCGGTCGCCGCGCATCACGGGCGTCTGCAGCGTGATGAAGCCGTTGCCGAAGTCGTCGTAGATCAGCGGCGAATAGGCCTGGCGGCGCGTGCTGCGCGCTTCGTCATACGCGCCGCGCACGGCGTCCTGCATCTGCGCGTCGCCGGGCTTCGCGAGCCGCTGGCCGAGCAGCGGCGGGTGCACGGCCGGCCAGCGCTGCACGCCGGGCGCGGTGTACCAGTTCAGATAGAGGATTTCCGGATGCGTCTGCATCACGTCCGCGACGGCCATCTGGAACGCGTTCTGGTCGAGGCGGCCCGACGCGAGATCGCGCGACAGCGCCTGCAACTGCTCCTGCGCACCCGTCATCGACAGGCGGATCTGCTGCTGCGCCCACGCGACGTTACGGAACAGCGTGTCTTCCTGTTGCTGCTGTTCGCGGCGATTGAGGCTCCATAGAATCAGGCTCATCACCACGAGAAACACGAGGATCGACAGCAGCGGCGTCAGCAAATAGGAATTGGACCACCACGGTCCGTGGTGCCAACGGGACGGCTGCGACTCCGCCGGCGGGCCCGACGGTCGCGCCGAGCGTGCGAAAAGCCGATCGGTCAACATGGCAGGATTGTAGCGCAGCGCAATACATGGAAAACCTATACCGGATATGTTGAACGGAAACGGATTTGTGCCCGCGGCGCGCGCCGCGGAGGCCCGATGCATGGGTGCAGCGCAGCAATATTTCGCATTGCGAGAAAAGATCTCATAATTCGAAAATTCAGTTGCGCGCGCCCGTCCACGCTCATTACAATCCGTCGGAGCTTGCCCGCAGCCGGTCGCGTCGCGTCGTCTGCATGAGAGCGATCCTCACATTCCAGGACCCAGGAGACGAGAATGTCCGCTGTACCGAACGAAGTGATGAAGTATGTCGCCGCCGAACGTGACGACGACCCGCAAGAAACCGTTGAATGGCTCGAGTCGCTCGACGGCGTAATCTCCTCCGTGGGCACTGGCCGCGCGCACTACCTGATCGAAAAGCAGATCGAGTTCGCCCGCATGCACGGCGAACACCTGCCGTTCTCCGCCAACACCCCGTACATCAACACGATTCCCGTTGCCGCGCAGGCGAAGATCCCGGGCGACCAGGACATCGAGCACCGCATTCGTTCGTACACGCGCTGGAACGCGCTGGCGATGGTGCTGCGCGCAGGCAAGGACACCAACGTCGGCGGCCACATCGCGTCGTTCGCGTCGGCCGCGACGCTCTATGACGTCGGCTACAACCACTTCTGGCACGCGGCGTCCGACCAGCACGGCGGCGATCTCGTGTTCGTGCAGGGTCACTCGTCGCCGGGCGTGTACTCGCGCGCGTTCCTGCTCGGCCGCCTGTCGGAAGAGCAGCTCGACAACTTCCGCCAGGAAGTCGACGGCAAGGGCATCTCGTCGTACCCGCACCCGTGGCTGATGCCGGACTTCTGGCAGTTCCCGACGGTGTCGATGGGTCTCGGCCCGATCATGGCGATCTACCAAGCCCGCTTCATGAAGTACCTGGAATCGCGCGGCATCGCGAAGACCGCCGGCCGCAAGGTCTGGGCGTTCCTCGGCGACGGCGAGACGGACGAACCGGAATCGCTCGGCGCGATCGGCATGGCGAGCCGCGAGAAGCTCGACAACCTCGTGTTCGTGATCAACTGCAACCTGCAGCGTCTCGACGGTCCGGTGCGCGGCAACGGCAAGATCATCCAGGAACTGGAATCGGAATTCCGCGGTGCCGGCTGGAACGTGATCAAGGTCATCTGGGGCAGCCGCTGGGATGCGCTGTTCGCACGCGACCAGACGGGCGCGCTGATGCGCCGCATGATGGAAGTCGTCGACGGCGAATACCAGACGTACAAGTCGGAGTCGGGCGCGTTCGTCCGCGAACACTTCTTCAACACGCCTGAACTGAAGGCGCTCGTCGCCGACTGGTCGGACGACGACATCTGGGCGCTGAACCGTGGCGGCCACGATCCGCACAAGATCTACGCGGCATTCCACGAAGCGACCAACACGAAGGGCGCGCCGACCGTCATCCTCGCGAAGACCATCAAGGGCTACGGGATGGGCGAGTCGGGCCAGGCGATGAACATCACGCACCAGCAGAAGAAGCTGCCGGTCGAGCAACTGAAGAAGTTCCGTGACCACTTCCGCCTGCCGATCGCCGACGAGCAGATCGCCGACGTGCCGTACCTGAAGTTCGAGGAAGGCTCGAAGGAACTCGAATACATGCGCCAGAAGCGCATGGACCTCGGCGGCTACCTGCCGCATCGCCGCGAAAAGGCGACCTCGCTGCCGGTGCCGGCGCTCGACGCATTCGAGCCGCTCCTGAAGGGCACGGGCGAAGGCCGCGAGATCTCGACGACGATGGCGTTCGTGCGGATCCTGAACATCCTGTTGAAGGACAAGGCACTCGGCAAGCGCGTCGTGCCGATCGTCCCGGACGAATCGCGTACGTTCGGCATGGAAGGCCTGTTCCGCCAGATCGGTATCTGGAACCAGGAAGGCCAGAAGTACGTGCCGGAAGATTCCGACCAGCTGATGTTCTACAAGGAATCGGAAACCGGCCAGATCCTGCAGGAAGGCATCAACGAAGCGGGCGGCATGTGCGACTGGATCGCGGCGGCGACGTCGTATTCGACGCACGGCGAGATCATGGTGCCGTTCTACATCTTCTATTCGATGTTCGGCTTCCAGCGGATCGGCGACCTGGCATGGGCGGCGGGCGACATGCGCTCGCGCGGCTTCCTGCTCGGCGGCACCGCGGGCCGCACGACGCTGAACGGTGAAGGCCTGCAGCACGAAGACGGCCACTCGCTCCTGTGGGCGGCATCGGTGCCGAACTGCGTGAGCTACGACCCGACGTTCGGCTATGAACTCGCGGTGATCATCCAGGACGGTCTGCGCCGCATGGTGCAGGACCAGGAAGACGTGTACTACTACGTCACGGTGATGAACGAGAACTACGAGCACCCGGCGATTCCGCAGGGCGAGCACGTGGCGGCCGACATCATCAAGGGCATGTACGCGTTCAAGAAGGCCGACGCCGACAAGAAGGCGCCGCGCGTGCAGCTGCTCGGCGCGGGCACGATCTTCAACGAAGTGATCGCTGCCGCCGACCTGCTGAAGAACGACTGGGGCGTCGCGGCCGACCTGTGGAGCGTGCCGAGCTTCACCGAACTCGCGCGTGAAGGCCATGAAGTCGAGCGCTGGAACCTGCTCCATCCGAGCGAGGAGCGTCGCCTGTCGCATGTGCAGAAGTGCCTGAAGGACACGCAAGGTCCGGTCATCGCATCGACCGACTACGTGCGCGCGCTGGTCGACCAGATCCGTGGTCAGGTCGATCGCCGCTTCGTCGTGCTGGGCACGGACGGCTTCGGTCGTTCGGACACCCGCGAAAAGCTGCGTCACTTCTTCGAAGTCGACCGTCACTGGGTCACCGTCGCCGCGCTCAACGCGCTGGCCGACGAAGGCACGATCGAGCGCAAGGTGGTCGCGGACGCGATCGCCAAGTACAACCTCGATCCGTCGAAGCCCAACCCGATGACCGTTTAACGCACACGCGCCGTGTGATGCCGCGCGCCGCTTCCGGGAGGGGCGCGCGCGGCCATGGAGACACAAAAAGATGAGTCAAGCGATCGAAGTGAAGGTGCCGGATATCGGCGATTACAAGGACGTGCCCGTCATCGAGGTGCTCGTGAAGGCGGGTGACACGGTCGAGCCCGAGCAGTCGCTCGTCACGCTCGAGTCGGACAAGGCGACGATGGACGTCCCGAGCCCGGCCGCCGGTACGGTCAAGGAAGTGAAGGTCAAGGTGGGCGATTCCGTGTCGGAAGGCTCGCTGATCATCCTGCTCGAAGGCGGCGCCGCGGCGCAGGTGAACGGCGCGGCAGCGCCGGCGGCGGCCCCGGCTCCGGCGGCAGCTCCGGCACCGGCAGCACAGGCCGCAGCGGCACCGGCCGCCGCGCCGGCAGCGTCGGGCGGCACGCTCGAGGTGAAGGTGCCCGACATCGGCGACTACAAGGACGTCCCGGTGATCGAGATCGGCGTGAAGGTCGGCGACACGGTCGAGAAGGAGCAGTCGCTCGTCACGCTCGAGTCGGACAAGGCGACGATGGACGTGCCGAGCCCGGCCGCTGGCGTCGTGAAGGAAATCAAGGTCAAGGTGGGCGATTCGGTGTCGGAAGGCACGTTGATCGTGCTGCTCGACGCCGCCGGCGCACCGGCTGCCGCCGCGCCGCAGGCGAGCGCACCGGCTCCGGCCGCGGCCGCGCCGGCACCTGCCGCCGCACCGGCACCCGCGAAGGCTGCGCCGGCACCGGCTGCAGCTGCACCGGCCGCGGCACCGTCGGGCGAGTACCGTGCAAGCCACGCGTCGCCGTCCGTGCGCAAGTTCGCGCGCGAACTCGGCGTCGAAGTCGCACGCGTGCAGGGTTCCGGTCCGAAGGGCCGCATCACGAAGGAAGACATCACGGGCTTCGTGAAGGGCGTGATGACGGGCCAGCGCGCGGCACCGGCCGCGGCAGCCGCGCCGGCAGGCGGCGGCGAGCTGAACCTGTTGCCGTGGCCGAAGGTCGACTTCTCGAAGTTCGGCCCGTTCGAAGCGAAGCCGCTGTCGCGGATCAAGAAGATCTCGGGCGCGAACCTGCATCGCAACTGGGTGATGATCCCGCACGTCACGAACAACGACGAAGCGGACATC
>NZ_JBSRXO010000021.1:0-58058 GCF_054055695.1 Burkholderia sp. PvR073
CGCTTCTTCGTGCAGCAGGCCGCAAGCGCCGGCGTCGACGTGTTCCGCGTGTTCGACTCGCTGAACTGGGTGCGCAACATGCGCGTGGCGATCGACGCGGTTGGCGAAAGCGGGATGCTGTGCGAAGGCGCGATCTGCTACACCGGCGACCTGTTCGACACATCGCGCTCGAAGTACGACCTCAAGTACTACGTCGGCATCGCGCGCGAATTGCAGCAAGCCGGCGTGCACGTGCTCGGCATCAAGGACATGGCCGGCATCTGCCGTCCGCAGGCCGTCGCGACGCTCGTGAAGGCGCTCAAGGAGGAAACCGGGCTGCCCGTGCATTTCCATACGCACGACACGAGCGGGATCGCCGCGGCGTCGGTGCTCGCGGCGGTCGAAGCGGGCTGCGACGCGGTGGACGGCGCGCTCGACGCGATGAGCGGCCTCACGTCACAGCCGAACCTGTCGAGCATCGCGGCCGCGCTGGTCGGCGGCGAGCGCGATCCGGGGCTCGACGCGGACCGCCTGCACGAAGCGTCGATGTATTGGGAAGGCGTGCGTCGCTATTACGCGCCGTTCGAATCGGAGATCCGCGCGGGCACGGCCGACGTCTATCGTCACGAGATGCCCGGCGGCCAGTACACGAACCTGCGCGAGCAGGCGCGCTCGCTCGGCATCGATCATCGCTGGACCGAGGTGTCGCGCGCGTATGCGGACGTGAACCGCCTGTTCGGCGACATCGTGAAGGTCACGCCGACGTCGAAGGTGGTCGGCGACATGGCGCTGATGATGGTCGCGAACGACCTGAGCGTGGACGACGTGCGCAACCCGGACAAGGACCTCGCGTTCCCCGAGTCGGTCGTGTCGCTGTTCAAGGGCGAGCTCGGCTTCCCGCCCGACGGCTTCCCGGCGGAGCTGTCGCGCAAGGTGCTCAAGAGCGAACCGCCGGCGCCGTATCGGCCCGGCGACCAGATTCCGCCGGTCGATCTCGACGCGGTACGCACGCAGGCCGAGGCCGCCTGCGAGCAGCCGCTCGACGACCGGCAACTGGCGTCCTACCTGATGTATCCGAAGCAGACGATCGACTATTACGCGCACGTTCGCGCGTACAGCGACACGTCGGTGGTGCCGACGCCGGCGTTCCTGTACGGGCTGCAGCCGCAGGAGGAAGTGGCGATCGACATCGAACCGGGCAAGACGCTGCTCGTGTCGCTGCAGGGCCAGCACGCCGATGCGCAGGACGGCATCGTGAAGGTGCTGTTCGAGCTGAACGGCCAGTCGCGTTCCGCGCTGGTCGAGCAGAAGACGGTCGTGCAGGCGGGCAAGGAGCGCCACGGCTTGCAGCGTGCCGATCCGGCGAATCCGCTGCATGTCGCCGCGCCGATGCCGGGCTCGGTGGTGACGGTCGCCGTGCAGCCGGGGCAGCGCGTGACGGCCGGCACGACGCTGCTCGCGCTCGAGGCGATGAAGATGGAAACGCACATCGCCGCAGAGCGCGACTGCGAGATCGCGGCCGTGCATGTGAAGCCGGGCGAGCGGGTCGCGGCGAAGGATCTGCTGATCGAGTTGAAGGGAGCCGTGTAACGCTGGCTCGTTTGCCGGACCACGATTTCAGGCGCGTGTGGTTATCTGTCGCGTACCTTTGATCGGATCGATTTGATTAGGAAGTGATCGGTTGGACAAGCTTCAGGCAATGAAATTCTTCGTGCGCGTTGCCGAAGAAGGCAGCTTTACCGGCGCGGCAGAGCGTATGGGCGTGACAACCGCGCTCGTGTCGCGTGCGGTAGGTGCGCTCGAAACGCATCTGCGGACGCGGTTGATCAACCGAACGACGCGACGGATCGCACTGACGGAAGCGGGGGAACGCTATCTGAGTCGGTGCGAGCAGATTCTCGACGGCATCGACCTGGCTGAGGCGGAGGCCGCCGACGCGCATGCAAGGCCGGCCGGGCGCTTGCGTGTGCATGCGACACCGGGATTCGGCCAAAGCTACGTATTGCCTGCTGTCTTGGCATATCGGCAATCCTATCCGAACGTGCAGGTCGAGCTGACGCTGTCTCAGCATGTGCCTGACCTGATCGATGATGGCTACGACGTTTCATTGCAATTGAGTGCGACGGACCTGCCGGATTCTGGGCTCGTGTCGAAGCGTCTCGGCGGGCTCAGCAGCGTGCTATGTGCATCACAGGCTTATCTCGACACACATGGCGTACCGCTCGATACGCAAATGCTCGCCGAACACGCTTGCCTGCAAATCGTCTCGTCCGTGTTCCCGAACAACCACTGGCAGTTGACCGGGCCGCAGGGCGCCGAGCGGTTCGAACTGCCGCCGGCCAAGCTCCGGGTCAATACGGCAGAAGCGCTGGCCGTTGCCTTGCGTGCCGGCGCCGGTATCGGCGCGTTGCCCATGTCGACGGCCGTGCCGACACTGCGAGGTGGCGGATTGGTGCGGGTGCTGCCCGGCTACACGCTGCAGTCGCTGACCGCATACGCGCTCTATCCATCGCGCCAGTATCTCGATGCGAAGATCAGGACGTTCGTCGAGTCGCTGCAAGCGTCCATTCCGACCGCCCTCGAAGCGGATATGGCCGCGCTCAAAGTGACCTGAGGTTTCGAGATTGCTCCGGAGATCGCTTGATCGCCGGTCATTCGATGGCGCGGCATCGCGCCGAATGACGGTCGGGGTGCGGCCGCCGCACCCCGATGTACGCGGCTGCATCGGGATGTGTGTTCCGTACTTCGACGGATCCCGGTGCGCGCGCCTCGCCTCGAAAGGGGCGGGAAAACCCCGTGCCGTACCGTGATGCGGGACCGTTTGCACGTTTGGCCGTATTTTCAAAGTACGGAACATATCGCTGCTACGATTGACTCGATTCCTTCCAGCTCGTGTAATGCAAGACATCGGATGGCCGCACATCGTGCGTGCCGCCCCGATGCGCGGCGTTCCGCCGCGACCGCCGGTACATGCAGTTCATGGCCGCTTTCAGAGCCGGATCGAGACAAACGGAGCAATCGATGTCGCCTCAGGCAAACCGGGCAGCGCCGCGCGTGTCGGCGCAGGAGGAAGCGAGTTGGCATGCCACGTCGACCGGAGACGGCGACGGCCCGGACGGCGGGCACGCGTCTCGGGCGATGGTCGTGCCGTTGGCGCGCAGCCTGTCGATACTGGCCGCGTTTTCGCCGCATGCACCGTGGCTCGGCAATCAGGATCTCGTACTCGAAACGGGCATTCCCGCACCGACGGTATCAAGAATGGTGCGCTCGCTGGTCGCGCTCGGCTACCTCCGCTATTCGCCGCAGCGCCGCAAGTATCGGCTGGCAGCCCCGGTGCTGTCGCTCGGCTACGCGGCGATCGCGCATTCCAACGTTCAACTGCTCGCCCGCCTCGAAATGCAGGCGTTCGCGAACGCGAACGAAACCTACGTGATGCTCGGCACGCGCGATCGTCTCGACGTGATCGTCATGGAGACGTGCGCGGGCAAGCCGGCGTCGGTCGATCTCAAGCTGCACGCGGGTACGCGCCTGCGCATCGCGTCGTCGCCGATGGGCTGGGCGCTGCTGGCGGCGCTGCCGGAACTCGAGCGTTTCTACCTGCTCGGCAACATCGAACGCAAGACGGGGCGCGACTGGCCCAACCTGCGTCGCCGCATCAGCGAAGGTATTTCGCAGGTGCATAACGTCGGCTACTGCATGTCGCTCGGCGAATGGGAGCCGGACCTGACGATTCTCGCGGTGCCGCTGGTGGTCCAGGATCACACGCCGCTCGTGCTGGCCTGTATAGGCCGCAGCGAGCGGCTGGGGCGTGCGCGAGTCGAACGGGAACTCGGGCCGAGGCTGGTCGCAGCCGCGCAGCACTTGCAGGAGCAGGCAGTCGTCATCGACTGACACGAACATGAATACGACCGACAAGCAACAGGGCGTCACGCTGACCGTCGAACGCGGGCTCGAGGTGCTCCATGCGTTCCGCGCGGCCCGCGCGCCATTGTCCAACGCGGAACTGGTTCGGCGCACCGGGCTTCCGAAGGCCACGGTGTCCCGCCTGACGACGACCCTGATCTCGATCGGCTATCTGCGCAGGGTGGGCGGCGGGCGCCAGTTCGAGCTCAGTGCCGGTGCACTGAGCATCGGTCATGCGTACCTGGAGGCGAATCCCGTCACGCGCCTCGTCACCCCGGTGATGCAGAAGCTCGCCGACAAGCTGAACCTGTCGGTCGCGCTGGCCGTCCCGCATCGGCTCGACATGGTGTATATCGCGTGGCGCGCGAGCGCCAGGATCGCCACACTGCGCCTGGGCGTCGGTTCGCTGTTGCCGATGGCGTCGACCGCGGTCGGGCGCGCTTATCTGTACGGGCTGCCGGATGCGATGCGCGAGCCGCTGATCGCCGCGTTGCTCGAAGCCGCCGGCGACGATGCGAGCACGGTCCGCGAGAACCTCGATGCTGCGTTCGAGGATCTCAAACAGACAGGCGTATGCATGTCGGTGGGTGAATATCAACGCAATGCCTACGGCATCGCAGTGCCGATCGTGGTCGGCCGAACCCGCACGCTGATGGCGCTGAATTGCGGCGCGGTGGAACTGGAGCCGGACATGGCGGCAATCCGCCAGCGCGTGGCGCCCGAACTGAAGAGCGCGGCAGACACGCTGTCTTTCATCCTGAGCGATATCGACTGCGAGCCTTGATACGCGGCTGATGCCACCGTGTGCCGGTAGGCGCCGCAAAGGCACACGATCAGCTAACTAATGATAGTTTTGGATGCCGTATCCGGCGTTACCGAAAAGGAGAATGGCACGATGGTTGGAGTGAATGACGTTCCCGGCCCCGCGCTGGCGATCGTGCAAGCCGCATGGAACGCGGCGGCGCGCGATTGGAATCCGGATGCGCTGGCCGACGTGTATACGGCGGATGCGCTGTTCTTTGGCGGCAGGCCCGGCCACTCGACCGGAGACGATGCGATTCGTGCGTACTTTGCGTCATACAACGGTGTGATCCGGTCCGCCACGCTGGAGCTGGTGGAGCAGCATTTCATCCGGTTCGGCGACGACTGCTTTCTCGCGCAAGGTTATGGCGAATTCGCGTTTGTGCTCGGCGACGGCAACACCTCCCGTTCGCGGTTGCGCACGACGCTTGTGATCGCGTCGCAGGACGGTTCATGGAAGATCCGTCAGCATCATTTCTCGACGTCACCGGAGACGCCACCGATCTGAAGCGCGCAGCGGATCTGCGTGCGCCCGGCCGGGGCCGTGGCGCAAGCGGGAACGCACATTCTCCAGCCGCTCATTCGCTTGAACGGGTTCTATGCCGCGTTGACGTGACGCGCCAGGAACTGCTCGGCGGCTTGTCCGAACACATCGTTTCGATCGCCGGCGACCATGTGTCCCGCGGCGGCGACATTCACGTATTCGGCGTGCGGGCACAGTTCGAGAAATTCGCGCACGCCAGCTTCGCTGACCACGTCCGAACTGCCGCCGCGTACCAGGAGCGCGGGCAGTGTCAGGTTGCGCGCGCATGCCGAGAGGCGAGCGTGGCGCTCGGACAGGTCGATCGTGCGGGACAGGAACCGCGGATCCCAATGCCAGTGGTAGCGACCGTCATCGCCGAGCCGGACATTCTTGGACAGGCCGGCCGGATTGCCCTGACGTGTGCGGTTCGAGCGGTAGCGGCCGATCGCGTCGGCGACCTCGTCGAGCGAGCCGAATCCGTTAGCGTTCTGCTGCATGAATGTCCTGATTCGCGCGACGCCGGCCGGCTCGGTGTACGGCACGATGTCGACCAGGATCAACGCGCGCGCGTCGACCTGGCGCTCGCCGATCGCAACGAGACCGGTACCACCGCCAAGCGATGCGCCGATCAGCGCGGGACGACGCCCGCCGAGCGTGGCGACGACGTGGCGCAGATCCCGAACGAACGCGTCCTGGCTATAGTCGCCGTTGGGGCTCCAGTCTGAATCTCCATGCCCCCGCGCGTCGTAGGCGAGTGCGAAGTATCCCGCGTCGGCCAGCCGTTCGCCGGTGCCGCCCCATGCGTGGCGCGTCTGGCCGCCGCCGTGCAGCAGCACGACTGGGGGCGCCTCCGGTCGTCCCCACGTATCGCCGGCGAGCCGCACGCCGTCCGCTCCCTGCCATGTGTGCATGGGATCTGGTGTACCGGGAAGCCGGCTCCCTGATTTCGTCGGTGCTTGAATGAACGGTTCAGTCGATGGAGGCATGGGTTGGGCGATGGTTGGCCGAGTAGAGAAGGGCGCGCCGCTCGGGCGGCCCGCTAACGCTTCAAACTTCGCCGGTGCAAGCACGAGTGTCAACGTGCGTGCGCCCGGCGTTCCGTACTGTGACTCTGCGGGCGCTGAGTCGCTCAATGCGATCCTCTGTGGTGCCGACGCGCGAGGCGCAGCGATTTCCAGTTGCGGGCAGGAGATTCAGGCAATCTCGGCTGTGATGAATCGCGTCCGCCGTGTCGGCCAGTGATGACCCGGTTCGCTGGCCCGGCTGATGAAAATCAGATACCCTGTCAAACATTAGTTTTGTACCGGATGGCGGTGAGCAAGAGAATCGGGCAGCATCGTCGGCAGATGGAGACATGCCGTCGGTGAGCCGGCCGGCAACGGGATGATCGGCATGCGCGGCGTCCGGCGCGGCCGGGCACCGGCCATCCGGCATTCGAACTTCCTCATTCATCTTGATAACAGCGGACGGCTGATACACCAACGTGCGAAAGAAAAATGTAAGCCCCAGTGCGGATACCCGTGAGACCTTGTTGCGCCTGGCCGCGCGCTCCTTTGCGACGCAGGGCTATGCGGCGACGACGATGCGTTTCATCGCCGATCAGGCGGGGATCGAAGCGGCCAGCATCTACTATCACTTTTCGTCGAAGGAAGAGTTGGTCGACGTCGTGATGGAACACGGTGCGGACAGCATCGTGCAGCACATCAAGGAGCACTTCGACGCATTGCCTCCCGGCGCGACGGCGGAAGCGCGCTTCAGGGCGGCGCTGATTGGGCAGATGAGCGCACTGATCAAGTTCGGAGACTACGCGCTGGCGCACAGCCGGCTCCTGACCCAGCTTCCGGACAAGGTGCGGGAGCGCCAGATCAAGCGGCGCGAGCGGCATCAGCAGCTCTGGACCGCGGTGTTCGATGACCTGCGCGCCGAAGGGTGGCTGCGTGAAGATGTCGACGAAGCGCTGTGTCGCGTCTTCGTGCTCGGTTGCATCAACTCGGTCCAGACCTGGTTCGATCCGAAGAAAGGGTCGCTCGACCACGTCGCTGACCAGCTCGTCGCGATGTTCTTCGAAGGCGTGCGGCCGGCTGAGAAAACGCCTGCCGTGAAAGCCCCCGCCGCGAAAACGCGACGCGGCAGCCGCAAGACGGAACTCACCGCGTCCTGACCTCGGCGCCACCGATAGCGGCCGGCCGCACGGTGTCGTGCTGCCGCCGCGTCAGGCGGCTGCATGCAGCGACATCGCCGGGGCGTGCGCCGCCTGGCGTGCGAGAAAGCGCAGCACGGCGTGGGCGAACAGGTCGTAGTGTTCTCCTGCCACCGTGTGGCCGGCATCTTGCACATCCGCATATTCGGCATGCGGGCACAGCTTCAGGAATTCACGCGCGCCGTTCTTGCTGACGATCTCCGACGCTTCGCCGCGCACGAGCAAAGTCGGCAGCCTCAGGCGGCGGGCGCTCGCTGAAAAGCGCACATGGCGGCGCGTCAGGTCTCGCGGCCACGCGAGAAAGCGCGGGTCCCAATGCCACCGGTATTTGCCGTCATCGTAGCGAAGGCTGCGGGTCACGCTTTCCTGCGACAGCGCATACGCCGGCAGCGAACGATAGCGGCGGATCGCGTCGGCTGCTTCGTCGGGCGACCTGAACCCTTCCACGGGTTGCCGCATGAACGCATGCAGGCGCGACGCGCCGTCGGGTTCGATGTGCGGCGCAATATTGACAAGCACGAGCGCCTGCGCGTCGAGATACCCTTCGCCGACGGCGAGCAGGCCCGTGCCGCCGCCCAGCCCGGCGCCGACGACGATCGGCCGCCGGCCGTCGAGCGTGGCGACCACGCGTTCGAGATCGCGGATCATCGCGCTCTGGCTGTAGTTTGCGGTCGGCGACCAGCCTGAATCACCGTGGCCCCGCGCATCGAAGGCGATCGCACGAAAGCCCGCCGCGCCGAGCGAGCGGGCCATGCCGGCCCATGCGTGGCGAGTCTGCCCGCTGCCATGCAGCAGGATGACGGGCATGCCGTCGGGGTCGCCCCATGCACTGCCCGCCAGTTGAATCCCATCCCTGGTCTGCCACGCAAGCGGCGTGCCGGTCAGGCAGGCCGTGCGTGTTCCCGTCGTTATCGAAGTGTTCATGATCCGTTGCTTCCCGCGTTGCGATGTCGCGCCGCGCTGAAATCGACCTGTAGGTGCATAAGGTCGCGGCCGCATGCAGCCGGGTCAATCGGGATCGACGAAACGTTCCGTACTCCGGTCGAATCGGGCGAGGCGGGCCGGCTGCCCGGCCCGTGCCCGATCAGAACTTCTTGTTGATCCCGACGATGGTGCCGATGGTGGTGCCCGGCGCGCCGAACAGCGCATTGTCGATCGCCAGCCCGGTTTTCTCGGTGCCGCGATTGTTGACCGCGCCGAACTCCCAGTACAGCGAAGTCGATTTCGACAGGAAATACCGTGTCGTCAGCGCGCCCATGATCGAGCGGTTGTTCGAGTCGTGCGGGTCGCGAATGTACCACACGCCCGAGTTGATATCGACCTGCGGAACCGGGTAGTAGTCGAAGCCGAGATTCCACACATTGTTGGTGCCGCCGTGCACGGCGCCGCCGACGATCGACGCAGGCAATTTGTAGCTGGTGAACGACCCCTTCACCGTGACCGGGCCGAAGGTGTAACCCGCGCCGATCATGCGACCGAGGAACGGCTGCTGGAACGTCGTGAGTGTCGCCGTGCTCCTGCCCGAGGTCGAGTCGTACATCGCCGCGTTGATGAAGAGCCCGCGATACGCGTAGCGCAAGGCGACCGAATACTGTTGCCCCGCGCGAAAGTCGCCCGCGACGCCGCCGGGCGCGTACATCGCGCTCGCGGAAAAGCCGGCGATCTGCGGGCTCGAATAGGTGATCGCGTTTGGGTTGAACGTGCCCACGAAGGTTTGGTCGGCATAGACCGAGAACGCAGTGCCGAACTGCCCGGCGTTGCGCGGGTCGGATTCGTAGATCGCCAGCACGAACGGCGAGTACTGAACCCCGGCCTTCAGTTCACCGTAACGGCCGCTGAGCGCGAGCCACGCCTGCCGCCCGAAGAAGTTGCCGTTGCTGTTGTCGTAGCCGCCGTTGGCCACGCTGAAACCGTTTTCCAGCTTGAAGGTCACCTTCATCCCGCCGCCCAGATCCTCCTGCCCGAGCAGGCCGAAATTGGACGGTTCCAGCCCGCCGTTGATCAGCCCGAACTGCTTGCCGCCGTTGCCGCCGGTCGCCGGATTGCGCGTCTTGCTGGTGTACAGGAAGCCCGTATCCAGCGTGCCGTAGAGCGTGACGCTGCTTTGCGCCCAGGCCCATGCTGGCAGGATCGAGATGCCCAATGCAAGGATCGTCTTCTTTTTCTTGAATTGGCCTGACAGGGAGCGAACATTCATTTCGTTATCCGAATTTAATGGGTGACTGGAAAGGCATCGCTTCTGGTGAACTCGTTGCTGCAACGAACCGTGCGGAAATCCCCCCGGAGCAGGCGGTCGGGATCACGCTGAATTCAATCTAACGTTCGGTAGAGTGTATGGCGGGGCATCGAATCTCCATTGGGTCTAACCCGCATCGGATTCGCGCCTGCTTGACCGAACGAATCGATACGTTCCGTACTTCAATTTGTGAGCGGGTGGGAAAATCAGGATGTTATTTCGTCATGCGTAGTAATTTTCTCCGTTGTAGGTGGTGGAGACAGGTGTTGGTTCGATGTCGTGCGCATGTAGCAGGCGGTGATGACGGGCTGTCACATTTCGTCGAGCGGAACGATACTTTCTGGCAGATTTTTTTTGCCTGATCTGTGGCATCGACCAGGACTGAAAATGTGTTTCCGGATATTTCTTGCGTGATCTGTCCGGACGAGTTTGACCGCGACACGCTCCGTGTTCGCGGCGTCGATGAAGAAGGTGCGGGCCGGCATCTTGCGTGAGCGACGTGCGAAACACGCGGATCGATACGGGCGAGGCGGGCGCCATTGACGCATGCCATGCGACGGGTGCGCTGCGCGTATCGATCGCGCGAGCGGGATGGCCGCCCCGAACAGGGCGGCAGGCGGTTCGTGCGGAGAGGGCGCCGTACGGATTGCTGGCGCCGTCGATTCGCGCTGCCTACTTCCCCATCGGCTTCGCGAACATCATGTGCGACATGCCGCCGTCGCACGCGATCGCCTGGGCCGTGAGATAGCCGGCGGCCGGTGACGCCAGGTACACGATGAGATCCGCGACCTCGTGCGGCTGGCCCACGCGGCTCATCGGCAGCATGGTCGCAAGCTGGTCGAGCAGTGCCTGCGGGACGGCGCCGCGTGCCATCGGCGTGTCGATCACGCCGGGCAGCACGACGTTCACGCGCACGCCGTAGGGAGCCCATTCGTGTGCCATCTGGCGGCTGAGCGTGATGAGCGCCGCCTTGCTGGGACCGTACGCACCGCCCTGCGAATAGCCGTGCACGCCCGCGAGCGAAGCGGTGTTCACGATGGCCGCGTGCGGGCTCTTCTTCAGATGGGGCAGCGCGCTGCGGGCGAGCATCAGCGCTCCGTCGACGTTGACCTGGAAGCCGGCGCGCCATTCGTCGAGCGAGACGTCCTCGAGCATCGCGGCGCGCACGAGCGCGGCGGTGTTGATCACGACGTCGAGCCGGCCGAAGTGCGAGATCGTCCTGTCGATCGCCGTGTCGATGTCGAGCTGCTTCGACACGTCGAGCCCGAGTGCGATCGCGTTGCCACCTTGCCGCCCGATTCCGGCTGCGACGCGCTCGGCCTGGTCGGCATGCAGGTCGGCCACGGCCACGAGGCCGCCGTTTGCCGCGAAGGTTGTCGCGGCGGCTTCGCCCATGCCGCTGCCGGCGCCGACGACCAGTGCGACGAGGCCCTGGATGCGCGAATGGATCATCCAGTCGCGCGGCGATTCATGTCCGGATTCGATGCTCATGCGATATGTCTCCTGAGGGGATGTGTCTTCGTGTCGCGGTACGTCGCCGCGACACGATGTGGTGGTGATGCGAGGTGCCGATAAGGCAAAGGCGGCAAGCTCAGCCGGCCGATCGTGCCCGCACGACGGCACGGGCGGAATCGGGGCCGAGCATGCGCATGATCGACGCGACATCGTCGATGCGCTCGAGCGTGAAGACCGCGTCGATCACGTCGTCGATCCGGCCGGCGGACAGCAGGTTCTCGACGTTGCGGCGGAACTTTGCGATCAGTTCGTCATCGGTCATCAGGCTCGCCGGATCCGGCGACGGGCTGCCCTTCGGGTAACGCCGCTCGTCGACGAAAGTCCGGCCGCGCGCGGACACTTCGAGCTTCGCCGGCCGGCTGGCGGCGTGGCCGGACAGCAATTCGACATAGTTCGGATGCACTTCGTGCGTGACCTTGTCCATCAGCGCCATGACGGACGGCCCGAAGACAAGCGCGGGATCCTGCCAGGCCTTGCCGGGCGGCACGCGATGCGCGCCGAGCGCAAGGCCGTGCGCGATGCTGAACTGCGCGTCGTGAACGTGTTCGATGTGCCGGTTGAGCCACACGGGCTGCTCGACGAAGCCCTCGACCCAGGCCTTGATGCCGGTGATTTCGTGCGGTGCGATGTCGTTCGTTTCGACGATTTCAGTGAGGCCGTCGAGCAGCGCGTGAAGGATGCGGCAATGCGGGTAGGGCTTGAACGCCTGTTCGGATGGAAAACGCCAGTCGGCGCCCAGCGCGTCGGTAATGCACTGCGGTTCCCAGCGCTGCGTGCCGATGAAGCGCGGGAAGCCGTACTCGCGATCGTCGAGGATCTGCACGTCGCCGCGATGGCCGAGTTCGGCCATGTGCGCGGCCGTCATCGCCGCCTGCGTGAGCGCGCCCGCGAGCAGGTACTTGATCGTCGAGCTCGGTGCGTGCTGAAACCACGCAACCTGCGAATTCACCGGCGCAATGCTGCCTGCGATGCCGAGCGCGTTCGGCAGCACACAGGGCGGCAGCGCTTTCAGCCTGACGATCGCGGCCGTCGCACCGAACACGGTGCTGCTGTAGCCGTACACGGGCGGCGGCGCCACCTTGCCGTCGCGCGTATCGCGCAGGTAATCCATCGCCTTGCCGATGCGGTACGACATTTCGTGCGACAGCGCGATCGCCTCGATCAGCGCCTGGCCGCTCGCGTGTGACGTCTCGGCGACGGCGAGCGCGCCGGGCAGCACGTACGGCGTGACATGGCCGGGAGGCACGACGGCGTCCATGTCGAGCGCGTTGATGAGTTCGCCGTTCGCGAATGCCGCGCCGAACATCGACACGCGCTCGCCGGTGCCGATGATGGTCGCGTCGCCGTGGCCGCCCGTCAGCCGCGCATAGTCGATGCCGATGCGCCCCTTCGGTTCGTCGACGGCGGCGACCGCGCAGCCGATCGAGTCGAGCAGGATGCGTTTGCACGCATCGACGACGAGGGCAGGGAGCTGATCGTAACGGGTGCCTGCGGTGAAGTCCGCTAACTGCTGGATGATGGTGTCAGGCATGGTGCGGTGGGTCCGGTGGGAGCGGCGGTGAGGCGTGATGCATCGGCATCGCGCGGCGGGTCGGGTCTCGCAGCAGGGACGACCGTGCGCGGCTACGGCGATGCAGGTTCGGGATGCGTGTCTTGCTGCGCCTTCCTGCGCCGGTAGATCTCGGCCATGTAGCCGCCCGCGGCGATGAAGCCGCCGTCGACCGCGATCGTGACGCCGTTGAGAAACGACGCGTGCGGCGACGCGAGGAACCCGACCGCGTGGGCTACGTCCTCGGGTTTACCGAGCCTGTGGACCGGAATCCGCTCGGCGGCTTCGGCGACCATGTCGGCCGGCCAAGCCGCGCGCAGCAATTCGGTGTCGATCGGGCCGGGCGCAACCGCATTGGTGGTGATGCCGTGCTCGGCGAGTTCGAGCGCCATCGCCCGCATCAGGCCGAACTGGCCGGCCTTCATCGCGCCGTAGGCGGACAGCTCGATCGGCCCGGCGAGCCCAGTGACGGACGACACCAGCACGATGCGTCCGTAACGGGCCGCGCGCATCTTCCGCGCACAGGCCTGCGCTACCGCGTAGACGCCGGCGAAGTTCAGCGACATCTGGAACGCCAGCTCGTCTTCCGTGACCTCCAGGAACGGCTTGGCTTTTCCCGCTCCCGCATTGCTCACGAGGATGTCGATCCGGCCGTGTTTCGCGTGCAATGCGTCGACTACGCCGTGTACAGCTTGCGCATCCGTGACATCGAGCGTTGCGGCGTCGGCCGAGAACCCACGCGTGGTCATTTCCGCGGCCGTTCGCGCCGCGGCGTCCTGGTCGATGTCGGTGACAAGCACATGTGCGCCGTCTTCGCCGAGGCGCATTGAGATGGCTTTTCCGATGCCCCTTGCCGCACCCGTTACCAGTGCAATCCGGCCTGCCTGTTCGTTCACGAAAAACTCCTGCTGATCGTCGGTCCGTGGGACGTGCGCCGCACGAACGTATGTCGCCGTGCGCATGATCAGATCATTTAGTCGGGTGCGCGCTTGAGTACACAAGGTTTGCGATCAAAGCGTTCCATCGTTCGAAAATGCCGTTCAGCGCGGCGCGCACGGCTACGGGGATTCCCTGATGGGAAATCAGGATCAGAGAAATAGAATAACGATTGTTAGTTAGATTATCGGCGCTATGATGATCCCAAGCATTTCTCATGGCCGCCACGCGTCAACATACCTTCCATCCATCGGCGGGTTCGACACTTGTCATCCGCCACTCAACAGAATCTCCGGGCCACGCATGAAATACGAAGACTTTCAGTTCCTCTTGTTCGATCGCAAGCCGGACGGCGTCCTGCTCGTCACACTCAATCGGCCGGAGGTGATGAACGCAACGAACAACCGGATGCATTGGGAACTGACCAAGATCTGGGGCGTGATCGGCGACGACCCGAACGTCAAGGTAGTCGTCGTGACGGGGGCCGGCGATCGCGCGTTCTCGGCCGGCGGCGACCTGTCGATCGTGGAAGAAATGGCGAACAGCCAGGAGGCGACCCTGCGCGTCATGAAAGAGGCGTCCGACATCGTCTACAACATGCTCGCCTGCGACAAGCCGATTGTCTCCGCGATCAACGGCACGGCCGTCGGCGCAGGTCTTGCGGTCGCGCTGCTGGCAGACGTGAGCGTGATGGCCGAGGACGCGAAGTTGACCGACGGACATACGCGCCTGGGCGTCTCGGCGGGGGATCACGCCGCTATCGTCTGGCCCCTGTTGTGCGGAATGGCCAAAGCCAAGTATTACCTGATGACGGCCGATTTCGTCGACGGCAAGGAGGCGGAACGCATCGGCCTGGTCAGCTTTTGCGCACCGCGAGCCGAGGTGCTGTCGCGATCGCTGGCCATCGCCGCCAGTCTGGCGCGCGGCAGCCAGACCGCGATCCGCGCGACCAAGAAATCGCTCAACAACTGGATGCGCATCGCGGGGCCGGTATTCGACAATTCGCTCGCGCTGGAGATGCTGTGTTTCCTCGGCGCGGACGTCAAGGAAGGCGTCGCGGCATTGCGCGGCAAGCGCCAGGCCGACTTCCCGTCGGCCCGGCTGCCGTAGTCGCGAGCGGCCGCACGCGCCGGTAGCGATTCGTTCGCACTTCTCAACCTAACTAACAAACGGTAAATGAGACAACTCACCCTGCTTCTCGACGGCATGACGCATACCGAAGCCGCCCGTTGGCATGACGGTCGTTTCTGGTTCAGCGACCTGTACACCGAATGCGTGTATTCGATCCGGGAGGACGGCAGCAACCTGTGCGAGGAAATGCATGTTCCCCAATGCCCGTCGGGTATCGGGTGGTTGCCCGACGGGCGCCTGATTGTCGTGTCCATGCACGACCGCACGTTGCTGCGGCGCGAGCACGACGGTTCGGTGGTGCGCCATGCCGATCTGTTTCCGCACCTGGAATTCGAGCCCAACGACATGGTGGTGGACGTGCAAGGCCGTGTGTGGGTCGGCAATCTGGGTTTCGATGTGATGAAGCTCGCGCCGCGCCGTCCGGGCCGGTTGGCGCGCGTCGATCCGGATGGCACGGTCACGATGGTGAGCGAGCCGCTGCATTTCGCGAATGGCGCCACGATCATCGACGGGCGCACGCTGGTGGTGTCCGAATCCTGGGGCAACCGCATGTCGGCGTTCGACATCCGTCCCGACGGATCGCTGTCCGAGCGCCGCGACTGGGCGACGTTTGGCCCGGTGCCGCAGAACGAGGACGTGATCCAGTCGATGGCGGAAATCGTCGTGGCGCCGGACGGCATCTCGCCGGTCGACGCCGAGGGCGCGATCTGGGTGGCCGATTTCACGAAGACGCGGGTACTGCGCGCGGCACCTGGCGGCAGGATTCTCGAGGAAATCCAGACCGGCGACCGCAACTGTTACGCATGCGCGCTGGGCGGCGAGGATGGGCGCACGTTGTTCATGTGCGTCACGCCCGCCGACTTCAATCCGGAAGTGCGTCGCGCCAATCCGCTGAGCGCGGTGTTGTCGACCCGGGTCGACGTGCCGCTGGCCTGACGCACGACCTCACTCATATGGAGATTTCATGACGACAGTAACCGACGCCGCGCAAGCCGCGCGCGCGAAAGCACTCGCGTGGATCAACCAGGGCGCGAAGCGCCTGCTGATCGGCGGGCGCTGGGTCGATGCCGCATCGGGCAACACGTTCGAGACCATCAACCCCGCGACCGAACAGGTGCTGTGCCGCGTGGCCGAGGCCGACAGCGCCGACGTCGACGCCGCCGTGATCGCGGCACGCAAGGCCTTCGAAGCGCCGTCGTGGTCCGCTTTGTCGCCGCATGCCCGCACGCGCGCGCTGTTGAAGATCGCGGACGCGATCGAGCAGCATGTCGACGAACTGGCCGCGATCGAATCGCTCGACAATGGGATGCCGCTGTGGTTCGCGCAGGCCGCTGTGACAGCCACGGTGGATATCGTCCGCTACTACGCGGGCTGGTGTTCGAAGGTGCTGGGCACGACAATCCCATCGGACGGCAGCACGTTGATCTATACGCTGCGCGAACCGCTCGGCGTATGTGGCCAGATCATCCCGTGGAACGTGCCGATCCTGATGGCCGCGATCAAGTTTGCCAACGCACTGTGCTGCGGCAACACGGTCATCCTCAAGCCGGCCGAGCTGGCATGCCTGACTTCCATCCGTCTCGCCGAACTGATTCAGGAAACCGACTTGCCGCCGGGCGTCATCAACGTGCTGCCGGGCTACGGCCCGACCGCGGGCGCCGCACTGGCCCAACACCCAGGCGTTGACAAGATCGCGTTCACGGGCTCGACGCCCGTCGGCAAGCAGATCACGCGCGACGCCACGCTGAACCTCAAGAAAGTGACGCTGGAACTCGGCGGAAAGGCACCCAACGTCGTGTTCGCCGACGCCGACATCGAAAAGGCCGTGCAGACCGCCGTGAAGACCTTCTGCGGCAACTCCGGCCAGGTGTGCTCGGCCGGTACGCGCCTTTTCGTGCAGGAAAGCATCCACGAGCAGGTGGCCGAGCGCGTCGCGCAGGTGGCCGCGACGTGGAAGGCGGGCGACCCGTTCGCGTCCGATACGAAGCTCGGCCCGCTCATTTCGGCGAAGCAGCGCGATCGCGTGTGGTCGTACATCGGCGTCGGCCAGGAGGGTGGCGCGACGCTGCGGCTGGGCGGCGACCCGTGGCGCGGCGCTGGCTACTTCGTCGAGCCGACGGTATTCGACAACGTACGCAATGGCATGCGGATCGCGCAGGAAGAGATCTTCGGCCCGGTGCTGTCGATCATCCCGTTCAAGGACGAGGACGACGCGGTGCTGCAGGCCAACGACACGACCTACGGTCTTTCGGCTGCAGTGTGGACACGCGATGTTGCGCGGGCTCACAAGGTGGTGCGCGCGCTGAAAGCCGGGCGCCTGTGGATCAACACCTTCGGCGAATCCGATCCGGCCATGGCCTTCGGTGGGTACAAGCAATCGGGCTGGGGTCGCGAGTTCGGCCAGGAATCGATCGACGCGTACACGCAGACCAAGTCGATCATGCTCCGCATGTGAGCGCCCCCATAACAACATCGAAGGAGACGCCGGTGAGCGTGAACATTCCGAACTTCGTCCAGGGCAACAAGAAACTGCTGATCGGCGGCAAATGGGTCGAGCCTGCCGGCGGCGAACATATCGAAGCCATCAATCCGGCCACCGGCGAGGTGCTGTGCCAGATCGCGAAGGGCGGCACGCAGGACGTGGACCGGGCCGTCGCGGCCGCGCGCTGCGCATTCGAGGGACCGTGGAGCCGCTTCACGCCGCACGAGCGGCGCAAGCTGCTGCTGCGCGTGCATGACGTCATTCTCGACCACTTCGACGAGCTTGCGCTGATCGAGACGCTCGACATGGGCGCACCGCTGGCGCGCACGCGGGGCTACAAGGAATGGCTGTCGCAGCTGCTGCAGTTCTACGCATCGCAAACCGGCGCAGGCGCGGTGCAGACCGCGCCGATGTCGATCGCGCCCGGCTTCACGGCGCTCAAGCAGCTGATGCCGGTGGGCGTGGTCGGCGGAATCATCCCGTGGAACGGCCCGCTGATGGGGCTGTGGTGGATCTATGGCCCCGCGCTGGCCACGGGATGTACGGCAGTGCTCAAGCCGGCCGAGGATGCGTCGCTGTCATCGTTGCGCGTGTCCGAACTGATGATGGAAGCAGGCGTGCCCGACGGCGTGATCAACGTCGTGACCGGCTACGGCAAGGACGTCGGCCAGGCGCTGGCCGAGCATCCGGACGTCGACCGGGTCGCCTTCACGGGCTCGGTGGGCACCGCGCAGGCGATCGTGCGCGCGTCAGCCGGCAACCTGAAACGCCTGCAACTCGAACTCGGTGGCAAGTCGCCCGACATCGTGTTCGCCGATGCCGACCTGGACAAGGCCGTACCCGGTGCGGCGATGGGCGTGTTCACCAACACCGGCCAGGTGTGCGTGGCCGGCACGCGCATCTTCGTGCAGCGCACGATCCACGATGAATTCGTGCAGCGGATCGCCGCGTTCGCAAAGACGATCCGGATCGGCGACGGTCTTGCACCCGATACGCAGATCGGCCCGCTGATCTCGCAGCGCCAGCTTGAGCGCGTGATGCACTACGTCGACATTGGCGGCAAGGAAGCCTCGCTCGTGCAGGGCGGCCAGCGTCCGGGCGGCGCGCTCGCGCGCGGCTACTTCGTCGAGCCGACGGTGTTCGCCAATGTCAGCAACGACATGACCATCGCGCGGGAAGAAATTTTCGGGCCCGTGGCGTCGGTGATCCCGTTCGACACGATGGAGGACGCGCTGCAACTGGCGAACGACACGCCTTACGGCCTGGCCGGCGGCGTGTGGACGAACAGCCTGTCGACGGCGCACAAGGTCTCGCAGGGTATTCGCTCGGGCACGGTCTGGGTCAATTGCTACGGCGTGATCGATCCGGCCGTGGGCTTCGGCGGCACCAAGATGAGCGGCTACGGATGGAAGGGCGGGAAAGAGCACGTTGAGAGCTTCCTGTACCCGAAGGCCACTTATATCAATCTGGGTTGAGCCGGCAAGCGGCCGTTGCTCGACCCGTCAGGAGACACAAACATGAAAGGCGTAGTGTTCAGAGGCGAAAGGACGCTGGAGATTCTGGATTTCGAGGACCCCACACCCGGCCCCGGCGAGGCCGTGATCGAGATGAAGGCGTCCGGCATGTGCGGCAGCGACCTGCACTTCTATCGCAACAAGCCGGCCGATGTGATCCGGTCGCTGGGCTTCAAGGATCTGGCGTCGCGCGGCATGTCGGAGGACACGCCCATCATCGGCGGCCACGAGCCTTGCGGCCAGATCGTCGCGGTCGGCGCCGGCGTCGATCCGCGCGTGTTCAAGGTCGGCGATCGCGTCGCGGTGTTCCACTACGAAGGCTGCCTGCATTGCGACCACTGCCGCACCGGCTGGACGCAGATGTGCAGCCACGGCGCGGACATTCACGGCGTGATCAAGCACGGCGGCCACGCGCACTACATGAAGGTGCCTGCGACGTCGCTGGTCCACCTGCCAGACGAAGTGTCGTACGCCGCCGGCGCAGCTATTTCCTGCGGAACGGGGACGGCCTGGGGCGCGCTCCTGCGCCTGAACATCAGCGCGCGCGACACGCTCGCAGTGTTCGGGCTAGGCCCGGTCGGCCTGTCCGCCGTGCAGTTGGCAGCGGCGATGGGCGTGGAAGTCATCGGCGTCGACATTGCGGCCGATCGCGTCGCACGCGCAAAGGAGTTCGGCGCGACTCACGTAATCGACGGCAGTAAGCAGGATCCCATCGAAGAAATCCAGAAGCTCACCGGCGGCCTGGGCGTGACCTGCGCGATGGACTGCGCGGGCGGCGAAGTGCCGAAGCAGCAGGCCGTGCGCAGCACGCGCCCGTGGGGCCGCATCGCACTGGTGGCCGTGGGCGGCAACCTCAACGTCGACGGCATGAAGGACGTGATCGGCAAGCAGCGCACCATCATCGGGTCCTACACCTTTTCGGAAGTCGGCATGAAGGAATGCATCCACTTCGTGGCGGATCACGGCGTGGACGTCGACAAGCTGTTCACCGATTACTGGAAGCTGGAGCAGGCCGACGAGGCCTACCGGCTGTTCGATGGGCAGGCGGGGGGCAAGGGCGCGTTCCTGTTCTGATTCAGCGGAAGAAAGGAGACTGAAGAATGGCGAGATTTGCCCGGCAGGGGATCGAGGATCCGATGGCCACACTGTGCCGCATGGCGCTGCAGACGCAGTATGAGGATCTGCCGGCCGACGTGGTGCGCCATGCCAAGCAAACGTTGCTCGACGCAATGGGCGTCACCATCGGCGGCTCGGCAATGGAGGGCATTCCCGAGATCGTGTCGCTCGTGAAGGAACGCGGCGGCAACCCGCAGACGCCGCTGCCCTTCTACGGCGGTCGCGTGCCCGCCCACGAGGCGGCGCTGGTCATGGGGCCGATGCCGCGCGCGATGGACTGCGGCGATCTGCACGAGGAGGCCGGCCACGTCACCGAATACGTCGTGCCGACGTTGCTGGCGGCCACCGGCCTGTGCGGCAACGTGTCGGGCAAGGCGTTCCTGGCCGCGATGGCGGTGGGCCAGGAAACGCTCGTGCGGATCGGCACCGCGTACAAGGTGATCAACCGCGCGATCAAGCACCACGAATGCGGCGGCCACTACATCTTCGGCGCGGTGGCCGCCGTGGGCAAGCTGCTGGGGCTTACGCAGGAGCAACTGGAAAACGCGCAGGGAATCGCGCGCACGATGACGCAACCCAACACGATGGGTATCTATTCGCCGGCCACGCTGATGGTTCGCATGCATCACGGCCTGGTGAGCCAGGCCGCGATCACGTGCTGCCAGCTCGCCCAGCGCGGCATTACCGGCCCGCGCGCCGAGGTGCTGCTCGGGCCCAAGGGCTATCTGAGTACCGCACGCTGGGAAACCGATCCCGATTTCATCCTGCACGAGCTGGGCGAGCACTGGGAGATGGAGAACATCATCACCAAGGGCTACAGCGCCTGCTATTTCTCGCATTCGTCCATCGATGCGATCCGCGCGCTGATGAAAGAGAACGGATTCGGCGCGGCCGATATCGCCAGCATCCACATCGAGACGTCCACTCCGAGCTGGCGCGCGGTGTGCGAGCCACAGGACAAGAAGTGGCATCCCGTCACGGTGCCCGAGTGTCAGTTCAGCCTGCCTTATGTGGTGGCGATCGCCGCGTTCGACGACAAGGTGTTTCTCGAATCGTACAGCGACGCGGCGCGCGCCCGCCCCGAGGTGCGGGAACTGATGACGCGCATCACAGCCGAGGAGAACCCGGACGTGTCCGATTGGGGTGCGCGGATGGCCGTCAGGCTGCGCGACGGGCGCAAACTCAAGAGGGAATGCGTGTACGTGAAGGGCCATCCTCGCAACCCGTTCACGGAGGAGGACTTCATCGCCAAATTCAGGCTCTGCGTGCCGTATTCCGTTATCGAACTGTCCGCGCAGACCATCGACAGGATGATCCACGACGTTCTGCACCTCGACGAAATGGACGACGTGGCCAGCGTGCTGCTCGATCCGCTTGCGCCTCCCGGAATCTGAGGTCCGGGTGAAGCGGGAAGTTCACGCCGGGGGGATTGCGATTCTTCCGGCCTAAAAAAAGATTCAGGAGACCCCATGCATTCGCTCGAGCAGGTCACGATGGCCAAGGTGTTTAGACGCCTGGTTCCGTTTTTCATCCTGTGCTACTTCATCTCGTTCCTGGATCGCGTCAACGTTGGCTTTGCCAGCCTCCAGATGAACGATGCCATCGGCTTGACGCCGGCCCAGTACGGGCTGGGATCTGGACTGTTCTTTCTGCTCTATTTCGTATTCGAGGTGCCGTCCAACCTGCTGCTGGTGCGCGTGGGCGCCCGCATCTGGATTGCTCGCATCCTGATTACCTGGGGGCTGATCTCGGGTGCCACGGCCTTCGTGGTCGGTCCGTGGAGCTTCTATGCGGTCCGCCTGCTGCTCGGCCTTGCCGAAGCAGGCTTCTTTCCCGGTGTCGCGTACTGCCTCACATTGTGGTTTCCGTCGGCCTACCGTGCTCGCGTCATGGGCTATTTGCTGGTGGCCGCGCCGCTGTCGTCGGTGATCGGCTCGCCCATCTCCGGCATGTTGCTGGGGCTGCACGGGCTCGACGGCCTGGGAGGTCTGCAAGGCTGGCAGTGGATGTTCCTCATCGAGGCCGCACCGGCCGTCATTCTGGGCTTCGTGACGTTGCGATACCTGAAGGGGGCGCCGCATGACGCGCACTGGCTGCACGCGGACGAACGCGCATGGTTGAGCACTCGCATGACGAGCGAAGACAGCCGGCGTCGCGACGATCACGACATCCCGGTGGCTCGGGTGTTCAGCGACAAGCGCGTGTGGATGCTGGCGGCCATGGCGTTCGGCTTCTTCCTGACGATCTACGGCGTGGGGTTCTTCCTGCCGCAAATCGTCAAATCGTTCGGTCTGACCAATGTGCAGACCGGCTTCGTCACGGCAATTCCCTATCTGATTGGCTCGGCGAGCCTGGTGTTCTGGGCGCGGCGTTCCGACCGGGCAGGAGAACGGCGCTGGAACATCGCGATTCCGGCGCTCATCGCCGCGGTGTCGCTGGTGGGGGCCGGCTTGATCGATGCGCCGGTGCTCAAGCTCATGTTTTTCTGCCTGGTTGCGTTCGGCGTGTTTGGCGCGCTGCCCGCATTTTGGGCGATCAACACGGATTTGCTGTCCGGTGCGGCCGCCGCGGCCAGCATCGCGTGGATCGGTGCTGTCGGCAACCTGGGTGGCTTCGCCGGGCCGTACTTGTTGGGCGTGACCAAGACAAGAACCGGCGGCTATGCGGCGGCCCTGATGCTGATGGCCGTGGTCGTGTTGATCGCCGCAGGCATCGCGCTTTCGGTGGGGCGACAACACCGCGCATACCGCCATGCATGAAGCGATGTGGCCCGGGAGCGTGCCGGGCCATCCATTTTCGATTATCAAGGAGACTGCTATGACCGTTACCCGCGAGACCCGGCCCGTCGCGCCGGACAACTGCCCGCCGCTCGAGCAAGCTGTGGTGCGCTTCATCCAGGAACTGAAATACGAGCATCTCGACGCGCGCGCGCACGCCGGTATCAACCGGCTGATGCGCGATCAGATCGCGTTGCAGGTCGGTATCTCGAAGCTGCCGTGGTCCGAGCAGCTGCTCGCCTATGCGATTGCCCAGCAGCGCCCGGGCAACAGCCGCGTGAGCGCGTCGGCGCTGACGATGAGCGCGGCAGATGCCGCCTTTGTCAATGGCTCGTACGGCCACGGCTTCGAATACGATGACGCGCATGGTCCCAGTTACAGCCACCCCGGCAGTTGCGTGATTCCGGCCGCGCTCGCGATCGGCGAGGAGCTGGGCTCGTCGCTCGAGGACATCATCGTCGCGATCGTGGCCGGCTACGAGGTCTATGCCCGTATCGGCATGCTGGCGGCGCCCGATCTGCTTCAGCGCGGCTATCACCCGCACGGAACGTTGTCCAATTTCGGTGCGGCGGCCGTGGCGACCAAGCTGCGCGGCTTCGACGCCGAGACGACGCTGCACGCGCTGGCAATCGCGCTGAGCCACGTTTCGGGCACCACCGAATACACGTCCACCGGTGGCTCGATCAAGCGCATTCACGCCGGCATCGGCACGCGCAACGGCATGGCGGCGGCCGACATGGCCCAAGCCGGCATCACGGGCCCGCGTGCGTTCCTGAGCGGCAACAAGGGCTTCTTCCGCACGTTGCTGCAACGCCCGGCAGGCGAGGCGGCCGAACGGCGTTTCGTCGTCGACCGACCTTTCGAGATCGGTACGGTGTGGCTCAAGGCCTACTGTGCATGCTACTGCACGCATGCCTATATCGATGCGCTGCGGCCATTCGCGGCGCGCCGGGATGAAATCGCCGACGTCCACCTGAAGATCACGCCGCACTTCAATGTCGTCGTCGGCACGGCCAATGCCAACGCGTACGAGCCGAAGAATATCGAACACGTGCAGTTCAGCCTGCCGATCCAGGCAGCGTTCACGCTGCTGGGCAAAGGCAACGGTTACCCGATTCATCGCGACTACCTGGCCGGCAAGGTGGACATGGCGCCCGTCATCGAGATGGCGCGCAGCATCCGCATCACCGAGGAGCCCGCGCTGGAAAAGCAGTATCCCGGCAAGTTCGTCGCCGACGCAACCGTGACGTTCAAGGACGGCCGTACCGAGCATGTGTTCGTCGGCGACCCGATCGGCACCGACACGAATCCGATGCCCGAGGCTGAGCAGGACGCGAAGTTCATGGATCTGACCACGGATGTGCTGGGCGCCGAACGGGCCCGGCAACTGCTGGCCGCGCTGCGCGAGTTGAACCCGGCGCTGAAAGCCGCCGAGCTGACCCGCATGTGGGCCGTGGAACGCTGATCGGGAACCTGGACGGGGACGCGTGAGCGTCCCCCGGTTCAAAACGATGGGCGGCATCTGGTTACCAGATGCCGCCCATGTCTTTTTCCCGGGGGCAGCTACCCGCCGGAATGGCCGGCCCGCCGCGTTCGGGGCGAGCCACGCGATGGTCCGAGTCGGATCCTCGCTGTCGCGGTTCTCGCCGCGGCCGCGCCGGAATTGCGCGCGGCGATCATTTTTGCGTGCTGGCGACGATCGTCTCGGCCACGCGGATCACCGGCAGATCGACCATGCGGCCGTCCAGGCTGAACGCGGCGCCGCCGTGTTTTGCGGCTTCGTCGAGCACGCGGCAGGCCCAGGCCTGCTCGTCTTCCGAATACCCCATGGCTTCGTTCACGCCGGCGACCTGGGC
This sequence comes from Burkholderia sp. PvR073, assembly GCF_054055695.1. Lineage (NCBI taxonomy): Bacteria > Pseudomonadati > Pseudomonadota > Betaproteobacteria > Burkholderiales > Burkholderiaceae > Burkholderia > Burkholderia sp. PvR073. The sequence goes on from NZ_JBSRXO010000021.1 coordinate 24,519, forward strand.
CGGGTGGATGCACAGCTTGCCGCCGAACCCGAACGCGCGTGCGCGCCGGGCATCGGCCGAGAGGCGTTCGGCGTCGTCGGTGCGCGTGGTCACGCCGTCGATCGGCGCGGGCAGCCGGGCGCGGCGCGACGCCGCGACCAACGCATTGCGCGCAAAGGCCAGTTCCGGTTCGTCGGGTGTCGCGCGCATGCCGAGGTCGAGCTGGAAATCGAGGTGACCGAACGCGATACGCGCGACCTGCGGGTCGCGCGCCAGCGCGTCGGCATTGTCGAGTCCTGCAAGCGATTCGATCAGCGCCACGAGGCGTGCTTCCGCGCCGAGCTGTTCCGCAGCGCGACGCAGCGCATCGGCGTCTTCGGACTTCGGCAGCATCACGGTCACGCCGTGCTTCGTCCAGTCGCGCAGCAGCGCGATGTCCGCGTCGTGCCACGGCGTGCCGACCGCGTTCACGCGCACGGCGGTACGCGCGCGCTGCTCGATCGTCAGTAGCGGCAGGTGCTGCGCGAGTTGCGCGCGTGCGCTGTCCTTGCTGTCCAGGCCGACTGCGTCCTCGAGGTCGATGACGATGCAGTCGGCCGCCGAATCCAGCGCCTTGGCGAAACGCTCGGGGCGAGTGGCAGGCACGAACAGGAGACTGCGCGCGTGCTGCATAGGGAAGAGGGGGGTGGTCATGGTTCAGATCACGTTGGCGGCGCGCAATTGTTCGATATCGGCGTCGGTGCGCCCGAGTTCGCGCAGGATTGCCGCGCTGTGCTCGCCCAGCGCGGGCACCGGATCCATGCGCACGTCGAAGCTGTCGATCGTGGCGGGCGGCAGCAGCGCCTGCAGTTCGCCGGCCGGCGAGTTGATGGTGCGAAAACGCTGGCGTGCATGCAGTTGAGGATGCGTCCAGAGATCACTCACCTGATTGACGGCGGCGTTGGCGATCTGCGCGTCGTCCAGACGCGCAATCACCTCCTGCGCGGTGAGGTCGGAAAACGCCTGTTCGATCACGACCTTCAGTTCCGCGCGGTGTTCCACGCGGCGCACGTTGGCATCGAAACGCGGGTCGGTCGCGAGTTGCGGGTTGAGCAGTACGACGTCGCAGAACACTTTCCATTCGCGCTCGTTTTGCAGGCCGAGCATCACCACCCGGCCATCGCCCGCCGTGAACGGGCCGTACGGGTAGATGGTCGCGTGCGCTGCGCCGTTGCGACCCGGTGGCTGCTGGTCGTCGTACGCGTAATACATCGGAAAACCCATCCACTCGCCGAGCGCTTCGAGCATGGAAATTTCCACGTGCGAGCCCACGCCCGTGAGGCTGCGCTGCAGGAGCGCGCTGAGGATCCCCGTGTATGCATACATGCCCGCCGCGATGTCGGCAATCGAGTTGCCGGCCTTGCTGGGCTCGTCGGCCGTGCCCGTGATCGACAGGAACGCCGCCTCGCTCTGGATCAGCAGGTCGTAGGCTTTCTTGTCACGGTAGGGCCCGTCGGCGCCGTAACCCGAGATGTCACAGACGACCAGCCGCGGATGCTTCGCATGCAGCGCGTCGAATGATAGTCCCATGCGCGCGGCCGCACCGGGTGCGAGGTTCTGCACCAGCACGTCGGCCTGGGCCACCAGTTCACCCAGCACCTCCTGCGCGGCGGGTTGCTTCAGGTCCAGCGTGAGACTTTCCTTCGACCGGTTGGTCCATACGAAGTGCGACGCGAGACCTCGCGTCCGGTGATCATAGGCGCGCGCGAAATCGCCCACGCCAGGGCGTTCGACCTTGATGACGCGAGCGCCCAGGTCGGCGAGCTGGCGTGTGCAGAAGGGTGCGGCGATCGCGTGTTCGAGCGTGACGACGGTCATCCCGCTCAGGGGGCCTTTTCGAGCTTGCATGATCGGATCGTTATTCCAGTTCGACGCTGGCCTGCATGGCCAGCTGTCCTTGCGGGCCGCGTGCCCACAGGCGAGCGGCATGGGTTTCGAGCTTGCCGTTCACCGTGAACGGCGCGGTGTCAAACAACGGGCTGACGGCCTTGAACTCGAAGCTGCGAATGGTTTTGGCGGGGTGCATGCGGCGCAGTTCCTCCATCAGCAGCATCGCGATCAGCGGGCCGTGCACGACCAGGCCCGGATAGCCTTCTTCCTGTATCGCGTAGGGCCGGTCGTAATGAATCCGGTGGCCGTTGAAGGTGAGGGCGGAAAAGCGCATCAGCAGCACCGGATCGGGCGTGACGACGCGTGAATACTGCTCGTCGGTCGGCGCCGGTGCCGGCTGGGATGCTGGTGCACCGGCCGCGGCGGGGGGCGGCGCGTTGCGATACACGATGTCCTGCTCTTCGCGGATAGCCACGCCGTCGGCGTCGCCGATTTCGTGCTGCACGGTGACGAAAACCAGTTCGCCGCTGCGGCCGGACTTGCTTTGCACGCTGCGGATCGTGGACCGGCGTTGCACGGACGCATCGACGGCCAGCGGGCGCAGGAATTGCAGCCGTCCGCCGGCCCACATGCGGCGCGGCAGCGTGACGGGCGGCAGGAAGCCGCCGCGCTGCGGGTGACCGTCGACGCCGATGTTCGACTGTCGCTCGCCCGGCAGGAAGTACAGCCAGTGCCACAGCGGCGGCAGCGTCGCAGGCAGTTCGGATGCGTTCGCGTAGTCCAGTGTCGCCTGCAGCAGACGGACGGGGGCCCGGGTAATCTGGTCCGCACAGTCTTCGCTGCGACCGACCCACGCGTCGAAGGATTCGGAGGGTTCGAGACTCATGGTGTTTCGTGCGCGATGGTTGAAGCGTCGGACAGGCGGCGCCTGCATGTCAGGCGCCGCCCGCCATTGCCGTCAGAGTGCGTTGACCAGCTCAGGCACCGCCGCGAACAGGTCGGCTTCGAGGCTGTAGTCGGCCACGCTGAAAATCGGTGCTTCCGGATCCTTGTTGATCGCGACGATCACCTTCGAATCCTTCATGCCCGCCAGATGCTGGATCGCACCCGAGATGCCGACCGCGATGTACAGCTGCGGTGCCACGATCTTGCCGGTCTGGCCGACCTGGTAGTCGTTCGGCACGAAGCCCGCATCGACTGCCGCGCGCGAGGCACCCAGTGCCGCCGACAGCTTGTCCGCCAGCGGCTCCAACACCTTCGTGTAGTTCTCGCCGCTGCCCAGACCGCGGCCACCCGATACGATGATCTTCGCACTGGTGAGCTCCGGACGGTCCAGCTTCGTCACTTCGCGGCTCACGAACTGCGACTTGCCGGCATCGGCCGCCGCTGTGATTTTCTCGACCGACGCGCTGCCGCCTTCCGCTGCCACCGGATCGAAACCCGTCGCACGCACCGTGATGACCTTGATCGGGTCGCCCGACTGCACCGTCGCGATCGCGTTGCCCGCGTAGATCGGGCGCTCGAACGTGTCTGCCGACACAACCGCCGTGATCTCGGAGATCTGCGCGACGTCCAGCTTCGCGGCGATGCGCGGCGTGACGTTCTTGCCGTAGGCGGTAGCCGGCACGAGGATGTGCGAGTAATCCTTCGCAATGTTCAACGCGGTCGCTTCGACGTTTTCCGCGAGGCCCGCTTCGAGCTGCGGTGCGTCGGCCAGCAACACTTTCGAAACGCCGGCAAGCTTCGCCGCCGCATCTGCTGCGCCTTGCGCATTGTGGCCCGCGACCAGCACGTGAATGTCGCCGCCGATCTTCGCTGCCGCCGCCACCGTGTTCAACGTCGCGGCCTTGATCGACGCGTTGTCATGTTCTGCAATCACCAGAATCGTCATTTCTTTGCGCTCCCTCTTACAGCACCTTGGCTTCGGTCTTCAGCTTCTCGACCAACGTCTTCACATCCGGCACCTTCACGCCGGCTGCGCGCTTCGGCGGCTCGACCACCTTCAGCGTCTTCAGACGCGGCGCGACATCCACGCCGAGGTCTTCCGGCTTCACGGTTTCCAGCGGCTTCTTCTTCGCCTTCATGATGTTCGGCAGCGTCACGTAGCGCGGCTCGTTCAGGCGCAGGTCGGTGGTCACGACCGCCGGCAGCGTCAGCGACAGCGTTTCCGCGCCACCATCGACTTCACGTGCAACGGTTGCCTTGCCATCGGCGATCGTCACCTTCGACGCGAACGTCGCTTGCGGCAGGCCGGCCAGTGCGGCCAGCATCTGGCCCGTCTGGTTCGAATCGTCGTCGATTGCCTGCTTGCCGAGAATCACCAGTTGCGGCTGCTCCTTGTCGACCAGCGCCTTCAGGATCTTCGCGACGGCCAGCGGCTCGACGCTGTCGTTCGATTCGACCAGGATTGCTCGATCCGCGCCGATCGCCAGCGCCGTACGCAGCGTTTCCTGCGCTTGCGCCACGCCGACCGATACGGCGATCACTTCGGTCGCCACACCGGCTTCCTTCAGGCGTACGGCTTCTTCAACCGCGATTTCGTCGAAAGGGTTCATCGACATCTTCACGTTCGCGAGGTCGACGCCGGTGCCGTCTCCCTTGACGCGAACCTTGACGTTGTAGTCCACCACGCGCTTGACGGGTACGAGAATCTTCATGGAAAGGAGTCCTTCTAGAATCAGTAGGAACGGGGGAGCTGCAGCACGTGCTCGGCCACATGCCCCAGGATCATGTTGGTGGAAATCGGCGCGACCTGGTACAGGCGCGTTTCGCGGAACTTGCGCTCCACGTCGTATTCGCACGCAAAGCCGAAGCCGCCGTGCGTTTGCAGGCACGCGTTGGCGGCTTCCCAACTCGCTTTCGCGGCCAGATACTTGGCCATGTTGGCCTCGACGCCGGCGTTCTGGCGCGCGTCAATCTTCTCGCACGCACGCCAGCGCATCAGGTTCGCCGCTTCCAGCTCGATGAACGACTCGGCCAGCGGAAACTGGATCCCCTGGTTCTGCCCGATCGGGCGGCCGAACACCTTGCGCTCGACCGCGTAGTCGCGCGCCTTCTCCAGGAACCAGTAGCCGTCGCCGATGCACTCGGCCGCGATCAGCGTGCGCTCGGCGTTCAGGCCGTCGAAGATGACCTTCAACCCCTTGCCTTCGGTGCCGAGCAGCGCGTCTTCCGGCAGCTCCAGGTTGTCGAAGAACAGTTCGTTGGTCTCGTGGTTGACCATGTTGAGAATGGGGCGAACCGTGAGGCCGTTGCCGATTGCCTTGTCCAGCTCGACGATGAAGCACGACAGCCCGTCGCTCTTCTTCTGCACCTGGTCGAGCGGCGTGGTGCGCGCGAGCAGGATCAGCAGGTCGCTGTGCTGGACGCGCGAGATCCACACCTTCTGGCCGTTGATGACCCAGCGGCCGTCCTTCTTCACGGCCGTGGTCTTGAGCTTGGTGGTGTCGCTGCCAGTGGTGGGCTCGGTCACGCCCATCGACTGCACGCGCAGTTCGCCCGCCGCGATGCGCGGCAGGTAGCGCTGTTTCTGCGCTTCGGTGCCGCTGAACACGATCGTGTTCATCACGTACATCTGGCCGTGGCACGCGCCCGAATTGCCGCCGGAGCGGTTGATCTCTTCCATGATGACCGACGCCTCGGCCATCGACAGGCCCGGGCCGTCGTATTCCTGTGGAATCAGCGCGGCCAGCCAGCCGGCCTGCGTGAGGGCCGTGACGAAGGCCTCGGGGTAGCCGCGGGCCTCGTCGATCTTGCGGTGGTATTCGGCCGGAAACTGACTGCACAGGCCGCGTACCGCGTCGCGGATTTCCTGGTACTGGTCGGGGGCGGAAAAAATGGAGGCGCTCATGAATCTTGTCTCGTCATTGGCATGGGTTGAGTCCATAATAAGTTTTGATGGAATTCTTAAACAATAGAATTTTCTGATCGTCGAATCAGTTTTTGGCATCGAGGTATCCGCGATGGATCTGAAGCAACTGCGCGCGTTCGTCACCGTGGCTGAAACGGGCAACGTCACCCGTGCGTCGAGCCTGTTGAATCTGGTGCAGCCCGCGGTGTCGCGCCAGCTGCGCCTGCTCGAGGAGGACATGGGCACGGAGCTGTTCGACCGCAGCCGTCATGGCATGCAGCTCACCCCGTCGGGCAAGACGATGCTCGAATACGCACGCCGCATCCTCAACGAGGTGGCGCGAGCCAAGGCAGAGATCCAGCCGACCGAGGGGCCGGTGGCGGGCATCGTGAGCATTGGGCTGCTGGCCAGCACGTCGGATCTGCTGGCCACGCTACTGGCGGGGGAAGTGGCGCGGCGCTACCCGCATATCCGGCTGCGGCTCACGATCGGCTACGCGGGCCACCTGCAGGACTGGCTCGAAGCCGGGGATGTCGACGCGGCGCTGCTGTACGGGCAGAAGGAGACGCCCGCGCTGCACGTCAAGGCATTGATCGAAGAGAGTCTGTGGGCCGTCGCGGCACCGTCGGCCGGGCTGTCGCGCAAGCGGCCGTTGACGCTCGAGCGGGTCGCGCGCGAGCCGTTCATCCTGCCTTCCGCACCACAGGGCCTGCGCGCCGCGATCGAGCACGCGGCAGCCGAGGCGGGCGTAACGTTGCAGGTGTTCGCCGAAACCAATGCGCTGAGCGTCCAGAAGGAACTGGTCGCGCAGGGCCACGGCTGGACGATCCTGCCTGCCGTCGGCGTGACTCGGGAGGTCGAGCAGGGCACCCTGAGCGCTGCGCCGCTGGCTTCCCCTGGGCTCAGGCGCACGATCGTGCTGGCGGCGCCCAGCAGCCGGCAAGCGACGGCGCCGGTTCGCTGCGTGGTCGGCGTGCTGCTCGATTGCGTGAAGACCACGTTCGAGCAGGGCGACTGGCCCGATGCGCGCTGGCTGGGCTAGCGGGTGGGTACGCGCTACAGCAGCTCCAGCAATTGCCGCCGCATGAGCTTGCCGTTGCCGTTGAACGGTAGCGCGTCGATGGGAATGATGCGCGCAGGGTACTTGTAAGGCGCGAGCCGTTCGCGCAAATACCGGCTCAACGCAGCTTTGTCGAGCGGCAGGGTGCCGTCGAGCTCGACGAACGCGACGACGGTTTCGTTGCCGTCCGCCTCTTTCTGGCCGACGACGGCCGAGTTCAGGATGCCGGGGAAGCGATTGAGCACCTGTTCGACCTCGCCCGGATAGACGTTGAATCCGGAGCGGATGATCATGTCCTTGAGCCGCCCCACGATGAATAGTGCGCCGTCGCCATGGAGCTCGCCCAGATCGCCGGACGCGTACCAGCCGCCGTCGCGCATCACGCTGGCGGTGGCCTCCGGGTCACGGAAATAGCCGGGCATCAGGCCCACGCCGCGCAGCCAGATTTCGCCGCGCTCGCCGGCAGGCAGCGTCCGGCCGCTGGCCGGATCGACGACGCGCAGTTCGGCGCCGGGGAATGCGTAGCCCGCGCTGGTATCGCGGCGCGCTTCGCTCAGGCGCGTGGCGTGCAGCGAGCCCGCGTATTCCGACAGCCCGTAGCCGTGATGCAGGGTCTGGCCGAACATCGCCTCGACCTTTTGCTTGAGTACGGCGTCGAGCGGCCCGGCGCCGGCGTAGAGATAGCGCAGGTGTGGTGCGTCGGGGTGCGCGATGCGTTGCTCCGCGCCATGCTGAAGCAGCCGGGAAAACAGCATGGACGGCCCCTGCACCTGGCTCACGCGTCGGTGCGCCAGCGCGTCGAACAGCTCGGCCGGCTCGAACCGCGAGCGCATCTCGAGCCCGGCGCCCGCATGCAGCGATGCGAGCAGTACTGTGCCCAGCCCGAAGATGTGCGTCATCGGCGCATACGCGTAGACCTTGTCGTCGGGACCCAGTGCGCGCGATTGCGCGGACACACGGGCGAAATGCAGCACGCCACGGTGGGTCATCATCACGCCCTTGGGCATTCCCGTAGTGCCGGACGTGAAAATGATGGCAGCCACGTCGCTTGCCAGCGGCTCCGGCTCGACCCGTGCCGCGACATTCACAGCGCTGCGCACCAGGCCGCTCACACACGACGGGCGTGCGCCGTGCCTCGCGGCATGGCGGGCGGCAGTCGGCGACACGTCAGAAGTGAAATACAGCACGCGCGCGTCGGCCTTGCCGGCGAACGCGTCGATCTCACCCGGTGCCATGCGCGCATTGACGCCGCACGACCATGCGCCGACGCGGCTGCACGCGATCAGCAGTGCCGCATGCTCGGGGCAGTTCTCGGCCACCACCAGCACGCGGTCGCCGGGACGCACGCCGTCGGCCCGCAGTTCATGCGCGAGCGCATCCGCCAGCGCGCCGACGTCCGCATAACTCAGCGTGCGGTCGGCGAGATGGATGAACGGCCGCTCAGGTGCGTCGGACAGCCAGCGATCCAGCAATTCGTGAATGCGTGTGGCCATGCTCGATTCTCCTTGCGTCGTTCTCCGTCGTGCACCGCATACTGTGTTCAGGCGAAGCGCGCCAGGTCGTCCACGCCGGCGCGCGTGGTACGGAAGCGGTTGACCGGATGCTCGTCTTGCGCGTAGCCGAACGAGATGGCGCAGATCATGTGCTGCGTATCCGGAATGTCGAAATACGCGCGAACGAATTGCGCATGACGGGCCAACGCACCTTGCGGCGTGGTGGCCACGCCGTGCGCATAGGCCGCGAGCAGGAAGGAGGACACGAAGCCGCCCGCATCCACGAGCGCATAGGGGCCCAGTTCCACGGGCACTGTGACGATCGCCACGTGCGGCGCATCGAACATGCGGAAGTTGCGGAACGCTTGCTGGGCGCTGCGCTCGGCATCCTTCGGACCGATCCCCAGCGACGAATACAGCGCAATGCCGGCGCCGCGTCGGCGCTCGCCGTAAATACCCTGATAGCTCGGAGGAAAGGGCAGGTCCGATTCATTCTCGGGATGGTCCTTGGCCCGCTGCATCAGTGCCTCGCGAAAGCGCTCGGTGCTCTCCGGGGTTTCGGTAATGACCAGTTGCCACGGCTGCACATTGCACCACGAAGCAGAGCGACCGGCCATCGCGACGATGCTGCGGATCAGATCAATGCTCAGCGCCTCGTGCCGGTAGGCGCGGCAGGTGGAGCGACCGCTCGTCAGGCGGTCCAGCGCCGCGAGTTCGGGAGTAGAGGTTGTCATGTCAGTCAGGTCTCAGATGAAGATGCCCCGCGCGCGATAGGCTTCGATCTGCACGTCGGGCAGCCAGTCCTGCAGCGCGGCGATGGCGTTGTCGGTTGTCGGCGTCGCGGGCGCCTCGGGTCGTGGCGCCGGCGTGCGCGAAAAGCGCGGGCCGGGCGCCGGATGCGTCACGCCGTTCAGGTCGATGAACGTGCCGCGCGCTTTCACATGCGGATGGTCCGGTGCTTCGTCGAAGTCGAGCACAGGCGCCACGCATACGTCGAGGTGGCCGAGCAGTTGTGCCCATTCGTCACGCGTGCGTTCCTTGAATTTAGCGGCGAGTATCTGCTTGGCGTCGGGCCAGTGCGCACGGTCCATCTGTGCTTGCAGCATCGGATGGTCTTGCAATTCGAGTTTCTCGAGAAGCAGCCGGTAGAACTTTCCTTCAATGGGGCCGACGCTGACGTATTTCCCATCGGCGCACGCGTAAACCTCGTAGAACGGCGCGCCGGTGTCGAGCAGATTGGTGCCGCGCGCCTTGTCGAGCATGCCGGCGGCATGCAAGCCCATCGTCACCGTCATGATCGACGCCACGCCGTCCACCATCGCGGCATCCACCACCTGGCCCTTGCCGGAACCACGCGCCTCGAGAATGCCCGCGAGCAGCCCGAAGGCCAGATACAGTGAGCCGCCCGCGTAATCGCCGAGCACGTTGAGCGGCGGCGTCGGCGCCTGCCCCGCGCGGCCCATTGCGTGCAGCGCCCCAGTGATGGAGATGTAGTTCAGATCGTGTCCGGCGACCTGCGCCAGCGGGCCGTCCTGCCCCCAGCCTGTCACGCGGCCATAGACGAGGCGCGCGTTGCGCGAGAGGCACGGTTCGGGCCCGAGGCCGAGGCGCTCCATTACGCCGGGGCGAAACCCTTCGATCAGCGCGTCGGCTTCGGCGATCAGCTCGAGCACCATTTCTACGGCGGCCGGATCCTTCAGGTCGACGCGTATCGACTTGCGGTTGCGCAGCCCGAGATCGAATTGCACCGGGCGCGGCGCGCCGAGTCCGGACGGCTCCTTGCGATCCACGCGGATGACGGTGGCGCCCAGGTCGGCGAGGAACATCGCGGCCAACGGCCCGGGGCCGATGCCCGCGATCTCGACGATTTTGATGCCCGCGAGCGGGCCGCAACGGGATGGCGCAGCGGACATGATCAGATCACTCCCTCGTCGCGCAGTTGTTGCAAGCGATCCTCGGGCAGCTTGAGCAGCCCCCGGTAGATCTCGTCGTTGGCGGCACCGAGTTCCTGCGCGGGCTGGTCGAACTGCACGGGTGTACTGGACAGCTTGATCGGCAGCCCCATGCCCATGGCATCGACGTCGGCGAGCCCGGGATGCTCGAGCCTCACCACGGCGCCGCGTTCCTGCAGCACCGGATCCTTGAGCACGTCGAGCGGCGAGCGAACCGGGGCGGCGGGGATGCCGCGCTTGACCTGCAATTCGCTGATGACTTCTTCCGTGCTGTGCCGACGCGTCCATTCCTCGATGATCGCGTTGATCTCGGTCGCATGCTTCATGCGCGGGCCGCGTGTCGCGTAGCGCGGATCGGCGGCGATCTCAGGTCGGCCCACGGCTTCCATCAGGTTCTGGAACCAGTCGGGCTGAAAAGCCACCATGGCTACGTAGCCGTCGCGCGTGCCGTAGACACCGAAGGGCACCAGGCGATCCTGGAAATTGCCCGAGCGCTTCGAGTAACCGTGCTTGAGGAACACGTCGAAATGCTCTTCGGCCACCAGAGACGACAGGCAATCGAGCATCGACACCTGCACGCACTGGCCAACGCCAGTCCGGCCGCGGTGAATCAATGCGGCGAGGATGCCGTTGACCGCGTACAGCGGTGCGATCAGGTCGGCGATCGGCAGGCCCGAGCGCGTCGGCGGGCCGTCGGCGAAACCGGTCACGTCCATGATGCCCGACAGCGCCTGAACGATGATGTCCATGCCCTTCAGGTTCTTGTAGGGGCTCGGTTCGCCGAATGCCTTGATCGACGCATAGACGATCTTCGGATTGACCTTGCACACGCTCTCGTAGTCCACGCCCAGGCGCGCCGTGACGCCTTCGCTGGCGTTCTCGATGATGACGTCGGATTCCTTGACCAGTTCCATGAACAGCGCCTTGCCCTGTTCAGACTTGAGGTCGAGCGTGATGCTCTTCTTGTTGCGTGCGCGGTTGAGGACGGTCAGCGATACCTCGTCGTCGCCCTTTACGCCGAAGTGGACGCCGTCCTTGCCGACGTAAGGGGGATTGTTGCGCGCGATATCGCTGCCGCCGGGGGACTCGACACGAATGACTTCGGCGCCCAGGCCACCCAGCAACAGCGATCCGTAAGGACCGGCCAAAGCCACGGTCAAATCGAGGACGCGAATACCGTCCAAGGGTCTTGCAGCTGACATGCTTGTCTCCTGAATCTTGTGTGCGACCGGTGACTCGCCCGCATGAGCTGGCACCGGTCGCGGTCCGGCGGCTCCCGGCGCGGGAACCGTCGGCGAATTGCCGGGCTCAGTAGGACTTCGGCAATCCGAGCTTGCGTTCAGCGATATTCGACAGAATGAGTTGCGGGGTGACAGGGGCAATGTAGCCGATCCACGCCTCCCGCATGAAGCGTTCGACGTGGTACTCCTTCGCGTAGCCGAAACCGCCGTGCGTGAGGATCGCGGTCTGGCACGCGTTCATGCACGCCTCGGATGCCAGCAGCTTCGCGGCGTTCGCCTCGGAGCCGCACGGCAGCCCGCGGTCGTACAGGTCAGCGGCCGCAAAAATCATATGGTTCGCCGCTTCCAGCTCGGCCCAGTTACGGGCCAGCGGATGCTGGACGCCCTGGTTCTGGCCGATCGGCCGACCGAACACCACGCGGTCCTTCGCGTATTGCGTCGCGAGACTGAGCACCGCACGACCGATGCCGACCTGCTCGACGGCAACCAGCACGCGCTCGGCGTTCATGCCGTGGAAAATGTAGCTCAGCCCCTTGCCTTCCTCGCCGATCAGCTCGTCCTTCGACACCGGCAGGTCGTCGATGAAGATTTCGTTGGTGTCGACCGCAGCGCGGCCGAGCTTGTCGATCTCGCGGATGTCGACATACTTGCGGTCGAGCTTGGTGTAGAACAGGCTCAGCCCTTCGCTGTGCTTCTTCACCTGATCGATCGGCGTGGTGCGCGCGAGGATCAGCATGTGGTCGGCCACTTGCGCGGTCGAGATGAAGACCTTCTTGCCCGAGATCAGGTAATTGCCGTCGGGCTGCTTCTTCGCGACGACCTTGAGCTTCGTGGTGTCGAGGCCGGTGTCCGGCTCGGTAACCGCGAAGCACGCCTTGTGCTCGCCGCGGGAGAACGGCGGCAGCCATGCCTTCTTCTGCGCTTCCGTACCGAAATGCACGACCGGCTGCAAGCCGAAGATATTCATGTGAATGGTCGACGCCGCAGCCTGGCCGCCGCATTCGGCGACCGCGCGCATGAACAGCGCGGCTTCCGTCACGCCCAGGTTCGCGCCGCCCACGTCCTCCGGCATGCAGATGCCGAGCCAGCCGCCGCTCGCGACGGCGTCGAAGAACTCATGAGGAAACTCATGGTTCTTGTCCTTGTTGCGCCAGTACTCGAGCGGAAAGTCGGCACAGATTTTTTGCGCGGCGTCGACGATCGCTTGCTGATCGGCACTGAGTTGGTAGTTCATGATCGGGTCTCCTGCAGAGTCGAAATCACGCGTTGCCGGCGGGGCGCAGCATCATCAGGCCCGTGCGCACGGCCGTGCACACGATCTCGTCGCGCTGGTTCTTCGCCACGTGCTTGAACGTGACGATGCCTGAGTCGTTGCGACTCTTCGACAGACGCGTGTCGACGATTTCGGTTTCGACGCGGATCGTGTCGCCGTGGAAAGTAGGCTTCGGGAATGCGATTTCGCCGAAACCCAGGTTGCCGAGCGTCGTACCGAGCGTGGTTTCGTACACGGTGATGCCGGCCACCAGCGCGAGCAGGAACATGCTGTTCACGAGGCGCTGGCCGTACATCGTGTTCTTGCTGTACTCGGCGTCGATGTGCAGCGGCGCGCAGTTGTATGTCATCGCCGAGAACAGGATGTTGTCGGTTTCGGTCACGGTACGGCGGATCGCATGCTCGATCACCATGCCGGGCTTGAATTCTTCGAAGTAAAGGCCTGCCATTTTCTGTCTCCTGGGGGCTGGATGAACGATCAGCGATCGAACGACTGAGCGAGTTCGATGATTTCGCGCGCCGTCTTCGCGTGGGCGATGTCGATGTGCTCGCCGTCATAAATGCACGATGCGCGCCCTTCGGCCTGAGCCTTGTCCAGCGCGTCGATCATGCCTTGATAGAAGGCCACTTCCTCTTCGGTCGGGCTGTAGGTCCGGTTGACGATCTCGACGTTCGACGGATGCAGCACCAGTTCGCCGCTCATGCCGAGTTGGCGGTCGTTCGCGGACGAAACCTTCAGTCCCTCCAGATCGTGTACCTGCTGCCAGACGCCGCCGATCGGCAGCTTGCCGGCGGCGCGCGCGGCCATCACGATGCGCGATTTCAGGTACTGGGTTTCGCGGCCTTCGAGCGACCAGACGGTCTTCAGTGCGCGTGCGACGTCGGCGTTCTTCGCCGTGGCGCCGACGATCGCCGGCACGCGCTCGTGCTGCGCGATGTCGTAGGCCAGTTCGAGCGAGCGGGCAGTCTCTAGCAGCGGGATCACCTTGGTATGGCCGACCGGGACGCCCGCACGGTACTCGGCCTCGGCCAGCATCGACGACACCGTGTGGATGTCTTCCGGGCCACAGGGCTTCGAAATCACGATGCCTTCGACCACCGGGTTCACGATCGCCAGGATGTCATCGAAGTCGTACAGGTGCGCGCTGCGGTTGATACGCACCCAAATGCGCTGCTTCTGCTCGGCCAGCCACGCCAGCTTGGATCTGACGATTTCGCGCGCTTCGACCTTCTGCGCCGGCGGCACGCTGTCCTCGAGATCCAGGATCAGCGCATCGGCCTTCGATTGGATGGACTTCTCGATCCAGGTCGGCTTGTTGCCTGGAACAAAGAGAAAGGAGCGTATGGGTTTCATCTGCGTCGTCATGATTGTCTCGGCCTGTTGATGGGGGCGCCAGATTCATCGTTAGGCATTCACCTAACAACTGGTAGTTAGTTTGGCGCTCAAATCGCGAGACCGTCATTGGGGTTTATACCGAGGCAGTGCGGATTCGGCAGAATGGACAAAGCGCGCCGCAGGCTGGAGGCCGATGCACGCCGGCCGCAACGTGCGTGATGAAGGTGGGAAAGGGCTTTACCGCAGTGGGCCCACGCCGGAGAAGAACATGTTGCAGAGTTGATCGGCAACCCGCTCCAGCGAGCCCTTTTGAGGATTGAACCAGGACTGGACGGAATTGATGCTGCCGAGGATGTGGATTCGAGCAAGAGGAATGTCCACGTCTTCGCGCAACCGGCCCTCGGCGCGCAGGTCTTCCAGCAACTCATTCCAGAGCGTCTGGTGACGCTCGCGCCGCACGACCTGCCGTTCGCGGATCAGGTCCGGCAACTGGCCCAACAGCCGGCTGTGCGCGACGGCGAAATCACCATGGTTGACGAGGCCCTGCATCTGCCCGAGGACCGCGGCCCTGAACCGTTGTTCGGCCGTCGCTCCCGGGCCGAGCGCATCGACACGCGCGTTCAGGTGATGGACGATGCGTTCGACACCTTGTTCCATCACCGCCTCGACCAGTTCCTCCTTGGATGAGAAATGGTAGTAGATGCTCGCGGCCTCGATGCCCGCCTGATCGGCAATGCTGCGCATGGTGGTGGCCGAATAGCCTTGTGTACCGAACGTGCGGGCAGCGGACCGGATGAGCGTCTCGCGGGTTTCGCACGGTCCGGCGGAGGTCGACTTCTGTCGCTTTGCCATTCTCTGTTGTGCTCGGGCAGATGGGGAATGCCGTTATACTAACAGCCGTTAGGTTTGCGTCCAGAGCGTTTGACGGAAAGCGGTATCCGGGCGTCGGTGCGGCTTGACGGTCGATGGGGTGTCAAGCCGTCTGCGACCGCAGGGGAAGTGGGGTGCGCACAACGGCGGGCAGGTTGCTTTCGCCATTGCACGGCGCCCCGGCTGTCGCGTGGTCGCGCGCTTGCACGACTGCACCAATGCATTCGGCCGGATCGCCTTGAGGACGCGATCCGGCCGCTGTTCACATCGTCGGCGTGTGCTCGGTTGCACGCGTCGCACGTGTCGGTGCGTTACAGCTTGCTCTTGAAAAACGGCGCGAGCACGGAGACCGTCTCGTCCACATACTGCGGCACGTCGTAAAGCGACATGTGGTTAGCGCCCTCGACCACGTGCAGGTGCTTGTCGGCGCTGGCCGCTCGAGCGAGCAGGTCGTCGCTCATCCACTTGCTGCCCGCGACGCTGCCGGCCACGATCTGCAGCGGTTGCGTGAGGAAGGCCTCGGCCTTGTTGTACGCGTCGTACGTGATGATCTGGTTGAGGCTGCGGGCGGTCATGAAGCCGGGCGCGTTCGGATGCTCGCAACGCGGCGTATGGTAGTACTCCCATGCTTCTTCCAGTTCCTTGTTCGGCGCGTCTTCTTTGCGCATCGGCGCGAGCGGTAGCGTGGCGAGTTGCGCGCCGGATGCATCGCTGGTGCGGGCCTGCGAACCGGCCGCGACGTACGGAATCGCATCGGCATCCTTCACGGTGTTTTCCCAGCCATTGCGGAACATCGAGCCGATGTTCACCGCGCTGACCGTGCCGAGCGCCTTGATGCGCCGGTCGTTGATGGCCGCGTTGGCCGCATAGCCGCCGCCCGCGCAGATGCCCATCGCACCGATCCGCTCAGCATCGACATACGGCAGCGTGGTCAGGTAGTCGACCACGGCGCTGACGTCTTCCGTCCGGATGTACGGGTTCTCGAGCTGGCGCGGCTCGCCCGTGCTTTCGCCTTGGTACGACGCATCGAATGCGATGGCGACGAGGCCGTTTTCGGCCAGCTTCTCTGCGTACAGCCCGGCCGTCTGTTCCTTCACGCCGCCTCCCGGGTGCGCAACGACCACGGCGGGGTACCGGTTGTTCCGGTCGAAACCTTCCGGGAAGTGGATGACTGCGGCAATCGTGATGCCCTGGCCGTTCAGGTTCTTGAAGCTGACTTTCTGCATGATCGGTAACTCCGGTGGTGGGTGGCTCAAGTGAAGCGGTACGAAGCCATCATAGGCAGGAAATTGATCCGGATATATCGCCTAAATGAAACTTCAGTGTTAAGTACGGCTTTACAGTGCGCCGCTGCGGCGAAAGCGCGGGAAGCGCCGCATGACGCCTCGATTGTTAAGGACTGGATGCAACTGTTGTCAGTTTTGTGCGCTTGAGTAATTCAAATCGCGCCATACGATACGTAGGGTTCGCGAAGGAACCGATCCGTGGCGGCGTCCCGTCGCCCGCCGGAAGCGACCGCGATGCAATGGCGGCCCTGAGCCGCGCCCTTCATATCCGTGCCATCCCGCGAACGCGACGCGTCGCGACGGCCCCCGAGGAATTCCCATGACCCAGCAATTTGCTTCCCTGTTTCAGCCGTTCACTTTCCCGAACGGTGTCACGCTGCGCAACCGCGTGCTGATGGCGCCGATGACCACGTGGTCGTCCAATCCGGACGGCACGGTGTCCGACCAGGAACTCGCGTATTACCGTCACCGCGTGAACGGCGTCGGCGCGGTGCTGACCGGATGCACGCACGTGACGGAAAACGGTATCGGCTTCACCGACGAATTCGCGGCCCACGACGATCGCTACACGCCGAGCCTGCGCGCGCTGGCGCAGGCCACGAAAAGCGGCGGGGCGCCGGCGATCCTGCAGATCTTCCATGCGGGGAACAAGGCCGTGCCGGCGCTCGTGCCGGACGGCGTGCTCGTCAGCGCAAGCGCAATGAAGGCGCCTCCGGGGCCGTTCAACAATGGCGAGCTCGAAAGCCGCGCCCTGACGCACGACGAAATCGGCGAGATGATCCGGGCGTTCGGCGAAACCACACGACGCGCGATCGAAGCGGGTTTCGACGGTATCGAGTTGCACGGCGCGCACGGCTTCCTGATCCAGAATTTCTTCTCGCCGCTGTTCAATCAACGCACCGATGCATGGGGCGGCTCGCTCGAGAATCGGATGCGCTTTCCACTCGCACTGGTCGCTGAAATCCGGCGCGTGATCGCGCAGCATGCGGATCGTCCGTTCCTGATCGGTTACCGGATCTCGCCGGAAGAACCCGATGCGGGCGGGCTGCGCGTAGACGATGCGCTGACGCTGATCGACCGGCTGATCGTCGCGGGCATCGACTACATCCACGTGTCGCTGTCCGACCTGCTCAACGCGAAGCCGCTCGACTCGACCGATGGGCGTCGCACGATCGAGCGCGTCGTGGAGGCCGTGCAGCAGCGCGTGCCGGTGATTGCCGCCGGCCAGATCGGGACGCCCGCGCAGGCGGAAGCCGCGCTTGCGCTCGGCCTGTCGGTAGTGGCAGTGGGTAAGGGACTCGTGATGAACCCCACGTGGGTCGAGCATGCGATGCGAGGGGATGCCGTCGCGATCAGGACTCGGCTGAATCCGGCTGACGTGCCGCACCTTGTCATTCCGGACAAGCTCTGGGGCATCATCGACGCGATGAAGGGATGGTTCCCGGTGCATCGCGACGAACCGGCGACAGTCTGAGCGTAGTTCGCCGCCGCCGGTCGATTCCGGTGGCGGCACGCGTCGTGCCTTCCCGTCGGTCGATGAAGAGAGGGGCAATTTCGGCCCGCAGTTGATCAAGAACCCGGGATTACGTCGATTCGTCCGCCCCGAACCACTGGTCGTCGATCGAACGGAGCATCTCGTCGGGCGTCAACTGCCGCGTCATGCGTCCGCGCAGCACGGCACGGTGTTCGAACGATGCAGCGCCGCGTGCGATCACCCGGGCCTTGAACAAGGCGATATGGTCAGCGCCGAAATGGCTGTTATGCGTGTTGAACAGCACGACGTGCTGGCCATCGAAGCGGTTGTGCTCGACGAAGGCCCAGATCGGCGGGGCAGGGCTATACAGCCACACGGGGGAGCCCAGCCATACCGTATGAAATGACGTCAGGTCGATGCTGGGGGGCGTGATGTTTGGCAGCGCCTCCGGTTTTCGCTTGAGCCTGTTCGCGTCGCGCAATGCGCGTGCAAGGCCGAAGAAACCAAGTCGATAATCGGTCGACTGCAGAGCGAAAGACCGGGCGTCGAGCCGCTTGGCCACGCGGCTGGCAGCCAGCGCGGTGCTGCCGGAGCGAGAAAAATACACCACGGCCGTGCGAGATGGGTGTGACGCAATAACGCGAGGCAGGCGCTGCCTTTTCTCCAGTTGGCGTGCCTGGCGACGTTCGATCCAGGTAACAGACAGCAACACGCCGAACGCGCCCAGCAGCATCAGAATGACCGCGGCACAAAGCCAATAGAAGAGAGACATTTTTTCCATCAAAACAGCGTCTGAAGCCGCAAGCCGGTGACGATCGCGTTTTTGTAGCCAACCTGCGAAGTCCGGATCCACTGGATATCGGCGCCGAGTTGCATCCATGGGGTAAAGGCGTAGTTGTAGAACCCTTCAAGCCCTTCCTCGGGTTGATAGTAGTAACCATACTGCGCAAGGCTTTGCAGAAGATCGTGGCTCCAGCCGTACTTAAAGTATCCGACGCCCCAGCGATCGTAGGGGCGACTGTCGAAAGTGCCGGTGCCGCCCAATCCGGCAAACGCATGCCATCTGACTGCGTTCGGGTTGCCGTCCGAGATGCCCGCGTCGAGGAATGCCCCCCAGCCGCGCGAGTGATCGGCGCTCTGGTAGAAATATTGGTGGGCGGACACGCTGAAATACCAGTAGCGGTTCTTGTACGAATTCTGTGCAACGGTCGGGAACAGCAGTTGTGACGCATTCGCGAGGTTCGCGCCCCTTGCCGTGCTATAGACCGCGCGGACGCCGTAGCTGCCTTCGAGTCCGCCGAACTGCGTGGGGACAATTGCCCAGAGGCTCGCGGTTGCCCCGTGCTGAAACGGATTCGACACAACGTCGTCGGTCTGCGCGTCGCGCGGATCGTAGACCATCAGCGCGAAAGTCGCGGGTTTCGTCTTCAGTGTCGCAACCGCGCCAAGCACGTACGGCGGAGTCAGGCCGCTGTTCGGGCACGCGAATGCCATGTTCCAGAACGTATTTGCACCGCCCCCGCCGAGGATCGGCGTCGCGGCAGCGGCCTCGACGAGGTTAAACTTTCCCGCGCTTATCGAAAAATTCTCGTTGAATACCTGCGTCAGCACGACCGACGTGTCGTGATTCTTGCCGCCGACACGCGGAAACGCGAGCGCCGTGTTCAGCGGCAGACCTGTGCCGGTGCCGCGCGTGTTCACGTCGCTTCCGTATTCGAGCTCCTGATCGACGTTGACGTAGAAGCCCCGCCACAAGCCGAGCCTGTTTCCATCGAACGTTACCGACAGATTGGCCTTGCCGCCGTATTGCCAGCCATGCTGGCCGGATCCCGCCACGACACCCTGATAGAACTGTGTCAGCGAACCCTCGACAGTGATGCCGTGCTCCTTCAGCGACGCCGTCGGACTACCCGGATAATCGAGCAGCCGCGGGCGCGTCCAGATCGAAGACGAATTATCCAGCGTAGATTGCGCGTAAGCAGAAAGTGGGTAGGGTGCAATCGACATGATCGCGAGTATCAACGCGCTCTTGCAAGAAATTCGTTCCAGCATAGCTGACTCTCCAGTGAAAATTCAGCTTTCCATACAATTTAGAGGGGCGTCACTTTTTTATGGCGCATCGTTAATATATTGGTTGCAGAAGCGCAACCTATCAGACGCGGAAGAAATATTTTAATTTGTTACTGGCGTCTTCCCATTGCTGTTCATGGGCTGCAGTTTCCACGCCGCGCTTTTCATTGGGCAACGGTATCGAATCATTGCTTCTCGCAGTCTCGACGAGTACCTCATTGCAACGGCAACAGACCGCCTTTCCGGCATATCGGGTCATCAGGCGATGCACTGCTTCGCGGTCATGTTCCACGATTCCGATCAAGCGTTCGGTGCCGTCCTGGTGCTGGTTTTTTTTGTTCGATTCCGATGCGATATCATTTTTCATTTCTTTTTCGTAAAGATAGCGAAACAGAAACCCTTCGCAAATTCCCAGGTCCGCCTCGAATTGACTGATGCAGTCATCGAAACTGCGATCAGTTAAATCGGCCTTAATATCAAGAAATGAGGATGAAATTCCAGATTGAGAGGTGGGGAGGTGTGCCGCACCCTCTTCATCGCGGACGGCAAGAATGATGCAGAATTTCATATCGCCTCGATAGTAAAAACTACATCATTATTCCAATATTAAATATCGTTATATTTGATATTTCCCGGTAAAAACGACGGCTCGACGCTACAGCGTGAGTTGCAGGCTGGGACGGATCTCGATGTCGCTTACCAGCACATCTGGTGGCTGCGCGAAGCTGTACACCAGCGCGCGGGCCACGTCGTCAGGTAGCAGGGCGCGGATCGCGTCACGGCGCTCGCGCATCGTTTCGGTAGGTACGTTGTGCCCCCATTCGGTATGCACGGCGCCTGGGTAAATCAGCGACACGCGGATGCCATCGCCAGCCAGTTCCTGACGCAAGCCTTCGCAGAAACCGCGGACCGCGAACTTGGTCGCGCAGTACACGGCCCAGTTGGGTGCACTCATCTTGCCGCCGACGCTGGAGACAGTGGAGATCATCGCGCCTTCACGGCCCTTCATCAACGGAATGGCCGCGTGCGTACAGTGCAGCACGCCGTACAGGTTTGCGTCGATCTGCGTGTGCCAGTCGCCGGGGTGACTGGGCGCGAACGCACCGGCAATGCCCATGCCCGCGTTGTTGAACAGCAGATCCAGCCCGCCGAAGCGCGCGTGCACGGAGTCGAACAATGCGGCGACCTGCGCGGCGTCGGACACGTCCATTGCGACGGTGAGGGCTGCGTCGCCCAGTTCGTCCGCGAGCGCGTCGATGCGTGCCTTTCGGCGCGCGGCCAGCACGACCTTCATTCCTTCGGCGACGAGTAGCCGTGCGGCTGCTTCGCCGATGCCGCTCGACGCGCCGGTGATGACGGCGACCTTGCCGGTCAGGTCCTGCAGTTTCATGAGCCAATTTCCTTACATGAAGTACGGCTTGTCGCCATCGCTGTTCGGCTTGTTCACGCCCAGGTTCTCGCGCACATGTAGCTCCGGAGATGCGATGACCTTGAGGATCAGGTCGCCAACGCTCCTGCGCGAGACAACCGTCCCCTTGAACGGCGCGTCGCGAGACGTGAGTTCGTAGTCCACTTCGTCTTCGTCCGTCAGCCAGGCCGGTCGCAGGATGGTGTACTGAAGATCCGATGCCTCGATCGCATCGGCTGCGCGACGGAACGGCTTCAGGTCTTCGCCGATGATCGCGTTGTTCCAGTCGCCGAACTTGCCCGGTACTTCGTCGTAGATACCGAGCGACAACACGAAAACGAGCCGTTTGACGCTCGCGGCCTGCATGGCGGCGATCACGCTCGCGGCCTGTGCATCGAGGTCCGCACCGGTGAGGTTCGCATAAACAATGTCCTGTCCCTTCACGGTTTGCAGCAGCAGCGTCTTGTCCAGCACGTTGCCGACGACGACCTTTGCATTTGACGGCGTATCGCCCAGTTTTTTGGGGTGGCGGACGAGCAGGGTCTGGCTGACATTCCTGTCGGCCGCGAGCGCCTTGATGACCCATTTGGCAATCTGGCCGTTTGCGCCCAGGATGAGGACATTTTTCACGGTAACGACTCCTTTCACGATGGTTGTGATGCCTTGGCACGAGAGCGGGCGCAGGCACCGATGCTGCTGGCGGCGCCCCCAATCCCGCCCGCGCGCTTGCTGCGTTCGTCAGGCGCCGATGTAGGCGCCGTTGTCCACGACCAGCACGCGCCCCGTAACGGCCTTGCTCAAGTCGCTGGCGAAATAGAGGATCGCATTGGCCTGGTCAGCGGGTTGGGTGTAGGGCAATGCCTGGTTCGCATACTTGCTCGCGTACTCCATCATCTTCGAGCCGCCGGCCAGTTCGCCCGCCGCCCAGGCCTGGGCCATCGGCGTGTCGGTATTGCCGGGCGCCACCGCGTTGCAGCGAATGCCGGTACCCGAGAAGCGCACGGCGATATTGGTCGTCATCGTGTTCACCGCACCTTTGGTCGACGTGTACGCAACGCCGCCGACCGGCAACGAACCATTGATCGAGGTCACATTGACAATGACACCCTCGTTGCGCGGCAGGTAGTGCTGGATGGCTTCGCGACAGAAGCGGAACACGCCCGCGTAGTTGACTTGCACCACCATGTCGAAGTGCTCGTCCGAGCATTCCTCGATGGAAACCATGTCCCCGTAGCCAGCGTTGTTGACCAGGATGTCGACTTGGCCGAAAACGTCGATGGCTTTGGCGAACACGGCCTTGGGTGCCTGCGGATCGGCCGAGTCGGCCAGTATGCCGATGGCCTTGCCGCCGGCGGCGACAAGGCCGTTGACGGCCTCGTCTAGCTCGGCCTGCTTGCGGGCGGTGAGGATCACGTTGGCGCCTTCTTGCACAAAGAGCTGCGCAGTCGCCAGACCGATTCCCTTGCTCGCGCCGGTAATGACGGCGGTTTTTCCGGAGAGAAGTGGCTTCATTGCCTGTTATTTCGTATAACTAAAAAATCAGCGAGCGCCCTACGCGCTCGCCGGGCGGGCGCCGGCGGCGCTATCGGCCGCCGCCCCTTACAGGTTTTCCTTGAAGAACGGCACGACCTTCGCCATCGCGATGCCGACGGGTTCCGGCTTGTCGTACAGGTCATAGTGCGACCAGCCTTCGGCCACGACGATCTGCTTGTTCTGCGACGCCGCGCGGCTGTAGATCTCCCAGCCGTCGCGGTACGCGCCAAATCCACCCGGCTTGTCGCCGATGACAACCAGCAACGGCTGGGTCAGCAGCACTTCGGCGTTCAGGAACGCATCCCAGCCCATCGCGGCGCTGCTGAACGACATCAGCTGGCTGGTGGCGCCATTGGGCTGTTGGCCGCGCGCGGTCTTGTAGTAGTCGGTGGCTTCGAGCACATCGATGTCGGTGATGCCCGCCTTCTTGCCCGCTTCGACGGAGTCGGGCAGCAAGTTGGCCACGTGCCGTTCACCGCCTTGGGCTTCTTCGGTACGCATCGCGGCCATGTTCTCGATGAATTCGCGCGGCTTGAAATTGGCGAAGCCTTCGCGGATCAGGCGACCGTAGTTCACGCCCGTGATCGACACCAGCGCCTTGATACGGTGGTCGGTGATACCTGCATGCACGGTGTAGGCCCCCCCGCCGCACACGCCGATCGCACCAATACGGCCGGCATCGACATAGGGCAGCGATTGCAGGTAGTCGACTGCGAAGCGAATGTCCGACACCCGGATCGACGGATCCTCGATGAAGCGAGGGGTACCGCCGCTCGCGCCCTGGAAGCTCGCGTCGTGCACCAGGACGACAAAGCCAGCCTCGGCGAGGCCTTTGGCGTAGATGTTGCCGGCGGTCTGCTCCTTGCAGCTGCCGATCGGGTGCGTGCTGACGATGGCGGGGTACTTCTTGCCTTCGTCGAAACCCGGCGGGAAATAGAGGTCCGCGGCCGCGTCCCAGCCCAGGTTCGGGTAGGTAACGCTCTTGATGTTGCTCGTGCTCATGAATTGCTCCTGTTGGGTGGCGAGTTGAGCGCAGGCGTGCGCTCGTGCAGTTGTTACTTCAACGTCCGCCGGAAGAACGGTGCGAGCACGGATACGGCTTCGTCCACGTACTGCGGCACGTCATACAGCGACATGTGGTTCGCGCCGTCGACAACGTGCATCTGCTTGTCCTTGCTGGCAGCGCGGGCCAGCAGGTCGTCGCTCATCCACTTGCTACCGGCCACGCTGCCGGCCACGGCCAGGATCGGCTGGGTCAGGAAGGCTTCGGCCTTGTTGTAGGCGTCGTAGGTGATGATTTGGGTCAGATTGCGTGCCAGGGTGTAGCCGGGGGCATTGGGGTGTTCGCAGCGCGGCGTGTGGTAGTACTCCCACGCCTCTGCCAACTCGGCATTCGGGGCGTCTTCCTTCTTCATCGGTGCGAGCGGGAGGGTGGCGAGGTCGGCATGGCCGGCATCGTGGGTGCGCGCCTGCGAACCGGCTTCCAGCAGCCCTATTGCGTCGGCATCCTTGACCGTGTTTTCCCAGCCGTTGCGGAACATCTGGCCGATATTGACCGCGCTCACCATGCCCAGTGCCTTGATGCGGCGATCGTTGATGGCCGCGTTGGCGCTGTAGCCTGCACCGGCGCAGATGCCCATGGCGCCGACGTTGTCCTGGTCCACGTAAGGCAGCGTGGTCAGATAGTCGATGACGGCACTAACGTCCTCGGTGCTGACATAGGGGTTTTCCAGCTGACGCGGCTCGCCCGTGCTCTCGCCTTGATACGAGCGGTCGAACGCGATGGTGACGAAGCCGTGTTCCGCGAGCTTCCCGGCGTACAGGCCCGCCGTCTGCTCCTTCACACCGCCGCCCGGGTGGGATACGACGATGGTTGCGTACTTCTTGCTCTGATCAAAGCCGGCGGGAAAGTTGATCACCGCGGCCATGGTAATGCCTTGGCCGTTGAGGTTCTTGAAGTTGACTTTTTGCATGGGGGACTCCTGGGTTGCAGGGGAAGGGGATTTTCCACCGACTACCGGCGCTGTTTGGTCCGCGCTGAACGGGACGCCGTACGACTCGCGAGAGATCATCCTCCAGCGTGTTGATCAGGTTCAAATGGTAGGAACCGAATCGGTGATCGACAAGCGCCGGCCGGCGACTACACATGTAAGCCGGACTTGACAATCAGGCCGCGCCGCTTGTCCCCCCGGAAGGTGATGGTTGCCGGCAGGCCGCCTTCCTATCATCGATCCCGTTGCTTACTCGACGAGGACACCATGACATCAACGAGCGTGACGAGCCACGCGCTGACCCTGGAACGCGAAGCGGTGGAGGGCACTTGCCCCGCCTGCGAATCGACGGCGCTCGCGCGCTATCCCGTGCATTCGGAAGGCGGCTGGTTCGACGTCGTCAAGTGCCAGGCATGCCTGCATTCCATCGCGCGCAAACCCGCGTCCCGGCTCGGCCCGGTGCTGCGCCTGTTGTCGGACACCCTGTAAGAGAGAACCACGAGATGATCGCTATCGACGTAGGCGGGACCTTTACCGACGTAGTCTCACTGCGGGACGGCCGTATCGAGACCGTGAAGATCTCGACGGACTATGACGACGTCACGAAACCAATTCTGGCCGGCGCGCGGGAATTGAACGTCGCCGGTGCAAAAGCCTTCAACCATGCCAGCACGCACGGCCTGAATGCCGTGATCACGCGCCGGCTGCCCAAGATCGGTTTTCTGACCACGGAAGGCCATCGCGACATTCTCGACATGGGGCGCGTCTGGCGTCCAGCATCGGCGATCCTCGATCCGCGGTGGCGTCGCAGCTTCGGCGACGCGACGCGCCCGCTGGTGCCGCGCTATCTGCGCCGCGGCATCCGCGAGCGGATGCTCGCCGACGGCTCGGTGCTGTTCCCGCTCGACGAAGCGCAGGCGCGCCAGGAACTGGAGGTTCTCAAGCGCTGCGGCGTGACGGGCGTATCGATCTGTCTGCTCAATTCGTATCTGAATCCTGCCCATGAGTTGCGCCTCAAGGCACTCGTGCAGGAGGTGCTGGGCGACGTCGAGTGCTCGATCTCGAGCGAGGTTTCGCCGCTCGCACGTGAATATCCGCGTGCGTCGACGACCGTGATCGATACCTTCATGAAGATCATCTACTCGGACTACACCGAGCGGCTCGAGAATGGCTTGAAGGCGGCCGGCTTCAGCGGCGAGCTCAACTTCGCAGACTGCGCGGCGACGCTCGTGCCGGTGCGGCGCGCGATGGAGCAGCCGTACCGCATCGTGTTCTCCGGCCCCTCGGCCGGTGCGATCGGCAGCGCTCATTTCGGCGCGATGATCGGTGAGCCGAACCTGCTGTGCGCCGATGTCGGCGGCACCTCGCTCGACATCAGCGTGGTCACGGGCGGCGCACCGTTCGTCAACACCTCGTTCGAACTCGAGCACGACATGGTCGTCAACTCGCTCGCGATCGACGTGACGGCGATCGGGGCCGGCGGCGGCAGCATCGTTGCGGTCGGGCCGGCCGGCGAGATCCAGGTTGGACCGGCCAGCGCCGGCTCGACACCCGGGCCGGCCTGCTACGGCCGCGGCGGCACGCAGCCAACCACCACCGATACCTTCCTGATGATCGGCGTGATCGACGAGCTCGGCTTCGCGAACGGCGCGATCAAGCTCGACCGCGCGCTGTCGCGCCAAGCGTTCGACACGCTCGATACGAATTTCCCGCTGGCCCGGCGCGTGCGCTACGCGTACGAGATTGCGATTCACAACATCGCCGAAGGGCTGCTCAATGTGGCGATCAAGAACGGCATCGATCCGCGCGACTACAGCCTGATGGCATACGGCGCGGCTGGGCCGATGCTGTTGCCGGGCGTGCTCGATTCGCTCAAGTGCAAGCAAGTGATCGTGCCGCCGAATCCCGGCCTGTTCTCGGCGCTCGGGCTGCTGTCGGCCGACCAGGTGTTCACCGCCAGCCGCAGTCTCTATGCGGTTCTTGCGGCCGATCTTGCGCCTCAGGTCGACGCACTCTACGCGAGCATGGAAGCGCAACTGCGTGAAGGTATCGACGCCGACGCCAAAGTCACATTCGAGCGCAGCTTCGACGCGCGCCTGGCAGGCCAGAGCTGGGAGACGCCCTTCGTGCCGGCGCCGAACGGCACGATCGATACAGCCGCGATCGAGACCATGATCGCCGCGTTTCACCAGAGCTACGAACTGCGCTCGGGCAACCGTTTCGAGGCCTTTCCGGTGCAGGGCGTGACGTTCCGCGTGCGCGCCGTGCTCGAGACGCCAAAGGTCGTCTATCCGGAGCTACCGATGCGCGATGACGCGCCGCTCCAGCCAACCGGACGCGTGACGCTGCGCTACCTCGGCGATCTGTCCGACGCGAGCGGTGAGGGGCGCCAGGATGCGGCCGTCTACCGGCGCGACGCGCTGCGTCGCGGCGACGTGATCCACGGCCCGGCCGTTGTCAACGAAGGGCTGTCGACGACGCACATCGGCGCGCGCCAATACGCGACGGTGGGCCGTTTTGGCGAAATGCTGATTCGCAACGAGGAATGACCGCATCATGAATCTGATGACCGATATTGCTGCCGCTCCGCGTGTTGTCGACGCTTGCGTGCGCATCCGCGAGCTGTCCGACGCGCAGTTCTTCGAGCGTTACGCGTGCGAACGCTTCACGGCGTCCGTACTGATCAACCGGCTGCGCTACGCGGTCGAACACATGTCGACCGGCTTCATGCGCGAAGCATTCTCGCCGATTATCCGCGACTGGTACGACTTTGCGTGCACCATCAGCGGGCCGCCAGAAATGGACTATCCGATGCCCGTTGTCAGCAACAGCCTGATCGTATTCCTCGGCACGATGGGCGACGCCGTGCGCAACGCGGTGCAGGAATACGGGCCGGACAACCTCGAACCCGGCGATATCCTGATCTGCAACGACCCGTACCGTGTCGGCACGCATGTCAACGACGTCTGCTTCATCCGTCCGGTGTTTGTCGACGGCCGGCTCGTGTCGTTCGTCAACATGCGTGCGCACCAGCTCGATATCGGTGGCGTTGTGCCGGGTGGTTTCTCGGCGACCAAGCGCAACGTCTACGAGAACGGCCTGGTGATCCCGCCGATGCTGCTGTGGTCGAAGGGCAAGCCGGTGCGCTCGACGTTCAGCCTGATCTTCGACAACTCGCGCTTCGGCGGCCTGCTGCTGCCGGACTTCTACAGCATCGCCCATCAACTGGAGCTAGGCGAACGCCTTGTCCGAGAAAACATCGCCCGCTACGGCCTCGACGCCTATCTCGGCAGCCTGACCTACGCGTGTGACGTGTCGGCCGAACGCATGCGCAGCGCCATCGAGCGAATTCCCGACGGCGATTACCATGGCACCGCGCTGATCGATGCCGATGGCGTCGATGACAGCCTCGACTATCGCGTCAGCATCACCCTGCGCAAGCGCGGATACCGGATCGAAGCGGACCTGTCGGGCAGTTCGGCACAGGCGCGCTCGTCGATCAATTGCGGCATCCTCGACACCAAGACCGCACTCGGCGTCGCGCTGACGCTGCTGCTCGATCCCGAGGCGCCGTTCACCTCCGGCACCTGGCGCGACATCGATCTGGCCGCGCCGGCCGGCACGCTGCTGACCTCGCTGCCGCCCGACGGCGCGATCATGATGTTCTGGGAGAGCAGCGGGGCGCTGGTCGCGGCGATCCTCAAGGCGCTCAACCCGGTGCTCGGCGAGAACGCGGTGGCGGGCGACTACGGCTCGACCAGCACACACAACGCGTATGGCGTGACTGGCGCCGGCACGCCGTGGGCCAACGTCTGCCAGTGCGGCGGCGAGCACGGCCCGTGGGGGGCCACCAAGGAAGCCGACGGCGACAGCTACACCGTGCTGCTGACGCTCAACAACCTCGACCCGGCAACCGAGTCGATCGAGGCCGATTCACCGGTCGTGCTGCTGCGCAAGGAACATGCGATCGACGGTGGTGGCGCGGGCACGCACCGTGGCGGCGCCGCACACCTGAAGGACACGCTGTGGCTGACGGCTGCCAGTCACCACAGCTCGCCGTTTCGCACGCGTGAGCCGAGCGGCGTCGGTGCGAACGGCGGCGACGCGGGGCCATGCGGCGGCGTCTGGTTCTTTCCGCCCGCGGCTACCCTCGATGGCCGCCCGAACACGCTGCTCGGCACCGGCCCGGAGGTCTACGCATCCAGCACGCCGGTTGCGGGCGTACTGGATCCGCAGAGCAAGGTGCTCGATCCGCACAATGGGCGCTACCACTACTACGCGAGCCAGCCGGTCTGGCAGACCGAACCGGGCGCGATATCGCGCTATATTACGAACGGCGGCGGCGGCTGGGGCGATGCGTTCGGCCGCGATCCGGCCAGGGTACTGGCCGACGTGCGCGATGAGTACGTCAGTATCGCAGGCGCGGCGCGCGACTATGGCGTGATCGTGGTGGGGGATCCGCATCGCGACCCGGAAGGGCTGCGAATCGACGAGGCCGGAACGCGGCGCTTGCGCGCCGCGCGCTGACAGGGT
This sequence comes from Burkholderia sp. PvR073, assembly GCF_054055695.1. Classification (NCBI taxonomy): domain Bacteria; kingdom Pseudomonadati; phylum Pseudomonadota; class Betaproteobacteria; order Burkholderiales; family Burkholderiaceae; genus Burkholderia; species Burkholderia sp. PvR073. Next base: position 53,736 of record NZ_JBSRXO010000021.1, read on the forward strand.
TCGTACCCGCGACGTTCGTGCCGAAGCAACCCGGCCCGGGTGCCGTCAATCCGGCGATCGGACTGTTCAACGGCAGTGCCGGGTTTGAACCCGGCCTGCGGTTGTCCGCGCAGGGCTCGAATCCTGTGTCCTACAGGAAAGTACCAGCTATGAAGCCTCTGTCTGAATACCTAACATTTGATCGGTTACAGTTCCGGTCCGCGCCCGTCGTCAGGCCGGATCGAAACCTCGATGGATCAATGCTGCGGGGCAGACGGAGGCGAGCTTGTCCGGTACTGCAATCGAATCGAATCATTCGCTGGACAACCTGATCGGTGCGATCGGGAGCGCAGCGTTTGCCGAGCGGATCGGTGCCACCTTGCGCGAGCTGTGTGGCGCCGAGCTCGCGTTCATTTTTCGACTGGCCGATTCGATCCCCGTCGAGTTCGCGTCGATCGGATGCGACGGTTCCAATCGCGTCGAGCATGTACGCGATACCTATCTCGGCGGCAAGTGGTGGCAGTTCGACGACGAGATCAACGAACTTGGCACGAGCGACGGTGACGCATGTCGGCTGTTCAAGACCGACTTCAAGCTGTCGGCGTCGCCGCGTTTGCGTCAGGCGCTTTACGGAGAGCTCAACATCCGTGAAAGGGTGCTGATGTGCAGCCGCATCGACGGCGCTCCGCTCGTGCTCGGCATCACGCGTTCGGAGCAAAATGGCCCGTTCGCAACGCGTCATATGGATGCGCTGGCCGAACGTGCGGCAACGCTTTTGTCGATCGTCGCCCGGCATTGCGACCTCGCGATGCGCGCGCGCCGCCTGCCGAACCTGTTGACCGATCTGGTCGAGATCGAACGGCAGATCGCGTTGTCCGGCGAACGCATGACCGCTCGGGAATCCGAGGTCTGCGCGCGCTATCTATACGGTTTATCGACGTCGGGAATCGCCGCCGATCTCGGCATCGGCACCGAGACCGTCGTCACGTATCGAAAGCGGCTTTATGAACGGCTGGCGATCGGCAGCCATCGTGAACTGCTGCTCTGGTACCTTGATCTCTGCAGCCAATTGCACTGAGGGTCGACAAGGTTGTCTGCCGCTCGCATTACGCGGTAGGCCGTCGATTCGGATGCTTGTCCGGCTAACCGACTCCGACACATCGCGCCGACAGCCGGCGTGACGCGTCCGCCGCAAACCCTCCGGACGATGTTGCTCTGGAGGGCTCGTGGCGGCGCGGCGTGTCGAAATGTCGATCAACGCGAACGCGACATATCAGAACTTATGCCGAATTGCCACGCGAATCGCGACCTGATGATTGGACGTCGACGGCGTCAACTGGTTGATGGAGGCGACCGCAACCCGACCGGTCGAATCGGTGCCGCTGGCGCGCTGATACGTGCTGACGAAGTAGAGATCCGTCCGTTTCGACAGGAAGTAGTCGGCGCCAACCGATGCCTGGTTATAGTGAGCGCCGTTCTGGCCATCAGCGCCGCTGTTCTTCGTATAGACATACGCAGCGCCGACGAGAAATGCCGGCGAGATCTGGTACTTCACGTTGAACTCGGCATTGTTGAATTTCGCGGTGCCTCCGATGCCACCGGCCGGCACCGGGCCGGTCGACGTGTCACCGAGGCCGCGGAACTGCGTATTCGAATAGGTTGCGCCCAAGGTCAACGCGCCGATCGAGTACGCGGCGCCCGTGCCGATGATCTGCAACGTGTGCGCCGACGCATAACCCGAAATCACGGGTGATGCACCGAAGTTCGAGCCGGGAACTTCGTTGACGGTTGCCGCGACGGTTCCGCCTGAGCCATAGAAGGACGTGTTCGGATTTCTCACGTTGAGATAGCCGGCGCCTGCGGAGAACGGGCCGTTCGTGTAGCTGGCCGCGGCCGACCATATCTGGTTGCGTCCCGTACGCCCAGGCACGCCACCGAGCGAGTAGAGCGCGGTGACGATCATCCCGCGAAATACCGGGCTGGTGTACTTGATCGCGTTGTTGACGCGGTTGGTGTTGTTGTAGTTGTCGTTGTCGGACGGGTGGGACGCCATGTATCCGCCCCATTGATTGCCCGCTTCGAACACGCCGACAGTATCGGCGATGGAGTCGTATTGCCGCCCGAGGGTAACGGTGCCGTAGCGGCTGGAAAGGCCGACAAAGGCTTGCCGGCCGAATTCGAGGCCGCCTTGTCCGAGCTTGCCGGTATTGACGTCAAAACCGTTTTCCAATACCGCGATGACGCCGTAGCCGTCGCCGAGATCTTCCCGCACGCGCAATCCCCAGCGGCTGCCGTTCAGCACGCCGCTCGCAAGCGCGTAGAGATGGTCGCCGTGCGCATTGCTGACGTAATTGACACCTTCGTCGAGAAGGCCGTACAGCAGCACGCTGCTTTGCGCATTTGCTGCACCACTGACACATCCCATCGCTGCGCAAAGCGCAATCGTCTTTCTCATTGAACGTCTCCAAAGTTTCTTCTGAATCCATGTTTTTTGACGCAGCGAGTCGCGGACGGAATTTTTATAAGTACTGCATATCAATCAAGATGGTTTTAAGATCATATGAAACGATCTTCTTGATCGACGCAGCCGAATCCAGACCGTCCCGGGATCGCAACGTCCAGTGATTAGATTCGGGGCGGACGTTAGCGGTCAACCGGTCGCGTCGCTAGATTCCGTGCATTGGAAATGATGCTGCGGCGGGCCCGGCAATCAGCGTGGAGACCCTTAAGGGTAAAGCCGCATGAGGCCGACGAGATTGACAAAATTTCCGGTGGGAAGCCTGTCTGGCGCGTGTGTGTCGGTGCAATCGTTGTTGGCCCTGTAATGTCATTTTTGTGGGCCTGAAGCGCTTGAACAAAATGCTGGATTTTGCTCCGGATGAGTATCTTTCCGGCTCACTGGACCCGCTTACGTTTCCGGGAAGCGTCGACGCGTTCGATGTCATCGGTATCGACGTTGGCCTTTGCAATACGCATAGCCTGATCGAATTGCGTGCCGGTCGCGACGTGACGATGATCCACGCTGATCAGCCATCCGCGACCACTGTGGCACCAACGTATCCGTCGTTCGTCCAGCAACGCGGCAAACCATCGCCAAAGAGCGGCATCTTCCGCGTTGGCGTTGTCGCGCGCTGCCGCGCGCGCCAATCTCATGTTAGGTGCATGGCCTTCGGTTCGCCGCTTTTGCACGGTGTCAGACCTGCAATCGGCCGCGCCGAGCTTGATGTTCGCGTCGACGACGCGCTCGACTGGGAGCAATACCTTCATTCCGCGTCTCCTTTCCATTCGACAATCCACTGCCAACCACAAGACAAAACTGATGGCACTCGGGTGGAACCCACAGTGTCGGCTCGACTGTCATGGCGTCAAGACTGCTTGCCCGACGATTCCGTACTTCGGAAGTCGCGTGAAGCAAGCGGAACGCGTTGTGCTAGCTGGATTGCGCAAGACAAGCGAAAACGCAAAACGAGACAGATCCGATGTACGGAACAATGCCCTCGCGTGCATTGACGCGTTCGGCGACAGCACACACGATGGGCATCGAGGCCAATCAAGTCTTGCGATAGCATCGGTCGCGTTCGATGCTGTCACGATGTGCCTGCCGATGCAGGCGGCCGGCATAATCGCCACGCCGCTCCGTGAGCCAAACATGGAAAGGGAAAATCATGTCCGAAAGCAGGCAGGACGCGTCCGTCTCCGTGACGTATTCGAGTCTCGCGTTCGACTGCCAGGTGAATGATGTGTTGCGCATCATCGGGGAGGCCGAGATGCGAGAAGGCATGAAGTCGTTCCACGGGAGGCGCGCGCCTGAATTTCCTGTCGGCCCGGCGGTGTTGCCCGCACGGCGGACATGATCGACATGGCACATGTGATTCGGGGTTGCGCGAACGATGGCCGTGCGCACGGCAGTTGCCTGGATCTTTCCGTGTTCATCCGTCCCGGCGATACCGTGATGTGGGGTCAGTCGCACGCCGAACCCGTGACGCTGATGCGCACGTTGGTCGCTCAGCGCGATCGTCTGAAGCGGATTCGTATCTTTCTCGGTATCGGTCTCGCAGACGTGCTGCTCCCCGAACACGCCGACGCGTTCGACTTCCTCGCATACTGCGGAAGCGGATCGAATCGCACGCTTGCGCGTGCCGGGGTGCTCGACATTCTGCCAGTGCATTATTCGCAGCTTCCGGGGCTGATCCGCGATGGCCGATTGCGGATCGATGTCGTGATGCTGCAGGTGTCGCCACCCGACGAACACATACACCAGCAGCGTACACGCCGGCGCACGCTCCTCGAACCATCGATGGTCGCTGCCGTCGATCTGGATCAGTTCGCCCAGGCATGCCCGGC
>NZ_JBSRXO010000022.1:0-54606 GCF_054055695.1 Burkholderia sp. PvR073
ATCGCGACCGTGCGGATGTTCAGCTCGGCGGCGGCACGCATCACGCGGATCGAGATTTCCGAACGGTTCGCGATCAGGATGGACTGGATGGGGGTAAGCATCACGGCAGCCATGGATAGTGAATGGTTGAATTGAACTCGCCGATGTGCCGTCCGCCATGCGCTCGCCTCACTGGGCGGCATGCAGATCCTCGCATCGGTCATTCGCGGTGGCATCGTCCCGGCTCTCGCCAGCCAACATGTTCGCCATATCGCGCGACAGCCGCTATCGACATCGCGACGGCGAATAGCATCCAGCCGACCAGCAGGAAATAAGGGACCGGCTCGCGGGCCGGTCGTCCAGCCGGTTCATTTCACTCGGAACGGCCGGTCAACTCATCGACATCGATCGAGAACGTCGCTCGTTGATGCAAAAAGCACGCCACATCGAATACCCGACGGGCCAGCCGGTTATTGCTCGATCTCGACGCCGGCATCGAGCCAGCCGCGCATCATCACGCCGACCTCGTCGTTCAGCCACTGCCGGAACTGCTGATATTCGGGGCGCGGCTGCGCATTCCGGTGCGTGATCAGATAGTGATGGCGATCGCGAAACACCAGCACGTCCTGTACCGGCCGCATCAGGATGCCCTGGTCGATCTGCCGGTGCACGAGGTGATGCCAGCCCAGCAGCGTGCCCTCGCCGGCCTCGGCCTGCGCGACGAGCAGCCGGTAGTCGTTGCTTTCCAGATACTTGTTCTCGATCAGCGTGTCGGTGCCGTCGCTCTGCTGGAACCAGTTGCGCCACACGCGCCAGTCGACGTGCTCGCACACCTGCGCGCGGCCGAGCATCGACAGGTTCAGGGTCGGACGCGACAGCAGGTCCAGCGGCTTCAGCGACCGGCCATGAAAGTGACGTTCGTGAAAGGCGGGGCTGCACACCGGATACACGATGTCGTGAAACAGCGGCTCGACTTCGAACTCGGGCTCGCGCGGCGGGTTCTTCGTGATGATCACGTCGGGCTCGATGAGCCCGTCGAGTTCCATGAAGTGCTCGGTGACGATCAGGTGCAGCCGGATATCCGGAAACTGCTCGCGAAATGCCGGCAACCGCGACGACAGCCAGAGCGCCGAGAACGTGTGCGACACGCAGATCATCAGCGCGTGCTTGTCGGTGCGGCGCACCGCCTCCGCCGCCTCGGCGATGTTCATGATCGACAGGTACGACGCGTTGTAGAGAATCCGCCCGGCATCCGTCAGCGCGATATGCCGGCCGGTCCGCTCGAACAGCGCGACGTCGAGCGAATCCTCGAGTTCCTTGATCTGCCGGCTGACCGCGGCCTGCGTCACGCACAGCACCTCGGCCGCCTGCGTGAAGCTCTCGTAGCGCGCCGCCGTCACGAAACACCGCAGCGCCCGAAGCGACGGCATCTGCGCGAGGAGTCGGTCTGCAAACAATTGCTTCTTCAACATGGCTTTCACTCTCAAAACGGAGGTCGGACGCGGCGCCGACGAACCCGTCGTCCGCAGCCCGCGTTGCCTGCGGGCCGTGTCATCGCAAACCTTTCAATTATCAGAATAGTGCAGCTTGCGAGTCAGCCGGGCGGCTGGCAACGATAACACCGCCGAAGCGGCGTCACGATGACGCTATTGTCGATCGATTGTGCACCGCATCGCCATTATCGGAAGCGATGAGGGGCAGTGCAAGGCGAACGGCGGACCGGCATACCCCGTCGGCCGCGCCGCCCCCCCGCACCGCGCATTTGCGCGGCGCACCACATGCCAGGCCGGCCCGTCATGGCAGGCGCCGGACGCACCGCCGTTGGTTGGCGCACGCAGTTGGCGCGCGTTGCGCCGGCCGGGCCGCGCGGGTCCGGCGTGCCACGCTGGCGCGGCGCGCGCGCTCAGTCGAGCTTCAGCCAGGTGGTCTTCAGCTCGCAATATTGATCGTGCGCGTAGACGGACTTGTCGCGCCCGCCGAACCCCGACTGCTTGAAGCCGCCGAACGGCGTCGACAGGTCGCCCTCGCCGAAGCAGTTCACCGTGACCGTGCCCGCGCGAATCCGCGCGGCGACCTTGTGCGCGCTGTTCACGTTGTCGGTCCACAGCGACGCGGCCAGCCCGTAGCACGTATCGTTCGCAGTCCGCACCGCATCGTCGACGTCGTCGTATTCGATGAAGCAGACGACCGGCCCGAACACCTCGTCGCGCGCGATGCTCATCTCCGGCGTCACCTGATCGAAGATCGTCGGTTCGACGAACCAGCCGCCCGTCTCGGCGAGGATCGCGCGTCCGCCGCATACCACGCGTGCGCCTTCCGCCTTCGCCTTCTCGATATGGCCGAGCACCTTCTCGTAGTGCTTCTGCTCGATCAGCGCGCCGAGCTTCACATCCGGATCGAGCGGATCGCCGGTCTTCCACCCGGCGAGCACGGCCTGGACCTTCTCCAGCAGTTCCGCCTTTCGGCTCGACGCAACGAGGATCCGCGAGCCGGCGCTGCAGTTCTCGCCCATGTTCCAGAACGCGGCCGCGACGGCCTGTTCCGCCACCGCATCGAGGTTCGCGACGTCCGGCAGGATGACCTGCGGATTCTTGCCGCCGCACTCGAGCACGACGCGCTTGAGGTTGGTGTCGGCCGAGTAGTGCAGGAACCGCTTGCCGGTCGCGGTCGAGCCGGTGAACGCGACGAGATCGACGTCCGGATGGCGGCCGATCGCCTCGCCGGCTTCGCTGCCGAACCCGGTGACGACGCTGAACACGCCCGGCGGCACGCCGGCCTCCAGCGCGAGATCGGCGATCCGCAGCGTCGACAGCGACGTCTGTTCGGCCGGCTTCACGACCACGCTGTTGCCGACCGACAGCGCGGGGCCAATTTTCCATGCGAGCATCAGCGCCGGAAAATTCCACGGCAGCACGGCGCCGACGACGCCGATCGGCTCGCGCGTGATCATGCTCACGACGCCCGCGCCGGACGGCGACAACGCGTCGTAGCGCTTGTCGGTCACTTCCGCGTGCCAGCGAATGCACGCGGCCGACTCGGGAATATCGAGCCCCAGGCATTCGCCGATCGGCTTGCCGGCTTCCAGCGCCTCCAGCAGCGCGAGTTCCTCCGCATGCTCGTCGATCAGTTGCGCGACGCGCAGCAGTACCGCCTTGCGGTGCGCGGGCGCGGCCTTCGACCAGACACCCGATTCGAACGCGTCGCGCGCGGCCGCGACCGCCCGGTCGACATCCCGCTCGTTGCATCGCGCCACCTCGGCGAGCACCTTGCCCGATGCGGGATTGAGCGTGGCAAACGTCTCGCCCGACGCCGCCGCGCTGCGTTGCCCCGCGATGAACGCGCGACCGTCGAGCGACAACGCGCTCGCCTTCTGTTTCCAGCCCTGATGGTTCGTCATGTCGTTTCCTCAATAATCAAAGCTCGGCACCGGCCGAGAACTCCTTGGCCCAGATCGTCGCCGACACGGCCAGGTCGACGATCGGTCGAACCGGCAGCGGACGCGGATGCGGCTGCTTCAGCAACTGCTGCACGAGACTGTTCGATTCGCCGAGCGCGTACTCGGCGATCAGCTTGCCGGAGGACGACCCGCGGCTCAGGCCGAGGCCGTTGCAGCCGATCGCCTCGTAGAGGCCGTCGTCGCGCTTGCCGAACAGCGCGCCGTTGTTGGCGGACAGGCACAGCGGCCCGCCCCACGTATATTCCAGCTCGACGCCGCCGAGCATCGGAAAGCGGCGCTCGAACGAGCGCTGATGCAGATGCCGCGACTTCGCGAGATCGGCCTGCGACACCTTCACGTCCGGCCGGAACGCGAAATGGTTGCGCACGCAAATGCGATCGGTGCCCAGGCGCCGCACCGTCGTGCCCATCGGGTCGGCCGGAATCAGCGACCACGAACGCGTGCCGCCGAGTTTCGCCACTTCGTCCGGGGTCATCGCGCGCGTGAGCGATGCGAACGTATAGACCGGCAGCAAGCCGTTCGAATGCATGCCGAAGGTCGCCGCGTACGCGTTCGTGCACAGAATCACCTGCTTCGCGACGATCTTGCCGCCGGCGAAATGCAGCACGCGCGTGTCGCCGCGATGCTCGATGCGCGTCACCGCGCTGAGCTCGAACACCGTCACGTTGTCCGGTTGCGTCGCCGCCAGGCCGCGCATCAGCGCGGCCGGCTGCGCCGTGCTGCAACCCGGCGTGAACAGCGCGCCCGTGTAGAAGTTCGTGCCGGTCACGGCCCGGATCCCGGCCTGGTCGAGCCATTCGAACGCTTCGCCGATGCGCGACAGCCCATCGGCGAAATGCGCGAGCGCGGCCGCGCCCTTCGGGTTGACCGACGCATGGAATTTACCGTCGTCGCGCCAGTCGCAATCGATGCCGAAGCGCCGCACGATCTCGCGCACATAGTCGATCCCGTGCCGCTGAAACCGCACATCGGCGCGATCCTCCTCGATGCTGCGCGAGTAGCTTTCGCTGCTGATGTCGTGCGGCAGGTCGACGAAGAATCCGGAATTGCGCCCGGCCGTCGTGCGGCCGATCCGATCGGCCTCCACGAGCGCGACGGACGCACCGGGCGCCAGCTCCGCGAGCCGGCGCGCCGCGCAAAGCCCGGTGATGCCCCCGCCGACCACCACCCAGTCGAACCGGCAGTCGGACGTGACGGTGCGGGCGTCCTGCGCGGGCGGCAGGCTCTCCCACCATCCGTTCACCCCGTCGGGCGCCGGAAACCGCGCGAATTCCAGATTCGAGCCCATGATGGATTACCGGCCGTCGCGCAGCAGCGGCTTCACGAGCTTCGCGAACGCGTCACGCTCATCGCCCGACAGCGCGCCGAGCGGTGCGCGGGCCACACCGACCGGCAGGCCGGCCAGCTCGCAACCGTAACGCACGTACTGAATGAACTTGCCGCTGCGTTCGAGCAGTTCGAGCACCGGCAGCAGTTGCGCCATCAGCTTGCGGCCGGTCGCGAAATCGCCGCGCTTCACGCAGGCGTCGAACAGGTCGGTGTGCGCTTCCGGCAGGAAGTTCGACGCGCCGCCGACCCAGCTGCGCGCGCCCCATGCGAAGAACTCGAGCGCCTGATCGTCCATCCCGCAGCTCAGCACGAGCCGGTCGCTGAAATGCGTCGACAGATGATGCAGATGCGCGATATCGCCGGTGCTTTCCTTCATCGCGACGAAGTTCTTGCGCTCGAGCAGCGTCGCGAGAATGTCGTCGCCGATTTCGGTGCCGGTGCGTGCCGGGAAGTTGTACAGCATGATCGGCATGTCGAGCGCGTCGTCGACCGCGAGCAGGTGCGCGAGCAATTCCTGCTGGGTCGGCTGCGCGTAGTACGGCGCGGCCACCAGCAACGCGTTCAGTCCCGCGCGTTTCGCCTCGCGCCCAAGCCGCAGCACTTCCTTCGTCGTCGTCGCGTTGATGCCCGCGGTCAGGAACGTCTTGCCGCCGGCCGCGGCGGCGACCGTGTCGAACGTGCGCACACGCTCGTCGAAGCTCAATGCGTAGTATTCGCCGGTCGTCCCGCCGATACCGAGGCCCGACACCCGGCCCGCGAGATCGGCCGCATGACGGCCCAGCAATTGATGATCGATTTCGCCGTCCGCGTCGAACGGGGTGACCAGCGGTGTGTGTACGCCCTCAAAGCTCATTTCGATTCCTCACTCAGGTGGATGCGCCAGGTTCCCGCCGTCGAGCGGGAAACCGGCAATTCGACAAAAACGTCGTCGGCGCGTCGCGGCATTCGTGCAGCCACGCCGACCGATTCGCTACGTGATCCGAACGATGTTGCGCGGCCGGACCGATGCGGTGTCAGGCGAACGCCTCCGCTTGCGCGTAAATGGGGAACTGGCTGCACAGATCGCGCACGCGGGTCCGCACCGACCGCTCGACCGCCTGGTCGCCGCTCGGATCGCGCTTGAGCGCCGCCAGCACTTCGACGATCATTTCGCCGATCTGCTCGAACTGCGCGGAACCGAAGCCGCGCGTGGTGCCGGCCGGCGTGCCGAGCCGGATGCCGGACGTGACCATCGGGTTTTGCGTATCGAACGGAATCCCGTTCTTGTTGCAGGTGATACCGGCGCGCTCCAGCGCCTTCTCGGCTTGCGCGCCGGTCATGCGCTGCGAACGCAGGTCGACCAGCAGCAGGTGGTTGTCGGTGCCGCCCGTGACGAGCGAGAGGCCACCGGCCGTCAGCACGCTGGCGAGCGTCTGCGCGTTGCGCAGCACCCAGTCGATATGGCGGGCGAACTCCGGGCGCAGCGCCTCGGCGAACGCCACGGCCTTGCCGGCGACGACATGCATCAGTGGGCCGCCCTGCAGCCCCGGAAATACTGCCGAATCGATCTGCTTCGCGACCTCGGCATGGTTCGTCAGGATGAAGCCGCCGCGCGGGCCGCGCAGCGTCTTGTGCGTGGTGGACGTCACGACGTCGGCGAACGGCACCGGGTTCTGATGCCGGCCGGCCGCGACGATGCCGGCGAAATGCGCGATGTCGACCATCAGCTTCGCATCGACGCTGTCCGCGATCGCGCGGAACGCGGCGAAGTCGAGCGCGCGCGGATACGCGGAGTAACCGGCGATGATCAGCTTCGGGCGATGCCGCTCGGCGAGCCGGCGCACGTCGTCGTAATCGATGCGCAGCGTGTCCGGGCTCACGCCGTATTGCACCGCGTTGAACCACTTCCCCGACAGCGCGGGTCGCGCGCCGTGCGTGAGATGGCCGCCCGCGTCGAGCGACATGCCCATCACCGTGTCGCCGGGTTTGACGAGCGCGAGCATCACCGCGCCGTTGGCCTGCGCGCCCGAGTGCGGCTGGACGTTCGCGTGCGCGGCGTCGAACAGTGCGCACGCGCGGTCGATCGCGAGCGACTCGATCCGGTCGACATGGTCGCAGCCGCCGTAGTACCGTCGGGACGGATAGCCTTCCGCATACGTGTTCGTCAGCACGGTGCCCTGGGCTTCCAGCACCGCCGCCGACGCGATGTTTTCGGACGCGATCAGTTCGATCTGGCTCTGCTGGCGACGCAGCTCCAGTGCGATCTCCGATGCGATCACCGGATCCCGGCTCTGGAGCGTTTCGGAAAAAAAGCGGGCGTTCTCGTTCACTTGGTGACTCCGCGGCGCGATTCGTGATGTGCTGCATGGACTGCATGAACTGCGTGTACCGCACACCGCAAGGCCGGTGCCCGCGTTGCGGCCCCGGCCGTCGGCATCGGTCGATGTGCGTCGCCGGTGGCGCGGCTTTACTGTTGCAGCCAGGCCTTCAGCTTCTCCGGATGGGCCTCGACGAACTTCTTCGCGGCCGTCGCGTAGTCATTCGTGCTGTTCCCTTCGAACTCGATCGCCTCGACGTCGGCCAGCGTCAGCTTCAGGTGCTTGAAGAACACGTCGGCGCGCGGGAACTTGCCTGCGAACTTCTTCGATGCGAACGCGTGGATCTGCTCTTCGCCGCCCAGCGTGCCCTTCGGATCCTTCAGGTAACGCATCTGCCACTTCTGGAACAGCCAGTGCGGGCTCCAGACCGTCGCGACGATCCACTGCTTCGACTGGTACGCCCGCGACACGCTCGCCAGCATGCCGGCCTCGCTCGACGCCTGCAGGTTGTAGCCGTCCAGGTTGTAGGCCTTGATGGTTTTCTCGGACGCCTGCATCAGCCCGCCGCCCGGCTCGATGCCCTGGATCGTGCCGTTCAGCTTGCTCTTGACATCGGGCTTGCTCAGGTCGGCGATCGACGACAGCTGCGATTCCGGAATGTAGGTCGGTACCGCCCAGCCGTTCCTGCCGCCGGTGTAGATGATGCCGACGTCATCCAGGTCGTTCTTGTACTTCGCGTAGTACGTCGCGTGCGTGACCGGCAGCCAGCCGCCAACCATGATGTCGAGATCGCCGCGGGCGACGCCCTGGTACTGGATGCCGATGTCGGCCTGGACGAACTGCACCGGCTGCTTGAGGTTCGTCTCCAGCACGTACTTCGCGACGTTGGCCACCGCGAGCACGTCGGCCCAGTTGGTCACGGCGATCTTGACCGGCTCGGCCGCCGCCACGCCCACACCGGCGCTGCAGGCCACCACCGTCGACACCGCAAGTTTCGCCAGAAGCGATTTGAACGTATGGGTATTCATCTAGTACTCCTTGTTAATCACGCGAGTCTTTCAAGGATGAGGAACGCCTCGATCGGCGTTTCTGGTCTCCACGCACTGCTACACCGGTTCTGCCGCGGCACCGTGGCCGCGGCGCTTCATCGTCCGTCAACTGCCTTCGACTGCTGTTTCGCTCAGGTGCGAGCCGCGCCCTGCGGGCCGGTCTTGCCTGCACGCGCGGCCGGTCGCGCCTTCTTTTTCTTCGCCTTCACGCCGAAGCTCTCCGTCAGCCGGTCCAGCACGATCGCGAGCAGCACGACGCCCAGCCCGCCTTCGAAGCCGATCCCGATGTCGAGGCGCTGGATCCCGCTCAGCACATACTCGCCGAGGCCGCCCGCGCCGATCATCGACGCGACCACCACCATCGACAGCGCCATCATGATCGTCTGGTTCACGCCGGCCATGATCGACGGCAGCGCGTTCGGCAGCTGGATCTTCCACAGCAGCTGCCAGTCGGTGCTGCCGAACGAGCGGCCGGCTTCGATCAGTTCCTCGCGGACCTGCCGGATGCCGAGTGTCGTCAGCCGCACGACGGGCGGCATCGCGAATACGATCGTCGCGATCACCGCCGGCACGCGTCCGAGCCCGAACAGGATCACGGCCGGGATCAGGTACACGAATGCGGGCATCGTCTGCATGAAGTCGAGCAGCGAGCGCAGGATCATGCCGATCCGGTTGTTGCGCGCCCCCCAGATCCCGAGCGGCACGCCGATCACCAGGCTGAAGAACGTCGCCGCGGTCACGAGCGCGAGGGTCGAGACCGTCTGCGCCCACAGGCCCATGTAGTGAATGACGAGCAGCGCGAGGCCGACGAAAATCGAGAACGCGATGCCGCGACGCCAGAGCGCGAGTCCGACCAGGATCACGACCATCGCGATGAACGGCACCGCGGCCAGGCCGTCTTCGAGCAGCTTCACGACCGCGCCGAGCCCCGCCGAGAACGTGTCGAAGCCAACGCGGAAATGCAGAAACAGAAAGTTGACGACATTTTCCGCAAACTTCCCGATCACCGACGAATTCATGCTGCCCTCCGTTGCATCATCTGCTTGAGTATCGTCCGGCAGGACACGACGCCCGCCAGTTGTCCCGCCGCGTCCGTCACCGGCACGTCGTGTTCCTGGGTCAGCGCGATCGACGCGAGCCGGTGAAGATCCGTATCGATCGAAACCGCGTTGAAGTCGTGCAGGAAGGCTTCGCGGATCGGTCGCGCACCGGAGCGGTGCAGCGTGGCGGGCGTGACGCAGCCCAGGTAATGGCCGGCCTCGTCGCACACGTAGCCGCATTCCGCGCCGCTGTCGATCAACTGGTTCAGGTAGCGCTCGGACGGCGTCCCCGCATCGCACCGGAGCAGCCCGCGCTCGATCGTCGTCATCAGGCTGGATGCCTTCAGGAAGCGCGACACGTCGACATTGCGGAAGAAGTCCTGCACGTACGCATCCGCCGGCGTCTGGATCAGTTCGGCCGGCGTGCCGACCTGGATCAGGCAGCCGTCCTTCATGATGCCGATGCGCCCGCCGATCTTCACCGCCTCCTCGATATCGTGGGAGATGAACACGATCGTGCGCTGCTCTTCCTTCTGCAGGCGCAACAGCTCGTTCTGCATTTCGAAGCGGATCAGCGGATCGAGCGCCGAGAACGCCTCGTCCATCAGCAGGACCGACGGATTCACCGCCAGCGCGCGAGCCAGCCCCACGCGCTGCTGCATGCCGCCGGACAACTCGCTCGGCAGCAGCTTCTCGTACGACCCGAGGCCGACGCGCTCCAGCGCGGCACGCGCCACCTCGTAGCGCTGCGCCTTCTTGATCCCCGCGACCTCGAGCCCGTATGCGATGTTGTCGATCACGGTCCGGTTCGGCAGCAGTGCGAACGACTGGAACACCATCGCCATCTTCTGGCGCCGCACGTCGCGCAGTTCCGGCGTCGACATCGGTGCGATGTCGCGGCCTTCGAGCACGACCTGCCCGGACGTCGGCTCGATCAGCCGGTTGAGCAGTCGAACCAGCGTCGATTTACCCGAGCCCGACAGCCCCATGATCACGAAGATCTCGCCGGCCCTGACGCTCAGGCTCACGTCGTTGACCGCCACCATGTTGCCGGTTTCCGCGAAGATCTCGTTGCGTCCGACACCGCGCTCGAGCAGCTCGATCGCCCGCTCGGGCTTCGGACCGAAGATCTTCGACAGGTGCTTGACGGTCAGGATGTCGGTTCCGGTCGCGATGCTCGACCGGGCGATCGACGGCGCACCGTCGGTATGGATTGCTCCGGGGGGAAGTACGTCGCCCGGCGCAAACGTCAGATTTGGGGCCATTCTGTCATCCCGACTAGCTGGTAATGGAAACCGCGAACTTCAGGCGAGTCGCCTTCGATTGCCCGCTTGCCGCGTGGGCTCGATGCGCTCCTGCGTTGGTTGACGGCGCTGATTCAGTGAATGCAGCGTATCAATCCAATTAGATCGGTCCCGATACATTTTCTGTGCGCTTTTCCATACCTTTGGTAATGCATCGAAAACGTGCGGAAAAGCGGGAATGGAGCGGAATGGTGCGAACGACACGGGCGAGCAATGCCGGCGCGGCTGCGCGGGGTTTCGCGGTGACTGCGGCACGGTGATGTACGCGGTGCGCGGGAGGGTGCGCTAGGGGAAAATCCCGACGGGGGGTGCGTAGGGGAAACTACCGATAAAAGCGGCGCGCGACGCAGGCTGATTGCGCGCGGCAGGCGCCCGACCGGGCGGACGGGGCGTTCCTGGCCGGCCTGCCCGCGGATGCGTCGGGAGAATTGGCGCCCGACACGACGCGTGCGCAGCGCAGTGCATTCGCGGCGCTGATGATGATCCGGATCGCCGCGGCCTCGCCGCATGTGATCACGTTACCGCCAAAGGCGGCGCGGCAGATTCTTGCGATGTTCAAGCGAACGCTGACGATATTGCCCCGGATCAGCGACGGCTTCGTTTTGCTCGTGAACCGGTTGACGATCGTGCGCGCTTCATTGGCAGCATTGAAAGAAGCGCGCATGACCCGCTCGATTTCATCGGCTTTGCACGAGCCACTCCGGCGTTTTCTTACTTCTGGCCGGCACTCGCCGATTGAGATACACCCCGACCGGTCAGCAACGCGTTGCGGAACTGGGGCACGAAGCTCATGAGCGCCTCGTCGATGCCCTTGATCGCGTTGGGCAAATCCTTTACCAGATCGGTATAGAACGGATAGACATAAGGGCCATCCGCCTTTGCGTCGTGAGCGGAGCTGATGCCTGCATTTTTGTTCACGCCGCCACCACCCGAAGTCGGGCTGAGATGAGTGGGGATCGGATAGAAGATATTTTGTGAAAAAACAGGTTCAAGCGTCTTCGCCGAAAAAATCCGGATCTGGGTATTGACCGATCGAACGTACGGCCAACCCAGTCCGTTGGCGCCATAACCCGTATTGGCCGGCGCAATGAGAATGGCATCGGCTCCCGTATAGGCGTCGCCCTTCAGTGTCGGATGCAGCCAGTCCCCTGCAAGCTTGGGCATGCCGGGCTGGGTGAGATCGATTTCCGTCACCTGGTAGCCTTGCGCCCGGAGTTCGCCTTCCAGCGCGTCGATGTACTTGCGGTTCAGCCCGGTATCGCCAAGCTCGCTCTTGACGAGACTATTGAAATCCTTGTTGGTACGAGCCGACATCGCCGTCGCCCCGCTGATCGCGCCGCCGATGGCGGCCGCCAACAGACCTACCCCAGGAAGCGGAACGATCACCGGCCCCCCGGCCGACACAGCAAAATACGTGGTTGGCCTCGACACATCGACCGCAATGGTCTTGATCGACGACATTTGTTGCGTGTCGAGTTCGAAAGGTTTCGATGCACATGCACCGAGCATCAAGCTCGACACAATGATCGCAACTGAACAGCGCCCCTGAATTTTCTTTTTCATTTGAATACTCACCGGTTCTTCATTCGATGTTGAAGCCCACAACGCTCTGCCGCCGCGTGATCGCCGATGGCATCGCGGCGCAACGCAGAGACCGCCGTCAGAAGCACGGCCGGACTGAAATCTCTATCGGGTATTTGCAGCAGATCATTGCACGGACGAAACCGTGAGACGGTCAAGAATTGTCACGGCATGCAATTGGCCTCCGCGGGCGAAAAAATAGCAGAGAGGGCATGCCCGGCAAACCACGATAAGGCGTCAATCGTCCCGCTTCATCGATCATTCAAATCGACGTGAACGGGAGACGAACGGGATAACTCACACGAGTCGCCGCGTCCGCGCGTGCCTTTCCTTCAACATCGCGCATACGCGTTCCCCGCGCTCCAAATAGAAAACGCGGATAACCAGCCGACACCGGACACGATCTCCGGCGCGGCTCGTCATCCGCGTTGATGCCCTGACCTGCGTTGCAGTACGTCAGCTGTAGTCGTACACCCCACGCCCCGTCTTGCGCCCCAGCCGCCCGGCCGACACCATCTCGCGCAGCAGCGGGCACGCACGATACTTCGTGTCGCCGAAGTCCTTCAGGAACACGTCCATCACCGCGAGGCACACGTCGAGCCCGACGAGATCGGCCAGCGCGAGCGGCCCGATCGGATGGTTCGCACCGAGCTTCATCCCCGCGTCGATCTCCTCGGCCGACGCGATGCCTTCGGCCAGCACGAAGAACGCTTCGTTGATCATCGGCACGAGGATCCGGTTCACGACGAAGCCCGGCGCGTTGCGCACGCCGATCGGCGACTTGTCGAAACGCTCGGTGAGCGCGCGCACCGCCGACGCGGTCGCGTCGCTCGTCTGCAGCCCGCGGATGATCTCGACGAGCGGCATCAGCGGCACCGGATTGAAGAAGTGCATGCCGACGAAGCGCGACGGCTCGGCAAGCAGCGCCGCGAGCGCGGTGATCGAGATCGACGACGTGTTGGTCGCGATGATCGCATCGGGCCGCGCGACCGACTCGATCTGCTTCAGGATGCGGCTCTTCAGCTCGACGTTTTCGGTCGCGGCTTCGATCACGATGTCGACCGCGGCGAGCTTCGCGTAATCGGTCGACGTCGTGATGCGCGCGAGCGCCGCGTCGCGTGCGCCGGCGGTGAGCTTCTCCTTCGACACGAGCCGCTCGAGGCTGCCCTTCAGCGCGGCGACGCCCTTGTCGAGCGCCGCATCGCTGACGTCGATCATCACGACGTTGAGTCCTGCAACGGCGGCGGTTTGCGCAATGCCGTTGCCCATGGTTCCGGCGCCCACGACGCCGACGGTTTCGATGGCCATGACGATTCCTGTATGTTCGGGTGCTGAGCGTTCGATTATCAGATGTTCTCGAAGATCGCCGCAATGCCCTGGCCGCCGCCGATACACATCGTCACGAGCGCATAACGCCCGCCGATGCGCTTCAGCTCGTACAGCGCCTTGACCGTGATCAATGCGCCCGTCGCGCCGATCGGGTGACCGAGCGAAATGCCCGAACCGTTCGGGTTGACCTTGGCCGGATCGAGACCGAGCTCCTGCGTGACCGCGCACGCCTGGGCCGCGAACGCCTCGTTCGCCTCGATCACGTCGAGATCGCTGATCTTCAGGCCCGCGCGCTCGAGCGCCTTCTGCGTGGCCGGCACGGGGCCGATGCCCATGTACGCCGGATCGACGCCCGCATGCGCATACGCGACCAGACGCGCGAGCGGCTTCACGCCCTGCGCACGCGCGGCATCCGCGCTCATCATCAGCACCGCGGCGGCCGCATCGTTGATCCCCGACGCGTTGCCGGCCGTCACCGTGCCGTCCTCCTTCACGAACACCGGCTTCAGCTTCGAGAAATCGTCCGGGCCCGCATCGTGACGCACGTGCTCGTCGGTGTCGAACGCGACCTCACCCTTCTTCGTGCGGATCGAGATCGGCAGGATCTGATCCTTGAAGCGGCCTTCGGCGATCGCGCGCGCCGCGCGACGATGCGATTCGAGCGCGAGCGCATCCTGCGCATCACGCGAAATGCCGTACTTGCGTGCGACGTTCTCGGCCGTCACGCCCATGTGGATCGTCTGGAACGGGTCGTGCAGCGCGCCGAGCATCATGTCGACGAGCTTGGCGTCGCCCATGCGCTGGCCGAAGCGCGCAGCCGGCACGGTGTACGGTGCGCGGCTCATGTTCTCCGAGCCGCCGCCGATCGCGACGTCGGCATCGCCGAGCATGATCGTCTGCGCGGCCGACACGATCGCCTGCAGGCCCGAGCCGCACAGACGGTTCACGGTCAGCGCCGGCGTGTGCTGCGCGACGCCGCCGTTGATCGCCGCGACACGCGCGAGATACATGTCCTTCGGCTCGGTGTTCACGACGTGGCCGAACACGACATGCCCGACCGCGTCGCCCGGCACGTTCGCGCGCGACAGCACTTCGCTCACGACCTTGGCACCGAGATCGGTCGGCGAGAAATCCTTCAGGCTTCCGCCGAAATCGCCGATCGCGGTACGGACACCGCTCACCACCACGACTTCCTTCGCTGCATTGCTCATCGTCTCACTCCGGTTCGTTCGCGCCCGCGGGCGCGGGGATGCGTTGCGTTACATGTTCGGGTAATTCGGCCCGCCACCGCCTTCCGGCGTGACCCACACGATGTTCTGCGTCGGGTCCTTGATGTCGCAGGTCTTGCAGTGCACGCAGTTCTGCGCGTTGATCACGAGCCGATCGCTGCCGTCGTCGTTCTTCACGAACTCATACACCGCCGCCGGGCAGAAGCGGGCCTCCGGCCCCGCGTACGTGCGCAGGTTCACGTTCACCGGCACGCTCGCATCCTTCAGCGTCAGATGCGCCGGCTGGTTCTCCTCGTGGTTCGTGTTCGAGATGAACACCGACGACAGCCGGTCGAACGTCAGCTTGCCGTCCGGCTTCGGATACTCGATCGGCGTGCATTGCGACGCGGGCTTCAGCATCTCGTGGTCCGCATGCTTGTGGTGCAGCGTCCACGGTACGTTGCCGCCCATCACCTTCTGCTCGAGCCCGACCATCAGCGTGCCCAGGTACAGCCCCTTGGCCATCCATTGCTTGAAGTTGCGCGCGCGGTACAGCTCCGTGTACAGCCACGATTGCTTGAACGCATCCGGGTACGCGTTGAGCTCGTCCGACTGACGGCCAGCCTGCACCGCGTCGAACGCGGCGTCCGCCGCCAGCATGCCGGTCTTGATCGCCGCGTGGCTGCCCTTGATCCGCGACGCGTTCAGGAAGCCCGCGTCGTCGCCGATCAGCGCACCGCCCGGGAACACCGTCTTCGGCAGCGACAGCAGGCCGCCCGCGGTGATCGCGCGCGCGCCGTACGACACGCGCTTGCCGCCCTCCAGGAATGCGCGGATCGACGGATGCGTCTTGTAGCGCTGGAATTCCTCGAACGGCGACAGGTACGGGTTCGTATAGCCGAGGCCCACCACGAAGCCGACCACCACCTGGTTGTTGTCCATGTGATACAGGAACGAGCCGCCGTAGGTATCCGACTTCAGCGGCCAGCCGGCCGTGTGGATCACGAGGCCCGGCTTGTGCTTCGCGGGATCGATTTCCCACAGCTCCTTGATGCCGATCCCGTAGGCCTGCGGATCGGCGTTCGCGTCGAGCTTGAACTTCGAGATCAGCTGGCGGCCGAGGTGGCCGCGGCAGCCTTCGGCGAACAGCGTGTACTTCGCGTGCAGCTCCATGCCGAGCTGGAAGTTCTCGGTCGGCTCGCCGTCCTTGCCCACGCCCATGTTGCCGGTGGCGACGCCCTTCACCGAGCCGTCGTCGTTGTACAGAATCTCGGCAGCCGGGAAGCCCGGGAAGATCTCGACGCCCAGGGCTTCCGCCTGTGCCCCAAGCCAGCGCGTGACGTTGCCCAGCGAGATCACGTAGTTGCCGTGGTTCTGGAAGTTGGCGGGCAGCGCCCAGTTGGGCGTCGTGACCGCGCTGTTCTCGGACAGGAACAGGAAGCGGTCTTCCGTCACCTCGACGTCGAGCGGTGCGCCGCGTTCCTTCCAGTCGGGGAACAGTTCGTTGATCGCGCGCGGATCCATCACCGCGCCCGACAGGATGTGCGCGCCGATCTCGGAACCCTTCTCGAGCACGCACACGCCGATCTCGGTGCCTTTCTCGGCGGCCAGCTGCTTGAGCCGGATCGCCGCCGACAGCCCGGCGGGGCCGCCGCCGACGATCACGACGTCGTATTCCATCGATTCGCGCGGGCCGTACTGCGCGAGCAAGTCCTGTGTGGTCAAAATCCTGTCTCCTCCTGCGCCCCGACCGTTACGGTCAGAACTGGTCTTCCGTCAACGCGAGCACGCTCTCGTTGCCCTTCGCGCCGACGATCGACGCTTCGAGCGCGCCGGCCTGCACGAGGACGTGTTCCGCATAGCATTGTGCGATCGCGATCTTCGCATCGTAGAACGCCGTGTCATGCGCGCGGTTCGCGTGCGCCGCCAGCAGCGCGCGCGCCATCTGCCATCCGCACAGCACCACGCCCGCCAGCTTCAGGTACGGCACGCTGCCGGCGAACACCGCGTTCGGGTCCTGCTTCGCGTTCGCGACCACGTAGTCCACCACCGACGACAGCGCGCGCGCGCCCTTCTCCAGCTGCGCCTTCATCGACGCGGCCGCCGCGCCGTCGAGCTTGCCGAGCGCCGCGACAGTGTCGCCGATCTCCGCGATCAGCGCCTTCGCGACCGCGCCGCCGTCGCGCAGCGTCTTGCGGCCGACGAGGTCGTTCGCCTGGATCGCGGTCGTGCCTTCGTAGATCGCCAGGATCCGCGCATCGCGGTAGTACTGCGCCGCGCCGGTTTCCTCGATGAAGCCCATCCCGCCGTGCACCTGCACGCCCAGGCTCGCCACGTCGTTCACCATCTCGGTGCTCCAGCCCTTCACGACCGGCACCAGATATTCGTAGATTGCCTGATGACGCGCCCGCGTCGCCTCGTCCGAATGGCGGTGGGCAATGTCGCTGTGCGCGGCAGCCACATACGCGAGCGCGCGAGCGCCTTCGGTCAGCGCGCGCATCGTGCCGAGCATCCGGCGCACGTCCGGATGATGGATGATCGTCACCGACTGCTTCGCCGAGCCGTCGACCGGGCGGCTCTGCACGCGCTCCTTCGCGAATTCCGCGGCCTTCTGGTATGCGCGGTCGGCCACGCCGATCCCCTGCATCCCGACGCCGAAGCGCGCGGCGTTCATCATGATGAACATGTATTCGAGGCCGCGGTTCTCCTCGCCGACCAGGTAGCCGATCGCGCCGCCGTGGTCGCCGTATTGCAGCACCGCCGTCGGGCTCGCCTTGATCCCGAGCTTGTGCTCGATCGACACGCAGTGCACGTCGTTGCGTGCGCCCAGCGAACCGTCGTCGTTGACCATGAACTTCGGCACGATGAACAGCGAGATGCCCTTCACGCCTTCCGGCGCGTTCGGCGTGCGCGCGAGCACCAGGTGGACGATGTTGTCCGCCATGTCGTGCTCGCCCCACGTGATGAAGATCTTCGTGCCGAACACCTTGTACGTGCCGTCGCCCTGCGGCTCCGCGCGCGAGCGTACCAGCGCCAGGTCCGAACCGGCCTGCGGTTCGGTCAGGTTCATCGTGCCCGTCCATTCGCCCGAGATCAGCTTCGGCACGTAGCGCTGCTTCTGTTCGTCGGTGCCGGCCGTCAGCAGCGCCTCGATCGCGCCGTCGGTGAGCAGCGGACACAGCGCGAACGACAGGTTCGATGCGTTCAGCATCTCGATGCACGGCGTCGCGATCAGCTTCGGCAGCCCCTGGCCGTCGTATTCGGTCGGATGCTGCAGGCCCTGCCAGCCGCCTTCGACGAACTGGCGGAACGCCGCGCCGAAGCCGGGCGTCGCCGTCACGACGCCGTCCTTCCAGCTGCTCGGGTTGCGGTCGCCCTCGACGTTCAACGGCGCCAGCACCTCGCCGCAGAATTTCGCGGATTCTTCGAGCACGGCCTGCGCCGTGTCGTAGCCGGCTTCCTCGAAGCCCGGCAACTGCGCAACGGTGTCGATGCCCGCGAGTTCCTTCAGCACGAACAGCATGTCCTTGACAGGGGCGTTATAGCTCATGGTCGATGTTCCAATCAGGCGTTGAATGAGGCGCGCGGCCCGGGCGGCTGCGGCAAAACCGGCCAGCGCCAGGCGACGTCGTGACCCATCGTACTGCCGCATCGGCGGTTTCCCATTGTCATATCCGGCCCACATGGTGACAAAACCGGCCACGGGATGCGCGGGGCGATGCCGGAAGCGGCCGGCCCGGAGCGGCTTGGCGGGTGTCGGTTTTCGGAGAAATAGCGGCCAATTGGCGTGCCGCCGCGGCGCGCGCTAGCGGGGTCGGAGTGCTCGAACCGGCCGATTCCGGCTCCGTTCGGTACCGACCGTCCGGAGAAACACGAACTCGCGCGGACGGGCAGCCACCTCCCTGGTCGACCTGATCGGCGAACCGGAAGTCGGCTGTTGACTGTCGGCCGCGCGATCGATTGTGTCCGCTTCGTTATCGTTGCATGAACGCAATGAAGCCCTTGACCAGACCACCTGCCACAAGGTCACTTCGGCCATCGCCAGACTGGATCGCTCAGATGTTCGGCGAAGTAGTCGGACAGCGCCGTCACCTTCGCGGCGCGCGCCCGCGCCGATGGCGTAACGAAATAAAGACCGCCCTTCGTCAGCGACCAGTCGGTGAGGATCGCCTCCAGACGGCCGTCGGCCAGATATTCGCCCGCGATGAACTCGGGCAGCTCGGCGATCGCAAGGCCATCGAGCAGCGTGGGCAACAGCGCATCGGCGTTCGTTACCCGCAGCGGGCCCGTCGGCATGACCGGCTCCTCGTCGCCCACGTCGTTCGTGAAGCGCCATACGGCGCTGCGCGCGCGATATGCGTACGAAAGGCAAGGACGATCCGCCAGCTCGCGCGGATGCGTGGGTCGCCCTTCGCGCCGCAAATATTCCGGCGACGCCACCACGAATTGCGTGACGGCGCACAGCCGCCGCGCAACCAGCGACGAATCCGGCAGCGCGGCGATACGCAACGCGGCGTCAAATCCATCGGCGATCAGATCGACCGACGCATCCGATAAATGCAGGTCGATCGACACCTCCGGATAGGCGCGAAAGAAGCCCGGCAGCAACGGCGCGACCCAGCGCAGCCCGAACGACATCGGCACAGCCAGACGCACCAGCCCACGGGGCTGCACCGACATCTCGCGCGCCGAGCTTTCCGCCTCCTCGGCTTGGCGATAGATCTCGCCGGCTTGCTCGCTGATCGTCCGACCGAACTCGGTGAGAGAGAGCTGGCGCGACGTGCGATTGAAAAGTCGCGCGCCTAGCCGGTCCTCCAGACGGGCCACACCGCGCGAGACGGTGGCGACGGACACCCCGGTCGCGCGCGCGGCAGCCGCAAACGACCCGTGCTCGGCCACCTTCGCGAACATCGCGAGCCCCTCGAAATCAGGCAGTTGCGCCATTTCTCCTCATCTTTGCATATCTGCAACGTTTGATTGCGATTAATTCTATTTCGAAATGATCGAGCCGTCGATATTCTCCTCACATCGCAGCACGCAACAGCGTCGCGAACACCCCTGACCTAACGAAAGGAGCAATACCATGGCACGCAAACTCGACAACAAGATCGCACTCGTCACCGGCGCAACCAGCGGCATCGGTCTTGCCACCGCCCAACGTTTCGCGGCCGAAGGTGCGCACGTTTATCTCACGGGCCGGCGCCAGGTCGAACTCGATGCCGCCGTGACGGGCATTGTCGAAGCCGGCGGAAAGGCGACCGGCGTCCGTTCGGATTCCACCCGGCTCGATGAGCTTGACGCGCTGTATGAGCAAATCAAGAAAGAGCACGGGCGCCTGGACGTGCTGTTCGTGAACGCCGGCGGCGGTTCGATGCTGCCGCTTGGCAGCATTACCGAGGCGCACTACGACGAAACCTTCGACCGCAACGTGAAGGGCGTGCTGTTCACGGTGCAGAAGGCACTGCCGCTGCTCGCCGATGGCGCCTCGGTGATTTTGACCGGCTCGACCGCGGGCAGCTCGGGTACCGCTGCGTTCAGCGTGTATTCGGCTTCGAAGGCGGCAGTGCGTGCCTTTGCACGCAGCTGGATTCTCGACCTCAAGGAGCGCCATGTCCGCGTGAACACGATCAGCCCGGGCGCGACTCGCACGCCCGGCCTGCTCGATCTCGCCGGTGACGATGCGACTCAGCGCCAGGGGCTTGCCGATTACCTGGCTGCCCAGATCCCGATGGGGCGCCTTGGCGAGCCGGGCGAGATCGCGAGCGCGGCACTGTTCCTGGCCTCGGACGACGCGAGCTTCGTGAACGGCATCGAATTGTTTGTCGATGGCGGCCAGCAACAGATCTGAGCGTGGCTCGGGTGCGGTGGACGCGTCTTCGACGATCGCACGCCGCGCCCGGCATACGCGTACCGAGTCCCGTCATGATTGAACGACGCGCTTTTCTTGCGCTTGCCGCGATCCGGCGCGGCGGTGTCGACGTCCGCCAGCATTTCAGCGTGAGCGAATCCGGGCACGGAGAAGCGCCGCTCGGTCCCCTCCTCGTGTGGAACGACGTCGAGTTCGCGCCGCACTCGGGCTTCGGCCTGCGTGCTCACCGCGACGTCGAGATCGTCACGTGGGTACGTTCGGGCGCAATCACGCACGAAGACGACGCGGGCAATCGCGCGCGCCTGGTCGCCAATTCCGTCCATGTGATGAGTGCCGGCGCGGCGCTCCATTGCGCAGAGCGCAACGAGGAAAATGTACCCGCGCGGCAATTCCAGATACGGCTACGTCCGCGCACACCGGCCAGTACGTCGCGCTGCGCGACGCGCGTCTGTTCGCTCGGATGTCGCGAGAGCCGATTCGTTACGCTGGCGAGCGGCGATCCGGAGGATGTCCGCGCCGGCGCATTGCCCATTCACGCCGACGCACGGATGCGTATCGCGACGCTGCGCGAAGGCACGGCGATGCGGCACGCTTTGCCGCTGTCCGGTTCTGCCTATCTGGTTGTGGAACATGGGCGAGTGGACGTGGGGCACATCACGCTGGCGCGACGCGACGGCCTCACCATTCGCGATGAAACGTGCGTTACGTTGAGAGCGAAAGACGACACGGATGTCGTGATTGTCGAACTCTTGTGCTAGGACAGGTGCTTCATCAGCGCGCGCCGCGCCAGCGTTCAGTGTCATTTCCGGCGGAAATATCCGGAAAACGGTTGGTCCTCAGTCGAACGTGATCAAGTCCTTGAAGATCAGTTGTCCCCAGTTATTTCCGAGCGCGTGCACAAGCAGCCCACCGTCCGAAAGCCCACCCAGTTTGATCGGCGCGAAACCGAGTTTTTCCGCAAGCGCGCCAATCTCCGCTGCGGCGCCGTCATCGTCGCTCGCCAGGAACACGACCCTCCTGCCCCCATGTATGGCCGGGTCCTGGCCGAGGACGGCGGCAACCAGATGATTGAAGCCTTTCACCAGCCTGGCTCCGCTGAACGCGTTCGCGACGAAAGCAGAGGACGGAAGACCGCCCAGTTCCTCGAGCGGGGCCTGCGTGTTCATCGCGTCGATCACGGTCTTCCCCTTCCAGTCGGGCAGCGCTTTTGCGACCTCCGGGTGCGACTCGAAACGGACAGCCAGAAAGATGATGTCCGCCTTGACGGCTTCCGCCAGGGTTTTGGGAATGATCGTGGGGCCGATCGCGGCCGCATCGGCCGCAAAGCGTTCCGGGTCGCGCGTGGTTGCAACGGCCACTTCGATGCCGTTGCGGGCGAACGCCTTGGCAAGTGCGTGGCCGATCTTGCCGAAGCCAATGATTGCGTAACGCATATGTTTCTCCTTCGTTTCTCGGCGCGGTCAGAGCTTGTAACCGCCGCTTGCTTCAATCGTCTGGCCGGTCACCCAATGGCCATCATCGGAGGCCAGGAACGCCACGACGGCGGCGATTTCCGAAGGCTCGCCAAAGCGGCCCAACGCGATCTGGGCCTCGGCCGCCTTGACGAGTTCGGGATTCTCCCGAAAGGCGGCGTTCGCATCCGTTCGCGTGAAGCCCGGCGCAACGGCGTTCGCGGTGATGCCACGCGGCCCCAGCTCGATGGCGAGCGTATGGGTCAGCGTATTGATGGCGGCTTTCGCCATTGAATAGACGGGCGCTGCGGTCACGGGCTTCGTGGCGGCAGCGGAAGAAATGTTGATGATGCATGCACCATCGGCGAGACGATCCAGCGCGGCCTGAATGATGAAGAACGGCGCGCGGGCGTAGACGGCCATCAGCGTGTCCCAGCTTTCCGGCGTTGCGTCCTTGAAGCCAAGCCAGCCGGTATTGCCGGCGTTGTTGACCAGAATGTCGAGCGCTCGGCTGCCGTTCCGCTGGGTAAACTCGTCGTCGAGTCTCTCGAACAAAGCCGGGACGGTCGCCGGCTCAACGAGATCCGCGTGGATCGCGAACGCGGTGCCTCCCGCTTTCTCGATGGCTGCAATTGCTTCGTCCGCGCCGGATTTGCTGGCGTTGTAGGTGAGCGCGACGGTCGCACCGTCCTTTGCAAGGCGTTCGGCGATGGCGCGGCCAATGCCCCGCGATGCCCCGGTCACGAGTGCTGTTTTGCCCTTCAGGGATTGAGTCATTTGATCCTTCTCCTCAGAGTTGTGCCAGGCCACCGTCAACGGCGACCTCGCTGGCGGTCATGAAGCTGCTGTCCGACGACGCAAGAAAGGCCGCCACCGCGCCGATCTCGGCCGGATCGGCCATACGCTGGAGCGGGGTCATCGCCCCGTAGGCCTTCTGCCCCTCTTCGCCCAGCGCTTCCTTGGCCAGTTCGGTCGCCGTCGCCCCGGGCGACAGTACGTTTACCCGGATGCCGGTGCCCTTCAGGTCCTCCGCCCAAGTCCGCGCGAGGTTGCGCACTGCTGCCTTGCTCGCGCTGTAGGCCGTGAATCCTGGGGCTCCCGTGGTGCCGGCGCTCGACCCGGTCAGGATGATCGAACCACCTGCGCCCATCAGCGGCAGCGCCTTCTGGACCGTAAAGATCGTCCCCTTCACATTGGTGTCGAAGGTGTCGTCAATGTGCTCGGCGGTGATCTGGCCGAGAGGCAGCGGGCTTCCCGCCCCGGCGTTGGCGAAGACGATGTCGAGGGTTCCGCGCTCCGCCTTGACCGCCGCGTAGAGCCGGTCGAGATCGGTCGGATCGCAGACCGATCCCTTCACCGCGCGGGCATTGGGCCCAAGGTCGGCCACCGCAGCGTCGAGCGCTTCCTGCCGGCGGCCGAAGATGAAGACGAAGGCGCCCTCTTCAATGAAGCGTCGTGCCGCGGCGCGGCCGATGCCGGTAGCGCCACCGGTGATCACGGCGGTCTTTCCATTCAGTCTGTTCATGTCATGCACCCTTCGAAACAAAAGCGAGAAACTTGATTCTGGGGCTCTTGATTCATGAAGCCAATTGACTGAATATCTATAAATACCATCTACTTTCTAGATAGATATGCTGGACAACGTCACCATCAATCAACTTCGGGCCTTCGTCGCCGTGTGTGACCAGGGAAGCTTTTCCGGGGCGGCAAGAGAACTGAGGCGGGCGCAGTCGGCGATCAGTCACGCGATCAACGCGCTCGAGAATGCCTTTGACGTGATGCTGTTCGAGCGAAACACGCGCAAAGCGACGCTCACGGCAGCAGGCCGCAGCCTCCTGCCGGATGCGCGGGGGGTGATTGCGCGCACCGAGGAAATGAAGATGCGCGCGGTGGCGATTGCTGAAGCCGGTGTTCCGCAGGTCTCGGTCGCCGTGGATACCTATTTTCCGCGTGCGCACCTGATCGAATGCCTGCGCACCCTGCAAGCGGACTTTCCGACGGTCGCGATCAATCTGCGCATGACGACCATGCAGGGCGGCGAGCGCCTGGTGCTCGACGGCACGTGCGCATTGGCGGTAACGATCACCGATGTGCCGGAGCTGAGCCAAGACTCCATCGAGCGGCACCATTTATGTGACGCGCAAATGGTGACCGTCTGTGCGCCATCGCATCCGCTCGCGGCAATCAAGGGGCCGATTCCGCGGGAGGAATTTGGCCGGCACATCCAGCTCGTCGTCACGGACAATCAGCCCGATGCGGAAAAGACCCAACAGGGGGTCGCCGGTGAACGCCAGTGGTGGGTGAATGATCTCGGCGCGAAGCACGATCTGCTCAGGGGAGGCTTGTGCTGGGGGCACATGCCGCGCCATCTGGTCGAGGAAGACCTCGCGAACGGATTACTTGTCGAACTCCAACGGCGCGCGTGGCACATGCGCGCCCTCACGTTCATGATCTCCCAGCGGCGCGGCTACTCGTTTTCCGAAAGCGAGACACGGCTGGTCGAACTCCTTGGCCATCGTCATCCCGTCCCGAAGGGTGGCAAGGCCAAGGTCGGCGTGACGCGCGGTCGCTGACGGATTTGCCCGGCGACGCTGCGCGAACCGCGACGTGAGCACCGGCCGAATCCGTCGCGTTGCGGCTGCTTCTACTGCCTGGCAAACCGGCATCAACCACGCTGCCATTCGTCGCAGGTTCCTCGCGATCGCATCTCGACGCGTGTTTCAGGAACAGAGGCGGTGACACAATGATCGCGGTCTGAGCAGTGGGCTGCTTGAATCCGGAATGCGACCATTGGCATCAACATGGTTCACCGGGCCGCCCCACGGAAATCCGCAAAGAACCCACTACATGGCGGCCGGCGCCAAATCGGTCGACCTTTTTCGCCGTCCGGGCCCGCGCGTTTCTGCGTAGACTTTCATCTGATCAGGCCACATGACCGGGGAGCAGCGACGAAGATGAATGAACGCCCGAAGCCCATCGCGGATTTCGTCCGGATCGCCGCCGGACTGTTCCAGTCGGACAAGCTTCCCCCTGCCGCGCGCGCGTTCGCGCCGCGAGTATTCGCCCGGTTGCAGCAGCCGTCGGATGACGGCAAACGGCTCGCGGTGCGATACCCCGCATGCGAATGGCTCGACCCAGCGCTCGAGTCGGTCGCGCGCGTCGACCCGACGTTCGTCACCGTCGCGCAGCTGATCAAGTCGCTCGAGCCCGTGATCGGATGGTCGCGTCGCACGTCGGGAAAGAACGGCAGTCCGAACTATATCGACGGGCACGTGAACGGAATGATCTGCGGGCCCGGCGGCGCGGAGAGCCGCGACGACATCCAGCTCGGCTTCTCGTTGATGATGCCCAATGTCAGATATCCGGATCATGGTCACGCGCCGGAGGAAGCGTACGTGCTGATGACCGCCGGTGAATTCCGGCAGCAAAACGGCGCGTGGTTTGATCCCGGGATCGGTGGCGGCATCCACAACCCGCCGGGAGCGCTGCATGCGATGCGCTCCGGCGACGCACCGTTCCTCGCGATCTGGTGCCTGCTGAATTGATCTGACGAGCGACGCGATGTGCCAACGGCGCCGCCTGTGGTCAGCGGTCAGCCATTGGCCTACCGGCCGGTCGGGATCGCTTCAGGCCGCTATTGAAAGGAGCATATGCGTTTCGGGGTCGACCAGATTTTGTCCGGCAAACATGTGAACGATTCCACGCCGAGGACCGCCGAGGGGAGCCGGCCATGGGATCCGGCAAAGGAACCCTGTTATGGGGAAACCTATCCGGGGCCGCCGAGCGCAGGCCGGCTCGAGCCACCACGCCGCACCGCGAAAGCGGCAGCGAGCCTGGCTCGTCAACACCCGTTCGGCCGACGCGATATTGCTCGCGCGTGGATAAAACGCAACAGTAGAACGGACGACGAGCTCGATGCGCTCCTCCTCGATCGCGCCGTCGTTATGAGGCATACTCTATTCGCGCTCAGCGAACGATCGTTCTTTTTTAAACGCAAGCCGTCGCGCGCGCCACTAAACAAGCACATGATTCTGTTACCTTGACGCACCGGCCCGCGCGCAATGCAATGGCCATCACCCATCTTTCACACTATGACACTACAGATTGGGATTCCTCTGGAGACAGCCACTGGCGAACGGCGCGTTGCGACCGTACCCGAAGTGGTCGAGAAACTGATCAAGCTGGGGTTTTCGGTGGCCGTGCAAAGCGGCGCCGGCGCCGGCGCGAATTTTGACGACGATGCGTATCGCGCGGCCGGCGCGAGCATCGCCGCCTCGGCGGCCGAGCTCTGGTCCGGCAGCGACATCGTGTTCAAGGTGCGCCCGCCGAGTGCCGACGAAGTCGCGCTGATGCGCGAGGGCGGCACGCTGATCGGCTTCGTGTGGCCGGCGCAGAATCCCGAACTGATGCAGCAGCTGGCCGCGAAACGCGCGACGGTGCTCGCGATCGATTCGCTGCCGCGCACGCTGTCGCGCGCGCAGAAGATGGACGCGCTCACGTCGATGGCCGGCATCAGCGGCTACCGCGCGGTGATCGAGGCCGCGCATGCGTTCGGCCGCTTCCTGAACGGCCAGGTCACGGCGGCCGGCAAGGTCCCGCCGGCCAAGGTCTTCATCGCCGGTGCCGGCGTCGCGGGCCTCGCCGCGATCGGCACGGCCGCGAGTCTCGGCGCGATCGTGCGCGCGAACGACACGCGCGCCGAGGTGGCCGATCAGGTCAAGTCGCTGGGCGGCGAGTTCGTCAAGGTCGACTATGAAGAGGAAGGCTCGGGCGGCGGCGGTTACGCGAAGGTGATGAGCGAAGGCTTCCAGCAGGCGCAGCGCGCGATGTACGCGCAGCAGGCCAAGGACGCCGACATCATCATCACGACCGCGCTGATCCCCGGCAAGCCGGCGCCGAAGCTGATCACCGCCGAGATGGTGCAGTCGATGAAGCCCGGCAGCGTGATCGTCGACATGGCCGCCGAACAGGGCGGCAACTGCGAACTCACGGTGCCCGGCGAGGCGGTCGTGCGCCACGGCGTGACCATCGTCGGCTATACGGATCTCGCATCGCGCCTGTCGCGGCAGTCGTCCACGCTGTACGGCACCAACCTGCTGCGCGTGATCGAGGAGCTGTGCAAGGCCAAGGACGGCACGATCAACGTCGACTTCGACGACGACGCGATCCGCGGCCTCACCGTCATCAAGGAAGGCAACATCACCTGGCCGCCGCCGCCGATCAAGCAGGCGGTCGTCGCACCCAAGCCCCCGGCGGCCGCCCCTGCCGCGGCCGCACCGGCGAAGTCCAAGGGCCACGGCCACAGCGGCGAGCCGATGTCGGCCAAGGCGCTCGCGATCGTGTTCGCGATCGGCGCACTGGCGTTCCTGCTGGTCGGCCAGTTCGCGCCGGCCAGCTTCCTGTCGCACTTCACGGTGTTCGTGCTCGCGTGCTTCGTCGGCTACATGGTGATCTGGAACGTCACGCCGTCGCTGCACACGCCGCTGATGAGCGTGACCAACGCGATCTCGTCGATCATCGCGATCGGCGCGCTCGTGCAGGTCGCGCCGCCGCTGGGCGAGCTGGCCAATGCCGGCGACCGTCCGTCCGGGCTGATCCTGGGTCTCGCGGTGGGCGCGCTGACGCTCACGGCCGTCAACATGTTCGGCGGCTTCGCGGTGACGCGTCGCATGCTGGCGATGTTCCGCAAATAAGGGGACGACAACAATGACTTCCAACCTGACTACCGTCTCCTATATCGGCGCCGCGATTCTGTTCATCCTCAGCCTCGGCGGGCTGGCCAATCCCGAGACCGCGCGCCGCGGCAACCTGCTCGGCATGATCGGCATGCTGATCGCCGTGCTGGCCACCGTGGCCGGTCCGCGCGTGTCGGCCGCGGGCATTCCGTACGTGATCGCCGCGCTGGTCGTCGGCGGTGCCGTCGGCCTGTACGCCGCGAAGAAGGTGCAGATGACGCAGATGCCGGAACTGGTCGCGCTGATGCACAGCCTGGTCGGTCTCGCGGCCTGCCTGGTCGGTTTCGCGAGCTATATCGATACGTCGCTGCAGCTCACCGGCGCCGAGAAGGCGATCCATGAAGTGGAGATCTACGTCGGCATCCTGATCGGCGCGGTCACCTTCGCGGGCTCGATCATCGCGTTCGGCAAGCTGTCCGGCAAGATCGGCGGCAAGCCGCTGCTGCTGCCGGCACGGCACTGGCTGAACCTGGCCGCGCTGCTGATCGTGATCTACTACGGCCGCGCGTTCCTGCATGCGGAAACCATCCAGGACGGCATGCTGCCGCTCCTCGTGATGACGGTGCTCTCGCTGCTGTTCGGCGTGCACATGGTGATGGCGATCGGCGGCGCGGACATGCCGGTCGTGGTGTCGATGCTCAACAGCTACTCGGGGTGGGCCGCGGCAGCCACCGGCTTCATGCTCGGCAACGACCTGCTGATCGTGATCGGCGCGCTGGTCGGCTCGTCCGGTGCGATCCTGTCGTACATCATGTGCCGCGCGATGAACCGCAACTTCATCAGCGTGATCGCGGGCGGCTTCGGCAGCGGCGCGGGCGCACCGGCGGCCGCCGGCGGCGCCGCGCAGCCGGCCGGCGAGGCGGTCGCGGTGAGCGCGATGGAAACGGCCGAGCTGCTGCGCGAAGCGAAGCGCGTGATCATCGTGCCGGGCTACGGGATGGCTGTCGCGCAAGCCCAGCACACGGTGTTCGAACTGACGAAGCTGCTGCGCGAGAAGGGTGTGGACGTGCGTTTCGCGATTCACCCGGTCGCGGGCCGCATGCCGGGCCACATGAACGTGCTGCTGGCCGAAGCGAAGGTGCCGTACGACATCGTGCTCGAAATGGACGAGATCAACGGCGACTTCCCCGAGGCCGACGTGTCGATGGTGATCGGCGCGAACGACATCGTGAATCCGGCCGCGCAGGACGACCCGTCGAGCCCGATCGCCGGCATGCCGGTGCTGGAAGTGTGGAAGGCGAAGACGTCGATCGTGATGAAGCGCAGCATGGCGTCCGGCTATGCGGGCGTCGACAATCCGCTGTTCTACAAGGACAACAACCGCATGTTGTTCGGGGATGCGAAGTCGATGCTCACTGAAATCTTCGGCGCACTGAAAGCCTGAGTGCGGCCTCGCGCGCGGAGCGGGCAGCCAGCCGCTCCCGCGCCGCGCCGCCTCCCCCGGCAGCAACAAGGCGGCATCATGTTCGACATCGTCCGTCACGGAACCCAAGATGATGAATATCGATACCGACCTGCCGGTGATGGTGACCGGCGCAACCGGCTACGTCGCGGGCTGGCTCGTGCAACGGTTGCTCGAAGCCGGCGTGACGGTGCATGCTGCCGTTCGTAATCCTGACGATCCCGACAAGCTCAAGTATCTGCAGCGCATCGCGGCCGGCCAGCCCGGCACGATCCGCTATTTCCGTGCCGACCTGCTCGAACCGGGCTCGTATGCGGACGCGATGGCCGGTTGCGGCACCGTGTTCCATACCGCATCGCCGTTCACCATCACGGTTCGTGATCCTCAGAAAGAACTGGTCGACCCGGCGCTGCTCGGCACGCGCAATGTGCTCGACACGGTGAACCGCACGCCGTCGGTCCGGCGCGTCGTGCTGACCAGCAGCTGCGCCGCGATCTACGGCGACAACGCCGACCTCGACGCGGTGCCGAACGGCGTGTTCACCGAGGCGAACTGGAATACCAGTTCGTCGCTGACGCACCAGCCCTATTCGTATTCGAAGACGGTGGCCGAGCGCGAAGCATGGCAGATCGCCGGCGCGCAGCAGCGCTGGCGTCTCGTCACCATCAATCCGTCGCTCGTCATCGGGCCGGGCATCAATCCGTACGCGACGTCGGAGAGCTTCGAGATCGTCCGGCAGATGGGCGACGGCACGATGAAAATGGGCGTGCCGGATCTCGGCATGGGCGCGGTCGACGTCCGCGATGTCGCCGACGCGCACCTGCGGGCCGCGTTCCTGCCGGACGCGAACGGCCGCTACATCGTGTCGGGTCACAACACGAGCCTGCCGGCGATGGCGGCGACGCTGCTCGAACGGTATGGCGCCGACTATCCGATCCCGCGGCGCATCCTGCCCAAATGGCTCGTGTGGTCGATCGGCCCGCTGGTGAACAAGGGCGTGACGCGCCGCGTCGTCGCCCGCAACGTCGGACTGCCGTGGCGCGCCGACAATGCCCGCAGCCGCAACGAACTCGGGATCCACTACCGCCCGCTCGCCGAGTCGATGAACGACTTCTTTCAGCAGCTGATCGAAACCGGACAATTGCGGCGAGGAACCGCTTCCTGATTTCACCGGGCCGGCAGGTCCTGCCGGTCGGCCCCGGCGTACACGTCGACGAACGGCTGCCGCACGCCGGGTATGTCCGCATGTGGCGCACGCCGGACGCACGATGATTCGTGCGCCAACGGGAGCCGTCCATGGGATCGCACGAAGGATGCCGGTTATGGGAGCGGGGTTGAAGCAACCGCGCTACGCGCGGCGCCGGTAAGTCCCCGGCGTGCTCCCCGTCCAGTGCCGGAATGCGCGATGAAACGCGCTCGGATCGTCGAAGCCGATATCGGCGCCGATCGCCGCGATCGTGTCGACCGTGTCGGTGAGCCGCTGGATCGCGATGTCGCGCCGCAGTTCGTCCTTGAGCGCCTGGAACGTCGTGCCTTCGGCGGCCAGGTGGCGGCTCAGCGTGCGCACCGAGCAATGCAGATGCTCGGCCGCCTCGTCGATCACCGGCAGGTCGGGCAGCGCCGCCGACAGGTATTGCCGCACGCGATGGCACACGAGCTGTTCGCTGAACGATTCGAAGATCCAGTCGCCCGGCGCGCGCGCGAGGAACTTGCGCAGGTTGCGCTTGCTCTGCCGGATCGGTGCGTCGAGGTAATCGGCGCTGAAGCGCATCAGCGTGCGTTCGCAGTCGAACTGCACGGAGCCGGAGAAGAAGTACAGGTGTTCGACCGCATGGCGCGGCCGCGGACACGCGAGCTCGATCTGCAGCAGCGGGATCTTCTGCCCGATCAACCAGGAACACACGCCATGCACGAGCTTGAGCATCAGCTCCTGGCCGAGCGCGCCGATCGGGCCGACGGCCGGGTTCGGCCGCAGCAGCACCTGCGCGACCAGGCCATCGCGCTTCGATTCGACGAAGAAGTCGTCGAGCAGGATATGGAAGAACTGGCCGAAACGATGCAGCGCCGTTTCGAGGTTGCGCGCATCGAGCAGGCTCAGGCACAGGTACTTCAGCGTGCCGCCGCGCAACGGGCGCGAGAAGATGCCCGGCATCTCGTCGTCGAGGTCGATCGCGAGCGTGCGGTACAGCGTCGAGAACTGCTCTTCCGTCACGCGCGCATGCGGCTCGCCGAGCAGCTCGAGCGGTATGCCGGCCCCGCGCAGGTAGCGCTCGACCACGTCGCGCTGCGCACCCGCGCTCGCCAGAAAACCGTTGACGAGCGAGATCGGCACCGTCGCGCTCGGCGACGGCAGCGCACGCCCGGGCTGGGCGGAAGGTGAGTCTGAACCGGTCATCGCGTCCCCGTCGGTCGAACCGCCCGCATTGTACTTGAGCGGCCCGGACCGGACTGTCGGGGCTTTCGCCGGCACGCCGGCCCGCACGTCGGCAGCCGCGCGGCGCGTCGGCGCCATCAGTCCGCGCGGCTGAGTTCCCGGCGCAGGATCTTGCCGACCGTCGACTTCGGCAGCCGGTCGACCAGGCGGATCAGCTTCGGCACCTTGTACGCAGCGAGGTTCGCGCGGCAATGCGCGACGATCTGCGCGTCGGTCAAGGCCGCGTCCGGCGCGGGCACCACGAACAGCTTGACGGCCTCGCCGGTGCGCTCGTCCGGCACGCCGATGCATGCGCATTCGGCGACGCCCGCCAGCGCGGTCGCCACCGCTTCCACCTCGTTCGGGTACACGTTGAAGCCCGACACGATGATCATGTCCTTCTTGCGGTCGACGATCTTCAGGAAGCCGGCCGCATCGAACACGCCGATGTCGCCGGTGCGGAAGTAGCCGTCCGCGGTAAACGCGGCCGCGTTCGCCTCCGGCTTCTGCCAGTAGCCGCCCATCACCTGCGGCCCCTGCACGCAGATCTCGCCCGCTTCGCCGATCTCAACCTCGCGATCCTGGTCGTCCAGCAGCTTCACGTCGGTCGACGGCAGCGGCAGGCCCGTCGTGCCCGTGAACACGTCGATCGACTGCGGGTTGAACGTGACCACCGGCGACGTCTCCGACAGCCCGTACCCTTCGCGAATGAAGTTGCCTGTGATCGCCTTCCAGCGCGCGGAGATCACGTCGATCACCGCCGCGCCGCCGCCGGCCGACAGCTTCAGCCGCGACCAGTCGACTTCGTTCAGCCGCGGATGGCCGGCGAGCCCCGCATACAGCGTATTGACGCCAACGAACACCGACGGTCGCGCGGCCTTCAGCACGTCGATGAAGCCGTCCATGTCGCGCGGATTCGCGACGAGCCAGTTCTCCGCGCCGATCGCGAAGTAGGACAGGAAGTTCACCGTCAGCGCGAAGATGTGATACAGCGGGATCGCCGTGACGATGACCTCCTCGCCCGGCCGCCGCGAATCCGGCACGATCGCGCCGAACTGCGCGATGTTCGCGACCAGGTTGCGATGCGACAGCGCGGCGCCCTTCGACAGCCCGGTCGTGCCGCCCGTGTACTGCAGCAGCAGCAGATCGTCGCCGCCAAGCGCGACCGGCTCGACCGCGAGCGATTCGCCCGCGGCAAGCGCATCCGCGAGTGCGATCGAGCCCGGCGGCAGCGCGTCGCACGCGCCGGCCGGCGCATCGACGACGCCGAGATCGCCGCGGCCCACGCTCAGCACGGTTCGTATGCGCGTCCTGCCGACCACGTCGGCGAACGTGCCCATCGATCCGCCGCATACCACGGCCACTTCGACGCCCGCGTCGTTGAGCTGATGTTCGAGCTCGTGCGCGGTGTAGAGCGGATTCACGTTGACCTGGATCGCGCCGATCCGCGCGAGCGCGACGAACACCACCGGAAAGGCGAGCACGTTGGGCAGCATCACGGCCACGCGGTCGCCCTTGCGTACGCCCGCGACCTGCTGCAGGTACGCGGCCAGCGCGGTCGACAGGCGGTCGACGTCGGCGTAGCTGAGCGTGCGGCCGAACGCGCGGAACGCGGGGCGCTCCGCGAAGCGGCGCATCGCGTCGTCCAGCAGCGCGGTTACGGAAGGATGGCGATCGGCATCGATCTCGGCGGGGATCGAGCCATACGAGCCGATCCAGTGTCTCTTCGTCATGTTCTGCTCCTCGGGGGACGGCGCCGGGCAGCGCCGTTCGCACAGCGACCCGCGCACCGTATGGGCAAAGGCCGCCGCCTGACCGGCGACTATCGCCCGCCAACGCGGCCTTGAAAATGATCCTGGCGGTCGAAAAGATGATCGAAACGGACACGCGGGCGCGCGGCGGCCCGCCTGTCGCCGCTTCCGCCCGTGCATCGGTCATGCCGTGTCCGGCCGTGCATACCGCTGCGCATCAGGGTGAACCCTATGGTGCCCGCGCGCGTTCCGGCGCAGAATCGCGCACCGGAACGATATCGAATCGGACGCAGAACCCGCCATGCCACGCAGCGCACTCTTGAAACCGACGGCCACCGGCCCCGCCTCGCTGCCGGACGCCCCGCCCGCCCAGGCGTCGCGCGAGAAGCGCTTCTCGCCGGCCAAGCTGGCCGTGCTCGTCGGCGTCGCCCAGGAACTCGGCCTCGATCCGGCCGCCGTGCTGGACGGCACCGGCCTGTCGCCGGACGCCGTCACCGATCCGTTCACGCTCACGTCGTCGCGGCAATTCCTGACCGCCGCGCGCAATGCGGTCGGCCGCTACGACGGCACCGATCTCGGCGTGCGCGTCGGCCGCCGGCTGCATGCGTCGAGCTACGGGATGTACGGCTACGCGATGCTGTGCTCGGAATCGCTCGCGCATGCGTTCGATTCGGCCGTCAAATATCACCAGCTCGCGAACGGGATGCTCGCGATCCGCTGGGTCGAACAGGGCGACACCGCGTCGTGGCTGTTCCCGGATCCGCACGAAGCCGCGCTGCCCGAGCCGGACCTGCCGCTGTACCGCTTCCTGATCGACATGCAGTTCGCGCTGCACGTGACGGTCATCAAGGACGTGATGGGTGCGTGGTGCGTGCCGGCCCGCGCGCAGTTCGCGCAGCCGCGGCCGGCGCACGCGGCGCAACTCGCCGACGCGCTCGAATGCCCGATCGCGTTCGACCAGCCGCACCATGTGTTGAGCTACCCGGCCGCGTGGCTCGCCCGCGCGCCGCAGCTCGCGAACCCGATCACCGCCGCGCAGGTGTCGTCGCACTGCGCGCGCCTGCTCGACGAACTGCGCAGCCAGGCCGGCGTCACGCGGCGCGTGTACCAGGAACTCACGCGCACGCCCGGGCAGTTCCCGGACATCGACGCGATCGCCGACACGCTGTGCATGACGTCGCGCACGCTGCGCCGCAAGCTCGACGCCGAAGGCACGTCGTACAGCGAGCTGCTGACGAGCGTGCGCAAGGCGCTCGCGATCGACTACCTGAGCACCACGACGCTCAGCACCGAGGACATCGCGCTGACGCTCGGCTTCAGCGATGCGGTCGGGTTCCGCCACGCGTTCAAGCGCTGGACCGGCACGACGCCGAGCGACGTGCGGCGCAAGCGCGGACGGTAAGCGCGCGGGCACATCGCCGCCGGGTTTCAGCACCGGCGGGTTCAATGCGTTTCACCGGGCGCCGGATGCGCGACCGGCAGCGCGAACTCGAACACCGCGCCGCGTCCGTCCCGATCGACGAGCCGGATCCCGCTGCCGTTGAGCACCAGCATCCGGTGCACGATCAGTAGCCCGAGCCCGCCGCTCGTCGCCGCGCCGCCGCTCATCGGCCGCTGCGGCCGCTGAAACAATCCTTCGCGCCGCGCCTGCGGAATCCCTTCTCCGGTATCCGACACGGTCACCACCACGCGATCGTCCTGCGGCGTCAGCGCCACTTCGACTTCGCCGTGCTGCGGCGTGTGCCGCAATGCGTTGTCGAGCAGGTTGGTCAGCACGCGCTCGATCATCCCGAGATCGGCCGAGACGACCGGCACGCGCGGCGGGATCCGCGCATGCAGCGCGATGCCGCGCGACTGCGCGGCCAGCTCGAACTTCTGGAACACGTCCTGCACGAGATCGACGAGCGAGAACGGCTCGCGCTCGGCCTGCACGCCGCCCGATTCGAGCCGTGCGAGTTCGAACAGCGCCTGCGCGAGCCGGCCGACCTTCGTGCTCTGCGCGAGCGCGATCGACAGGTAGCGGCGGCGCTCGGTCTCGGCGAGCGTGTCGGACTTCAGCGACAGCGTCTCCAGATAGCCGTGCAGCGACGTCAGCGGCGTGCGCAGGTCGTGCGAGATGTTCGTGATCAGTTCGCGCCGCTGCTGGTCCTGGCGCGTCAGCGCGCGCCACTGGTCGCCGATCCGGTCGGCCATCTGCGCGAACGCGGATTCGAGCACCGCGATGTCGTCGCCGCGCCGCCCCGGCGGCGAGCGCGGCACCGGCGGCTGCGTGTCGGGCGCGCCGTTCGCGTCGAACCGGCGCATCGCGTCGGTCAGCCGGCGCAGCGGGCGCGTGATGAAGCTGAACGCGGTCAGGCCCGCGAGCAGGCCGAGCAGCGCGACGACCGCCATCGACCACAGCGTCGTGCGCAGCACGTTGCCGGCGTCGACGCGCGCGACCAGTTGGTCGTGCGCTTCACCGAGCAGCACCACGTAGATGTAGCCGGACGGCGGCTGTCCCGGGCGCTGCAGCGGCGCGGCGCTGAACACCTTGCGCGCGTCGGGGCTGCGCGGGTCGTCGCCGAGGATCGGCAGCGGGTCGCCCGCGATGAAGCGCTGCACCGGCGCGAGATCGACGCGGTCGCGCTTCACGTGGCCCGGCGGCGCGTCGTCGCCCTCGATGCGCCCGGCGTTGTCGAGCAGGTACACCTCGACGCTCGGGTTCACGCCCATCAGCTGGCCGAACAGCGTGCGCACGGCGTCCGGGCGCAGCCCGTTCGCGTCCATCAGCGGCGTGCTGCTCGCGATGTGCGCGGCGAGATCGCGCGACAGGCCCTGCACGACTTCCTTCTCGCGCAT
The DNA here is from genome assembly GCF_054055695.1 of Burkholderia sp. PvR073. Lineage (NCBI taxonomy): Bacteria > Pseudomonadati > Pseudomonadota > Betaproteobacteria > Burkholderiales > Burkholderiaceae > Burkholderia > Burkholderia sp. PvR073. The sequence goes on from NZ_JBSRXO010000022.1 coordinate 36,033, forward strand.
GTCGTTCGCGCGGATCTGCAGCCATGCCGACGCGCCCGAGCACGCGAGCAGCAGCACCGCGAACACGCACGACAGCCGCTGGGTGAGGGTCAGTTTCATCATGCGTCCCGCTGGTCCGGCGCGGCGAGCTTGTAGCCGCGTCCCCATACGGTGAGGATCCGCACGGGCTCGGCCGGATCGGCCTCGACCTTCGCGCGCAGCCGGTTGATGTGGGTGTTCACCGTGTGTTCGTAGCCTTCGTGCTGGTAGCCCCACACCGCGTTCAGCAGGTCCATCCGCGAGAACACCTTGCCCGGATGCCGCGCGAAGAAATACAGCAGGTCGAATTCGCGCGGCGTGAGGTCGATGCGCGTGCCGTCGACGCTCGCTTCGCGCGCGATCGGGTCGATCGACAGGCCGGCGACGTCGAGCGTGCCGGCGTCGATCCGCGAATCGCGCGCGAGCGCGTCGACGCGCCGCAGCAGCGCCTTGACCCGCGCGACGAGTTCCAGCACCGAGAACGGTTTCGCCAGATAGTCGTCGGCGCCGAGCTCGAGGCCGAGGATCCGGTGCACCTCGCTCGAGCGCGCGCTGGTGATGATGATCGGCGTGTAGCGCGCCATCGCGCGGGCGCGCCGGCAGATTTCCAGGCCGTCGACGCCGGGCAGCATCAGGTCGAGGATCAGCGCGTCCCAGTTGCCCTGTTCGAGCAGGCGCAGGCCTTCCGTGCCGTCCGCGCTGTGCACGACTTCGTAGCGCTCGTCGCGCAGGTGCAGGCTCAGCACGTCGGCGATGTCGGCGTCGTCTTCGACGATGAGGATGCGTTTGGGGTGGTCCATGGCGGTCGGCGGCGGCACGTCGGTTGGGGGCTCACGGTCGGTGCGAAGTTGGGTTCCGGCCGCCCTCTCCGGGCCGGCAGGCCGGCCTGCCGGGGAAGGCGAATGGCGGCAGCAACGCCGCGCTGTCGCCATTGTGCAAAATTTTGCCGGCGACAGGGGTCACAATTCGTTTAAGTTTGAATCGCGCCCGTGATGTGAGCCAATGCCGGCAAGGCTATCCGACCCAGCCCCGGAGGATCCGAAACGCGAAACGTACGCCCGGCTTCCCGCACTGCGATGCGATTGGACGGCCGCCCGTCCGTCACGCATGCTTCAAGCCGCCAGCCCCGCCGGCGAAACCACCTGCACATCCGGATTGAACCGGGTCATGCAATTGAGATCGAGCGCGCGAATCTGCTCGGTCATGAAGTCGACGAAGATCCGAATGCGCGTCGGAAGATGCTGCCGGCTCAGATAGCAGATGTAGTGGCCGCGATCCTCCGGCACATGCTTCTCCAATGCGACGACGAGCTCGTTCGACGCGAGATGGTCGCGGATCTGGTAGCCCGCCATCTGCGCGATGCCCGCTCCGTTCAGCACCGCACGCAACACCAGATCCGTGTCGTTGAACGTGAGGCGCGACGTCGGCAGGTACTTCTGCGCGCGGCCGTCGACATTGAACTCCCATTCGAACACGCGACCGCTCGCAAAGCGGAAATTGATGCACTCGTGCCGGTCGAGGTCGTCGATGCGCTGCGGGAGGCCATGCCGCGCGACATACGACGGCGCCGCGCAGAGCGCCATCTGCATCGGAATCAGTTGCCGGGCGATGATGCTCGAATCCTCGATGCGCCCGTTGCGGAACGACACGTCGATTCGCTCCGACACCAGGTCGATCGGCCGGTCGTCGAGCAGCAGATCGATGATGATGTCCGGGTACGCGTGCGCGAACTTTTCCAGCAGCGGCGCGACGATCTTCCTGCCGAACCCCACGGCCGAGCTGATGCGGATGAGGCCGCGCGGCGGCCCCTGCCGCAACTCCAGCATGTCGTTCATGGCTTCCACGATCTGCGCCACGCCCTGATGGCAGTTCTCGAAGAATCGCTGGCCTTCGCACGTCAGTTCGGTCGTGCGCGTGGTGCGCTGGAACAGGCGCGTGCTCAACTGCGCCTCCAGCTTCTGCACGTTCCGGCTCACGGCCGGCCGTCCGACGCCGAGCCGTTCGGCGGCCTTGGTGAAGCTCCCCTCGCTCGCCACTGCAACGAATGCAAGGATGCCTGCATAGCTCGCACCGAAGCTCGCGGACATCGCATCGGCGCGACCGGTCAGTTCGCGACGAATGCCATGCTCCGATGGTTCCGAATGATTCATTTCCGTTGCCCCCAAGAGATGCCGATCATTCCGATTGCCCGCCGCCGGCGGGCGCCCGCGAGCCGCCGCACGTGCGCGTGCGAATCAGCGCGCGGCGAGCCACTGGTCGAGACCGATGCGGCCGAGCCGCGCGGCCCCGAGCGGCACCAGCGATTTTTCCTCGACGCGGCCGCCGTAGTAGCGGGCGTCGCGATCGATCACCACCGCGCGCGTGTCGCCGATCGACTTCAGATAGCGGGCGACGATCTCCGCGAACGGCGCGCGATCCGGGCCCGCGACCTCGATCGCACCGTTCTGCGGCGCGGCGAGCGCCGCCTGCGCGACGAATGCCGACACATCTTCCGCGGCGATCGGCTGAAACAGTCCGTCGCCGATGCGGACCGTGCCGTCTTCCGTGCCGGTATCCGCGATGCCGCCGATGAATTCCATGAATTGCGTCGCGCGAACGATGGTGTACGGAACGCCCGCCGCTTCGATCGCCTGTTCCTGCGCGACCTTGGCCGCGAAATAGCCGTTCTCCGGCATGCGGTCGCAGCCGACGATCGACAGCGCGACGTGATGGCGCACGCCGGCGGCCACTTCCGCCTTGCCGAGATTGCGTGCCGCCGTGCGGAAGAAGTCCAGCACCGCCTGCGGCTCCCATGACGGCGCATTCACCACGTCCACGACGACGTCCGCGCCGGTCAATGCGTCGGCCAGGCCTTCGCCCGTGATGATATTGACGCCGGTGCTCGGCGACGCAGCCAGCGCCTGATGGCCGGCTTCGCCGAGCAGCGTGACGACACGCGAGCCGATCAGGCCCGAACCACCGATGACAACGATCTTCATCGCAAAATCTCCTGACGAATGGATTGCATTGGACTGCTAGAGGTACGCGACGGCGCTGGATCCGATGAAAGGCGGTCGTCACCTCGCATCACGTGTCTCAATTGTGGAAGAATCATGTCCTATCCATAAGTGCCAAGAATCGTCGATCGGACTGGTCCATACGGCATCTGTTCCTGTCCCGTTCGCGTTACCCGAGAGACCGTGATGTCTGCGCAAACGCCCCCGCTGGCCATCGAAATCGACCGGCACCACCAGTTGCCGGTCTATCTGCAGATTTGCGAGCGGTTCAAGGCCGCGATCGCCGCCGGTCATCTGCGCCCCGGCGATCGCGTGCCCGCGCTGCGCGGCCTGGCGACGCAACTGAACACAGCGCGCGGCACGGTTGAACAGGCTTACACGATCCTGGTCGACGAGGGCTATCTGCAAATGCGCGGCGCGGCGGGCACGTTCGTCGCGCCGTCCCTGCCGGCTTCGCTGACGCAGCCGCCGCCCGCGCGCGCCGAACACGCCGACCCGCAGCGTGCGTCGGTCGCCTCGGACGACACTCCGCCGCCACGGCGAGCGCAGCCGATCGCCGTCGCGCTGAGCGGCGAGCCGCGCCCGCTGCAACCCGGGCTTCCCGCGCTCGATGCGTTTCCGCGCAAGGTCTGGCACCGGCTCATATCGCAGCGCGCGCGCAGCAGCGAACGCGCTCTGCTCGGCTACCCGAATCCGGCCGGTTACCGGCCGCTGCGCGAACACATCGCCACCTATCTGACGCTGTCGCGCGGCGTCACCTGCGTGCCGGAACAGGTGTTCGTCACCGGCGGCTACCGCGCCACGCTGGAACTCGTGCTGCGCAGCCTCGCGCGGGCGGACGAGCGCGTGTGGTTCGAGGATCCCGGCTATCTGCTCGCGCGCGGCTTCCTGTCCGAGACCGGCGTACAACTCGTCCCCGTGCCGGTGGACGCCGACGGGATCGACGTCGAGCGCGGCATGCAGCTCGACGCGCAGGCACGCTTCGCGGTGGTGACGCCGTCGCATCAGAGCCCGCTCGGGCATACGCTGTCGCTGTCCCGCCGCATCGCGCTGCTCGACTGGGCCGAGAAAATGTCGGGGTGGATCGTCGAGGACGACTACGACAGCGAGTTTCGCTATCTCGGCCGCCCGCTGCCCGCGTTGAAGAGTCTCGACCGGCGCGATCGCGTGATCTATTGCAGTACCTTCAGCAAGGCGATGTACCCCGGTTTGCGGCTTGCCTACGCGGTCGTGCCGGAGCGCGCCGTGGAGCGCGTCGAACGCGTGGCATGCAGCATGAATGCCGGTTCGCCGCCGCTCCTGCAGGCGGCGCTGGCCGATTTCATCGAACAGGGGCACTTTGCCCGGCATCTGAAGCGCATGCGCGCGCTGTACGGCGAGCGCCGCATGCTGATCGTGCACGCATTGCGTCAGGCGTTCGGCGAGCGGCTGATCGTCGAATTGCCGGTGGGCGGCATCCAGTTCGCGGTGCGATTCACCGACGGGCCCGATGGACCGGTCGACGACGTCGCCGTCGCTGCACGCGCGCGCGACGCCGGGCTCGCGGTCGTGCCGCTGTCGATCTGGTATACGAACAGCCACACGCCGCTCACGCCGCGCGGCCTCGTCATCGGGTTCGCGAACATCGTCGACGCGGACGAAGCGCAACGTCACGCAAACACGCTGCGCGCCTGTCTCGACCGCTGACGCGCGGCGGGGTCGCGCGTCAGTGCCCCGATTGGTGTCCGACGGGAAACATTGAATCGCCCGCGACGGCCATACCGTCGCCCGGTGCGCTCCGCTAGCATGGAGGCGTCCTTCTCCGTGGACGAACCCGGATTCGGGCTGCACCGGAAGATCGCCGCATTCCGCATACGATCGTTCGCTCCACCTGTTCGTGAAGACGCCATCTGCCCGGGCGGTGCAGCCCCCTTCGCAACACGCTTCGACACACGAACGACGGGGATCGAAGCGTCGCTGAACTCGAGCACGCATCATGAACGACAACAAGCTGCAGGCCCCTCCGCTTTCCCTCCTCGACAGGTATCGGGGCCGGGATTTCCAGCCGCTCTATACGACGAGCGTCACCGTGTCCGGTGGCGAGACGGGACACGGCCGCGCATCCGGCGTCGTGCGCTCGGACGACGGGAACCTCGCCGTCGATCTGCGCCTGCCCACCGAGTTCGGCGGCCCCGGCAACGGAACCAACCCCGAGCAATTGTTCGCGGCGGGCTTCGCCGCGTGCTTTCACGGTGCCCTGAATCTGCTCGAGCAACGCGCCGGCATGGAACCCGCCGATACGGTCGTGGAGGTGCGGGTTTCGTTCGGCCGCGATCCGATGGACGGCGGCCATGCATTGCTCGTCGACGTCCAGGTCCGGATGCCCGGCGTGGATCGAAGCATCGCGGAAGAACGGGTGCGAGCCGCGGAGCGCCTGTGCCCGTACGCAAAGATGGCCAGACAAGGCACCGTCAATATCGTGACCGTCGTCGACTGACGCGACGCCCGTCGGGCGGTAGCGGCACCTGTCCGCTGAAGACCTTCGTTGCTGCTCCCTCGCGCCTGACCGCTGCGCGTTCCGGGACACGCTGAGTCCTCGATGAGGCAAATGAAATGCATCTCGGAAAATCGTACAAGCTGTCGGAATTCCTGATCTGGACGCGCTGGAACATCTACCAGCTCTTCGTCTTCGGGACTGTGCCGGTCATTCTGTACAAGTTCCTGTGCGTCACATGGTTGTCGATCCCGCTGACGATCGTGGTTCTCCTCGGAACCGCGACGTCGTTCATCGTCGGCTTCAAGAATGTCCAGACGTACAACCGGGCAACGGACGCGCTGGACATCTGGACCGAAATCGTGAGCAAGAGCCGTCGCTGGGGCCAGCTCGCGCGCGATTTTGCCGACGACGAGGCGATTTCCCGAACGCTGATCGATCGGCACCTTGGATGGTTGACCGCGCTGCGATATGACCTGCGTCGCCCGCGGATCTGGGAAAGCACGAGCAAACGCTACAATGCGGAGTACCGCCGGTTCTATCGCGTGCCGGAGTGGGAACAGGACATCAAGGAAGTGTTGCCGAAATACCTGTCACCGACTGAAACGGCACAGGCGCTCTCTTCTGCGTCCATCGCAACCTTCGTGCTGAACCTGCAATGCAGTGCGCTCAAGACGCTTCACGCGGCCGGTCAGCTGAATACGAGCTTCTACATGGAGCTTCACAAGACGATCGGCGATTTCATCGCGCTCCAGTCGAGATCGGAACGTTTCAAGAACTTCCCGTATCCGCGACAGTACGCGACCGTCAGCTCGCTGTTCGTCCGGTTCTTCTGCCTGTCCCTTCCATTCGGTCTTCTGAACGAATTCAACCGGTTGAACGATAGCGTGAGCGGCTTCATGCACGGCAACATGGTATGGCTGGTGGTGCCATGCAGCGTCGCGGTATCGTGGATGTATACATCGCTCGATCAGGTCGGCGAAGGCACCGAGAATCCGTTCGAAGGCGGTGCGAACGACGTTCCCATTTCGACGCTGTGCAGCACGATCGAGCGCGATCTGAAAGCGATGCTCGGAGAACCGGCCGGCCACCCGTGCGGCCACACGATCATCGCGCTATAGGGAACCGGGCGTCTTCTCGCTGGCATCGGGCCGAAGGCAGCGCACGCCCGATCACCTCCGTACGATTCCCGGCGGGCCTCGTTCAGTGCCCACCGCCCGCCATGCCACCACCGCCCCTGGCGGGCTTGGTGAGCCAGACCAGCGGGACGATCACGATGAAGATGATCGACGACAACCAGAAGATATCGTTCAGCGCGAGCATCGCGGCCTGTGCATTCAGCGTGCGTTCGAAGAACGTCGTGGCCTGATCCGCGCCGCCGCCGAGCGTCGCCTGCAGTTGGGCGATGGCACTCGCATAGGCCGGGTCGTTCACGCTCGATTGCTCGGCGAGCCGGGCATGATGCAGGATCGTCCGGTCGTTCCATCCGGTCGAGATCAACGACGTGCCGACGCCGCCCGCGAATACACGCACGAAATTGGACAGGCCGGCGGCCGCCGGGATGCGCTCGGGCGTCAACCCCGACAGAATGATCGCGGTCAGCGGCGTGAAGAAGAGCGCCATCGGAATACCCTGCAACAGGGTCGGCAGCACCAGCGTATAGGGGTCGACGCCCGTCGTGTAATGCGAGCGCATGAAGAACACGCCTGCAAAGCCCAGGAACGCCAGCGTCGCAAGCACCCGCGCATCCGACTTCGGCATGATCTTCGCCATCAATGGCGCCAGCAGCACGGCAAAGATCCCGAGCGGCGCCGTCACGAGTCCGGCGTCCACCGATCGATAGCCGAGATAGCCCTGAATCCATTGCGGCAGGATCACGAGATTCGAGAAGAACACCGCGTACGCGACCGAGATCGCAATCGTGCCGCCGCGGAAATTGCGCAACGCGAAAAGGCGAATGTCGACGATCGGGTTCCGCTCCGTGAACTCCCAGATCAGGAAGAACAGGAAACTGATGGCGGCGATGACGGCAAGCGTGCAGATCACGGGCGAACTGAACCAGTCGAGGTCCTTGCCTTTGTCGAGCATGATCTGCAGCGTCGCGACCCACACGATGAGCGACATCAGGCCGACCTTGTCGATCGGGACCTTGCGCACCTGCGTCTCGCGGTCGCGATAGATCATCCACGTGACGCCGGCCGCGAACAGGCCGACGGGAATGTTGATGTAGAAGATCCACGACCAGCTGTAGCTGTCGGTGATCCAGCCGCCCAGCGCAGGACCGGCGATCGGGCCGACCGTCGCGGTCATCGACCATAGCGCGAGCGCGGTGGCGCTTTTCGCCTTCGGATACGAACCGAGCAGGATCGCTTGCGACAGCGGAATCAGCGGCCCCGCGACGACGCCCTGCAAGACGCGTGCGGCGAGCAGCATGAGCAGGTTCGGCGCGACACCGCACAACCACGACGAAAACACGAACAGCACGATCGCGGCCACGAACAGCCGGATCTGCCCGATGCGCTGCGTGAGCCAGCCCGTCAGTGGAATCGCGACGGCATTGGCCGCGGAGAACAGCGTGATCACCCACGTGCCTTCGTCGACCGAGACGCCGAGGTTGCCCGAGATGGTCGGAATCGCGACGTTGGCGATCGACGAATCGAGCACGTTCATGAACGTCGCGAGCGCGACGGCGAGGGTCGCAAGGATCAGCTTTGCGCCCGTCAGCGGCGGCGGTGCGGGTTGGGTTGAGGAATGCATCTCGCTTCCACTCCGGAGTAACGACCGCGCCGGCGTATCGAGCCGGCCGGTCAGACGATGGGATCGACCGGCGCGCGACAGTCACGCGCACCGGGTCGACGGTTCAACTGGCGCGCGGCGTCGTGCCGCGTGTGTCGCGCGTGTCACGTGTGTCGTGCCTGGCGGAAGCCGCCGGCGATCCGACATGCCCCGTCGCCCCCGCCTGCCCGATGACGACGTTTCGCGCGATGATCTTCTGGATCTCGGCATCCGCCTGTGCGCCGTATTCGGCAAACACGTTCGTGCGATACGACGTGTTCATCGCCGCGCCGAGCTGCGGGCCCGTGTCGTCGCGCGTATCCACATCGACATCCATCGACAGTCCGATACGCAGCGGATGCGCGTCGAGTTCCTTCTGGTCGAGCTGGATGCGCGCGGGCAGACGCTGAACGATCTTGATCCAGTTGCCCGTCGCGTTCTGCGCGGGCAAGCTCGCGAATGCGCTGCCCGTGCCGGCCGAGAAGCCGACCACGCGGCCGTGGTACTCGACCTTTCCGCCGTACACGTCGGCCGTCAACGTGACGGGTTGACCGATGCGCATGTTGCGCAGCTGGCTTTCCTTGTAGTTCGCATCGACCCACACGCCGTCGAGCGGCACGATCGCCATCAACGGCATGCCGGGCGACACGCGCTGGCCGACCTGAACCGAACGCTTCGCGACATAGCCGGTGACGGGCGCGGGCAGGACGTTGCGCGCGTACGCCAGATACGCGTCGCGCACTTTCGACGCGGCCGCCTGCACGTTCGGGTGCTGGTCGATCGTCGTGCGGGCGGTCAACGCGCGGTTGGCTTGCGCCTGCTGACGCGCGGCGTCGAGCGCGGCCCGCGCGGCCGCCACGGTGTCGCGCGCGTGCGCGATGTCTTCGGCCGACACGGCTCCCGGGTCGGCCACGGCCACGCGGCGGCGCAGATCGTCCTGGGCACGCGCGAGATCGGACGCCTTCTGGGCGACGTTCGCCGCATACAGGTCGTCGTTCACGTAAAGACTGCTCACCTGCCGCACGGTCTGCCCCAACGCCGCTTCGGCGTTGCCGAGCGCGACTTTCGCATCGGCGTGGTCGAGCGTGACGACCGGATCGCCCGCCTTCACGATCTGCGTGTCGTCGGCATTCACCGCCACGACGGTGCCCGCCACCTGCGGCGTCAGTTGCACGAGATTGCCGCTGACGTAGGCGTCGTCGGTGGATTCGTGATAGCGCGCAACCGTCAGGTAGTACACGCCATACGCGATCGACGACGCGACGACCGCCGCCGCGAGCAGCGCCAGCAGCAAGCGGCGCCGTCGCGTCGCGTCTTCGCTTGCGACCTCGTCGCCTCCCTGCGGCGACGGGGCATGATTCACGCGTGCGGTTTCGGCCGGCTTGCGAACCAGCGGGTTGATTTCACTCATTTCAATTCTCCAGGCAAATTCGATGAATCGAACCGCCGCTCAGCGCGCGGCGACAGCGGGCACGGCCGCTGCGGGCACCTCGGCACGTGCCGCGGCCCCCGAGCCGGCGAACGACGTATCGACGAAACCGCCACCCAGCGCGGACGCCAGCGCGATCTGACGATCGCGGCGGTCCATGCGCAGATTCGCGACGCCCTGATCGGCGGAAAGCGCGTTGACGTCGGCGTTCAACACGGTCAGTTGATTCGTGAGACCGGCCTGGTACTGAGCAAGCGCGAGCGCGGCAGCTTTCAGCGCGGCTTGCTGCGCAGCCTGCGCATCGTCCAGTTGCGCGTCCGTCGACCGCACGCCGGCGATTTGCGTCGCGACCTCGCTCAACGCGGTGACGAGCGCCTGGTTGTAGGTCGCGACCGCGTAGTCGAAGTCCGCGTAGCGGCCCTTCAGTTGCGCGCGAAGCGCACCGGCGTCGAAGATCGGCAGGTGGATTGCCGGTCCGACCGACGCGGTGCGGCTCGCTGCCGTGAGGAAGCGCCCGAAGCCGAATGCATCGAGTCCGATCGCGGCGCTCAGGTTGATGTCGGGATAGAACTCGGCCTTCGCTTCCTTCACGTCGTGTGCGAGCGCATCGACGCGCCACCGGGCGGCCACGATGTCGGGGCGCCGGCTCACGAGATCCGCGGGCAGATTGTCGGGGAGGCGAACCTCGCTGCCGCGGCCGAGCATCGGGCGCGCGATCTGCAGGCCGCGATCGGGGCCCGCACCCATCAGCGCGGCGATCTGATAGCGCGTCGCGAGAATCCGGCCGTCGAGCGATTTCAGCGACGCGCGGCTCGTCGCGAGATTCGCGCGGGCCGTCTCGCGCTCGACCTGCGTGTCGAGCCCGGTCGCGATCCGGCCTGCGGCGATGCGATCGATCCGCTCGCGCTGATCGATCTCCTGTTGCGCGATGTCGTGCAACAGGTACAGGCGGGCAAGCTCGTTATAGGTGCGCGCGATCGACGTCGTGAGCGTCAGCCTGACCGTTTCCGCGTCGGCGCGGCTCGCCTGAAGCGCCGACACCGACGCCTTCAGCGCCTCGCGCTTCTTGCCCCAGAGGTCGAGTTCGTACGAAGCGCCGAGGATGCCGCGGTTCTCCGTCTGCCACGATCCGCCATACGGCGGCGGAACAAGCGCCGTTCCGGAGAATTGCTCGCGTGTGAGCGCATAGCTGGCGTCGATGCGCGGCATCGTCCCCGCTCGCGCGGATTCTCCATAAGCCTGCGCGGCGGCCACGCGCGCCCGCGCCTGATCGAGTGTCGGGCTGTTTTTCAATGCCTCGTCGATCAATGACTTCAACTGCCCGTCGCCGAACTGGTCGGCCCAATCCGCGGTGGGCCAATGCCCTTGCTCCAGCGGAAGGCTCTGTTGCGTCACGTACTGCCGTGGATCGGTCATCGCTGCATCGCCGTGAATGCCGGCGTAATTCGCGCATGCCGACAACCCGATCGCGACGATGGCCGGCACACCGGTCTTGCGCAGGTTCGACGTGAGACGTCCAACGATTGAAAGCATGTCCATTGATCGTCTCCTTACAGGGCGCCATCGAAAACCGGATGCCTCGACCGCGTTGCCGTGCCGGAATACTAGGAGCCGCGTTGATGCGCAGGTAGACCTGCATCGGAACACTTTCCCGTTCCTCATCGGCACCAATCGGTCGCGCCACCGCAGTCGTGGAAAGATCAATGCGTCCGAGCGCCCGTCGTTGTCGCCGTATTGGTACGGATTGGGCAACACCATGCATCCCGAGCCGATCTGGTCCGGCGGCGCGTCTTTACCTAGCATGCGAGAGCGCGTCGGAGGCCATCGTTCGAACGAGGGTCACGGGGATCGCCTTGCTGGCAAGGCCTGCATCCTTGCGCCGATGCGCGTCGACGCACCACGCACCGTCCGGACACGCAAGGTTCGGAACGTTCGCGTTCGCCGATTACAGACCGGGAGAGATATGGAGAACGAGAGGTTGCAACCTCCGCCGCTGACACTGCTCGACAAATACCGGGGGCGGGAATTCGCCCCGCTCTACACAACGACGGTCACCGTCTCCGGAGGCGAAGCCGGGCACGGCCGTGCTTCGGGCGTCGCGCGATCCGACGACGGCTGTCTCGTCCTCGATCTGCGGTTGCCGACCGAGCTCGGTGGCCCGGGCGGCGGGACCAACCCCGAACAGCTTCTTGCCGCCGGCTACGCCGCGTGCTTTCACGGCGCGCTGAGCCTGCTCGCGCAACGCGAGCGAATCGACATTCGCGACGCCACCGTGGCCGTCGAAGTGACGTTCGGTCGTGATCCGATGGATGGCGGATATGCGCTGACCGCCAACGTCACCATCCGCATGCCGGGTGTCGACCGGCAGGTCGCGGAACGTCTTGTCCGCGACACGGAGCGCCTGTGCCCCTATACGAAGATGGCGCGGCAGGGCATCTGCAATGTTCTCGCCGTGTCGACGTGACTGAAGCTCGCCGACATACGTGGCGGACGATTGGTGCCGAGGAGACAACAGAGTGCGCACGCCCCCGATACTACTGGCCCGCGAGACCCGCGATTACGATGGCTGCCAAGCGGGTCGTGCGATCGATCGCGATACGCAGGGCCGGCAGTACCCGCTTCCACAAATCAGGAGAACGGATCATGACGCAACGTATCAACTACTTTCAGCAATCGCCGGAATTCACCAAGAAACTCGTCGAGCTCGACGGGTTGTTTCAAAAGACGACGATCGAAGTGCCGGTCCGCGAGCTCGTCGAGATTCGCGCATCGCAACTGAACGGGTGCGCGTTCTGCGTCGACATGCACGTCAAAATGGCCCGGATCCACGGCGAGCGCGAACTGCGCATGCATCACGTCGCGATCTGGCGCGAGTCGACGCTGTTTTCGCCGCGCGAGCGCGCCGCGCTCGCATGGACCGAAGCCCTGACGCATCTTTCGTCGGATGGCGTGCCGGATGATCTCTACGAACGCGTGCGCGCCCACTATTCCGAGAAGGAGCTGTCGGATCTGACCTTCCTCGTCGGTGCGATCAACTGCTGGAACCGGCTGAATGTCGCGTTCCGCATCGTGCCCGGATCGTTCGACAAGACGTTCGGGCTCGACAAGGCCAACCTGGAGTAACGACATGAAACGCATCATGCTTACTCTTGCACCGCTTGCGCTGTCGCTGCTGATGCCCGTTCAGCCGGCCGCCGCCGCACCTCAAGCCACGGTTACAACGCTGACCACGGAGCCGTTGCCCGAGTATCCGGGCAAGGAGGCCGAGATGATCGTCGTGGATTATCCGCCCGGCAGCGTCGATCCCGTTCATCGTCACGACGCGCACGCATTCGTCTATGTGCTCGACGGCAGCATCGTGATGGGCCTGAACGGTGGGAAGGAGGTCACGCTTCACGCCGGCGACACATACCACGAAGGCCCGAAGGACATCCACACGGTCGGACGAAATGCCAGCAGCACGAAGCCGGCAAAATTCGTCGTGTTCATGATCAAGAACCAGGGTGCGCCGATCCTCACACCCGTGAAATAGCGGGATCATCGTCGTGGCCCGGCTACGCCGGGCCCGCGCCGCCTGCTCAGCGTACCGGAAGCCCGCTCGTCGGCCCGGTACGCAGGCTGTGCGGCGCATACGGCTCCATGCAGCCATATGCGCCGCCGCATCACGGTGCGTCATCAGAGACGTCGAGGTCTTTCCTCAGGTAACCCTCGTTCGCCCCGCACATCGCCGGTATACTCCCCACCAGTATCCGTCATATACTCCCCCCCAGTTTCAGACCAACCACGAGAGGCGATCTAAAAGGCGCAGAATCGGGGCAGGTTCTTGCGCGCGCACACGTCGCGCAAAAGGGCAGATCGATGCGCTCGCGCGTGCCGGAGCAACGCGCCAAGTGCGGATCGATTTGCCGGCAAGGGCTGCTCGCAACTGCCCGGCATGGTCGAGGACGCAATGAACGGCAAGGTCGAGCTTGCGCCGTTCGTGACACACGCGAAATCGCTCTCCGAAATCAACGAAGCATTCGCTCCGATACGCAAGGGGAAGTCGATCCGAGCCGTCGTTCACCAGTGAAGCATCGAAAAGGAGCATGAACATGTCCGTCGCCATTCATCCCGCCGTCGATCGCGGCATTCAAAAGGGCGCCGCCGATTTCGCGGGCGGTACGCTGCGCTGCCTGTGCACGCAGGATCCGGTCGAGGTTCGGGTCGATGCGCAGGTCGCATTCAATCACGCGTGCGGCTGCACGAAGTGCTGGAAGCCGGCCGGCGCGCTGTTTTCCGTCGTGGGCGTCGTGCCGCGCGACAAGGTCACCGTGACCGCACATGGCGAGAAACTGCGCGTCGTCGACGACAAGGCGTTGATTCAGCGCCATGCCTGCTCCGCATGCGGCACGCACCTGTTCGGACGCATCGAAAATGCCGACCATGCGTTTTACGGGCTGGATTTCATTCATACCGAACTGTCGCCGGATACCGGCTGGGACGGGCCCGGTTTCGCTGCGTTCGTGTCGTCGATCATCGAGAGCGGCACGCCGCCGTCGTTGATGGCGGACGTGCGCGACACGCTGCGCGGCAAAGGGCTGGAACCCTACGATTGCCTGAATCCGCCGCTGATGGATGCGCTGGCAACGCAAACGGCGAAAGCCAAGGGGACATACCGGGAGGCTTGAGTTCATCGTCACGGCCGGCGCGCGGCGGGAAGCTGCGCGTCGTGCCCCCTCGTGGGGCTCGCGAACGCCGCGGTGCCGCGTTCCAGGGCACTGACCACCGCGGCCTCCAATTACGACAGCGTTTTCGATTCCGGCTCGTCCTCGACGAGCAGCACGCACCGGACGGCCCTTCTCTCCTTCGCACCGACCAGGACCTAATTCTCGGGCGCCGATGGAAGCGGAATCCAGTGCGTATACCCGGACTGCGAGTCCGCCACGTCCTCGAATCGCGCGACGACCGCGAATCCTCCGTGAGTCCACGCCAACACGTTAAGCGCCTGATCGGCATCAAGACGCGTCGGACAGTGTTGACTCGTCCTGATCCAATTCTGGCTTTTGCGTGCGCCCTGCCATCCATCCCATGCAGCGGCCACCCGTGTGCCCCTGACGTAGCCGTCCTGGTCACGGACCCGGTTGACGACGTCGGCGCGATATTCGCTTGGCGTATCGCGAAACCACCATTGCTTAAACAGCTCTCGTTCGGTTCTCACAGACGCCTCCCAACACAGTTTTGCGTCAAGCTCATTACGCAGAGTGAGCCGTCGCTGATTTCATCAGACGTCGAGCATTTGTTATTCCCGCGTCACGGCTCCCGTCATCGCAACAACTTGTGCGTCTGGGGACTGACGACGCCCAAACTGGCCCGAAATCCGTCGGGAACGAACGAGGGTCGTGTTCCGCTCTTGACCGAAAACGCTTGACACCTATGTCGCCGCCGCGTACTGTCGGCCGTGAAGTATTCAAGAAGCGCGACTGCTGCTCATCATCGACCGCGAACTGCGGTATTCGTTGTCCTCTCCCTCCTTGATTATTTTCCCGCGTCCATTCGTGGCGCATCCGTTCGTCTATTCTCAGGAGATCTAATATGGATACCGGTACTGTTAAGTGGTTCAACGACGGCAAGGGCTTTGGCTTCATCACGCCCGACAAGGGCGGCGACGATCTGTTCGCTCACTTCTCCGAAATTCGCGGCGACGGTTTCAAGACGCTCGCCGAAGGCCAGAAGGTCAGCTACGAGACCAAGAGCGGCCCCAAGGGCCTGCAGGCAGCGAACATCACCCCGCTGTAACCGTCTCAAGCCTCAATTCGCGCAAGGAGCGACGCGTTGCCGCCGCTCCTTGTGTCATGCATGGCTTCGCGGCGCCACACGTCTCGATGCCGGCCCGACTGGTCCGTCCGCTTCGCAGGGAGACATTGAACCTGCGTGCAGGCAGATGCCCCCGCATGGTGCGCGTGTTCGACCGCGCATGTGCGCTCGGCTCGGACCAGCCATCCTCGCAGGATCGCGCACGCGACGCAGCAGGAGAATTTCCATGACCCAATATCAGTCTCGCGGCAACAAGGCGCCTCCGCGTACCAAGCAGCCCGCGATGTTGCCCAAGCTCGGCACGGCATTGAACTGGGTGCCGCCGAAAGAATCCTCGATCACGAAACCGCAGCAAAAAAAGCGCCCGACGTCGGCGCAATAGCGACCGAGAGCGCGGCTGCACAAGCAGCAGCGGCTGTCGCGCAACCTGTTGCAGTGCGAGGCGAAGCCGGTCACGATCCGTCACCACGCGCCTGCCGGGTTGCAGGATGTAATACGGAATAAGTTGGAGGCCCGGCGAACGATGCGCGTATGATGGGCTTATCCGAGCGATCATCAGCCCTCCGAACGCTCCCCTCCACCACCGCGCGCTTGTTGCATCCCCCTCCGCCGCGCTGCAATTTTGTCCCTTTCACCCCCGCCGGCCCGCCCGACAATGGACGGATATCGGCCGGACGAGTTCGACCGTGCTTTTCGCCACGGCCGAACGACAGGAGTTTGTCATGAGCATGCATTCCTACCGTGGATTCGAGATATATCCACTGATTTACCCGCACGTACCGGCAGCGAATGGTGCTCCGCACAACTACGACGCCGGCTTCGACGCAGCAGTCAGGATTTGTCTTCGCGGTGCGACGGACACACAGACGCAAAGCCAGACTTACCGGCTTCGCGATAACGGGCCGTTCGGTACTGCCGGTGACGCACGTCGTGCATCGGTGCGCTATGCCGAGAACATCATCGACGACAATCGCGAAACACACGCGTTCCTATCGAACGCAGGCTGAGGCGGCTACCCCGCCGATGCGATGCGTCGGCAATCTGGAGAGCAACATGGTCATTGACGAACTACTCGCATTGATCGGACGGCACGAGGTTGCGTGGGCCGACACGATCTCGCTGGCCGGAATCTCTGATTCGGCACTGTGTCATCAGCAAGAGTTGCAAATGTACGGCGCAATACGCGCGCTCTCGATGGGTGCCGGACACTCGGAATTCGAGTCCGACGAGATAGCGAGCGCCGTCATGACACGACTCGGCTAATTTCTTATTCGAACGTTCTCAAACAGGGCAACCATGACAACCGTCACACTGAAAGTCAACGAACCTATCGATGTCGCACTGCGCCGATTCCGCCGTGACATCGAGAAAACCGGGTTGATTCGCGAGCTACGCAGCCGCACCGGCTATGAAAAGCCGACGACGGAACGCAAGCGCAAAAAAGCCAGTGCCGTTGCCAGGCAGCGTCTGCGCGCGAAGCGCATGTTGCCCCCGCGCAAAATGTACTAGGAGCGCATCGTGTCCAACCTGCCGGCCGACGCCCCACCGTTTTTCCCGTTGACGAAATGCCAGGTGGATTTCGATCGACAGAAAGACATGGTGACGCTACTGCCGAGCTTCTATGCGTTCGGCTGTGAGTACACCAGCCGCGGCCTCCTGATCGGCCGGGACGATGCCTTCAAATTGATTGCAGCCATCGAGAAAGCGCTCAGCGTTCAAGGCTGAGCCGGCGCGGACGCTTCACAAGCATCAAAAAGCAGAAGACCAACCATGCGCGTCGCGACCCGGTACGTGGACTTGCTCTGTTTCCTTGTTGCCCTTCAATTGGTCACCAAAAGGAAAACGCGCGAATGGTTGTCACCCTTTCAGCTCGTGGAATCACTGCAGGCATGGCTGATCGTCCACCGCGCGAAATGCGAGTGGCGCGATCGTGTCTGGATAGGGCACGCGTCTCTTCAGATCGCGAAGGCCGTCCACTCCGTGGACGATCCTGCGCGCCCGGAGCGGCTTCCTGGCGTTGAAGACGACTCGACAGCCCGCCACCGAGGCGTGCTCGCCAATCGGTCGGGCCTGCGGATAAAGTGCATTCGGTACCTTCGAGAGCATGTCTGATAGTGGCTGCGCGCGCACGGGGACGAACCAAAGCGGGTGGGTGAGTTACCGATCCGGTCAGGCAGCCGGCCGGATCACGAAAAGCTCTTTCCGGGCACCCGCCTTCACCGGACTCGTCGACCACGTAGCCCGCGACAACCCTAAACCTGGAGGAGCCCATGCTCTTCAATTCGACACGGTTCCGAATCGATCCGACACCACGCAGGGCCGATGGACAGTACATCGCACATGCGAGGATTACCACGTTACTCGTCGACGGAGATGAGCGGCAGGTCCTCTGCAGCGGCGATCTGGCTGCCTTCGAACGCCGCGACGATGCAGTTGCGCACGCAGCGAAATGGGGGGAAGGTTGGTTGACCGCACAATTTGGCTGAAAATGGGAAAGTCGGCGCACGCACGTGAAGCACGTAGCTGACGGCCGCTTCCTTCCACATCGATAGCCCCACGCAGACGGCCCGGTTGGAAGAAGTCCGATTTGCCAACGCCATCCGAGACGAAGCCACACCGCGATGATCAATGACCCAACGTCCATCCCCCACTACCTTGTCCTGCTGAGCGGCTGGCAGCCCTATGTGCTGGATATGGAGCGCATCGTCATCCGACGGGAAGCCAGTCGGTTGTTGCTGGCGTTCGCACGGACGCGCGGAAAACTCGAGCGTATCGACGGTGACGAATGGAACATGTTTTCCGACGCACAAAACCTGTCGACACTCGAGCGTGGGCAGGCGCGGTTCTACGCACTGGTAAAAGGGACCGAAACCGAGCATCAGCTGCGGTTGCTCGCCGTTCTCTGAAATTCGATTTCCGAGTGGGGCACGGCGCGGTGAGATTCGACCGCGCTACCTGAATACCGATCGTTCCATTCACCGCACGCAAGGCGCAGCTTGACGTCCTCACCCGCCTAAAGGCAGGTGATTCCCACACCTGGCGATGCACGTCCGCATCGGAGAATGTTCAGCGCAGCGTTGATATCACGAT
>NZ_JBSRXO010000023.1:0-48323 GCF_054055695.1 Burkholderia sp. PvR073
GTTTCTTCGTAGGTCGCATGCATGCGCCACGGCCAGCGGTTCTGCGCGAGCACGCGCACGACGCCTTCGAGATCGTCCTCCATCTGCGCGGGCAGATCCGGACGCGCGACGCGGAAGTCCTCGAAGTCGGCCGCGGAAAACACCAGCATCTCGCCCGCGCCGTTGTGGCGGAAGTAGTCGGTGCCGTCGTGATACTTGACGCTCTTCGTCCAGTTCACGAAGTCTTCCTTCTCCGCGTTCGGCTTCTGCGTGAACAGGTTGTACGCGATGCGGATGGTCATCTCGCCCGCGTCGTGCAGCTGGCGGATCACTTCGTAATCGTCGGGGTAGTTCTGCGAGCCGCCGCCCGCGTCGATCACGCCCGTCACGCCGAGCCGGTTCAGCTCGCGCATGAAGTGGCGCGTCGAGTTGTACTGGTACTCGAACGGCAGCTTCGGGCCCTTCGCGAGCGTCGCGTAGAGGATCGTCGCGTTCGGGTTCGCGAGCAGCAGGCCGGTCGGGTTGCCCGCGGCATCGCGCAGGATCGTGCCACCCGGCGGCTCCGGCGTGTCCTTCGTATAACCGACGACGCGCAGCGCGGCCGCGTTCAGCAGCGCGCGATCGTACAGGTGCAGGATGAACACCGGCGTATCGGGCGCGGCCGCGTTGAGCTCCTCGATCGTCGGCAGGCGCTTCTCGGCAAACTGATGTTCGGTAAAGCCGCCGACCACGCGCACCCATTGCGGCGCGGGCGTGATCGCGACCTGCTGCCGGAGCATCTCCATCGCGACGGCGAGCGAGCGCACGCCGTCCCAGCGCAGCTCCATGTTGTAGTTCAGGCCGCCGCGAATCACGTGCGTATGGTTGTCGGTCAGGCCCGGCAGCACGGCGCGGCCGTCGAGGTCGACGACCTTCGTCGCACGGCCCGCGAGCGGCATGACGTCCGCGTTGCTGCCGACCGCGACGAAGCGGCCGTCCTTGATCGCCACCGCGGCGGCGACGGGGTTCGCACGATCGAGCGTCGTGATGCGCCCGTTGTGCAGGATCAGATCCGGTTGGGTATCGGTTGCGCTCATTAACATGTCCTCGAAACAGTCAGAAGCCGAGCCAGTGACGCACGGGCCCGATGGCCTGTACGCCGACCAGCATGCCGGCAAGGCCGATCAGTGCGATCAGCGGCGGCGCCGGCGAGCGCACCTTGATCACGCTGTACACGACGCCGATCAGCATGCCAGCCGCCAACGACGATAGATAAGATTCCATAACGATTTTTCTCCCGACCGGATTAGAATGACCCGCATCGCGTTGGCCGCATGCTTCGCTGCCTTCGCTTCCACTTCGCTTCCCTGTCACCCTGTCCGGCCATGCAACACCTTCCTGATCTCGAAGCCTGGGCCATCTTTGCGCGCGTCGCGGAGACCGGTTCGTTCGCGAAAGCCGCGGAACTGCTCGGCATCTCGCAACCGACCGTGTCGAAGGCCATCGCGCGCCTCGAAAAGCGCCTCGGCGCGATGCTGCTGTACCGCACGTCGCGCAAACTGTCGCTCACACCGACCGGCGAGCTGCTGCGCGACCGCGCGATCCGCCTGCTCGCCGATGCGGAACTGATCGAGAGCGAAGCTTCCGCGCAAGCGCTCGAACCGCACGGTCTCGTGCGCGTGAACGCGCCGATGTCGTTCGGGCTGCGCCATCTGTCGCCGCTGCTGCCCGCGTTTCTCGAGCGCTATCCGCGCGTCGACATCGACCTCGTGCTGACCGACCACATCGTCGACATCGTGTCCGGCGGGTTCGACGTCGCGATTCGTATCGCCGAGCTGAGCGATTCGTCGCTGCGCTCGCGCCGCCTGTGCGCGGTGCGCCGTCCACTCGTCGCATCGCCCGCGTATCTCGACCGGCATGGCCGTCCCACGCATCCTCGCGACATCGAACGGCACGTGTGCCTCACCTACACGAACCTGCCGACGCCCGAGCACTGGCGCTTTCGCAATGCGGCTTCGGGCGAGGATTTCGGCGTGTCCGTGCACGGACGCATCCGCACCAACAATGCCGACGTGATCGCCCCCGCGCTCCTCGCCGGTCACGGCCTCGCGCTGCAGCCCGAGTTCCTCGCGTGGGACGCGCTGCAGCGCGGCGAGCTCGAGGAAGTGATGCCCGAGTGGAAAATCGCCGACGTCAACGTCAACCTCGTCACGCCGCCCGGCATGCTGCGCGCCGCGCGCGTGACGGTGCTGCTCGATTTCCTCGCCGACCACTTCGCGCACGCGCCATGGGCGTTGCCCGTGGCCTGAGCGAGCGGCGGCCTGCGAACGCTGAGGCCGCCCTGGCCGCCCTGGCCGCCGGATGCGTCGATCGCATCGGCCGCGGCGAACGCGGCCGGTTGCCCGTTACTTCGCCGGAACGGCCGGAATCGACTCGTGCGGCGTCGCGGTGCGTTGCGGCGCCTTGTGGACCATCGTGTATGCGTAGTCGACGCCCATCCCGTACGCGCCCGAATGCTCCTTCGCGATTGCCATCACCGCGTCGTAGCTGTCGCGGCGCGCCCAGTCACGTTGCCATTCGAGCAGAACCTGCTGCCACGTAACGGGCACCACGCCGGCCTGCACCATGCGCTGCATCGCGAAGTCGTGCGCGGCCTGCGACGTGCCGCCCGATGCGTCGGCGACCATGTAGATCTCGTAGTCGCCTTCGAGCATCGCGCACAGCGCGAACGTCGTGTTGCAGACTTCGGTCCACAGGCCCGACACGACCACCTTCTTGCGGCCGTTCGCGGCCAGTGCATCACGCACCTTCTGGTCGTCCCACGAGTTCATCGACGTGCGTTCGAGCGTCTTCTGGTTCGGGAACACGTCGAGCAGTTCGGGATAGGTATGCCCCGAGAAGCTGTCGCTTTCGACCGTCGTGATCGTGGTCGGGATGTTGAATACCTTCGCGGCCTTCGCCAGGCCCACGACGTTGTTCTTCAGCACCTGGCGATCGATCGACTGCACGCCGAACGCCATCTGCGGCTGCTGGTCGATGAAGATCAGCTGGCTGTTCTGGGGGGTGAGAACTTCAAGTTTCGGGTTGCTCATGGCGCATGGAGTCCTGTGAACGAAAAAAAGGGAGGCCTGCCTCGGCCGTGAGAACGGGAGGAGCCAGAAATACATCACGCCAGATCGTGACCCGGCGCGACGTATTTAATCGGCAAACGCTCGGCGTGACCACCCAAGAAACGGAATCGATGCGATTCCGGAAACGACGTGCGTTCGAGGCCCCTCGCTCTTTTTTTCTTCACGCAAACCCGCTACGCTTTCAAAACTTTGACGGCGCCGTTGCGGCGCCGCTCGGCCATCACCGGACGCTCCACCGTGAAACCGTATGTCTTCTCGCTGCTCGCCGGCATCCTCGCCGGCGTCATCTACGGCGCGATCGGCGTGAACTCGCCCGCGCCGCCGATCATCGCGCTCACCGGCCTGCTCGGCATGCTGGCCGGCGAGCAGATCCTGCCCGTCGCGCGGCGCATGCTCGCCGGCCATCGGCTGAACGCCGCATGGCGCGACGCGAAGTGCGGCCAGCACATGTTCGGCCCGCTGCCGGGCGGCAGCACGAACGAACGCACGCCGTCCTGATGCCCGCTTTCCGCACGCACCGCGCATGAGCAACGTCGAGCTGTTCCATTACCTGCTGCTGTTGATCTGCGGCGCGGGCGCGCTCACATGGCTCGCCGAACGAATCTCGATTCCACCGGCCGTCGTGCTGCTGCTCGGCGGCTGCGTCGTGGCCGTTGCCGGCAAGCGCGTGCCCGACATGGACCCGGCGCTGCTGCTCGCGGCCGTGCTGCCGCCGCTCCTGATGTCGAGCGGCTTCTACACTGCGTGGAAGGAATTCCGGCAAGAGCTCGCGTCGATCGCATCGCTCGCGCTCGGCGCGGTGGTGTTCACGACGGTGGCGGTCGCGCTCGCCGTGCATGCGGCCAATCCGGCATTGCCGTGGGCCGCGTGCTTCACGCTCGGCGCGATCGTGTCGCCGCCCGATGCGGTCGCCGCGAAGGCGATCCTGCAGCGTCACCCGCTGCCCGTGCGGCTCGTCGCGGTGCTCGAAGGCGAAAGCCTCGTCAACGATGCGTCGGGCCTGCTGCTGTATCAGATGGCCGTGTCGGCCGCGCTCGCCGTCACGATCACCACCGCGAGCGCCACCGGCCTGTTCTTCTCGCTCACGCTGATCGGCATCGCGGTCGGCCTCGCGTGCGGCCATGCGATGTGCTGGGTGCTGCCGCGCCTGCGCGAGCCGATGCTCGGGATCGTCGTGACCTTCGCGATGGCGTGGGGCAGCTACGGGATCGCGGAAGCCGTGCACGGCTCCGGCGTGCTGTCGGTCGTGACCTGCGGCCTCGTGCTCGGCGTGCGCCAGCATCGCGTGTTCGACGCCGACCTGCGGATCAAGGCGAAGGCGACCTGGGAAGCGATCGTGTTCGTGCTCGACGCGCTCGTGTTCATCCTGATCGGCCTCGCGCTGCACGCGATCCTCGCGGGCGTGAACCACGAAGGCGCGGTGCTGATGGCCGGCCTGCGCGTCGCGTTGCCGGCGACGGCCGCCGCGATCGCCGCGCGCGTCGTGTGGGTGTTCGTCGCGATGTGGTTGCCGGGCCGTCTGCGCGCACGACGCGCGGGCCATCCGCCGTGGTCGTGGCGCGAGGCCGTCGTGCTCGGCTGGTCCGGCATGCGCGGCGTCGTGAGCCTCGCGGCCGCGATCGCGCTGCCGAGCGATTTCCCCGGCCGCGACCTGATCCTGTTCAGCACGTTCCTGCTGATCATCGCGACGCTGGTCGTGCAGGGCGGCACGCTCGCGCCGCTGATCCGCGTGCTGAAGCTGCGCCCGGCCGCGCGACGCACGATGTCCGAGCACGCGGTGCGCGCGCATACGTTCGGCGCGGCGCTCGCCGAGCTCGACGCACGCGAGCAGCGCGGCTCGGACCTCGAACGCGCATCGCTCGACCGGCTGCTGACCGAATATCGCAGCCGCGTCGCGTTCAACGAAAGCGCGCATCGCGACGGCGCGGAACCGGCGGGCGTGCGCGCGCGGATGCTGCGCGTCGAGCTCGAGCTGGTCGGCGTGTCGCGCGACGCGCTGCTCGACCTGCACCGCGACGGGCGGGTCGACGACGCGGTGCTGCACCGCATAGAATCGGAGCTGGATTTCGAGGAACTGCGGCTGCAGCGTCTGCTCGAACCGTAATACCGGGCCGGCTGCCGGCCCGCCTCCCCTTTCCCCACCTGGAATTTCAATGAGCGAACTGTCCGTCGAAGCGAGCATCGGCTCGGTCGATTACCTGGTCCATTTCACCGACGGCGTTCATCAATGGCGCGCCGACGAGCCGGCAGCGCTCGGCGGCGGCGACGCCGCGCCGACGCCCGTCGCGCTGCTGCTGTCGAGCCTCGGCGCATGCACCGCGATCACGTTGAAGATGTACGCGCAACGCAAGGGCTGGCCGCTCGCCGAAGTGCACGTGAAGCTCGCGCACGAATCGGGCAGCGCGGGCAGCACGATCGTGCGCCGCATCACGCTCGACGGCGACCTGTCCGACGAGCAGCGCGAGCGCCTGCTGCAGATCGCGAACGCATGCCCGGTGCACAAGATCCTCACGCATCCGATCGCGATCGACACGGCGATTGCCTGACCCACCGAACACGAGAGTCTCACCATGTCCGCATCGATCAAGACCGTACTCACGCCGCGCGAGAGCGACATCGGCAACCTCGTCGTGCGCCGCGTGCTGCCCGCGCGCGCCGCACGCCTCGTCGGCCCGTTCATCTTCTTCGATGAAATGGGGCCGGCCGTGCTGCCGGCCGGCAGCGGCATCGACGTGCTGCCACATCCGCACATCGGCCTCGCGACCGTCACCTACCTGTTCGATGGCACGCTGATGCATCACGACAGCCTCGGTTTCAGGCAGAAGATCGTGCCCGGCGACGTGAACTGGATGACGGCCGGGCGCGGTATCGTCCACTCGGAGCGTTCGCCCGACGAGGATCGGCCGCTCGAGCAGCCCGTGCATGGAATCCAGACCTGGGTCGCGCTGCCGGTCGAGCACGAGGACACGGCGCCCGCGTTCGCGCATCACGCGGCCGACACGCTGCCGTCGTTCACGCGCGACGGCGCGAGCGTGCGCGTGATCGCGGGCACCGCGTTCGGGTTCACGTCGCCGGTCGCCGTGTTCTCGCCGACGCTCTATGCGTATGCGGAATTCGCGTCGAACGGGCAGCTTGCGCTCGACGCGGAACACGACGAGCGCGGCGTGTATCTCGTCGACGGCGACCTCACGATCGACGGCACGCCGCTCGCCCCCGCGACGATGGCCGTGCTGGAACCGGGCGCGACCGTGGCGCTCGCGAGCGCGAACGGCGCGCGCGTAATGCTGCTCGGCGGGGCGCACCTGCCGGGCGAGCGGTTCATCGAATGGAATTTCGTGTCGAGCGCGCGCGCGAAGATCGAGGCGGCCCGCAACGCGTGGGCCGAGCAGACCTTCGGCAAGGTGCCAGGCGAGGAAAACGAGTGGACGCGCCAGCCGGCGCGCAAGGCGCAGTAAGCCGGCATCGGTCGGTCCATCCACACACGGCGGCCGGCATTCACGCCGGCCGCCGTGCGCTCACCGCTTCAATCCCATCAGCTTCGCGAGCGTCGGCCAGCGGTCGAGCGATTCGACGAATGCGCGCCGCGCCTGCTCGTCGACATAACGGGCCGGGTCCAGCGCGGGCAGGTGCCGCGCGAGGCCGAGCACGTCGTTCGGCTGCGACAGGCGATCGTCGTCACCTTCGCCGATATTGATTACTGTTCGTCGATCCATACGCCATCCGGAGTCTTGACCGCGTAACCCGCGCTCGTCTGCATCGTCACCGTGCCTTCGTTCTCGCCAACCATCCGCGTGCGCGGCAGGTCGGCCGCATATTGTGCGAGCGTCGCGCCAGGCTTGAACGGGCTGTTCGACACGAGGTTCGACAGCAGCTGTGCGAGCGCGAGGAAGCTCGTCGGCTGGTCGATCACGGTCGTCTGGCCGTGATTGCCGGCGAAGCCGACGAGCCGCACGCCGACCGGCCCGTGAACGATGCGCGGCGTCGGAATCTCGCGCAGGCCGGCCACCTGGTTCTTGTCGCCGCGCAGCGCGGCGCCGTGCTCGGGCACGAACACGATCACCGCGCGCCGGCCCGACTGCGCGATCAGATCGGCGAGCCGGTCGAAGTCGCTCATCAGCTTGTTGGCGCGCTGCGGATACGAATCGATGCTGGCGAGCGGGCTGCCCACCACGCGGTTGCCGTCGTGCAGGCTGATCGTGTTGTAGTACAGCGCGACCGGGCCCGGCACCGACGCGCGCTGTGCGTACCAGTTCGCGAGCGTGCCGTAGTCGTCCTTGATCGCCGTGCCGTCGAACGCATGCATCGCGACCGGCGCGGCCGCGTTCGGGATCATCGGCGCGTCGGGCACGCCGATGTTGTCGTGAATGACCTGCAGGAAGTTGTCGAAGTGGCCGTCGTGGTTCAGCAGCGACTGCACCGTGTAGCCGGCGGACGCGAGCTGCGAGAACAGGTAGCACTGCTGCGGCGCGCCCTTGTACAGGTCCGCGTGCGCTTCCTGCCCGCAGCTCGCGCGCAGCACGCGGATCGCGGCCGGGCCGCTGTAGCTCGCGGCCGTGCTGAAGTTGTTGAACAGGTAGTCGAAGTGACTCAGCATCGGGTGATTACGCACCTTCGCCGCATCGAGATCGTCCCACGACAGCGAGCAGATGTGCAGCACGATCACGTCGAACTGCGCGGACGGATCGCTCGGGAGATGGCCGAACGCGACCTGCCGCTGCGACTCCTGCGTGCGGAACGTCGCGAGTGCCGCGTTGTGATCCTCGGGCTGGTCGGAGCGCCCGCCCGTCGCGCTGGCCTGCTGCGGCAGCGGCGCGACGACGCGCGCCATCAGCCCGCTGCCGGCCTGCCACAGCGGCATCACGATCAGCACGGCGAGCACGAAGGTCGCGACGCGCACCCAGCGGTTGACGATGAAATAGACGATCAGCGCGCCCACTACCGTCAACACCAGCACCGGCGGCAACAGGCGCGGCAACAGCTCCATCCAGTATTCGAGGCGGAACGTGCTGACCTCGCGCGCGGCTTCGGCGAGGCGCGCGAGCGGCGGCGCATGCAGTTCGCGCGCGAGCAGCGGCACCGCGATCGCGATCGCGACGAGCAGCCGCACGATGCGCCATCCGCGCTGCCGGATCGGCGCGCTCGCCGCGAGCGCCAGCGCGAACGCGAGGTTCGCGAGCCACATCGGCTGCAGGTGGCCGGTCGCGAACAGCGCGAACTTCAGGATGAAATACAGATTCCAGAACGTCATCTAAACCACTCCGTGATGGGCGCCGCGTCAGTCGCGCGCCCGATCGAGCTTCGGTGCCAGCATCGACTGCACGCCGCGCGCCACACCCTTCCACATCCGTACGTAACCGTCCAGGCCCACGCGCAGCACTTCCTTCAACCCGCGCAGCGGCGTGTCCGTGCGCGTGCCCGCATGCCAGTCGAGCCACGCGTCCGCGCGGCCGAACGTGCACTGCACGAGCTGGCGCTCCTGCTCGAGCGTCAGCGCCTCGAAGCTCACGCCGACGTGGGTCGGCGTCACGCGGCTCACGCGTACCGGGAACGGGAACGGCCGGTCGCCGCGCGTCACGCACACCGTCAGCGTGTCGCCGATCGCGAGCGGCAGCCCCGGCACCGCTTCGAGGCCGAGGCCGCCGGTCGAGTAGTCGCTCGTGAAACACGCGGCCGTCGAGCCGTCGGCGAGCAGCAGCGTCGCCGGCACGCGCATCGCGATCCGGTGCGTGACGCGCACCTGCTTGGTCTCGCGCGCGACGGCCAGCGCCGCGCCGAGCATCGCGAGGTTGTAGACGGTCCAGCCGAGCGTGATCAGGATCGTCGACGCCTCGTCGCCCTGATCGGCCACGAGCCGCCACAGCCCGGCCGCGATCGCGAGCACGTTCAGCGCGAACAGCACGAGGTACGGCTTCGACGTCGACCAGTCGACGTAACCTTCGTCGATCTTGCCGCCCTTGTCGGTCACGTTGAACTTGCCGTGCTTCGGGCTGAAGAACGCGACGGTGGTCGGCAGCGCGATGTACCACGCGAGCACCGATTCGTAGACCTCGGCCCAGAACGAATGGCGATAGCGCCCCTGCATCCGCGAGTTCGCGACGTTCGCGAGCACCAGGTACGGGATCACGTAGCTCGCGAGCGCGATCGACGACGCGTTGATGAAGTACAGGTGGAAGAACAGGTACGCGAGCGGAATCGTCAGGAACACGAGCCGCGGGATCCCGTAGAAGAAATGCAGCATCGCGTTGCCGTAGCAGATCCGCTGGATGAAGCCGAGCCCGCGCCCGAGGAACGGGTTGTCGATGCGGAAGATCTGCGCCATCCCGCGCGCCCAGCGCGTGCGCTGCTTCACGTGACCCGCGAGGCTCTCGGTCGCGAGGCCGGCCGCCTGCACGGTCGGCAGGTACGCCGACGTGTAGCCGCGGCGATGCAGCTTGAGCGCGGTGTGCGCGTCCTCGGTCACGGTCTCGACCGCGACGCCGCCCACCTCCTCCAGCGCGGTGCGCTTGAGCACCGCGCACGACCCGCAGAAGAACGTCGCGTTCCACAGGTCGTTGCCCGACTGCACGAGCCCGTAGAACAGGTTGCCCTCGTTCGGGATCTCGCGGAACGTGCCGAGGTTGCGCTCGAACGGATCGGGCGAGAAGAAATGATGCGGCGTCTGCACCAGCGCGCATTTCGGGTCGCGCAGGAACACGCCCATCGTGGTCTGCAGGAACGAGCGCGTCGGCACGTGATCGCAGTCGAAGATCGCGATGTATTCGCCGTGCGTCTTCGGCAGCGCGCGGTTGATGTTGCCGGCCTTCGCGTGAAGGTTGTCGTCGCGCGTCAGGTAGCCGATGCCGGCCTCCCGCGCGAACGCCGCGAACTCGGGGCGCTTGCCGTCGTCGAGCAGGTACACGTGCAGCTTCCCGGTCGGCCAGTCGATGCTCTGCGCGGCGAACACGGTCGGCTTCACGACCGACAGCGGCTCGTTGTAGGTCGGGATGTAGATGTCGACGCTCGGCCAGCTGTCCGGGTCGTCGGGCAGCGGCACGATCGGCCGGTCAAGCGGCCACGCGGTCTGCACGAAGCCGAGCAGCAGGATCATCCAGGTATAGGCTTCGGCGCCGTACAACAGGTAGCCGGCGACCGCCTCGATCGGGCTGCGGAAATCGAGCGTCTGGGTCGTGCGCCACCACACGTAGCGGAGCGTGGCGAGCAGCGCGAGCGACGCGAGCGCGAGGGTCGGCAGATGGCCCGGCAGGCGGCGCAGCGCGAGCGCCAGCACCGCGACGATCGCGAAGAACGCGAACTGCGCGCCGGGCATCAGCGGCGACATCCCGGCCGCGGCCCACATCAGCGCGCCCGCGATCAGCAGCAGCGGCGCGAGCCAGCGGCGCCGGCCGACGCCGTGTGCGCGCGCGTCGAGCCAGCCGCCCCAGCGCGCCCACGGCAAACGCTCGAGCTGTGCGCTGATGCATGCGCCGAGCGCGCGCACCGCGACGTAGACCGGCACGACGAACGTGTCGAACCACGCGAGCGGATCGCGCGCGGGCTGCTCGCCGGCCGCGCGCGGCGCGCGCACGATCGCGCGCCACAGCCATTCACGCGGGCTCAGCGGCTGCAGCACGCCCCACTCGCGCGCGAGCCAAAGGAACGCCATGCGCGCCCGGCGGCGCATGGGGTCGGGCCGGCCGGGCGGCGGCGCATGGAAGAACAGCCGCACGAGCCAGTCGAGCAGCGTGCGCTCGGCCGGCAGCCCGATTCCGCGCGCGCACCAGTCGGTCGCGCGTCGGACCGTGGCGCGCCAGCGCGACGCGAACGCGGCTTTCATCGCGACGCTCCCGCACGGCCGGCCGCGGCCGCCGTGAGCCACGCATCGACCCAGTTCGCGACGCCGTTCAGGTCGTGCGACGCCTGCGAATACGGCGCATCGTCGAAGATCCAGCTGCCGCGCGCGAGCGTTTCGGGCACGGCCGCGTCGACGTGAATGCGCTGCTCGAGCATCGACATCGGCCCCGCGACGGCGCGCAGCATCGCGAGCGCATCGCGCTGCATGTCGCGCGCGGGGTTCAGCCGGTTCACGACGATCTGCAGGTCGCCGCCGCCGGCACGCAGCGCGTCCAGGCGGGCGGCGACGGTCGCGCACGCGGCCGGTTCGGGCGACACGACGACGAGCGTGAGGTCGGCGCGGCGAATCGCCTGCTCGGCCTGCGGCGACGGATAGCGGGCCGTGTCGACCAGCACGACGCCCTCGGCCGGCAGCGCGATCTCGTCGAGCGCGCGCGAGAGCCAGTCCGGCTCGGCCGCGAGCCGCGCATCGCAGGCAGCGGCGTCTGCCGCGTCGACCTGTCCGTACGGCACGAACAGCACGCCGTCGGCATTACGCCACGTATGCGCGTGCCACGGCGCGGCGTCAGCAGGATCCGCGAGCAGGCTGTGCGCGAGCCCGTGTTCGGCCAGCGTGTCGAGCCCGAGCGTCGCGCCCATCAGGTTCTGCGCGTCGAACTCGACTGCGACGACCGGCCGGCCGCGGCGCGCGAGCAGCACCGCGAGCGCGCCGGCGAGCGTCGTGCGGCCCGCGCCGCCGGTCGTCGACGTGATGGCGATCGTCTTCATCGCGCGGCCTCGTCGGCGCGGTCGGCGTCGGGCAGCAGGCGTCCGCGCAGCGCGATCGGCACGAGTTCGCACGGCACCGCGTCGCGCCGGTTCAGCCCTCGCGGCGCATGAAAACCGCGGCCGATGCCGAGGTGCTGCGCGACGATCCACACCGGCACCGCAATCGCGATGCCGACGATGAATCCGATGACGAGTTCGGCGATCATGCGCCCTCCGGCTTGCGCAGCGGCATCGCGCTGCGGATGGCGCCGCGCGCGCGCGCAGCGGGAATGTCGGCAGACGGGGCCGGCGCAGCGGCGGCCGGCACGGGGTCTTCGTCGCGCACGGGCCGCGGCGAGTTGTCGAGGTTCGAATCGGGCGCGCCGCCCGGTTCGGCATTCGCCGCGCCCGCGCCCTCGTCCGCGCGTTCGGCCGGCACGCGCGTCGCGCCCGGTTGCTTCGCCGCCGCGAACAGGTCGCTGTAGTCGGCGATCGGCGCGCGCCGGTTCTCGGTCTTCAGCGCATCGAGCTCGGTGTCGACGCTGCCTGCCCCGAGACATACGACGCGATCGGACAGCGTATCGACCGGCACGTCGAAGATCCGCGCGAGCGCGTCCTCGGCATCGACCGGTTCGCACGCGAACAGGAACACGTACAGGTGCCCGGCATCGGCCGTCACGACGTCGCCGGCGCGGCGCGGCCGGCAGTGCCGCAGCGCGTCGACGTGCGACACGCCGGGCAGCAGCGCGATCTTCGCGAGCGTATGCGGCAGCGCGAGCACGGCGCCGCGATCGAGCACCGCGCGAATCCGCAGGCAGAACGCACCGACCGGCAGGTAGCCGAGCACCGAATCGCCGAGCGCGGCCGCGAGCGCCGCGCGATAGTCCGGCGCGACGGGCCGCGCATAGAGCTGCCCGTGCAGCGCGTTCACCGCGGCCTGCATCCGCGACAGCGGCAGGTCGCGTGCGACGACGCGGTTCGCGCCGACGCTCAGCACGAGCATCTCGAACTGCTGGCGCAGCACCTCGCCGCGTTCGACGACGGCGATCTTCAGCGCGCCGCCGCATTGCCGGCGCAGCGCGTGCACGGCCGCGCACAACGCCTCGAGCTGCGGATGCGAGCGGAACGCGAGCACCGCGGTCGCGGCCTGCGCGTGCGCACAGGCAGCGACGACCGCGGCGTTGTCGTCGACGATTTCCCAGCCGGCGGGCACGCGGCCCGCGTCGTCGAGCACCGCACGGCTGACGACGACGCGATCCTCGTCGGTCGCGAGCTTCATCCCGCGCGACGGCTGGACGGCGCCGCCGTCGACGATCGCCGCGAGCCGGCCGCCCGGCGCGAAGCGCAGCGGCCGCACTTCGCCGGCCGCGAGCGTGTCGCCCGCGCGCCAGAAATCGACGACCCACAGCAGCTCGCCGTGCGTGCGCTGCAACTGCGCGACGCCCGAGCACACGCCGTGAAAGCCGCTGCGCGGCGCGCGATTCGCGTCGCGCACGAGCGGCGGATCGTCGGTGTCCGGAGCGGCGCCGGTGCGCGCGATCTCGGGATCGACCAGCAGCACCAGCGCGATCCGGTGCGTGCGGCACCAGTCGGCGAGCGCGTGCGCCTCTTCCGCGAGCGCGACCGGATCGTCCCAGCTGAACCAGCGTTGCGCGCCTTCGATGAAATACAGCGAGCGCGTGCGAAAGCCGTAGCGCTTCATCGCGCGCAAGCCGCCCGCGAGCCGTGCGAACGGAGCGGGCGCCGCTTGGCGCGGCGCGCCCGGTTCGATCGCGGCGTCGCCGTCGGCCGCCGCGGACGCAGACGCGGGTGCGGGCGGCATCGCCAGCACGTTCAGGTTGCGCGGCCAGCCGGCCGGCTGCGCGGCGCCCGCGAAACCGTGCGCCTGCATCTGCGCGGCCACGCGCGCCGCGTCGCGTGACAGCACGACCGTCACGTCGCGCGTGCGCGACTGCCGCGCGCTTTCCCACACCAGCGCGTCGCACGCCGGCGTGCCGGTGGCGGCATAGACGGCGTACAGGCCGCCTGCTTCCAGTTGCGTCCACGCATCGGGCAGCCCGTCGATCGCGAGCCGGCTCAGCGGGGCGGCGCGGCCGCCGGCCGGACCCGTGCGCAGCAGCGCGCGCAGGCGGTCCAGCAGGCCGGCGGCGCCGAGCGCGGGACGGGTTGCGTCGATTTCGGTATTCACGCGTTCCATATGCAAGCAGACCCTAGTAATCCGAATAAAGCCGCACCGGCGTCGGCGTGACGCGCCAGCTGCGCTCCGCGCGTGCGTCGAACGCATAGCGCAGGTACACGAGCGCCGAACTCGGCGCATAGTCGTGCGACCGGTCGACATGCAGTTGCGCGCCGACGCTCAGGTGCGGATTCACGCGATACTCGACGATGCCGTTCACGCCGTAAGAAAACGACACGCCGCGCGTCGAACTGCCCGTGTAGACCAGCCCGGCCGCCTCCTGCGCGGCGCGCTGGCCCGCGAAGGTCGGGTAGAACAGCGAATCCTTTTCATAGCTGTTCGAGATCCCGGCCGTGACGGTCAGGTCCCACGACAGCGCGTCGCGCCGACCCGCCCACTCGATCGGCACGCCGAGCGACAGGTAGCGCTGCGGGCTGTAGTAACCGCCCTGCCCGTACGTGTAGTAGCGCAGGTTCTGCGCGTAATGCCACGCATTGCCGACGAGCCCCGTGCTCACCTTCATCGTCGCGCGTTCGTACACCGGCACCGTGAAGCCCGAGCGCAGCGTGACTTCCGCGTTGCGCTCGACGTTGCGGCCGGATAGCACGCCCGCGCCGAGTTCCGCGAACAGGTTCACGCGGCCGACGTCGACCGCCGCACGCAGGTTCACGCCGTCGCGGCGCACGCCGCCCCATACCGCACCGGTCCACGGGTCGCGCATCCCCGCATACGACAGCACGCTGCTCGTTTCCGGCCGGCGCGACGCGTTCACGGTGAAGCTCGCCGGGCCCGCGTCGAAGCGGTAGCGCACGCCGCCGACCAGGTAATGCACCGGGAAACCGAGCGGCGACGTGCCGAGATCGACGCGCCACGCGTCCGTGCGATAGCCGGCGCCGAGCGCGACGCCCGTCATCGGCTGGTGCAGGTCGCCGCGCGGATGCGCGATCAACTCGGCGGCCGACGGATTCGGTGCGAACGGCGCAGGCAGCCCGATCGGCGTGTTGAGCGCGGCGTAGGTCCCGAAGGTCTTCAGCGAATACGCGTTCGGGTCGCTCGTATCGAGCGTGCCTGCGTCCAGATGCACGGTGTCGAGCTGCAGGAACGCATGCCCGTCGTAGCGCACCGGCACCTGCAGGTAGATCGGCACCTGTTGCGCGCGGTACGAGGACACCCCTTCGTCGCCCGACTTGTACGCGGGCAGCCAGCCGGTCTCGATCTCCGGGTCACGCCGCTGCTCGAGATCCGCGAACGCGGCCTGCGCGGGCGTGCGGCCGTCGCGGCCGGGGCTCACGCCGCTCGTGCGTTCCTGCGACAGCGACAGCCGGTACAGCGACGCGGCATCGTCGTAGCGGCCCTGTGCCTCGGCCACGCGCCCGGCTGCCACCGTCACGTCGGCGCGCGCCGGATACGCGGCCTGCAGCGGGCCGGTCACCTGCGCGGCTTCGTCCGGGCGGCGCAGCGCGTTCAGGCGGCGCACGACCGACAGCCGCGTATCGACGTCGTCGTCCGGCGTGCGTGCGAGCACGGCCTGCACGCGCGCGAGCGCCGCCGCGCGATGACCGCTGTCCTCGTCGATCCGCGCGAGCGCGAGCTGCGTATCGGCATCGTCCGGCGTGCTCGCGACGACCGGCGCGAGCGCGTCGCGCGCCGCGTCGTAGTGCCCCTGCGCACGTTCGAGGTCGGCCAGCTCCAGTGCGTAGCGCTTGTCCGCGCGGCCGGCGTCGCTCGCCCGACCGAGCAGCGTGCGGGCACGCGCATAGTCCTGCCGTGCGATCGCGTCGTCCGTCTGCCGCAGCACGAGCCGCAGCGACTGATCCTCGATGCGCGCGGTCTGTGCCGCCGTCAGCGCCGGCTCGCGGCGCAGTGCGTCGAGCCACGCGGCGAGCGCGTCGTCGCGCCCGGCGCTGCCGAGCAGGTCGCCGTAGCGCAGGCGGACG
This sequence comes from Burkholderia sp. PvR073, assembly GCF_054055695.1. Lineage (NCBI taxonomy): Bacteria > Pseudomonadati > Pseudomonadota > Betaproteobacteria > Burkholderiales > Burkholderiaceae > Burkholderia > Burkholderia sp. PvR073. The sequence goes on from NZ_JBSRXO010000023.1 coordinate 15,780, forward strand.
TCGGTGTCGGCCTCGTGAGGATGCGCGGCGATCCAGTCGCGCAACGGCGCGAGGCCGCGCTCGGGTTCGCCCGCGTCGATCCACTGCGCGCCGATCGCCGCGAGCATGTCGGGATCGTCCGGCGCGCTCGCCTGCGCATGCGCGAGCGACGCGGTGAACGCGGCGCGATCGCCGCGGCCGAGCGCGCCGCGCGCGTCGGCCAGCGCACTTTCCGCGTCGAGCTTGCGCGCGAGCGCACGCATGCCGTCCGAGCGGTGCGCGTCGTCGACGCCCGCGAGCGCGGCCTGCGCGCCGGCGATGTCGTCGAGCGAGTTGCGATACAGCGCGGTCGCATAGCGCATCTCGGGCGTGTCGCTTTGCGCGAGCCCTTCGTCCATTACCGTGCGACCGAGCTGCCGCAGCCCCATGTCGCGATACAGCCGCGCGAGCGCGAAACGCGTCCACGGCGCATCGGGTGCCGCACGCACCGCGGCTTCGTAGCGTTGCGCGGCCGGCCCGCGTTCGCCCTTGTCGGCGAGCGCGCGCGCCTGGCTCGCAAGCAGGTCGGCGCGCAGCCCGTCGAGCGCGCGGCGATCGTCGCGGCCCGTCACGCGACCCTGCAGCGCGTCGAGCAGCGGGCCAATGCGATCCGCGCGGCCAGTGTTCTCATACAGCATCGCGGTGCCGCGCACCGCCGACAGCGTCGGCGAACGTGCGGCCAGCAGTTCGCGCAGCAACGGCTCCGCGCGCGCCCAGTCGCGCTGCGCGAGCAGTGCATCGACAAGCTGCAGCTTCGCGTCCGGGCTAGCGGGCTGCATCGCGAGCGCGGCGCGCGCCGCGCGCTCGGCATCCTGCGGCCGCCCGGCCGAAGCCGCCGCGCGGCCCTGCGCGAGCAGCCCCCAGAACTGCGCGGTACGCGCAAGGCCCTGCCACTTGCCGCGCTGGTCGGTCGACAGCGCCGCGGCGCGCATGAACAGCGCACGCGCTTCGTCATGCCGGCCTTCGCGCAAGCGCAGCAGGCCGAGGCCGCCGAGCGCATCGGCGTCGTCGGCGCGCGCCTGCGCGGCGCGCGCGAGCAGCGGATCGGCGCCGGCCAGGTCGCCGCGCGCGAGCGCCTGCAGGCCGCGCTGCTGCGCGATGTAGTCGGGATCGCGTTCGAGCCGGCGTTGCGCGTCGCGCTGCCGGTCGAGGGTGGCGACGCGATCGCGGAATTCGGTGTCGTCCGGCACGAGCGCCAAATACGCATGCAACGCGTCGAGATACGCGGGATCGGCGCCGGCGGACTGCAGCACGCGGCGCCACAGGGCCATCGCGTCCGTATGGTCGGTGTCGGCCCGCTTCGCGAGCGACCACGCGATCCGGTTCGCTTCCGCGCGCGTGTCGTCGCGCTGGTTCAGCAGCCGCGCGAGCGCCAGCGCCGCGCTCACGTCCTGCGGGTCGGCCGCGACCGCGCGGCGCAGCGCGGCGATCGCCGGTTCGCGTCCGCCCGGCGCATTCGAGACGATCTGGTAGTACTCGGCGCCGAGCGCGCCGGACGGCGCGCCGTTCGGAAACAGCGCGACGATCCGCCGGGCCGCTTCGTCGGCGCGGCCGCTGCGCGCGAGCAGGCGGATCTGCGCCATCTCGCCGCGCCCGCTCGTCGCGACGCGGTATTCGTCGGCCGCACGCCGCGTGCCGGGTGCCGCGGGCGCACGCGCCTGCAGGCGCGCCAGCACGGCCTGCGCGCCTTGCGCGTCGCCGAGCCGCAACAGCACGCGCATCTGCTCGGCGAGCAGTTCGGGATCGTCCGGCGCGATCAGGAGCCCCTTGCGCAGCGCGTCGCGCGCGAGGTCGTCGCGATGCTTCGCGCCCCACATGCGGGCGGTCGAGAGCTGGCGCTGCGCGTCGGACCGATCGGCCGTGGCCGGCGCCGGCGCGGCCTTCGGCGCGACGGTTTTCGGCGGCGTGGCGACGGCGACGGCGCCAGCCGCCGCGGCCGGCGCCGCCGCGCAGACCGACGACGCGAGCCATGCGAACCCCGCGACGCGCGGTGCGGAGCGCTTCATCGGGCCGCGCATGGACGACCCTCCCAGCGCGCGTCGAGCGACCCGTCCGCGCCGAACCGGTAGCGGCCGTCGCGCCAGCCGAGGCCGAACAGCGTCAGCACGCTCGTGTAGTAGCCGGGCGCCGACTGGCGCGCGAGCGTATCGACACGCGCGACCTGCGCGTCGGCGAGCGCTTGCTGGCCGCGCGCGTCGAGGAACGGCACGGCCGCCGCGGAGAAGCCGCCGTTGCCGTCGTTCGGCCCCGCGACGCCGGTCGTCGTGTCGACCTTCTCCGGCGGCGCGCCATGCGCGGCAATGTAGTCGACAAAAGGCGCAAACCGCGCGAGCAGCGGCGCGGCGAGCGGATCGGCGCGATCGAGCATGCCGGCCCACAGGTACACGCGGATCGCGTTGTACGCGCTTTCCGCGCGGGTTTGCGGATCGGGCCCGAAGCCGGCGCCCGCGCGATACAGCGCCCAGTCCGGCGAAAAGCCCTTCGGCGCGGTGTCGAGCAGCACGCGGCCGGTGCTGGCCGCGAGCGCGGCCCAGCGCCGATCGTCGGGCAGGCGCGCGGCGAGCCCGCGGATCACCTGCGGCGGCGAATAGCTCGGGTTCACGCGCCATTGACCGTTGGCCAGCTTGAAGCCGGTCGGCCCGGGCAGCAGCGTGAGGCCGAGGCCCGGCACGCTGGCCGTCTCGTCGTCCAGCACACGCTTCGCGAGCAGCGCGCCGCGCGCCGTGTAGCTGCGCTCGCGCCACAGCCGGCCGGCTTCGACGAGCGTGTATGCGATCCACAGGTCGGCGTCCGACGCCGCGTTCGCGTCGAGCACGCGCCAGGCGCCGTCCGGCGCGCGGCCCCACAGCCACGCCGGCAGACGGGCGCTCAGGTCGCCCTGCGCGAGGTTGTTCTCGGTCCATGCGAGGATCGTGTCGAACGTGCGCCGGTCGTTCGCAACCAGCGCGAAGAACAGTCCATACGCCTGCCCCTCCGATACCGTGCGCGAATCGGCCGAGCCGACGTCGATCACCCGGCCGTCGGCCGACACGAAATCGCGCTTGAACGCGTCCCAGCGCGGCCACGCCGCGCCGCATTGCACATCGGCCGCGCCGCTTTGCGCCGCCTGCGCGCGCCCGGCGGCGCCGGTCGCCGCACACGCCGCCGCGACGGCCAGCACGAGCGTCGTGCCGACGCGACGCGCCGGCCGCGTTGCCCGTCGCCTTGCGAATGCCCACGCCATCCGTTACATCCCCCGTCGACGCGCGGCGATTCTCTGCAGCACGCTGAACACGCCGAGCGCGAGCAGCAGCCCCGCGGCGACGCCGACCACGCCGAGCACGACCGGGTGCCGCGCCGCATGCGTCCAGACGCGCGCATACCACGGCACGAAGCCGACCACGTACGGCTCGCCGACGCGCAGGCTGTCGACCTGACCCGGCCGCACCAGCGCGAGGTCGCCCTGCAGTTGCGACACGAGGCCCGGCTTCTCGAATACGTCGAGCAGATCGGCCAGGCGCGTCTGGTCGGTCGCCGTCAGCGCGACGACGCTGCGGCCGTGGCTGCCCGGCAGCTCGAAGCCGGCGAGCGCGGCGAGCGAGCCCGTCTGCTCGATATGCGCGCCGCCGTCGGCCATGCCGATGCCGTTGCGCCAGCGTTCCTTCACCGAGAAGGCAACGCGCGTCGCGCCCGTGCCGCCCTGCTGGTCGATCGTCAGCGGGAGCGCCGCGCGCCAGCGCGACAGCAGCGCCGACGCGGGCGAGCCGTCGATCACGAGCAGGTCCTTGCGGCCCGCCAGCGCGGCGACGTCGCCGGGCCGCGCAACCTCCACGCGCAGCGCCGGGAAGCCGGTCCACTGGCCCATGTGGCCGAGCATCGTCAGGTAGGCTTCGAGCTCCTGCGGCGACGGCCGGTCGGGGACCACGACGGCCGTCTGCGACAGGTCGGCGAAGCGCGTGAACGGGAAGCCGCTGTTCGCGAAGAACGCGAGGTTCGGCAATTGCGCGTAGTGGACGAAGTGCGAGAAGTCGATCGTCGAATCGGGATCGATCGCCGCGCGCTGCGGCTCGGTCGCGGTGCTCGAGCAGAGCCCCGTCTTCTGCGAATCGAGCGTGAAGCGGAACTGCAGCTGATTGCCGCTGCCGACGCGAAACGCCGGGATGTCGACATCGCTCGTCACGCGCCCTTCCGGCACCGCCAGCAGCGGCAGCTGCATGCGCCCGCGCGCGTCTTCCGCATGGGCCGGCCCGAGCCGGTACGACTTCACGAGCTGTTCGTTGATCTCGACGGCGAGCGTCGAGTCGTCCTGCACGGTCGGCGCCGTATAGCGGTAACGCAGCGTGATCGGCACGCCCGAGCCGTTCCACGAATGGAGATCGGCCGGCACGCGCAGGTTCAGGCGGATCGCGTCGGGCGACGTGCCGCGCACTTCGAGTTCGCGCGGGTCCGACACGAGCTCGCGGAACGCGATCGGCCGGTTCACCGGCAGCCAGCGCGGCGCGTCGTACGGTTTGCGGGGCGCGCCGAGATCGACGTGCGCGACGGTTGCCGCCGGGCCCGACAGCGCCGCACGGCCGAGCACGAGCGCCGCGACCGCGTCGTCGACTTCGGCCGCCGTGCGGCCCGTCACGACCAGCAGCTTGCGGCCCGGCGCGGCCGGGTTGTCGGCCACCGCGAGCAGCGGGCCGGTGACCGACGGCAGCGCGAGGCCGACAGGCAGGGTCGCGGCCGTGCCGACCACCACCGCCTGGTCGTCGGCCGGCAGCGTCGCCGCGACCGGGAAGCGTGCCTGCCGGTAGTCGGCCTGCGCGCCGAACCACGACGCGAGCACGCCGGCGCTGCGCAGCGTCGCCGAATCGGGCGACGCCGGCAGCACGAACGGCAGCAGCAGCAGCCCGTTGTCGCGCCGGTCGAAGAACGGCGCGGGCAGCAGCGCGAGGTCGTTCGGCAGGCGCAGCGGCGATTCGTCGAGGATCAGCTCGCTCGTCGGGCTCACGTCGGCCCACAGCGCCGAGTTCGACGGGTCCTCGCAGTGATCGAGCGTGTAATGCGCGATCAGGCGCAGGCCGATCTGGTTGAAATCGGAGAAGTAGCGCGGATCGATCGGGATGTCCTGCGTGACCGTGCGGCCCGCGCGCGTCGCGTCGAACGGGACGGTCGCGATCACCTCGCCGTTCATCGACACCTTCAGGTGCGACATCGGGAACACGAGCGACGGCGAATACGCATAGGTCAGACGCAGCCGCGCGCCGGTGACCACGCGGTCGAGCCGCACGCCCGCGTTGATCGTGCGCGCGTCGTCGGCGCCGCGCAGGCGCACCGGATCGAATGCGCCGAGCGACGCGAACGGCAGGTGCACGGTCGTCGTCGGCAGGCCGGCGGACGCCGCGCTGGCGGCGCTCGGCATGGCCGCGCCGCTGGCGGGCGGCGGCACGGCCGGACTGCCGGCGGACGCCGAAGCGGCGGCAGGCACCGCCGGCATCGGTGCGGCCGACAGCGCGGCCGCATGGAGCGCGCCGAACGTGGCCACCGACAGGACGAACAGCGAAACGGCCGGCTTCATGCGCGGCTCCGCATCGTCGTGATCATCCGGTTGTTATCAAGCGCGTCGCGACCGACGCGCGCACAGCAGCTATGCCCGCGAGTGCACATCCCCACTGCTTCCCCTCAAAGTCTGCCTGAATGCAATTATCGGAACGACGCGACGAACGCTTTTGCTGCCGATTCGTCAGACGGCGGCGCGCGCCTGGCACCGGCGCTCGCACATTCGTCACACTATCTCAAAATAAGGGCGAAACTCACCGTGATTCGCGCTGACGACGCGAAAAACAACTCAATTCGGTCGGAAATGCTGCGCGCCGCGATTGAATGGCAAGAGTTACGCCGTTGCTGCCTGCCGGACCGACCGGCATACTGCCGGCGCTGCCGGACCGGTGGTCGAAGACCCGACTACCGGCCGGATGCCGGTTGCGACCCCTTGCGGGCCGCCCGGAATGCGCTGCCGCACGGGCGGCGCGTATGCTACCGCAAGCTCGCACAGAGCGCCGCGCTTTCTTTATGGAAAACTGACTTGGATCAAATTGTCGACACCGCCACCCCGTCCCCCGACACGCTGCTGCGCATCATTGCCGCGCAGACCGAGATCGCGAAACTCGGCCTCGATCTCGGCAGCGTGATGGCTTACGTGACCGAGCAGGTGCCGCAACTCACGGGCGCGGGCGGCGCGGCGGTCGAATTCGCCGAAGGCGACGACATGGTGTACCGCGCCGCGTCGGGCTCCGCCGCCGGGATGCTGGGGCTGCGGCTGCGCCGCACGGGCAGCCTGTCCGGCCTGTGTGTGACGCGCGGTGAATTGCTGCGCTGCACGGATTCGGAAACCGACCCGCGCGTCGATCGTGACGCGTGCCGCCGGGTGGGGCTGCGCTCGATGCTGGTCATGCCGCTCACCCATGCGGACACGACGGTCGGCGTGCTGAAGGTGATGTCGCCGGACGTCGACGGTTTTTCGGCCGAAGACGCCGGCACGCTGCGGCTGATGGCCGACCTGATCGCCGCCGCGATGTTCCACGCGGCGCGCAACGAGGCCAACGAGCTGTACCTGCGCGCGACGCACGACGCGCTCACCGGCCTGCCGAACCGCGCGCTGTTCTACGACCGCCTGCGCCAGTCGATGCACACGGCGCTGCGCGCGAACGGCCGGCTCGGCATCCTCAACATCGACATGGACGGGCTCAAGCCGATCAACGACGGCCTTGGCCACCGCGCGGGCGACGCCGCGCTGCGCGAGATCGCCACGCGCATGCTCGGCGCCGTGCGGCGCTCGGATACGGTTGCGCGGGTGGGCGGCGACGAGTTCGCGGTGATCCTGCCGAACGTCGGCGGCCGCGACGACGTCGACGCGCAACGCGCACGGCTCGCGCGGCAGGTCGGCGAGCCGTTCGAATTCGACGGGCATCCGCTGCGGCTCGGCGTCAGCGTCGGCATCGCGATGCTGCCCGACGACGGCACCGACATGAACGCGCTGATCGAGCATGCGGACCAGGAGATGTACGAGGTGAAGCGCACGCGGACGCGGCGGGCGGCGCACGTGTGATGCGAAGGCGGAATGTCGCGTCGCCCGTCTCGGCATCCGACGGAACAGAAAGCAAATTGACATGCGATGACAGCAATATGTAATTTTATGGTTATCATTGCGATCCCAAGCACCGACACGCCCGACATCATTCGGCGCAACCGAGCAGGCAGGGAGTACTTGCCTTTGTCGCTCGATCGGTTCGCCACTTCACGCAATGGATCATCTGCTTCCGCACTACGAACGAGAGCTTGGCCTGCTGCGCGCATCAATTGCCTCCTTCTCGGCGCGCTATCCCAAAATTGCCGTCCGTCTCGGGATCAACGGAGACCGCTCTGAAGATCCGCATATCGAGCGAATGCTGCAGTCATTCGCTCTTCTTGCCGCGAATATCGGCACTCGGCTCAGTGACGAGTATCCCGAATTCACCACGTCGCTGGCAGGCATGCTGTGCCCGCAATACCTGCGACCGGTCCCGGCATGTACGATTGCCCGGTTCGACATCGGCGACGTGTTCGACAAGCTGACCGAACCGTCGTCGATTCGCCGCAACACCGAACTCTCGAGCAAAGCGGAGGACTGCCGCTTCCGTACCGTCTACGACGTTACGCTTGCGCCCATACGCATCGAGCACGCGCGGTACGGGCCGGCAACCAGCGTTCCGTCTTATGCGGTATTGCCACCGAGCACATCCGGTCTCCTCTCGATCACTTTCGCGGTTACGCGGCCTGATTTTCGTATCGCGTCCATCCCGAGTCCGCTGCGTGTCCATATCCACGGTGCTGACGAAGTCGTCGCCACGATCCTCGATTCGATGACAATGCGGACCGCGGCAGCGTTCGTCGAAGACACGCAACAGCGCTGGACCGCATTGCACGCTTCGCCGCTTGCACCGGTAGGCTATGACGACACCGAGCGGCTGATCGAGGAGGACGACGGAGCGCCGGCCCTGCGATTGCTCGGCGAATACTTCGCATACTCGAAGAAGTTCGATTTCGTTGACGTCGATCTCGGTGCGCTGACCGATGCAACAGGCCCGGATCACAAACTGACGCTGCACCTCGCCATCCGCGGCGTACATCCGGACTCGCGGGAAGCCCAGCGGCTGGGCGCCTTGTCGGCAGAAAACCTGAAGCTCTTCTGCACCCCGATCATCAATCTGTTCCGGCTAACGTCGGTGCCGCTCAAACGAGACTCGCTGACCGGCACGTATCCGGTGCAGTCGCAGAACACCGATGCGGCGCAAGTTGCGATCTGGTCGGTCGACACGGTACGCGCCACGACTGGCGTGTCGAGGGCGGCTGTCATTCCGCCGTTCACGTCGCTCATGCATGGCGGTGTCGGCAGCCCGACCGGCCCCTACTGGGTTTCCGCCCAACGCGCGGCGACGTCTTCTTCGGGAAAAGTTGAGGCTGCGATCAGTCTGGTGGGACTCGATGGTCGCCCTGCGTCCGACACCGGGATCGAGCAGATCACCGCGAACATGACATGCACGAACGGCGATCTCCCCCGGACGATACGGGCGAGTGCGCCGAATGGTGATCTCGTCAACGAACAAGGCGCAATCGTGTCGCGCATCGACATGCTCGACGCGCCCACCGCGGTTGCCCATCTATCGCAAGAAGGCGACGCCGTATGGCGACTCATCGCACAACTCGCGCCGCATTCGATCGAACTGACCCGCTCGGGGCTTGCGGAATTGAAACGTCTGCTCCGCCAATTTGCGCTGCAGTCGGGCAGGCACGCGAGCCTGATCGATGGATTGACGAACCTGGGTCATCGCGTCAAGCAACTCTGGCTGTCGGGAGAGCCGATGCCGAGCTTTGTACGCGGCCTGGAGGTGACGCTGACCGTGGACGAACAGGCGTTCGCCGCAACGAGTCTGAATGCGTTCGTCGGTGTGATGGAGCGTTTTTTCACTGCACATATGTCGGCAACCAACTTCGTGCAGCTTGTCGTCATGTCCGCCAACAACGGCAGGGAAATTCGCCGCTGTGCGCCGCGACCGGGAGCGACGCCGCTCGTCTGACCTCGCGGTGCGACACGTCTCGTGGAACGTTCGCCGGTCACCTATGCCGATCAGACGAGGCTCGAAATCAAACAACATCCACAAGTCGCGCGATGGCCGTGCCGGGCAATCGGGATGCCATCGTCAGTCATCGATTCGTCGCCCTCAACGATCAGGTTCGGTTTGATCTCGGGATGCTGCGGACACGTCACTTCGTCGCCCTTGCGCGCCACGAATCGGCCGTCGAAGCGCATCTTCGACGAACCTGTGATTACCTTGCCGCCGTGGTCGGTGTCGTCGCCGACACGGATGAGGTTCATCATGAATTCGATTCCTTGCTCGTAACGTGATCCGGGTGCTTGTCAGTAGCGGAAATACAGGATGCCCAGTGCGGCAGGGTCGCCGGGTTTCTTATCCTTCTTCGTGATGGCCGGGAGATCGATATTTTTGACGTCCTTCCAGCAGAATCCTTCAAAGATTCCTTCGGCCAGGCGAACGAAGCCCATCATCTTACGGGCAACGCGATAAGTAATGAACCCATAACCCAGCGCCGACACCAGAGTTCCCAGCGAAATCGATATAAGAAGATTTTCAACCGGCATTCCACCCCTCAATATCAAAAAACATGCCGATATAAAATATAGTACAGCCATTGCCGACACAAAAAAGATCCCGCCCCACTTAAACGACGCACGATAATGTGCAAAGCGACCTCTACTACAATGCGGATGAAGTGCAACGATTTTATCCGAGAGTCGCCGTATACCAAACGCCTGCCACGTACCACCGAAACGCTCTGCAACAACCTCTACTTCATCACCTTCCGAAAATATCGACCACCACACCCAGGCCCTGATCGAATCACCATTAAGATCAAATTCAAGCAAATCTGCTTCCTCAGTAGTGTCCATCGCCATACCACTCAACCCGACTGCAACAGTGCCTAGGCCGGCCACGCCAGCAGCAATCGCGGTCGCGCCCATCTTGGCGCGGTCCGCATCGCTAAAGAAGAAGTCTTGACTGCAGCGAGTCTTGCGAAGGTTGCAGAGGCGCCCGCGCAGCAACTGAGACTGCGGTCGTGATATGAAGTTAGTAGCGGAAATACAGCACCCCCAATGCGCCCGGCTCGCCTGGTTGCTTATTCTTCTTCGTGATGGCCGGGAGATCGATGTTTTTAACATTCTTCCAGCCGAAGCCCTCGAAGATTCCCTCGGCTAACCGAACAAAACCCATCATTTTTCGCGAAACACGATAAGTGATCAGCGAGAAAATTGCAGCAGTTCCCAGGCTCCCCAGTGCGCACCCTATAAGCAAACTATCGATTGGAGCTCCACCTTTGAAGATCGCAAAACAAGCAATTATAAAATATGCCACGGCCAGTGCCGACGCGAGAAATATGCCTCCCCATTTGAACGACGCTCGATAGTGCGCATAACGCCCCCGACTACAATGCGGATGAAGGGCAACAATTTTGTCCGAGATTCTACGGATTCCAAAAGCTTGCCACGAATTATCCCAACGTTCAGCGACAACCTCGACCTCGTCACCTGCTGAAAATATTGACCACCAAACCCATGCTTTAACAGATTTCCCTTCGAGATCGAATTCGAGAAAATCCGCCTCCTCAGTAGTATCCATTGCCATACCACCCAAACCGACCGCAACCCCGCCCAAGCCAACCAAGCCGGCCGCAATTGCCGTTGCACCCATCTTGGCACGGTCCGCATCTCCAAAAACGAAATCGTGATTTCCTCTGGTTTTTCGAAGATTCTCAATACGCCCACGCAATAGAACCGTAGAAGGCATTTTGCTTTTATCCATATTCATAGAGTTTAGCGATCGGACTTCAAACCCATATCAGCAAGGGCTTTCTCGAATTCATCATGTTGCTTGTCCGTTGCCCATGGCGGACTATCCTGCCCTTTACCGAACACACACTTCTCGAACCACGTTTGTAATCCGTTATCCGAAAAATATGAAATCAAAAGCTGCAACACCACCAAAGCCACGGCTACCTCCCACCCCGCGAGGAACAGCACTACGCGGCCGACCACCAAAAGTCCTGCCCGTTCTGTGACGATAATTCCAGCTTCCCCGGCTACCGTTCCAATTGCTTTCATACCAATTTCATTAGCCGCCTCCAAGCCTACCGCCCTACCCGCGGCCATTGCACCCGAACGAGCGGTAGCCCCCGCGATGCCGGCACCCACTTTCCCAATAAATACGGCACCGCGCCCTCCCGTAATCCGAACAATCAATGGAGCCGACGATGTTAATGCGGTAAGGAAGTTTGCAGCCGTCACACCAAATCCCAGCGTCCCCTTAATAAAATACATGGACATCGACGAGTATTTCCTTTGTTGGGCGCTTTCATACAATTTACCAAGATCCAGCACCATCCCAATCATCGAAGACGCCCCGCCAAAATACCCGGTAATCGCCTTCAGATTGCTCAACGTCCGCGCCGCGTCCTTCGACAATCCCGTCATCAGCTTCGTCGAAGCCTGCAGGCAAGCGGACATCGACGAGAATCCCCCCGCCACCAACATCGCATAGTCTTCGCCCTTCTTGTCCGCCTTCGCAAGCGCGCAACCGAAGCTCAGCAACTCGATCACGGCCAGCGTGCCGCCGATCCGCACACCGAGATTGACCGCCTTGCCTTCCTGCGTCAACTTGACCGCATTCCATTTCGCCCGATAGAGTTGTCCGCCTTCGTGTTCGGCGAGCGACTGAATCGTCCTGACGAACGCGTCTTTCGCCGCGACGCCCTGACTGCGCAACGTCCGATATCCCTGCTGCAACCTCATACGCAACTCAGGTTCGACCTTGATCGCCTGCCTAACGAGATCGATCGTGTCCGCCTTGCTGATGCCGATGCGCAACATCAGCGCACCGCGAATCATGAACGTACCGGCGCAATCGCCGAGAACGCCAAGCCCCGTCCATTTGAACAGTGCATTGCCCATCGTGATGACGAGTGCATCGCCCTGAAGGCTTTTCAAATACTTTTCCGACACCGATATCGGACTCTGATGCTCATGTACCTCCTGCATCTTGTCCCGGAAATCGACGAAGTTCTTCACCTGCTCCAGAACCTTGCTGACCTTGTCGGCGATGTCGCTGACCGTGTCGGTCTTGGTCGTCTTGTTCGCAATCGCCTGGGCCAGCAACTGCTTGATCTCGGCCTTCGGTTGCTTCTGGTTGTAGGCGAACGCACGCCACACGAGACTGGTCGGCAAAGTCGGATCCATGTTGTTGACCAGTTCCTCGACCACGGCCGCACCACGATCCTCCGACGGCAATCCGTTGATCGCCTCGATCACGACTTTCTCGAACGCCCGTCCGTCGTCCGCGTTTTCTTCGTGATAGTCGTGCAGCGCGGCGATGAACGTGGGCGCCTTCAGCCATGCCTTCACGTCGGGTGTACGGCGCGCCTGAATTGCCTTGACCGCATCCTGAACGGACGCGAACCATGGCCGGAAGGCGCCGAGCTTGCGCAGATTCAGTTTGCCCTCGTACTTGGGCCACTCGGCATCGCCGATCGTCTTCGCTTCTTCGGGGCTGATCACGCCCGCTTGCTCGATCCGCCGGTCCGATGCCGCCTGCTGCTCGGGCGAGACGACGGCATAGCTTGGAATGCCGTCCATCGCGCCGGGGTTGTTCAGCATGCCTTCCCAACCGGCCCGCAGTGCGGAGCGCATGCGGCTCTTGAACGCAACCGCACCGTTGCGCACGGCAACCTCGGCCGCATCGATCGAGAGCATCGCGTCGATTTGCCGGCCCTGCTCTTTCACGTACAGCGACAACATGCTGCCTGCATCGTTACGAAAATCGTTCAGTTCGTGAACGTTGCCGATGCCGTCCCACAACGCGAGCATCATGGGCGGATGAGATTGCCCCTTCCCGGTCGAGCCGATCGTGTTCATCAGCTTGACCAGCGCTTCGCTCGTCGACAATGGCGACGCCTGTCGAATATGCAGCGGGTAGCGGGTCGACTCCCGTCCCATCAGCTTCGGGTCATAAGCGCCGGTCTCGTCGGTCAACCGCTGGTCCTGCGGAACGAGCAGTTTGGGGTCCAGAGCAGGCATGTACTCGACGACATCATCGATACGCTGGCGGGTTGCAACGACCGCATGCTTCTTCGGGTCGTTGCCGCCGTTGATCCATTTGGACGGCTCGATCCATTGCATGCGCTGTTCGAGCAATGCCGGATTTTGCTCGTATCGCTTGAACGTATCCTCGACCCATGCGTGCTCGGAAAATGCGATGTAGACACGGTCCGTGCATTTTTCCGGACGCTCGATCGCGATCAAGTCCATCGGCACCGCAATCGCGCACTGGGCGCACGCAGGATGCGTGGACGGTTCGTCAGGCAGCGGACGCGATTGTTTCCACAGGCGCCCGTCTGCCGTCACCTTGTACACCTCCCACCGCTTGGGGCCTCGGGCACTCTGGACGTAATACAGGTACACCCATCCATCGCGGAGGGTGCGCAGCCCGTAACGGTGCGTCGTCAGCGGAACGTCAGTGATGCCTTTCCCGCCAATGCCGTCCGGCAGTTTTGCCGGAACCTTATTCGGCAAAACGGTATAGCGGACAGGCAGGATCGGCAGCCCGGTCTTCTGGCAATTCGCGCATTCTCGTTCAGTGGTCGCCATTTCTTTTATTCGTATCTCGTGTCGGGGCTCGGTCGGCGTTGCGGGTTGGATAGAGATGCCGCCTCTCCGTACCACGCCCCTTGTCGAATTTCATCGATGTCGTCAGGCTGAAGGTGGCCGATCGCCGCAGTATAAAAATCGTCGGGCGAAAATTCCTTCAACACCTTCTCAATCTCGGGATGCCGGTCGAACTGCGGATGCCAGTCAAGTGCGTGTCCGATGAACGCGATCAGGTCGTCCCGATCCTGCAGCCCGTGTTGCTCCGCCCGCGCCGCAGCGGCAACGGCCGCCTCCACTTCCGCAGGCGTCGGCTGATGGCCTGCCGCCAACGCGTGCAATGCGAGCGCGCGGTTGACGAGGCCGTGGCGATGCACCTCCGGCCATTGCGCCGCCGTGAGCGAACACGCCCGGCTCGATCCAACGCCACGGCCATACGCTCGCGGTTTCGCGCACACGTCGAGCGCATGCCAGACAGTCACCGGCCCGAGTAGCGCCTGCTGCTGTTGCTCGGTCAATAGCGGCCAGATCAAACCCAACGCGCGCGTATCGTAAAAGCGCAGCGCACACAGTCGTCCGCGCTCGTCGTACTGCAACACTTGCGTCGACCAGTGTCCGGCGACTTCGTCAGCGGAAGCAGTACTCGCCAACCATCCGCCGATCCGCTGTCCGAGGCCCTGCGCCATCGATGCGGGACGCCGGTCTTCGAATGCGAGCCGCACGCTTTCCTTCAGCAGCATGGCGCCTGCCGGCGACAGCAAATCCAGTTCAACGAGGTAAGGCTGCTGTTCAGCCGGAAATCCGTCGTGCGCGATCGTCACGATCATGCGCTTCAGATCGCTGAATGCCGATCCGTCGTCGGACGGCAAGTCACGCTGCGACGGATCGACAACCAGAAGACATCGCATTTCAGGATGCTTGTCGAAATAGGCGTGCAGCACACTGGCGGTTGCATCGATCACTGCGCTCTCGCTCGATGCATCCAGGCTGCCTGGACGATCCGCGACACGATTGTTCGGAGTATTCATCACGATTACTCCAGCACGACGCTCGACGCACTGTCGGCCGCCGCCGACGCCGTCTTCCAAGCGCAACCTTTCTGTACGCTCGCAATCGGCGACGGCAGGCGCATCGATGATGCGCCGGGCTTGTCCCACGATGCACATTTCTCGAGGATCTGGCCGCTCGTTCCGTTCTCGATCAGGTCGGGCGCGATCTTGATATAGGAGCCGCCGGCACCGATCCAGATCTCCTTTTCCGCGGAGATCACGACACGCCCGCTCGAACTCGTGATCGTCACGTCGTTGAGCGCCGCAAGCTTCATCTCATCGCTCTGCGCCTGAATCTCGACCTTCCCCTTGGAGGCGAAGAGCTTGATCCCCGCGTTCTGAGCAAACAGGCTGATCTTTTCCATCACACTCGCGATCAGCGATTTCCCGGCTGCGACGTGGGTACTTCTGCCGCTGACGATATTGACTTGCTGGTTCGCCGTGAGCTGCGCCGAGTCCTGCGTCGACACGCCCACGCCCGCGGGGCTCGCGATCAGCATGATCGGCGTCGAGAACCCGTTTGCGCTACCCGTGCCGCCACCTCCCGTTCGCCCGCCGCTGCCTGCGCCACCCGCCACGTTGTACTGCGTCGCATCGGTGAATCGCTTCAGTGCGTCGTGCCCCTCGTCCAGGCTCTCGGCCTGATTTGCCGCACTCGCCTGGGACGTCAGTTCCACCACGCTCTCCGCACTCGCCAATTGCTCGGTCGCGGCAGTCACGTTCAGAGGCTGCTGAGCCGTTGCCGAATGCGTCGAAACGAACAGCCCCTGCCCCGCACGAATGGCGCCATACGCGTCCGATTTGAGATCGAAGCCATTGCCGAGGAATGCGCCGCGTGCATTGTCCGTATGCTGGATCAGGTAGCCGAGATGCAGATGCGACTGATAGCTGCTGGAATAGAGGTGAACGCGATTCTGCTGCGTGGAGTCGTCCATGACGAGCTGGTTGTAGCCCGTCCCGCCATACTCGCGCGACCGGTAGCCCGACAGCAGTCCGTTCGAGTGCCACACCGGTTGGGTCGCGCCCCCGTACATCCTCGCTATGATGACGGGTCGGTCGCAATCGCCTTCCATGAAACCGACGACGACTTCATCGCCCTTGCGCAGTGGCTGGATGCCGCCGCGGTTCGCACCGGCATCGAGAAAAGTCGGCCGCACCCAACATGACGCGCGTTCGTCCTGGTCATTGCGGCGGTTCCAGTGAAACCACACCTTCACGCGATTCAGCGAGTCGGTGTACACCTCTTCACCACCCGGCCCGGCAACGATCGCGTTCTGCAACTGCATGACCGGCTTCTTGTGCTCGAACGGACTGCGAAACGGAACGTTGCGCGGCTGTGCCTCGACCTTCACCTGAAAGAAGCCTTCGCTGCCGTCTGCATGACGCACGGTCGCTCCGGCCTTCGCCTCGGAAACCTCGGCAGCCAGCCCGTCGGGAAAGGCCTCCACACCATCGAGACCCGGCACGTTGTTGCATATCAACCAGTCGACTCCAAGCAGCACGAACTCTCGATCAGCTTGGTTGCCCGCATCATGAACCGGGTGACCGCGAAGTTCGAAACGCCTTCCGGGCATCGCGCAGCGCAAGCCGCCCACACCGTGAAAGCGTTTCATTCGCGACATCTTCTCTTCGAGGCGAATCCGCGCGAGGCGTTCGCCCTGCTCCCGATCGGACCACATATAGGCACCCGGATAGTCGTAGACCTCGCCGTCCGTCGGCAAATTGCCGTGGACGTCGGTCACGCCTTGAACTTGCCGGGGAAGATCGGGCCGCTTGTAGTCGAACGAGCGCGACGTCAGTTGCGCACTCTCGATCTGAAGCTGCTCCTTCCATTGAGCGAATCCGTCCAGCTCGCCGCCAATTTCCATGCGGCCGAACTCGACGACCGGTTGCCTGAGCGCCGGAACGAAATAGGCGTCGTCCGTCACGACCATCGTGTGGGATCGGCCGTCGTCCGCTTGTTCGAAGTAGGGAAATACACCCACCTCTTCCATGCTCCGGTGGACGAAATTCAGATCGTATTCCCATTGCACGCGATTCGAATACGACGGTAACGCACCATGCAGGTCGAAGCGGAACGCTCCGCGTGCCTGCGCATGCTCGTTGAATACGTCGGTGAGAATCTGTTCGCCGTTCTGCTCCTGCCAGTCGCGCATGTCGCGACGCAGGCACAGGAAGTAAAGCCACGAGGAAAAGGCCAGCTTGTAGTACGTGAGGGGCCCGTCGGATCCCAGCCGGCTGAAGCGGTGAACGTAACCGTGAATCGGCATGTACGTACCGTCGACCTGCTGAATCCAGAGCGTCACCGGCTTGGCGAGCAGCGCTTTGAGTTCGATCTGGCCACCGCGCGGCGACACGACGTCGATCACGAATTCATAATCGCGTCCTAATCTGGCCGTTCCTTTAACGTACAGAGGCAGTAACCAGTCGACGCCGAGTGGCGTATCCAGTTTGACAAGCCGATTGTATTGCGCGTCGCCCAGACGCAACGTCTTATAAAGTGCGGTATGGCCCATGCAGCATGCCCTTGATTGTATTAAGGCGGGATTTCTGCCGAGTCGATATTATAAATACCTTTCACAATAAATTCGATTAGCCGACAGTCTTTGAATATCGTCCGGTTCAATGCAGCCATTGACGGGTAAATATTGCCGATATTTCGTATTTTAGTTTTGATTCGGCAATCGCTACCTGACTCGCACCCTCGTCCATACATGGCTATCGCTCGGTAGCACCCGCCGCCGCGCACGCACGGCTAACCGACCTGCGGCACCGCGATCGCCAGCCCGACCAGGATCCACTGCACGATCGCGACCAGCACGGCGGCACGGCACAGCCCGACCGCGCCGCGCACGCGCTCGTCGAGCGCGCGTCCGGCCTTCCCTGCATCGATCCAGCCGAGCTCGGCAAGCGCGCGATCGAGCGCGGCGAGCCCGTCGTCGACCGACGCATCGCACGACGCCGCCCGCGCCAGCGCGGCGAACAGCCGCCGGTCGATCTCGATGCGCACCGCGTACCACAGCGCGGCAATCCCCGACCCGGTGCTGACCACGGCCAACAGCACGCGCGTGATCGTCGCCGGCGCCCAGCCCGACGCGATCCACCAGCCGGCACCGGCCGCGGCCAACGCGGCCGCGATCGCCCACGCGCCCGCATCGAGCGCACCGCGCGCGGCAGCGATCCGGAACGGAGCAGATGGGTCGCGCATCATGACCCTCCCGTCACGCGGCGGCGGTCGATCCAGTCCTGCAGCACGGCCACGCCGTCGTCCGACCATACCGCGCGCGGCCGCACCGCCCGTACCGCCGCGAGCGCGTCGCGCGCATCGCCGAGCCCCCGCCGCGCGGCGAGCCACGCGGCCGCGCACAACACGCTGCGCCCGTAGCCGAGCGCGCAGCAGACCAGCACGTCGCGCCCTTCGGCATGCAGGCGTTCGAGTGCCGCGACGGCCGCCGCGAGCTGCGCGGGCGTGGGCGCGACGAGGTCGAGTTGCGGCACCGCCGCATACGCGAGAGACGCGTCGGCCGCGGCCCAGCGCGGCATCTCGGCCGTCAGGTCGACGAGCGCCGTGAAGCCGTGGCGCCGCACCTCGCGCGTGGTCGGCGTGCGGCCGATCGACACGCGCTCGTCGATCCGCACCGGCGCCGGCTGCCGGAACGTCCACCACCGCGAATTGACGAACGCCCCGGCGATCGTCGGCGCGAGCAGCCAGCGCACAGACATCGGCAAGCGGCCCGCGTCGTCCTTCTGGAACGCGCCGGGCGCGCCGCGCCAATAGATCCGCGCGACGCACGCGAGCGCCAGCGCCCCCCACCCGGCCGCCAGCGCCAGGCCCGGCGCACGCGACACGCAGTAAAGCGCCGCGAGCGCGACCAGCGCCGCGCCGAGCGCGTAGCGGCGCGCCAGCGCGCGGCCGGCGGTGGACGGGGAAGCGGCCGCACCCGGCAACCGCCCCGCGGCGTCACGCAACGGAAACAGGAACAGCGCGAGACAGCCGACAGCCGCACCGGTCGGCACGTCGATCGAGTGATGCTGGTAAGTCGTCAGCACCGACACGCCGATCGCCGCGAACCACGTGTGCAGCACGATGCGCGCGGCCGTGCCGCGCAGATGCTTCGCATAGACGGCCCACAACACGACGAGCAGGCCGATGTGCAGCGACGGCGCCTGGTTGAACGGCTTGTCGAACCCCATCAGCAGCGTGAACAGCGCGCCGGCCACGCCGCCCGCATCGGGCCGCTCGAAGCCGAAGCGCAGCGGCCATGCAATGAAGCATGCGACCGAGATCAACTGCACGGTCAACAGCCGCTTCACGTGATCGAGCAGATCGTCGCGGCGGGTCCAGAAGAAGAACGACAGCGCGTACAGCAGGTCGATCGACCAGTACGGCACGATGGTCCACGGCACGAACGGAATCCCGTGCTCCCAGCCGAACGCGAAGGTCGGCACCTCGGCGCGGCGCGCGGCGAGCCAGTTCGCGAAGCCGTAGGTGGAGAAGAACACCGCGCCCATCGCCGCGAGCCAGCCGACGCGCAGCGCGAACGACGCATCGCGCGCGCCGGCCGCCGGCTCGGCCAGACCGCCGCCCGCGCCGCCGCCGAGCGCGCTCACGACGCGTCGACCCGCTGCGCGAGGCTCACCGTGAAGATGCCCATCTCGTCGATGCGCTGGTCGAGCTTGCGGAAACCGGCGCGCGCGACGAGCTCGTCCATCTCGGCCTGCGAGCGGCGGCGCATCACCCAGGTCGCGTCGCCGCGGTGATTGTTCAGCGCACGCGCGATGAATTCGAGCTGCGGATGCCACGGCTGCCCTGTATAGACGAGATAGCCGCCGGGCGGCACCGCCTGCGCAAGCCCGCGCAGCGAGCGCTCGATCAGCGCGTTCTCGCCGAACAGTTCATACAGCCCCGACACGATCGCGAGCGTCGGGCGCGGCTCGAGCGTCGCGAGCGACGCCTCGTCGAACGCGTCGCCGCGCTCGAAGCGCGCAATCGGCTCGAGGCCGCGCTGCGCGATCAGCACGCGTCCGGCTTCGACGTTCGGCGGGCTGTAGTCGCGCAGCGTGATGTCGTCGGGCGCCGCGCCGTCGCGTTCGGCGGCCGTCGCGATCGCGTCGAGCACATAGCGTCCGTGCCCGGCCGCGATGTCGACGATCCGCACGGGTTCGCCGTGGCCGCGCAGCCGGCCGATCGCCGCGCCGATCAGCTCCTGCAGATGCACCTTGCGCTGACGGATGCCGACCCAGCCCGGCGAATCGAGATAGGTGCGGTCGATCAGCGCGCCCACGCCGAGCCGGCCCTGCGCGCTGTTGCGATACACGTAGTCGAGCGTCGAGCCCGAATCGAAGCCGAGCCGCAACCCGAGCGCGATGCCGTCCGACAGCGCGCCGCCGGCCTTCAGCCCCGCCCGCGTGATCGCCCAGTACGCGCGGGCGAACGGGTTCGCGGGCGGCCGGCCGAGCGCCGCGTATTCGTCGTGGAACGCGCCGCGCCGGTCGGCGTCGGCCAGCGACACGCGCGGGCTCGGCGTATCGAACTCGCGCAGCACGAACGTGCGCAGCGGCGCGAGCGCCTGCGCGCGGTCGCGCTCGCCGAGCGTGTCGTGATAGAAGCCGGGCAGCACGATGCGCTCCTTGCGCACGGCGCCGAGCCGCTCGAAGAAGCGGTCCTGCGGGCCGCGATGGACGACCCAGTCGGCGCCCGAGATCAGCAGCTGCGTCGGCACGGTGATCGCGGCCGCATCGGCGACGATCCGCTTCGCGGTGTCGTGCAGGTCGAGCAGCATGTTGACGGCGATCGGCCGCGTGATCAGGGGATCGGCCGCATAGCTCGCGATCCGTTCGGGGTCGTGCGTGAGGAATTTCGGTTTCACGTAGCTGTTCACGTAGAACAGCCCGCGCAGCTTGTGCATCAGCCGCAGCCCCGGCCGCGCGAACGGCACGTAGAGCTTGATGTGGAACGCCGGCGACGCGACCACGAGGCAGCGGATCGGCGGCGCGTAATCGTGTACCCAGGTGGCCGCGAGCACCGCGCCGACGCTCTGCCCGACCACGGCGATGTCCTCGATCGCGATGCCGTGCGTGTCGCGGATATGCTCGACGAAGATCTGCAGGTCGCGCACCGACGCGGCCGCGCTCGGGCTGTAGCCGCGCGCGCCGGGTGAGCGGCCGTGGCCGCGCGCATCCCATGCGAAGAACGCGAAGTCCGGCAGGTCGAGCTCGTCGACGAGGTGCGCGACGCGCGCCGAATGTTCGTGGCCGCGATGCAGCAGCACGATCGCGCCGCGGCAGCGCGGGCCCGTCGCGGACCAGTGTCGATAGAACAGCGTTTCGCCGTCGTGCGTGATGAAGTCAGCCTCGCGGGCCGTGCGTGCGCTCATGCGTTTCTCTCGTTTCGTTGTTCGAATCATGCGGCGCCGCCCTCAGGCGCCGGCCCATCCCTGGCCGTCAGCCGCCCGCTTCGGCGACCCCGGCCTGCACGCGCCGCACCACCGTCACGATCGACAGCACGATCAGCACGCGCCACAGCCACGCGGCGACGCTGCCGACCGGCAGGCCGAAGCCGATCCACAGCGCGAACGCGCCGAGCGCGAGCGCGCGGTCGCTTTTGCCGAACGGGCCGTCGTAGCGGCGCGTCGCACCGGCGAGCGGGCCGATCAGCCCCGCGCATTCGACGATGACCGCCGTCAGCGCGAACAGCCAGACGTCTGCCGGAGCAAACGCGGGAATCGCGAGGAACGGCAGCACGAGCGCGACATCGGACACGACGTCGCCGAGCTCGTTCAGGTACGCGCCGAGCGTGCTCTTCTGCCCGTGTTCGCGGGCGAGCATGCCGTCGATCGCGTTGAGCGCCATCCGCGCGAACAGCCAGATCGGGATCAGCAGGAACAGCACGCGGGCGAACACGCCGAGCCCCGCGAGCGCGCCGACGACGATCGAGCCGCCGGCCGCGAACAACGTGACCTGGTTGGCGGTGACGCCGCGTTCGGCAAGCGAATCCGCGAACGGACGCAGACGGTTCTGGAATTTCGGTTTGAGTGCGTAGAGGCTCATCGTTTTATTGGTTCTGCTCATTCGGACACGTTTCCAGCCGCCATGCCCCGGGCGGCGCAACCGTCGGCATCGACGGCTTTCGACAGGTGGTCGTCATCGTCGCCGAGCAGCCCGGACGCGTCAAGCAGCACGCCGCCGGCGCCGCACCGGGCAATCTGGCGTTTTTGACGGAAACTCGCGATAATCCGCTGGCCCGATCGCAGCAAGATCCATTCGAACTGCAAACGGGCGCTCGTGCAACAGCCGATTATCACGCCGCCGACCGGCGACCGCGCCGCGACGTCCGCCGGCGCATCGTCCGATTATCGCGGCCCTGCGACAGGCAGCCACGAATGTGAAAAAACTTAAACAATGGCCGTCCGGTGCGCATCCTGCCGCGCCGACATTCCGGGATTCCGCCTGCCGCGCATGCGCGGCCGCGCGGGCGTGCAGGCAGGAGGCGCAGCGCCGATGAACATCCTGAACGTCTGGCAGCGCGATTTCCTGCTGTCGATCGTCCGGCTCGTCGCCGGCGCGTATCCGGTCTGGCATCAGGCACCGCCGTCGCCGACGCAGAAGATCTACTTCTCGAACCACACGAGCCACATCGACACGCTCGCGATCCTCGCCGCGCTGCCGCGCGACGTGCGCGCGGTCGTGCGGCCGGTCGCCGCGCGCGACTACTGGGACAGCAGCGACCTGAAGCGCCATATCGCGCAGAAGCTGCTGAACGTCGTGCTGATCGACCGTCATCGCGAAAACAGCGGCAATCCTCTGGATCCGGTGCGCGACGCGCTGCGGCAAGGCCACTCGATCATCATCTTCCCGGAAGGCACGCGCGGCGCCGACGTCTTGCCGCAGCCATTCAAGAGCGGCCTGTTCCATCTCGCGACGGAATTTCCGGACGTCGCGCTCGTGCCGGTCTATCTCGAGAACCTGCAGCGCATCATGCCGAAGGGCGCGATCTGGCCCGTGCCGCTGATCTGCAAGGTGCACTTCGGTGCGAACGACGCGCTCGGCGCCAGTGAAGACAAGCCAACCTTCCTCACCCGCATGCGCGACGCGATCGTCGCGCTCGCGCCGCCGCAGCGGCCGGCCGGCTGATCGCGGCGCCCTCCTCTCCCTTTTCCGGACCTCTTCATGCGAACTCTCTTCTGGGAACTGGTCGCGGGCGTCACCGGCGTGCTGCTGCTCGCGACGGTGATCGGCGCGATCCTCGGCGCGCGCAGCGGCGGCGCCAGCGCGACCGTCGTCAACCTGAACCAGCGCATCCGTGCGTGGTGGGCGATGATCGCGATCATGGTCATCGCGATTAGCCTCGGCAACAACGTCACGTATCTGGTGTTCGCGCTGCTGTCGTACCTGACGCTGCGCGAATTCATCACGCTCACGCCGACCACCGCTAGCGACCATACGACGCTCTTCATCGCGTTCTTCATCGCGATTCCGGTGCAGTACCTGCTGCTCGCAATCAACTGGTACGGGATGTACTCGATCTTCGTGCCGGTGCACCTGTTCTTCGCGATGTCGCTGGTGTCGGCGCTCACGCAGGACACGCGCGAATTCCTGAGCCGCAACGCGAAGATCAACTGGGCGCTGATGGTCTGCGTGTACGGGCTGAGCCATGCGCCGGCCGTGCTGATCCTCGACATTCCGCGCTACACGGGGCAGAACGCGCTGCTGCTGTTCTTCTTCCTGTTCGTCGTGCAGATCAGCGACGTGCTGCAGTACGTGGTCGGCAAGCTGTGCGGGCGACGCAAGATCGCGCCGCGCCTGTCGCCGTCGAAGACGGTCGAAGGCTTCATCGGCGGCGGCCTGCTCGCCACGCTGTGCGGCGCGTCGCTGTATCGCGTGACGCCGTTCAGCTTCGGCGCGGCGTCCGGGATCTCGCTCGCGATCGTGATCGCGGGCTTCGTCGGCGGCCTCGTGCTGTCGGCCGTGAAGCGCTCGCTCGGCACCAAGGACTGGGGCTCGATGATCGCGGGCCACGGCGGGATGCTCGATCGCGTCGACTCGATCTGCTTCGCGGCGCCGGTGTTCTTCCACCTCGTGCGCTACGTGTACGTGTGACGGGCGGGCGGCGCGACGCCGCCCGGATCCGCGGTTCCGCACACGGACCGCTCAATACCCGTCGCGCACGGCCTTCGGCACGATGTAGCGGCCGCGCGCCGCGTCGAACTTCACCGTATGGCGCGCGTGAATCGCGCGATTGCCGCGCGTGCCGGTCTCGGTCACGATCAGCGGATAGACGCTATCGTTGACGCTCGTGTCCGGCGCGATCGCGAAACGGCGTTCCTCGCAGCGCGCCGGATCGTTCGCGCATTCGGTCGATTCCGCATTGTCGAGCGCTTCGTCGATGCGCGCCGCCGCCGGCACCAGCGCGTCGCCGTACGGCAGCCAGATCGAGCGCATGCTTTGCGTATAGCCTTGCCGCGAGTCGCTGTTGCCGAGGACGAAACCGAACAGGTGCGGCCCGAGCCGCTGGATGCTCACCGTGCCCGGCTCGCCGCGTCCGCCGGACGCGATGCCTGTCTTCTTCAGCGCCGGTTCGAGCGTCGTCCCGTCCTGCGAAGGCCGAAGCACGTACAGGTCGATGGTGCCCGGCGTCGCATCGGAATCCATCCCCGGCATCCCGTTCTGCACGGCGTCCTCGGTCTCGCCGCACATCGCGAGCAGCGTGCGCGGGCCGTCGGCCGTCGCGACGCGCAGCGATCCGCACGACGCGTAAATGAAATCACCCGCGTCCGACTGCCAGCCCTTGCGATCGGTGCGCCACTTGCCGTAGGTGTCGTGGATGAACTTTTGCAGCTGACGCTCGGGATGCGCCGGCTCGGCGGCATGGGCCGGCGATGTTGCGACGAGCGCGGTGAACGCCGCGAGGGCGGACAGTGCGGCGAGCGTCGCCGCGAACCGGCCACGGCGCATGACCGCGCCCTTCACGCCGGCCGGCGTGACGATCTCGTTCTTCATTCCAGGATCCGGTCGATGCGCGCGGCCCCTGCCGCACGCGCGGGCGATGCCCGCGAGGCCGTAGCGTACACGCACGGCGCGGCATCGCAAGCGCGCAGCACTACTGGCCCGGCGCGCGCCGCGTCACACCGGCGCGGTATCGGCCGTTTGCGGCTTCGCCAGCTTGAATTCGCCGACCATTTGCGCGAGCTGCGCCGCCTGCTCGCGCAACAGCGCCGCGGCCGCGGCGGACTCCTCGACGAGCGCCGCGTTCTGCTGCGTCGAGTGATCGAGCTGCGACACCGCCTGGTTCACCTGCGCGAGGCCGGTGCTCTGCTCGTTCGCAGCAACCGTCATTTCCGCGATCACGCTCGTGATGCCGCGCACGCCCTCGACGATCTCGTCCATCGTGGCGCCCGCCGTGTGCACGAGCCCCGACCCGCCCTCGATCTTGTCGACGGACGCCTGGATCAGCTGCTTGATTTCCTTGGCGGCCTGCGCGCTGCGTTGCGCGAGCGTGCGCACCTCGCCCGCGACGACCGCGAAGCCTCGCCCGTGCTCGTTCGCGCGCGCCGCCTCGACGGCCGCATTCAATGCGAGGATGTTGGTCTGGAACGCGATGCCGTCGATCACGCCGATGATGTTCGAGATTTCGTTCGAGGCCGCCGTGATCTCGCCCATCGTCGCGACCACCTGGCTCACCACCTCGCCGCCGCGCATCGCGACGCCCGACGCCGACTCCGCGAGCCGGTTCACCTGGGTCGCCGCATCGGCCGAGTTACGCGCCGTGCCGGCAATCTCCTCGAGCGCTGCCGCGGTTTCCTGGAGGCTCGACGCCGCATGCTCGGTGCGACCCGACAGGTCCTGGTTGCCCTGCGCGATCTCCGCGCTCGCCACGCTCACGGACTCGCTGAACCCGCGGATCTGCAGCAGGATCGCCGAAATCTTTTCCGCAAACAGGTTGAACGCGCGCGCGATCTGCGCAGCCTCGTCGTTGCCGTCCGCCCGCAGCCGCTTCGTCAGGTCGCCGCTGCCGCTGGCGACGTCGGTCAGCGCATCGCGCACCAGCAGCACGCGCTTGAATGCCGCATTCGTCAGCGCACCGACGAGCGCGGCCGCGATACAGGCCACGATGACGATGGCCACCAGCGTCGTCGTCGCGACGGCCCGCATGCCGGCCGTCACGTCCGACCGGTCGAGCGCCATCACGAGCGACCAGTCGGTGCCGGCGATCGGTCGCGCGCGCAGCAGCTTGGTCACGCCGTCCACCGCGATCGCCACCGGCTCGCTCGCGCTCTGCAGGCTCGTGAGACGCTCGGTCGTCAGTTCCGGTGACAGCTGCACGGCCGGTTTCATGATCAGGTCGGTTTTCGCGCCCGCGATGAGGCGCCCGCCGCGGTCGACGAGAAACGCGAAACTCGCCGGCGTCGGGTGCATCGACGCGACGATCGCGCTCGCGCGTTCCATGTAGAGACTCGCCGCCAGCACGCCCTTCAGCGCGCCGCCGCGCATGATCGGCACCGCGAATGCAAAAGCCGGCTTGCCGGTCGACGCGTCCTGATACAGCGCGGTGACGACGAGCCGGCCGGCCTCGACCGCCTGCTTGTACCACGGGCGCGCGGTCGGATCGTAACCGGGCGCGAGCGGGATGTTCGAGAAGGCCGTGCGGTCCGGCAGGCCGAGCGTCAGCACCTGGAACCCGCCCGACTTGCCGAGCAGCGTCAGTGCCGGCAGCGGATCGCCTTCGCCGATCGCCAGCGTATCCGCCAGCGCCTGGGTCTGCTGCGCGCGGCTGGCGACCCACTCGTCGAGCGCCAGCGCGTGGCCGGCCAGGACCGACTGCAGGTTCCGGTCGATGGTTTCGTCGTTGTGTCGCTTGACGACCTGGTACACGAGGCCGCCGGTGACGGCGAGCGCCGTGACGACGATGGCGACGCAGGTCGCCACGATCCGGGCGCGAATTGATGACAGCATGGTGACGGCGATCTCCGGTTGCGCGTTGTTATCGAACAGTCAATGAGTACGCAAACGGGTTTAACGACCGGCCGCGACGCAACTTGAGGTTAGACTGGTCAGACCATGCAAAAAAATCCGGGATGCGCCGGCTCGGCCCACGACACTCGCGCCTATCGGCGCCTGCGCTTCGCGGGCGAACGCGTCGAGCACGCGGATGGGCGCCGCGAACGGCCGATTCCGTCACCGTGAACGGTGACCATGAGTGCACGCCCCGTCGGCGGCGCACACCGTCACATCGTCACACCGGCTCCGGCACCTCGATCGCCAGCAGTGCCGAACTGACTGACTTGCCGTGCGCGTCGAGCGCGAGCGAGCGCGTGACGCCGCCGCCGAGCGCATCGCGCAGCACGAAGTTGAACGCGGCCAGCGCCGGCAGCTCGTAGCGCACGACGTCGCCGTGCACGATGCCCGCGAGCCACGTCTTCACCGCCCGCGCATCGAGATGCGCACGCAGGTGTTCGTAGTGACGCGGATCGCGGCAGATGACCGACACGTTCAGCGTATTGCCCTTGTCGCCGGTGCGCGCATGCGCGAGTTCACGCAGTTGCATCAGGCCTCCACGAATGAAAACGACGGCGTCACGGCCGCGCGCGGCAGCAGCACCGACTGCACCGCGATCACCTCGCGCGTCGACTTGAACGCGCCGCCGCCGCCGGCCGGCCCGTTCGTATAAAGCGTCTCGACTTCGTTGCCGATCCGCGCGGCCTCGGCAGCACTCGCCGCGCGGCCGGCCACCCGCACGCGGACTTCGGCCGGCTCGCCGCGCACGGCGGGCGTCGCGTCGCCGTACAGCGCATCGACGCCGATCAGATCGAAGCGCAACTCGGTCGCGGCCACGCCGGTCAGCGCGAGCCGCTCGCGGACGATGTCGAGCGCGAGCCGCGCGCGCGCCAGCGCCCCTGGGCCGCCGTACGAGATCTGCCCTTCGCCGATATGGCCGTCGACATACGCGACCGACACCTTCAGGGTCTCGGGGCGCGCGGTGCCGCGCCCGCCCGTCACCCGCACGCGGTCCGGCGCCTCCTCCGCGACAGCCACGCGCGTGAAATCCGCGATGACGTCAGGCTGCAGGTAGCGCGCCGGATCGTGGATCTCGTACAGCAGCTGTTCCTTGCAGGTCGCCGCGCTCACGCGGCCGCCGGCGTGCGGCACCTTGGTGATCACGACCGAGCCGTCGGCCGCGACCTCGCCGATCGGGAATCCGAGCCGCGCGAGATCCGGCACGTCCTTGTAGCCGGGGTCGGCGAAATAGCCGCCCGTCACCTGCCCCGCGCATTCGAGCAAATGGCCGACGACCGTCGCGGCCCCCAGCGTGTCCCAGTCGTCCATCCGCCAGCCGAACGCATGGATCAGCGGCGCGGCGAACAGCGACGGATCGGCGACGCGCCCGGTCAGCACGACGTCCGCGCCGGCCGCGAGCGCATCGACGATCGGCGCGGCGCCGAGATACGCGTTCGCGGATACGATGCGCTCGCGATACGCGGCGACTTCGTCGCCCGACTCCTCGAACCGGAACGCGCCGCGCAGCACGACGTCGAGCACGTCGTCGCCTTCGACCGCCGCGACCTTCAGCCCCGCGAGGCCGAGCGACTGCGCGATCTGCGCGGTGCGCCGCGCGGCCGCGCGCGGGTTGGCCGCGCCCATGTTCGACACGATCCGCACGCGCTTGTGCGCGGCCACCGGCAGCACGGCCTGCATGCGCGCGTCGAGCAGCGGATCGTAGCCGAGCGACGGATCCTTGCGCCGCGCCTGCTGCGCGATCGCGATCGTGCGCTCGGCCAGGCATTCGAAGACGAGATAGTCGAGCTGCCCGTGTTCGGCCAGTTCGACCGCCGGCTCGATCCGGTCGCCCGAGTAGCCGGCGCCCGCGCCGATGCGCACGCGCCGTTCGTGTGGTGGCTTTGCTGTCATGTCGGTACCGTCATCCGGCGCGCGCGCCGGGAACAATCAAAAAACGCCCAGCACGACGCACGCGATCGTCATCACGATCGAGGCGCCGAACAGCAGCGGGAACGTGAACTTCTGGTGCTCGGCCAACTCGATCCCGCACAGGCCGACGACGAGGAACGTCGCGGGCGTCAGCGGGCTGACCGGGAAGCCGGTCGTCATCTGGCCGAGCAACGCGGCCTGCCCGACATGCACGGCCGGCACGCCGAACTGGCCGGCCACCTCCGCGATCACCGGCAGCACGCCGAAGTAGAACGAATCGGGATCGAACAGCATGCTGAGCGGCATCGATGCGAGGCCGAGCGCGACCGGAATGTGGCCGGCCATCGACGGCGGCACGAAGCCGACCGCCGCCTGCGCCATCGCCTTCAGCATTCCGCTGCCCTGCATGATCCCGGTAAACACCCCGGCCGCGAGCAGGATGCCGGCCATCATCAGCGCCGCGCGCGCGTGCGCGTCGATGCGCTTCCTCTGCATGTCGACGTTCGGGTAGTTCACCATCAGCGCGACGCACAGCCCGACCATGAACATGATCGCGGGTGGAATCTTCTCGCCCATCACGACCATCGTGCCGAGCACGACGAGCGTCAGCACCAGGTTGAACCAGAACAGGTGCGGCCGGCGCAGCGCCTGCTCGTCGGGCGTCAGCTCGCGTGTCGGCAGCGGAATCGACGCATCGTCGCGCGACAGGCCAAGCCGCTTCTCCTCGCGCCGCCCGAGCCAGTACGCGACGCCGAACACGAACACGAGCCCGATCGCCTGCACCGGAATCAGCGGATTGAACAGCGCCGACACCGGCAGGTGCAGCGACGCCGACGCGCGGATCATCGGCCCCGTCCACGGCAGGAAGTTGATCCCCGCGGCCATCGACACGGCCGCGGCCAGCACGC
The DNA here is from genome assembly GCF_054055695.1 of Burkholderia sp. PvR073. Lineage (NCBI taxonomy): Bacteria > Pseudomonadati > Pseudomonadota > Betaproteobacteria > Burkholderiales > Burkholderiaceae > Burkholderia > Burkholderia sp. PvR073. The sequence goes on from NZ_JBSRXO010000023.1 coordinate 45,392, forward strand.
GCCGGTCCATCTTCAGGCGGTCGTACAGCGGCAGCACCGCGGGAATCGTCACGAGAAAGCAGACGGCGCCCGAGCCGTCGAGATGGATCAGCAGCGCGAGCAGCGTCGTGCCCATCACGATGCGCGTGGGCCGCGTGCCGACCGCGCGCAGGATGCGGTCGATGATCGGATCGAGCGTGCCGGCGTCGGTGATCGTCCCGAAATAGAGGATCGCGAAGACGAACATCCCGACCACGGGCGCGAGGCCCTTCAGCCCGTCGATCACGAATTTGCTCGTATGCAGCCCGAAGCCGCCGATCAGCGACGCCGCGATCGGCACGAGGATCAGCGCGACGAGCGGCGACATCCGCTTCGACAGAATCGCGGCCAGCAGCACGACGATCGTGCCAAGCCCGAGTAACGGCAGCATCCGTGTCTCCTACCTTGTCTTTTGTTGGAGACGAGCGTAAGGTCGGCGCAGCGATAGCACAATTGAAATGATTTGATCGCAGCAATCACGAATCGTTATGGATCTGAATCTTCGCGACATTCGCGCGTTCGTCACCGTCGCCCACGCCGGCAACTTCACGCGTGCGGCCGCGCGGCTGCACCTGTCGCAGCCGGCGCTGACCGTGCAGATCCGGCGGCTCGAGGAAATCGTCGGCGCGCGGCTGTTCGACCGCAACAGCCGGAGCGTCGCGCTCACGCAGACCGGGCGCGAACTGCTGCCGCTGCTGCAGCGCTCGCTCGACGACATGGAGCGCGTGCTGCGCGATGCGCGTGCGCTCGGCGAAGGCGCGAGCGGCACGGTGCGGCTCGCGTGCCTGCCGACCTTCGCATCGAGCCTGCTGCCGGAGTTGATCCAGTCGTTCCGGCACGACGTGCCGCGTGCGGGCTTCGAGATTCGTGACGGTGTCGCGAGCCTCGTCACCGCGCTGGTGCGCAACGAGGAAGCCGATCTCGGCCTGACGGGCGGCGATGCGTTCGATGCGTCGCTGGAGGTGCTGTACGTGGGCGCCGACCGGCTCGTCGCCGTGTGCCCGAAGGATCATCCGCTCGCGCGCAAGCGGCGCGTGCGCACCGCCGACGTCGCCGCCGTGCCGCTCGTGCTGACCGCGCGGGGCACGAGCGTGCGCGGCGTGGTCGATGCCGCACTGGACGCGGCCGGCTGCACGCCCGACATCGCGTGCGAACCGACCTACATGATGACGGCCGTCGCGATGGTGCGCGGCGGGCTCGGCGTGACGATCCTGCCGGCGACCGCGCGCGAGGTGCGCGCCGAGCCCGACCTCGTCGCGAAACCGATCGACGATCCCGCGTTCGTGCGGCCGATCGCGCTCGTCGTGAAGCGCGGGCGCACGCTGCCGCGCGTCACGCAGGCGTTCGCCGACGCGATGCTGGCGGCGTTGAAAAAGCGCGCGTGAGGCGCGCGCCAGGAACTGCGGCCGACCACCTGCCGGCGGCTTACTGCGGGTCCGGCTGGCCCGGATCGACGTGCAGCGATTCGCCGATCGCATAGAAGTTGCCGCCCGCGATGTAATGCAGGCTGCGCAGCGCCGGATCGGCCGATTCGAAATACCAGTGACCGTCGCGGAACACGCGCGTGTCGGACCACGCACCGACCACCTCGCCGATGAACAGGTCGTAGGTCTGCTGGTTGTGCGGCTCGGGAATCAGCTTGCACGCGAGCCAGCCGGAGCAGCCGGCGACGAACGGCAGGTCGTGGCCTTGAACGTCGAACAGCGTGACGCCCGCGTCGCGCAGCTTGTCGGGCCGCTCGGCGAGACTGTGGCTGCCGACCGCATGCGTGAGCTGCAGTTGCGCGGCCGTCGGCACCTGGATCACGAACGTGCCGCTGCGCTCGACGAGCTCGCGCGTCTTCGCGGACTTGTCGAGCACGACCGTCAGCTTCGGCGGCAGGAAATCGAGCGCGCAGGCCCACGCGGCGGCCATCACGTTGTCGACACCGTCGTGGCGAGCCGACACGAGCACGGTCGGGCCGTGGTTGAGGAGACGGTAGGCTTTCTGCAGCGCCACCGGAGCGATGTGACTGTCCATGCGGGTTCCCTGGTGAGCGGCGCGGCGCGCGCCGGCCGAAGGGCGAATTTTCGCACTCAATGCCGATCGCCGCCGACGCTGCGCGCGCCCCGCCCGGCACATGCCGGCGCGCCGCGTTGCATCAGCGCCGCCCCGCCGCCCAGTCGAGCGCCGCGTCGAACAGCGCGAGCCCGGCCGGCGACAGGTTCGCGAACGTGTCGTTGGCGAGGAAGAACATCACGCGGCGCGCCGGCGCGAGCGCTTCGTAGTCCATCGTCGCCCCCTTCTCGTACGCGAAAATCGCGGCCTTGTCCGGCTGCCCGTACACGGTCGCGATCGTGATCGCGCCAAGCCCCGGCCTGCCCCAGCTCATCGGCGCCTGCTTGCCATACACGTCGGCCACGCCGGCCGGCAATCCGGCCGAGATCGAATGCGGCGCGTTGACGAGCCACAGATAGCGTTCCTTGCCCGTTTCGCCGAAGTCGACGTCGTGGCGCTTGCCCGTCATCGCGAGATCGTCGAGCAGGTCGTTCTCCCACGTGACGAGCGGCTTGTCGAGCGTGCGCCAGCCGGGCCGCACGTTCTTCGACGACACCGTCGACGAGATCACGACGAGGTCGGCATCGCGCGCCGCGTCGGGCGTCGCGCTCTCGTCGATCAGTCGCACCGCGTAACCGCGCTCGCCGAGATGCTGGCCGATCCGTTCGTCGATCTTCAGGTTCGGGCCGCGCAGCTGCACGAGCATCGCAACGCGCGTGACGGCCAGCGCCGCAGCCGGGCCATCGGCGGCGGGGGGGGGGGGGGGGGGGGCGCCCCCCCCCCCCCCCCCCCCCCGCCCCCCCCCCGCCCCCCCCGCCCCCCCCCCCCGCCCCCCCCCCCGCCGCCGCCCCCGCCCCGCGCGCCCCCCCCCGCCTGT
>NZ_JBSRXO010000024.1:0-37244 GCF_054055695.1 Burkholderia sp. PvR073
TCGCAGTCGCAGTCGCAGTCGCAGTCGCAGTCGCAGTCGCAGTCGCAGTCGCAGTCGCAGTCGCAGTCGCAGTCGCAGTCGCAGTCGCAGTCGCACGAGCACGAGCACGAGCACGAGCACGAGCACGAGCACGAGCACGAGCACCAGCACCAGCACCAGCACCAGCACCAGCACCAGCACCAGCACCAGCACCAGCGGCCATATCCGAGCGCAGATTGCATCAAAGCGGTAAATGGATTTACTGGGATCATCTCGGCACGTCGATTCGCGTGCCGCCCCGTTGACCCATATTTGAATGCGTTGGTCAGCCGTATCGACTTGTCACGTGACAACTGCAGATTCCGGCGCCGCTCAGGCTCGCAAGTCGTTGGCAAAACCGCATCAGCACTTCCAGAACAAGAACGGACCCATGCGCCGAATCACCATTGCGATCTTTTGCCGCTCTCGACGCTAAAGACCCCAGCACTTCATGAGCGCCTCTTAGCGCATCCCATCTCGAACGAAATTTTCATCAGTTTTTATTTTTCATCCGATTTCAAATCCCCAATAACTTCCTAGCCACTTGGCTGGCTTGTCACGTAACAACTACATCGATCAGTAAATTCATCTTTTCATCTAACACTTTTCTGGACTTTTGAACAATATCTGCATATATTACGCAAAACTCCTTGGAGGAATTTAATGGCTTTCAAGATCGCCGTCAGCAATCAAAAGGGTGGTACTGGAAAGACGACCATCTCCGTCAATATCGCGGCAGCCTTCGAGGCCGGCGGCAACAAGGTCGCCTTGATAGATGCCGACCCTCAAGGCACGTCGGTCAGATGGGTGACGAGCGGCGAAAATACGCTCCCGATGACGGTGCTGTCGCTGGCCCCCGCCGGGCGCGGTATCGGCGGCGAGATCAAGAAGCAGGATGCGAATTTCGATGTAATCGTCGTCGACTGCCCGGGCAACCTCGAAGATCCGCGCATCGCATCCGTGCTCGAAGTGGCCGATTTCTGCCTCGTGCCGCTGTCGCCGTCGCCGGCCGACCTGTACAGCACGGTCGCGATGATTCGCATGATCGAGTCGATGCGTGCCGTTCGTAACCCGCATTTGTCTTCCGCGTTGATGCTGAATAGCGTCAATGGAAAAACTAAAATGCGTGAAGAAATTTTAAAAATTCTAAGAGCAGAAGAAATAGGGGAGCATCTGTTGGACAGCCAGATCGCGCAGCGCGAGGTTTACCGGCAGACGTTCGCCCTCGGCACCACGATCCATCATCACAATCGATATCTGAAGGGGCTGAAGGAAGCCCGCGCGGAAATTGAGAGACTGGTCACTGAAATGGCCCAATACATCGCGTCGACTCGCGCTACGGGAGCCGCTCATGGCTAAGGAAACATCGAAAGACAAGAAGCCGACCGGCAACCTGCATCTCGCTGCCGGCCTGCTGCGCGGGCTCGCGCAGGAAAACGCGGCGCTGGAAACGCGCCTGCCCGAGCCGACGCCGGCATCGAATCCCGCAGTCGAAGCCGCAACCCCCGCGGCCCCGAGCGCGGCCACGCCCGCCGACGCGCACGATCTTGGCGCGCCGCAGAGGGTCGCGGTCAAGGACTGCATCCCGAACCCGTTCAACCCGCGTGTGTTCTATTCGGAGTCGAGCCTGCACGAACTCGCGCTGACGCTGAAGCGGGAAGGGCAGATCGAGCCGATCAAGGTCACGCGGCTCCCGGAATTTCCGGGCAAGCTCGTCGTGATCGACGGGCAACGGCGCTTGCGTGCGACGAGCATCAACGGCGACGAGACGATCAACGCGACGTTCCGCACGGATCACACGCCCGAGCAGCTCTATACGATCGCGTATCGCGCCAACCACGACCACGAACGCCAGACGATCTTCGACGACGCGGTCGCGTGGAAGCGTCTTCTCGACGAAAAGGTCTTCCCCGACCAGAACACGCTCGCGGAGAAGATCGGCAAGGACAAGGCATCGATCAGCAAGACGCTGTCGCTGAACGCGCTACCGAACACGCTGCTCGAACGGATGGCCAGCGCGAACGACGTGGTCGGCCTGCAGGCAGCGTACTTCCTTAAGCTGATCTTCGAGCGCCTGGGCGAACCGGCTGCCGACCGTCTGCTCACGGCGGTGATCGATCGGAAAAAGTCGGTACGCGACCTCGAGAATTTCCTGCGCGCGCAGAGCGACGGCAACAAGAAGACGGGGCGCACGCGCTACAGCGTGCGTCACGATTTCGCGCTCGAATCGCGCGCGATCGGTCAACTGAAGACCTATCCGGACGGGCGCCTGGATCTGCAACTGAAGGGCGTCGATGCGTCCCACCAGGAATCGCTCGCCGACCGGCTCAAGACCGTGATCGACGCATACGTCGCCGAACTGGCGGTAGCGGCGCAAAAGTAAGCGCCCCAGGCAAGGGCCTCGCACCTGCACGGCTCCGCGCAGCCGGACGAAGTCCGGCGCACGACGCATGCCGGGCGCGAGGCCTCGAACAATCAGTTGGTCGCGAGGCTGCTTTTCAGCAGGAATTCCAGCAGGTCGTCCGAGGTCGGTTCGCCCCAGGTATCGAGCGCCAGCCACCGGAAGAAACTGGTTTGCGCCAGCTTGCTCGCCTTCTTCTTCGGCGACAGCGTGAGATCCTTCGAACCGGCCACCGTCTCGTTGTAGCGCTCGATCAGCTTGGTCTGGTCGTCGATCTCCAGTTCGCGGAAATACGCACCGGCTTCATCGACCTTCGCGGCCAGGTATTTGTCGCGAATCTGTTCCTGCTTGCTCTGCGCGGATTCTTTCGCCGGCGCGGCCGTTTCGGTCCCCTGCCCGTCAGCCAGCGTATAGCCGTGCGTCAGCGCCTTGCGGAAATACGCGGCCACATTGTCGATGGGCGCCGCGTTCTTCTTCGTAGTCCGATTGAGCGTATAGGCGATTGCCGCCTTGATGCGCTGCACGCCGTACTGCGTGATCAACCGCCGCGCTTCCGAACGCGGGATGCCGAACTTGGCGACCTCGTCGACGAGCGCTTCGTTCTTGACATCACCTTCCTCGACCGTATCCGCGCTCTGCTTGCGCGTCACCTTGAACTGCACGGCCTCCACGCTGCGACCTGACTTGTGTTCGATCAGCTCGAGCGTGTGGTCGGAAACTTCGTTCACCTCCTGAATGCACGGCACCAGGACCTTGCTCTTGAAGAGCTTGTACTCCTTGTACGACTGCGATGCCTTGTCCTGACCGAGAATGAGATCGCGGAATTTCGGCAGCGGAATCTTCGCCGTGATGCCGATCCCCTCGTAGCGCACCGTGTTCTCCCACAGCGCGAGCGAGTGCGAGCGCCGAAACTCGCGCGCGATCCGCATATCGATGAGCGCGTAGATCTCCGGATTGAGCAGTTCGCTGCGAATCTGGTCGGAGAAGCTGTACTTCAGCACCGATTGCTCGAGCTCGGCGCCGGCGAGCAGGCCCGACGCCTTCCACACCGTCGAGCGGTCCGCGGCAAGGTAGTCCCAGTTGACGACGGTACTGATCAGCGAGTTGACCGTGTCCTTCACGTACTTCGTGTTGTTGCTGTTCAACCCGCTCTCGTGCGAGAGCGCCGCGATCGAGATCGAGAAGCTCGTCCGGCCGGGCTCGAACGCTTCCTGACGAAGGGCGTTCTTGATCAGCGAGCTGAACATCTTGCGCTGCTGCAGACCGATCTTTCCGGACTTCGGAGCGATATGAATTGCCTGGACCGCCTTGCGCAGCAGATCGGGAGGCTCGGGCGTCTGAAATAGCGAAACCTGCTTGTCGGAGCCTTTGATTGCGGGCTTGCGCGGCATCGTGATGTCCGGAGAAGGTGACCGTGTTGATGGCGGACTTTATACCTTTTCAAGCCGTCGAGCAACGTCTCTTTCTCCAGTATCACTTTCACTATCGCTCCTAACTTATTGTGATAAAAGGAAAATACACTGCTTTTAGAGCTGTACGATGCCCCATATCCATATACCTTTCCGCCAAAAATAGCTCCCAAATCCTGCTACCTGTGCAGTTCGCCATCAGGATCCGGCACGAGACTTGCCCAACCGAAGGTACCCATTCATGGGAAACAATTCACCGGAACGGGATTTGCAAACCGGATTCGTGGTGCCCCGCAACACGATCCGCGCGCTCCCATAACACGCTACCTTTAATGCTTCCCATGAATGGGTACCTGTCGGGAAACGCCGGTTTAGCGTTTTGTCTTCAACCGTGTCCGGCGGGCGAAAATCACCCCCATGGATGGCTACCTTGCGAATCCCCCACAGAAGGTAACCTTTCCATCTCCCTCATCCTGTCTATGGGACTCCACATCCCGAGGGCAGAGCAAAACGAGATAACCCGCTCTGTGCAGCCCCCCCATAACCGGCTACCTGAAGTCCATCCCATAAACGGCAGCCTCACATAAAATGCTGTGCCGGGGGCCGCCGACGGATCTGCAACAATGCACCATAAATGGCTACCAATGGATTCCCCCATAGAGGGCTACCTGAAGCATTTCCGGACGGAAATCCCATAACAGGCTACGCGTGCCCCATATCCACAACCCCCATTTCCCACAACTCGGTACCCGATTCCCCAAATCCACAGACCTTAAGCCCCATACTCTTCCGCCTGTGCTCCCATAAATGGGTACCGAACACCCGTCAAACCCTTGCCAGACAAGGCTCTGAGCCGTCTAAAAGTAGTTAAAGAAGTAAACGTTGTTTACAAAAGATGTAAACACACGTGTGCCCGTGCAGAAACACAACCCCCATAAACCGCTACCAAAACAAGTCTGTAGGGCTGGACAGGCACAGCAATCCGGATCTTCGGCCTGTGCAACCCTTGATATCTGCCCTCACTCTGCAAGCCTCCCAGGCCCAACAAGGCTTTCCAAGAAGGTGAGTACCCACTCACAAGCACTCAAACGTAGAAACTTATGGGAGGAAATCGTCGGTTGCGGGACATAGGTACCCGCGTATGGGACCAAAAAATGTCCGCCGCGGCCTGTCTTTCATCCGGGATTACCCGCAGTGGGCCTCACGGGGGAACATCGCCAGTTTCCCTCCCGACAGTGAGAAATCGCCGAAATCCAGTCGCAAGTGGATTTTTTGTCGTCTGTGCCAGGGCTTCCGTGGATAAGTCTTCGGCTATCGCATGTCGGTCGGCCCGGCACTTTTCCAATCGCTGACCTGTGCACCGACGAAAATGCCCGGCGTCTCCGCAAGCGTCCGGCCTCATAGTTTTCTACCTTTGGGCGGTACCGGAATCGGTCCTGTGTTGCGATCGGCAAGATAGCGACCGCGGGCGGCTCAGTGCCCCCAACGTGAGGCGATCGCCATCAACGAAGCTCACCCTCATCGGATCCGCGCTCGGATCCCGAATATCCTCACCGTCGGAAAATCTCGAGTCCTGTAAAAGCTCACCGACAAGGTCTTCCGCGGATTGGCAAACCGAGTGCGCGATGCCTCCGCGCGAGATGCGCCCAACCAACGGAAAAGCTGTGACGCAGACGCGCAGCGCAGGACGTACCGGCATCCTCGTCGCACAGGCTCGAGACTCGTCGCGACGCCAGTGCGGTGGCGAACCTTTCGCGTTCGCACCGCAAACGCATCGTGCAATGTCTCCGCGCAATCGTGAACGAATGTCGATCGACGCGTTCACCGTATGCGGCGATGACGTCTCGGTCCGCAAACGTCATCTCCCACAAGTGGTAACGAAGAGCGCCGAACAGGTAGCCATGCGTGCAGCGAGCGGTTACCCGATCGTTCGCTTTGGCTCGTATGGACGTGCAGGGGATCGCGTCGGACTCGGCACCGAACGAAGCGTGGCCGTTTATGGGATGAACCGCCGTTCGCGCGACCGCGAATCACAACCAGGCACACGGGCCTGCAGTTCGGTAGGAGATCCCGTTCATGAAGCGACGCTCACGTTGCGCGCGCGGCAAATTCCACGGGTGAAGCAATCAGCCTCATACGAGTGGAGTGCACGACATGCGGAAACGGATCTCGTCCTCATCGGCAATCGGCATCGTATCGGCGGAATAATCCGGTTCGTCATATGGTTGCCGCGGTCATGGACATCGCGTGGTCCCCGCGCCCGATGCATCGTTGTGGTGCCGGCGACACGACCTATCCCATACGTGTATCCCCCAACATTGTCCTCACGATGACGCCACATTTTTCGCAACGCGGTTATGATGCAAAGGCCCTGATCGCAACATGAAGACCGATCAGGGGCAGGGGCGGTATCTCGATGCATTTTCATTCCGTGACCAATCAGAAAAGAGAGCTCAGCGATGCGAATCCAGATCAGAAAACTCACGCTGGCTGCTACGGCAGCAGCGTTCCTCTTCGGCTCCGCAGCTCCGGTGTTCGCGCAGGCTGACGCCAGTAGCGCACCGGTCGCCCAGGATGCGAAGGCCGCGAAGCGTGAGGCGCGCAAGGCAGCACGGGCACAACGCAAAGCCGAACACAAGGCTGCGCGCGCGAAGAACACCGCCGAACTGAAGAAACTCGAAGACGCTGGTTACAAGCCGGCGGCCAACGATCCGAACTATCCGCAGAACCTGCAGAACGCCGAGAAGAAGGCGGGCGCAGCCGCTGGCGCCAGCCAGTAAGCGCCGTTCGCAACAAGGACCCCGGCTCGAGCCGGGGTTTGTCGTTTGTGCTGCACAAACACGCTGCGCGTCCTGGCAACGCATCCGTATTAATTGATTCGATATCCTCTGTATCTTGGTCGAGCGAGTCGACATCCATCGAACCTTGTCGCTCTCCGTGAATGAGCGCGACGCCCAGCATGTTCATATACGGGCCGGCGCAACGGCGCTCGAAACCCGCACCTGCTGATCCACCGCAGCCGGCATAGTCAGTGCCGCGCGTCCGCCGCCGCGTTCCCCGTCGTTTTCAGCCAGTCCTTGAATGCCCGCACGGCTTCGTCCTCCGCGCGCGCGGTCGCCACGTAGGTGAAATAGCGCCACGGCGGCAGTGCCGGTTCGCTGAACGGTTGCACCAGCCGCCCTTCGGCAATGTCGTCCGCGACGAGCGCGATCGGTCCCATCGCGACGCCGAGGCCGTCGAGCGCGCCTTGCAGCGTCAGGTAGAAATGCTCGAGCGTGAGCGAGTGCCGCGGCACCAGATTCGCGTGCCCGGCCGCCGCGAGCCATTCAGGCCACATGCCGGGATAGGTCGCCGCATGCAGCAGCGTGAAGCCGGCGAGATCGGCCGGTGTACGCAACGGCCGGCCCTCGAGCAGCTTCGGCGCGCAGACGGGCAACCGGACTTCGGACAGGAATTCCTCGGCGACGTACCCGTCGATCGCCTGCGGTCCGCCGCGGACGATCAGGTCGACCTTGTCGCGCAACTTCTCGATCGGCTCGTTCGACGTCGACAGCCGCACCTCGATGGCCGGATGGGCAACCTGGAACGACGACAGCTTCGGCACGAGCCAGCGCAGCGAAAACGTCGCGGGCGCGCTGACGCGCAGCACGCGTTGCTGCCCCTGGCCGAAATGCTGGGCGGTGGCGAGCGCGATCCGGTCGAACGATGCGCCGACCTCGGCGAGGTACGCGCGACCGGCATCGGTCAGCTCGACCCGCCGGTTGTGCCGTTCGAACAGCGGCCGGCCGAGCCATGCCTCCAGTTGCTGGACATGCCGGCTGATCGCGCCATGCGTCACGCACAGCTCGTCGGCGGCAAGCGTGAAACTGCCGAGCCGGGCCGCGGCTTCGAACGCGCGCAGCGAATTCAAGGGAGGGAGTCGTCGGGCCATTTATCGTTTCGCGTGAATTTTACTCACGCGAAGGCTCAGATTTAATCGTTTGATCGGGCGATCCTGCTCCGCCAATATGGCACACAAACGGCCGATGTGGCCGCAATACGTGTCTGGATTTCTCACATGGAGTATGGAGCATGCCGAACGTGGTGGTGGTGGGCGCCCAATGGGGTGACGAAGGCAAGGGGCGCGTCGTGGACTGGCTGGCGGCGCAGGCCGATCTCGTCGCCCGCTACAACGGCGGCCACAACGCGGGCCATACACTGGTCGTCGGCGACAAGACATACAAGCTCGCGCTGCTGCCGAGCGGGATCGTGCGCGGCAAGCGCGGCGTGATCGGCAACGGCGTGGCGCTCGATCCCGAAGCGCTGCTGGCCGAGATCGGGCGGATGGCCGAGCTTGGGCTGTCGGTGACGCCCGACAATCTGTCGATCGCGGAGAACGCCGCGCTGGTCCTGCCGATTCACCGCGCGATCGACCAGGCGCAGGAGCGTCTGCGTCGCGAACCCATCGGCACCACGCTGCGCGGGATCGGGCCGGCCTATGAGGACAAGGTCGGGCGCCGCGGGTTGCGGGTCGCCGATCTGGCGGAACCGGGCCGGCTTGCCGACAAGCTCGACGTGCTGGTCGATTACCACAATGCATGGTTTCGCGGCCTGGGGCTCGAACCGTGCTCGCGCGACGCGATGCTGGCAACGCTGGTCGACATCGCGCCGAAGATCCTGCCGTTCGTGCGTTCCGTGTGGGCCGACCTCAACGACGCGAACGACCGCGGCGAGCGCATCCTGTTCGAGGGCTCGCAGGCCGTGATGCTCGACATCGACTGGGGCACGTATCCGTTCGTGACGTCGTCGGGCACCGTTGCATCGGCCGCGGCGGCCGGCACGGGGCTCGGCGCGTCGAAACTCGGCCACGTGCTGGGCGTGACCAAGGCGTACGCGACGCGCGTCGGCGGCGGCCCGTTCCTCACCGAACTGACCGACGCCACCGGCGAAACGCTGCGCACGCGCGGGCAGGAATTCGGCGTCAACACCGGCCGGCCGCGCCGCTGCGGATGGCTCGATGCCGCGCAGTTGCGGCAGGCCGTCCGGATCTCGGGGATCGATTCGCTTGCGCTCACCAAGCTCGACGTGCTCGACGGCTTCGCGTCGATCGAGCTGTGCGTCGGCTACGAGCTCGATGGCGCACGCGTCGACCATCTGCCCGCGAGTCTCGACGCGCAGGCGCGTGCGATGCCCATCTACGAAACGTTCGCCGGGTGGGACGGCACCGTGAAGGGCGTGCGCGAGCGTGCGGCGTTGCCGCGTGCCGCGCAGGATTTCATCGCGCGCGTCGAGGCGGTCGCGGGCGCGCCCGTGTCGATGATCACGACCGGCGCCCAGCGCGACGACACGATCGTGCTGAGCAACCCGTTCGAGCAGGCCTGAGCGCGACGCGGCACGTGCAATGCGTGCGCGGCAGGCCACCGCCGTGCCACCTGCACCGATCCGATGCCGGTCGTCCTTCGACAGCGGTTGTCGCGTGAGCGAGGGCCCGTAGCAGCGGTGCACGGCAAACTGGACACGCCTGCACCGCTGCGGTACTGTTCCGCACAATTTGCGCCAGACCGGACCGTGCCGGGGCAGGCGCCGCCGCGAAGCGATTTCAATCCCGGGGACCTGTCGATGGACACGTTACAGATGATGCGCATTTTCGTCCGGGTGGCGGAGGAGGGCAGCTTCACGAGCGCAGCCCAGCGCCTGGACATCACCACCGCCTATGCGTCGCGTTCGGTCGCGCAACTCGAAACGCATCTGCGCACGCGCCTGCTCAACCGGAGCACGCGCCGCATCGCATTGACCGATGCCGGGCAGCGCTATCTCGACCGGTGCCAGCGCATCCTCGGCTATATCGACGAAGCGGAAGCCGAGGCGGCGGACGCGCAGGCGAAGCCGTCGGGACGCCTGCATGTGCATGCAACCACTAGTTTCGGCCAGGCCTACGTGGTGCCCGCGGTCGTGCGATACCGGCAGCGCTATCCGTCGGTGGCGGTCGAACTGACGCTGTCGCAACACGTGCCCGACATCATCGACGAAGGTTACGACGTGTCGCTGCAACTGAGCTCGGCGGAGCTGCCCGACTCGGGTCTGGTGTCGCAGCGGCTCGGCGATGTTCACAGCGTGCTGTGCGCGTCGCCCGCTTACCTGAAGGAGCGCGGCACGCCGCGCACCGTGCGCGATCTCGAAGCGCATTCATGCCTGCAGATCGTCACGCCGATCTTTCCGCGCGACCGCTGGCATCTCGACGGCCCCGACGGCCGCGAGACATTCGAGCTGCCGCTGCCGGACTTCCAGGTGAACATCGCCGACGCGCTCGGCGCCGCGCTGCGCGCCGGCCTCGGGATCGGCTCATTGCCGATGTCGAGCGCGGTGCCCGCCCTGGCGAGTGGCGCGCTGGTTCGCGTATTGCCCGAGTACCGGCTGCAGAAGCTGACGGTCTACACGCTGTATGCGTCGCGCCAGTACCTCGACGCGAAGATCCGGACCTTCGTCGATTTCCTGCGGGAATGCGTGCCCGAAATGCTGGCCGCCGACGAGGCCGCGCTGCGCGGTTCCTGCGAGTCCTGAGCGAAAGTGGGCGACGTGTGCCCGGTTGAATGACGCGGCACACGTTACGCAGTCCATAGATCGACGTTGGTCCGCGCCAGATAATTCGCATAACGAAGTTGATGGCGAAGACGAATCGGCGCGACGTCTCCGATTGGTTGCATCGCGCGATGCACGCCTTTATGAAAGCACCTGCTTTCGATATCGGACTTCGTTGGTTCGGTGCGAAGCGTCGAACCCCTAGAATCGATTCGACTCGCGCTCCCTTCCCATCGAACCCAGGACATCATGGCAGATCGACTATCCAGATCCCGCCGCCGGCTCATCCAGGCCGGTCTGGCGCTCGCGGCGGGCGCTGCCGCCCAGCCGCGCTTCGCGCTCGCTGCCGCGGCCGGCGCACGCACGCTGCGCATCGGCTACCAGAAAGGGCCGCTCAGCCTGCTGAAGGCGAGAGGCACGCTGCAGGACAAGCTCGCGACGCTCGGTGTGAACGTGACATGGACCGAGTTCCCGTCGGGGCCGCCGCAGCTCGAGGCGCTCAACGCGGGGTCGATCGACTTCGGCGATGTCGGCGAGGCGCCGCCGATTTTTGCGCTCGCGGCGGGGGCGCCGCTCGTCTACTACGCGCAGACGCCGGCAGGGCCCTCGACCGAGGCCGTGATCGTCGCGAAGGACTCGCCGGTCAGGACCTTCGCGGATCTGCGCGGCAAGCGCATCGCGCTGGTGAAGGGATCCAACACGCACTTCCTGCTGGTCCGCTTGCTGCAGGCCGCGAAGCTCGACCCTGCGGACGTCAAGCCGGTCTGGCTGTCTCCGTCCGATGCGCGCGCCGCGTTCGAGAACCGCTCGGTCGACGCGTGGATCATCTGGGATCCGTTTCTCGCCGTCGTCCAGCAGGCTTTGGGCGCGCGCATCGTCGCGGATGGCACGGGGCTCGTCGAGAACCGCAGTTACTACTTCACGTCGCGCACCTATGCGCAGCGCAATGCCGACGTGCTGGGTGTGGTCGTGTCCGAGCTGACGACGGTCCAGCGATGGCTCGATGCGAATCGCGCGCAGGGTGCGGCCGAGTTCTCGAAACTGTGGGGCATTCCGGAGCCGGCCGTGGCGCTCGCGTTCCGCCGTGCGCGCTTCGGCGTCGAACCCGTGACGCGCGAGACGCTTGCGTACCAGCAGCACATCGCGGACGTGTTCTATCAGGCGGGCATCCTGCCGAAACGCGTGGACGTCAGCCAGGCGGCGCCGCCCACGCTCGCGTGACGAATTCGTAGCCACAAACGACAACGCCACGGATGCAGGTCCGTGGCGTTTCGCTTTACGTGCGTCGCTGCACGGCAGCAGGCCGATGCCTGCTGCGGTATTACTGCTGCTTGCCCCAGAGCGTGCGCCCGAAGAACGTGAGCGTGCGATCCCACGCGATCTGCGACCACACCGGATCGAACTGCGTGCCGCCGATGCGGCCGGGGCCGACGGCCGTTTCGTTCGCGAACGCGTGATGCGCGAGATAGCGGTGGAATTCGATGCCGACCTTCGCATCGGTCAGCTTCTTCTCCAGCGCATCGACCTGGTCGATCGCGAAGAACGCATCCTGGGTACCCCAGTGACCCATCAGCGGCACCTTGAGCTTCGACGGATCGAGGTAGTCGAGCGGAGGGAAGCCGTACCACGTGACACCGGCATCCGCATCGGCGAACTGCAGCGACAGCAGCGTGAGTGCGCCGCCCATGCAGAAGCCGGTGACCGCCACGCGCGACGCGCGCGTCTTCAGATATTGCACTGCGCCCGGGATGTCCTGCGACGCGGCGTCGCCGAAATCGAGGCCGGTCATCAGGTGGTGCGCTTCTTCCTCTTCGACCGTCGACTTGCCGCGATACAGGTCGGGCACGAGCGCGAAGTAGCCGCAGCGCGCGAGGCGATCGGCAACGCCGCGGATCTGGTCGTTCAGGCCCCACCACTCCTGGATGACGACGACCGCGGGTGCACCTTCGGTCTTTTCCGGCGTCGCGAGGTAGCCCTGCAGTTCCTGGCCGTCGGGGCGGCGAAACGTGATCATGGAACCGGATGTTTGAGACATGAAACCGCTCCTTTTCGAAAAATGCGATGAGTGCGGCATCGGGTCGGCCAGCGAGTGCGTATGCCCGATGACTCGAGGTTTCGCTCGCGTTCGCTTCGGCCGGCGCCGACCACGCGGCCATTCTATGCGCAAACGCCAGCCGTCTGCGTGAACGGCGCGGGGCAGCGGCCGAGCCGCGCTTGTACATCGATCGTGCGTCGTTCAGACCGCAGGTCGGAGGTACGAAAACGAAACACCCCGCCCCGATGAACGGGAGCGGGGTGTTGCGTCGGCAGCGCGCGTATCGAGGTACGCGCCGCGTGCGCCGGTCTTACTGACCGAAATAGACCGAGTCGCGAGCGGTTTGCTTGACCGCGATCGCGCGGCCGGTACGCACGCCGGCGGCGGCTTGTGCGCCGTAACCCGTTGCGTCGCTGTTCGTCACGCGTGCCTGCGCGGTTTGCAGCGCATTCGGATAGTGGGCGTCGGACGCTTCCGGCTTGTAACCGGCTTGCTCGAGCTGCACGAGTTCCGCGCGGACCTGGGCGCGCGTCAGTTCGCCCGACGGGTTCGACTGGGCGAATGCGCCAACGGATGCGGTAAGGGCGGTGGCAGCGGCGACTGCGTAGATGAACGACTTCATGATGACCTCCGGTTTTCGTAGATTTAGCGCTTCGCTTGTTGCGTTCAGCGGTTGATTGCATCGTAGCGATCGCGATACCGGTCGGAAATAGGCGTTCCAGCGAATAATTATTGCAACTGGGTAAACGATTCGCGGGGAAAGCGGGATTTTGTCTGATGATTATTGGCGTGTCGGCGCGCATTCGCGGGGTGCGATTGGGGGCGCTGAACCAGGAACTGGCGCGATCCGGGACAGAGGCGTATTGCAACCGCACGCCGACCGCTGCCGATGGAAGATCAATTAAATCGGATAACGAAGCATTGGTCGCGGGCAAGGAAGCGCGTTCGCCCCATCGCTGTGCAATTCGGACCGGCCCTACCTTCTCGTGCATCGACGGAAGTTTTAACGCCGCATCGTCGCGCGTACCGCATCACGCGTCACTCACGCCTCGACAACCGACTGTCGTTTCCGGTATTCGGCGGGCGTGATCCCGACATGCCTCGCGAACGACCGTCTGAGCGTATCGACATTCGCGAAGCCGCATTTCGCGGCGACCTGTTTCGGCGTGTCATGTCCGTTTTCGAGCAACTGCCGGGCCGCGGAGATGCGGGTCGCTTCGACCCATGCGGCCGGCGTCATGCCGACCTCCGCGCGAAAGAGCCGCGCGAAGTGGCGCGGGCTCATGCCCGCATGCTTCGCGAGTGACGCCACCGAATGTTCGAGTTCAGGATGGCTGGCGATCCAGCGCTGGACTTCCTGTAGCACGGAGCGCCCGGCCGGCCGTGCCTCGCCGCTGCGGCTGAACTGGAGCTGCCCGCCTGGGCGCTTGAAGAACATGACCAGTTGCGCGGCGACGCGCCGCGCGATTTCCCGGCCGAGATCTTCCTCGACCAGCGCGAGCGCGAGATCGAGTCCGGCTGTGACGCCCGCTCCGGTGCGCAGCTTGCCGTCGCGTACATACAGCGCGTCCGCTTCGACCGTGAGCGATGGATACGCATCGGCGAGCGCGTCGGCGGCGGCCCAGTGCGTCGTCAGGCGTCGTCCTTTCAGCAGGCCGGTCGCCGCGAGGATGAAGGCGCCGGTGCAGATCGAGCCATACCGCTTGCTTTGCACGGCGGCCGAGCGCAGCCATGCGAGAACGTCGGTTCGCAGCGCGACCTGGGCGGCACCCGGCGCACCGGCGACGAGCAGCGTGTCGAGGCGATCGGGAATGGCGGGAGCGATCCAGTCGGCCAGCAATTGCGCGCCCGATGACGTGCGGATCGGCCCGGACTCGCTCGCGATGATCCGCAGCGTATAGAACGGCTTGCCGCATTCGGCGTTGGCCTGGGCGAATACGTCGAGCGGTGCGGAGACGTCGAGCAGTTGCACGCCCGGTACCGCGAAAATTCCCACGACCTTCGGCATGTTCGGTTGCGTGTTGTATCGATGTGTCGAACGTGACGCGTAGCAGTATAGACGCGCAATGCGAGGCGACGAGCGGAGCACCGGCGCACTTCGCGGGTGCGATGCGAGGGTTGCGGCGGCGATGGCCGTCGATCGAGCGAAATGGCAGGATTTGTCGTCATCCGTCGATTGATGCCAAACCCGGGCCTCCGGAGAATGGTTGCTGTCTTCAATGGAGGTCGATCATGACTGTGAACGTCGCCGGCATCACCGTTCCCGATAGCCAACTCGCTCGCGAGATCACCGAACTCGTACGGGATACCGAGTCCGAGTTGCTGTTTCATCACTCCAGCCGCGTCTACTACTTCGGCGCGCTTGCGGGGCAGCACCGCGGGCTCCGCTACGATCCCGAGCTGCTCTATTGCGGCTGCATGTTTCATGACATGGGACTCACGCATCGGCACAGCAGCGCGTGCGAACGATTCGAAGTGGACGGCGCCAATGCCGCTCGCGATTTCCTGAAGAGCAAGGGCATTTCGCAGCAGGACATCGACGTCGTATGGACTGCGATCGCGCTGCACACCACACCCGGCATTCCGCGGCACATGCATCCGGTCGTCGCGCTCGTCACCGCGGGTGTCGAGATGGACGTGCTGGGCCTCACGTATCCGGCGTACAGCGACGTCGAACGAGACGCCGTCGTCCGTGCGCATCCACGCACGCCGCATTTCAAGGAAGACATCATCCAGGCGTTCTACGACGGCATCCGGCACAAGCCGGACACGACGTTCGGCAACGTGAAGGCCGATGTGCTGGCCGACAAGGATCCGCATTTCCATGCAGGTAATTTCTGCAGCGTGATCCGATCGTCGGCATGGGGCGGTTGATCGGCGTTGGCGTCGGCGCTGGCGGGGCGTCGGAGGGAGGGCGCCAAGGGCGTCGCGCCTTGCGCCTGCCGATCGTTATTCCTTAGAAAAGTTGTTACGTGACAACCACATGACGCCAGTACAGCCCTTCATATCCTGAATTTCACTGCCTCCGCTCCCGCGCGAACCGTCGATTGCGCGCCCGCGACAGCATGTAATGGGGCCGGAGCAAGGCGTCGAAAGCCCGGTCCGACGACCCCCGTGACGATGCGCGATCGAACCGCTGACGACAAGAATCTGCCTGCCTTCGGCAAAACGCCTATAATGTTTGGGCAAATTGCCGGAGAAGAATCATGAGCACGATCGCGTTTCACCCTTCGGGCGTCGCGCACCCGCGCCAGGCCGAATTCACGATACTCGAGCAACTGCTCGCGATTCGCGTGCGCTCGGGCGCCGATCTCGCCGAGCTGGCGAGCGCGCGCGTCGACGTCGCGGTGATCGATCGGCTGTCGGAGCGGGGCCTGAAGTCGGACGAACTCGCCTTCATCATCCCGCGGCGCACGTTGAGCCATCGCCGCCAGGCGCACGAGCGCCTGTCGCCGGAGGAATCCGACAAGGCGATCCGGCTTGCGCGCATCGTCGCGCAGGCGACGGCCACGTTCGGCGACCAGGACAAGGCAATGGCGTGGTTGCGCAACGGGCTTCAGCGCTTCGGCGGCCGCACGTCGCTCGACATGTCGAGCACCGAGCACGGCGCGCGACTCGTCGAAGAGGCGCTCACGCAGATCGACGAGGGGTATTTCGCTTGACGACGCTGTGGCGGATCAGCAATTACGCCGATCTGAAAGGCATCGGCGGCTTGCGGGCCGGCGGGCGCTGGCATTTTGCCGGGCAGCCCGTCGTCTATCTCGCCGAGCATCCGGCGCTCGCGCTGCTCGAGACGCTCGTCCACTTCGAAATGGCCACCGTTGCGCAATTGCCGAGCGGATACCAGTTGCTGCGCGTCGAGGTGTCTGAATCGGTGGACGTTGCGGAGATCGCGGAAGGCGATGCGCCGGCCGACTGGCGGGAGAACGTCGACTGGACCCGCAGCGCCGGCACCGAGTGGCTGCACACGCAGCCGAGCGCACTGCTGCGCGTACCGAGCGTCGTCGTGCCGCACGCGCACAACTTCCTGTTGAACCCGCTGCACCCGGCCGCATCCGACATCCGCATTGCGGAAGTCATGCAGTCGCCGTACGACAGCCGGATTCTGCGGCTGGTCCAGTCGAACAAGAGCGAATAGGGCGCACCGCGCACGGCAAGCAACAGGAACATGTCGTTCATTGCGCCGCCGCCGCGTGGTGCACGAAACGGCAGTGCCGATGCGGGTGCATCCACCGAGATCGACCGCCATCCGATCAGCAGCCGTTAATACGCTGGAAGCGAACCGCGGTATGGCAAAGCGCCGACGCGTCGTCACGACGTGCGCAATGCCGCGACCGTCAACGCGCTGACCCGCTGATTACATTTTCGTAATCGAGCCATGCCGCCGGTCGGCGAAGCCTTTCGCCCGCTGGTTTACCGGTAACATCGCCGCATATTCCAACCGAATGCGATGGAGCCAAGCATGCGCATCCTGATAGTCGAAGACGAACCGAAGACGGCCGCGTATCTGAAGAAAGGGCTCGAGGAATCCGGCTTCAGTATCGATCTCGCAAAGGACGGCGCGGAAGGGCTGATGCTCGCGCAGGAAGAGAACTACGACGTGATCGTGCTCGACGTGATGCTGCCCGTGCTCGACGGGTGGGGCGTGCTCAAGCGCCTGCGCGATACCCATACCACGCCCGTGCTGTTCCTGACCGCGCGCGACGATGTGCAGGACCGCGTGCACGGTCTCGAACTGGGCGCCGATGATTACCTCGTGAAGCCGTTCGCATTCGTCGAACTGCTCGCTCGCATCCGCACGCT
This sequence comes from Burkholderia sp. PvR073, assembly GCF_054055695.1. Classification (NCBI taxonomy): domain Bacteria; kingdom Pseudomonadati; phylum Pseudomonadota; class Betaproteobacteria; order Burkholderiales; family Burkholderiaceae; genus Burkholderia; species Burkholderia sp. PvR073. Next base: position 17,225 of record NZ_JBSRXO010000024.1, read on the forward strand.
TGCGCGCCGCGGGCCACCACGCGAGACCGAGCGCGTCGTGGTCGGCGACCTGGAAATCGACGTCGTGCGCCGTCGCGTGAAGCGCGGCGCGGTGCGGATCGACCTGACGCCACGCGAGTTCTCGCTGCTGCAGTTGCTCGCGCGTCGGCAAGGCGAAGTGCTGAGCCGCACGCAGATCGCGTCGTATGTCTGGGACATGAACTTCGATAGCGACACCAACGTCGTCGAAGTCGCCATCCGGCGACTACGCGCGAAGATCGACGATGCATTTCCGGTCAAGCTGATCCATACGGTGCGCGGCGTAGGCTACGTGCTCGAACCGAAGGACGGTGCATGACGCTCGGTCGATCGCTTGGCGCGACGCTCGCGCTCGCGTTCGGGGCGACGATGCTCGCGGTCTTCGCGCTCGTCGGCACGTACGTGTATACCGGCCTCGAGCGGCAGGTGAGGACGCAGGACGATCTGGACATCGTGCTTGCCGCGCGACACACGCGCCGGCTCGCGGGCGAACTCGATTCGCTCGACGCCGTGCGCGCGCACGCGGACCGGCTGACGAGCCAGGTGCTCGGCAACGCGGCACTCTCGATGGCCGTGGTCGACGATCGGGGCAATGTGCTCGCGCGGCACAACGTCAGGCGCAACGAGCGCGAGGATCTGCCGACGGCTGCGTCGGGCACGGCGTCGCCCGCACCGCCTGCATTGCCCGATGCCGAGCTGTTTCCGCGCGACGCGGCGCCGGTGCCGGCGGCCGACCGGATCACGGTCGACCGGATCGCGACATGGCGCGCCGACGGCGGCACGCCCGTGCGCGGTGTCGTTGCCGGCGCCATGCTGCGCGACGGTACGCAGATCCGCATCGCGATCGCGCGCGACATGAGCGATCGCGCCGAACTGCTCGACGGCTATCGCAACAAGCTGAAGATCGCTGGCGGGCTGGGCGCGCTGTGCGCGATGCTGCTCAGCTACTGGCTGATCCGCACGGCGCTCGCCCCGCTGCGCGAGATCGTCGCGAACACCGGGCGGATTACCGTCGACAAGCTCGACGCGCGGCTCGACGCCGCGCGTGCGCCGCGCGAACTGCGCGCGCTCGTCGATGCGCAGAACGCGATGCTCGGCCGGCTGCAGCAAGCTTTCGGACATCTGTCGCAATTCAGCGCCGATCTCGCGCACGACCTGCGCACGCCGCTGAACAACATGCGCGGCGCGACCGAAGTGGCGCTTGCGCGGCCGCGTTCGCCCGGCGAATACCAGGCGCTGCTCGAATCGAATCTCGAGGAATACGACCGTCTCGCGCGGATGATCGAGAACGTGCTGTTTCTCGCGCGCGCCGAACATCCGACCTTCGTGACGCGGCAGCGCGCATTTGACGTGCATGACGAGCTGACGCGCATCGCCGAATACTTCGAAGGGCTCGCCGATGAAGCGGGTTCGACGCTGCGCGTCGAAGGGCACGGCCAACTGACTGCCGATGTCGAACTGTTTCGCCGCGCGGTCGGCAACCTGCTCGCGAATGCGCTGCGCTATACGCCTGCAGGCGGCGTCATCGCGCTGAGCGTCGACGAAACGGCGGACGCGGTACGCGTCGTCGTCGAGAATCCGGGCGAGCCGATCGATCCCGCGTTGCTGCCGCGCATCTTCGACCGATTCGTGCGCGGCGACCCCGCGCGCAGCGGCGGCGTGCCGGGCGGCACGGCCGGGCTCGGGCTCGCGATCGTGCGCTCGGTGATGGAGCTGCACGGCGGCACCGCGCGGGTCGAAAGCGACGCTGCGGGCACGCGGTTCATCCTCATCTTCGTCAGGAACCTTGCGTCTTGATCGCCGTGCCCGACCCGGCGGCGGAAGCGGCGATATCCGCGCCCGCGTGCCAGCCGCCGCCCAGCGCCTTCAGCAATCCGACCGAAGCTTCCATCCGGCGCGCGGCGATCTGGTCGGCCTGGCGCCGATTGGTCAGCGCGATCGTCTGCGCGGTCACCACGTCCAGATAGCTGACGGCGCCGGCATTGAAGCGATTCGTCGTCAGCCGCAGCGACAGGTCGGCGGCGTCGGTCGCGCGCCGCTGACTGGCGGCTTCGGACGCGAGCGCATCGAGCGCGGACAATTGATCCTCCACCTGCTGGAATGCGCCCAGCACGGTCTGCCGATAGTCGGCGACCTCGCCATCGTACTGCGCGTGCGCGCCGCGCAGCGTCGCGCTGCGCCGGCCGCCGTCGAACAGCGTGCCGACGAGTTGCGGGCCGAGCGACCAGAACAGGCTTGGCGCGGTCAGCCACGGCATGAAGAACCCGCTTTCGAGCCCCGCGCTCGCCGACAGCACGAGGTCGGGGAAGAACGCGGCGTGCGCTTCGCCGATCTGCGCGTTCGCGGCCGCGACGCGACGCTCGGCAGCCGCGATGTCAGGCCGTCGTTCGAGCAGTTGCGATGGCACGCCAGCCGGAATGGCCGGCACGTCGAACGCTTGAACGCGCGGCGGCAGGGCGAACGTCGATGCGCTTTCGCCGACGAGCGTCGCGATCGCATGCTGGAGCTGCGCACGCGACGCGTCGATGTCGGTGTCCTGCGTGCGCGTCGCTTCCAGTTGCGTTTCGGCTTGTGCGACGGCGGACGCATCGATCGCGCCGGCCGCGAGCTGCTGTTGCAGCAGCTTCAGCGCATCCGCATACGCGCGCACCGTGTCGTCGAGCAGCTGCTTTTGCGTGTCGAGCGAGCGCAGCGCGAAATAGTCGGTCGCGAGTTCGGCCGTGACCGACAGTTTGACGGCTTGCAGATCGGCCGCACTTGCGTCCGCGTTCGCCTGCGCACCTGCCACTGCATCGCGCACGCGGCCGAACACGTCGGGTTCCCAGCTTGCAGTCACGCCGACCTGATGGTCGGGTGTCGTCTTGCCGGCGAGGGACGAACCCAGCTTGTTCTGCGATATGCGTGAACGGCTTTGCGCCACGCCCGCGGTCACTGTCGGCAGAAAGCCCGCATGCTGGTAGTTGACCGTTGCGCGCGCTTGCTCGAGGTCGGCAACGGCTTTCTTCACGGTCTGATTCGACACGTCGACGCGCGCTTCGAGCGCGTTCAGATCTGCGTCGTTGAACACGGTCCACCACGCGCCGCGCGACGCGGCATCGGCCGGCGCCGCGACATGCCAGCCCGGTTGCGCGGCTGGTGCGCCCGCATAGTGCGTGGGCACGGCGACGGTCGGCGGCGAATAGGGCGGCAGCGTCGAGCAAGCGGCCAACGCGGTGACAACGCCGAGCGCGACGACGCGGCGGGCGAACGGGAGCGGGTGAGGAAGACGCATGGCGGGAATCTCACGGGTAGGCATGGCGGGTCAGGTGCGGGCGTTCGAGGTAGGCGCAACGGGCGCGGAGGCGGGCAGGGACGTCGCCGCGCGTGGCGCTGACGGCACGCCGCTTGCCGTGCCCGGTTGCGCTGCCGGCGAAGCGGCTGGCGAAGCGGCTGGCACCGCGCCGTGCTCGACCGACACGATCTTCACGGTTTCGCCGCTTGCGATCGAATCGCCCGGGTTGTCGATCACGCGATCGGTCGCGCCGATCCCCGCGACGATCTCGACATGCGTGCCGAAATCGCGCCCGATCTGCACGGTCTTCAGCGCCGTGCGTCCATTCGCGTCGACCGTTGCAACCGTCACGCCGTTCGACCGGTACAGCAGTGCACTGACCGGCAGCTCGAACGCGGGCGCCGCGCTCGGCACGAGCAGGTGCGCCTGCGCATACGCGCCGGGCAGCAACGCGCCATCGCGATTGTCGACGTCGATCTCGACACGCAGCGTGCGCGTGACCGGGTCGATCGCGCCCGCGCTGCGGGCGACGTGCGCGGCGAAGCGCCGCCCCGGATACTGCTGCGTGGTCAGGTAGACGGCCGTGCCGGTGGAGACGCCGGTCGCGCTGTCCTGCGGCACGTCGACGAACACGCGCAGCGTGTCGGTCTGCTCCAGATGGAACAGTTCGCCCGACAGCCCGGGGCTGCCCGGCGTGCCGCCCGCCGTCACGAGCGTGCCGACGTCGACGTTGCGCGCGGTAATCACGCCGTCGAACGGCGCGCTCACCGATTCGAACGATACGAGCTCGTTCAGATGGGCGGTATTGGCCTGCGCGGATGAGAGCATCGCGCGCTTCGCGTTCATGTCGGCAACCTTCGTGTCGGTGTCCTGCTGCGACACCGATTGCGTCTTCAGCATGTCCTGCCAGCGCTGCGCGGTCGATTTCGCATAGTCGTAGTTCGCTTGCGCCGTCGCCGCGTCCGCGCGCGCCTGGCGCAGCTGCGCGTCGAGGTCGGGCGCCGTGATCTGCGCGAGCGTTTGCCCGGCCTTCACATGCGTGCCGATGTCCGCGCTCCAGTGTGCGATGTAGCCGCTCGTGCGCGCGTAGATCGACGCTTCCGCATACGGCGTCACGGCACCCGGCAGCGTGAGCGTCTGGTCGGCCGGCGCGGCGCCGGGCTGGATCACGGTCACCGGCAGCGCCTGCTGCGCAGCCACCTGGTGGCGCTGCGCGGCGCGCGCGTCGATGCGCGGCACGATGCCGATCGCGAGCAGCGCGGCGGCGACGGCAATCGCGGCAAGCGGGACGGCCAGCTTGCGCCCGCGCCGGGGCGGCGGTGTTTCCGGCGCTGCGCCGCGCGCGGCAGGCGGCATCGTTTCCGGTTCGGCAGCCGGCGGCGGGGTGAGAGGTTCGGTCGTGTCGTTCATGATGAGCTCGATGTCGGGCGAGTCGAAGGGAATCGGGATGCGTTCGCGATCAGCGCACCACCGGCATGTCCTGCACGCGGCGGGCGGCGGCCGCTTCGCGGCGTCGGTCGAGCCACGCGTGAATGAAGCCGAACAGCACAGGTACGAACAGCAGTGTGGACAGCGTGCCGAACGCCAGCCCGCCGATCACGGCACGGCCAAGCGGGGCATTTTGTTCGCCGCCGTCGCCGAGGCCGAGCGCCATCGGCAACATGCCGATCAGCATCGCGAGTGCGGTCATCACGACCGGACGGAAGCGGCTGAATCCGGCGTCGAGCGCGGCCTGCCACGGTGGTGTGCCGCTCGCGATCAGCTCGCGCGCCGCGTTGACGACGAGGATGCTGTTCGCGGTCGCGATGCCGATGCACAGGATCGTGCCGGTCAGCGCGGGCACCGACAGCGTGGTGCGCGTGACGAACAGCATCCACGCGATACCGGCGAGCGATGCGGGCAGGCCGCCAACGATCACGAGCGGATCCAGCCACGACTGGAAGTTGACGACCATCAGCAAGTAGACGAGCGCGATCGCGATCGCGAGCCCGCCGAGCAGCCCGGCAAACGATTCGTGCATCGCCTGCACCTGGCCGCGCAGCACGATCGACGAACCGGGCGGCAGTTGCGCGCGCGCATCGTCGACGAGCTTCGTCACGTCGGCCGTGACGCCACCCAGATCGCGCCCCTGCACCGACGCGAAGATGTCGAGCACGGGCTGCACGTTGTAATGCGACACCACGGCCTGCTGCGTCGCGCGTGAGAACGCGCCCAATGCGCCGAGCAGGTTCTGTGCGGGCGCGCCTGCGGCCGGACCGCCGACGGGCGTCTGCGGCGGGCGCGCGGCGCCCGTCGGCAGCGGTATGTTCGCCAGCGCCTGCAGCGAATCGACGGAATACTGCGGTGCCTGCACGATCAACGGGTAGCTGACGCCGTTGCGCGGATCCAGCCAGAAGTTCGGCGTCGTCTGCGAACTGCCCGACAACGCGATCAGCAGGTTCTGCGCGACGTCGCGTTGTTCGAGGCCGGCCTGAATCGCCTTCGTGCGGTCCACGTCGACGTTGATCGCCGGCTCGTCGCCGGGCTGCTGGATGCGCGTATCGACGAGGCCGCGCACGCCGCGCAGCTTGGCGAGCAGCGCATTCGCCACCGCGCGGTTCTGATCCAGCTTGTTGCCGACGATCTGGATGTCGACCGGCGCGGGCAGTCCGAAATTGAGAATCTGGCTGACGATGTCGGCCGGCAGGAACGCGAACGTGACGCCCGGGAATGATTGGGCGAGCAGGTTGCGCAGCTTCGCGACATACGCTGCCGTCGGCGCGTGGTTCGGCTTCAGCGTGATGTTCACGTCCGCATCCTCGGTGCCGATCGGGTCGGACGAGTCGTACGTGAGGTTGATCCCGCTCACCGGCACGCCGATGTTGTCGAGCATGCCGGCCAGTTGGTTCGCCGGAATCACGGTCCGGACGCGCGCTTCCACTTCGTCGGTGAGGCGTGCGGTTTCCTCGATCCGCGTGCCGGTCGGTGCGCGCAGATGCAGACGGATCTCGCCCGTGTCGACCGACGGGAAGAAATCCTGGCCGGCGAATGCGAACAGGCCGGTCGATGCGGCGCACGCAAGAAGAAACGCGGCCGCGAAACGGCGGCGATTCGAGATCGCCGCGGACAGCAGCGCGCGATAGCGCAGCCGGACCGTCTCGAAGCGACGTTCGAACGCGGCCTGGAATCGTGCGATGCGCGCGAACACGCCACGCGGCGGGCGGCCTTGCCCCTTCGCGCGCATCAGGACCATGGCGAGCGTCGGCACCAGCGTACGCGAGAAGAAATACGACGCGACCATCGCGAAGATCACCGCTTCGGCCAACGGCACGAACAGGTAGCGCGCGACGCCCGTGAGCATGAACATCGGCACGAACACGATGCAGATCGACAGCGTCGACACGAAGGTCGGCACGGCAATTTCGCCCGAGCCGGTCAGAATGGCGTCTTCCAGCGGCGCGCCGCGTTCGAGATGATGCGTGATGTTCTCGATCGCGACGGTCGCGTCGTCGACGAGTATCCCGACCGCGAGCGCGAGCCCACCGAGCGTCATGATGTTGATGGTCTGGCCGAGCGCGCCCAGCGCGAGCAGCGACGTGAGCACGGCAAGCGGAATCGATACGGCGATGATCAACGTCGCGCGCCAGCTGCCGAGGAACAACAGGATCATCAGCGCGGTCAGGCAGGCGGCGATCAGCGCTTCGCGCACGACGCCCTGGACCGCCGCCTTCACGAACACCGACTGATCGCCGAGCGCGGAGATGTGCAGCGCTTTCGGCAAGCCGGCGGCGATCTTCGGCAGCATCGCCTTGACCTGGTCGATGATCGTCAGTGTCGACGCGCTGCCGGTTTTCTCGACGGTCAGCAACGCCGCGCGCTTGCCGTCGACCCGCACGATGTTGGTCTGCGGGGCGTAACCGTCGCGAACGTGCGCGACGTCGTGCACATAGACCACATTGCCGTTGATCGTCTTGACAGGCAGATTGTTCAGCGCGGCGACCGTCTGGGTGCTGCCGTTCATCTGCACGTTGTACTCGCGCGTGCCGATCTTCGCGGTGCCGCCCGGCAGGATCAGGTTCTGCGCGTTGATCGCGTTCACCACGTCGATGGGCGCGAGCCCCTTCGCCTGCAGCGCGCGCGTGTCGAGGTCGACGACGATCTGGCGAATCTTGCCGCCGAACGGCAGCGGCACCGCCGCGCCCTGTACGGTCGCGAGCTGCGTGCGGATGAAGCTGTTGCCGAGGTCGTACAGTTGCTGTTCGGCAAGCGTGTTGCTCGACAGTCCGAGCTGCAGGATCGGCACCGTCGACGCGTTGTACGTGATGATGTTCGGCGGCAGCGTGCCGGGCGGCAGGATCCGCAGGATCGACGCGGAATTGCTCGCGGCTTCCGCGATCGCGCGATTGATGTCCGCGCCGGGGTGGAAGAAGATCTTCACGACCGACACCCCGTTCAGCGACTGCGATTCGATGTGCTCGATGTCGTCGACGTCCGACGTCAGCGCGCGCTCGTAGTTGGACGTGATGCGCTTGGCCATGTCCTCGGCGGAAAAGCCGTTGTACGACCAGACGATGCTGACGACCGGAATGTCGATGTTCGGGAAGATGTCGGTCGGCATGCGCAGGATCGCGAGCGGTCCCGCGATGAAGATCAGCAATGCGAGTACGACGAAGGTATAGGGTCTGCGCAACGCCAGCCGGACGATCCACATGATTTTGTTCCTCGAAGCAGGGCATGGGTGCCGCATTCGATGCGGTGAGCTTGCAGTCTGCTGGCGCGGCGTTGACCCGATGCTGACCTGAACATTACGAAACTGTTATCCGGGCGCGGGCGACGGATTTCAAAGTTGTCATCTGCCGGTCAGCGTGGGGTACGGGTCGATCGCCAGAATGGACGTGTCAGGCGGCGAATCGCGATTGCGGTCACGCCGGCGGCGCATCGACGATGCGTCTTCATTGAACCGTTCTCGGGAGTTTCATCATGAATCGCAAACTGATCGCAGCCGCACTGCTCGCCGTCGTCGTCGGAACGCCGGTGGCCGCCTTCGCACAGACTTCGTCGTCCGGCGTGACCCGTGCCGAGGTGATTTCCGATCTCGTTCAGGCAGAACGCGACGGCATCGTGCCCACTTCGAACTCCGACTATCCGCCGAGCGCGGCGACGGTCGCACGCAACCGCGAGCTCTACGCGATCGCGCACGGTGAACAGCGCACCGCGATGGCCGCCGCGGCAACGACCGTATCGACCGCGAGCGCGCAATGAAGCCGGGGAACGTGACGAAGCTCCGTTCCCGGATGGTGGTCGCCGCGTTGCTTGCGGCGACGGCCATGCCGGCCTTTGCGCGCGGGCAGCCGGAATTGCCGAGCGACGACGGCGGCCGTGCGAGTGTGCTGCGCGAGCTCAATCCGACCCGGGCGTCGGATGACGCGCGGTCGCGCACGGCATCCGCCTCCTCGAATGGCGGCGGCAACGCACCCAGGACTGCCGCGACCTGGCGGGTCCGAGCCTCGTCGAGCCCCCAGGGGTGATCCGGGGTGGCGGCTCGAGATCCTTTTCACGCACGTACGTCGAAGTCGGCGCGACAGTGAATCCCGACGGTGTCACCCTGTCGCGCGTCGTCTATCACGCAGGCGATCGAGGCGCTCGCATCGCCAGTTTCACCCACCTTGTCTGAGTCCCGATACCGAATCGGTACGCACGGCCACGCATTTGGAGCCCGAATGCCGGCCCCGGACGATGGTGTCAAAAAGGTGTCGTGCGGATTGGCACGGGAGACCGACGGCGCAACCGCCGGCGCCGTCAAGCAAGCCCGTGCCTGCTGCGCCGCCGATGCGCCGGTCACATCGCATCAATTCCTTATTGCGCAAAAAAATCCGGTCATGGGACTATCGATCGCGTTGTCCGCCCGCCGAGGGGCGGCGCCGTCAGTGTGACGAACGCGCAACGAACGACGAGAATCCCGAGAGACCATGAACAGAACCGCGCTTTTCCCGTACGCGTCCGCACTGGTCGCCGCCGTCCTGATGACGGCGTGCGGCAGTGACGAAATCGAAAACAACGCGGGTGCCACGTCGCCGCCCGTGTCCGACACGAGCTGCCTCGCGATCGACAGCAGCGGCTCGACGGTCGTCGTGGGCTCGAACCAGCCCGGCGATCCGTCGCTGCCGGAAGCCTCGTCGGGCTACCGCACCGGCATGAAGCCCGTCTATGCAAAGAAGTACCTCGTGGCCACCTCGAACGCGTATGCAAGTGCGGCCGGTTGCGCGGTGCTGAAGCGGGGCGGCACGGCCGCCGATGCGGCGGTCGCCGTGCAGGCCGTGCTCGGCCTGACGGTGCCCGAGGCGACCGGCCTCGGCTCGGGCGGCGTGCTGCTCTACTACGATGCGCGCGGCAAGACGCTGCAGGCGTACGACGGGCGCGAAACGGCGCCGGCGGCGGCAACGGAGAACTACCTGCGCTATGTCGACGACCAGAACGACCGGTCGGCGCCGCAACCGAACGCGCGTGCAAGCGGCCGTTCGATCGGCACGATCGGCGTACCGAGGCTCATCGAGGCGTTGCAGCAGGATCACGGCAAGCTGCCGTGGCAGGGGCTGTTCGGCGACGCGATCACGCTCGCGACCAACGGCTTCCCGATCGGCGGCCGGCTGGCCGATGCCATCGCGTTGAACGCCGCGAACCTGAAGCGCGATCCCGAGGCCGCCGCGTATTTCCTGAAAGCGGACGGCACGCCGAAAACGCTCGGCACCGTGCTGAAGAACCCGGCTTACGCGCACACGCTGACGCTGATGGCGCAGTCCGGCGCGAATGCGCTGTACACGGGGCAGATCGCGCAGGACATCGTCGCGAAGATCGCGACGACGCAGGGCGCCGACGGCTCGACGATCACGCCGGGCAAGACGACCGTCGCCGATCTGGCCGCGTACCAGGCGAAGCGTCGCGACCCCGTGTGCACGACCTATCGCAGCTACTGGGTATGCGGGATGCCGCCGCCGTCGTCGGGCGGTATCGCGGTCGCGTCGGCGCTCGGCATTCTCGAGAACTTCGACCTGAAGTCGCTGAAGCCGACGGCGATCGATCTCGAAGGCGGCAAGCCGACCGTCGCCGGCGTGCACCTGATCACCGAAGCCGAGCGGCTCGCGTATGCCGATCGCGACAAGTACGTGGCCGATACGGATTTCGTGCCGCTGCCGGGCGGCACGTGGGACACGCTGCTGAACAAGCCGTACCTGAAGTCGCGTGCCGCATTGATCGACACGAACCACAGCATGGGCACCGCGCAGCCCGGCAATTTCGGCGCAGTGCCGCTCGGCGTCGACACGACGCTGATCGAACACGGCACGAACCAGTTCACGATCGTCGACGCGGACGGCAGCGTGCTGAGCGCGACGACGACCGTCGAGTCGAGCATGGGCTCGTTCCACATGACCAACGGCTTCCTGCTGAACAACCAGCTGACCGATTTCTCGGCGAACCCGCTCGACAGTGCCGGCAATCCGGTGGCGAACCGCGTGCAGCCGGGCAAGCGGCCGCGCAGCTCGATGGCGCCGACGATCGTGTTCGGCACGGCCGCGGACGGCTCGCGCGGCGATTTCGTGATGGCTACCGGTTCGCCGGGCGGCGGTACGATTCCGCAATACGTGGTGAAGACTCTCGTCGGCGCGCTCGACTGGGGGCTCGATGCGCAGCAGTCGGCGGGCCTCGTCGACTTCGGCGCGAGCAACAGCCCGACGACGAACATCGGCGGCGAGCATCCGAACATCAATGCGTCGAACAACGGCGCGAACGATCCGCTGATCGCGGGCCTCGTCGCGCTCGGGCACAAGGTATCGACATCCGCCCAGGCGAGCGGCGTCAACACCGTGATGCGCGTGACGGTCGGACAGTCGCCCGCGCTGCAGGGCGGTACCGATCCGCGTCGCGAAGGCGTCGTGCTCGGCGACACGTTCAGGCCGTAAGCCGGCGGTAGCGGAGAATGGCGTGCGGCTCCCGTCTGCCGGTCGCGGCGGATACGGGGCTGCGCGTCGCCGATGCCGAACGTGAAAGCGGCGCATGGCGGCAACGATCGATGAACAGAACGGCCACGCATCGTGGCAAGGGGCCGCCGTGACGAACGCGCATCTGCTTGAAATGGACGCCATCCTGTCGGCCCCGGGGTTTTTCGATTTCCTCGGCGACGTCGATTGCGATCGCGTGCTGGCCAGCCGCGACGCGGAGCCGTTCGACGCGCGCTGGATGACGGCGTTCGACGAAGTCGACGGCGAACCGGGTGCCGCGCTCGACAAGCGGGCGGTGGATGCGCTCAGGGAAAAGGCGTTCAGGCTGGCGTTCCGGGCATCGGGGAATGCCGACATCGCGGCGTGCGTGTCCGACGACATCGAGCTGATCGCGCGAAGCCGTTCGTCGGGCCGCACCGACGGCTGGCCGACCGAGGTCCTTTGGGATACCTACAGAAATGGTCGCTTTCCCTGCTAGCCAGCGCGTTGTGCCCGGCGCACCGATGCATGCCATCGGACGACGCCAATCACGGGCCGGTCGCGGTGATTGTCAAACAGTGTGAGTCAATCGTCAGCATTTGCAACTGAAGTAACAGTCCCCGCAATTCGACGGTTTTGGACGTTGGCGCCGCTACATTAGCTCCACCTGCCGCACGTCGCGGTGAGGCATGCGACCAGCCGCGGAACGCGGCCCGCAGCAACAACGTCTTTGGGGAGAATGACCATGAACAAGATTCGCACGATTCTGCTTGGCGCCGCGCTGACGGCAATCGCATCGGCGGCTTTCGCACAAACGGCCCAGACGGGCGCTGAGGGTTCCGCCGGCGTCGGCGCGCAAGTCCAGACGCCGCTGCTCGGTGGCGGCGTGGGCGTGCAGGCTGGCGCGGGCGCAGGCAACGTCGTCGGCGGTGCGCTGAACGGCGTGGGCAAGACGGTCGGTAGCGTCGGCTCGGCGGCCGGCAACACGGTCGGTGGCGCGGTCGGTGGCGCGACGCAGGCAGTCGGCTCGGCCGCCGGTTCGGCGAAGGACGCGGCGGTATCGGCCACGCACGCGACGAAGTCGCACGTGAAGCACGTCGCGAGCTCGGCGAAGAACCATGCGCAAGGCGCGGTGTCGACGGCGGGCGATGTCGCCGGCGGCGCGAAGGCGAAGGCCGGCGAAGCGCTCGAGGGCGCGACGAACTCGGTGCAGGGCGGCGCATCGGTCGGCGTGAAGGGTTCGGCGTCGGCGCAAGGCGGCGCGCTGTAAGCGACCCGCTTCCCGCGCAAGCCCGGCCCGCTTCGATGCGGGCCGGGCTTTTTTTATTGATGCGCCGTGCATCGTGACCGGAAGTGTGCGCCGCGGACCGAAACAGGCGGTCCGTGTACGCTCTGCCCATTGCCTGCACGCCATGCTTAAATAGCGGGGCTCCCGGCTGCCGGGCGTCCTAGCGTGGTCGGGTAACATGCCGAGGCATCACGAATTCGAAGTACGGCGAGACGGCGAACGTCGGTGTGATCGGCGTCGCATTGTTCGCGCAGAAGGAAAGCGACGAGGAAGCGCTGCGTCGCAACGCGAATCCGTTCCCGGGCAACGACAACGGTTTTGCACCGCCGCCCGTGCCGCGCGGCGAGTGACGCGGCGGGACGAACTCGCCGTCGTCGGGTTGCCGGGCGTGCGCCTGCGCGGCGCCCGCTTTCAGGTACCATCCCGACCCGCTGGCGACGGGCGGCCGTGCCCGGCGTTCGATATCGTACGATGCCGGTCGACATCGCCCCTTCGTCATGAAACAGAGGAATCTTCGTGAAGTTCATCCACGCGGCAGACATTCACCTTGACAGTCCGTTGCACGGCCTGAGCGCGTATCCCGACGCGCCGGCCGCGCAGTTGCGCAACGCGTCGCGCGAGGCGCTGCGGCAACTCGTGGATCGTGCGATCGAAGAGGAAGTTGCGTTCCTCGTGATCGCCGGCGACCTGTACGACGGCGACTGGAAGGACCACAACACCGGCATTTTCTTCGGCCAGCAAATGGGCCGCCTGCGCAAGGCCGGCATTCGCGCATTCGTGCTCGGCGGCAATCACGATGCCGAAAGCGAAATGACGAAGAAGCTCACCTTGCCCGACAACGTCACCGTGTTCGGCCACCGCAAGCCGGAAACCCACCGGCTGCCGGAATTCGACGTGGCGCTGCATGGGCAGAGCTTCAAGGACAAGGCCGTCGTCGACAATCTCGCGATCGGCTATCCGGACCCGGTGCCGGGTTACTACAACATCGGCGTGCTGCACACCGCGCTCGAAGGCTATGCCGCGCATGCGAACTATGCGCCGTGCACGCTGGCGGAGCTGCACGCGAAAGGCTACGACTACTGGGCGCTCGGCCACGTGCACGAGTTCCAGCAATGGTCGGGGCCGTCGACCGTCGTGTTTCCCGGCAACCTGCAGGGCCGCCATATTCGCGAGACGGGCCGCCGCGGCGCAGTGCTCGTGACGATCGAGCAGGGACGCACGCACATCGAACGTCTGTACCTCGACGTGCTGCGCTGGGAAGCCGTGTCGGTCGACGCGTCCGACTGCTTGACGGTCGCCGACCTGTCGAGAAAGATCGGCCAGTCGCTGGAGGCGCTGCTGAACGTCGATGGCCACGTGCCGCGCGCGGTGCGCGTGACGGTCACGGGGCGTACGCCCGCGCACGGCCTCTTTTTCGGGCGCGCGCCGCAACTGCGCGCGGAGGTGCTGAACCAGATCGGCATCATCGGCAACGAACGGCTGTGGCTGGAGAAGGTCCGGCTCGCGACGTCCGCGCCCGAGCAGCCGCAAGGCGAGAGCGAGCAACTCGAGGCGCTGGAGGATCTCAAGCAGATCCTGGCAGACGCCGCGCACGATCCGGATTTCCTCGCGCTGCTCGAGCGCGACCTGAAGCCGTTCATCGGCAAGGTGCGCAGCGACGTGAAGGAAGAGGTGCCGCTGCTGACGATGGCGCGCGCCGGCGAGCTCACGGCGCTGGTCGAGCAGGTCGGCCCCGCGTTGCTCGCGCGGCTGGCTAGGGGGGAATAAGCGATGCGCATCAGCCAACTCGATCTGATCAAGTACGGCAAGTTCACCGACGAGACGCTGCGCTTTCCGTCGGCCGGCCAGGATTTCCACGTGATCGTGGGGCCGAACGAGGCCGGCAAGTCGACGATCCGGACGGCCGTGTCGGAACTGCTGTTCGGGATGAAGTTGCAGACGCCGCTCGACTTCCTGCATGCGACGCCCGAACTGCGGATCGGCGGCGTGCTGGAGAGCGGCACCGGCGCGCTCGCCTTTCATCGTGCCCGCGGGCGCAGCCCGCTGCGCACACCCGACGACGACAAACTGCCGGATGACTATCTGAACGCCATCCTCGACGGCGCGACGCGCGAATTCTTCGAGCAGATGTTCGGGCTCGACCACGGTCGGCTCGTCGACGGCGGCCGGAGCATCCTCGACGCGTCCGACAAACTCGGCCAGGTGCTGTTCGAATCGGCGGCGGGCGTCGGCACGCTCGGGCCCGTGCGCGAGGAACTCGACGTGCGGGCGGGCGAGCTGTGGGCGCCGCGACGCAGCGGCAGCGCATTCGCGCAGGCGGAGGCGTCGTTCAACGAAGCGGTCGGCGAACTGAAGGCCGTCCAGGTGCGCACGCGCGACTGGGTCGATCGCAAGGAAGCGCGCGATGCGGTCGAGCAGGAGATCGAGCAGGCGCGCACGGAGCAGCGCCGCCTTGAAGCACTGCGCTCGAAGCTCGAGCGCGTGCGGCGATTGGCGCCGTACCTGAAGGAATTGACGATCAAGGAAGCGGCGCTTGCCGAACTGGGCGCTGTCGTCGAGTTGCCGCCGACCGCATACGCAGACCTGCTGAAAGCGCAAGGCGATCTCGCGGCCGAACAGAAGGTGCTCGAGGAGCGCCGTGCGGACCTGCTCGCGAAACGGCAGGCGCGCGATGCGATCGATCCGGATGCCGACGCGCTGGCGCTCGAAGGCGACATCGAAGCACTCGACCGGTTGCGCGGCGCATGCATGAATCACGCACAGGATCTGCTGTTGCTCGGCGCGGACGTCGAGCGGCATCTGTCCGCCGCCGGTTCCGCCGCGGCTCAGCTCGGCTGGCCGACCGACGAGGCGTCGCTGCGCGCGTCGCTGCCGACCGCGCTGTCGCTGAAGACGGTCGCGAACCTGTTGCGGGATCACGGCGCGCTGCATCAGGCGCTGGCCGGCGCGCGCGAATCGCTCGACGAGCGCACGCAGGAACTCGCGCAGGCGCAGGAACAACTGGCGCGCCTGTCCACGGTCGATGTGCCGGAAGTGCTTCGAGCGGCGCTCGCCGACGCGCAGGGTTTTCGCAGCAGCGGTCAGCGCGAACAGGCGCTCGAACGCGACATCGCCGCCGCGGAGCGCGCGCTCGCTGATGCGCTCGATGCGCTCGGCCAGTGGCGCAAGCCGGTCGACGCGCTGCGTGTGCTCGATGTGCCGTCGGCGGCGCGGCTCGGCGCGCTGCTCAACGAAGCAAGCGAGCGCGCGAGCGCGGCGGCCGCCGCACGCGATGCGCGCGACGGCGCGCAGGAGGAACTCGAGCGGCTCGAATTGCAGGAGAAGCATTTCGCCGAAACCCACAAGGTCGTCACGACCGCCGAGGTGCTGGCGGCGCGCGCACGCCGCGACGGTGCGTGGGGCGACATCCGCAGCGGCGCGGTCGATCTTGCAACGGGTGCGCCGGCCGTCGACGATGCAATTCGCCTCGCCGACGAACTCGTTGATGCGCAGCTCGGCGCCACGCAAGCGGCGGCGACGTTGCAATCGCTGCGTCAGCAGGTCGAGTCTGCACGCGCCGTATTGACGCGCCGGCAGGCGACAGTCGACGAGCGTGAGCGCGAGCTGGCCGCGCACCGCGACGCATGGTCCGACCTCGCGGCGACGGCCGGCGTGCCTGGCATGCCGCTGGCGGCGATGGGCGACTGGCTCGCGAAGCGCGACACGGTGTTTGCCGCGCAACTCGAGCTTGACCGCCAGCGCCGCGAATTCGAGACGATCCGCGAAGCGCGGGCCGGCGCGGAAGCTGCGTTGCGTACGGCGCTGCGCCTGGTGTCGCGCGGCAGCGACGCCGACGGGCTGGCGGCGCTCATTGCGATCGCCGAGACGTTCGTGCAATCGGCCGAGAAGACGCTCGCGCAGAAGGACAGCCTGGAGGACCGCGTGCGCGAAGCCGAACGCGGATGCGCGACGGCCCGTTCACGCGCCGGCCAGGCCCAGGCGGCCTACGATGCGTGGCAAGCACAATGGCGCGATGCGCTCGCCGACGCGAAGCTGTCAGCGAATGCGGTGACGCTGGCTGCAGCGGAAGGGGCGCTCGGGCTCGCGAATGCGGTGACGGCCGAATTGGCCGGCGCCGATGCGCCGCGCAACCGGATGGCCGCGATCCGTGCGGAGCTGGCCGCGCTCGAGGCCGGCGCACGTCGGCTGGCTGAAGCGCTCGAGCCCGCATGGCTGGCGAGCGGCGACTGGCTGGACGTTGCGCGCCGGTTGACGATGCGCGTGGCGGCCGCACGGGAAACCGCGCGTGCGATCGATCGTGCCGACGACGCGGTGCGGCAGGCCGACGGCAAGGTCGCCGATGCGGCCGCCGCGGTGGCGGGTGCGGATGCGCGCATTCAGCCGTTGCTGCAACTGGCCGGCGTCGCGTCGATCGACGCGGCGCTGCCGCTGGCCGAGCGATCGGATCGACAGCGCCAGCTTCGGCAGGCTGTCGATGCCGCGAAGGAGGCGCTGGTGCGCGATGGCGACGGGTTGTCCCAGGCGGCCGTCGAGGCCGAAGTCGCGGAACAGGACATCGCCGACGTGCCCGCGCATCTCGAAGCAGTGAAGCAGTCGCTCGGCGACGTCGGCAAGCGCCTGAACGCGCTCGCGCAACAACAGGTCGTCGCCCAGCAGGCATTCGGCGCGATCGACGGCCAGGCGAGCGCGGCCGTGGCCGAGGCGAAGCGACAGGAAGCGCTGGCCGCGATGGGCGATGCGGCCGAACAGTATCTGGAAGCGGCGACCGCGAGCCGTTTGCTGAAGTGGGCGACCGATCGCTATCGCGACCAGAAGCAGGGGCCGATGCTGCGCCGGGCGGGCGAGATTTTCGCGGGGCTCACGCTCGGCGAATTCGCACGGCTGACCGTCGACACCGAACGGACGCCACCCGCGCTGTACGCGCGGCGCACGAAGGGCACGTCGGTCGAGGTTGCCGGCCTGAGCGAAGGGACGCGCGATCAGTTGTTTCTCGCGCTGCGGATCGCGGCGCTCGAACTGCAGCTCGCCAGCCGGACCGCGTTGCCGTTCGTTGCCGACGATCTGTTCATCAACTTCGACGATGCGCGTGCGAAGGCGGGGCTCGAGGCGCTGCGCGATCTGTCGACGCGAACCCAGGTGCTGTTCCTGACGCACCACGATCACCTGCTGCCGCTCGTGCGGGACGTGTTCGGCGCGCAGGTCAACGTGGTCGGGCTGCAGCGCGAGACGGCCGGCGCATGACGTCGGGCGGCTCGATGTTCCCGATACGTGGGAATGATCATCGCGTACAGGTAGTATGTGCGGTTCCGAAACGGACGCGACCGGTTCTGCCGGCCGTAGTCCGGCCACACGAGGGGTCAATATGAACAAGCTGGTAGCTGCCATCGCATTCGCGGCGGACAAGCATCGCAATCAGCGGCGCAAGGACGACGAGGCATCGCCGTACATCAACCATCCGATCGCGCTGGCCGATGTGCTGGCCAACGAAGCCGGCATCGAGGACGAGCGCGTGATCGTCGCGGCTGTGTTGCACGACACGATCGAGGATACGGAGACAACCGAGCAGGAACTGCTGCGGCTGTTCGGCAAGGACGTCGCGGACATCGTGATGGAAGTCACCGACGACAAGTCGTTGCCGAAGGACGAGCGCAAGCGCCTTCAGGTCGAGCATGCGGCGAGCATCAGCCGACGCGCGAAGCTCGTGAAGCTGGCCGACAAGATCTGCAACCTGCGCGACATCGCGCGGCATCCGCCCGCGGACTGGTCGCTCGAGCGCAAGCAGGCGTACTTCGACTGGGCGAAGTCGGTCGTCGACCGGATGCGCGGCGTGCATCCCGGCCTGGAGGGGATCTTCGATGCCGCGTATGACGCGCGGCCGGCGGACTGACGCGCAGCCATGCACGCGGCCCGATCCCGATCCGTCGCGTGGCCATCGCCTGCGGTGGCGGGCGTCGACGTGGGCGGCGACAAGAAGCAATGCGATCTCGTGATCCTGCGGGGCTCGACGATCGTCTGCCGTGAGGCGCGAATCGCGCCCGAAGCGCTGCCTTCGCTGTGTATCGAGCATGACGTGGTGGCCGTCGGCGTCGATGCGCCGAGCCTGTGGTGGACGGGAAGCGGACGCCGCGCGGCCGAGCAGGCGCTCGCGCGCGAGCGGATCTCGTGCTTTCCGACGCCGTCGCGCGAACAGGCCGTGACCAGTGCGTCGGGCTTCTTCGACTGGATGTTCATGGGCGAGCGCGTATACCGCGCGCTGGCGCAGGCCTATCCGCTGCTCACCGACGCACGGTATGCCGGCGGACGCGTGAGCTTCGAGACCTACCCGTACGCGATTACCTGCGCGATGCTCGGCAAGGCGATTGCGTCGGCGAAGCAGAAACGCAACCAGCGCCGGCAATTGCTCGCGCAAGTCGGGATCGACGTGTCGACACTGCGCTCGGTCGACGCGCGGGACGCCACGCTATGCGCATTGACCGCGCAATACGTGATCGACGGAAACGCGCACGCGTATGGCGATGCGGAGGGCGGGTATATCCGTGTGCCGATCGTCCGCGAGACGATCGTGCTCGATACGCTCTAGTCACTCACGCGCCGCGGCTGGCTGGTACCCGTGAGCCCGTGACGGCAAGGTGAGCTTTTGCGGGGAACGTATCGGACTGTCGACGTCAAGGTGTCGAGCAGTGACAGCCGGTCGGCAGGTGCGCAGCCGGTGGCATGCGCAACATGTTCAGGCGATGCGCCGTACGCCTCCCGGCCGTGATGCTCAGTCTTCGAGAATGGACTTCGGCACGCTGGAGAGATCGCAAGCGTCCGCTTGCTCGAAATAGGCTTGCGCATCGTCGATCATCACGACCGCGACGTCGATCAGTTCGTCGAGCCGCTGCAGCAGCGATTCGCGCCACTCGATGTCCTCGTCGCGCTCGGGCGTCTTGTCGAGCTGCTCGATGATCGAGTCGGCCGTCTGCAGGAACGGGATCGCCTGCTGATAGTTTTCGATCGAGACCATCGCGGCGTTGCGTGCGCCGACGAGCCGTTCGCGATGCTCGTCCGCCAGTTCGGACTCGCCGCTGATACGCGGCAGGAGATCCGAGATGCGTTGCAGAAGCGGCGGGACCTGTTCTTCCAGCATGACGGCGCGCTCGCGCAGCGCGGCATATTCGTCGCGAAGATCGGCGTCGCCGGATTGAGTGGTGCTGTCCATCGTCGGTATGAGTGCGTTGTTCGATCGCGGGATGATACTCGACGGCGCGTACCCCTTTGTTTGTTCCGCGGCATGGTGACTGACGCGAGGTACATACGGGATGCTGTCGGCCTCTTATATATAGGACGAAAGAAGGACGCGCGCAGGATCCTTCGCGGGCGCCTGGCGAAGCTGTATTTAGAGCGCCATGCACCAAGCCCCCGTGCGCGGCAGCGCACGGGGGCTTTTTCAAAATATTTTCACAAAGGGGCTTGCGGAGACGGGGTGGGGTGCTTAGAATCACGCCT
>NZ_JBSRXO010000025.1:0-27576 GCF_054055695.1 Burkholderia sp. PvR073
TTGCCGCGCGGTACCGCGACTCCG
The DNA here is from genome assembly GCF_054055695.1 of Burkholderia sp. PvR073. NCBI lineage: Bacteria > Pseudomonadati > Pseudomonadota > Betaproteobacteria > Burkholderiales > Burkholderiaceae > Burkholderia > Burkholderia sp. PvR073. The sequence continues at coordinate 25 of NZ_JBSRXO010000025.1, forward strand.
AATTTCCGCAGGATTTCCTTACCCTGGTACTCGTGAATCTTCATGCGTGATTCCCTTCAGTCTGAGAGTTGGATGAAAAGTCGCTTAAGACGCTTCTTCGAATGATTTCCGTTCATTCCTTCGTGCTGCCTTCACCGGGCACGTCCGGCCGGCTCGCGCCATACCAGCGCGGGTAGTACTGCCGCACGACCTCGCCGTCGAACCGCAACGCCCGGCAGCGGCCGAGCTGGAAAGGCGCTTCGTCGTGCGCGCCGCCATGATCCGGCCCTTCGCCACCTTCCTCGCGCACGTTCCACACATCGCCGGCGAACGCCTGGATCGCTGCCGTCGGCAGCACGGCGCACAGTTCGGTGAGATGGGAACAGCCTGCGACGCCGGCGAGCAGCCGGTTCGCGTTGCGGCGGAAATTGCGGAAGAGATTGAGCCCGATGAGGGCCCGATAGGCGGGAGAGGCGGATTGACAGTGACCGGGATAGGGAACCCATTCCGAAGACGCTTCGGCGTCGACGACGTTGAGATCACGATCGATAGTCACGCGCAGCCAGAGTTCGTGGATCGGCAGGCCCTGGGGCCGGATGCCCGACGCAAGCGCGACATCGCGCGGCTTGTGGTCGGTCAGGCAGGCTTCGATGTCCCACAAGCCGTCGCCGCGCTCGTAGGCTTCCGCTCGGATTGCGCGTCGATGTCGCAACTGACGGGGCACGGGCTCGGATAGCGGCATGCTGGAGGTTGAGGCCGAAGAGGAAAACCCGTGGATTTTAGCATATCGGGTATTTGAGGCAGCCGGCCGCGACGGCGGGTATTCCCGCCTGTCCGGAAACGGTTGCATTGCAGCAAAATCGCGCGCAGCGCGCGTGACGAGCCGGTCAGTCGTCGACCAGGAAATCGTCGCCGACCTTCAGCAACTTCACGATGATCCCGCTCGAGAAGCCGCGCGCGGCAAGGAAGCGCGCCTGCTTCGCGCGCTCGGCCGGCGTTTGCGGCAGTGCACCGAATTTCTTGCGCCAGACGGCCTGCGCACGTGTCCATTCGGTCTCGCGCAACTGCGCGTTGACTTCCTCGACGAGCGTGTCGCCGACCGCGTGACGCTTCAGTTCGCTGACGATGCGCGCGGCGCCGACGCGCGACGCGCGGCGATGCACGAGGCTCTCGGCAAAGCGCGCGTCGGATAGCCAGCCTTCCTTTTCCAGCGCATCGAGCACCGGCTCGACGGATTCGTCTTCGCCGACGTACGGCGCAAGCTTGCGCGCGAGTTCCGCACGGCTGTATTCGCGCCTGGACAGATAACCGAGCGCGCGGCCCTTCAGCGAACGCGGCGGCTTCGACGACTTGCGCTGGCTGGCGCCCGGATCGTCGCCGGCAGACGTGCTTGAAGACGCGCCGGACGCCCGGCGGGTGCGGCGCGGATGCTGGCTGCTACGCGTATAGACGTCTTCCCTGGCCGGCGCCGACGCAGCGGCTGCGCGCTCGCCGGGGAAGCTGACACCGGAAACACGACGGCGGGAGCGGTCGTGCGCGTCGAACGATTCGTCGTCGTCGAACGGATCGTCCGGCGCGGCAATCTCAAACGAAACGAGGGCATCGTCGGATGCCCTCGTCGCGGTGCGGTTCGCGGCGTTGCCGCCTGCGACCGGCCGGTCGGCACCCGAGGATCCGGCTCGCCGACCGGAGCGACCCGCCGTTTCGGGCACGTCGCTCTCCTCCGGCTTGCCTGCCTGACCTCGGCGCCCGACCATCACTCTTCTTCGTCCATCGCCTCGGCTTCGTCCTGGACCGCAGCCGCACCTTCAGGCATGGTGACCACGCCGAGCGATTCGCGGATACGGTTCTCGATCTCGCGCGCGATTTCCGGATTCTCGCGCAGGAATTCACGCGCGTTGTCCTTGCCCTGACCGATCTTCTCGCCGTTGTAGCTGTACCAGGCACCCGCCTTGTCGACGATCTTCGCCTGCACGCCGAGATCGATGATCTCGCCCTGACGCGAAATGCCTTCGCCATACAGGATGTCGAAGATCGCTTCGCGGAACGGCGGCGACACCTTGTTCTTGACGACCTTCACGCGGGTTTCGTTGCCGATCACCTCGTCGTTCTTCTTGATCGAGCCGATCCGGCGGATGTCGAGACGCACCGACGAATAGAACTTCAGCGCGTTGCCGCCCGTCGTGGTTTCCGGGTTGCCGAACATCACGCCGATCTTCATCCGGATCTGGTTGATGAAGATCACGAGGCAGTTCGTGCGCTTGATCGTGCCCGTCAGCTTGCGCAGTGCCTGCGACATCAGGCGGGCCTGCAGGCCCGGCAACGAATCGCCCATCTCGCCTTCGATTTCGGCCTTCGGCACGAGCGCCGCGACCGAGTCGATGACGATCATGTCGATCGAGCCCGAGCGCACCAGCGCGTCGGTGATTTCGAGCGCCTGCTCGCCGGTGTCCGGCTGCGAGATCAGCAGTTCCGGCACGTTCACGCCGAGCTTCGCTGCATATTGAACGTCGAGCGCGTGCTCCGCGTCGATGAACGCCGCCGTGCCGCCCAGCTTCTGCAGCTCGGCGACGACCTGCAGCGTCAGCGTGGTTTTACCCGACGATTCCGGACCGTAGATCTCGACCACCCGGCCGCGCGGCAGGCCGCCGACGCCGAGCGCGATATCGAGACCGAGCGAGCCCGTGGACACGACCTGGATGTTCTCGGCCACGTCGCCGTCGCCCATGCGCATGATCGAGCCCTTGCCGAACTGCTTCTCGATCTGTGCGAGTGCGGCCGCCAGCGCCTTGCTCTTCTCGGCGGTCATCCCGGAGCCCTTCTTGCTATCTTCCATGAATCGTCCTTTGCTATGATGAGCAGCGTCTGTAAGAGGCGCGCCCGCTTTCAAGCGCCGCCCATGAATGCAGACACTGTATAAAAAAACAGTGTTTTGTGCAAGCTCGCAATGCAGAGCGTTGTACACGAATAACTTCGGAGACAGCCGCGCCGGCGCGAATGCACGCCGGCCATCGGTCAGCACCATGCGAATTCTCATCGCCGAAGACGACAGCATACTCGCGGACGGCCTCACCCGGTCACTCCGCCAATCGGGCTATGCGGTCGACCACGTGAAGAGCGGCGTCGACGCCGATACGGCGCTGTCGATGCAGACATTCGACCTGCTGATCCTCGATCTCGGGCTGCCGAAAATGTCCGGGCTCGACGTGCTCAAGCGCCTGCGCGCCCGCAATTCCAACCTCCCCGTGCTGATCCTGACCGCCGCCGACAGCGTCGACGAACGCGTGAAGGGGCTCGACCTCGGCGCCGACGATTACATGGCCAAGCCGTTCGCGCTCAACGAGCTCGAGGCGCGCGTGCGCGCGCTGACCCGGCGCGGCGCGGGCGGCGGCCCGACCGTCGTGCGCCACGGCTCGCTCGCGTTCGACCAGGTCGGCCGCATCGCGTATGCGAACGATCACGTGCTCGATCTCTCCGCGCGCGAGCTCGGCCTGCTCGAGGTGCTGCTGCAGCGGATCGGCCGGCTCGTGTCGAAGGAGCAGCTCGTCGATCATCTGTGCGAATGGGGCGAGGAAGTCAGCAACAACGCGATCGAAGTCTACGTGCACCGGCTGCGCAAGAAGATCGAACCGAGCGGCGTGCGGATCTCGACCGTGCGCGGCCTCGGCTATTGCCTCGAGAAGGTCGCGCCTGCCGCGCCGGCCGACACGGCAGCGCCCCAGCCCGCGGTGGCCGGCACGCCGCTGCGCTGAAGCCGGGCGCGCCGCGATGGCCACCCCGGCCCATTCCCGCCACCCGAGCGGCACGCCGGCGTCGGCCGCCGACGAGGCACGCGACGCGCGCTACGAGAACCCGTTCGCGCCGCCCGACGAAACCGATGCGCCCGAGGCGCCGCGCCCGCGCTCGCTGTTCGGCGAAATCCTCGACTGGATGCTCGCGCCGCTGCTGCTGCTGTGGCCGATGAGCATCGCCGTCACCTATCTCGTCGCGAAGACGATCGCGAACGGCCCGTTCGACCGCGCGCTCGAGACCAACGCATACGTGCTCGCGCGGCAGATCCATCCGGTCAACGGCGTCGCCGAGTTGACGCTGCCGCAGCAGACGCGCGACTTCCTGCGCGCGGACAACGTCGACAGCGTGTACTTCCAGGTGCTCGGCACGCGCGGCGAGCTGGTCGCGGGCGAGGCCGACATGCCGCTGCCGCGCGACGAGGACCGCCCGCCGCCGGGCGTCGTCGTGTTCCGCGACGACCTGTTGCGCGGCAACGACGTGCGCGTCGCGTATACGACTGTCGCACTGCCGGAGCCGAGCGGCGCGCAGCCGGTGCCCGTGCTCGTGCAGGTCGGCGAAACGCTCGACAAGCGCAACGCACTCGCGAACGACATCATCAAGGGCGTGATCCTGCCGCAGTTCGTGATCCTGCCGCTCGCGATCCTGCTCGTCTGGTTCGGGCTGTCGCGCGGGCTCGCGCCGCTCAATGCGCTGCAGGCGCACATCCGCGCGCGGCGGCCGGACGACCTGTCGCCCGTCGAGGCGCAGCGCGCGCCGCCCGAGATCGAGCCGCTCGTCACGTCGTTCAACGACCTGCTCGCGCGGCTCGAGCAGAACATGGCGTTGCAAAAACGCTTCATCGCCGACGCCGCGCACCAGATGAAGACGCCGCTCGCGGGGCTGCGCACGCAGGCCGAATTCGCGTTGCGCCATCCCGTGCCGCCCGACGTGCAGCGCTCGCTCGAACAGATCGCGACGAGTTCCGAGCAGGCCGCGCGGCTCGTCACGCAACTGCTCGCGCTCGCGCGCGCCGAGAACCGCGCGAGCGGGCTGACGTTCGAGCCGGTCGAAATCGGCACGCTGGCGCGCCGCACGGTGCGCGACTGGGTGCAGGCCGCGCTCGCGAAGCGCATGGACCTCGGTTACGAAGGCCCGGAGGACGACGCGCCGCTCGACGTCGACGGCAATCCCGTGATGCTGCGCGAGATGCTCGGCAACCTGGTCGACAACGCGATCCGCTACACGCCCGAAGGCGGCCGCATCACCGTGCGCGTGCGGGCCGAGCAGGCGGCGCGGCGCGTGCATCTCGAAGTCGAGGACACCGGGCCCGGCATCCCGGCCGCCGAACGCGACCGCGTGGTCGAGCGCTTCTACCGGATTCTCGGCCGCGAAGGCGACGGCAGCGGCCTCGGGCTCGCGATCGTGCGCGAGATCGCGACGCAGCACGGCGGCACGCTGACGCTCGACGATCATGTCTATCAGCACGCGCCGCGCCTCGCCGGCACGCTCGTGCGCATCAGCCTGCCGCTGTCGGAGCCCGCCGCGGATCCATCCTGACACGCGCGAGCCTCCACCGCGCGCCACGCCGCGATCGCATCTAAATCGACGCTTTACCGCCCGTTTGCAACCCGATCGAGGGGTGAAGCGGCCGATTCGGCGCGGGTTAACGCGCAGTCGTTTTGTGCCCGGCAGTCAGTGCGCCGTAAGTTTCCGTGCCAATAATCGTCGACAGGCCCGCCCACCCAAGGCGGCCGCATATCTATATCAAGGGACTTGGAGACGATTCATGGCAACCTTAGGCGGGCAAATTTCGCACTCGCCGATGACGGCCGAAGAAAAGAAGGTGATCTTCGCGTCGTCGCTCGGCACTGTGTTCGAGTGGTACGACTTTTACCTGGCCGGGTCACTCGCGGCCTACATCAGCAAGAGCTTCTTCTCCGGGGTCAATCCGACCGCCGCCTTCATCTTCACGCTGCTCGGCTTCGCGGCCGGCTTCGCCGTGCGGCCGTTCGGCGCGATCGTATTCGGCCGGCTCGGCGACCTCGTCGGCCGCAAGCACACGTTCCTCGTGACGATCGTGATCATGGGCATCTCGACCTTCGTGGTCGGCTTCCTGCCCGGCTACACGACGATCGGCATCGCGGCGCCCGTGATCTTCATCGCGATGCGGCTGCTGCAGGGCCTCGCGCTCGGCGGCGAGTACGGCGGCGCGGCGACCTACGTCGCCGAGCATGCGCCGGCGAACCGGCGCGGCTTCTACACCGCGTGGATCCAGACGACCGCGACGCTCGGCCTGTTCCTGTCGCTGCTCGTGATCCTCGGCGTGCGCACGCTCATCGGCGAGGAATCGTTCGGCAGCTGGGGCTGGCGCGTACCGTTCGTCGCGTCGATCCTGCTGCTCGCGGTGTCGGTGTGGATCCGGTTGCAGCTGAACGAATCGCCGGTGTTCCTGCGCATCAAGGCCGAGGGCAAGACGTCGAAGGCGCCGCTGACCGAAGCGTTCGGCCAGTGGAAGAACCTGAAGATCGTGATCATCGCGCTCGTCGGCCTGACCGCCGGCCAGGCCGTGGTCTGGTACACGGGCCAGTTCTACGCGCTGTTCTTCCTCACGCAGACGCTGAAGGTTGACGGTGCCAGCGCGAACATCCTGATCGCGATCGCCCTCCTGATCGGCACGCCGTTCTTCCTGTTCTTCGGCTCGCTGTCGGACCGGATCGGCCGCAAGCCGATCATCCTCGCCGGCTGCCTGATCGCGGCGCTCACCTACTTCCCGCTGTTCAAGGCGCTCACGCACTACGCGAACCCGCAGCTCGAACTCGCGACGCAGAAGGCACCGATCTCGGTCATCGCCGATCCGGCCACCTGCTCGTTCCAGTTCAACCCGGTGGGCACGTCGAAGTTCACGAGCTCGTGCGACATCGTGAAGAGCGCGCTCGCGAAGGCCGGCCTGAACTACGAGAACGTCGCGGCGCCGGCAGGCTCGACCGCCCAGATCAAGGTGGGCGACACGGTGATCCCGGCCTATGACGGCAAGGCGGCCGATGCGAAGGCGCAGGGCGCGGCGTTCGACAAGACGCTCGCGTCGACGCTGAAGGGCGCCGGCTATCCGGCCAAGGCCGACCCGGCGCAGCTCAACTGGCCGATGACGATCGTGATACTGACGATCCTCGTGATCTATGTGACGATGGTCTACGGCCCGATCGCCGCGATGCTGGTCGAGATGTTCCCGACGCGGATCCGCTACACGTCGATGTCGCTGCCCTATCACATCGGCAACGGCTGGTTCGGCGGCTTCCTGCCGGCGACCGCGTTCGCGATCGTCGCGGCGAAGGGCAACATCTATTCGGGGCTCTGGTATCCGATCGTGATCGCGCTGGGCACGTTCGTGATCGGTCTGCTGTTCGTCAAGGAGACGAAGGACTCGAACATCTACGCGCAGGATTGATGAGGTCGGGCAGGCGGGGGGCACCCCGCCTGCAACCCGGGCCGCCGGCAACTTTTTTCAGGGAAGATGAAAAAAGGTGTTGACAGCCCGGCGGCACATCTGCATAATTCAATTCTTCGGCGAATTAGCTCAGTCGGTTAGAGCGACGGAATCATAATCCGCAGGTCCGGGGTTCGAATCCCTGATTCGCCACCAAATGCGAAAAGCCGCTGTTCCGCAAGGAACAGCGGCTTTTTTCATTGCTTCATCCGGCACACGCAGCGTCGCCCGTCCTTCTGGCCACGCGCGCGGCGCTACGCCACCACCGATCCGCGCTCCTCCACGGCATCCGCACGCACCTTCCCGCGCCAGTTCTCGCCGCCCTCCAGCGCCGGCGTCGACTCGAACAGTTCCGCCAGCCAGTCCGCGAACACACGCACCTTCTGCGACAGATGCCGGTTGTGCGGATACACGATCGAGATCGGCTTGGGCTTCGGATTGCAGTCGGGCAGCACCTCGACCAGCGAGCCGTCGCGCAGGTTCGGCAGCACCATGAACAGCGTCGGCTGGATCATCCCGAACCCTTCGAGCCCGCACGTCACGTACGCATCCGAATCGTTCACGGTGACACTGCCGTTCATCCGCACCTCGAGCGGCTTGCCGTCGATCATGAACACCCACGGAATCGCCCGCGCGCCGTGGCTCGCGCGGAAATTGACCGCATGATGGTCGGCCAGGTCGGCGATCTCCTGCGGCTCGCCGTGACGCGCCAGATAGTCGGGCGACGCGCAGGTCACGCGCTTGAGCATCCCGATCCGCCGCGCGACCATCGACGAATCCTCGAGCGGCCCGACCCGGATCATGCAGTCGATGCCCTCCTCGACCGGATCCACGTAGCGGTCCGACAAGCCGAGGTCGAGCGTGATGTCCGGATAGCGCTGCCGGAAGATCGACAGCGCCGGCAACACGACGCGCCGCCCGAGCGAGCTCGGCATGTGCACGCGCAGCACGCCGCTCGGCTTGCGGTTGCCGCTCTGGAAACTCGCGTCGGCCTCCGCGATCTCCGAGATGATCTTCATGCAATGCTCGTAGTACGCGGCGCCCTCCGGCGTCAGCGACAGCCGGCGCGTCGTCCGGTGCATCAGCCGCACGCCGAGCAGCGCCTCGAGATTCTGGATGATGGTCGTGACCGACGCGCGCGGCATCGCGAGCGTGTCGGCCGCGCGCGTAAAGCTGTTCGCGTCGACCACGCGGGTGAAAACTTCCATTGCCTGGATGCGGTCCATGCTGCGCCCCCCCTTCGAATCGCCAACAGGACAGAATAGAGCGCGCAACGGGCGCGGCACAAGCCCCGTCCATTGTTCTCCACTTCTGAATAGTCAACGCGCTTCGGACTGGAAAGTAACCGGCTTTCGTTCAGTTCGACACGACGATCGTTCCATCCCCGGCTGCCGCGGGCCGACCGCCCGCGGCACGCCCGCGCGTTACCGCACGAACCGCTCGCGATAGCCCTGCGGCGACACGCCGAGCACGCGCACGAAACTGCGCCGCAGCGTCTCTTCCGAACCGAAGCCGCACCGCGTGGCGATCCGCTTGACGGGCCACGCGGTTTCGCCGAGCAAACGCTGCGCGGCCTCGACGCGAATCTGTTCGACCGCGCGCGCGGGCGTGCGGCCGGTCCCCGTGCGGTAGTGGCGCACGAAGCTGCGCTCGCTCATGCTGACGCGCTCGGCGAGCGCGGGCACCGACAGGTCGGCCGTCAGGTGCTCGGCGATCCATGCATGCAGTTCGCCGAAGCGGTCGTCGGTACGCTGCATCGACAGCATCGCGCTGAACTGTGCCTGCCCGCCCGGCCGCTTCAGGAACACGACGAGTTCGCGCGCGGCGTCGAGCGCGACCGCCCGCCCGAGATCCTCCTCGACGAGCGCGAGCGCGAGATCGATGCCGGCCGTCACGCCGGCGGACGTCCACAGCGCGCCTTCGCGGATGAAGATCGGATCGGGTTCGACGCGCACGTTCGGGTAGCGCGCCGCGAATTCGTCGCAGCGCGCCCAGTGCGTGACCGCACGCCGCCCGTCGAGCAGGCCGGCCTCGGCGAGCAGGAACGCACCGGTGCAGACCGACGCGACACGTCGCGCGCGCTGCGCCTGCTGCCGGACCCAGCGCACCATCCGCGCATCCTGCGACGCGGCGCGCACGCCCTTGCCGCCGGCCACGATCACCGTATCCGGCCGTCCGCCGGAGCGCAGCGAATCGGCCATCACGACGAGGCCGGACGACGTCTCGAGCGGCCCGGCCTCGGCGGCGACGACGCGCGGCGCATACGGCGCGGGCTGACCCCGTTCCTCGGCGAGTTCGTTGACGGACGCGAACACCTGCAGCGGCCCGCTCACGTCGAGCAACTGCGCACGAGGGAACGCGAGAATCAGGATCGAGCGCGGCGCGGTAGACATAGCGATTGGCTGAAAACGTGGGTGATATGGCAATTTCGCCAAACACTACGCGCCTAGAATCGATCTGTCCATCGTGCGCCGGTCGCGGCGCCCCCTTCCCCACGGAGTGTTCGCATGACCCTGCATATCGGCCTTCTCGTGTTTCCGGGCGTCCAGCAACTCGATCTCACCGGTCCGCACGACGTGCTCGCCTCGCTGCCCGACGCGACTGTCCACCTGGTCTGGAAATCGCGCGACACCGTCGCGTCGAGCAGCGGCCTCGCGCTCACGCCGACCTGCACGTTCGACGACTGCCCGCCGCTCGACGTGATCTGCGTGCCCGGCGGAATCGGAATCAACAACCTGCTGCTCGATGCGGAAACGATCGCGTTCGTGCAGCAGCGCGCGGCCACCGCGCGCTACGTGACGTCGGTCTGCACGGGCGCGCTGCTGCTCGGCGTGGCCGGCCTGCTGCGCGGACGCCGCGCGACGACGCACTGGGCGTTTCACGGGCTGCTCGAGCCGCTCGGTGCGGTGCCCGTTCACGAGCGCGTGGTGCGCGACGGCAACCTGATCACCGGCGGCGGCGTGACGGCCGGCATCGACTTCGCATTGACGATCGCCGCCGAACTCGTTGGCGACGAAGAGGCGCAGTCGATCCAGCTGGCGCTCGAATACGCGCCGGCGCCGCCGTTCGACGCGGGCTCGCCGGATACGGCACCCGCGTCGGTCCTGAAGCGCGTGACCGAGCGCTCGGCGGCAGCGCTGGAGAAGCGCAAGCAGACGATCGACGCGGCCTTGCGCGCGATGTCGCGCTGATCCCGAGCACACTGAATCCGGCGGGCAAGCGACGCGACCACGCCGCCCGCCCTGCGCGGCATCCACACTCACGGACCTATCGATGAACATCATCCGCAGCACCGCGTTCACCGCCGAACGCCCATGGGGCGCGCTGGACATCGCGAACCTGAACGGCGTCACGGTCCGCCTGCACTGGACCGATCAGCCGTACCGGTGGCATGTGAACGACGGAGAGGAAGTTTTCGCGGTGCTCGACGGCCGTGTCGAGATGCGCTACCGGGAAGCGGGCATCGAGCACGCGACGGTGCTCGAAACGGGAGACGTATTCCACGCGACGATCGGCACCGAACACGTCGCGCACCCGCTCGGCGAAGCACGCATCCTGGTGATCGAGACCGAAGGCAGCGTCTGACGACGGGCAGCCCGCGGCGGGCGTCGCACCGATTCGACGGGCATCAGCCCGAGACGGTGCCCGTGCTCTGCGACGGGATCAGCTTCGGCTGCGGCGTGCACTGGCACTGGCACAGGTCGTGTTCGAGCGCGACGACCTTGCCCATCACGGTCATCGTCCGCTCGCCGCCGTCGGACACGATCACGCCCTGGGTCTGGCACGCGGCGCAGAACACGGGCGCGCCGAGATAGGCGAGCTCGCGGCCGTCGAACGACGAATTGGCGATGCCGTCGAGCACGACGCCGCCATGGTCGGTCGTGTCGCCCTTCAGAATGAATTTGCGGCTCATGGTTCGGCTCTCCCTCGGAAACGCCGCGCGGCACGGCGTCGGGCCGCGTCCGGGCAGTCGGTATCCGCCCGTCGGTCGCGGGCGTTTCGCGAGGATATCACCGCGCGCTCGAGCGCCGCCGTGCGGATCAGAACTTGTGCCGCATGCCGACCCGCGCCAGGAACTGCCGGTCGTTCGCGGATGCACCCGGCCCGTTGATCGCCGCGACTGCCAAGTGCCCCGTCGAGTCGGTGCCCGATGCGCGCTGATAGACGGCGCTCACGTAGACGTCGGTGCGCTTCGACAGGAAATAGTCGAGCCCCGCCGCGACCTGGTGATACGTCGCGCCGTCGCGGCCGTTCACGCCGCCGCCCCGCGTGTAGTCGTACGCCACGCCGCCGAACAGGTAAGGCATGAACTGATAGCGCACGCTCGCCTCCGCGTTGTTGAACACCGCGTTGCCGGCCACGCCGCCCGGGTTCGGCCCGGACGACAGGTCGCCGAGCTGGCGGAACGACGTGTTCGTATACATCGCGCCGAGCGTCATCGCGCCGATCGCATAGGTGCCGCCCACCGCCGCGACCTGCAGCGTGCGCGCGGATGCATAGCCGGAATACACCGGCGACAGCATGTTGTTGCCTGGCACGCCGCCCACGGTCGGCGCGGGGCTGCCGGTCGTGCCGAAGAACGACACGTTCGGGTTGCGCGCATTGAGGTAGCCGGCCGCCACCGCGAGCGGCCCGCGCGTGTAGCCGACTGTTGCCGACCACACCTGGTTGCGCGTCGCCGCGCCCGCGATGCCGCCCACCCCATACATCGCCGCGAAGCGGACCCCGCCGTAGTCGTTGCTCGTGAACTTGATCGCGTTGTTGGTCGAGTTCGCGTTGTTCACGTTGTCGAGGTCGCCGGGGTGCGCGACCATGTAGCCGCCGAACAGCGCGGCGGCCTCGAGCGGCCCGAGGAAGTCGACGTTGGTGTCGTACTGCCGCCCGAGCGTGACGGTGCCGAACGGCCCCGACAGCCCGACGAACGCCTTCTTGCCGAAGATCAGCCCGCCCTGCCCGAGCTTGCCGGTGCTCGGATCGAAACCGTTCTCGAGCGTGAAGACCGCCGCCAGCCCGCCGCCGAGATCCTCGCTGCCGCGCAGCCCCCAGCGGCTCGCCTGCTGCACGCCGCCCAGCATCCGCAGCGCGGGCTTGCCGCTCACCGCGCCGTTCGGGCCGGGCGTCGCGATGTTGCTCGCATAGGTCAGCCCTTCATCGATAATGCCGTACAGCGTGACGCTGCTCTGGGCGTGCGCCGCACCCGCGATCAGCGCGACACCCGCGCCGGCCAACAGCTTCTTCTTCATCGAACGATCTCCAGTGCGCGGGTCGGATGGCGACACACGGGCGCACGCCCCCCGCAGGCGCGCGGCCTGCTCCGGTGCAAACCGGAACGGTCGGGGTCAGTCGGGAAAGGCGGTCAGCGCAGTGCGTCGGCAACAACCGGCGGCGGCGTCCAGCGCCGGCCGGCCGCGACTTCGTACGCATGGCCGAACTGCAGCACGCCCCAGTCGTCGCGGTAGCCGCCGACGATCTGCATGCCGATCGGCAGGCCGGCCTCGGAAAATCCGCACGGGACCGACAGGATCGGCGCCTCGGTCGACGACAGCAGCCAGCACACGCGCATCCAGTCGATGTAGGTCGTGTTCTCGACGCCGAGCACATCGGCGGGCGCACGCAGCGCAGCATCGAACGGCATCACCTGCGTCGTCGGCAGCACGTAGAACGCGTAGCGCTGCATGAACGCGCGCATCCGCTCGAACAGGCGCGTCTTGCGCACGAACAGGCGGCCGAGATCCGCGGCGGCGAGCGAACGATGCAGCCGGTATTCGTCGCGGAGTTCGGGTTTCAGCGCCGCGCGCTGCCGCTCGTCGAAGCCGTCCAGCAGCGTGCCGATCATCCACGCGCGCTCGATCCGGAACAGGTCTTCGGCTTCGGCGAGATCGGGATCGTCGAATTCGACTTCGCAGCCGAGCGACGCGAACACGCGCGCCTGCGCATCGACCGTGCGCCGGATCTCGGGATCGACCGGCACGCCGGGCAAGCCGCGCGACATCGCGATGCGCGTGCCGCGGAAATCGCGTTCGAGCGGCTGCGCGAAGCGCGCGCCCGGCTCCGCGATTTCGGTCGCGGTTTCGCCGCTCGGCCCGGCGATCGCGGACAGCAGCAGTGCCGTGTCGGCGACATCGCGCGCCATCGGCCCGTCGACGCCGAGCGTCGCCCAACCGTTCAGGTCCGGCGCGCGCGGCACGCGCCCGGGCGACGGCCGCAGCCCGACGACGTTGTTCCACGCGGCCGGATTGCGCAGCGAACCGCCCATGTCGCTGCCGCACGCGAGCGGATTCATCCCGCATGCGAGCGCCACGGCCGCGCCGCCGCTGCTGCCGCCGGCGGAGCGCGTCAGGTCCCACGGGTTGCGCGTCGCGCCGAACACCTCGTTGAACGTATGCGAGCCGGCGCCGAATTCCGGCGTATTCGACTTGCCGATCATCAGCGCGCCGGCGCTCGCGCAGCGCCGCACGATCAGCGCGTCGTGCTGCGGGACGTGGTCGGCGAACAGCGGCGAACCGAAGGTCGTGCGCACGCCGCGCGTCGCGGTCAGGTCCTTCTGCGACACCGGCAGCCCGTGCAGCGGCCCCTGCCATTCGCCGCGGGCCCAGCACGCGTCGAGCTCGCGTGCGCGGGCGCGCAGCGCATCGGGATCGACGACGGTGACGAGCGCATTCACGCGCGGGTTGACCGTTGCGATGCGCGCGAGATGCGCGTCGAGCAGGTCGCAGGCGCTGATCTGCCGGGACTTCAGCAACTCGAGCATGGTGCGCGCGGGCAGGTCGCACAGATCGCCGGCGGCAACGTCGGCCGGCGACGGCGAAAACGAATCGTGGGTGGTCATGGAATGAATCGAAGAAGAAGGAAATCGGTCGGTCAGTGATCCTGATCGCTTCGGTCCGAGGCGAACGCGAGCGCGACGAGCGACAGCAGGCCGCAGACGATCACGTACCACGCCGGCGCTGCCGGATTGCCGGTCGCCCCGATCAGCCAGGTGACGATGAACTGCGCGAAGCCGCCGAAGATCGACACGCCGCCCGCATACGCGATCGACAGCGCGGTCGCGCGCGTGCTCTTTGGAAACAGCTCCGCGAGGATCACGCCGTTCGCGCCCGCATTGACCGAGTGCAGCGCGGCGAGCAGCATCACGACCGCGTACATCGTCGCGATCGACGGCACCGCGCGGATCAGCCAGAAGCCCGGCAGGATCAGCACGGTCAGCGCCACGCGCGTCCACAGCGCGACGCGCTTGCTGCCGACACGATCCGACAGGCGTCCGCCGATCGGCGCGGCGACGAACATCACCGCACCGGACAGGATCCCGCACCACAGCGCGGTATCCATCGACAGGTGCAGCACCCGGATCGCGTACGTCGACATGTAATAGAGGACGATGAAGTGCGCGGCGGTGCCGCCGACCACGAGGCCGAGCGCGGTCAGCACGGCGCCGCCGTCACGCCGCAGCACGGTGCCCAGCACCGCGGACGAGCGCCGCGCGGCCGCGGCCGACGCGTGCTGTTCGATCGCATTGAAGCGCGCACGCAGATACAGGCCGACTGGCGCGATCAGCACGCCGGCGAGAAACGGCACGCGCCAGCCCCACGATTCGAGCGCGGCCGGTTCGAGGAAATACGACAGCAGGAAGCCGACGAACGAACCGGCCAGTGCCGCCGCGCCCTGGCTCGCGAACTGCCAGCTCGTGTAATAGCCGCGTTCGCCAGGCGGTGCACGCTCGGCGAGCAGCGACGTCGATACGCCGACTTCGCCGCCGGCGGAAAAGCCCTGCAGCAGCCGTGCGAGCACGACCAGCACGGGCGCCGCGACGCCGATCTGCGCGTAGGTCGGCAGGACGCCGATCATCCCGGTGCCGATCGCCATCGTCACGAGCGTGAGGTTCATCGCCGGCACGCGGCCGAAGCGGTCGGCGACCAGCCCGATCACGACGCCGCCGACGGGCCGCGCGATGAAGCCGACGCCGAACGTCGCGACCGACATCAGCAATTGCTGCTGCGCGGACGCGGCCGGGAAAAACAGTTTTCCAAGCAGCACCGCGAAAAAGCTGAACACGGTGAGATCGAAGAATTCGAGGCCGTTGCCGATCGTGATCGCGACGATCAGCTGGCGATTGGACGGGGATGCGGCAACGTCGCCGACATGCCCGCCGAACATGCTGTCCGCTCGGGGCGCCTTCATGAAGGTATGTCTCCGTACTGGTTGTGCGTATCGGGTGCGTGTCTGGTGCGGGGCCGGTTCGACGGCCTGCGCATGCAGTCTAGGCATTCAAAATACGCAGCCCGGAGCGACATTTTTCGATCGTGATAACGCCCGGTTATCGCGCGCTTTGCCGGCGCGATCGCGGTGTAGGATACGAACGTCGCTACTGCCGCCGCGCCCCGCCACGCCGTGAAACACGACCAGCTCCGGGCGCTTGCCGCCATCGCCGAACACGGCAGCCTGCGCGCCGCCGCGCGTGCGATTCATCTGTCCCAGCCCGCGCTCACGAAGGCGATCCGCGAACTCGAGCAGGACCTCGGCGTGCCGCTCGTCACGCGCAACGCGCGCGGTGCGCAGCTCACGCGCTTCGGCCAGGCCGTCTATGCACGCGCGCGGCTGATCCTCGCGGAGATGCAGCACGCGCGCGATGACGTGATCCATCTGTCGGGCGGCAAGGAAGGTGCGCTCGCGTGCGCGCTGACGCCGCTGATGTCGCTCGGCTTCCTGCCAGCCGCGCTCGACGCGTTCCGCCAGCGCATGCCGACGATCCGCCTCGACGTGCGCGAAGGCTTTCTCGACACGGCGCTGCCGCGCCTGCGCGACGGCTCGCTCGACTTCGTGATCGCGATCGTCGATGCGACGCGGCTGTCGCCCGAATTCACGTTCCGGCCGCTCATCGAATCGGAGCTGATCCTGATGACGCGCGCGAGCAATCCGCTGCGCCACTGCACGTCGCTCGCGCAGCTGCAGGATGCGCAGTGGGTGCTCAACACGTCGCCGGAAAGCATCGGCCGGCTGCTGCAGAACGTGTTCGTCGCGCACGGCTACCCGGCACCGCAGCCGATCGTCGAATGCACGTCGTTCAGCGCAGCGTTCTCGCTGTCGGTGCATACCGACAGCGTGTCGTGCGTGCCGAAGCTCTTCATGGAGATCGACTGGATACGCGAGCGGATGGTCACGATCGACGTGAAGGAGACGATTCCGACCGTGTCGGCCGGCGTGCTCACGCGGCGCGATGCGCTGAACACGGTCGCGTGCGACTACCTGATCCACTGCTTCGTCGAAGCCGTGCGCCGGTACGATCCCGCGAAACTGCTGTGGCGATAGTGACCCGTCCTATTCGATTCGAATCGCACTACGAATATCGAACGTCTTTATCAGAAAAATCACGCCTATTTTCGTACGATTACTAAATACAAATCGATTCGTAAGGTTTATATAGGACCAATCCCAAGAATGAAATCCAGCAGGGATATGGCCCCGGAACCCGTTATTCTGAAACCGTTCCAGCGGTCGATCAACACATCATTCCATAATACTTATTCGCCTGAATCGGTCGTTCAAATAAATGAATCGACAGATAGAATCAAACAAACAATTCTATTTCTCGATAAAAAAATGGACGAACTCCTGCCAATGCGGCTATTCATCAAGGTGGCCGAACTTCACAGTTTCGCGCGTGCAGCCACGGAACTGAACATCTCCAACTCGTCGGCCACCCGCCTCGTCATGGGCATCGAGGACCGGCTCGGCGCACGCCTGCTGAACCGCACGACGCGCAGCCTGTCGCTCACCGACGCCGGTCATCTGTATCTCGCGCAGATCCGTCACGTGATCGAGGAAATCGACCGCGTCGAGGAAACGATCGCGTCGATGCATCACGAACCGATCGGATCGCTGAAGATCGCCGCGCCGGTCATGTTCGGCATGCACGTGCTCGCACCGGCGATCGATGCGTTCAAGACGCTGCATCCGGCCATCGTGCCGGAAGTCACGATCGTGGACCGCCATGTCGACCTCGTGTCGGAGGGCTTCGACGTCGGGCTGCTGCTGTCGCAGCGCATCAGCACCAACACGCTGGTGACGCGCCCGCTCACGCGACTCAAGCGAATCGTCTGTGCGGCACCCCGGTATGTCGAAACACACGGCGCACCGACCCATCCGCACGATCTCGCGTCGCACGCGTGCCTGACGTTCCATGCCGATTTCGCGGGCGAATACCTGTCGTTTGATCACGAGCCGACGCGCGTCGCCGTGCGGCCGAATAAATCCGCATCGTCGAACAACATCGGGTTGATCCGGAACTGGGCGTTGTCGGGCATGGGTATCGCGGTCCTGCCCGACTTCCTCGTCGAACCGGATCTCGCCGACGGACGGCTGCTCGCGCTGCTCCCCGACTATCGGCTGGAGGAACTCGAGATGAATATCGCGTACCCGAGCCGGCGGCACTTTCCGCGCAAGACCCGGCTGTTCGTCGATCACCTGGTCGAGTATTTCGTCAGGTGAAAGAAGGGTTCGATCGCGCACCTTTTTTGCATCGACGACGGGCGCCGTCGACCTACCCGCGGTTCGCCGCGAAACCACGCTAGCCGGGCCCCGGGCGGCCACGCCACGGTTCGCGCACGGTGCGGGCACACCTGTTGCGTCGCTGCATCTCAGTAGTGAACCGCTCTTGGCAGCCGGCCGTTGAGGACTACACTAATCCTTAATGAGGTGCGGCCGGAGCCCGTGCCTCCAGGGAGACGCCGCCATGAATCGGCCACTGAATCGCATCCTGCCGCGCGTGACCGGTGGTGCATCGGTCTGGACGTGGATCAAGTGGTCGTTGCTGGCCGCGCTGGTGATCGCCGTCGCGATCATTGCGCGGCTCGTGATGACCGAGATCGCGACGTCGCGCATGCAGGCGCACTACCTGTCCGAACTCACCCGCGACGTCGGCTACACAGTCGAGGCGGGCACGAGCGACCACATCCGCTTCCCTGCCAACGGGCCGTACGACCAGCGCCTGGGTTATTCGATGATTCCCGCGTTCCAGCAACGTCTGCTCGCGCGCGGCTTCGTCGTCGGCAAGCAGGCGCGCGATTCCGACCGGATGCTGTCACTCGCCGATCACGGCCTGTTCCTTCCTTACGAAGAGAAAGACCAGACCGGGCTGATGCTGTTCGACTCGACCGGCTCGCCGCTGTTCGCGACCGTGTTCCCGCAGCGCGTCTACGCCGACTTCGACACGGTGCCGCGCGTGGTCGCCGATTCGCTGATGTTCATCGAGGATCGCTACCTGCTCGACGCGAACCAGCCGAACCGCAATCCGGCGATCGACTGGGGGCGCTTCAGCCGCGCGCTCGCCGACCAGGCGATGCACGTCGTCAACCATCACCAGGCGCGCCCGGGCGGCAGCACGCTCGCGACGCAGATCGAGAAGTTCCGCCATTCGCCCGACGGCCGCACCGCGACGCCGCCGGAGAAGCTGCGCCAGATCGCGTCCGCGTCGATCCTCGCGTACCTGAACGGCCCGCAGACGATGCTCGCGCGCCGCGCGATCCTGGTGCGCTACCTGAACTCGGTGCCGCTCGCCGCGCGGCCGCACGTGGGTGAAATCACCGGTATCGGAGACGGTCTCGCCGCGTGGTACGGCCGCGACTTCAACGACGTGAACCGCATCCTGTCCGCGCCGACGACCGGCGACAACGTCGACGCACAGGGCAAGGCGTTCCGCGAGGTGCTGTCGCTGATCATCGCGCAGCGCGCGCCGTCGTACTTCCTGAATCACGGCTATCCGGCGCTGCAGAAGCTGACCGACAGCTACCTGCGGCTCCTGTCGAACGGCGGCGTGATCTCTCCCGCGCTGCGCGATGCGGCGCTCGCCGCGCAGATCGAGCGCAGCGCGCCACCGGCCGCCGCGCACGTGCAGTCGTTCGTGTCGCGCAAGGCCGTGTCGTCCGCGCGCGCGTCGCTGCTCTCGGCGCTCGGCATCAACGACCTGTACCAGCTCGACCAGTTCGACCTGGAAGCCACCAGCACGCTCGACAACGGCGTGCAGCAGGCGGTCGCCAACCGGCTCGCGCTGGCGTCGACCCGCGCCGGCGCGCAGGCGGCCGGCCTGTACGGCTTCGAGATGCTCGCGCCGAAGGACGACCCGTCTCATCTGACGTACAGCTTCACGCTGTACGAGCATCGCAACGGCGCGAACATGCTGCGCGTGCAGACCGACAGCGTGAACCAGCCGTTCGACGTGAACCGCGGCGGCCGCATCAACCTCGGCTCGACCGCGAAACTGCGCACGCTGATCACCTACCTGCAGATCGTCTCCGAGCTGCACGCGCGCTACGGCAACCTGTCGAACGCACAACTCGCGCACGTGAAGCCCGATCCGATCGACGGGCTGTCGCACTGGGCGCTCGACTACCTGTCGCATACGCGCGACCGCTCGCTGCAGGCGATGCTCGATGCGGCGGTCGAACGCAAGTACTCGGCGAGCCCCGACGTGTTCTACACGGGCGGCGGCGCGCAGGTGTTCTCGAACTTCGAAAAGTCGGACAACGGCCGCATCCTGACGCTGCATACGGCGTTCGAGCATTCGGTCAACCTGGTGTTCGTGCGGCTGATGCGCGACATCGTCCATTACGAAATGCTGAAGGCGGCCGGCCCGTCGACGTCGTGGCTCGGCGATCCGGAGCAGCGCAAGCATTACCTCGAGCAGTTCGTCGACGGCGAAAGCAAGGTTTACGTGAAGCGCTACTACACGCGCTACGCGGGCAAGACGCCCGACGACGCGCTCGCGCTGATGCTGCAGGACGTGCGCAAGTCGCCGCCCAAGATCGCGACGGTGCTGCGCAGCGTCGCGCCGAACGAATCGCTCGTGTGGTTCGCGGCTCACATGCGCGCGCAGCTGAAGGGCACGCCGGCCGCGACGCTGTCGGACGACGATCTCGCCGCGCTCTACGCGAAGTACGCGATCGACCGCTTCAACCTCAACGATCGCGGCTACATCGCGAGCGTCCACCCGCTCGCGCTGTGGACCCTCAATTACCTGCGCGCCCACCCGAACGCGCCGCTCGCCGACGTCCAGCGCGACAGCCGCGATGCGCGCTTCTACACGTACTCGTGGCTGTACAAGACCCGCTACCACGCGACCCAGGACCGCCGCATCCGCCGCATGGTCGAGTTGCGCGCGTACGGGGAAGTCACGAAGGCGTGGCGCGCGCTCGGCTACCCGTTCGCGGAAGTCACGCCGTCGTACGCGGCCGCGATCGGCGCATCGGGCGACCAGCCGGATGCGCTCGCGAAACTGATCGGCCTGATCGCGAACGGTGGCCAGAAGGCACCGACCGAGACGATCACGCGCCTCGACTTCGCGAAGGGCACGCCGTACGAAACGCGCTTCGTACGCGCGGCCGCGCAGCCGCAGCCGGTGCTGTCGCCCGAGATCGTCAACGTGGCGCGCACGCTGCTGCGCGACGTCGTGCAGCACGGCACCGCGCGGCGCCTGGCGGGCGGCTTCACGCTGCCCGACGGCAAGACGCTCGAGGTGTACGGCAAGACCGGGACGGGCGACCAGCGCTTCAATGTCTACGCGCGCGGCGCGCGGCTGATCGAGTCGCGCAAGGTCAACCGCAGCGGCACGTTCGTGTTCGTGCTCGGCGACCGCTTCTTCGGCGTGCTGACGGCGACCGCGCACGAGCCGTACGCGGCGCGCTACGACTTCACGAGCGCGATGGCCGTGCAGTTGCTGAAGTCGATGGCGCCGGCGCTCGCGCCGCTGATCGAGCGCCCGGTCGAAGCCGGCACGCGCACGACGGGCCCCGCGCCGCAGGCGGAAACGCCCACGCCGCAGGCCGCGCCGGTCGAGCCGTCCTGACGGCCGCCCGCGCGCTCACGCGACGACGCGCCGCTCAGTGCGAGCGGCCGTCGAAATGCGTGACGGGCAGCGCGTCGATATCGACATCCTCGAGGCATCGCACGTTGATCGCGGCCATCGCGGTGCCGTTCGGATGCGTACCCTCGCCGAACGCGTGAATCCCGCAGCGCTTGCAGAAGCGATGACGGATCACGTGCTTGTTGAACATGTAGGTCGACAGATTGTCGTCGGGCGTGAGGAGCGTCATGTGGTCGCGCGGCACGAACCACATCAGCGCGCCCTTGCGCCGGCAGATCGAGCAGTTGCAGGCCATCACGCCCTGCAGGTCGCCTTCCGCCTCGAACTTCACGTCGCCGCAGTGGCAGCTTCCGCGATAGAGCATGGTCGTCTCCCGGTGCGGCCCGTGCGCGACGACGGCGCCCGGGCGGGACACCGTTGGCCGGGCCGATCCATGCAGGTACAGTAGCGCGCACATGCGCCGCACGCAATGTCCGGCGGCGCCCGTCCCGACCCGCCCCAAACCAAGGAAAACCGTCATGCTCGAACTGCGCCCCGGCTGCGAATGCTGCGACAAGGACCTGCCGCCCGATTCGGCGGAGGCGCGCATCTGTACCTTTGAATGTACGTTTTGCGCGACCTGCACCGAAGAGGTGCTGAAGGGCCGCTGCCCGAACTGCGGCGGCGACCTGGTCGCTCGCCCGCGCCGGCCGGCGAGCCTGCTCGCGAAGTATCCGGCGTCGACGGAGCGCATCCACAAGCCGGGCGGCTGCGCGAACGCCTGACGGCGCCGCGTCGCCCGCCGCTTCCCGTCACGACATCTCGATCCGCGCGCGCGTGATCGCAAGCAGCGACGCCATCGCGCGGCGCGCGCCGTCCTCGTCGCGCACGCCGATTGCGTCGGCGACGGCCGCATGCTCGGCGAGCGACGCATTGAACACGTGCGCCCGGCGTGCGTTCAGGTGCAGTTGCGCCTCGAGCGTGCGGTCGATCAGCGCGCCGAGCGGCACCAGCAGCTCGTTGCCGCCGGCCTCCAGCACGCTCAGGTGAAAGCGCAGGTCCGCGCGCACCCATTCGTCGACGTTGCGCGCGGCGGCCATCGCGCGCACCGCGTCCTCGATCGCGTCGAACGCGCCCGGCCCGTGCGCACGCGCGGCCAGCGCGGCCGCGTGGGGCTCGATCATTTCGCGCATCTCCTGCAGCTTGAGCGCGAACGCGAGCGGCGGCGCGACCCGCGCATACCAGTCGAGCAGGTCGGCGTCGAGCAGGTTCCATGCGCGGCGCGGCCGCACCCGCGTGCCGACCTTCGGCCGCGATTCGACCAGCCCCTTCGACGTCAGCGTGCGCAGCGCCTCGCGCAGCACCGTGCGGCTCACGCCGAACATCTCCATCAGGTCCGGCTCCCGCGGCAGCAGCGATTCGGGCGGATAGTCGCCCCGCAGGATCGCCGTCGCAAGGCGGAAGGATGTCTGTCCATGCAGGTCGCGTTGAATGATCGTTCTCCGTTGGCGGGCACGCCGCGGCTGTCCACTATCTGCACAATAGTGCTATTAATACTATTTTTTAGCGCGCTACGCTAGGATAACCGTCACGTACTCGACCGGTGCCGCATCCGCACGTCCGCGCCGCTCAACCCAGGAGACTCGCGACATGAAAATCATCCGCCTCGAAACCTTCGTCGTCCCGCCGCGCTGGCTGTTCCTCAAGATCGAAACCGACGAGGGCATCGTCGGCTGGGGCGAGCCGGTGGTCGAGGGCCGCGCGCACACGGTCGAAGCCGCCGTGCAGGAACTCGCCGACTATCTGGTCGGCAAGGATCCGCTGCTGATCGAGGATCACTGGCAGGTGATGTACCGCGCCGGCTTCTACCGCGGCGGCCCGATCATGATGAGCGCGATCGCGGGCGTCGACCAGGCGCTGTGGGACATCAAGGGCAAGCATCACGGCGTGCCGGTGCATGCGCTGCTCGGCGGCCAGGTGCGCGACCGCATCAAGGTGTATTCGTGGATCGGCGGCGACCGGCCGAGCGATGTCGCGAACAACGCGCGCGCGGTGGTCGAGCGCGGCTTCAAGGCCGTGAAGATGAACGGCTCCGAGGAACTGCAGATCGTCGACACCTACGACAAGGTCGAGCAGGTGATCGCGAACGTCGCGGCGGTGCGCGACGCGGTCGGCCCGCACGTCGGGATCGGCGTCGACTTCCACGGCCGCGTGCACAAGCCGATGGCGAAGGTGCTCGCGAAGGAGCTCGATCCGTACAAGCTGATGTTCATCGAGGAGCCGGTGCTGTCGGAGAACGCCGAGGCGCTGCGCGACATCGTGAACCAGACCAACACGCCGATCGCGCTTGGCGAGCGGCTCTACTCGCGCTGGGACTTCAAGCACATCCTCGCGGGCGGCTACGTCGACATCATCCAGCCCGACGCATCGCACGCGGGCGGCATCACCGAGTGCCGCAAGATCGCGACGCTCGCGGAAAGCTACGACGTCGCGCTCGCGCTGCACTGCCCGCTCGGCCCGATCGCGCTGGCCGCGTGCCTGCAGCTCGATGCGGTCAGCTACAACGCGTTCATCCAGGAACAGAGCCTCGGCATCCACTACAACCAGGGTAACGACCTGCTCGACTACCTGCGCAACCCCGAGGTGTTCCGCTACGAAGACGGCTTCGTCGCGATCCCGCAGGGCCCGGGGCTCGGCATCGACGTCAACGAGGAGAAGGTGCGCGAGATGGCGAAGACGGGCCATCGCTGGCGCAATCCGGTGTGGCGCCACGCGGACGGCAGCGTCGCCGAGTGGTGATGCAGAGGTGAAGTGAGATGAGGTGCGATGCACGGCGGACCAGCCGCGCATCGCGCGTCGAGACGGCCGCCCGACAGGCGGCCGTTCTTGCATCCGCGGCATGCGGCTCACGCGACTCATGCGGGGGCGAGGCCCCGCGCCGAACCGGTCGTCAGCCGAGCGCCGCGAACCCCGGCACGCAGAACGACAGCACGGCGGCCGCGACGAACACGGCGATCATCGTCAGCGCTTCGAGATGCAGGATGTTGCGGAACGTGTGCGCGTCTTCGGTCGACGCGGTACGGCGCAGGCGCGGCAGCGCGGAGAAGCGGTTCAGCCCGCCGAGCACGAGCGCGAGCGCGACGAGCAGCAGCTTGAGCAACAGCACGCGCCCCCACGTGCTGCCGTCGAGCGGCGCGAGCGAGCCGCCGAGCCCGCGCAGCGCATTGAGCACGCCGGTGCCGAGCACGAAGACGACCGCGATCGCGGACGTTCGCGACAGTTGCTGGCCGATCCGGATCAGCGCGCCGCGCGCGACCGACGAACCGAGCACCGGCAGCACCGCGAGCCCGGCCGCGAGCACGAGGCCGCCCCACACCGCGGTGGCGAGCAGGTGCAGCGTCTGCACGCCGACCGCCGCGGACAGCGGGCCCGTGTCGGCCGCATGGCCGAGCGACGCCTTGCCGGCCGCGACCACGATCACCGCGAGCCACAGCACCGCGTGCGCGAGCGGGCCCTCGGGCTTCGCCAGCGCGACGATCGCGAGCAGCACGGCGCCGGCGAACGCGACGCTCCACGCAAAGCCCGCATGCGTCTGCATGAGCATGGTGGGGATCGCAGCGAACGCACCGCCGAGGCCCGCGCCGCTCATCGACGCGGCTTCATACACGAGCCACCCGAGATCGGCGAGCACGAGCGCCAGCGCCGCCGCGACCAGCGAATGTTGCGCGCGCAGCCAGGCATGATGCGACGGCGCGACGACCGGTCGCGCGCCGTCCTTGCCGAGCCACCCCTTGAGCAGCGCCGAGCCGACCGCCATCGCGAACGTCGCGTCCATCAACGCCGCGAGCGCGACCTGCCCGATCCACAAGCTGTCGATCCTCATTGCGCGCGCCCTCCCGGAAACGGACGGCCGGCGGCGCGGCGGCAAGTGGAACGACAGCGGGAAGACGGCAACGGCACGGTAGGGAACGTCATCGATGAATCCGGAAACGGGGGAAATGACTGGATCTGCGGCGGAGGCGGCGCCGCGCGACCCGCGAGTGTACGGTCTTCGATGGTCAAAGCGCACGCCGGTTCACATCATCCGTACATATAGCGCGGCAAATTGTCGCAAGTCGCAAACAGACAGGAACCCATGTCCTTTTGCCAAATAGCCGCCATTACCCATCGATGATAGAATGCCGCGTCGCAGCAGCCCGGCTGCCCTGCCATCCATGCGCCGAGCCGATCGTAGCCCGGACAGGTCCCCGACGAATAAACATGGAGTCTCGTGTGTCTTCAAGACGCCTCTTCCGTCCGTTGCTCGCCGTTCTCTTGATCGGTGGCGCGGGCCTTATGAGCGCTGCTCAAGCGCAGACCAAGCCCACGGAGCAAGCGCACGCCCAGCAGGCGCCGCTCAAGGCACCCGATACGATGGCCGAGCGTGTGCGCGGCTGTACCGCATGCCATGGCGTTCACGGCCAGGGCACGGACAACGACTATTTCCCGCGTCTTGCCGGCAAGCCGGCCGAGTACCTGTACAACCAGCTCGTCAACTTCCGTGACGGACGGCGCAAGTACCCGCCGATGAACTACCTGCTGACGTACCTGAACGACGATTACCTGAAAGAGATCGCCGAGCACTTCTCGGCCGAGCGTCCGCCGTACCCGACGCCGGCCAAGCCGACGCTGCCGGCCGCCACGCTCGCGCGCGGCAAGCAACTCGTCACGCAAGGCGATCCGTCCCGCAAGCTGCCAGCCTGCGTGGCCTGCCACGGCGCTGGGCTGACCGGCATGCAGCCGGCGATCCCGGGCCTCGTCGGCCTGCACGCCGATTACCTGAGCGCACAGCTCGGCGCATGGCGCTCGGGCAACCGCCACGCAAAGGCACCGGATTGCATGCACGATATCGCGTCGAAGCTGTCGGATGAAGACGTCACGGCCGTGACCGCGTGGCTCGCCGCGCAACCGGCGCCCGCCAACCCCGTGCCGGCCCCGGCGCGTTCGATGAAGACTCCGCTCGCCTGCGGCAGCGAACCGCAATAAGGCAAGGGAGACAGACACAATGAAACGCAAGTCCCTGTTTGCACTCTCGGCTGTCGCGATCGTCGCGGCCGTCGCCCTCGTGCCGGTCCTGTGGCCCGGCAACGACACGCTGCACGGCGCTGCCGCCGTCGCGGCCACGCCGGCCGACCAGGCCGCGCTGATCAAGAAAGGCGAATACCTCGCGCGCGTCGGCGACTGTATCGCGTGCCACACCGTGCGCGGCGGCAAGTCGTTCGCGGGTGGCCTGCCGATGGCGACGCCGTTCGGCACGATGTACACGCCGAACATCACGCCGGACGACAAGGACGGCATCGGCAAGTGGACGTCGGACGACTTCTACCGCGCGATGCACACCGGTCGTTCGAAGGACGGCAGCCTGCTCTACCCGGGCTTCCCGTTCGCGAGCTACACGAAGGTCACGCGCGCCGATTCGGACGCGATCTACGCGTACCTGCGTTCGGTCCCGCCGGTCTCGGTGCCGAGCCGTCCGCACGAACTGAAGTTCCCGTTCAACAACCGCAACCTGCTGATCGGCTGGCGCACGCTGTTCTTCAAGGAAGGCGAATACAAGCCGGATCCGACCAAATCGGTCGAATGGAACCGCGGCGCGTACCTCGTCGAAGGCCTCGGCCACTGCTCGATGTGCCACACGTCGATCAACATGATGGGCGGCCCGGTGAGCTCGGCAGCCTTCGCGGGCGGCCTGATCCCGCTGCAGAACTGGTATGCTCCGTCGCTGACGAACGACAAGGAACTCGGCCTCGGCGACTGGCACGTGCAGGAGCTGTCCGACCTGCTGCAGGCCGGCGTGTCGAACAAGGGCGCGGTATTCGGCCCGATGGCCGACGTCGTGCACAACAGCCTCCAGTACATGAACGACGAAGATACGCGCGCAATGTCGACGTACCTGAAGTCGATCCCGCAGAAGGCTGAAGCGCCGAAGAACATGCAGTACGAGCCGTCGAAGCAGTTTGGCAACACGCTGTTCGACCAGGGCAAGAAGATCTACGCGGACAATTGCGCGACCTGCCACGCCGAAACCGGCTCCGGCAAGCCGCCCGCGTATCCGCCGCTCGCGGGCAACCATTCGATCGTGATGGAATCGGCAGTCAACCCGATCCGCATGGTGCTGAACGGTGGCTACCCGCCGAGCACGTTCAAGAATCCCCGTCCGTACGGGATGCCGCCGTTCGCACAGTCGCTGTCGAACCAGGAAGTTGCGGCAGTCGTCACGTATATCCGGATGTCGTGGGGCAACAACGGTACGCCGATCTCGCCGCAACAGGTGAGCGACCTGCGTTCCGCGCCGCTTGACTAAATAACGCGCGACACAGACGGGGGCGGGGGGGGGGGGGGGGGGCGCCCCCCCCCCCCCGGGGGGGGGGGGGGGCGCCCCCCCCCCCCCCCCCCCCCGGCCCCGGCGCCGAGAAAAACAAAATCAGTGAATTAGATATGGTAG
>NZ_JBSRXO010000026.1:0-25079 GCF_054055695.1 Burkholderia sp. PvR073
GACTGGGTCGGCAAGCAGATCGGGCCGATCGCGAAGCCGAAGGACATCCGCTTCGGCGACAACCTGCCGAAGACGCGCTCGGGCAAGATCATGCGGCGCCTGCTGCGCTCGCTCGCGAAGGGCGAGGCGATCACGCAGGACACGTCCACGCTCGAGAACCCGGCGATCCTCGACCAGCTCGGCCAGTCGCTCTGAATCACGGGGCCGGCACCGGCCGGCCCCACCCGACTTCCTCGACGCACGCGCGTTCCGGCGCCCATCCGGCCATGAACGCGTCGCGCGCGGCCGACACCCTGCCGCGCACGTGCGTCCCGCCGCGCCCCACCCTGCGTGCGCGGCCTGCACGACGGACCCGCCATGCGCGGCGTGCGTCACATCCCCTGTTCGATGCATGGACGTACAACAACACTGGAGACATCCCAATGAAAAACAGAATCGTGATCGGTTGCGCCGCGCTGGCGGGCGCGATGGCCAGTACCAGCGCCTTCGCGCAAAGCAGCGTGACGCTGTACGGCAACCTCGACACCGCATTGCTGTACACGAGCAAGACGCTCGATGCCGCCACCGGCGCGAACGCAGGTCATCAGTTCGCGATGACCGACACCGGCATGACGCCGACGACCTTCGGGATGATCGGCACCGAGGATCTCGGCGGCGGCCTCAAGGCGAAATTCCAGCTCGAAAGCGGCTTTGCCGTCACCAACGGCGCGTTCGCCCATTCGAACGGCAACCTCTTCGGCCGCCAGGCGTGGGTCGGGCTCGACGGCGGCTTCGGCACGCTCAAGGCCGGCGTGCAGTACTCGCCGTTCCTGCTCGCGATCTTCGATTCGGATCCGCGCAACTTCTCGCACTTCGGCAGCGGGCTGATCAACTACGTCGACAACGTGCTCGTGACGGGCCTGTTCAACCCGAACGCCGTGTCGTATACGAGCCCGACGATCGCCGGCCTCACCGGCAGCGCGATGTTCGCGTTCGGCGGCAAGGCCGGCGACTTCCAGGCCGGACGCCAGTATTCGGCGAGCGTCAAATACGAGCACGACGGCTTCATGATCAACGCCGCGTTCTACGACGGCAACGACGGCACCAACCCGACGCCAACGCCGAGCACCGTCGCGTTCGTCGGCCGCACGATCGGCGCCGTGTACCGGTTCGGCCCGGTCACCGCGAAGGCGTCGTTCGCGAGCTACAAGGTCGGCGGATCGTTCAGCAACAACGTGTACGGCGGCGGCCTCGACTACCAGGCGACGCCGGCGGTCGACCTGAACGGCGGCGTCTGGTTCACCAGCGACCGCAACGATACGGCCAATCACTCGCTGCTCGCGGCTGTCGGCACGACCTACAGCCTGTCGAAGGCCACCGCGCTGTACGCACAGGTCGCGATGGTCAACAACCACGGCGCGATGAACACCGGGCTCGGGATCAACAACGCGCTTTACGCGGTCACCGGGACGACCGTCGGCGCGAACCTCGGGATTCGCCACCTGTTCTGATGTTCGGGCGGCGGTTGCCTTCGCCGAACCGTCGCCTTTCTGCATTCGCAGTCCGAAGCATCTTGCGCCGGATCCGGCGCGCGACGGCGCTTCCGGATTCGGCGCGGCTTCCATCGCGGGCGAATCCGTGCACGATGTATCGGCCGCAGCGGCCGCATCATGCCCGCACGATCCGCGACGCGCAGCGTCTTTCGCGTCGCGGCCCCGGTATAGACCGCCATCGGCGCATCCCGAACCACCAGACCCTTGCCGAACGCCCGCACGCCGAGTTGGCCGCCTGCGCCATCCGTGTCGTTTACGACCGGTTTCCGGGCGCATGACCGATAGTCCGGTTTCCCCGTTTCTCTACACTGCTTCACACCGACACACACTTGCCGGGTGTCCCGTGGCGCGCGCCGCGCCCTCGACATCACGGCGATCCAGAGACAATCGCCTTCGTTCCCGACGGTCCCGCGCCCGCCCCGCCGCACGCGCCTGCTCGACCCGCCGCGAAGGCCCTTCCAGGAGCGTTCATTGAGTTCATCGCAAGCGCACCCCGCGAAAGCCCGGTCTTCGCGCAAGGCCCTGAAGCTGGACGACATCACGATCGTCGACCCGGCCGTCCTGAAACGTGCGGTCGGGGCCATGGCGTTCGGCAACGCAATGGAATGGTTCGACTTCGGCGTCTACAGCTATATCGCCGTCACGCTCGGCAAGGTGTTCTTCCCGTCGAGCAGCCCGTCCGCGCAGCTGCTCGCGACCTTCGGCACGTTCGCGGCCGCGTTCCTCGTGCGCCCGCTCGGCGGCATGGTGTTCGGCCCGCTCGGCGACCGCATCGGCCGCCAGCGCGTGCTCGCCGCCACGATGATCATGATGGCCGTCGGCACCTTCGCGATCGGCCTGATTCCCAGCTATGCGTCGATCGGCATCATGGCGCCCGTGCTGCTGCTCGTCGCCCGCCTCGTGCAGGGCTTCTCGACCGGCGGCGAATACGGCGGCGCCGCCACCTTCATCGCCGAGTTCGCGACCGACAGGCGCCGCGGCTTCATGGGCAGCTTCCTCGAGTTCGGCACGCTGATCGGCTACACGCTCGGCGCGGCCACCGTCGCGGTGCTGACGGCCACGCTGTCGCAGGAAGCGCTGTTGTCGTGGGGCTGGCGCGTGCCGTTCTTCATCGCCGGTCCGCTCGGCCTCGTCGGCCTGTATGTGCGGCTCAAGCTCGAGGAAACGCCCGCGTTCAAGAAGGAAGCCGAATCACGCGAAGCGGACGAACGCTCGCGTCCGAAGCAGTCGTTCGGCACGCTGCTCGTCGAACAGTGGAGGCCGCTGCTCCAGTGCGTCGGCCTCGTGCTGATCTTCAACGTGACCGATTACATGGCGCTGTCGTACCTGCCGAACTACCTGTCGGCGACGCTGCACTTCAACGAGACGCACGGCCTCTTCATGGTGCTGCTCGTGATGGTGCTGATGATGCCGATGACGCTCTACGCGGGCCATCTGTCGGACCGCGTCGGCCGCAAGCCGGTGATGATGGCCGGCTGCGTGGGCCTGCTCGTGCTGTCGGTGCCGGCGCTGCTGCTGATCCGCACGGGCGGGATGCTGCCCGTGTTCGGCGGGATGCTGATCTACGGCACGCTGCTGTCGACTTTCACCGGCGTGATGCCGTCCGCGCTGCCCGCGCTGTTCCCGACGCGGATCCGCTACGGCGCGCTCGCGATCGGCTTCAACGTGTCGGTGTCGCTGTTCGGCGGCACGACGCCGCTCGTCACCGCATGGCTCGTCGATCGCACCGGCGACCTGATGATGCCGGCCTACTACCTGATGGGTGCGTCGTTCATCGGTATCGTGTCGGTGCTCGCGCTGCGCGAAACCGCGCGACGGCCGCTGCCCGGCTCCGCGCCGTGCGTCGCGAGCCGTGCGGAGGCGCAGGACCTGATTCGCCGCGGTGCCGACGAAGGCCGCGTGCGCGACCGCAAGTTCACGCCGATCGGCGAACGCGCGTAACACGCCGGGCCGCATCACACAGGCCGCATCACGCGACGCCGCGCGGCAGCCGCCGGCGTCGCGCGCATGACGGTCAGGCCGTCGCGAGCTGCTGCTCGTCGAACCAGTCGAGCAGCATCCGCGTGACGAACGCGGGATTCTCCAGGTTCGAGATATGGCCGGCGTCCGGCACCAGCGCGTGGCGGCAGCCGATCACGCTCGCCATCTTCACCGTCTCGGACGGCGGGCGCGCCATGTCGCCCGCGCCGCACATCAGCAGCGTGCGTTCGGCGTCCAGGTCGGCGAGCGCGGAAAGCGTATCGGGCCGCCCGAAGATCAGCCGGCCGAGCGGGGCGATCGATTCCCGCAGCCGGTCGGCCGGCAGCTTCGCGAGCGCCGCGCGAAACGCGCTCGGCACTGGGTCGGCGAGGTTCACGTCCGGCCGGAAGAACAGCGGCACGATCGCATCGAGCAGCGGCGGCGGGATGCAGCCGGCGGCGGCGATCGCATCGAGCATCGCGAAGTAGCGCAGCCGCGTCGCCTCGGGTTCGGCCTCCAGCGACGCATCCATCAGCACGAGCGAGCGCACGCGCCGCGGTTCGCGCAATGCGAGACGCGCCCCCCACATGCCGCCGACGCTGAGCCCGACGACCGCGCACGCGTCGATCTCCAGCGCATCGAGCAACGCGCTCGCGTGTGCGGCGAGATCGTCGAGCGTCTGTGTGCCGTCGGGCAGCGGACCCGACGCGCCATGCCCCCACAGGTCCGGCACGATCACGCGATACCGGCGCGACAACGCGTCGATCTGCGGCGCCCACATCGCCGCGTCCCACAGATAGCTATGCCCGAGCAGCACCGGAAAGCCGGTACCGTGATCCTGGTAATGCAGGGTGCTGTGTTGAATGGTCACTGCGGGCATCGCGCCTCCGGGTTCATGTACGTATGGACGATCGACGGCGGCCCGCATCCGGGCGCCTTGGTCAGCGGCGTATTGCGACGCACGCGAAGCGGCGAATCATCGCACAGGTTGCGGCGCTTGCGGATGACGAGTAACGCGTGTGGCGGCAACGACTCGCCGCGCGACGCGAGCGCGGAGTCGTCATCCATGCGGCGCGCGGGCGCTAGCCGACGCGATACAGCGGCAGCACGTTGCTGCCCGCGTTGTCCGGGGGCGCCTGGGGCGGAACGCTGGCTTCGTCGAGCAGCCAGTTGGTGAGCACCGCGACGAGCACGAGCGGCACGCCCCCCCTTCACGCGCCGATCCGCACACTGCCGCTCCGGTCAGCCATTCACCGCGCCCGCGCAATCCGGAACACCGACATCGCGGCCTGCATCGAACCGGCCTGCTGCTCGAGCGCGCTCGCGGCGGCACTGGCCTGCTCGACCAGCGCCGC
The DNA here is from genome assembly GCF_054055695.1 of Burkholderia sp. PvR073. NCBI lineage: Bacteria > Pseudomonadati > Pseudomonadota > Betaproteobacteria > Burkholderiales > Burkholderiaceae > Burkholderia > Burkholderia sp. PvR073. The sequence continues at coordinate 4,847 of NZ_JBSRXO010000026.1, forward strand.
GTTCTGCTGCGTCATCTGGTCCATCTGCGTGACCGCCTGGCCGACCTGGTCGATACCCGCGCTCTGCTCGACGGTGGCCGTCGTGATCTCGGTCATGATCGTCGCCACGCGCCGCACCGACGACACGATCTCGTCCATCGCGCGCCCGGCCTGCGACACGAGCGCATTGCCGTCGCGCACGTCGTCGATCGACGCGCCGATCAGCTGCCGGATCTCGCGCGCGGCGCTCGCGCTGCGCTGGGCCAGCGTACGCACCTCGCCCGCGACGACCGCGAAGCCGCGCCCGTGCTCGCCCGCGCGCGCCGATTCGACCGCAGCGTTGAGCGCGAGGATGTTGGTCTGGAACGCGATGCCGTCGATCATTCCCGTGATCTCCGCGATCTTCTGCGAGCTCGTGTTGATCACGCCCATCATGTCGACCGCGCGGCCGACCAGTTCGCCGCCGTGCTGGGCGAGGTCCGCCGCGCTCGCGGCGAGCGTGCTCGCCTGCTGCGCGTTGTCCGCGTTCTGGCGTACCGTCGACGTCAGCTGCTCCATGCTCGCGGCCGTTTCCTCCAGCGACGCGGACTGCTGTTCGGTGCGGCTCGACAGGTCGAGGTTGCCCGCGGCGATCTCGCGCGCGGCCGTGTGAATCGCGTCGCTGCTGTCGCGCATGCCGGTAACGGTCGTCGCGAGGCCGGTCTGCATCCGTTTCATCGCCGCGAACAACTGGCCGATTTCGTTGCGGCCGGCATCGGGCACGTTCACGGTCAGGTCGTTCGACGCAATCCGGTCGAGCAGCGCGGCCGCGTTCGCGAGCGGCCGCGACACGATCGCGCGCAGCGCGAAGTGCGTCGCGGCGATCAGCGCGAGCGCCAGCGCGACACCGAGGCCGACCATCGCGACGATGCGCGTGTACGCGGCGTTGTCGTCGTCGATCGTGTCTTCCGCCAGCTGGTTGGCGGTGCGCTGGAATTTCTCGACGTTCGCCGAATACACCTGGCCGGCGAGCGTGATTTCCTTGTCGTTGATCTCGGCATACGCGGCGGTATCGCCGTTGCGCAGCGCGTCGCTCGCGCGGGCGAGGACGCTCGCGAGATGCGTCGACGATTCGACCAGCGCCTGCTTCAGGTCCGCACCGAGGCTGCCGATCGGCGCGGTGTCCTTGAACGCCTGCGTTTCCTTCGCCGACAGATCGAACGTGCGCTGCGCGCTTTGCAATGCCGAGTCGCGCTGCGCCGGGTCGTTGTGTTCCTTCAGTGCCGAATACGCGCGCACGAGCGCCGAGCGGGTACGCGTGCTGTCCTTGTACGCGTCGTTGACGAGCGATGTCTGCGTTGCAATCGCGTGCAGGCGTTTCGCGTTCGTGTTCGCGCTGCCGAGCGCAACGACCCCGACGATGCCGCCGACGATGATCATCGCTGCAAACGTGGCCAGCACGGCGAGCAAACTGTTTTTTACCTTCAGATCGCGCATGGTGAATCGACTCTCGAAGTTATCCCTAGTCGGTTAACGACAGCGGCTGGTTCAACTTGAGTCGATCGAGCGCAATGTCGATACGCGGCCCATGCATCGCAGGCAGGCGCGCATCGCGCTTCGTCGCGCGGATCAGTTCGTCCCGTCGTACGTGACGATCTCGACCCAGTTCGCACCCTTGCCGACCGGATACTTGCCGATCGCGTCGAGGTGGCCGGTGTGCCGGTCGATCCGGTACACCGCGAGCGTCGGCGACAGTTGCCCGGCCGCGAGCAGATACGTGCCCGACGGATCGATCGCGAAGCCGCGCGGCTGCCGCTCGGTCGCGAACGTACCGATTCGCGCGAGCTGGCCCGACGCCGGATCGACCCGGTACGCCGCGAGCGTGCTCGACGTGCGCTCCGACGCGTAGAGGAATGTGCCGTCCGGCGTCAGATGCAGGTCCGCGCCCCACGGCTTGTCGCCATGAAAATCCGGCGGCAGGATCGACACCGTCTGGATCGGCCGCGCATCGGCGCCGCCATGCGACAGCGCAAGCACGTGCAGCTTGCCGTCGAGCTCGTCGATCAGGTATGCGAACCGCCCGTTCGACGAAAACACGAAATGGCGCGGGCCCGACTTCTCCGGCAGCCGGTAGGCGGGCTCGGCCGTGTCGGTCAGCGTACCGGTCGACGCATCGAACGGCAGGCGCAGCCATGCATCGGCGCCGAGCACCGACGCGAACGCGTAGCGGCCGTCCGGCGACTGACGGATCGCATGCGCCATTGGGCCGGTCTTCACTGTCTGCTGCACGTCGCCGGCCACGCCGTTCTCGCCGATTCGGTTGACCGCGAGCAGGTTGCCGCCGTACGACGCGGAGAACAGGTAGCGGCCCGACGCATCGGTCGACACATACGCCATGCTGTCCGCGAGCGGCGCGCGGCCCAGCTCGATCAGCCGCCCGTCGAGCGGATTGATCGCGAAGCTGACGACGCGATACGGCGTCGAGCGCAGCGCCGCGTACAGCCGGTGATGATCGGGCGACAACGTCATCGGCATCACGGTGCCGTCGATCGGCACGGTTTCGATCGCGCGCAGCGCGCCGGTCGACGTGTCGACGCCGAACACCGAGATGTCGCGGCTGTCGCCGTTCGATACGTACGCATACGTCGCGGCATGCGCGAGCGATGCGGCCAGCGCGAATACGGCGGCCGCGACGGCGCGCCATGCTGTCTTCTGGTTCATGGGGATACGCTATACGTGACGTGATACGTGAAGAAACCGTTGACGTGATGACGGCGCCGGCCCCCCTCGGTCGTCCGGCGCCGCGACAGGCAAGGCCAGGCGGTCAGAACACCGCGTGGCCGCTGATCAGGCTCGGCAGCCAGGTCGAGAAGAACGGCATATACGTGACGATATTGATCGCACTGAAGATCGCGAGGTAGTACGGCCACGCCATCTTCGTCGTCTCGCCGATCGACACGTTGCCGATCGCGCAGCCGACAAACTGCACCGAGCCGATCGGCGGGTGCACGAGGCCGAGCGAGCAGTTCAGCAGCAGCATGATCCCGAACTGCACCGGCCCGACGCCGCACGCCATCGCGATCGGCAGGAACAGCGGCGTCGTGATCAGGATGTGCGCGGCCATGTCGACGAACGTACCGAGGAACACCTGGATGATGTTGATGTACAGCAGCATCAGCCACGGCGCGGCGGTCGACTGCTTCAGCAGCCCCTCGATCGCATCCGGAATCTCCAGGTACGACATCTGGAAGCGCAGCATGTTCGACACGGCGATCAGCAGCAGCACGACGCCCGTCGTGCGCGCCGCATGCGACAGCGCACGGCGCAGCTTCGCGACGGTCAGCGTGCGGTACACGATCGCGGTCAGCACGAGCGAATACACGACGGCGATCGCGGCCGCTTCGGTCGCGGTGGCAATCCCCTTCGCCACACACACGAGGATGATCGCGATCACCATCAGGCCCGGCACCGCGCCGACGAAGCTGCGCAGCACCGCATACCAGCCCGGGAACGACGGCAGCGCGGACGAGCCGTCTTCACGGCGCGGATAGCCGTGACGCACGGCCTGCCAGTACGCGGCGACGAGCACGAAGCCCATCACCCACAACACCGGCAGCAGCCCGGAGAACAGCAGGTCGCCGATCGACACGCCGCTCACCTGCTGGCCGTGCAGCATCCCCGTGATCCCCTGCGCGGCGAACGCGTAGATGATCATGTTGGTCGAGGTCGGCATCAACGCGCCGGCGAGCGACGCGTGGGTCGTCACGTTGACCGCGTAAGCCGCGCTGTAGCCTTCGCGCTTCATCAGCGGAATCACCACGCCGCCCATCGCCGACGTATCGGCGGTCGGCGAGCCCGACACGCCGCCGAACAACGTGCATGCGACCACGTTGGCCATCCCGAGGCCGCCGCGGAAATGGCCGACGGTCGCCTGCGCGAAGCGCAGGATCCGGTCCGCGATGCCGCCATGCAGCATCAGCTCGCCGGAGAAGATGAAGAACGGCACCGCGAGGAACGAGAACGCGTTCATCCCCGAGATCATCGACTGCATCGCGGTCGCGATCGGCAGCCCTTCGACCAGGTAGGTCAGCACGCAGGAAATGCCGAGCGCGAACGAGACGGGCACGCCAAGCACGAGGAAAATCAGAAAACTGACGGACAGGATCGCGAGTTCCATGGCGTTATTGTCCCGACGAAGAACGACGAAGCGCGAGCAGGTGCTCGAGCGAGAAGAGGACGATCGCGATCGCCGCGGGAATCGTGATCAGGTAGCGCACGCCTTCGGGCAGCCCGATGATCGGGATGCGGTCGCCCATCGTCTCGGCGGCCATGCTGCCGCAGCCGGCCATGATCGCGATCGCGAACGCGATCAGGCTCAGGTGCTGGATCGCGATCACCACGGTGCGCGGGCCCGGCGACAGGCGCCGCACGAGCGAGTCGAGGCCGATATGGCCGCCGTCGCGCACCTTCATCGCCGCGCCGAACATCGCGATCACGATCACCAGCAGCAGCGCGATCGGTTCGACGAAATCGGGCGCGTTCTCGAACACGTAGCGCATCACCACCGCGTAGAACACCAGCAGCGTGAGCGCCGCGAGACACAGCGACGCGATCACGGCCAGCGCGCGGAACAGCAGGTCGTTCGCGCAGCGCAACAGCGGCGCGGCCGCGCGCGGCCGGCCCGGCGCCGCACCGTCCGCGGCGGCCGCGTCCGGCGAGCCCGCCGCCGCCGCGCCATTCAGGGAAGTGCGACGGGTCACTTGGTTGCCTCGATCTCGTCGACGATCTGCTTCATCTGCGGCGTCTTCTCGTACTTCGTCCACAGCGGCTGCATCGCCTTCACGAAGGCCGCGCGGTCGACCTGCGCGGCCGGCAGGATCTTTGCGCCGCCCTTCGCCACCGCCTGCTGCGCCGATGCCTCACGCGCGGTCCACAGCTTCTGGTAGTACGGCACCGAATCGGCCGCGGCCTTCCTGATCGCGGCCTGCTCCTGCGGCGACAGCGTGTCCCAGATCTTCTTCGAGAACACCAGCACTTCCGGCGTCATCGCGTGCTGCGTCTCCGAGTAGTCGGGCGCCACCTCGAAGTGCTTGGTTTCCTCGTACGACGGCAGGTTGTTTTCCGCCGCGTCGACCAGGCCCGTCTTCAGGCCCGTGTACACCTCGGCGAACGGCATCGGCGTCGGCGTGCCGCCCATCGCCCGGATCTCGTCGACCATCAGGTCGGATGGTTGCACGCGCACCTTCAGCCCCTTCATGTCCGCCGGCGTGCGCACCGGACGCTTCGCGTAGATCGAGCGCGCGCCGCTCTCGTAGAACGTCAGCGCGATCATCCCCTTCGCCGAGAACGCGTCGAGGATCTTCTGGCCGGCCGGGCCGTACATCGCCTTGCGGAAATGGTCGACGTCGCGGAACAGGAACGGGAACGACGGGATCAGCGACTCCGGCACGATCTCGTTGAACGACGCGCCGTTCACGCGCGCCATGTCGATCGCGCCGATCCGCACCTGGTCGACCGTGTCCTTTTCGGAGCCGAGCGCGCTGTTGCCGAACACCTTGATCGAGTCCTTGCCGCCCGTCAGCTTCGACAGCTCGTCGCCCATGTACTTCACCGCCATGTTGGTCGGGAAGCTGTCGCCGTGCACGTCCGCCGAGCGGAATACGCGGGCCTGCGCGGACATCGCGAAGCCGGCCATCAGCGCGACGGCCAGTGCGGTACGGGAGCGGGGGAATCGGTGCGTCATCGTCAGTCTCCTTGTTGGTTGTAGCTCGCAATTTGGCGGCGATCCGGGCGGCTTGCGCATAGGTCGGGGGACGGCCTTCGCTGAATCGCAGTCATACGTTGTATGACGTGTCGAAGCGAATGTACGTCGGTTAATCGTTTAACTCACTTGGTGCATACCCCTATAAGTGCCTCTGTAGCGGGTCGACGGCCGGATAAAGGGAAAAGCCTTCTCTGTTTAGCTGGAGGCTAGCGAAACGTTTTCCGGAAATGTGCGCGTATTTGAATCGGCGCGAGGTTGTGTCGTTTTCCCGATACCGAAGGCCGTCTTTCGTATCCCTTCCATGCGTTATAGGATGACTGATCACAATGCAGCCACGGCCCGCGCCGCCACGAGCCCGCGCCCCGCCTCGACCGACCCGATACCAACCCGGCAGCGTCCGCGGACACTGCCTCATCAGGAGACATCCGTCATGACACACCGACTTTCCCGGTCGAGCGCACGCCCGCGCGTGCTCGCCCTGTTCGCGACGCTCGTCGCGACCGCCGCCGCGTTGAGCGCGTGCGGCGGCGACGACGCAACCGCCAGCGGCGCGGCCGCGACCACGCCGCCCGCCGCCAGCGTGTTCCAGGTCGGCACGACCACCGTCGACGCCGCGCTGCCCGCCGAGCCGACCCTGCCCGCCGACACGCAGGTGTGCAGCACGCTGGAAGCCGCCAATACGCTCGTGAGCCGCCCCGACGGCTCGCTGCCGCCGGAGGCCGATCCGTCGATCGCGGGTGTCGGCAAGGCCGTGTCGACTGCGACGGCGAACCCCGACCAGGCGCGCATCCAGGCTGCGCTCGACGCGTGCGGCGCCGCCGTCGACGCCGAAGTCGGCGCGACGATCGCGGCCGCCGACGCATCGGCCACCGCCGCGCAGAAGACGGCGGCCATGCCGAACGTGAACATCGCAGGCGCGTCCGGCGAGGAGCTGGCCAAGCCGAAGTACCGGGCAAGCAAGTTCGCGGTGCGGCTCGTCGTCAACCGGACGGGCGCCGGCAACAGCTTCATCAGCGGGCCGCTGACGCTGCCGTCCGGCGTCACGCTGTGGATCGACAAGGGGGTGACGCTGTACGCGTCGCGCGACGTGAAGGCGTATGCGCCCAACGTCGCCGGACCGTATTGCGGCAATACCGCGGTCAGCGCGACGAAGGCCGGCAGCTCGTCGAACTGCCTCGCGCTGATCACCGGCACGAACCTCGTGAATTCGGCTGTGGTCGGCGACGGCCGGATCGACGGGCGCGGCTACGCGGAACTCGTGACGTCCGACGCGAAATACCCGTTGATGAAGGTCGACCTCACCTGCTCGAACACCTACGCGGCGTACAAGAGCGGCACCGTCGCGCCGGACGGCACCGCGTGCGACGACGGCGGCACCGTCGTCGATTCGAAGTCGACCGTGCGCAACATGACGTGGTGGGATCTCGCGTATCTCGGCAACATGGTGCAGAACGGCACGACCGGCTTCGGCTCGCAGTCGAACTTCCGGCTGATGGTGTTCAACTACGCGAAGAACCTGACGCTGTACCGCATCACGCTGAACAACAGCCCGAATTTCCACGTGGTGCCGAGCGGTGTGGACGGGCTGACGGTCTGGAGCGTGAAGGTGCAGACGCCGACGCTCGCCGCGTTCGCGAACCCGGCCGGCAACGGCAACCCGCTGTACAACGGGCAGACCTTCAACGCGGACAACGTGAAGAACACCGACGCGTTCGATCCGGGTTCCGCATCGAAGCCGACCTCGACGACGCTGTCGACCGGCAGCACGACCTCCTCGACCGGTGCGATTTCGTTCGACGGCTACCTGAAGAACTTCGTGTTCGCGTTCAACTACGTGAGCACCGGCGACGACGACATCGCGCTGAAGGGCAGCAACAATCCGTCGCCCGCCGGCTCCGGGTTGTTCGGCATCGACGGCAATCGCGACGTGCGCTCGGATCGCAAATGGGGCGTCGTGATCGCGCACAACCACATCTACTGGGGGCACGGGATCTCGGTCGGCAGCGAGACCAACGGCGGCGTGACGAACGTTCAGGTGTACGACAATTCGTTCTGGGATTCGGAGGAAGGATTGCGGATCAAGTCCGACTACGCGCGCGGCGGCGAAGTCAGCAACATCCACTATTCGAACATCTGCATCCGCGATGCGAAGAACGCGCTGCTGTTCACGCCGTACTACAGCACCAAGGCCGTGCCGGCCGGCGGGCCACTGTATCCGAACTTCCACGACATCTCGATCGCCAACGTCGTGATCCTGGGTACGGCCGGCGTGAAGCTGCAGGGGTTCGAAGCGAATACCGGCGGCTACGGCGAGCCGGCGTTCCCGCTCGTGATGTCGCTGACCGACGTGGTGGCCGACACGCCCGACGGGATCTCGACCATCGCATCCGACGCGAACCTCACGCTGCACAACGTGAACCTGCCGGTGTTCGCGTCGAGCGCGAACCGCGTCGTCGTGAACGGCGAGGCCATCCGCAACGCGCGTCCGGGCAACGTGCTCGACTGCAGCAAGGCGTTCGTCGACTTCCCCGGCATCGACCAGTCGAACCCGTTCGGCTCGACATGGGCGCCGTCGTTGTAACGACGACGCGATGACGTCGATTCTCCGTCGTCATGCGGGGCGTCGCGTCATCGTTGCCGGTGGCCTGTCATGCGCGCTTCGGCACGCGGGCCGGCCATGGCGCGCGTGCCGTCGCAGCGGGCACGCACGATGCGTGCTCGTCGCGACATCGGAAACGCAAACGGAGGGGTGCGATGCAGACGACCAGAACGTCGGCGGGGCAGAGTCAAGATCCGCCGCTGAATCCGGGCGACGAAGGGCCGCCCGATGCGCCCGCGGTCGGCGAGGATCTGTGCGGAGTATGCCGCGGCACCGGCATGGTCGAAGGGCAGAAATGCGCGGTATGCGGGGGAACCGGCAAGGTGTTGCAGGGAATCGGGGGCGGCTAAGCGAACGTGAGAGGTGCAAGCGGGATTCGGCGATGCCCGGACGGACCGCGCATCGCATGCGACCCCGCTTCAGCTTCAGCGTCGGACGCTAGTGCGGCATGTCGGCTATCGGGCCCCGCACGAGCTCAGCGGCCGAGCCGCCGGTCGCGCAGGAACGCATTCAACTCGCCGCCTGCATGCTCGATGTGACGCTTGAGCAGTGACGCCGCCGCGCGCGCATCGCCCTTGCGGCACAACGCGACGAGTTCGGCGTGTTCGGATTCGGCCACGTCGCGCGCGGCCTCGGATAGCGACAGTTGCACGCGCGTGTAGCGATCGGTCTGCTGCAACAGCGACGCGACGATCGCCGTGGTCTTCGGCTGGTCGGCGCGCGACAGCAGCAGTTGATGCAGTTCGGTGTTCAGTTCGCCCCAGCGTCCGGACTGGCTCGCATGCAGCACTTCGCTGTATTCCGCGAGGATCGCATCGAGCCGCGCGAAATCCTCGGCGGTAAGCTTCGGAATCGATTTTTTCAGCAGCACGGGTTCCAGCAGCGCGCGCAATTCGAACAGTTCGGTGATGTCCTCCGGGGACAGCTCCGAGACGATCGCGCCCTTGTGCGGCAGGATCTTCACGAGCCCTTCGCTCTCGAGCTGCACGAGCGCTTCGCGCAGCGGGATGCGGCTGATGCCGAGTTCGGTCGCCAGCGCATCCTGGCGAAGCTGGTAGCCGTCGACATACTCCCCTGTCAGGATACGGCGGCGCAATTCGTTCGCTGCGGCTTCGGCGCGCGTGGCGTAGACAAGAGCAGGGCGTTTCTCGTTCATGTTGCGGTTCGGACTGGGGAAGGCGGGCAGGCAAGCGCCGGTGCGGCGGCGGCGGATATTGCATATTTTCTACAATATTAGCAGAGGGGTCGTGGGGGTGAGCGGCGGTGGGCGCAGAGCGTCGTGCTGCCGCGCCGCCGCGCCCTTCGGTCAGCCAACAAAAGGGCTCTTCGTGGATGTCGCTTGCCGACCCCATCCTGCCACTGATTCCTGAGCTACTTCATTGGCAGCTTGCCAACGGTTATGGTCACCCGAGCCTTCGCATCCAGCCTCCATACGAGGCAGCCACTATCGCTTCGCTCTGGGGGGATTCGAGGCCGGACTAAAAGTCCATATCCGCTGCCCGGTCCCACCGTGCTTGCTCGTACTCCACAAACTCATCCATGCTATTGATCGAATTCATCGCAGCGGCATAAGTGCCATCGGCGGCGTAAGTGAGGATCACCGGCAGTTCACTGTCATGCAGGTACATCCGAGCAGGCTCGCGTCCACCCGACCACAAATACGTGATGAATTCTTCAATCAAGGCCAGGGCATCCTCCTCCCGAAATGCGATAGCTGCGCCCATGCGGTATTTTCGGCTGCCCGCCTTGTGTGGCAAGAAGACAGGGGCGGCGCCCGCGCCCGAATGGAAGCTGTACGCCTCGCCTTGCTTTCCGAAGGCGCCGTGCGCGGTGAAATTGCGCAATTCGTAGCGAATCTCGGTCAGGCGGTCGAAATACTGTTTGGCTTTCTTGTCACCGAGGTCAAACACTGCCTTGTATTTCTTGGACCATTCGGCCTCCGCCAAAGCGGTGATCTCCGCCGCCGTCGTGATGCGCATGAGCAGGATTGCCACGTGGATAAAGACGTGCTCGGTCCAACTGTAGAACGCGTCAATTGCGGCGAGCGCTAGCCATCGTGCCTCCCGGCGCAGTTGGCCACCCACATAACGCTTTCCTCCTCCTGGCACGTCAACAAACTCGCGCGCGCGCACAATGGCGTCGGCCGTCTTCTCCTTGAAAAGACTGACCAAAAACTGGTAACGGTCAAAAAGCTCACTGCTGTTATTCGTTACGTTCACAGTGGACCGAGCGAGAGCCTGGTCTGCCAGCCATTCATAAAACGGCTCAGCACTCTTTACTGCCTTTTGGATTCGAATCACGATTTCGCGAATCGCCTCCTCTTTTTCTTCTACCTTTTCCGCGAAGATACCAAGCCCCATTTTGCGATGGTCGATCAAGTACGTAACGCCGTTATACTCGACTGGAACGGACCATGCCACTTTGTCAAATTGGCCTAAGTTTTTGAAGCCAAGCAAATCCACCAGCAGGAAGTAGACTAAATAATAAGGTGGCAGTTTTCTTCCAGAATTTGATCGGCTTCCGCCCAAAAGATCGCGCAGGTTGGTGATGTGGGCCGGGCGGACTTGTCCCAATGCACGACGCGCAGCATCTCGCACAGGGATCAATTCGGGCGGGAGAACGTTTTTCTTGGACATAGTTTGGACGCTCACGAAAATTACAAAATTCTTTCGATGTCTCTATTGAGACATGCATCGTTGGTATGCAAGCGACCGTCAACTGATGCGAAGCCAGCATCTGAATGCCTGATCTGCGCGCCGGTCGAACGACGGTTCTTGGTCGAAGGACTAAACCGCTCGACGCGCGCGTGCCGGTCGCGCGCTGGCGACTCGACCGCCACCTCCGCAGTCGCCCCATAAGCGGCCGACCAACACGGGTAGCTTCTTTGGTTTTGTCACTGGCGACGGGAGCAACTCGTTCAGTGGACACAATACTCCCATCCGTTAGAATTCGTAGGTTAGAGAATGGGACGGAGAGAACATGGACAACTTTTCCATCGACCATAAGAGCGATGAAATTCCGGATGAAAGAACCAGGTCATACTTCGAGGAAGTCAAATCAAGCTTCACGATCGGGAACTATCGATCGGCCGTTGTTATGCTTTGGTCAGTTGTCGTCTGTGATTTGGTTTTTAAACTACAACGCTTGGCCGAACTCCACAACGACATGACGGCTCAACAGATCCTGAGAGAGATCGACCAGGAGCAAGAGAAAAATCCGAATTCGCCGTCGTGGGAGTGGAACCTCATTCTTAAGGTCAAAGCTCAGACGGGGCTTCTCGATGCCGTTGATCAGCAGGGGTTGGAAAATTTGCAGCGTCAAAGGCACCTGGCCGCTCACCCAATCATTAAGGAAGGAGCAGAACTGCATCGACCCAACAAGGATGAAGTACGCGCCCTGATGCGGATGGCGCTTCAATCCGTTCTCACGAAACCCGCGTTAGTGAGCAAACGAATCCTTGATCGACTGCTGGAAGACGTTGCAGGCATGCAACCCTTCTTTGCCTACGATGACGAGCTTAACAAATTTCTGGAAAGCAAATACTTTTCGCAGTTTTCAGCTGGCGTTGCGGAGTCCGTTTTTAAGATTCTTTGGAAGTTCGTTTTCCGCACTGAGGACGGGCCTTGTGACGTCAATCGCGCAATTAACTTTCGGGTACTACGACTAATCGCCCGGAAAGAGCCTGCATTGGTCGCAGGCTGGGTAGCGTCGGCGACTGAATATTACAGCAATGTTTCGACGAGGATTGGAATAGTCGCGCTCCTGATCCAGTTCCTTTCGGAGAATGACGGCATTTATCGGCATCTAGCTGAACATGCGCAGTTAACTGTTCGACACGGTCTTGCCCAGAACCCTTCATCCAACATGCTTGCTGCTTTCGTTTATGAGAATGATCAAGCATACATTGCCGCAGTAGAAGAACACGTTCGGACCCAGGTAGGCCATACGATCGACTCGGCGGTCTGGGCCGCGTTCCGTGCGCAAAAGAGCACTGATGCATGGCGTTCGACGGCGCGGCATGTCGCTAACCTCTATTATTCGCGCAGCGGAGGCTTCGATACTGCTGACCGGCGATTCGCACACGCGATCGCTCCCGATCTTCAGAATTATGGGCTCGCGGATCTCCGTGATCTGATGGAACTTGCTGGAGCGAACAATCAGTGCTATTACCGGGGCCGCGCGAGGATCGATCATGCGGAAGTGAAGAATCGGATTTTTGCTCTTGATGCTGGCTTCGACCTGACACACCGGCCTTATGAGCAATTCATGAGTGAGGTGGCTTAGCACCGGACCGACGACTCACGGCCAAACGGGGACATCCGACAATACTGATAGCCGCAGTCCCCCGCCTGACGCATCAACCGACTACCGCTCACCATTCAGCCACCGCCGACGCCCTGCCTCCCGTCGACATCACTTAGGGCGTCCCCTCTCCTTCCCTGGCCCCCATAGCCGCAACCAGGCGACCTTGCACAGCAACGAGTTGATCATCCGTAGTCGCCACCAGCCACAGACGCGCCTGCTCCTCGATCCGGCGGTTGTGGTCTTTCAACGGGCCCATCGTGGCAGCGGCCTTCCAGACGACCGGGCCGATTCGGCTTTTCCTGCCCGATGGCGCGCCGACCAGCAAGCAGTAAGGGCCCAGCGGAAGCGACACGAACGGAAGTGCCGGACTCGCGGATACGCGCCAGTCAATGAAGGGCGTATCGCCGATCAGCAGCGGCATCGGCAAACCGTAGAGCACAGTAAAATCGTACAGCGCAAGTTGCTCGCGCATGCCGACATAAACACGCCGGATGTCGTCCACAACCGCCGCGCGGATCTCGTCGTCGAACATGGGTTCCTGCGCGTATCGCGCAAACGCCTTGCGAGCCTCCCCTTGATACGCACTGAACAGGCCGATCTCCACGCAGTCCTGCACTGCGCGCTGTACCTCCGCTACAGAACCGGCTTCTTCCGGCTTACCCAACTGCGCAGCCCGCAAAAACCGGGCAAGTCCGGCCTCCTGAATTGCAGGGCCATCCACAGACGCATCGTCTTCAGCGCCGTTGCCAAGCGGCACATAGATATATTTCTCCGCTGCGAAATGCGACTTCTTGCCTTCATCAAACTTGATTTCGCAGTCAACGCAGTCCAGATAGCGCGTCCCGATTCGGCCATGCTCCCAAACCCAATTTTTCAGGAACGGACGTAGCGGATGCAGTCTGTCGTGATCAGTCATGGAACCCTCCAGGTTGCCCCAGTATAGTTCCAAGTTGTCGATTGCTCCGTGCAGGACATGGCGATCGATCAATCCGACGGATCGAGGCTCGGGTCAGACTGCACGCGACACTAGCTCGCGCACAACCGTCTCCAGTTCGACGCGGCCACGCACGATTTCATCAGGATTGCTTTCGAAATCGATCCAGCCTTCGTTGAAGCCGTCCAGCATGCGCATCCGGGGCAGAGGATGCTTCATGCCCTGGCCGCGGAACAGCGCTTCCCACGTCTGCCTGTCGACAACTTCCGCACGTACCTGAGCGCCGAGCACGCGGGCGAAGGCCAATGCGAGATCATTGGGACTCACCCGGCGCGAGCCCTCGAGTTCGACCACACGCACACCGCGCCACGTCTGCTGGAGCAGTTCGGCCGCAACGCGGCCTACGTCCGCGGTAGCGACCATCGGCACGGGTTTGTCGAGCGGCTGCAGGTAACTGGCAATGACGCCATCGTCGCGCGCGGACGCGACATCCCATGCGGCGTTTTCCATGAACCAGCCAGGCCGCAGGAATGTCACCGGCATCGGCATGTCGCGCAGCGCCTGCTCCATCAGCGTGCGTTGAGTGAGCAGATTGATCTCGTCTGCCTGTGCGCCGATCGTCGACAGGCAAACGACTTTTTCGGGCCGCGCCTTCAGGAGCGCTGCGGATACAGCCTCGATCACCTTCCGCGCTTCGGGAAACCCGGGCGCCGGATCGAACTCCGAAGGCGGCAGGATGAAAACGCCGGTCGCGCCTTCGAACGCGGCGGCGAGCGACGAAGCGTCTTCCATGAAGGCCGTCGCGATCGCGCAACCTCGCTCTGCCCACGACGCTGCCCGCGTCGCGTCGCGCACGACCGCGCGCACCGGCTGACCACTGGCCAGTAGCTCGCGGGCCAGTGCACCGCCGACCTTGCCGGTGATTCCTGTTATTGCATACATTGCTCGCTCTCCATGTGTGGATACATCGGGTGTCTCGGTGACACGCATTCTGGACAAACGCCGACCGAAACAAAATGACATGGATGGCATCAGATTAGTGACAACGAGTCATCAATGCGGCAAGATCGACAGCGTTGTCCTGCGCTGCTGCATTGCGCAGCATTGGCGTGTTGGTCTTCGGTTGGTCGGTCGCGATCCACCGCCCGCATTCACTCAAGCAATCATGAGATCCAGTAGCGAGAAGCTGTCCGGCAGCATCAGCGTGTTCGCCGCCGTGGTGGACATGGGGACGTTCGCGGCCGCTTCGGAAGTCATAGGAATGACGCCGCCGGGCGTCAGTCGCGCGATTGCGCGGCTGGAAAAAAAGCTGAACATCCGGCTCTTCAACCGAACGACGCGTTCCGTCTCGCTGACTGAAGAGGGCCGCCGCTTTTACGAGCAGGTCATGCCCCATCTCGCCGGGCTGGAGGAAGCAGCCGCCGCAGCAGCAGGTAGCGCCTCCGCGGTGCGTGGAAAGCTGAGAGTCAATCTGGATCCTGTCGTCTACCGAACCATTCTTGGGCCGCAACTCGATGCGTTCATGGACGCGCACCCCGAACTCGAAATCGAGCTCTTCGCGCGAGACAGTCTTGGCGACCTCGTGATGGATGGCTTCGACATCGCCGTGCGATTCGGCGAGCCCCGAGCCTCTACGCTGATCGCGAGAAAGTTGCTCGATACCGGCATTGTTACGGTCGCGTCGCCCTCGTACGTCGCTCGCTGGGGACGGCCCGCAAAACCCGAGGACCTTGAAAGCCGAAGTCACCGATGCATTGAATTTCGCAACCCGGAGACAGGCAAGCCGTTCGCGTGGGAATTCCATCGCCGGCGAAAACGCATTGTGGTTGATACTCGGGGACGCCTCACGGTCAACGATCCGGGTGCCCTGCTCAATGCATGCCTCGCCGGTTCCGGAGTTGCGCAGATGTTGCTGCTCGGTGCCGAGCCCCTGATCGCGAACGGCCAATTGATCAATCTGTTTCCCGAATGGACAGACGAGCGATTTCCCTTATACGCGTACTACCCATCCCGGCATCACCTGCCGGCAAAGACGCGGGCTTTTCTTGACTTCGTTGTTGAACTGATGGGCAACCACGAGCGCGTCGGCACGCGCTAAGCACACGCGATCTCGTCGTCAGTCGCATCTCAAAGCAGCAGCGACACACATAGCGCCATACCGGTCAGGTAGGTGCCCAGTGCGCCGACGAACCGGAACGGGTTGAACTTTGCCATCGTCGGCCATGCGATCAGCCCGACGACGAGCAAGCAGCGGCACGCGGTTGCCGCGACCATCAGCGACACCGTCGCCGTCGAAGGCGATCGTGCGCCAAGATAGAGAAACAGCAACGCGAGGAACGGCGCGTATTCGGCCGTGTTGGCATGAGCCCGGACGAGCTTGTGTAGCAGGTTTGCGGGGTTCGGCTTGCAGCCTGAGGCGGCGCCTTCGCGGAAACGCATCACCGAGATGGACAATCCGAGGCCGAACAGGAGTAGCCCTAGAACTACCACGCATGCGAGAGCAACGTTGTTCATTTGAACGAGCCTCCTTCGCAGGGCATCAACGAGCGCCGGTTTGGTGGGGTAAAGCTGGCATGACGGTCTGTCGATTACGATGCGCCCGTTTGCAGCGGATAGCACCGGAAACGCCATTTGAAGGCCCTGGCAAAGCCAGCGACCGCGAAGAAAATTGCAACCGGGTTGCTTATCCGGAAAGGGTGCGGCTCCGGCCGTGACTACCCGAGCGCAGTGTTCATGACTTGATGCGGATTGTCGATCATCCGGACGCGACTGTCGAATGCCTCTTCCTGGCCAAGCGCCGTCGTTCTCGCCCGCACTCCCCCAGACCCTGCGATACACCACAAAAAAGCCACCCTCCCGGGTGGCTTCCCATCAGCGATCACGCGATCACCCGCGCTTCAAGCATCCGTACGCCGGCTAGCCTCCGCATCCACATCACGCAGCGACTTGCCGCGCGTTTCCTTCGCGACGCCCACGCAAACGATCGAAATCACGGCCGCGGCAACCAGATACAGCGCGATCGGCGTCGACGAGTGATAGCGCTCGAGCAGCGACAGCCCGATCAGCGGCGCGAGCGAGCCGGCCATCAGCGGCGCGACCTGGTAGCACAGCGACAGCGCGGTATAGCGCACGTTGGTCGGGAACATCTCGGTCATCAGCGCCGAGTACGGCGAGTACGTCATCGATTCGATGAACAGCCCGAGCACGATCGCGGCCATGATGATCCAGTCGTTGCCGGTGTCCATCATCGGGAACGCGACGAAGCCCCAGCCGGCGGTCAGCACCGCGCCCGTCAGGTACACGGGCTTGCGGCCGACGAAGTCCGATAGCAGCCCCATCAGCGGAATGAAGAAGAAGTGGATCGCGTTGGCCGCGAACATCAGCTTCAGGATCCGCGTGGTGTCGGCCCCGACCACCAGCTTCAGGTAGGTCAGCGAGAACGTGACGACCATGTAGTACAGGATGTTCTCGGCGAACCGCGCGCCGATGCCGATCAGCACCTGCCGCCAGTGGTACTTCAGCACGTGGACCACGCCAAGCTGCTTTTCCTGCTTCTGCGCGCGGCGCGCCTGCGCTTCCTTGAAGATCGGCGCATCGTCGACCTTGCGGCGAATCCAGAAGCCGATCAGCACGACCACCGCCGAGAACCAGAACGCCGCGCGCCAGCCCCACGACAGAAAGTCGGCCTCGGACAGCGAGCTCGACAGCACCAGCAGGATGATGGTCGCGACGAGGTTGCCGGCCGGCACGCCGGCTTGCGGCCAGCTGGCCCAGTAGCCGCGGCGGTTGTCGGGGGCATGTTCACTGACCAGCAGGATCGCGCCGCCCCACTCGCCGCCGAACGCGAAGCCCTGGATCAGCCGCAGCGACACCAGCAGCACCGGCGCCCAGTAGCCGATCGCATCGAAGGTCGGCAGGCAGCCCATCAGGAAGGTCGTGATGCCGACCACGATCAGGCTGACCTGCAGCAGGTACTTGCGGCCGAACTTGTCGCCGTAGTAGCCGAACACCAGCCCGCCGATCGGGCGCGCGGCGAACCCCACCGCATACAGCGCGAACGCGGCGAGCAGGCCGTCGATCGGGTTGCCCGTCTTCTTGAAGAAGTGCGTGCCGAACACCAGCGCCGACGCCGTTCCATACAGGAAGAACTCGTACCACTCCGCCACCGACCCCACCATCGACGCCGCGACGACCCGCTTCAATTCCCGTTTCGACGCCGTGTCCTGCACGGCGGCTGCACTACCAGGCGAGACTGCCTCGCCGACCTGACTTGTCATCTCCGTATCTCCTCTCGTTGTCTTCCATTTCCCGTGACGGGGCGGTTCGCGAGTAAGCGCGCCGAAAGATTTTATACAATATCCAATACACAATCCACGCAATCTCAAAAATGCTTTCGGCAGAAATGAGACACGCCTAGCGGCGTCCGCCGACCGGGACGGAAGCCAGCGAGAGGAATGTTTTTGGTCGGAGGAGAGCGCGGCCGGGACAAGCCTGCGGGACGCCAGTCGGGCTACCAAAGCCAGCAGGCGGAGCCGGAACGCGGCGTCGACCAGCTTTGTCTAGTGCGCCCACCATCCTCGCCGAAGGCCGCCACGACGCGGTTCTCCACCCTCCCCCGCGCCCCGAAACGACGACCTGCGTCACGCCCTTTTTATTTTATATTGTATAAAATATGCGGACTGGCTAGAATGCACTCGTCGATGGCTGACTCTCGGTCGAAACCGGAGGCAACGTTTCGGCACCGAGGCAAACAAGAGGCGGCCAGCCGCCGTCCGGGTGACGTGAAGCACCCACGAGACGGCGAGCGCGCGTACAGCCCAGGTTGCCAGCAATGGCAGTTGACCCTATCTGAATGTGAGGAAACGAGATGAGCGACAACATTTTTACCGGCACCATTCCGGCCCTGATGACTCCGTGCACCGCTGATCGTCAGCCGGATTTCGACGCGCTGGTAAAGAAGGGCAAGGAGCTGGTGGCACTCGGCATGCGCGCGGTGGTGTACTGCGGCTCGATGGGCGACTGGCCGCTGCTGACCGAAGCGCAGCGCCAGGAAGGCGTCGCGCGTCTGGTCGAAGCCGGTGTGCCGACGATCGTCGGCACCGGCGCGGTGAACTCGAAGGAAGCCGTGTCGCACGCCGCGCATGCCGCGAAGGTCGGCGCGCACGGCCTGATGGTGATTCCGCGCGTGCTGTCGCGCGGCGCGTCGCCGGCCGCACAGAAGGCCCACTTCGCCGCGATCCTGAACGCAGCGCCGAACCTGCCGGCCGTGATCTACAACAGCCCGTACTACGGCTTCGCGACCCGCGCCGACCTGTTCTTCGAACTGCGTCGCCAGCACCCGAACCTGATCGGCTTCAAGGAATTCGGCGGCGCCGCCGACATGCGCTACGCAGCCGAAAACATCACGTCGCAGGACGACAGCGTGACGCTGATGGCCGGCGTCGACACGCAGGTGTTCCACGGCTTCGTGAACTGCGGCGCGGCAGGCGCGATCACCGGTATCGGCAACGCGCTGCCGCGCGAAGTGCTGCAACTGGTCGACCTGTGCAAGAAGGCCGCGCAAGGCGATGCCGTGGCGCGCGTGCGTGCAAAGGAACTGGAAGCGGCGCTGGCCGTGCTGTCGTCGTTCGACGAAGGCTGCGACCTCGTGCTGTTCTACAAGCATCTGATGGTGCTGAACGGCGACAAGGAATACACGCTGCACTTCAACGAAACCGATGCACTGAGCGACGCGCAACGCAACTACGCGGAAGCGCAGTACACGCTGTTCCGCAACTGGTACGCGAACTGGTCGAAGACCATCGCGTAAGCCGTGCGATACGCGGCCGTGACACGGCCGCGTGCATGAGAAAGGCAAAAGCCACGGAGCGATCCGTGGCTTTTCCTTTATCCGCGCACACTCGACAGGCGCTTGCCGAATCCGTGTCGCTGCACGGCCGCGCCGCTCGCGCGCTTGTGTTCCGTGATCTCCGTTCTGCAATGGCCGATCGCATACAACGCACCGGCCGCGGCGAACTCCGGCACCGCAATCAGGCTGAACACATCGCCGCAGCGCCAGCCGAGTCCTATCACGACATGCGCGGCGCGCGCCCGCACAGTCAGGGCTTCACCGTCCCCCGCCGCGCCTCGATCCCGTCGATTTTCGCGAGCAGCACGTTGCCGAGTTTCGTCACGTGGCGCGGCATGCCCGGAATCGCGAGCAGCACCTCGATCCGTGCGCGCCAGTAACCTGGACGACTCACGCGCATCGCGTACGGCATCGCCGCAGCGTCGGTATCCGCATCGCTTTCGAGCAGCGCGACCATTCTCTCGATATGAGACAGCTCGCGCTCCACGTAGTCTCTTGTCAGCATGTGATTGACACTCCCTCGTAACACCGCAGCCGGCCTGGCGTCGTCGGCGTGCCGCCGCATGGGCTATTGGCTCGACACGTCGTCGTTTCCCGTCACGGTACGCGCGTCGTGTGTCAGGAAATCGCCGGCACGCGCGAGGGTTCTCTTCATCAGAATTTGCTCCGAGAAACCCCGCCATTTCCCCCAAGGGGACTTCCTTCGGGGCGGATGGCGGGAAGGAAAGGCGTGCTGTTGACAGGCAGCTTCTTGCACGGGTTAGGATCACCGGCATGATCCTTGTCTACCGCTACCGCGTGAAGTCGCTCAACGGACTGCTCAAC
>NZ_JBSRXO010000027.1:0-22997 GCF_054055695.1 Burkholderia sp. PvR073
GATGATAGTGCGGATTCCCGTGTGAAAGTAGGTAATCGTCAGGCTCCCTAAGCCAAGAACCCCCGCCCGACAAGGCGGGGGTTTTTGCATTTGGGTGGCGGAAAAGAGCGATGGCAGCGAGGTGGGGGCGTGGTCGCTGTCGATCCTGCCGTCATTACCCACGTCGGAACGAAATCACGCGATTTGATACGATCGAAGTGTCGTCGACAGCTGCGTGCATCGACGTTCGTGTTCGACCAGAGCTTGATGGAGAGAGGGCAGGGAATGAATATCGGCGACGCGTCACGCGAATCCGGCGTCAGCGCAAAAATGATCCGGTACTACGAACAGGTCGGCCTCCTTGCGCCGAGCAAGCGTAGCGACGCCGGATACCGGATCTACGGTTCGGACGAAGTCCATATCCTGCGCTTCATCCGCCAGGCACGGCGGCTCGGCTTTCTCGTCGAGGATATCCGCAAGTTGCTGATGCTCTGGCAAGACCGCTCCCGCGCCAGCGCCGAAGTGAAGTCGATCGCCCTCGAACACGTAGCCGAACTCGACAAGCGCATCGCGGAATTGAGCGACATGCGCAATACGCTCGCCGATCTCGCCGCGCACTGCCATGGTGACGGACGCCCGGAATGCCCGATCTTGGCGCGTCTGGCCGACCCGGTCGATGAACCAGATTAGTGCGCGTCCTCGAGGCCGGAGATGGACCTCAATTCAATATCCTTATAAATCAGTGGGTTGACGAAGATGCTTCACAAACCATTCCGAATTGGAATGGCTTCCATGCAAGCATTTCACTAGCATCTTGGTGCGGCATCGCTATAATTCGGGATAACCCTATACGGGAAATCCCTGAATCTCGAATTCGCCAGGGTTCCCCCCTTCCTTGGAGAACGTCATGATCGCCTACATCGTCGAAAAGCTGAGCAACTGGTTCGAATCCGCAGAGCGCGAGCGCCGTGAGGCTTACCTCGCTACGTCGTCGGATATCGTCCAACTCGAGAGCCGCATTCGTTCGCTCGAGACCAACGGCTACTCGCTGTAATCGGAGTCACCGTCAGGTGCCGTGTGGCACCGAACGAAAAGCAAGCCCCGTATTGACGGGGCTTTGTTTTTTTGTGCGCCGGATCTGGCGAAATCGTCAGCGCAGCGCTATGGTATGGACCTGCTTTTCAACCGGAAGATTACGACCATGCGCTTGCGTCTGGATGTGCGTCACGCTTCCCGTGCGCGTCTCGTTTTGGGCGCTGCGGTGCTCGTTCACGGCATCGCGGCTGGTGCAGCGACTTCGTCCAAGCCGCTGATTCTCGATACGCAACGCGGGATCCAGGATGGCAAGGGTGGCCTGGTGTTGCAAACGGCGCCGTTATCGTCCGAGCCGATTGTCGAACCCGCGGGCATGCGAACGCCGGCCGGGCAGGGACCGAATTCGTCGGTCCCGTTGTTCGTCGCGCCGTATATCAATGTGCCGGGCTGGGGTGCGTCGCCTGCGAATCAGCCAAGACCCACCCCGAGACTGCAACCGTAACGGCACGCAGCCCGCTCAGTTCCCGCGGTGCTCGATCTCGCACCGGGCGCCGCTGTCCTGTCCCAGGCGTTCGACGAGATAGGGCAGCGCTTCGTTCATGCTCTGTGCGAGCGTGTACGGCGGATTCAGGATGAACATTCCGCTGCCGTAAAGTCCCAGGCCATCGGCCGGCGGATTCGATACCGTCAACGTCAGGTGCAGCCAGTTGTTCGGCTGCAGGCGCTTGAGCTGTTCAGGAAAACGCTGCGACTCCACCCGCGCAACCTGCGGATACCAGATCGCGTAACACCCGGTGGCGAAACGCTTCAGGCATTCCGTTACGCAGGCCACCGTGCGCGCGTAATCTTTCTTGTCCTCATAGGACGGATCGATCAGCACGAGCGCGCGTCGCGGCGGCGGCGGCAGCAGCGCCTTGATGCCCTCGAAGCCGTCACCGGCGAAAATCATCGCGCGTCGCCCGGCGTCGCGGAAGTTGTGACGCAGCACGTCGATTTCCGTCGTGTGCATTTCGAACAGGCGCATCCGGTCCTGCTCGCGCATCGCGCGCCATGCAAGATACGGCGAGCCCGGATAGTAGTGCAGCTCGCCGTCGTCGTTCAGCGCGCGCACCTCGTCGATGTAGTCGCCGAGCGCCTCAGGCAGGTTCTTGTCGTTCCACAGCGGGCCGATGCCGGTGTCGAATTCCCCCGTCTTGGCCGCATAACCCTCGCGCAGTGAATACACGCCGGCGCCCGCGTGCGTGTCGATGTACCAGTACGACTTGTCTTTCTTGTTCAGGTAGCGCAGCAGCTGGACGACGACGGCGTGCTTGAGCACGTCCGCGTGGTTGCCTGCGTGAAAACCGTGACGATAACTGAGCATGGCTGGCTGCCTGAAACGAAAGATGAATCGATGAAAACGGACGATCGCGCGCGGCCGTCGGGCCGTGCCCCAATGCGGCCGCGTATTGTACGCGAGTGGACGTGAGTCGCCTTACTCGTATGCGTCGCCGACGGCCTCCTCGATGCGTTGCTTGACCTCCGGCGTCAGCTTTGCGGCAACGTCGAGCGCGCGCATGTTGTCGCCGATCTGCTCGATCCGGGACGCGCCCGTAATGACCGAACTCACGCGCGGATTCGCGAGTACCCACGCGATCGCGAGCTGGGCGGTGCTGCAACCGAGTTCGGCTGCGATCCCGCCGAGCCGTTCGACCACATCGTTGCTGGTCGGGTCCGTCAGCCGGTCGCGGAGCCAGTCGTAGCCCTGCAGTTGCGCGCGGCTGCCCGGCGGTACGCCATTGCGGTACTTGCCGGTGAGCAGCCCCGATGCAAGCGGGCTCCAGGTCGTCAGGCCGAGGCCGTAGTCGTCGTAGAGCCGCGCGTATTCCCGCTCGACGCGGGTACGGTGGAACAGGTTGTACTGCGGCTGCTCGACGACCGGTTTGTGCAGATGGTGCCGCTCAGCAATCTCGTACGCCGCGCGGATCTCGTCGGCGCTCCATTCGGACGTGCCCCAGTACAGCGCCTTGCCGCGCACGATCATGTCGCTCATCGCCCAGACGGTTTCCTCGATCGGCGTGTTTGGATCCGGGCGATGGCAGTAGACGAGGTCGACATAGTCGAGCTGCAGCCGGCGCAGCGAGCCGTCGATCGCGTTGAGCAGATATTTCCGGTTCAGCGTGTGGTACTGATTCGGGGCTTCCGCGAGCCCCCAGAAGAACTTCGTGGACACGAGGTAGCTGATGCGCGGCCAGCCGAGAGACTTGAGCGCCTGGCCCATGATTTCCTCCGATTTGCCGCCCGCGTAGACCTCGGCGTTGTCGAAGAAATTGACACCCGCATCGCGGGCCGCCGCGAGGCATTCGCGGGCGGCCCGCTGATCGACCTGGTTGCCGTAAGTGACCCATGAGCCGAGCGAAAGCTCGCTGATCTGCAGGCCGGAGCGGCCTAGCCGTCGATAGTGCATGAGAATCTCCCGCGACTCGGAACCGACCTTAAGCTTAGACGTTTTGCGCGCGAACGGCGGGGCCGATCGTGCACAATAGCGGCTGGCCCGCCGGCACGACCACGCGACGAAAGCGGATGCGGCGGGGGCGCGCTTTTTCGATCCGATAAAGGAAGGAGACTGACATGGCAGCAGATCTGAGCGGCAAGACCGCAGTCGTCACGGGCGCCGCAAGCGGCATCGGCAAGGAAATCGCACTGGAGCTCGCCAAGGCGGGCGCGGCAGTCGCGATCGCCGACCTGAACCAGGACGGCGCGAACGCGGTTGCCGACGAGATCAACAAGGCAGGTGGCAAGGCGATCGGCGTCGCGATGGACGTGACCAACGAGGACGCCGTGAATAGCGGCATCGACAAGGTCGCCGAAGCGTTCGGCTCGATCGACATCCTCGTGTCGAATGCCGGCATCCAGATCGTCAATCCGATCGAGAATTACTCGTTCTCCGACTGGAAGAAGATGCAGGCGATCCACGTCGACGGCGCGTTCCTGACGACGAAGGCCGCGCTCAAGCACATGTACAAGGATGATCGCGGCGGCGTCGTGATCTACATGGGTTCGGTGCACTCGCACGAAGCGTCGCCGCTGAAGTCGGCCTACGTGACGGCCAAGCACGGTCTGCTCGGCCTGGCGCGCGTGCTGGCGAAGGAAGGCGCGAAGCACAACGTGCGCTCGCACGTCGTGTGTCCGGGCTTCGTGCGCACGCCGCTCGTCGACAAGCAGATTCCGGAGCAGGCGAAGGAGCTCGGGATCAGCGAAGAGGAAGTGATCAAGAAGGTGATGCTCGGCAACACGGTCGACGGCGTGTTCACGACGGTGCAGGACGTCGCGCAGACAGTGCTGTTCCTGTCGGCGTTCCCGAGCGCCGCGCTCACGGGGCAGTCGGTCGTCGTCAGCCACGGCTGGTTCATGCAGTAACGGGTCCGGCACGGGTGGTCGCGACGCGTACTGCTCGTGCCGAGCAGTCGCCGACAATGCACGACGGCATAAAAAAACGCGCTCCGGGGAGCGCGTTTTTTGTTTCGGCAGGGTGGGCCGGTGACGGCCGCCGCCCGCTGATGCCGACTTACTTCAGGACCGCTGCGACTGCATTGGCGACCGCGTCGAGGTTGCGCGTGTTCAGCGCTGCGACGCAGATGCGGCCCGTGCCGACTGCGTAGATGCCGAACTCTTCGCGCAGGCGATCGACTTGCGCCGAGGTCAGGCCCGAATACGAGAACATCCCGCGCTGCGCGTTGATGAAGCTGAAGTCGCGATCCACGCCGCTCGCCTTCAGGCGCTCGACGAGGCCGTTGCGCATCGCACGGATGCGGTCGCGCATTTCGCCGAGTTCCTGCACCCACGCAGCGTGCAGTTCCGGCGACGCGAGCACGGCCGCGACGATGGCGCCGCCATGGGTCGGCGGGTTCGAGTAGTTCGTGCGGATCACGCGCTTCAGTTGCGACAGCACACGCGTCGCTTCTTCCTTGCTCGACGTGATGATCGACAGCGCGCCGACGCGCTCGCCATACAGCGAGAACGACTTCGAGAACGACGACGACACGAATGCGTTCAGGTCGGCCGCGGCAAACAGGCGCACCGCAGCTGCATCTGCCTCGATGTTCTCGCCGAAGCCCTGGTAGGCCATGTCGAGGAACGGCACGAGGTTGCGCGTCTTGACGACGTCGACGACCTGCTGCCATTGCGCTTCGGTCAGGTCCACGCCGGTCGGGTTGTGGCAGCACGCGTGCAGCACGACGATCGTGCCTGCCGCATAGCCGTTCAGCGCCGACAGCATGCCTTCGAAGTTCACGCCGTTGGTGGCGGCGTCGTAGTACGGATAGGCGACGACTTCGAAGCCGGCGGCTTCGAACAGCGCGCGGTGGTTTTCCCAGCTCGGGTCGCTGATCGCAACCTTCGCGTTCGGATTCACGGTGCGCAGGAAATCGGCGCCGATCTTCAGCGCGCCCGTGCCGCCCAGTGCCTGCGCCGTGACCACGCGGCCTGCGGCGATCAGCGGGGAATCGTTGCCGAGCAGCAGCTTCTGCACCGCTGCGTCGTAGGCGGCGATCCCGTCGATCGGCAGATAGCCGCGCGGCAGGCCGGCGTCGACACGTGCCTTTTCCGCTTCGCGAACGGCGCGCAGCAGCGGAATCTTGCCTTCTTCGTTCGTGTACACACCGACGCCGAGGTTGACCTTGGTCGGACGCGCATCGGCGTTGAAGGCTTCGTTCAGGCCCAGGATCGGGTCGCGGGGAGCAAGCTGGACAGCGGAGAAGAGCGACATGATGATTCGGCAGTAGTGAAAAGAGGGTCAGGCTTTCAGCCGGCGGGGCGGGCGCAGCGGACCGCGCGCCAACGGGCACGGCGCCGGAAAGCGCAGCAGCCTGATATTGTAGCGAATTCACGCTGCCGGAGGCGGCGATTGCGCGGCGAATTGCGATTTCGGCCGTTGCCGCGCGTCAGGAGCCGTCAGCGGTCCGCAACGTCGCGAAGCGCTAGAATAGTCTTTTGCCCTCGCTCCGGCCGCACTCCATGTCCGAACATCACGCCGAAGTCGGCGACGCGCTTGACGAATCGAAATTCGTGACCTTCGAAGGGTCGCCATTTCAGCTATACCAGCCGTATCCGCCCGCAGGCGACCAGCCGACCGCGATCGAAACGCTCGTCGAAGGTGTCGGCGACGGCCTCGCATTCCAGACGCTGCTCGGCGTGACGGGTTCGGGCAAGACCTTCACGATGGCGAACACGATCGCGCGGCTCGGCCGCCCGGCGATCGTGTTTGCACCGAACAAGACGCTCGCGGCGCAGCTCTACGCGGAGTTCCGCGAGTTCTTCCCGCGCAACGCGGTCGAGTACTTCGTCTCGTACTACGACTATTACCAGCCGGAAGCGTACGTGCCGCAGCGCGACCTGTTCATCGAGAAGGACTCGTCGATCAACGAGCACATCGAGCAGATGCGGCTGTCGGCGACGAAGAGCCTGATGGAGCGCCGCGACGTGGTGATCGTCGCGACGGTGTCGGCGATCTACGGTATCGGCAACCCGTCCGAGTACCACAAGATGATCCTGACGCTGCGCGCCGGTGACAAGCTCGGCCAGCGCGACGTGATCGCGCGGTTGATCGCGATGCAGTACTCGCGCAACGATCAGGACTTCCAGCGCGGCACGTTCCGCGTGCGCGGCGACACGATCGACATCTTCCCGGCCGAGCATGCGGAGATGGCCGTGCGCGTCGAGCTGTTCGACGACGAGGTCGAGACGCTGCAGCTGTTCGACCCGCTGACCGGCCGCGTGCGGCAGAAGATTCCGCGCTTCACGGTATATCCGTCGTCGCACTACGTGACGCCGCGCGACACCGTGATGCGTGCGGTCGAGACGATCAAGGACGAATTGCGCGAGCGCCTCGAGTTCTTCCACCGCGATGGCAAGCTCGTCGAGGCGCAGCGCCTCGAGCAGCGCACGCGCTTCGATCTCGAGATGCTGCAGGAGCTCGGTTTCTGCAAGGGCATCGAGAACTACTCGCGGCACTTCTCGGGCGCCGCACCCGGCGAGCCGCCGCCGACGCTCGTCGACTACCTGCCGCCCGACGCGCTGATGCTGCTTGACGAATCGCATGTGCTGATCGGCCAGCTGAACGGCATGTACAACGGCGACCGCGCGCGCAAGGAGAATCTCGTCAACTACGGATTCCGGCTGCCGTCGGCGCTGGACAACCGACCGCTCAAGTTCCCGGAGTTCGAACGCAAGATGCGCCAGGTGGTGTTCGTGTCGGCGACGCCTGCCGACTACGAGAAGCGCGTGACGGGGCAGATCGCCGAGCAGGTGGTGCGGCCGACCGGGCTCGTCGATCCGGAAATCGAAGTGCGCCCGGCCAGCTCGCAGGTCGACGACGTGCTGACCGAGATCAACGCGCGCGTGAACGCCGGCGAGCGCGTGCTGATCACCGTGCTGACGAAGCGGATGGCCGAGCAGCTCACCGAGTTTCTTGCCGACCACGGCGTCAAGGTGCGCTATCTGCACAGCGACATCGACACGGTGGAGCGGGTCGAGATCATCCGCGACCTGCGACTCGGCACGTTCGACGTGCTGGTCGGGATCAACCTGCTGCGCGAAGGCCTGGACATTCCGGAAGTGTCGCTCGTGGCGATTCTGGACGCTGACAAGGAAGGCTTCCTGCGCGCCGAGCGCTCGCTGATCCAGACGATCGGCCGTGCGGCGCGTAACGTGAACGGCAAGGCGATCCTCTACGCCGACACGATGACCGAATCGATGAAGCGCGCGATCGGCGAGACCGAACGGCGCCGCGCGAAGCAGATCGCGCACAACGAGAAGATGGGCATCACGCCGCGCGGCGTCGTGAAGCGCATCAAGGACATCATCGACGGCGTCTACAACGCCGACGACGCGCGCGCCGAGCTGAAGGAAGCGCAGCAACGCGCGAAGTTCGAGGACATGTCGGAAAAGCAGCTCGCGAAAGAAATCAAGCGTCTCGAAAAGCAGATGGCCGACTACGCGAAGAACCTCGAATTCGAAAAGGCCGCAGCCACCCGCGACCAGCTGGCGCTGCTGCGCGAACGTGTGTTCGGCGCGAACGTGGGCGACCACGTCAACGGCGGCCGGTAAATCTTTCCAAACGTCACTGAAACCTCCCGGTAACTCGGCTGTAAGCCTTGTCGCATCAGGGGTTTACCGGGGGGCTTGTTTGTTCCGGCGCCGGTTCGGTGCTACACTTCGCAAGTATTGAGAATAGTTCGCATTAGCGTTCTTCATTGCGTTAGTGTTTTCGGCGAGCCGTCCAGGAGGGCGGTTGGCAGCTTGTCAGACAAATAACAAGGAGTGTCCATGTTGGGTTCTTCGTTCATCCGCACGTCGGTTGCGGTAGCGGCGGCGCTTGCCGCGATGTCGGCCTCGGCGGCCGAATATCCGATCGGCAAGCAGCAGATCCAGGGCGGCATGGAAATCGGCGCGGTGTACCTGCAGCCGATCACGATGGATCCGGAAGGGATGATGCGCAAGGCGTCGGATTCGGACATCCACCTCGAGGCGGACATCCACGCGGTCAAGAACAACCCGACGGGTTTCGCGGAAGGCGACTGGATGCCGTACCTGCAGGTCACGTACAAGCTGACGAAGCAGGGCGACACGAAGTGGAAGGCCGAAGGCGACCTGATGGGCATGGTCGCGAGCGACGGCCCGCACTACGGCGACAACGTGAAGCTGGCCGGCCCGGGCAAGTACCACCTGACGATGATCGTCAAGCCGCCGATGCAGTCGGGCCACATGGCGTTCGGCCGTCACGTCGACAAGGAAACCGGCGTGGGTGCATGGTTCAAGCCCGTCACCCTCGAATACGACTTCCCGTTCGCCGGCATCGGCAAGAAGGGCGGGTACTGATCGGCGGCATCACGGACGGCGCGCTTCGGCGCGCCGTCAGCGTAGAGAACCCAGAATGAAATTTCCCCAGAAAATCGTCGCCGCAGCCGCCGCGCTGTGGCTTGCCGGCGCGGCGCATGCCGCCGATCTGCCGACGTTCAAGCTCGAGATGACGGACGGCAAGCTGAGTCCCGCCCGCATCGAAGTGCCGGCCGGTCAGCGCTTCAAGATCGAGATCAGGAATACCGGCAAGGGCGCCGCCGAATTCGAGAGCGTGCAGTTGCGCAAGGAGAAGGTGCTCGCGCCGGGCGCCGATTCGTTCGTGGTTGTCGCCCCGCTGTCGCCGGGCGAGTACAAGTTTTTCGACGATTTCCACCAGCAGGCACAGGGCGTGATCGTCGCGAAGTAATGCGTTTTATCTGCGTACGGGTGCACGCGTGCCGTGCCCCGCACGTCAGGAGGATTCAATGGGTCAGATCTTGTTCATCGTCTGGCGGGAGAGCGTCGAAGCGCTGCTCGTCGTCGGCATCCTCTATGCATGGCTGAAGAACGGCGACGACGACGCGCGCCGCGGCCTGCCCTTTCTGTGGACGGGTGTGGCAGTCGGCCTGCTGATGGCAGTCGGCCTCGGCGCCGCACTCGTCGGCTTCACTGAAGTGCTGTCCGGCGACGCACAGGACTATTTCCAGACCGCGATGGTGCTGATCGCCTGCGTGCTGATCGTGCAGATGGTGTTGTGGATGCGCCGGCACGGCCGCACGCTGAAGCGCGACATGGAGCAGTCGCTGCAGCAGAGCACGCGCGATTCGAACTGGTGGGGCGTTGCCGTGCTGGTCGCGCTCGCGATCGCCCGCGAAGGCAGCGAAACGGTGATCTTCCTGTACGGCCTCGGTTTCGGCCAGTCGGGGCACGTGGACGCCAGCCAGATGCTCGCGGTCTTGATCGGCCTCGGCCTCGCGTTCCTCACGTTCTATCTGCTGCAGCTCGGCGGCAAGTACTTCTCGTGGCGGCATTTCTTCCGCGTCACCGAAGTGATGCTGCTGTTCCTCGGTGCGGGCCTGTTCCAGACCGGCGTCGACAAGCTGATCGACAAGGAAATCCTGCCGCTCGGCATCTCGCAGGTGTGGGACACGTCCGCGATCCTCGATGATTCCGGCACGTTCGGTTCGCTCGTCGCGACGCTGACCGGCTATCGCGCGCACCCGGCGCTGACCAACCTGGTCGCCTATGCGGTGTACTGGGCGGTCGTCTGGTTGCTGATGAAGCGCGCGAGCCGCCGTCCGGCCGTCACAGCGGGCCGCACGGCATGAGCGTTGCCGCCGCAACCAAGCCGGGCTGGCTCGCACAGGCCGGCCAGTGGATGCAGCGCCACGGCGCGGCGATCCGCGGCATCCAGTGGGTCGTCGTCGCCGTCTATGCATTCCTGATCATCGTGCCGGCGGTGTTGCCGCTGCCGGACGATTCCGCGCACCTGTGGAACAACCTCACGCTGATCGCGCAGTTCGTGTTCTGGGGCATCTGGTGGCCGTTCGTGCTGCTGTCGATGGTGATGCTCGGCCGCGTCTGGTGCGGCGTGCTGTGCCCGGAAGGCGCGCTCACCGAATACGCGAGCCGGTTCGGCCGCGGCGCCGCGATTCCGCGCTGGATGCGGTGGGGCGGCTGGCCGTTCGTCGCGTTCGGGCTCACGACGATCTACGGGCAGATGGTCAGCGTGTACCAGTACCCGCTCGCCGTGCTGTTCGTGCTCGGCGGCTCGACCGTGGGCGCGATCGTGATCGGCCTGCTGTACGGCCGCGAGAAGCGCGTGTGGTGCAAGTACCTGTGCCCGGTCAACGGCGTGTTCGGATTGCTGTCGCGGCTCGCGCCGATGCGCTACAAGGTCGACGAGGATGCCTGGCGACGCTCGTACAAGAACGGTGAGCACGGACATCGCGTGATTCCGATCAACTGCGCGCCGCTCGTGCCGTTGCGCAACATGAAAGGCGCCGCCGAGTGCCACATGTGCGGCCGCTGCAGCGGGCACCGCGATGCGATCGAACTGTCGTGGCGCTCGCCGTCCGACGAGGTCGTGAACCTCGGCGCGCAACAGGCGAACCCGTGGGACACGGCGCTGATCCTGTACGGCCTGCTCGGCGTCGCGATCGGTGCGTTCCACTGGACCGTCAGCCCGTGGTTCGTGCAGATCAAGCAATTCCTCGCGGGCTGGCTGATCGACCACGACATCACGTGGCCGCTCGAGACCAATGCGCCGTGGTTCCTGCTCACGCATTACCCGGATCGCAACGACGTGTTCTCGTGGCTCGACGGCGGGCTGGTCGTCGGCTATATCGTCGGCACGGGGCTCGTGTACGGTACCGCGCTGCTCGTGCTGCTGGCCGGCGCGACGCTGATGCTCGGCCGTTTCGACCGCGTGCGTCTTCATCATCTCGCGCAGGCGCTGATTCCGATCGCGGGTGCTGGCGTGTTCCTCGGGCTGTCGGCGACGACGCTATCGCTGCTGCGGGCCGAGCACGTGCCGCTCGGCTGGGCGACGGATGTGCGCATCGCGATTCTGGTTTGTGCGAACGCGTGGAGCGCGTGGCTGGCCTGGAAGGTGACGGGGCGCTATGCCGCGTGGCCGCGCCGACTGGCTGCATTCGCGTGGTTCGCGGCCGGCCTGGCCGTCATCGACAGCGCGTGGTGGTTGATGTTCTGGGGTTTCTGATGCGGGATTGAAGGCCTTGCGGCCGCGCTCAGGAGTAGCAGGCGAGGTGTTCCGCCGCCGGGCTCCGGAGTCCGCTGAAACAGCAGCGCCGACAGCTGCGATGCCTTTTCCTTTGTCTGTGGACGCCCAAACAAAAAGCGACACGTCTTTCGACGTGTCGCTTTTTTTCTTCCTTGTGCGAGAACCAAAAAAGTGGCTTGGCTTGCTGCAACGGCTGCTTGAGTGTATTTGCACGAAGGGGTCTAGATCTCGCGTGCAAGCCGTTACGCTGGCTACTGCCCAACACCTCTCAGGGAGGTGGTCCCCACAATACTCTGTCGTTACTTCGTCAGGATCAGTTTGCCGAGCCGCGTGGCACGCAACTGATATGTCTCTCCGTTATGCGCGATGCTGATGTGGCTGTGACCTTGCAGCAGCGCGTCGCTGCTGAGGGTCCGTGTGCCGGCATCGCGGCTTCCGGCGGGTTTCGCCGGCGTCGTGACCGCTGCCGTCTTCTGACGGTTGCCGCTTGCGGTGCCGGTCGTGCGGCGCAAGGTCAGCGTGGTCGGGCGCGTGGTGTCGGTCATTCGGTTGATCGGTAACAGTCGATGCGATGGAATGAATTCTAAATGATAACTATTCCCATTTACAAAAACTCTTTATCGATCGATGCAACAAACCTGATAGCTTGAGTCAAAGGGGCGGCCCGCAGCCGCCGCCGCCGTCAGTGGAGCGGATCAGGGTCCTTGCGCCCTTGTGCGTATTCGCGGATCAGGCGCACCGTATCGATGTCCGACGTGCGATACGCTTCCTTGACGATGCCGTGCGTGTGACGCGCTTCCTCGCTGTCGTCCGTGACGGTCAGCGTCGTGCGGTATTCGAAACGCAGGAACAGCTCGTGGTCTTCACGCTCCTCGATCGTCATCGTCAGCGAGCCGCCGATTTCACCGCCGGCCGCATGGATGTCGTAGCGCACTTGCTGGTTCGGGATGAACGTCACGCGGTCGCGCACGATCGCATGCCCGTAGTGCAGCTCGCGTTCGAGCGTCGTGTCCGTCCGTTCGTGGACGACACAGCTGTCGAGACCGATCAGGAACAGCTGCGGCTGTTCGGCGCGCAGCACGAGGCCTTCCCAGAGCTGGTCGCGGGTCAGGGACGGCACGCCCGGATCGTCGGAGTTGATCTGGATCAGATGTTCGAAGTTCAAGGGGACGGATTCCTTCTGGTGGCGGGCAGCCACATGGATCAAGAAGTTATTGTGACGCAAAACAAGCCGTTTCGCGGCAGTTGCGGCCCCGATTGCACGTCACGCTTCGATGCGGCCCATGCGGCCCGTCTGGTAGTCGACGACGGCCTGCCGGATCTCTTCCTCGGTATTCATCACGAACGGGCCATAGCGGACGATCGGCTCGTTGAGCGGGACGCCGCCGATCAGCAGCAGCTCGAGCGACGTATCGCCGGCTTCGAATGTCACGGCGTCGCCATCGTCACCGTAGACGACCATGTGCCGTGCGTCGACGCGTTGCCTGTCGGGCCCGTAGCGGCCCGCTCCGTCGAGCGGGTAGGCGAATACGCGATAACCTGCCGGCACCGGCTGCGTGACCGTTGCGCCCGGTTGCAGCGTGAAATGCTGGTAGAGGATCGGCGTGCGCGTCTCGATCGCGGCACGCACACCGAACGCTTCGCCGGCGATCACGCGGACCTGCGCACGGCCGTCCGGCGACGTGGCGCTCGGGATGCGGTCGGCCGAGATTTCCTGGTAGCGCGGTGCGATCAGCTTGTCGCGGCGCGGCAGGTTGACCCACAGCTGGAAGCCGTGCGAGCGCCCGCCTGCCTGCGCGAATTCGGGATCCGGCATTTCGCTGTGCACGACGCCCGCGCCGGCCGTCATCCACTGCACGTCGCCGGGCCCGAGCGTGCCGGCATGGCCGGCCGAGTCGCGATGGCGAAAGCGCCCGTCGAGCACGTAGGTGACGGTCTCGAAGCCGCGATGCGGATGGTCGGGCGCGCCCTTGGCTTCGCCGGGGGCATAGTCGACGGGGCCCATTTCATCGAGCAGCAGGAACGGATCGAAATCCATCAGCAGTCGGGTCGGGAACGGGCGGTGAACCACGAAGCCGCCGCCCTCGGTGGTGCGAAGAGCGGGGTACGTGCGGTCAAGCGAGCGAGCGGTCGTCATGCAGAAGCCCTCGAAATCATCGGAATAGCGTTATTTTTGAAACATAGCGCTATTATATTGGGCGTTTTGCGGTCCGATTTGCGGCGGTTCGCAATGGATTGTTCTGAAATTGGAACGATGACATGAACATCGATGCACACAACCTGAACGACCTCATGTATTTTTCGCAGGTCGTCGAACACGGCGGGTTCTCGGCTGCGGAGCGCGTGCTGGGTATCTCGAAATCGCGCCTGTCGCGGCGCCTGACCGAACTCGAAGCGGCGCTCGGCGTGCGCCTGCTGCAGCGTTCGACGCGCAAGCTCGCACTTACCGAGGCCGGGGAGCTGTTCTACCAGCATTGCCAGGCGATGCTCGCCGAAGCCCAGGCCGCGATGAACGCCGTGCAGCAGCTGCGCTCGTCGCCGCGCGGCTCGGTGCGCGTGAGCGTCCCTGTCACGCTGTCGCAGACGATGCTGTCGCGCATCCTCCCCGAATTCCTGCACCGCTATCCCGAGGTGAAGGTGCACATCCGGGTGACGAACCGCGTGATCGACCTGTTCGAGGATTCGGTCGATGTCGCGTTGCGCGTGCGCTCGGAGCCGCCGCAGAACGCGAACATCGTCGTGCGGCCATTGTGGCGGACCGAGCAGATGCTGGTCGGCGCGCCGAGCCTGCTGAGCCAGAATGCGCCGCCGCTCGTGCCGGACGATCTGGCACGCTTCGAGACGCTCGATACGCCGAGCGTCGACGGACGGCACGTGTTCAACCTGATCGCGCCGGACGGCACCCGTCACTTGCACGAGCACGATCCGAGGCTTGTGACGGCCGATCTGATGACGATCCGCGAGGCCGTGCTCGACGGCCTCGGCATCGCGGCGCTGCCGGAGATGATGTACGGCAATGCATTGCGCGCCGGCCAGTTGTCGCCGGTGATGCCGGGCTGGACGTTGCCGGTGCCGCAACTCTATGCGGTGTTCGTGTCGCGGCAGGGAATGCCGCCCGCGGTCCGTGCGTTCGTCGACTATTTGGTCGAGAAGCTCGATCACGGCGATTACAAGCAGCCGAGCTGCCCCGAGCGTGCGAAGAAGGAAGCCACGGCGGCCGATGTTTCGTCCACCTGAATGCAAGATGCGCGTCGTGGCAAATTTGTTTTGTCATTGAAGCGTCGCCTGCAATCGCAAGTTTCAATCGCCGAGGCCTTGAATGCGTCCGCGCGCGGGCCTATATTGAAATCCCATTTCGCGAAGGAAGTTCTGAGCGGAGTCAGGTGGCAGCATATATTGCGAGCCAGATAGGGCAGAACGCGCAGTCCGTGCAGACCACGGTAGCCGCATTGCGTTGCTCGAGGCGCAACCGATACCGCCGAAGAGCCCGCCGCCCGAAGGCGCCCGCGTGCGCATGAAAAAAGGCCTTCATCTGGCGATGAAGGCCTTTTACTTTGTGCGGCCGGCGAGGTGTGGCCGGCGAGACGCAGCCGGCGACGGTGAACAGCGACGCGCAAAATGCGCGTGCGTTACTTCGCCTTCGCGGTCGGCTCTGTCACGAAGCCAAGCTTCGTCAGGCCGCCGGCCTGCGCGTCGGACATCACTTCCGCCACACGCTCATAGGCAACCTTGCGATCGGCGCGCAGGTGCAACTCCGGTTGCGGCTGATGCTGTGCCGCTTCCGCGATGTGTGCCTGCAGCTGCTCGCGCGTGACCGTCTGGTCGTTCCACAGGATCGTGCCGTTGCCCTGGATCGCGACGTCGACCGTTTGCGGCTTTTCGTCGACGGGCTGGCTGCTCGCGTGCGGCAGGTCGATCTTCACCGCGTGCTGCATCGCCGGGATCGTCACGAGGAAGATGATCAGGAGTACGAGCATGACGTCGACGAGCGGCGTCATGTTGATCTCGCTCATCACGCCATCGTCGTCGTCATCGCTGAAGCCGGTGTTCATTGCCATGATTCACCTCGTCTCAGCTGGCGCGCGTCGCAAGACGCAGGCCGTCGCGGGGCGACGACGACGCGAGGCGCGCGCCCGTCACGAAGTAGGCGTGCAGACCGTGTGCGAAGCGGCGCAGCTTGCTGACGACACCCTTGTTCGCGCGGGTCAGTGCGTTGTAGCCGAGCACGGCGGGAATCGCGACGAACAGGCCGAAGGCCGTCATGATCAGCGATTCGCCGACCGGGCCCGCGACCTGGTCGATCGACGTCTGGCCGGTTGCGCCGATCACGAGCAGCGCGTGGTAGATGCCCCAGACCGTGCCGAACAGGCCGACGAACGGCGCCGTGCTGCCGATCGACGCGAGAATCGCGAGGCCGGCCTGCATGCGCGAGATGCCTTCGTCCATCGTGTCCTTCAGGCAGCGCGTGACCCAGTCGGACACGTCCATGCGGTCGTGCAGGTGCGGCTGCGTCTGATGGTGGTGATCGGCGGCTTCCTTGCCCGACAGCGCGAGCGCGAGGAACGGGTTGTCGTTCGGCGTCGATGCGGTGAGACCGAGCTTCTTGATGCCGTCGTCGAAGTCGTCAGAATGCCAGAACGCCTGTTCCGCGTTCTTCGTGAGGCGGTTCAGGCGAATCACGTTCCAGCCCTTGACGAGGATCACGATCCACGACAGGACCGACATCACGAGCAGCGTGATCGCAATGGCGCGCGTGACGAAATCACCTTGCGCCCAGACGTGCGCGATACCGTAGCTTTGCATTTTTTTGTTTCCTTTGAATCTTCCGGATGAGGCAGGTTAGTCGGTGAGCCCGAAGTTGTAGGGCTGTGTGCGGGCGGCGCGGATCGCCTGGCCGTTCTCGATATACGGACGGCAGGTGGTCGAGCGCATCGCGTCGAGTGCGGCATCGTCGAGGCGCGGATAACCGCTGCTCTTCTGCAGCTCGACGCTTTCGATCTTGCCGGTCACGCCGACGACGAAGTGAACATAGGCGGTGCCCGATTCGCCGCGGCGACGCGACATCGACGGGTAGTCGGGTTTCACGAAGTTGCATTGAAGCGCCGGCACGTTCTTGGGCGCGCTGACCTGCATCGTTTCGCGAGCCGGGGCGGGCGTTGCGGCCGGCGCTGCAGCTGTGGGCGCGGCGGGAGCCGGCGTCGGATCGGCAGCCGGCGCGGGCGTCGGCGACGGGGCAGGCGATTGCGCAACCGGCTGAGGCGTAGGCTTCGCCGCTTTCTGCACCGGCTTCGGCTCGACCTTCGGTTTGACGCGCGGGGTGGGCTTCGGCGGCGCGGGCTGCGGGATCGATTCGGCCGCGACCTGCTGGGCGATCGGCGCAGGCGTGATGAGCTGCGCGGTGATCGACTGGACTTCGACCGATTTCGGCGGCGGCGCGTTGCGATGGAGCCACGCGGCCGCCAGCATGATCGCGTGTGCGGCAAGCACACCGACCGCGACGGTGATGACCCGGGGATTCATACGGGGTGCAACCGGCAAGACGCCGGCAGGAGCGGATTGCGAAGCCTGCATGTTAGCTTGAAAGAACGACGTCGCACCCGGGGCGCGGCGGGTGAATCGGCACTACTTGCGGAAGATCAGCAGCGAGATGCAAACGGTGGTCACAAATCCGATCAGCAATTCCATGACAGGCTCCTTGGCAGGTAAGCCGCTGGCTCGCGCGGAAGATGGCTTGCTGACGGTCGGACATAAAATGCGGCAGCGGCCGCATGCGCACGCCCGGCGCCGCTCAGGCGGCCTTGCGGTCGTAGAACGTGACCGGGATCGGGTGAGCGTGGTGCTCGACGCCGCACCGGCTCGCGCAGACGCCTTGCTCGGCCATGAGGTCGCGTACGGACTCCTCGCACTTGCCGCAGCACGTGGCCACGCCGAGTTCGAACTGGAGTTCATCGAAGGAACTCACGCCCTCGGCGAGGGACGCGCGAATCTTGCGATCCGAAACAGACTTGCACACGCAGACGATCATGATGAGTTGCGATAGCTAACGGTAATGCGAATTATTATCATTAAATTTGCGGGTGTTGACAAGCCTGGGCACGGCTTTTTTTAAGGCCATCGGACCCTTGAAAAGGCGGGGGCGACAGGAGAGGGCGTGCCGGCGGGGTGCCGGCGCGCGTCAGGCGGTCGCGCAGGCGCGCGCGTTCGGCGAGGAGATGGTGACGGATTCGACGGGCGCGTCGAGGCCGAGCAGCGTCGAGGCGAGGGCGCGCAGTTGCAGGCCATCGCTCGTCGAGCAAAAGCGCGGCGGCGCGGCACGCGTGCCGGCCGGCGCGCGCAGGCCGCGTTCGTCGAGCACCCGCGCGAGCTGGCGCGCGATGGCATCGCTCGTGTCGACGATCGTCAGGCGGTCGCCAACAAGGTCACGAATCGTTTCTGTGAAGAACGGATAGTGCGTGCAGCCGAGCACCAGCGTATCGGCACCGTCGTCGAGCATCGGCTGCAGGTAACGCTCGAGCAACGTGCGCAATGCGGGCGAGTTCGTGTCGCCGCGCTCGATCGCTTCGACGAGCCCGTGGCCCGGCTGGCAGATGAAGCGGCGGCCGGCGCCGTAGCGGTCGAGCAGCGCCTGGAAGCGGGGACTGTTCAGCGTCGATTGCGTCGCGAGGACGCCCGCGACGCCGGTCGTGGACAGCGCGGCGGCCGGTTTGATGCCCGGTTCGACACCGACGAGCGGTATCGACAGGCGTTCGCGGATGGCCGCGATCGCTCGCGCCGTTGCCGTGTTGCACGCGATGACGAGCGCTTTCGCCCCTTCGCGGGCGAGCCACTCGCCGATGGCCAGCGTGCGTTCCGTAATGAACGCCTCGTCGCGCGGCCCGTACGGCGCGTGGTGCGAATCGGCGACATAGACGAACGACTCGCCGGGCAGGTGCGCGCGCACGGCGCGCAGTACCGACAGGCCGCCGAGCCCCGAATCGAAGATCCCGACGGGGGCGGCGGGGCGGACCCCGGAAGCGGCTGGCTGGTGCGTCATCGTCATGCGGACGGCGAGGTGGCGATGTGGGCCGTGGTGGCGATTACTCGGGCGAACCCATCATCGTCTGCTGGTAGTTCTGCAGGCCGACCTTGCCGATCAGGTCGATCTGCGTTTCCAGCCAGTCGATGTGCTCTTCGGTGTCGTCGAGAATCTTTTCGAAGATTTCGCGCGACACGTAGTCACGCACCGATTCGCAGTAGGCGATCGCTTCCTTGCAGGTGGTCTGCGAGATCTGCTCGAGCTTCAGGTCGCACTTCAGGATCTCTTCGGTTTCCTCGCCGACGAGCAGCTTGTGCAGGTCCTGCAGGTTCGGCAGGCCGTCGAGCATGAACACGCGCTCGATCAGCCAGTCGGCGTGCTTCATTTCGCCGATCGATTCGTCGTATTCGTGCTTGCCGAGCTTGTCGAGGCCCCAGTGCTTGTACATGCGCGCATGCAGGAAGTACTGGTTGATCGCCGTGAGTTCGTTCTTCAGTTGGGCGTTCAGGTATTCGATGACTTTCTTGTCGCCTTGCATGGCTATTCCTTGTTCAGTGGGGCTTCAGAAACCGAACGATAATCGCTCGAACGAGAAAAGCCAAGCCTCGAAGCCTTGTCGGGCCTGCCTTTTGCGTGTAATGAGAATCAGCCTTGAGTAACGGGCCGCGCGCGAGAATGGGAATGGGAAGTAAAAAGGCCGGACTCCCGTCCGGCCTTTCGTTCGATCGCGCTTAAGCGGTTGCGACCGGGATCTTGCCGATCTTCGCCTGCCACTCCTTCGGACCGGTCTGGTGCACCGACGTGCCCGACGAATCGACGGCCACCGTCACCGGCATGTCCTGCACGTCGAACTCGTAGATCGCTTCCATGCCGAGGTCTTCGAATGCGAGCACCTTCGCGCCGCGGATCGCCTTCGACACGAGATACGCCGCACCGCCGACCGCCATCAGGTAGGCTGCCTTGTGCTTCTTGATCGCGTCGATCGCGACCGGGCCGCGTTCGGCCTTGCCGACCATCGAGATCAGACCCGTCTGAGCGAGCATCGTCTCGGTGAACTTGTCCATCCGCGTGGCCGTCGTCGGGCCTGCCGGGCCGACCACTTCGTCACGCACCGGATCGACCGGACCCACGTAGTAGATCACGCGGTTCGTGAAGTCGACCGGCAGCTTCTCGCCCTTCGCGAGCATGTCGGCGATGCGCTTGTGCGCGGCGTCGCGGCCCGTGAGCATCTTGCCCGACAGCAGCAGCGTCTGGCCCGGCGCCCAGCTCGCGACTTCTTCCGGCGTCAGCGTGTTCAGGTCGACGCGCTTGCTGGTTTCGGTGTTCGGTTCCCACTGGACCTTCGGCCATGCGTCGAGCGACGGCGCTTCAAGCTTGGCCGGACCCGAGCCGTCGAGCACGAAGTGCGCGTGGCGCGTGGCCGCGCAGTTCGGGATCAGCGCGACCGGCTTCGACGCCGCGTGCGTCGGAGCGGCCATGATCTTCACGTCGAGCACGGTCGCGAGGCCGCCGAGGCCCTGCGCGCCGATGCCGAGCGCGTTGACTTTCTCGTGCAGCTCGACG
This sequence comes from Burkholderia sp. PvR073, assembly GCF_054055695.1. Lineage (NCBI taxonomy): Bacteria > Pseudomonadati > Pseudomonadota > Betaproteobacteria > Burkholderiales > Burkholderiaceae > Burkholderia > Burkholderia sp. PvR073. Next base: position 20,154 of record NZ_JBSRXO010000027.1, read on the forward strand.
CGCAGTTCCTCGACCCAGTCCTTCGGACCGCGCGCGATGATTTCCTGAATGTCGATCGGCTCCATCAGCGATTCCTTCGCCATCAGCATCGCCTTTTCAGCGGTGCCGCCGATGCCGATCCCGAGCATGCCCGGCGGGCACCAGCCGGCGCCCATCGTCGGGACCGTCTTCAGCACCCAGTCGACGATCGAATCCGACGGGTTCAGCATCACGAACTTCGACTTGTTCTCCGAGCCGCCGCCCTTCGCCGCGACCTGCACGTCGACCTTGTCGCCCGGCACGATCTCGTAGTGGATCACGGCCGGCGTGTTGTCCTTCGTGTTCTTGCGGGCGCCTTCCGGCGGGTTGACGATCGATGCGCGCAGCACGTTGTCCGGGTGCGTGTAACCGCGGCGCACGCCTTCGTTGATCATGTCGGTGAGGCCCATCGTCGCGCCGTCCCAGCGCACGTCCATGCCGACCTTCACGAAGATCGTGACGATGCCGGTGTCCTGGCAGATCGGGCGCTTGCCTTCCGCGCACATGCGGCTGTTCGTGAGGATCTGCGCGATCGCGTCCTTCGCGGCCGGGCTTTCTTCCAGCTCGTACGCGCGGCCGAGGGCCTGGATGTAGTCGAGCGGGTGGTAGTAGCTGATGTACTGCAGCGAATCCGCGATGCTCTGGATCAGGTCTTCCTGTTTGATGACGGTCATGGCTGAGACTCTGTGGGGACTGTGGGGAATGCGTTTATGCGTTGACGGCTGCTTCGGCCGGCTTGCGGGACTCGTTCGCTGCTGGCGCGTGCGTCTCGTGGAAATGGGCCGGGTGCGTATGGGTCGTCAGGCGGTCGACCCACGCCATCACGAGCGCCGATACGAGGAACGACACGTGGATGATCACCTGCCACATGATCGCGTGCGTCGTGTGCTGGTCCGGGTTGATGAAGGTCTTCAGCAGGTGGATCGACGAAATGCTGATCAGTGCCATCGACAGCTTGACCTTCAGCACGCCCGCGTTCACGTGGTCGAGCCACTCGGGCTCGTCGGGATGGCCCTCGATGCCGAGGCGCGACACGAACGTTTCGTAGCCGCCGACGATCACCATGATCAGCAGGTTCGAGATCATCACGACGTCGATCAGACCGAGCACCGCGAGCATCACGCTGATCTCGTCGAGGCTGGTCGCGTGCGACAGCAGGTGCCAGACTTCCTTCAGGAACAGGAATACATAGACGGCCTGCGCGACGATCAGGCCCAGATAAAGCGGAACCTGGAGCCAGCGGCTCATGAAGATCAGCGCGGGAAGCGGGCGTAGCGAACGACGGGTGGAGCCGGGCGAATGCGGGGCAGACATGATGGAGGTACGGGCGCTGTGCGCAGGTATCGGGGGTAATCTTGAAAAGGCGCGCTATTGTAACGCGTTGGCCGGCGCGACTGCAGCGACGCGCCGGGAGAGCCGGGGACGGATCAGGCGGCAGCGGCTGGCGCGCGTTTCACGCGCAGGCTCGCGAGCACGATGCCGGTGACGACGCACGCGAGCGCGATGCCGTGTGCGAGCGTCGGGCGTTCGCCGAGGAACGCGATGCCGTACGCGGCGGCCGCGACCGGCAGCACCGCGCTGAACACGCCGGCGAGGCTGCCCGGCACGTGCCGGATGCCCTTCATCCACAGCCAGAACGAGAAGATGCTGGCCGACAGCCCGTACCAGACGACGAGCGCCCACGTACCGGCCGGCACACTCGCGTAATCGAAATGCCACAGCGCCGTCGCGCCGAGCGGCAGCATCAGGCACAGGCCGAACAGGTGCGTGTACGCGCAGATGTCGATCGGGGCGAGCGTCTGCGTGAGCCGGCGCGACAGGATCACGTAGATCGATTCGCAGCAGACGGCGCCGAGGATCAGCAGGTTGCCGGTCAGCGAGCCGGACGAGTTGCCGCCGGCGCCGTGCGCGGACGCGCCGCCGTTCGCGAGATTGATCGTCACGACGCCGGCGATCGCGAGCACGATCGACACGAGCGCACGGCCGTTCGGTTTTTCACGCAGGATCAGCCACGCGAACAGCGCGACGATGGCGGGGATCGTGCTGGTGATCACGCCGGCTGCGACCGCGCTCGTGCGCTGCACGCCGTTGAGCATCAGCAGCGTGAACATGAAGGTGCCGAAGAACGCCTGCAGGAACAGGTTCAGCCATTCCGCGCGCCGGACCGCCCGCATCTTCACCGGGCTGAACAGCGGCCACAGCACGGCGATCGCGATCACGAAGCGCAGCGTGGCGAGGATGGCGACCGGGACGAAGACGACGATGGATTTACCGATACCGACGTTGCTGCCGACAAACAGCATCGACAGAATGAGAAAGAGGGCGTAGCGATTCAAGCTGGAGTCCGGGGGGCGAGTTCAGTTACGATTGTAGGGTCGCAGTTGTAACAGCGTAAAGCTGACGGTCAAGCGCCGACCGTAGAGCGGCGGCGTGCGAAACGGCGAGGCCGCGTAAGTGACGGGTAAGTTCGAGCGCTTATCGTGGAAATCGCCGGGCCGTACGATCACCGTCGCGTGACGTGGTGCGGTGCAGCATCGTGCGTGGCCTTCGGGGCGCGCGCAGGTGGTGGGAGACAGCGGCGCATGGATGCGCCGGCCAAGACGCGCGGTGCGCACGAATCGCGCCGCCATGCAGAGGATTCATGTTCACCAAGGGGTAGTCGATGTCTGCGATTGAATCGGTTCTTCACGAAACCCGTCAGTTTGCGCCGCCCGCGGCGCTCGCGAAGGCGGCAACCATTTCCGGCATGCCGGCCTACCAGGCGCTGGCCGCCGAAGCCGAGCGCGATTACGAGGGCTTCTGGGCGCGTCTCGCCCGCGAAGGCCT
>NZ_JBSRXO010000028.1:0-10161 GCF_054055695.1 Burkholderia sp. PvR073
GTCGAGCTGAGGCCGGTCGACAGCGAACCGATCGAGCTGTTAGCGGACGACAGGCCGGTCGAGGTCGAGGTGGAAAGCGAGCCGATCGAGCTGTTGGCCGACGAAAGACCCGTCGAAGTCGACGACGAAAGCGAAGTAACGGAGCTGTTCGTGGAGCTCAGACCCGTCGAAGTGGACGTCGACAGTGACGAGATCGAGCTGTTAGCCGAAGACAAGCCAGTCGACGTGGAAGTCGACAGCGAGTTGATCCCGGTGGAAGTCGACGTGGACAGCGACGAGATCGAGCTGTTTGCTGACGAAAGACCCGTCGAGGTCGACGACGAAAGCGAAGTAACAGAGCTGTTGGTCGAGCTCAGACCGGTCGAGGTCGACGTGGACAGCGAGCCGATCGAGCTGTTAGCCGACGAGAGGCCGGTGGACGTGGACGACGAGAGCGACGTAACGGCGCTATTCGTTGAGCTCAGACCGGTCGAGAGCGAATCGATGGAGCTGTTAGCGGACGACAGCCCGGTCGAGGTCGACGTGGACAGCGAGCCGATTGAGCTATTAGCCGACGAGAGGCCGGTGGACGTGGACGACGAGAGCGACGTAACTGAGCTGTTGGTCGAGCTCAGGCCGGTCGAGGTCGACGTGGAGAGCGACGTGATCGAGCTGTTTGCCGACGAGAGGCCGGTGGACGTCGACGACGAAAGCGACGTAACCGAGCTGTTGGTGGAGCTGAGGCCGGTCGAGAGCGAACCGATCGAGCTATTAGCGGACGACAGCCCGGTCGAGGTCGACGTGGACAGCGAACCGATTGAGCTATTAGCCGACGAGAGGCCGGTGGACGTGGACGACGAGAGCGACGTAACCGAGCTGTTGGTCGAGCTGAGCCCGGTCGACAGCGAACCGATGGAGCTATTCGCCGACGAGAGGCCGGTGGACGTGGACGACGAAAGCGACGTAACCGAGCTATTGGTCGAGCTCAGCCCGGTCGACAGCGACCCGATAGAACTATTAGCCGACGACAGCCCCGTCGACGTGGACGACGAAAGGCTGCTGATCGCGCTCGTCGTCGTACTCATCCCCGTGCTGAGCTGGGCCACCGTGACGGCGTCCTGCGGTGCCGAACCGTCGGCGACGTTGGTAATACGACGAAGATTCGTCGCGCTGCCGATCGACATTTCCGAAGCCGGCGCGGCGCTGCCGGTCAGGTAGCCGGTCCCGGTGGGCGCTGCGGTGCCGGTGACGCTGCCCTGTCCGATCGCCACGCTGTTTGCATATTGCGCGGTGGAGTTGAGGCCGATCGCGGTAGCGCCCGTCGCGGTCGCGCCCACCACCGCGAAGCGGCCGATTGCGACCGAGTTGGTCGCGCCGGCGGTCGCACCGCCCGAACCCGACCCGTTGCCGCCGCCGATGGCGATCGAGCTCGTGCCCTGTGCCTTCGCGTCGTTGCCGACCGCGGTCGCGCCGGTTGCCGTCGCCTGCGATCCCGAGCCGATACCGATCGAGCTGTTGCCCGTGGCCTTCGAGTTCTGGCCGAACGCTTGCGAGTAGTCGCCGGATGCGGTCGCGTTCGCGCCGATCGCGATGGACGTCGAGCCGCTGGCCGTCGTCGTGCTGCCCGAATTGCCGCCGATTGCGATTGACTGCGCACCCGACGCAACCACCGACCCACCGAGGCCGCCGGCAGAGTACTGCGCGTGCGCCACGTTGCCGACGCTCGCCCCCGCTACAAGAACGGCGGTTGCAACGGCCTTCACGACGGCCGACTTGTTCGGCTTGCCCCGTGCCGAGTCGTGTTCGGATGCCGCGACCCAGGCGCCAAGGGCTTCGTTCCAGATCGAGCGGTATGTGCGGTTCATTTCCTACCTACCTCCAAATAATCACGCCACACACCGGTCTCTTTCGTTAGATGAATATGCCGTGCGATCGCGCGAATCTTAAAATTGATGGCCGGAGTTTATTTGAGGTGGTATTTGGAGATTGACAAACAGTGAAAAATGGAAGGTTCTAGAAGTTAAAAGATGGTTAATGCCTCGCGTTTTGATGTATTTGGAAGTAATGATTCTGAAAGAAGCTGGAATGCTTTGTGTATGATTGTTGAGCGATCGATGTCTGCTAAAATATCTTATAAAAATCAATGAGATGAGAGAGTTTTGTGGGGCAGGCAACACTTCCTCCATCGCGGCATGTAACAGAAATGAAACGGCAAACGTTTGCGCATCGGGAATTTCTTACTGGTTTGTAATGTTCTGATGGATGCTAATTAACATGGACTGGAAAGGCTTGTTAATTTATTAATTAGAGGCTTTTGTAGGGGTTTGGATTGTATTTTGTCATTCTCTTGAAAATCGAAAAAACATAAAAAGCGGAGCCTCGGGATATGCTGGTTTGCGCATCGCACCGGCCGCGCGCGCCCGTGGGACGGGCCTTCCCCGGCGGCTGATGTCATAAAGTTGTAAAAAAGTGCAACGGACATATCGCGCCCCGCAATTGGAACGTCGTTTCGAATTTGTCCTATTGATGGCCCGATTGGACGGGTGTCAGATCGCCCGGCCGGGCCATGCTTGCAACCGCAGCGTTGGGGGGAACGGATACGGCGAGCGGGAAATGTCGGATCGTCGCCACAACGACTGGATCCTGCTTCCCAGGAAGACATCCCGCAGGAGGGGAGGCGACGTGCAAATGCGTCCGATGCGTGCCGTCGGGCTGACGGTGGCGAGTGGGCCGACGTCACGTCGTGCGTGGCGCAACGGATTCGGGCAGCGGTGTGTTCGTTTTCGTCCGCAGGGGGAGAGCAGGCGCGCGGATGGCAACCGCGATCCGTCGACCGGGCGAGTCGGATTGCATCACACCGTCCGGCCGACGCAGCACACCGTTCCGGAGAAGGTGCCGGCGGGCTGCCGCGTGCGCCGGTCCGCGCCGCCTGCAACCCTCCGCCGGGCGCCGCAGCGTTACTTCCGCAGAAACCGCAGCGCGAGGCGCGCCATGCGCGGGACGAACATCGGGCGCAGCAGCCGCTTGTCGTACCCGGCCATCCGTCGGTCGTTCTCGGTCAGGCACAGCGCGATCAGCTCGCGCGGGTTCAGCGTTTCGCCGATGTCGGCGGTGCTCGTCGCCGGGAAGTTCGCGTCGCGCGCGACGCCGTCGGCGTCGATCCCGCGGGCGATGCCGATGCGGTCGCGGACCAGGTGCACCCACACGGCCGCGACGCGCGCGAAGAACCACGGCCGGCGCCACCACGGCAAATTGCGCCAGTACCACGCGTACCAGTTCGCGAAGAACAGGATGTGGCGGCCTTCTTCCTGGATCACGGGCTCGAAGGTGTCGACGAGTTCGGGCGGGAAATAGCCGGAGCGCTGCGCGGAGCGGAACAGGCCGAACGCGAAGAAGCTGTCGATGCATTCGCTGACCGTTGGCAGCCGATCGCGCTCATTGAAGAGCTGAAGGCGCACGCGAAGGACCAAGGTTTGTGGAATCTGTTTCTGCCCGATTCGGAACATGGGGCGGGACTGACGAACGTCGAATACGCTCCCCTTTGCGAAATCATGGGTCGGGTGCCATGGGCACCGGAGGTTTTCAACTGTTCGGCACCCGACACAGGCAACATGGAAGTGCTGGTCCGTTACGGCACGCAGGAGCAGAAGAAGACGTGGCTCGAGCCGTTGCTGCGTGGCGAGATTCGCTCGGCGTTCGCAATGACCGAGCCACTTGTGGCCTCGTCCGATGCAACGAACATCGAGAGCTCGATCGTGCGTGACGGTGACGAATACGTGATCAATGGCAGGAAATGGTGGACTTCTGGTGCCAACGATCCACGCTGCAAAGTCTTCATTTTCATGGGCAAGACGGACCCTGACGCGGCAGAGCGCTATCGTCAGCAAGGGATGATCCTCGTGCCGCGCGACGCGCCCGGCGTGACGATTCTTCGCCATCTGCCGGTGCTCGGTTTCGACGACGCGCCGCACGGGCATGCGGAAATCGTCTTCGAGAACGTACGTGTGCCGGTAACGAACATGCTGCTCGGCGAAGGGCGCGGCTTCGAGATTGCTCAAGGGCGTCTCGGCCCCGGTCGTATCCATCACTGCATGCGCCTGATCGGTCTCGCGGAGCGTGCACTCGAAGTGACGTGTACACGTAGCCTGTCGCGAACGGCGTTTGGACGGGCAATTGCCGACCAAACGGTGACGCAGCACCGCATTGCCGACGCACGTATCTCGATCGACCAGACGCGCTTACTGGTGCTGGATGCTGCGCACAAGATGGACGCGATCGGCAATAAGGCGGCCGCACGCGAAATTGCGATGATCAAGGTGGCAGCGCCCAACATGGCATGCACGGTCATCGATTGGGCGATTCAGACCTGCGGGGGCTATGGAATGCAGGATCGCTTCCTGACGCACGCCTATGCTGCCGCACGGTCGCTGCGCATCGCGGACGGTCCGGATGAAGTGCATCGCAATCAGATAGGGCGAATGGAACTGGCCCGTTATCGGGGCTCGAGATGAGCGGCACTACAAGAATTTCGTGTTCGCCTTCAAAAAAGGCCGAACGTTCGAGTGTTTATTTGATTTTGGATCCAATCGAGCTGTCTGTATCGAACTGGCAGCGACATAGCTCAACCTGGATGCACGGTACCCCGTCCCGTGCGTCGCACATACAAAGGAAGGGAACATGACAGCGCACTACAGGGTGCACGATGACGTGGCGGTTATCACGCTCGACAACCCACCGGTCAATGGGCTCGGGCACACGACACGTCTCGCCATCGTCGAGGCAATGGCCGCAGCAGCAGCCGACGCGGGTGTACGGGCCATTGTCATTACTGGGGCAGACAGCGGCTTCTCGGCCGGAGCGGACATCCGGGAATTCGGCACGCCGAAAGCAACGCAGGAACCGAGCATTCATACGGTCATACGAGCGATCGAATCCAGCGCCAAGCCGGTTGTCGCCGCCATCCATTCGGTGGCCATGGGCGGTGGGCTGGAGTTGGCAATGGGTTGCCACTTTCGTGTTGTCACACCGGGTGCGCAGATTGCACTACCTGAAGTGAAGCTCGGCGTTCTTCCGGGAGCCGGGGGGACGCAGCGCCTCCCGCGGGCCGTCGGCCTCGAGGCAGCGCTCGACATGATCGTATCCGGCCGAATCGTACGCTCGGAAAAACTGGCAGACACTGGCCTGTTCGATCTGATCATCGAGGGCGACCTGCTGACAGGCGCGGTGCGGTTTGCACAACAGGCTGCGGACCGGAACGAACTGCCGCGGCTGCGAGATCGCCGCATCGAGCATGTCAATCCGGACGGATTCCTGCAATTCGCGCGCAACACGATTGCAACTGCCAGCCGCAACTTTCCGGCGCCGCTCAAATGTGTCGACGCCGTGCAGGCTTCCGTCCAGCAAGCCTTCGACGATGGGATCAAGTTCGAACGCAAGCTGTTCATGGAACTGATGGACACATCGGAATCCCGAGCGCTTCGTCACGCCTTCTTCGGAAAACGTGCTGGTGCGAAGATTCCTGACCTGCCACCCGACACACCGGTGCGGACGGTAACGCAAGTGGCTGTCGTCGGCGCGGGCACGATGGGAGCGGGCATTGCGATGAACTTTCTCAGTGCGGGCCTCCAGGTCAAGATTCTCGAGACGCGGCAAGACGCGCTCGAGCGCGGTGTCGCGGCGATGCGCAAGAACTACGACGACAACGCCAGAAAGGGCAAGCTCACGCAGGAACAGGTCGAGCAGCGTATGTCCCTTCTGACGCCGACACTCTCCTATGACGACCTCCGGCAAGCCGACCTCATTATTGAAGCGGTATTCGAGGAAATGAGCGTGAAGGAAAGCGTGTTCCGGGCGCTGGATGCTGTCGCAAAGCACGGAGCCATCCTGGCATCGAACACCTCGACCCTGGACGTGGACAAGATCGCCGCGTTCACGAAGCGGCCTCACGACGTGGTCGGTATGCATTTCTTCAGTCCGGCCAACGTGATGGAACTTCTCGAGATCGTACGAGGTGAGAAGACCGCGCACGACGTGCTGGCGACAGTCATGAGTCTCGCCAGGAAGATCGGCAAGACGGCGGTGGTATCCGGTGTTTGCGACGGCTTCATTGGTAACCGGATGATCAATCAGTACCTGCGCCAAGCAGGCTATTTGCTGGACGAGGGCGCGCTGCCGGAACAGATCGATCGTGCGATCGAGAAGTTTGGCTTTGCGATGGGCCCGTTCCGCATGCTCGACCTGTCCGGCAACGACATCGTCTGGGCGATCCACAAGCGCCATGCGGTGGAAAGGCCGGATATCGTGTATTCGAAGACCACCCATCTGCTCTGTGAGATGGGACGGTTCGGCCAAAAATCCGGTGCAGGCTGGTACGACTACAAGGCGGGCGATCGCAAGGCGTATCCGTCACCGGCTGTCAATGACATGATCGTCCAGCAATCCAGAGATATTGGTCTGGAGCGGCGTGTGATTTCGGACGACGAGATCGTCGAGCGTCTTGTCTATGCGCTCGTGAACGAAGGTGCTCGGATACTGGAAGAGGGCATCGCATCGAAAGCATCCGATATCGATGTCGTTTATCTCACGGGCTACGGCTTCCCGATCTTCCGCGGCGGTCCAATGTTCTATGCCGACACCGTAGGCCTTTACAACGTGGCGCAAGCGACGCGCCGCTACGGCAAGGGGTATCGCGGCGAAGCGTGGCAAACGGCCCCGTCGCTCGAGCGGCTGGCCGAAGTGGGCAAAGGTTTCAACGATTGATGTGGAGCACGAATATGACTGAAGCAGTGATTGTTTCCACCGCTCGGACGGCACTCGCGAAGAGCTGGAAGGGCGCCTTCAACATGACGCACGGCGCTACGCTCGGCGGGCACGTCGTCAGACACGCGATCGAGCGTGCGCACATCGAGCCGGGTGAAGTCGAGGACGTTCTGATGGGCTGCGCCGTTCCGGAAGGCGCGACTGGCTGGAACATCGGGCGGCAGATCGCATTGCGTGCAGACTGCCCGGCGAGCGTGCCAGGTGCAACCATCAATCGCTTTTGCTCCTCTGGACTGCAGGCGATTGCGACGGCCGCGCAGCGTGTGATTGCCGGTGAAGGCGATATCTTCGTTGCGGGTGGTGTCGAATCCATTTCCTGTGTCCAGCAGGAAATGAACCGACACATGCTGAACGACGGCTGGCTTGAGAGGCACAAGCCCACCATCTACTGGAGCATGCTGCAAACCGCTGAAACCGTCGCCCGGCGTTACAACATCGGGAGAGATCGTCAGGACGAGTATGGCGTTCGAAGCCAGCAGCGGGCGGCGGATGCCGTTGCCGCCGGACGGTTTGCGGACGAAATCGTGCCGATCACCACAGTGATGGGCGTCGCCGACGCGAAGACCGGATCACTCGGCACGCGCGAAGTCACGGTGTCTGTCGATGAAGGCATCCGTGCCGATACGACGCTGGAAGGCCTTTCGAAAATTCGTTCTTCTTTGCCGGGAGGCGTGATTACGGCCGGTAATGCGAGCCAGTTCTCCGATGGTGCATCAGCTGCTGTCGTCATGGACGGCAAGCTGGCCTCAGCCCGCGGCCTGCAGCCACTCGGCGCATTCCGGGGTTTTGCCGTTGCCGGATGTGAGCCGGACGAAATGGGTATCGGGCCGGTGTTCGCCGTACCTAAGCTGCTTGCGAAGGCCGGTTTAACGGTCGATGACATCGGCCTTTGGGAGTTGAACGAGGCATTCGCTGTCCAGGTGCTTTCCTGCGCCGACAAACTCGGCATTCCGATGGAGCGCCTCAACGTCAATGGCGGCGCCATTGCATTGGGACATCCGTACGGTGTTTCCGGCGCGCGCCTCGTCGGGCATGCGCTGTTGGAGGGTAAGCGCCGTGGTGCTCGATATGTCGTCGTTACGATGTGCATCGGGGGCGGCCAAGGCGCAGCAGGGTTGTTCGAAGTTTTTTGATGTCTGCGCAAGAAGCGTCGCAGAAACAGGAATAGTGCGGATTAGACACCATGGGTACGCTCAAACAATTATTCGATCTTTCAGGAAAAACCGCGCTCGTAACTGGCGGCTCACGCGGCCTCGGTCTTCAACTCGCCGAGTCACTCGGCGAACTTGGAGCGCGCATCGTTCTTTCTGCGCGCAAAACCGACGAGTTGCAAGAGGCGCAGGCGCATCTGGCGTCGCTCGGCATTGAGGCGGACTTCATCGCAGCGGACGGTTCCATCGACGCAGATATTCATCGTCTGGCTGACGAGGCGCTCGCCAGGTTGGGTCGCGTCGACATACTCGTGAACAACGCGGGCGCGGTCTGGAGCGCGCCGGCGGAGGACCACCCGATCGAGGCATGGGATAAGGTCATGAACCTCAACATCCGAGGCCTCTTCCTGCTCACCCAGCAAATTGGCAAGCGGTCGATGATCCCGCGTGGATACGGCCGAATCGTCAACATGGCATCGATCGGCGGCCTCAGGGGAAATCCGCCTGATGCGATGAGCACCATTGCCTATAACGCGAGCAAGGGAGCGGTTGTCAATTTCACACGAACGCTCGCGGGTGAGTGGGGGCAATACGGCATCACGGTCAACGCGATTGCGCCGGGCTTTTTTCCGTCCAACATGACGCGGGGCTTGCTCACCCAATTGGGCGCGGACAAGGTTGCGGAAGGACTCCCATTACGGCGCATTGGCGATAGCGAGGATCTGAAGGGCGCCGTCGCATTATTCGCATCGGATGCAGGCAAGCACATCACCGGACAGATCCTTGCAGTAGACGGTGGTGCGACCGCCGTACTATAACCGCGATACGGAGAGATACGGATGCCGAAGTATTGGGTAGATTTGGAGATCTTCGTTGCCGGGTAAAAACGGTGGGATCACATGGCTCCTGCGTCACCGCAGTACCGGAAAGACCCCGGAACAACCGGGCGCCAATGAAACCGGCACCTGACGACGCGTTTATACGGACATTGGGTGGTGGACGGAAATGAAGGCGGTGCAAATTGCAAGTACCGGTGGACCGGAGGTGCTGACGCCAGTCGATCTCGAAGTGCGACGTCCTGGTATTGGAGAGTTCTAGTCAAGGTCGACGCTGTCGGGATCAATTTTGCCGACACGGTCCGTCGCCGCAGTGCGCCTTAAAGCCCGAGATGGTCATCTGTTGTGCGGTATTCCTGCTGCTGATGTTTGCTACTGGCGACTCGGGAGTGTTCGGCCTCTCCCGGCTAGGGGCGATCCTGAAGGAGTTGAACTCGGGCGGTATGGCGTCGTTTCAGGCCTTGTCGGAGATTCGTGCCGCGCACATGGATGCCTGGTTTCAATTGAGACGAATCGAATTCGCGCAAAACGGTGAAGAGGTAGCCACGTCAATCGGCACGATTCGCTCCGACGAAGAACGGTTGGTCCCAGGCGATTTCACTGACTGCCTGATGCAATTTGAGGAACGACATGGACGTAATGCAACGGACTCGCTTTGCTGCAGCAGCAGCAGCTAATGCTGAAGATGCATCGATTTGGCGTTGGTTTTCCGCCCTTCTTGAAGAGCGTCGTATCCGGTGGCGTTACATGTTCGATAGTTGGGTCGTTAATGTCGATCGCACTCGTGTTGCCTCGGAGTTGACTTTCTATGATGCGATAAGGGCGGCAAAAGAGGAGGCCGAACAGCGGGGGCTAGGACGGCCTGACGAAAGGCCAGCCCGGGGGCGCTGGCAAGGTAGGGACACAGAAGACGTAACACGATGCCGTTCCTATCGCTAATTCGCCTGGACGTCGCAAGATCTTGTGGTGCCTGCTGACTCCAGTGCCCCGCCTGCGCGACAGTATGTGAAATCGTGCGGTCAGATTTCGGCTCGTTCGGCCCCGAAGGGGTTGTGCAGGACCAGTGGTGATCGGAGATTGTTTCGCGCGAGATGATCTGCCGTCAAGATTGATTTCGTGACGTTTCCTCGGTCGGCGGAGTCAAGTGGCGAACCTGTGCTGATGGCCGCGCGTTGAGTACCAGATCGCTCGCTGCGAGGGCAATGGCACGAAGCAGCAGGTTGATTTTCGCAGTGAGACTGCTCTTTTCGACATTACTTTCTAAGTTTAGAAAATTCAATTCAACTCTCAGACTGAAGGGAATCACGCATGAAGATTCACGAGTACCAGGGTAAGGAAATCCTGCGGAAATTCGGAGTCGCGGTACCGCGCGGCAA
>NZ_JBSRXO010000029.1:0-3553 GCF_054055695.1 Burkholderia sp. PvR073
CCGATGATAGTGCGGATTCCCGTGTGAAAGTAGGTAATCGTCAGGCTCCCTAAGCCAAGAACCCCCGCCCGAACAGGCGGGGGTTTTTGCATTTGCGCGGCGGAAAGAGCGATGACAGCGAGCGGGGCGCTGGCGGGCCGGTGGGTCAGCCAGGTTCGCCGGCATCACACTTCCTTGATTCACCGTCACAGACGAACCTCTCTGGGCAATCCCAATGAAAAAGCTCGTCCCGCTTCTGTTTTGCTTCGCCCTGCTGGGATGCGCTGCGCAGTCTCACGCTGACTGCGTCCATGCGCCATTTCACGCAAAATTCCAGGACGCAGACGGCGATGTGGGCCCGTTCGCCAATATGAAGTTTTCCCTGATCCGGGTGTCGGATGGCGCCGTGGTCTATCAAGGGACAACCGATGACCAGGGGCGAGCTGACTGGAGTGATGCGTGTCGAGGTGAGCACTACAGAATTCGCCAGGATGGCCTGATGGGCGAGTAACATCGCCGATTTTCTCCGATATTGGCTCAAATACGCGCTTGTTGACCTCAGTGGCTTGTGTGCCCGATCGCCGAGCCAAGTCGAATCTATGCGCATAAAGTGGTTTCAGCGCCACGTGTCGGCAGCGCGGGGTTCGGACGCTTCAGGGTAATATCGCCACTCGTCCGGCTTCCGCGCGTGGTTGCCGGTGTGCTCCGCCTTCCGCAACTGCATCGTTCATGACTTCCAGCTCTGCTCAGCGTGGTCGGACGACCGACTTCTTGCCGTATCTCGTCGCCGCGACCTTCTTCATGGAGTATCTCGACACGACCGTGATCGCGACCGCGCTGCCGCAGATGGCGCATTCCTTCGGCGTCGGGCCGAATGCGCTGAGTCTCGGGATGACGGCCTACATGCTCGCGCTCGCGGTATTCATCCCGATCAGCGGCTGGATCGCGGACCGATACGGTTCGCGCACGGTGTTCGGCAGTGCGATCGTGATTTTTACCGGGGCATCGATTCTGTGCGGGCTGTCCAACGGCGTGGTGACGTTTACGGCCGCTCGCCTGTTGCAGGGCGTCGGCGGGGCGATGATGGTGCCGGTCGGGCGGATGATCGTCGTGCGCAGCACCGAGAAAGCACGGCTGATGCGCGCGATCGCGACGATCACGTGGCCGGGTATCGTTGCGCCGGTCGTGGGGCCGCCGATCGGCGGCTTCATCACGACCTATGCGTCCTGGCGATGGATCTTCCTGTTGAACGTGCCGCTTGGCCTCGCCGCGCTGGTCTGTACGTGCTTGATGGTCCGGAACACGCGCGCGGACGACCAGCGGCCGCTCGATTGGGTCGGCTTCGTGCTGGCGGGCGGTGCGCTGACCTGTCTGCTGCTGGGCACCGAAACGGCTGGTCAGCAGGATGCGCAGTTCATGCGTGCGGCCGTGCTGGTCGGGGCCAGCGCATTGTTCGGCATCGCCGCGTGGCTGCACGCGCGGCGTTGCGCGCACCCGCTGCTCGACTTCACGACGCTGAAGGTGCCGACCTTCTCGGTCACGGTGCTCACCGGATCGGTCACGCGGATTGCGGTCAATGCGGTGCCTTATCTGCTGCCACTGCTGTTCCAGATCGGTTTCGGGCTGTCGCCGTTCCAGTCCGGTTTGCTGTTGCTCGCGAGCGCGCTCGGCAATCTGGGCATGAAGGCGGGCACGTCGTGGATCCTCGATCGTTTCGGGTTCCGCCGCGTCGCGCTCGTCGACGTGACGATCGTCGGCTTCTTCACGATCGCATGCGGCTGGCTGACCGCGTCGACGCCGCTCGCGATCACGCTGCTGGTCGTATTCGTCTACGGGCTGACGCGCTCGATGCAGTTCACGACGCTGGCGACGCTCGCCTATGCCGATGTTCCGTCGCACCAGACGAGCGCCGCGAGCACGCTGTGGAGCGCCGCGCAGCAGATGACGATCGGGATGGGGATCGCATTCGGCGCGCTGGCATTGCGGCTCGCCGCGCTGATGCGCGGCGATGCGGCCGGGATTCACTACGTGCTCGACGATTTTCGCTGGGCGTTCGTTGCGGCGGGCGTGCTCGCGCTGCTGACGTTGCCGGGCTACGCGCGCCTCGCGTCCGATGCGGGCGACCGACTTCGGGCGAGTGCCGCGCGAGGGTAGGTTGAACGGCCGGTCGGGCGTGAATCGCGATGGTTGCGGATGGTCGCGCTCGGTCGCTCCGCTCACGGACGGTTCGGTGCGTCACGGGCGCGATGAATCTTCGCGCATGCATTTCATGAGCTGGCACGGCCGTGTTGCTGGCGAAGTCCAGCCGCCATGCCGCGCACGCACGAGTTCGTGCATGACGCGGCGCACGACGCCGCCGTGCTCGCGTCGCTTGCCGCTACTGAGCATCATGAAAGATGATGCCGACCGTATGGCGGTGCCCGGTCCGGATACGGCTCACGCCGTGACGCAGGTTGACGCGATAGACGCCGCGCGTTCCCTGCACGGGCCGGCCGTGCACGGCGAAGATCACGGCGTCGCCTTGTGTCAGCGGCACCACTTCCGCACGCGATTGCATCCGCGGCCGCTGTTCCGTCAGCACGAACTCCCCACCCGTGAAATCCCGGCCCGGCGCCGACAGCAGGATCGCGACCTGTAGCGGAAAGACGTGCTCGCCATACAGGTCCTGATGGAGGCAGTTGTAGTCGTCCGGACCGTACTGCAGGATCAGCGGCGTCGGTCGCGTCTGTCCCGCCGCGTGGCAGCGCTCGAGGAATGCAGCGTGGTTGGCCGGGTAGCGGACGTCGATCCCGAGCGCCTGGTTCCAGCGATTCGCGATCGGTGCGAGATGCGGGTAGATCGCGGTTCGCAACGTGTCGACGACTGCCGGCAGCGGATAAGCGAAATACCGGTATTCGCCGCGGCCGAAGCCATGCCGCGCCATGACGACGCGCGAACGGTAAAGCGCATCGCGCGGATAGAGCGATGCCAGCGCCGTGCATTCGTCGGCGCAGAGAAGGCCCGGTACGCGAGCGCACCCATAGCGATCGAGTTCGGTACCGACGGCGGTCCAGTCGAGTGCGCTCACGCGTTGCGCGAGATCGGCAGCTTCGATGGCGGGTTGCAGATCGGCGATGTTCACGGGTGTACCTCGTTCGTTAGCGATGGGGATAGGGTGTCGTGCGGGCATGTCGCGCGCGCCGGAATAGGCGCGGGCGGTCGCAGCAGGATGGTCGGCGAGGCGATGTCGGGAAGCGTTGCGAGCACGACCGTGTCCACGAAAAATCGATGAACCCAGTCTAATGTCGTCGGCGCGACGGCGCGCTCCAGATCTTGCGCTTCAATTCGGGAGAGAGGGGGGGCAGATCGCGGCCGCGAGCAGGCGGGCGCAACGGCGATTCATTGCGCCGCCGTTACGCGACTGACCGGAATAAGCTCAGCGTAGTTTGCACGACACGGACGGCGAGAGGGCGAGAGGGCGAGACGAAGAGACGAAGAGACGAAGAGGCGAAGAGGCGAAGAGGCGAAGAGGCGAAGAGGCGAAGAGGCGAAGAGGCGAAGAGGCGAAGAGGCGAAGAGGCGAAGAGGCGAAGAG
>NZ_JBSRXO010000030.1:0-2570 GCF_054055695.1 Burkholderia sp. PvR073
GAGCTATTGCCGGAATCGGCGGTCAGTGCGACACCGGGCGCGGCGGCCGACGTATCGAGCGTGAAGCTGAACGCCGTCGGGTCTGACGTATTGCCAGCGACATCGGTTTGCCGAACCTGCACGTCGTTCACGCCTTCGACGGCATTGAAACTGGTGTTCCAAGTATGGCCGCCATCGGTCGAGTATTCGACAACTGCGCCAGTTTCCACCCCAGACACGTTGAGTGTACCGACGTTGGTGATGTGGTCGGCGGCGCTGCTACCGGAATCGCTCGTGAGTGCGACACCGGGCGCAGCAGCTGAGGTATCGAGCGTGAAGCTGAATGAAGTCGGGTCTGATGTATTGCCAGCGACATCGGTTTGCCGAACTTGTACGTCGTTCACGCCGTCGACCGCATTGAAACTGGTGTTCCAGGTATGGCCACCATCCGTCGAGTATTCGACGGTGGCGCCCGTTTCAACACCGGTGAGATTCAACGTACCGACGTTGGTGATGTGATCGGTCGAGCTACTGCCGGAATCGGCGGTCAGTGCGACACCCGGCGCGGAGGCCGAGGTGTCGAGCGTGAAGCTGAACGTCGTCGGGTCCGACGTATTGCCTGCGATATCGGTCTGCCGAACCTGTACGTCATTCACGCCTTCGACTGCGTTGAAGCTGGTGTTCCAGGTATGACCGCCATCGATCGAGTATTCGACAACTGCGCCGGTCTCCACGCCAGACACATCGAGTGTACCGACGTTGGTGATGTGATCGGTAGCGTTGCCGCCGGAGTCGGCGGTCAGTGCAACGCCCGGTGCAGCGGCCGAGGTATCCAGCGTAAAGCTGAGCGAAGTCGGATCCGACGTATTGCCTGCGACATCGGTCTGCCGGACCTGTACGTCGTTCACGCCTTCGATGGCGTTGAAGCTGGTGTTCCAGGTATGGCCGCCGTCGATCGAGTATTCGACAACTGCGCCAGTCTCCACCCCAGACACGTTGAGTGTACCGACGTTGGTGATGTGATCGGTCGAGTTGCTACCGGAATCGCTCGTGAGTGCGACACTGGGTGCGGCGGCCGAGGTATCGAGCGTGAAGCTGAATGAAGTCGGGTCTGATGTATTGCCTGCGATATCGGTTTGCCGAACCTGTACGTCGTTCACGCCTTCGACCGCGTTGAAGCTAGTGCTCCAGGTATGACCGCCATCGATCGAGTATTCGACAACTGCGCCAGTCTCCACACCAGACAGGCTAAGTGTGCCGACGTTCGTGATGTGGTCGGTAGCGTTGCTGCCGGAGTCGGCGGTCAGTGCAACACCCGGTGCAGCGGCCGAGGTATCCAGCGTAAAGCTGAACGAAGTCGGATCTGATGTATTGCCTGCGATATCGGTCTGCCGAACCTGGACGTCGTTCACGCCTTCGACCGCGTTGAAGCTAGTGCTCCAGGTATGACCGCCATCGATCGAGTATTCGACAACTGCGCCAGTCTCCACACCAGACAGGCTAAGTGTGCCGACGTTCGTGATGTGGTCGGTAGCGTTGCTGCCGGAGTCGGCGGTCAGTGCAACACCCGGTGCAGCGGCCGAGGTATCCAGCGTAAAGCTGAACGAAGTCGGATCTGATGTATTGCCTGCGATATCGGTCTGCCGAACCTGGACGTCATTCACGCCTTCGACGGCGTTGAAATTGGTGTTCCAGGTGTGTCCACCATCCGTCGAGTATTCGACGGTGGCGCCCGTTTCAACACCCGTAAGATTCAACGTACCGACGTTGGTGACGTGATCGGTCGAGCCACTGCCGGAATCGGTCGTGAGTGCGACACCGGGTGCGGCGGCTGACGTATCGAGTGTGAAGTGGAACGCCGTCAGGTCCGACGTATTGCCTGCGACATCGGTTTGACGGACCTGCACGTCGTTCATGCCTTCGACGGCATTGAAATTGGTGTTCCAGGTGTGACCGCCATCGATCGAATATTCGACGGTGGCGCCCGTTTCAACACCGGTGAGATTCAACGTGCCGGCACTGGTAATGTGGTCGGTGGCACTGCTGCCGGAATCGGTAGTCAGGGCGACACCCGGTGCAGCGGCCGACGTATCGAGCGTGAAGTTGAACGAGGTCGGGGCGGACGTATTGCCTGCGACATCGGTCTGCCGGACCTGGACGTCATTCACCCCTTCGACGGCATTGAAACTGGTGTTCCAGGTATGGCCACCATCCGTCGAGTATTCGACGGTGGCGCCCGTTTCGACACCGTTGAGATTCAACGTACCGACATTGGTAATGTGGTCGGTGGCACTGCTGCCGGAATCGCCGGTGAGCGCGACGCCAGGCGCAGCGGCCGAGGTATCGAGCGTGAAGCTGAACGCCGTCGGGTCCGACGTATTGCCCGCGACATCGGTTTGCCTGACCTGCACGTCGTTCACGCCTTCGACGGCGCTGAAACTGGTGTTCCAGGTATGACCACCATCCGTCGAGTATTCGACGGTGGCGCCGGTTTCAACACCGGTGAGATTCAACGTGCCGGCACTGGTAATGTGGTCGGTGGCACTGCTGCCGGAATCGGTAGTCAGGGCGACACCCGGTGCAGCGGCCGA
>NZ_JBSRXO010000032.1:0-1405 GCF_054055695.1 Burkholderia sp. PvR073
AATTCAAGGGTGTGGCGCGAGCTCCTTAGGGAGCGAAGCAATTGGAAGTGGTTCCAAGAAAAGCCTCTAAGCTTCAGTCTAACGATGACCGTACCGCAAACCGACACAGGTGGGCGAGATGAGTATTCTAAGGCGCTTGAGAGAACTCGGGAGAAGGAACTCGGCAAATTGGTACCGTAACTTCGGGATAAGGTACGCCCTTGTAGCTTGATGCGCCTGCGCGCAGAGGGTGAAGGGGTTGCAATAAACTGGTGGCTGCGACTGTTTAATAAAAACACAGCACTCTGCAAACACGAAAGTGGACGTATAGGGTGTGACGCCTGCCCGGTGCCGGAAGATTAAATGATGGGGTGCAAGCTCTTGATTGAAGTCCCGGTAAACGGCGGCCGTAACTATAACGGTCCTAAGGTAGCGAAATTCCTTGTCGGGTAAGTTCCGACCTGCACGAATGGCGTAACGATGGCCACACTGTCTCCTCCCGAGACTCAGCGAAGTTGAAGTGTTTGTGATGATGCAATCTACCCGCGGCTAGACGGAAAGACCCCATGAACCTTTACTGTAGCTTTGCATTGGACTTTGAACCGATCTGTGTAGGATAGGTGGGAGGCTATGAAACCGGAACGCTAGTTTCGGTGGAGCCGTCCTTGAAATACCACCCTGGTTTGTTTGAGGTTCTAACCTTGGCCCGTGATCCGGGTCGGGGACAGTGCATGGTAGGCAGTTTGACTGGGGCGGTCTCCTCCCAAAGCGTAACGGAGGAGTACGAAGGTACGCTAGGTACGGTCGGAAATCGTGCTGATAGTGCAATGGCATAAGCGTGCTTAACTGCGAGACCGACAAGTCGAGCAGGTGCGAAAGCAGGTCATAGTGATCCGGTGGTTCTGTATGGAAGGGCCATCGCTCAACGGATAAAAGGTACTCTGGGGATAACAGGCTGATACCGCCCAAGAGTTCATATCGACGGCGGTGTTTGGCACCTCGATGTCGGCTCATCTCATCCTGGGGCTGTAGCCGGTCCCAAGGGTATGGCTGTTCGCCATTTAAAGAGGTACGTGAGCTGGGTTTAAAACGTCGTGAGACAGTTTGGTCCCTATCTGCCGTGGGCGTTGGATATTTGAAGGGGGCTGCTCCTAGTACGAGAGGACCGGAGTGGACGAACCTCTGGTGTACCGGTTGTCACGCCAGTGGCATCGCCGGGTAGCTATGTTCGGAAGAGATAACCGCTGAAAGCATCTAAGCGGGAAACTCGCCTTAAGATGAGATATCCCTGGGGACTAGATCCCCTTGAAGGGTCGTTCGAGACCAGGACGTTGATAGGTCAGGTGTGTAAGCGCAGTAATGCGTTCAGCTAACTGATACTAATTGCCCGTAAGGCTTGATCCTATAACAAGTCTGTTTCGCGCTA
>NZ_JBSRXO010000033.1:0-1379 GCF_054055695.1 Burkholderia sp. PvR073
GCCTGTCAACAGCACTCCTTTCCTTCCCGCCATCCGCCCCGAAGGAAGTCCCCTTGGGGGAAATGGCGGGGTTTCTCGGAGCAAATTCTGATGAAACTGGTTTTGGTGGGTGCTTTGTTGTGCTGTGTGATCGTCTTCGTGTTCTGGGGCAACCCGCGAGACGGCGACCGGTAGCGCATCCGTTGCCATCGTACGACCTCGAGTCGATCGCGCAATAAGCGCGCCGCCGCGCGGGCGCCGGCCGCGCCCCCAAACGACTCCCCCGTTCATCCCAACGAAGGCCGCTTTGCGCCGACGGCCTGCCGGCCGCCGCGCGGCGTGTCGGCTAACTCAGCTCCGCACGGCAGGCGCCGTATCGTGCGCGCCGGACGTCAATGCCAGTGCCGCGAGCGCGCCAGCCGGCGCGAGCAGCGCCCAGAATCCGATGTAGCGAAAGCCGAGCGCGCCAGCCATTGCGCCCAGCGCAAACGCGACGATCGCCGGCAACATCTTGCCGAACCGTGCGCGTGCGGCCACGCGCGCGCTGTCGGCCGTGCCGGCGGACAACAGGTCGACCACATCGAGAATCGCCTGCGTGACGTTGCCCGTCATCACCGTGTTCGGCACGCTTGCGCGGGCGATCACGCGCGGATGCGCGTTCTGCACGCCCATCGCGAACGTGCCGACGATGCCGGCCACCAGCACCGGCAGGCTGTCGGACTGCGTGACGGGCGTCGCCCACACGCCGGCCACACAGAAGCCGAGCAGCATCACGGCCTGCACCGCATACAGCGCACGCGCGCCCTGCCATGCCGGCCGCGCGGACAACGACCGCGCGATCAGGCTCGCCGCGATGACGCCGCATATGAATGCGGGAAACACGCTCAGTTTCAGCACGAGGCCCTGCCCGAATCCGGCAACGCCGGCGCCGATCAGCACGAAGTTGCCCGTCACGTGTGCGGTGAACAGCCCGAACAGCGAGACGAAGCTCAGCGTATCGACGAACCCGGCGACCGCGGAAAGAAGGGTGTCTTCAGATTTCAATTCGTGGTGTTTGCGTAGAGGTTGGGCGACGTGGCGCCCGTGGATTGCACGGTTGCCGCGTCGCGTTCGTGGGAGGGCCGACCCGGCGGTCAGGGATTGCCGTCGCCCTCCCCGCGTTGAATATCGCCGACGATGGTGACAAGGACGAGCGCCGCAATCAAGCCCAGATGCTCAAAAAAGCTGTTCAGCGCCATGAAATGTTCGGCGCCCGAGCGGTTCCAGAAATCGTTCGCCACGGCCATCGCGACCAGCGTCAGCATGCCGAGGCTGCCCGCGCCGAGCCACGTGAAGCGGCGAAACACCACGCACAGCGAGCCGCCGATCTCCACCGCCACCGCCAGCGCCGCCCACAGCGC
>NZ_JBSRXO010000034.1:0-1367 GCF_054055695.1 Burkholderia sp. PvR073
ACCCCCATCCAGTCCATCCTGATCGCGAACCGTTCGGAAATCTCGATCCGCGTGATGCGTGCCGCCGCCGAGCTGAACATCCGCACGGTCGCGATCTATTCGAAGGAAGACCGGCTCGCGCTGCATCGCTTCAAGGCGGACGAGAGCTACCTGATCGGCGAGGGAAAGAAGCCGCTCGCCGCGTATCTCGACATCGACGACATCCTGCGCGTCGCACGGCAGGCCAACGTCGATGCGATCCACCCCGGCTACGGCTTTCTTTCCGAGAACCCCGATTTCGCGCAGGCCGTGATCGACGCCGGCATCCGCTGGATCGGCCCGTCGCCCGACGTGATGCGCACGCTCGGCAACAAGGTGGCCGCGCGCAATGCGGCGATCGCCGCCGGCGTGCCGGTGATGCCCGCGACCGCGCCGCTGCCGGACGATCTCGATGCGTGCCGCGTGCTCGCCGCGGAAGTCGGCTATCCGCTGATGTTGAAGGCGAGCTGGGGCGGCGGCGGACGCGGGATGCGCGTACTGGAAAGCGCTCAGGACCTCGAAACGCTGCTGCCGGTCGCGCGCCGTGAGGCGCTGGCCGCGTTCGGCAACGACGAGGTGTATGTCGAGAAACTGGTGCGCAATGCGCGGCACGTCGAGGTGCAGGTGCTCGGCGATCTGCACGGCACGGTCGTGCATCTGTACGAGCGCGACTGCACGGTGCAGCGGCGCAACCAGAAGGTCGTCGAACGTGCGCCGGCGCCGTATCTCGATCGCGAAAGCCGGCACGCGCTGTGCGAGTCCGCGCTGCGCCTGATGCGCGCCGTGGGCTACACGCATGCAGGCACCGTCGAATTCCTGATGGACGCCGACACCGGCCAGTTCTACTTCATCGAGGTGAATCCGCGTATCCAGGTCGAGCACACGGTGACCGAGATGGTCACCGGGATCGACATCGTGAAGGCGCAGATCCGCATCACCGAAGGCGGCCGGATCGGCCTGGCGGAGGACGCGACGGACGCCGATGGCGCGCTCGTCGCGCGCGCGGCCGGCGTGCCGGAACAGCAGGCGATTCCGCTGAACGGCAACGCACTGCAATGCCGGATCACGACCGAGGATCCGGAGAACGACTTCCTGCCCGACTACGGGCGGCTCACCGCCTATCGCAGCGCGGCGGGCTTCGGCGTGCGGCTCGATGCCGGCACGGCCTACGGCGGCGCGGTGATCACGCCGTACTACGACTCGCTGCTCGTGAAGGTGACGACGTGGGCGCCGACGGCCGCGGAATCGATTCACCGGATGGATCGCGCGCTGCGCGAGTTCCGGATTCGCGGCGTCACGTCGAACCTGCAGTTCCTCGAGAACGTGATCAACCATCCGGCCTTCATCGC
>NZ_JBSRXO010000035.1:0-1055 GCF_054055695.1 Burkholderia sp. PvR073
AGCCTTGGAGGATGGTCCCCCCATCTTCAGACAGGATTTCACGTGTCCCGCCCTACTTGTCGTACACTTAGTTCTTTCATACTGTTTTCGCCTACGGGGCTATCACCCGCTATGGCCGCACTTTCCAGAGCGTTCGGCTAACAATACAAATAAAGAGTACAAGGCTCATCCCATTTCGCTCGCCACTACTTTGGGAATCTCGGTTGATTTCTTTTCCTGCGGTTACTTAGATGTTTCAGTTCACCGCGTTCGCTTCGCATGGCCTATGTATTCAGCCATGGATACTCCAAAAGGAGTGGGTTTCCCCATTCGGACATCTACGGATCAAAGCTCGTTTGCCAGCTCCCCGTAGCTTTTCGCAGGCTACCGCGTCCTTCATCGCCTGTGATCGCCAAGGCATCCACCACATGCACTTGTTCGCTTGACCCTATAACGAGTCTGTCTTGCGACAGTCGCTACAGGTTGAGTTCTCGCATTTGTGCCGTATTCCAATTGAGTCAAACATAGAGTTCGAATCATCTTGAGATACATCGATACAATCACAACCCGGATAACTTTCACGTCCATCTCAAGACGCTTCCGCTATCCAAATTACTTACTTCTTCCAGATTGTTAAAGAACGACAGCCGATATGGTGTTACTCATATCACTCTGACTGGCTCAATCGCCAATGACAAAAATTCGACTACGTCGAACGCTTGTCATTGAAGATTGGTGGAGGCAGACGGGATCGAACCGACGACCCCCTGCTTGCAAAGCAGGTGCTCTCCCAGCTGAGCTATGCCCCCATGTGTACAGATGACCTCAGGATGTACCTACCGCCAGACAATGGTGGGTCTGGTTGGATTCGAACCAACGACCCCCGCCTTATCAAGACGGTGCTCTAACCGACTGAGCTACAGACCCCTGAGTCTGTCTTTAATTTACAGCCGATAAGCGTGAGCGCTCAATTTTGCGAGAAGCTCTGGAAAGGAGGTGATCCAGCCGCACCTTCCGATACGGCTACCTTGTTACGACTTCACCCCAGTCATGAATCCTACCGTGGTGACCGTCCT